>JAURWY010000028.1 GCA_030654695.1 Polaromonas sp.
TAATCACCGGCTCCGGGAACACCATGCGCTCCAACATCACGATGGCCGATGGATCGCACAGGGTTTCACCCGTGGTCACGGCTTCGTGAATGCCTTTTTCAACCGCCGGAATGTATTCGCGCGGCACCACACCGCCCTTGATGGCGTCAACAAATTCGACGCCCTTGCCTGGCTCGTTGGGTTCAATCTTGAGCACCACGTGGCCGTACTGGCCCTTGCCGCCGGACTGGCGCACGAACTTGCCTTCGGCTTCTTCGACGGTCTTGCGGATGGTCTCGCGATAAGCCACTTGCGGCTTGCCGACGTTGGCTTCCACGCCAAATTCACGCTTCATGCGGTCAACAATGATTTCCAGATGCAGCTCGCCCATACCGGCAATCAGGGTCTGGCCGGACTCTTCGTCGGTCTTGACGCGGAATGACGGGTCTTCCTGAGCCAGTCGCTGCAGGGCGATGCCCATTTTTTCCTGGTCAACCTTGGTCTTCGGCTCGACAGCCTGTGTGATCACAGGCTCAGGGAAGACCATGCGCTCCAGCATGACGATGGCATCTGGATCACACAGGGTTTCGCCCGTGGTCACGTCTTTCAGGCCAACGCAAGCGGCGATGTCACCAGCGCGAATTTCGCTGACTTCTTCACGGTTGTTGGCGTGCATTTGCACGATACGACCGATACGCTCTTTCTTGCCCTTGATCGGGTTGTAAACGCTGTCGCCCTTTTTCAAGACGCCAGAGTAAACACGCACAAAAGTCAGCTGACCGACGAACGGGTCGGTCATCAGCTTGAATGCCAGTGCGGAGAATTTCTCGCCGTCGTCAGCCTTGCGGGTGACTGGCTGCTCATCATCGTCCATGCCTTTGACAGGTGGGATGTCGATAGGCGATGGCATGAATTCGATCACAGCGTCCAACATGCGCTGAACACCTTTGTTCTTGAAAGCTGAACCACAGTACATCGGCTGGATTTCGCTGGCGATGGTGCGGGTGCGAATACCGAACTTGATTTCTGCTTCAGACAAGTCGCCCTCTTCGAGGTACTTGTTCATCAGCTCTTCGTTGGCCTCAGCAGCGGCTTCGACCATTTTTTCGCGCCACTCTTTAGCCGACTCCAGCAGTTCAGCTGGAATTTCGAGGTAGTCGAACTTCATGCCTTGCGACGCTTCGTCCCAGATGATGGCCTTCATTTTGATCAGGTCAACCACACCGGTGAAGTTTTCTTCAGCACCAATTGGGATCACCATCGGCACAGGGTTGGCCTTCAGGCGAAGCTTCATGCCCTCGACTACTTTGAAGAAGTTGGCGCCCGTCCGGTCCATCTTGTTGACAAAGGCCAGACGTGGCACTTTGTACTTGTTGGCTTGACGCCAAACGGTTTCAGACTGGGGCTGAACGCCACCCACAGCACAGTAAACCATGCAAGCTCCGTCCAACACGCGCATGGAACGCTCAACTTCAATCGTGAAGTCAACGTGGCCAGGGGTGTCAATGATGTTGATGCGGTGCTCAGGCAAGGACTTGTCCATGCCTTTCCAGAAGCAAGTCGTGGCAGCCGACGTGATCGTGATGCCGCGCTCTTGCTCTTGCTCCATCCAGTCCATGGTGGCAGCGCCGTCGTGAACTTCACCAATTTTGTGGTTCACGCCAGTGTAAAAAAGGACCCGCTCGGTCGTCGTGGTCTTGCCGGCATCGATGTGCGCGGAAATGCCGATATTTCGGTAGTTTTCAATGGGGGTAGCGCGGGACATAAATTTCTTTCAGTTCGATGAACGAACAATATTCGTAGCTAAAACATGGTGCATGTTTTCACTGCGCGTCTGCCGGCTGCACCTTGTGTGCGCAGCCGGCAGAGATTTGGGGTTGAACCGTCAGGTCTGAAGACGCATCGCGCGCCTTGGGCCTTCGGGCAACGCATCAAATTCGCGTAGCCAACATGGCAGTCGACTTTAGAAGCGGAAGTGGCTGAAGGCCTTGTTGGCTTCGGCCATGCGGTGAACTTCGTCACGCTTTTTCATGGCACCGCCACGACCTTCGGTCGCTTCCATCAGCTCATTGGCCAAACGCAAAGACATGGATTTTTCACCACGCTTTTTGGCGGCCTCTTTGAGCCAACGCATGGCCAAAGCCATACGACGGACAGGACGAACCTCAACTGGCACTTGGTAGTTGGCACCACCGACACGGCGGGACTTCACTTCGACCATCGGCTTGATGTTGCCAATAGCCATGTGGAAAGCCTCGAGCGGGTCTTTGCCTGGGTTCTTTTTCTCGATAAATTCGAGCGCGCCATAAATGATGCGCTCTGCGACGGCCTTTTTGCCGCCTTGCATGATCACGTTCATGAACTTAGCAAGATCGACATCGCCAAATTTTGGATCAGGAAGAATTTCACGTTTAGGGACTTCGCGACGACGTGGCATTTTTTCACCTCTTTGCTTCAGTTGGCGCCACTCCAAGCAGTCTTGGGGCAACACCGCGAGAACTTATTCAGCTCTCACTTACTCGACCGGCACAACTATTTGCGCTTGGGTCACTTCGCTCACAACACCTGCCAGGGCGAGGGGAGCACCTTGTTTCTTCAAAGACATCTGCAAACTATTTGCAACTGCTTTTGGCGCGGGCACTGCTTGCGCAGACCGAGCCGGTGAAGCCTTATTTGGCTTTCAGGTCTTATTTGACCTTTGGCTTTTTCGCGCCGTACTTGGAACGCGACTGCTTGCGGTCTTTCACGCCTTGCAAGTCAAGCGAACCACGCACGATGTGGTAACGCACACCTGGCAAGTCTTTGACACGACCGCCACGAACCAGCACCACGCTGTGTTCCTGCAGGTTGTGGCCTTCGCCGCCGATGTAGGAGATGATTTCAAATCCGTTGGTCAGGCGCACTTTGGCGACTTTACGCAGAGCGGAGTTTGGCTTCTTTGGCGTTGTTGTGTACACGCGGGTGCACACGCCGCGGCGCTGTGGTGAGTTCTGCATAGCAGGACTCTTCGATTTGATCTTTTCGACCTCGCGCCCCTGGCGCACTAGCTGATTAATGGTTGGCATGTAAAACGTCCCTAAACGTCTGAAATTGAACTGACTTGATACCCGCAACAAGTACGTGAAAACTTGAAAACGTGCATCCCTCCGGAATTTCCGGAAAGCCTTCTAGTGTAGCAGCACGAATTGGCGGCTGTAAACAGCCAGTGCAACAAGACTTGTCCCGGTCATTATTTGATCCACAAGCGGACCGAATCCCAAGCACGGCCCAGCACACCAGACTCTTCAACAGCCTCCAGCGTCATCAAAGGCACTTCAGCCACCACGACGTCGTTGCCGGTGGTGACCTTGAGCGTGCCCATGGCTTGCCAGCGCGTGAAAGGGGCAACCAGCGGATCGGGCCGCGCCACTTGCGTTTTCAGTTTGCCGCCGCTACCGGCCGGCACGGCCACCACAATGGCCTCCGCTCGGCCGAGCTTGACAACGCTCGAGGTGCCCTTCCAAACCTTGGGCGAGACCACGGCCTGGCCGGCATCGAACAGCTTGACGGCTTCGAACGCGGTGTAACCCCAATTCAACAATTTCTGTGCTTCGGTGGCCCGGGCGTTTTCGCTGGCAGCACCCAACACAATGGTCAAAATACGGCGTCCACCGGGCGTATTGTTAGCGCCCAGATTAGGAAAATCACGTTTGGCGGTGGCGATCAGGCAATAACCGGCGGCATTGGTGTGACCGGTTTTCAGACCATCCACCGTTGGATCGCGGAACAGCAACAAATTGCGGTTGGTGTCATTCGCAGCCGGGGTACCGGGGTACCGGTATTTTTTCTGCGCGTAATAACCGGTGTACTCGGGGAAATCGTGCATCAGCCGGGTGGCCAAAACGCTCAGATCACGCGCCGTCGTGGTATGGCCAGCCTCCGTCAAACCTTCCGGATTGGTATAGCTGGTCGACTTCATTCCGAGGGTCTTGGCGCGCTCATTCATGAGCTGCACAAAGCGCTCAACGCTGCCGCCCACGCCCTCAGCCAGCGCCACAGTCGCGTCATTGCCCGACTGGACGATCATCCCCTTGATGAGGTCTTCCACGGGAACTTGCATCTTCGGGTCAATGAACATGCGGGAGCCCGGCATTTTCCAGGCTCGCTCGCTGACACCGAAGGTTTGTTTCAGATCGATTTTTTTGGACTTGAGGGCATCGAAAACCAAGTACGCTGACATCATCTTGGTGAGCGAGGCCGGCTCCACCGCTGAGTCAATATCTTTGGACGCCAAGATCTGATTGGCCGTGATGTCGAGCACCAGATAAGAACGCGCAGCCACTTCTGGCGGCTGCGGCATTTGGGCCTGCGCCACGGCCAACAAGCCTTGTGAGACAAAAAGAATCAAGGCCGTGGTGGTGACGCCAAAGGCGCGTGTCAATCGATGCATAAAAGGAGGGTACTCGTCAATGTAGGCGTGAGCCAGGATGTCAAAAGAAAACAGAAAGCGAAGATGAGAGCAGGCGTTTGGCGCTTTAGGCGTCAACCCAAATGCCGGACCACCAAACTCTTCAGAAGCGGCAATTGTCCATGAAAGAAATGGCCAACGCCGGGGACGACTGTCACCGGAAGTATCTGTGGCCGCGCCCAATCCATCACCGATGCCAGGGGCACCGTGTCATCTTGCTCGCCGTGAATCACCAGCGTTTTCGCGTGCGCCTCAGCCGGGATGGGCAACACGGGGAAGCGACTGGCGGCGACCCCGACCAAGACCAGCGACTCGATCTCGCGCTCGGCGTGCAGCTGGGCAAAGGCGTTTGAGGTGACAAAGGCGCCGAAAGAAAATCCGGCCAGGGCCAGGCGACCGCTGGGCGCTGCATACCGAACCACGGCGAGCAAGTCGTCCAGCTCTCCGTTACCGTTGTCATGCGTGCCAGCGCTAGCGCCGACGCCACGGAAATTAAAACGCACTGCTGTCCAGCCGCATTGCGTGAAAGCGCGCGCCAAGGTCTGTACGACTTTGTTGTCCATGGTGCCACCAAAGAGCGGGTGCGGGTGCGCGATGACCACCACGCCTTTGGAGGGCTCGGCGGGCAAGTCCAACGCCATTTCGATCTGGCCGGCAAGGCCTTGAATGCTTGATTTTTGGGTTTGCGCGTTCACAGGAATCTCTCGTTCAGGACATGGGCAAAGAAAGCTTGAGGGCTTCAGCGACCGAGGTGTGGCGGCGTCAGCAGCCGTTCAACCACTTGCTCGTTTTTAAGGTGCGACTCAACGATTTCATCGATGTCTTGCGCATCGACATAGCTGTACCAAACCGCTTCGGGGTAGACCACGGCAACCGGCCCAGCGGCGCAGCGGTCTAAGCAACCAGCTTTGTTGACGCGGACTTGCCCGGGGCCGGACAAGCCCGCGGCCTTGACTTGTGACTTGCAGCGGTCAAAGGCCTCTTGGGCGCGGTGATTGGCGCAAGCCTCTGCGCCATTGGGGCGCTCGTTCAGGCAAAAGAAAATATGGCGCTGGTAATACGATGCTGGTGGGCTGTCAGTTTCAGGCGATGGGCGGTTTTGAGTCATGCGTTGATTTTACGGTTTCGTCTTGTGCTGTTACTTCGCGGTCTTCGGTTCGCGACAGCCTCAGCAGCACATAGACCAGCGCGGCAAATGGCCATAGCCAACCGAGCCACTGCGCCAATCCGTTAAAGCGGATGAACCGGCCCTGCTCCCAAATTTGTAGCGTTTGCGCCAAATAAGGATTTTCGGGGGCCTGATTCAGCAAGGTCAGCTGGATGGCCAGCGCTAGCAGCGCCAGCGCTGCCGCAGCACGAGAAGACAACCACAATGTCACCAACATGAGCAGT
This sequence comes from Polaromonas sp., assembly GCA_030654695.1. Lineage (GTDB taxonomy): Bacteria > Pseudomonadota > Gammaproteobacteria > Burkholderiales > Burkholderiaceae_C > Polaromonas. The sequence continues at coordinate 5,819 of JAURWY010000028.1, forward strand.
GCTGCAACCATGAAACCGGCGCGCACTGAGCCGTCCAGCCAAACCCAAGCATGGTCTGGACCGTAGCTCAGCGCGGCTGACAACGCGGTGAAAAGTACGCCGCTCATCCACAGCAACACCATGAACGTTGCCCGGCGTCCAAGCCCCTGAATCACGCCAAAACCAATCAGACACGGGATCACACCCCCGAATGCGGTCACAACAATTTCAGCGCTGGGCATCATGGGCTGCAGCTCAATATCGCGCAGCGGCAACCAGTCCAGAAAAGGGGAGTCATGCAAAGCGTCAGCCAGTGCCAGCTCAAGGCGTTCCAGCACCTGGCCTAAGCCAAGGGGCACCGAAACCGGGAACAACAGCGCCGGAGGCCACAGGGCCAACAAGACCAATGCACCCCGCGCCTCATCAGCAAACCAGCGCGCCCGAAAATCATTCCAGCGATGCAATACCCCCATTTTTTCGAGCAAGCCAGCAGTGAACGCCCCCAGCCAGGCACCGAGTGCGTTCAACGCGAGATCCACATTCGACGGCACGCGTGACGGCAAATAACTTTGCAAGGTCTCCATAGACAGCGATAAAAAAACACCGGTCAATGCCGCAACGCTGACGGCATGCCGTCCATGCCCGCTTCTGAGCGCCGCCAGCGCCAGCAAAAAACCCAGCGGCGCGTAACCCAGCAAATTGACGCCAACATCAAAACCCGTCCAATAACGTGGCAACGGCGCAGTGATGAAGGTGAAAGGCGAGAGGCCTTGGTCGCGCCAATCCGTGAACGGATACAAGCTGGCATAGACAACCAAGCAAATGGTCGCGAGAGCCAAAGGCCAAGCCGAGGTCTGGTGTTTGTCAGGACTCACGCAGCCAGCCCGAATGCAGCCTCAACCCTGCCAGGGCTTGACCACCACCAGCACGACGGCAGCGACCAGCATCAACACAGGCAGTTCGTTGAACCAGCGCCACCAGATGTGGCTGTGCGTGTTGCGGTGATTTTCGAAGCGGGCCAGTATGCGCGCGCAACTGTGGTGATAACCGAGGGCCAGCACCACCACCACCAGCTTGGCATGCATCCAGCCGTTACCGGGACCGAGTCCGATGCCGTAATACAGCCACAACCACAGGCCCAATGCCAGCGCAGGAACGGCCAACAACGTGGTGAAGCGCAACAGCTTTTTCGCCATCAACAGCAAGCGCTCGCGCTCGGCGACGCTGCCAGCGGGCACCATGGCCAAATTCACGAAAATCCGCGGTAAGTAAAAAAGACCCGCGAACCAGCTGGCAACGAAAACGATGTGAAAGGATTTGACCCAGAGCATGTGCCTGAGTGTAGCGCCGGGTCAGCACAAAAATAGGCAAAAAAATGCCCGGCTTGACGCAGGGTCAGCCGGGCTACTAAAGCCTTTTTGTGTCACCACGCAAGGCTCCCGCTAAGGGAGGAAAGCGGGGCGCAGCACCTTTCGGCCGCTGCACAAAATAATTCTAAGGTCAGCCCTGAGCCCTGCGACCGCGCAATACTACGTATGAAAACAGCTTGATGCGCGTCGAATCATCCTTCCCAGAACAGTCCATGCAAACCTTTGGCACAATTTGACAATGACCCCATTCGCTCCCTTCCCCCTTGGCCGGCCTCGCCGCCTGCGCCGCGACAGCTTCACCCGCAACTTGGTACGCGAAAACGCCTTGACGCCTCACGACCTGATTTATCCGGTCTTTGTCACCGAGGGTCAGCAACGCCGCGAACCGATTGGCTCCATGCCAGGCGTCGATCGACTGAGCCTGGACTTGCTGCTGCCAGTGGCAGAAGAATGCGTCAAGCTGGGAATTCCGGTGATGGCGCTGTTCCCCGTGATTGACCCAGCACTGAAAACCTTAGATGGTCGCGAAGCCCTGAACCCGGACGGCTTGATCCCGCGTGTCGTGCGCGAACTCAAACAACGCTTCCCCGAGTTGGGCGTGATGACCGACGTCGCGCTCGACCCCTACACCAGCCACGGCCAAGACGGCCTGCTAGGCGACAACGGCTACATCCTCAATGACGAAACCGTGACGGTACTGGTGCAGCAAGCGCTGACGCAAGCCGAGGCGGGTGTCGACATCGTTGCGCCCAGCGACATGATGGACGGCCGCATCGCCGCGATTCGCACGGCGCTGGAGTCACGCCACTTGATTCACACCCGCATCATGGCCTACAGCGCCAAATACGCCAGCGCTTTTTATGGCCCGTTTCGCGACGCCGTGGGCTCAGCCGGCAACCTGGGCAAGGCCGATAAAAAGGTCTACCAGATGGACCCTGGCAACAGCGACGAAGCGCTGCGCGAAGTCGCACTCGACATCGCTGAAGGCGCAGACATGGTGATGGTCAAACCCGGCATGCCTTACTTGGACGTGGTGCGCCGCGTCAAGGACGAATTCAAGATCCCGACCTTTGCCTACCAAGTCAGCGGTGAATACGCCATGCTCAAAGCCGCTGCGCTGAACGGCTGGTTGGACCACGATGCCGTGATGATGGAAAGCTTGCTGGCCTTCAAGCGCGCGGGGGCCGATGGCGTGCTGACCTACTTCGCCCTCGACGCTGCACGCAGACTGCGCCAGGCCTGAGGTCGAGGCCTGGTTCGCAGCGGTTATCAGCCTAAGTATTTGGCAAAAAATGCATGCGTGCGTTCGAGAGCCAACTTGGCAGCGGCTTCGTTGTAAGAGCCACGCTGATCGCAATTAAAACCGTGGTCGGCTTCGTAGATGTGCACCTGCACGTCGGGGTGTGCCAGCTTGAAGGCTTCGACGGTGTCCAGCGCGATCCAATGGTCTTTGTTGCCAAAGTGCGCCAGCACCGGGCAGCTAGGCTGGCGTGCTGATTCTCCGGCCGTGGTCATACCACCACCGTAATAGCAAACTGCCGCGCTCAGGCCACTCAGGGCGCAGGCTGAGCGCCAAGTCAACAGGCCACCCCAGCAATAACCGACGATGCCGACGTTGCCAGCTGCGGCACCCGTTCGAGCGTAGTCAATCGCCGCTTGAATATCGTGCATCACGCCGGGTTCGGGCAAGGCATCGACAGCCGTCTTAAAGCCGAAACCGGCGCCCATGTCTGCGTCGCTGTAACCCAGGTCTACGTCAGCTTGCACGCGATGAAATGTGGCTGGTGCGACGGCCACATAACCAGCAGCTGCGTAGCCATCGGCTACTACTTGAATGTGCGAGTTGACACCAAAAATTTCTTGCACAACGACGATCGCACCCTTTGGCTTGCCCGTAGGTTTAGCGACATAAGCTGGCAACGTGAAGCCGTCAGCGGCTGTGAGATGGATGAATTGACCCATGACATATTTCTCCGGTTATGGATTGGTAGATTGAATTATTGGGTCGCGAGTTTTTGAGCCACAAACTCGAGCCGATCTTGGCCCCAGAAAATTTCGCCATCGATCACGTAGCTCGGCGCACCGAACACCTCTGCATCAATGGCTTTTTGGGTGTTGGCTTCATAGCGCTGCTGGACTTCAGGGCTTCTAGATTGCACCAGCAGCTCTGCGCTCAAGCCTTGTTCCTTGAGCAATTGCGCCAAGACGGTGGCGTCTGCAATGTTGCGCTCTTCGGCCCAGACGGCCTTGAACACGGCAGCACTCAAACGCATGGCCGCCTCCGCGCCATCGTGCTGATCAACCGCAATGATGAGTCGCGCCGCATCGTCACCCGCCACCGGAAAAAAGGCTGGCTTGATATGCAACGGCATCTGCAAACTCTCACTGAAACGTTTCAACTCCATCAAGCGATAAGCCTGCCGTTGCGGTGCGCGCTGACCCAGCGGCAAGCCACCAGAAATCGGAAAAATCTTGCCGTAGTCAGCCGGCAAAACGCGCACCGTAGCGCCCGCTTTTCGGGCCATGTCAGTAAAACGCGCGTGCCCGAGGTAAGTCCACGGGCTTTGCGGTGTGAAGTAATAGTCAATCGTGGTCGTCATGTGAAGTCCCCTTTGCAGCGTGCAGGCTTTGATGTGTATTGATTTGCTACCCGGGTTTGTAACCCGGGTAGCACATTGTTGCTGGATCGCTGACCTTGGCCTTATCGAACCTCTCGGTTAACTATCCTGAGTGTCTCTTTCAGCGCGCGGCTTCGATCTTCACCAGCCAAATCGCCAACTCACGCCCCGCAGCGTCCGTTGCCACACCCAAAGCGCGGACACCGCCTGGCGCATCGGGTGTCCTCGCAGGTTGGCGTGACAGCACCTGCCGCTGCGCCAGCACCTTAGCACCCACGGGAGTGTGTTCGATCAACGTGGCGCGCAGTCGCAGCAAGGCGAAGCTCACCGTGGGTGACTCAAAAAAGTGACTGAATTCGTCAAGTTCCACACGCAATACCAGCGGCAGCTTACCTTGTACGCGCGTCATGGCGGCACCTTCGCCAGCCGACAGCACGGCATACTGCTGGCCCAATATCTGGCGCAGTCGCTGTTGCACCAAGCCGGTTACCGGCATGCTCCAGTGGGCCAGCGCGTAAGGCCGGAGTTGCTGCGCATCGGCATACCCGAGCCGATACAGGACGGCCAATTTATCAAGCGCGCCATTGCTGGATGCGACATCGGCCAGCGCCAGTAACGGCAGCCCCATCGGCTGGGTCAGTGTCGCCGCGTCCAGCGCTCCGGGGCCGAAGTCATAGACCGCGGCGCGCACGGGTCGGGTCGGCAGACTGCCGCAGGCACTCAAACCCAGCATCAACAGCGGTGCGGTCAGTCGCATGGCAAACGAGCGTCGTGACGCGGTCAAATGGCGCTGGCTCATGGTTGCACTTTCTTTAGATTCATCGCATTAAACCCAGCTTCGCCCGGTCCGGGCGTTGGCGCTCCGCTGCCGAAAATCAAGGCTTGCGGATTTTCATTGACGGCGCTGACGGTACGCCGCAACTGACGCATGGTCAGCGTGGTTTCGTCGGCGACCTCGCCAAGTTTGGGTAAGGTCGCCGTACCGAACGTGTCGACGGTGCGGACCAAGGTCGTGCTGGCTTCGCCCATCTGGGTCGCGGCCACACTGATGTCACCGGCCGCTGTTTGCAGCGACTGCAAGGTCTGGCTGCTTTGGCGCGACAACGCTGGCAACGTCGCCAACGTTGGCCGCAGCGCTGCCGCTAACTGGCTGACGCTGCCGGCGGCTGAACCGATTTGGGTGATGGCTGTCTGCACCGAGGCTTGGTTGTCGGGGCTGATCAAGTGGGTCAACCCGGCACTGACCTGCTGGATCTGCCCCAGGATGGTGGCGGATTGCTGCAGCAATTGATCGACCACGCCGGGGCGCAGCGGAATGCGCGGTGGGTTAGCGTCGTTGGCGACCAACCGCTCTGTCTGCGGGGCATCATCATCGAGCTGTATGAAACCCAGCCCCGTCACGCCCTGCGCGGTGATGATGGCGAATGTACTGCGCGTGATCGGTGTGTTCACATCAACCGATATCCGCACCAGCACCTGCCCCTGAGTGCCAGGGTCAAAGCCGATGGATTCGACCTTGCCAACAGGAACGCCTCGAAAGCGCACGGCCGCTTGTGCCTGCAAGCCAGAAATGGCTTGCGCGGTAGAAATATCGTAGAGGTAGCGCTCGCCTTTGTCACGCGTCAGCCAAACGGCCATCGCCACCAGCAATGCCATCAAGGCCAGCACAAACGTACCGGCGGCTAGCGCGTGGGCTTTGTTTTCCATGAAGTATCTTTCGGGTCTGTCAACAATGAGGATGCGTCAGGCAGATGCAAATGGCGGCAGCGCAGCGACTGCGCGGCGGCCACGCTCGCCCAGAAAAAAGTCGTGAACGAAAGGATGGTCAAAGGCCAGCACCTCTGGGGCGGGACCATTGACAATCACTTTGCGATCGGCCAGCACGGCGATGCGCGTACTCAGTTCAAAAATCGTGTCGAGGTCGTGCGTCACCATGACCACGGTCAAACCCATGTCACGGTGCATCGCGCGCAGCAACTGACACAAGCCATCAGCGCTCTCCGGGTCCAGACCGGCGGTCGGCTCGTCAAGCAACAGCAGTGGTGGGTCCATGATGAGCGCCCGCGCCAATGCCACACGCTTGACCATGCCGCCCGACAACTGGCTCGGCATCTTGTCGGCCGCATCGGCGTCCAAACCGACCATGCGCAGCTTGATCATGGCGGCCTCTTGAATGAATGAGGGCGGGAACACTTTTAATTCGCGCAGCGGAAAGGCGATGTTCTCCAGCACCGTGAAGGCTGAGAAAAGCGCACCGTGCTGAAACAGCATGCCGATGTGCGCGGCCGCCCCCTTTTGCGCCAATGCGGCCACCGGACGACCGAGCACCCGAATCTCGCCGCGCGTCGGCTGCGCCAACCCCAGCATCTGCCGCAGCAAAACAGTTTTACCCGTACCGGACCCTCCGACCAGCGATAGGATTTCACCGGCTTCAATTTGCAAGTCAAGATTCTCATGGATGACGCGCTCACCCTCGGGCGATGGAAAGGTCGTCCACAACTGACGGATGTCCACCGCCAACTCACGCATGATGCACCACGATCTTCATATGCCCACATTTCTAAACAGCACGGCGAACAGGGCATCGACCAAAATCACAACAGTGATCGAAGTCACGACCGAGGCTGTGGTGCCTTGGCCCAAGCTCTCGGTATTTGGTTTCACGCGCAAGCCGTAATGACAGGCGATCAACGCAATCAGCAACCCAAACACGGCCGACTTGGCTGTGGCCAGCACCAAGTTGCTGACTTCCACCGCGCCGGGCAAGGCGTTGGCGAAGAACACCAAGCTCACGTTCATCGACAGATCGGCCGTCAGCATGCCGCCCAGCAGCGACCACGCTGTGGTCCAGATGCTGATGAGCGGCATCACCAAGGCCAGCGCCAAGGCCCGCGGCAGCACCAGCCGAAAGCCGCGTTCAATGCCCATGACACGCATGGCATCAAGTTCTTCTGTGACCCGCATGACGCCAATTTGCGCCGTGATGGAGGAGCCCGAGCGGCCGGCGATCAGGATGGCCGCGAGCATCGGGCCGAGCTCACGAATCAGCGACACGCCGAGGATGTTCACGACAAATGCATCAGCGCCAAATTGCAACAGCTGCCGCGAAATCAGGTACGCCAGCACCACGCCAATCAAAAACCCGACCAGCGCGGTGATCGGCAAGGCGGTCGCGCCGATGCGAAACAAATGACCCGACACATCTCGCCACGGGCCGTCTTGCGGCCGACGCAGCAATCGCAGCAAGTCCAACAGCAACTGCCCCATCAGTCGCGTCAGACCGAGAACGTGGTCTGCGCCGCGCAACAGCCACAAGCCAAAATTTTCAAAACGCGTCAGCCAGCTGGGTTGGGTGCGTGCCGGCGGCGGCACGCTGAAGCGGGCGACAGCATCAAGGATGCGCCGTTGGCTGTCGTCAGCCTGCACATCGGCGGGCCACTGACGGCCCCAGTGGGTCCACAGCATCTGCGCACCGACATGGTCAAGCCGGTCGATTTGGCGCAAGTCCCAACCTGTCTGGCTGCCTTCGCGGCCGCTCTTCAGCGCCCGCAAATGAGGCACCAGCGCAGCCCAGACCGCCGGCACGGCCAAGTCTGCAGCCGTCCACCGGCCACGCAATTGTTGCGTGGCGCCCGCTGACGTTTCGCGCCGTTCAATGCGAGGGGCCGTTGCATTTGCACTGGCGCTGTTCTGTAGTGGCTTGGGAAAAATGGGCTGGGTGGCAGTCATGAGATGGATTCAAAAGCCCGATCGCTGCAGAGCATGCAAAACCGTTTTTAGAGCTTAAGCTCTGCCGCTGCGCCTAAGCCACAGCATTCAGCATCAATGTTTGAAGGCTTTTTCCTACAAAAGACCCTCGTCACGCGCGTACTGGGGCAAGGGTTTGTTGGCGCCAAGCGACGGCTGCTTTTTGTCACAATAGCCGGCGCGCAGCTCTACCTTAGGCGTTTGCGCGCTGGATACGCTTGGCGCGACCTTCGCGCCCCACCCTTTTGTTTGAAACCCATGAGTGACAACATCTTTGACTACATCATCATTGGCGGCGGCACCGCCGGTTGCCTGCTGGCGAACCGCCTTAGCGCCAACGCCACCAAGCGGGTGCTGATGATCGAGGCCGGCCGCAAAGATGACTACCACTGGATCCACATTCCCGTCGGTTACCTGCACTGCATCGGAAACCCGCGCACCGACTGGCTGTACCAGACGGAAGCAGACCCCGGCCTCAATGGCCGCGCCTTGCGTTATCCGCGCGGCAAAACGCTGGGCGGCTCGTCCAGCATCAACGGCATGATTTACATGCGCGGCCAAGCTCGTGACTACGACCGCTGGGCCGACCTCACGGGCGACGAGGCTTGGCGCTGGGACAGCGCTCTGGCCAGCTTCAAGCAGCACGAAAACCATTACAAACTCGACGCTTCGCACGGCCCTGTCAGTGACGACTTCAAACGCCTGCATGGCCACAAAAGCCAGCACGTGAACAGCCAAGGGCTGGCCAAAAAAATAGGTGGCGAGTGGCGCGTCGACAAACAGCGCTTGCGCTGGGACATCCTTGATGCCTTTTCCCAAGCCGCACAACAAACCGGCATCCCTGCCACCGAAGACTTCAACGGCGGCGACAACGAGGGCGTGGCTTACTTCGAGGTCAACCAAAAAGACGGCCTGCGCTGGAACACCGCCAAAGCCTTTTTACGACCCACCTGCTTTGGACGTCCCAACTTTGAAATGTGGACCAGCGCGCAGGTGACGCAGCTGTTGATTGAAAAGCAAGCCGATGGCAGCCAGCGCTGCACCGGCGTCGAAGTCTGGACCGGCGACGAACGCGTCAAGGCCTTTGCTACGCGCGACTCAGGCGGCTTGCGCGGCGAAGTCATTCTTTGCGCCGGCAGCATCGGCTCGCCGCACATTCTGCAGCTCTCAGGCATTGGCCCGGCCGCGCTGCTGCAACAACACGGTATTGAGGTTAAGCAAGACCTGCCGGGTGTTGGCGCCAACCTGCAAGACCACTTGCAAATCCGTTCGGTCTACAAAATTCAAGCCAATGGCCGCCGTAACTTGTCGCTCAACACCATGGCCAATTCGCTCTGGGGTAAGGCCAAGATCGGCCTCGAATACGCGCTGCGCCGCACCGGTCCTATGAGCATGGCACCTTCGCAGCTGGGCGCCTTCACCCGCTCCAGCCCCGACCGGCCGTACCCGAATATTCAATACCACGTGCAACCCCTGTCGCTCGACGCCTTTGGTGAACCGCTGCACGCCTTCAATGCATTCACGGCCAGTGTCTGCAACCTGAACCCAACCAGCCGCGGCACGGTCAGCCTCAAAAGCGGCAACTTTGCAGATGCACCCGCCATCGCGCCCCACTACTTGAGCACGCCAGAAGACCAACAAGTCGCCGTCGAATCCTTGCGGCTGACGCGGCGTATCGTCAGCCAAAGCGCGCTGGCAAGCTACCAGCCTGAAGAATTTCGGCCAGGCACTCAATTTCAGACCGACGAAGAACTGGTCCGGCTGGCTGGCGACATTGCGACGACCATTTTTCACCCGGTCGGCACCACCAAAATGGGGGCGACTGACGACCCGATGGCGGTGGTGGACTCGCACTTGCGCGTCAAAGGCATCGTCGGCCTTCGGGTCGTCGACGCTGGCGTGATGCCATTGATCACCAGCGGCAACACCAACTCCCCGACCTTGATGATTGCCGAAAAGGCCGCCGCTTGGATTACCGAGGGCGAGTGACCGCCCGTTAAATTCGTCGAAAAAGGCTTCCCCCTCGGGAAAGCCCTGATGCACTGAGACGGTGCAACGACCTATAGTGGCGTACTTGCCAACGAGCCTAGCTGCTCGCAACGCGGGGAGGCGAGGAGACAAAATAAGTCCAACAACAATAAGTTAAACGACAAAGTCTTATCAGACTAAATCGAAAAAAAGCGTCGGTGACCCCGGCGCTTTTTTATGCCTGCTCGCAGCCCAGAGCCGTCTTTTTGACCGCTTACCCGATGAGACAATGCGAGCATGGAACTCATCTTTGTCACCTGCGCCTCGTTGCTGGCCGGGTTCGTCGACTCGATCGTCGGCGGCGGCGGCCTGATTCTGGTGCCGGCATTGTTTGCAGCTTTCCCGACGACCCATCCCGCCACTCTGTTTGGCATCAACAAGGGCGCCTCCATTTGCGGCACCGCCGTGGCGACGGCGCAATACGCCAGGCGCGTCGACATGCGCTGGGCGGCGCTGCTGCCCGCTGCGCTGATCGGCTTTGCGGGCTCTTTCGCCGGTGCTTGGCTGGTCACCGAAGTTTCACCCCAGTTTTTGCGCAAAGTCTTGCCCGTGGTGCTGCTGGCTGTGCTGGTTTATACCTTGGCCAAAAAGGAGTTGGGGCGCCACCACGCCCCGCGTTTCAGCGGCCGGGCAGAGACACTGGCGGCCTGCTGCATCGGTTTGGTACTGGGCTTTTACGATGGGTTTTTTGGCCCTGGAACGGGCAGCTTTTTTGTCTTTTTGTTCGTTCGTTGGCTGGGCTACGACTTTTTAAATGCCTCGGCCTCGGCCAAGCTACTGAACACCGCCACCAACTTGGCCGCCTTGCTGTTGTTCGCCTACAAAGGGCACGTTTGGTGGCACTTTGCGCTGACGATGGCGATCGCCAATGTGCTGGGCAGCCTGCTCGGGACACACATGGCGCTCAAACATGGCGCCGCTTTTGTGCGTGTGGTCTTCATCTTTGTGGTCAGCGCGTTGATCATGAAAACGGGTTACGACGCCTTCCTCCGCTAAGCTTAGCGCGGCGAACTGGTCCCTGCGGCGGGCTGAACAGCCACAGCGGCTTGCCCCGAGTTGGCAAACATCTTCAACGCTGCCGCAGACAAAACCGGTCCAGTCGATGGGACTGCAGGCAAAACGCCGGTCACCCCCTGCATCGCCTTAGGCGTCCCCGCGGCATTAAAGAGGCTCTTAGGCAAGGGGCCTCCGGCAGTGGCATCGGTCCCACCCACCACATTCACACTGGCGACATCGCGCGGCTTGCCGATAGGGCCTCCAGCCAAACCCTTTTGTACAGCCTGCAAATCTTCAGCGTTGGGGTAACGGCCCAACAGCACATAGTCAAACACCCGACGAGCGATGGGTGCGGCATGCGCAGCACCAAAGCCGGCATTTTCAACCACCAGCGCTAGCGCAATCTCAGGATTTTCAGCCGGTGCGAATGCAATGTACAGGGCATGATCCCGCAGGTGTTCTTCAAGCTTGCGCGCATCGTATTTGTCTTTTTGACCCACCGACACAGCCTGTGCCGTACCGGTCTTACCGCCGCTCAAGTAGCTGGCACCGGCAAACACGCGTGCCGATGTCCCCTCTTGGGTCACGCCGACCATTGCTCGCCGCAGCACATCGACATTTTCTGGCTTGAAACCAAGATCAACCGGCGGCTCTATCGGAGCCGGCAACAACGCACGCGTCACGCTGTCTTGCGTACCCAGAATCAGCCGCGGTTTGTGTTTGATACCGTTGTTGGCCAAGGTCGCCGTGGCTTGCGCCAATTGCAACATGGTGAAGGCGTTGTAACCTTGGCCAATGCCCAGCGAAATGGTTTCGCCGGCATACCATTTTTGCTGATCGGCCCGCTTGTACGTCTTGCGCTTCCAGTCTTGGTTGGGCAGCACACCACGCACCTCGCCCTGGATGTCAATGCCCGTGATCTGCCCAAAGCCCAGCGGTTTCATGAAGTCATAGATCGCGTCCACACCGAGCTCATTGGCCAAGGAGTAGTAATACACATTGCTCGACTTGACGATGCTCTGGTGCATGTCCACCGGACCCAATGCTGAGCCATGGCTGCGGAACTGGTGACCGCCAAAAGTCCAGGAACCCGTGTCGTTGATGATCGCCGCTGGCGAGCGTTTACCGGCTTCCAATGCGGCCATGGCCATGAAGGGTTTGTAAGTTGAGCCCGGTGGATAAGTGCCACGCAGCGCGCGGTTCAACAGCGGCTTGTCAAGCGATTGGTTCAGAGCTTGCCAGCTCTCGGTGTCGATCCCGTCGACAAACAAATTGGGGTCGAACGTCGGTTTGCTCACAAAAGCGAGAACCTCCCCCGACCGCGGGTCCATGGCGACCATCGCACCGCGGCGCTCGCCAAACATATCTTCAATCAGTTTTTGCAGCTTGATGTCGATGGTCAGCATGACGGTGTTGCCTGGCGTCGCCGGGCTGCTGGCCAATTTGCGAACCGCCCGCCCGCCCGCCGATCTTTCGACTTGTTCAACACCCGTGATGCCGTGCAACTGGGTTTCATAGCTTTGCTCGACGCCGAGTTTGCCGATGTAGTCCGTGCCGCGGTAATTGCCTTCTTCGTCGCTGTCTTCAATGCTCTCTTTTTCGCGCTGGTTGATGCGGCCGATGTAGCCCACCACGTGACTGCCCAGCTCACCGTAGGGATAGCTGCGAAAAAGCCGGGCCTTGACGTCGACCCCTGGAAAACGAAATCGCTGAGCCGCAAAACGAGCCACTTCTTCATCTGTCAGCCGCGTGCGAATCGGCAAGGAGTCGAAGTTTCGAGCGTCATCGCGCAGCTTCTTAAAACGCCGTCTGTCGCGCAACTGAATCTCAACAACGGCGGCCAGCGCGTCGATGGTGGCCTCCATGTCGACCACTTTAGAAGGCGTGATTTCAAGCGTGTACGCAGAATAATTGGTGGCCAGCACCACGCCGTTGCGGTCGAGGATCAGCCCGCGATTCGGCACAATCGGCACAATCGCAGTGCGGTTGCTTTCTGCTTGCTCACTCAAGTCCTCATACCGCACCACCTGCAGATAGACCAGCCGAAGACTCAGCAGCAAAAAAGCGGCCAGCATCACAAAGCTCGCCACCATCACCCGGTCGCGAAACCGATACAAGTCGACTTCAACGTTTCTAATCTCAATCATGACGTTGTGACTTCACCGGCAGATAAAAGTGCCTCGGCACGGCAAGTAAAAAGCACGGCCAGCCCCCTCGGGGCCAGCGCTGTACGCGAAGCGACACGCGTGGGGGCCATATTTGGGCGCCATATCTGGTCTACAGCGGTCGATTTTCATCGGGGTCTGGCGCGCGGCGTTGTGGCACCAGCAAAATCACGCTGACCACCGGCCAAAGCAAAGCCTCAAACAAAGGCGCCAACAAAAACGTCCAGCCAGGAAATACATTGCCATTGATGAGCCGAATAACCAACTCAACGAGATGTGCCGCCAAAAACAGCGGCAGCACTTGCAACGCTTGGGTGGGCACCGAAAACCAAAGCAGCCGACGGTGAATCATGGTCGCAAAAAAACTCAGTGTGGTGTACGAGAACGCATGCTGACCCAGCAGTGCCGACTGGTGCACGTCCACACCCAAGCCAAACATGAAGGCCAGGCCAATACCGATGCGCAGCGGCTGATGAACGTTCCAGAAGACCAGCACCAATGCCAGAAAATCGGGCATCCACGGCACGCGCCCCAAGGGCAGCATATCCAACAACAATGCCACCAGCAAGCTGCTCCAAATGAAGACCGGACTGGCTGGCAGCAAAAGCTGCTGGCCGCTGCGCATGATCATGAGCGGCCGCCTTTTCTCGCAGACGTGACCGCTTCAGCTTCTGCAGGACGCGGCGGAATTTGCGCCAATTGCGGCGGCAACACCATGACATGGCGGGCCCCCGACACCAGCGCCAATGGAAGGCAATGGATGCGCGCAAATGCCGATTCGGCACGCCGCTCAATGCTGTCGATGCGGGCCACCGGCAAGCCGGGTGGATAGACCCCGTCGACACCACTGGTGGTCAACAAATCCCCTTGCTGGACATCGGTGTTGCTGCCCATGAAGCGCAGCTCTAGTCCGCCGCCACCGGCCGCATCGCCAAAGGCCAGACTGCGCACACCGGTGCGCACATTGAGCACGGGAATGGCCAGATCGCGATCGATGATCAGCGTCACTTCGCTGACCAGTGGGTGCACCTGCGTGACTTGGCCAAGCACGCCAAATTCGTCAATGACAGGCGCCCCGACCGCAATCCCTTGTGCCATGCCCTTACCGATGATGACCTTGCGCGTGTAGGGATCGGCGGCGTCATACAAGACCTCTGCCGCCACGCCGCCCACATTGAGTTGCTCGCGCAAATCCAGCAGTTTGCGCAGTCGACTGTTTTCAAGGGTCAGCTGTTCGACCTGACTGGAGCGAAGCGCTTGGGTTGCCCGCATCAGCCCAGCCGCGTCCGACTGGGTCTGGGCTTGGCGAGCCGTGATGAAGTAATCACCCACCTCGCGGCCGATACGGACTGGTTGCAGGGCCAGCCACTGCACCGGATACAGCGCGGTGGCCAGCACAGCGCGCAGCGGCTGGATGACCTTGAAACGTGAGTCAGCCACCATCAGAAACAGCGCCAAGGCACTGAACAGAATCAATTTGGAAAGGGCAGACGTCCCCTGCTTGAATATCGGGGGTGGCGTCCGGTCAAGCGTTCCTAAGGACATGTATGGGCAAGCAGATGACACCGGGGAGGTGCCAGTTAGCGATTACTCCGTCGTGAAGATGGAACCCAGACGGTCCATGCGTTCGAGCGCCATGCCGCAACCGCGCACCACGCAGGTCAGTGGGTCTTCGGCCACGAACACCGGCAAGCCGGTTTCTTCGGCCAGCAAGCGGTCCAGGTCACGCAGCAAAGCGCCGCCGCCGGTCAGCATCATGCCGCGGTCGGAGATGTCGGCGCCCAGCTCAGGCGGTGTGTGTTCCAGCGCGGTTTTGACGGCCGAGACAATGTTGTTCAACGGGTCGGTCAAGGCTTCCAAGATTTCGTTGCTCGAAATCGTGAAGCTGCGCGGCACGCCTTCGGAGAGGTTACGGCCCTTGACTTCCATTTCACGCACTTCGGAACCGGGAAAGGCCGAACCGATGTTTTTCTTGATGGCTTCAGCCGTCGGCTCGCCAATCAGCATGCCGTAGTTGCGGCGGATGTAGCTGATGATGGCGTCGTCGAAACGGTCACCGCCCACGCGCACGCTGCCTTTGTAAACCATGCCGCCCAGCGAGATCACGCCGACTTCGGTGGTACCGCCGCCGATGTCGACCACCATCGAGCCGCTGGCTTCGCTGACCGGCAAGCCGGCGCCAATAGCGGCTGCCATCGGCTCTTCAATCAGATAAACGTCGCTGGCACCGGCGCCCAAAGCGCTTTCACGGATGGCCCGGCGCTCGACTTGGGTCGAACCGCAAGGCACGCAGATGATGATGCGCGGGCTGGGTCGGAAAATGCTGCGCGGGTGCACCATCTTGATGAACTGCTTGAGCATCTGCTCGGTCACGGTGAAGTCGGCAATCACGCCATCTTTCATCGGCCGGATGGCTTCAATGTTGCCCGGGACTTTGCCCAGCATGGCCTTGGCTTCGTGACCGACGGCCTGGATGCTTTTTTTGCCTTGCGGCCCGCCTTCGTGGCGGATGGCGACAACCGAAGGCTCGTCCAACACAATGCCGCGGTCGCGGACAAAAATCAAGGTGTTGGCAGTGCCAAGGTCAATCGCCAGATCGGAGGAAAAATACCGGCGGAAAGATTCAAACATAGTCAGGGGTCCAGTAGGGCGTCATGGCAAACTTCGTGGCCAGATCGCCAATATTCATGATTGTCCGGGGTCTGCAGCGACGATAAAGCGCACTCATCCCGAGCCAACACCAAAGGCGGGATAATACCGCATTGGCCGTTCCGCAAGGGCTGGCCGAGCCTTCAAATGAACTTATTTACACCGCGTTTCAGCCCGGTTTTCCAACTATGGCACTGACATCTCAAGACATCGCCCGCGTCGCCCACTTGGCGCGACTGGCACTGCGCCCTGAAGAAACCGAGCACACGCTCGGTCAGCTAAATGGCTTTTTTCGCCTCGTCGAACAGATGGAAGCCGTCAATACGGACGGCGTCGAGCCCTTGGCGCACCCCGCCGCTGTGCTCGGTCAAGTGGCTTTGCGGCTGCGTGAGGACATCGCCACAGAGCCGAACCAGCGCGACGCCAGCCAGGTCAGCGCACCCGCCGTCGAACGTGGTTTATTCCTCGTCCCAAAGGTCATCGAATGAGCGCCCTGCATGACCTCAGCGTGGCCGAACTGGCTGCCAAATTAGCCGCCAAAGATGTCTCCAGTGTCGAAGTGACGCAGCATTTTTTGACGCGGATTCAATCGCAAGACGCTTTGGGCGCTTTTTTGGCCACGGATGACACGCAATCCCTGACGCAAGCCCGCGCCGCTGACGCCCGCCTCGCCGCTGGCGAGCGCAGCCCTTTGCTGGGGGTACCGCTGGGCCACAAAGACGTTTTCGTCACGCGTGATTTTCCGACCACTGCCGGCTCCAAAATGCTGGCCAATTACCGCAGTCCGTTTGACGCTACCGTGGTCAGCCGACTGGGCGCAGGCGGCGCCGGCATGGTGTCCTTGGGCAAGCTCAATTGCGACGAATTTGCCATGGGTTCCGGCAACGACAACAGCGCTTACAAGCCGGTGCAAAACCCTTGGGACACCAGCCGTGTGCCAGGTGGTTCATCCGGCGGTTCAGCAGCCGCTGTGGCCGCCCGGTTGGTGCCCGCAGCCACGGGCACCGACACTGGCGGCTCGATCCGCCAGCCGGCTTCGCTGTCGGGCATCACCGGCATCAAACCGACCTACGGCCGCTGCTCGCGTTACGGCATGGTGGCCTTTGCCTCCAGCCTCGACCAAGCCGGTCCGATGGCACGCAGCGCACTCGACTGCGCGCTGTTGTTGTCGGCCATGGCTGGCCCAGATTTAGACCGCGACTCGACCTCTCTAGACATGCCCGCCGTCGACTACGCCGCCGAGTTGATCGCTGCCAACGCCCAAGCTGCCGGCACGAAGCCGCTGCAAGGTTTGCGCATCGGTTTACCAACGCAATTTTTTGGCGCCGGTTGCTCAGCCGATGTGCTGGCCGCTGTGCGCGGCGCGTTGGCCGAACTCGAAAAACTCGGTGCCACGTTGGTCGATGTCAGCCTACCGCTGACCGAGCTGTCGATTCCGGTTTATTACGTGATCGCGCCCGCCGAAGCCAGCAGCAACCTGAGCCGCTACGACGGCGTACGCTACGGCCACCGCGCGGCCGAGTACACCGACCTTGAGGACATGTACAAAAAGTCCCGCAGCGAAGGCTTTGGCGACGAAGTCACGCGCCGCATCATGATCGGCACCTACGTGCTGTCCCACGGCTACTACGACGCCTACTACCTCAAGGCCCAAAAAATCCGCCGCCTGATCGCCGAAGACTTTCAAAAAGCCTTCACGCAATGCGACATCATTGCCGGCCCGGTGTCACCCACTGTCGCCTGGAAAATCGGCGAGCGCTCAGACGACCCGGTGGCCAGTTATCTGGCCGACATTTACACCCTCTCCAGCAGTCTCGCGGGCTTGCCCGGCATGAGCGTGCCGGCCGGTTTTGGCGCCCACGGCATGCCCGTCGGCTTGCAACTGATTGGCAACTATTTCAAAGAAGCGAAGTTGCTGAGCACCGCGCACCGTTTTCAACAAGCGACTGATTGGCATCAACGCAAACCAGGAGCGGCAGCATGAGCCACACGCCCGCAAAATCGCTGTTGGTGCACGGCTACGAAGTCGTCATCGGCTTTGAAACCCACACCCAACTGACCACGCAATCTAAAATTTTCAGCCGCGCGCCCACGGCGTTTGGTGCCGAGCCCAACACCCAAGCATCTGCCGTTGACTTCGCGCTGCCCGGCGCTTTGCCGGTGATGAACAAGGGTGCGGTGCAACGCGCCATTGAGTTCGGCTTGGCGGTCAACGCGCACATTGCCGAGAGCAGCGTCTTCGCCCGTAAAAACTACTTTTATCCCGACCTGCCCAAGGGCTACCAGATCAGCCAATTCGAGATCCCGGTGGTGCAAGGCGGCAGTGTCGAATTCTTTCTCGATGGCGAGAAAAAAAGCGTCCGCTTGGTGCGCGCCCACCTCGAAGAAGACGCCGGCAAGTCGCTGCACGAAGACTTCATCGACATGACCGGCATTGACCTGAACCGCGCTGGCACGCCACTGCTGGAGATCGTCACCGAGCCCGACATGCGCTCAACCGCCGAGGCCGTGGCATACGCTAAAGAGCTGCACAAAATCGTCACCTGGATCGGTATTTGCGACGGCAACATGCAAGAAGGCAGCTTTCGCTGCGACGCCAATGTGTCGGTGCGCAAGCCCGGCGCAGCGCTCGGCACGCGACGCGAAATCAAAAACCTGAACAGCTTCAAGTTCATGCAGCAAGCGATGGACTACGAGGTGCGCTGGCAGATCGAACAGATCGAAGACGGCCACACGATTCAACAAGCCACCGTGCTGTTTGACCCGGACACGGGCGAGACACGCAGCATGCGCAGCAAAGAAGACGCCGCTGATTACCGTTACTTTCCTGACCCGGATTTGCCGCCGCTGATGATTGATCGCGAGTGGGTCGAACGCACACGCAACGAGATGAGCGAGTTGCCGCGCGTCATGGCTGAACGCTTTGTGCAAAGCCACGGCTTGTCGGACTACGATGCCGGCCAGCTGACGCAAAGCAAAGCGATTGCGGCTTACTTTGAAGCGACGGTGGCTGCTTGCGGTCAACCCAAATTAGCCAGCAACTGGGTCATGGGCGAACTCTCGCGCCGACTCAACGCTGAAGACAAATCCGTGGAGGCCTCTGCTGTGAACGCCGCCCAACTAGGGCTGTTGATCAGCCGCATCGCCGACGGCACGCTGTCAAACAACACGGCACGCCAAGTGTTCGACGCACTGTGGACGGGCGAAGGCCAAGACGTCGACGCGCTGATCGACGCCAAAGGCCTGAAGCCAATGAACGACAGCGGTGAGCTGGAGAAAATCATCGACGACGTGCTGGCAGCCAACGCCAAAAACGTCGAAGAAATTCGCGCCGGCAACACCAAAGCCTTCAACGCGCTGGTCGGTCAAGCCATGAAAGCGACCAAGGGCAAAGCCAACCCGGCGCAGGTGAATGAGTTGCTGAAAAAGAAGCTAGGCTGAGCCATCGCCCACGCGCCTGCCAAGCACAGCGTCTTTGAAGATGCACAAGGTCTGCTGACAGGCTGCCTGTTTGTCGCGTTGGCGGTCTGCCTGTTTCGCGAAGCCAGCCTGTTCACTGGTGGCACGACTGGCCTGGCGTTCCTCATTCATTACGTGTGGGGCTATTCGCTCGGGGCGACCCTGTTCGTCATCAATCTGCCGTTTTACATCTTTGGCTGGCACAAGCTGGGACGGGTTTTCACGGTCAAAACATTTGCCGCCGTGGGCTTGCTCGCGGTCTATGTCGAGCTGCTGCCGCGCTGGATCGGGTTCGAGCACTTGAACCCTGTTTTTGCTACCGTTATGGCGGGCTTGTTGGCGGGAACCGGCATCCTCATCCTGATTCGCCACGGCGCCAGTTTGGGTGGCGTGAGCATCATGGCGATCTACTTGCAAAAGTCCCGCGGCTGGCGTGCCGGCAACGTGCAAATGGCCATAGACGCAGGCATCTTGCTGTTCGCGTTATGGGTCACCACGCCCGTACAAGCGCTGCTGTCTTTGCTGGGGGCGCTGGCGTTGAATTTGGTGATCAGTGTCAATCACCGGGCGGATCGGTATTACGGGGTTTAGGCGTTGGTGATCCGCGCCTCACATTACCCCGTAGCGCTCTCGATAGGCCTGCACGCGCAGCAAGTGTTCACCCATCTCGTGGACCGGCTGGGTCGTCAAAAAAGCCAGCAAATCTGACAACTCCGCAATGGCGCAGACCTGTAAGCCTTCGTGCGAGCGGACATATTGCACAGCGCTGTAGGCCACGTCTTTGATGCTGCCGTCGGCCTGGGTTTGCGTCGCCATTTCTTGACGGTCCAAGGCAATCGCCACGGCATGGGGAATGGCGCCTGCGGCTTTGATCAGGGCAATCGATTCACGCGCGGCGGTACCGGCGCTCATCACATCGTCGACGATCAAGACCCTGCCCTGCAACGGCGCACCGACCAAGCTACCGCCTTCGCCGTGGTCTTTGACTTCCTTGCGGTTGTAGGCAAAGGGCACGTTTTTGCCCAGCCGCGCCAGCTCAATGGTGACAGCCGCGCCGAGCGGAATGCCTTTGTAAGCGGGGCCAAAGATCATGTCGAACTCAATCCCGCTCGACATCAAACTTTTAGCGTAGAAGCTGGCGAGGCGTCCGAGCTTGGCGCCGTCGTCAAACAAACCGGCGTTGAAAAAGTAAGGGCTCATGCGCCCGGCCTTGGTCTTGAACTCACCAAAGCGCAGGACTCCCGCCCCAATCGCGAACTGAACGAACTCTTGTGCCAAATCCCCTTTGTTCTGTGAAACGGCATGCGCAGGCTGTGTTAGTGGAGCGAAAAGTTCGAGTGAAGTAGTCATCTGAAAAGCAATTCTTTAAAGAGCCAAGACGGTTTGTCAGTCTAATACGCCGCAAAGCGCAGCCTATCTGTCGGAATTGTATTAGCGGGAGCCGCGACGAGTGATGCCGCAGTTTTACAAGCCGACCCCACCGTCACTCTGATCCGCACGAGATGCGACAGCGGGCACCTATGGGCAAGACAGCTTGAACACCCGTCAAGGCGGCCGCATGCGAAAAATTAAGCCCTTGTTTTTTGGTATACCATAATACAATCTATTTTTATGCGACAGCCTTATTCCCGTTCTTGCTTTCACTTTCTATTTAGTCAAAGGATTTCCATGACCGAGTTTTTCTTCAAGTCGTCGCCCGGGTACCTGATCCGCCGGGGAATTAGAGCCTTTCTCGCCACGGGCATAGCGTGTGCGGCCACCGCCTCTATAGCGGCCTACCCCGACAGGCCCATCACGCTGGTCGTGCCATTTGCCCCGGGCGGCAGCTCTGACAACATCGCGCGCAGTATTGCGCCGATGCTGAGTGAACGGCTAGGACAGTCCATCGTCATCGAGAACGTATCGGGCGCTGGCGGCCTGCTAGGCACGCAGCGGACTATCCGTGCGCAGGCTGACGGTTACACCATCCTACTGGGCTCCGAGTCAGAAATACTGATTAACAAAGTCATCAATCCTGCGCTGGCTTATGACGGCATGCGCGATCTCACCCCCACGGTTTTTGTCGGCACCGGCCCGATGGTGCTCATCGGCAAGTCGAGCTTGCCAGCTGCCACCGTACCTGAGCTGCTGGCCCTTGCGCGTGCCAAACCAGGCTCGCTGAGCTACGCCTCGGCCGGTAACGGCACGCCTATGCATGTCGCTGGTGAGTTGCTAAAAATGCAGGCCAAAATCAACATGACCCACGTTCCTTACCGCGGCGCAGCACCAGCGCTGGTTGACCTCCTAGGTGGTCAGATCGACCTAGGCGTGTCTACGCTCAGCGCGGCACAATCCCATATTAAATCCGGAAAGATTCGCGCTTATGCCATCACCGGCGCCAAGCCTTCTGAGCTGGCACCGGACATCCCCGCGCTTGGCGCAATGCCCGGACTTGAGGGGTTTGACCTAGGTGTTTGGTTTGGCCTGTTCGTACCCGCGAAAACCCCGCCCGATATTGTTCAAAAAGTTCAAACCGCTGCACAGCAGGTGCTGTCAGACCCCGCCGTCCGTAAAAAGTTGGCCGAACAAGGCATCAGCGCATCGGGGGCTTCAGCCGACGTGCTGCGCAAATTCATGAATGATGAGGTTGAAAAGTACCAGGCCGTCGTCAAAGCCGCAAATATCACTGCCCAGTGAAAATCGTCGCTGACGCAGCCAGCACTCCTTTAGCAAGCACCCATTCGGACCAAACCGCCCAGGAAATCTTCACTATGCAAGAAGCTGCCATCCGCAAGATCGTCACCTTTTACGAAGAGACGCTTATTGAAGGCCAGAAAATCGCCTCCTCTCCGCTCAAGATGTTCGCAGTGGCGGCAGTCCTCCGCAATCCCTGGGCCGGTCGCGGCTACGTAGAAGACTTAGGCCCCAGCATCAAAGCTGTAGCACCCATACTCGGAGAACTGCTCACCGATCGCATGCTGGAAATGACCGGGTCGGGTGATGCCATTGAGGCCTACGGAAAGGCCGCCGTTGTAGGGACCAGCGGTGAAATCGAGCATGCGTCGGCGCTCATCCACACCTTGCGCTTCGGCAACTTTTATCGTCAAGCAGTCCATGCCAAGAGCTACCTTAGCTTCACCAATGTGCGCGGCGGGCCGAATTGCGCCATTGCGATCCCAATGATGCATAAAGACGACGAGGGGATGCGATCGCATTACCTCACATTGCAATTCGCCATCAACGACGCGCCAGGACCTGAAGAAATCGTGGTGGCCCTTGGCGCCTCCATCGGCGGACGCCCGCATCACCGCATCGGCAACCGTTACAAGGACCTAGAAGAATTGGGCAGCAATCATGCCCCTTGAGCTGATGGCCACCCGAGGGGCGTTGAACGGCACCGCCTACAGCGCTCATGGGCGCGGCGAGGTGGTGGTGCTAATCCACGGCGTTGGCATGCAGCACGCCGTCTGGGAACCGCAAATCAACGAACTATCCGTGGACTATCAAGTTATAGCCTATGACATGTTGGGCCACGGCGCCAGCCGCACACCGCCACAGGACGTTAGTCTGGCAGACTACGCTGCGCAACTCGCAGCGTTGCTGGACTACCTGTGCATTCCCGCAGCCAACGTCATCGGCCACTCGATGGGCGCACTGGTGGCACTGGAATTTGCGCTGACCCACCCAGCACGCACCCTGCGGGTGGCGGCACTGAACGCGGTCTTCCGTCGCTCGCCGGCACAACGAGCTTCAGTGCAGGCGCGTGCCGCAGCGCTCCTAAAAACGGGCGTATTGTCAACGCTGGAGCCCACCATCTCGCGATGGTTCGGCGAGCCTGTTCCACCCAGCCTGCAGACCTCGGCCACAACAGTCAAACGCTTTCTAGAAGCCGTGAACACCGTTGGCTATGCTCGCACCTATCAGCTGTTCGCCACCTCTGACATGGTGCACGATGGGCGACTGGTCGAACTGCTCATGCCCGCACTATTCATGACCGGCGAGGACGACCTCAACTCGAGTCCGAGTATGTCGCAGGCCATGTCGCAACAGGCCATAGGCTCGTCGCTGGTGATCATCCCCAGCGCGCGCCACATGATGAACTTGACCGACTCGCAACGCATTAATAAAGAATTGCGCAGGTTTTTGGGATGCCCGCTA
Source organism: Polaromonas sp. (assembly GCA_030654695.1). Classification (GTDB taxonomy): domain Bacteria; phylum Pseudomonadota; class Gammaproteobacteria; order Burkholderiales; family Burkholderiaceae_C; genus Polaromonas. The sequence goes on from JAURWY010000028.1 coordinate 28,967, forward strand.
ATTCCCAAACAGTGACATGATCCTCTGAACCAAAGAAATGGATCAGTCGCTATTGAAAGCTAAAAGGGGAAATCGTTTGTGGAAACGTTATTCCTTCCGCATAAATCGACAAACTCATTTTGGCCATCAAACAGCCTGCCCATGTCGTGGCGCAAAATCGCACCACCCACCTACTTTTTCACCATCAACAAGTCGCATAGCCGATGCAAGGGAAATCTGCATGGCTGGGCCCACATTTAGTTGCGATTACCCATGCAGCTCTCTAGGTTTCACTAACAACCCGACGATAGCCTTGAAGACGGCCTAGATGTGAAATACTTCTGCCTCGGCAACTTCGATCACGGACAACCCAGTGCCAAGCGCTCACAAGAATCTTCTCAAGGTCGACCGCAGCACCAAGACGCTGCGTGAACTCACGCTCGAAAAAATGCGCGGCGCTATCTTCAATGGCCACTTTCAGCCCGGCGCGCGACTGGTCGAGCGCCAATTGTGTGAGCAACTTGATGTCAGCCGATCGGTCGTGCGAGAGGTCTTACGCCATCTAGAAACAGAGGGCCTCATCGAGACAATACCGCACCAAGGGCCCATCGTTGCAAGCATGGATGCCGACCGCGCAGCCCAAATCTATGAAATCCGCGCCTTGCTTGAAGGACAGGCAGCTCGTTTATGCGCTGAGAAGGCCAGCGATGAGGCCATCGAACACCTTGCCAGCCTGAACGATGACACACAAGAGGCTTTCCGAAAAAATGACTTCCAGGCAGTACTTGCTCGCACATCAATTTTTTACAAAGCTATGTTTACCGCCGCAGGTTTCAACATGGCTTGGGACATCGTGCAGTCACTGAACGCACGCATCAACCAGCTCCGCGCGATGACCATCAGCTCAACCGGTCGCTGCACCACAGCCTCTGACGAAATGGCGCGCATCGTCAAGGCTTTGCGCGACCGAGATCCGCAAGCTGCGCAGGATGCATCGCAGGCCCACGTACGTCGAGCAGCCGAGATCGCTTCACAGCGATTAACGGCATCTGGCAAGTAAGCCGCGGTAGAAACTGGCGCGAGAAGCGACCCTATACTGGCTCCTCTCAAAATGGAGCCTTTTCCTTGTTCAAACTCACCAGCCTCAACCTCAATGGCATCCGCTCAGCCACCAGCAAAGGCGTGGAAGCCTGGCTCGAAAAAGCCAAGCCCGATTGTATTTGCGTGCAAGAGATCAAAGCCCAAGCCCCAGACATGGCTGGCCGTTTTGAATCGCTGGCGGGGCTCAAGGGGCATTTCCAGTTCGCCGAGAAAAAAGGTTACTCCGGCGTTGGCATCTACACCCGACACGAACCGAGCGACGTCATCGTCGGCTACGGCTCCAGCGAATTCAACCCTGAAGGCCGCTACGTCGAGCTGCGTTTTGACCGGCCGGGTCGCACGCACGCACCCAAGTTGTCGATCATCAGCAGCTACTTTCCCAGCGGCTCGTCGGGTGAAGAACGGCAAGCCGCCAAGTTCCGCTTCTTGGCCGAGATGGCCCCGCACCTGCTGGCCCTGAAAAGTGATGGCCGCGAGCTTGTGCTGTGCGGCGACATCAACATCGCGCACCAAGAAATCGACCTGAAAAATTTCAAAGGCAACAAGAAAAACAGTGGCTTCACGCCCGAAGAACGCGCCTGGATGACCACTCTCTTGCAGTCCGCTGAACAGGGAACGTCTGAAGGCGGCGGCATGGTCGACGTCTACCGTCACCTGCAACCCACCACCACCGACGCTTGCTACACCTGGTGGAGCAACCGCGGCCAAGCCTACGCCAAAAACGTGGGTTGGCGGCTCGACTACCACTTGGCGACACCAGCCTTTGCTGGCTTGGCCCGCACCGAAGCGGTTTACAAAGACGAGCGGTTTTCAGACCACGCGCCGATCACTGTTGACTACGACTTCGCGCTTTGACGTCACTCTCGTCAGAGGGTTGAAAGCTTTGAATTCGAGCAGACACGACGCACTGCCCAGCAAAAGAATGAATAATATGGTTTTAAAGTTTAAAACTAAAGTTGCTATAAAAGGGTGAAGTGCCGCACAATGTGCCGCTTCAATAAAAATTAAAGGATCTCTCTGATGAGCAACCCCAAAGATCCGATGATCCCTGACGGTCGCGTTAATCCGATCCAGACCGACTACAAAGTGGGTCAGGACAACATCGTGATGAACATCGGACCCTTCGGTCTGGACATCCACAACCGCGTCTTTGCCGTCTCCGGCCTGCTGGTGGTTGCGTTCGTGCTGTTGACACTGATGTTCCAGACGCAAGTTGAACCACTGTTCACCAGCATGCGCGGCTGGCTGACCTCGAACCTCGACTGGTTCTTCATCAGCTCGGCCAACATCTTCGTCGTCGTCTGTATTGGTATCGCGGTCTCTCCGCTAGGGCGGGTGCGGCTGGGCGGCACCGAGGCCAAGCCCGACTACACCTACCTGAGTTGGTTCTCGATGTTGTTCGCAGCAGGCATGGGCATCGGCCTGATGTTCTTCGGCGTGTCCGAGCCACTGACGCACTTCGGGACTGCCATGGGCGGCACCGTCGTCGAGAACGGCGTGCGAACCGACTGGGCGCCGCTGGGTGCTGCCGCCGGCGACGCGGCCGGGGCCGCGCGTCTGGGCTTGGCGGCCACCATCTTCCATTGGGCGCTGCATCCTTGGGCTATCTACGCGGTGATCGCGCTCGGCCTGGCCTTGTTTTCATTCAACAAGGGATTGCCGCTGACCATGCGTAGCGTGTTCTACCCGCTGCTGGGCGAGCGCGTCTGGGGCTGGCCTGGCCACATGATCGACATCTTGGCCGTGATAGCCACCATGTTTGGATTGGCCACTTCGCTCGGCTTCGGCGCGGCGCAGGCCAGCGCCGGGCTGAACTTCCTGTTCGGTGTGCCGCTGGGCGCCACGACTCAGATCGTGCTGGTGATCATCATCACCGCCATCGCACTTGGATCGGTATTGGCTGGTCTGGACGCCGGCGTCAAGCGCCTGTCCGAGATCAACATGATGCTGGCACTGCTGCTGCTGGTGTTCGTGATTGCGGTGGGCCCGACGATGGCCGTGCTGGGCGGCTTGGTCAACAGCTTGGGCGCCTACCTGCAGTACCTTCCCGCGTTGTCGAACCCGATCAATCGCGAAGACGCCAATTTCGTGCAGGGCTGGACGGCCTTCTACTGGGCTTGGTGGATCAGCTGGTCGCCGTTCGTCGGCATGTTCATCGCGCGCGTCTCGCGCGGCCGCACAGTCCGCGAGTTCTTGATTTCCGTGCTAATCGTGCCCTCACTGGCTTGCGTGGTGTGGATGGCGGTGTTTGGCGGCACGGCCATCACCCAAGTCATGAACGATGGTTATCAGGCCGCCGTCAACGCCGACCTGCCCCTGCAGCTGTTCATGGTGCTGGACGCGCTGCCGCTGGCCCAGATCTCGTCCTTCATCGGTATCGTGCTGGTGGTGGTGTTCTTCGTCACTTCGTCTGACTCTGGCTCGCTGGTCATCGACGTCATCGCATCGGGTGGCAAGGTCGACGCCCCTGTCCCGCAACGCGTGTTCTGGTGCACGATGCAAGGCTTGGTCGCCATCGCTCTGATCCTCGGGGGCGGACTCGGCGCGTTGCAGGCCATGGCCGTGTCCACCGGCCTGCCCTTCACCATCGTGCTGCTGGTGTCTGTCGTCTCCTTGATCAAGGGCTTGATGTCGGAGCCGCGCGGCCGCTGACGTGACCAAGCACCCACGGAGCAGGCATGCAAGTTGAACAGATCGAAATCCTCGATTTTCTGCGCGGCCTGCCGGTTCTTCAAGGTCTGCCCGAGGAGGCGCTGCAACGTGCAGCAGCAGCCGTGGACGTTCGCTACCATCCTGCAGGCCAGCGCATTCTTGAGTTTGGTGACACAGCGCAGAGTTGGTTCATCTTGCGCAGCGGTGCGGTCGAGGTCTACCGGCGCGACGGCAGCCTGTACAACCGACTGACCGCAGGCGGTCACTTCGGCGAGTTCGGCCTGCTGCGTCACCGGCGCGTGCGCTTTCCAACCGCCGCGCTCGAAGACTGCCTTCTTTACCAGATCCCTGAGCCGGTGTTCACCGAGCTGTTCGAGGCCTACCCGGACTTCGCCGATCAGGTTGAAATTGAGGACAACAGCCGCCTGCGCAGCGCGGTGGAAGGCCGTGACGGCGGCAGCGAAATCCTGACGGAGCCTGTGGAGACACTGGTCAGCCGTGCGGCGGTGATGGTCGACGGCGGCGCCAGCGCGCGAGATGCCGCCAAACGCATGACCGACGAAGGGGTGTCGTGTCTGCTCGTCACCGCACCAAGCGCGGACGCCGACGCGCCCGCGCAGCTGGTGGGCATCGTCACCGACCGCGACCTGCGCACGCGACTGATCGCCACCGGCCTGCCTTTCGACACGCCGGTGCAGCAGCTGATGACGCCAACGTTGGTCTCTGTGCAGCACGAGCAACGCGTGTCCGATGCTTGGCAGCAGATGCTGCGCCACAACGTACACCATCTGCCGGTGCTCAAGCAGGAACAGCCGATCGGTGTCATCACAGTGTCCGACCTGATTCGCAACGAATCGAACCAGAGCGTTTACCTCGTCGGCCGCATCCTGCGCTGCAAGAACGTGGATGAGCTGGTCGCACTGGCCACGGATGTGCGGGCCTGCTTTCTGCAGCTGGCACAGGCCGAGACGCATGCGAAGCTGGTAGGCGTCACGACGTCGGCCCTAGGCCGCAGTTTCCAGCAGCGACTCCTTGAGCTGGCCGAGGCCGAACTCGGCCCACCGCCCGTGCGCTATTGCTTACTTGCACTGGGCTCGGTGGCGCGCCAAGAACAGCTCTTGGTGTCCGACCAGGACAACGCGCTGGTGCTGGCGAACGATTTCGACCCGGTCCGGCACGACGCCTATTTCAAGGCGCTGGCCACCCGCCTCAGCGACGGCCTAGACCGCTGCGGCTACCCTTATTGCACGGGCGGCGTGATGGCGACAAACGATGCTTGGCGCCAGCCCCTGAGAGTGTGGGAGCAGATCTTCACGCGCTGGATCGAACAGCCAACGCCGCAGGATTTGCTCAACAGCAGCATCTTCTTCGACCTCGACTGCGTCGCGGGACACTCCGCGTTGATTGAGCGCCTGCGCCATCAGATCGCTCGCCAAGCCAAGGCCAGCCCGCGCTTCTTGGCCAGCATGGCGCGCAACGCGCTGCTGCGCACGCCGCCACTCGGTTTTTTCAAAGGCTTCGTGATGGAGTCCGACGGCCGCCAAGCCAACACCATCAACCTGAAGCGGCGCGGCACCGCACCGCTGGTTGACTTGATTCGCGTCCATGCGCTGGCGGTGGGCTCGTCTGCGCGCAATTCATTCACCCGCATCAAGGACGTGACCGCAGCCGGCATCCTGCCGCCTGGGCGGGGCCGGGACTTGGGTGCCGCACTGGCGTTCATCTCGTCAGTCCGGATCCGCCACATGGCTGACGACCTGACCAGCGGTCGCGAACCCGACAACAGTATCGAACCCGACAACTTATCGGACTTTGACCGCAAGAACCTGCGCGAGGCCTTCCTCGTGCTCGACGGCGCTCAGCAATTCCTGAAGTTTCGCTACCAGCCTGGCCGCACGAACTGAAGTCGGCCCGCATGCTACACCGGGATTTACTCAAACCGCCCGTCCGCGCTGAGGCCGCAGCAGTTGCCACGCCGGACTGGCCACAACGCTTTCAAGCCTTGGCCGCGACAGCGCGCGATGGGCGGCTGCAAGCCTACTACGCGGCGGGCGTGCCGAGCGCCGATGCGCCGCTGTCGACCGTGCCGATGGCCGCGCTGGACATCGAGACCACCGGCCTAGACCCCAGCCGACACGAGATCGTCAGCATTGCCTTGGTGCCGATGAACCTGGCTCAGATCCAAAGCAGCGGCACACGGCACTGGATCGTCAAACCGCAAGGTGACTTGACAGCCGAGTCGGTGACTTTTCACGGCATCACCCATTCGCAGGTCGCGCAGGCGCCGGACCTTGACACCGTGCTGCAGTCTCTGCTGACGGCGATGGCCGGCCGTGTACTGGTCGTTCATTGCCGGGAGATTGAACGCGGCTTCTTGGATGCGGCGCTGAGAGCGCGGCTGGGCGAAGGGCTGCAGTTCCCCGTCATCGACACGATGGAGTTAGAAGCCCGACTGCACCGCCGGCCGACCGGCTTCTGGGCTCGTTGGCGCCAAGCGCCGCCGCCATCGATCCGCCTGGCCGACAGCCGCCGCCGCTATGGCCTGCCTGGCTACCGGCCACACCACGCACCCACCGACGCGCTGGCATCGGCAGAACTGCTGCTGGCGCAGGTGGCCGACCGCTTTTCACCGCAGACGCCGTTGAGCAAGCTGTGGTGGTGAGTGAGCGAAGCACGGCGTGAATGGACGATGCATACTCAGGTACTACGTTGGCGCCCTTTAGCCAACGTTTGGTCATCCCCTACTAGGACTCTGAAGTGAAGTACAAAACCCTCCCCGACTTTCTGGACTACGTCAAAGCCCGTGACCCGCACCAACCTGAGTTCTTGCAGGCCGTGCATGAAGTCATGGGCAGTCTGTGGGGCTTTATCAAGGCCAACCCGCGCTATGCAGACGCTGACATTTTGGAGCGCTTGGTGGAGTCAGAGCGGGTCATTCAGTTCCGAGTGTCTTGGGTCGACGACCGTCAGCAGACGCAAACCAACCGGGCTTTTCGGATTCAGCACAGCTCGGCCATCGGCCCCTACAAAGGCGGCATGCGTTTTCACCCGTCGGTGAACCTGTCCATTTTGAAGTTTTTAGCGTTTGAACAAACCCTGAAAAATGCCTTGACGACCTTGCCCATGGGCGGCGGCAAAGGCGGTTCCGACTTTGACCCGAAGGGCAAGAGCCGCAACGAAGTGATGCGTTTTTGTCAGGCGCTGATGACCGAGTTGTATCGCCACCTAGGCCCTGACACCGACGTGCCAGCAGGCGACATCGGCGTTGGTGGCCGTGAAGTGGGTTTCATGACCGGCATGATGAAAAAACTCTCGAACAACGCCGCTTGCGTGTTCACCGGCAAAGGCCTGACGTTCGGCGGCAGCTTGATTCGCCCTGAAGCCACTGGCTACGGTCTGGTGTACTTTGTCCAGGAGATGCTGGCGCGACAAAACATGAATCTGGATGGTCTGCGTGTGGCTGTCTCGGGCTCTGGCAACGTGGCGCAATACACCATCGAAAAAGCCATGGCACTGGGCGCCAAAGTCATCACCGCCTCTGACTCCGGTGGCACCGTCATCGACGAAGCAGGCTTCACACCAGAAAAACTGGCGCTGCTGATGGACATCAAAAACCAGAACTTCGGCCGCGTCGAAACCTACGCCAAACAACTCGGCCTGCGCTTTGAAGCCGGCCAAAATCCGTGGAGCGTTGCGGTCGACATCGCCCTGCCTTGCGCGACACAAAACGAGCTCAATGCCAACGATGCGCGGGCGCTGGTGAAAAACGGCGTCAAGTGCGTAGCCGAGGGCGCCAACATGCCCTGTAACCTCGAAGCGGTCGACGTGTTTTTGAACGCCAAGATCATGTTTGCGCCGGGCAAAGCCGCAAATGCGGGCGGCGTCGCCACCTCCGGTCTGGAGATGACACAAAATGCTGAACGCCTGCCGTGGACGCGCGACGAAGTCGACGCCCGTCTGCGCATCATCATGTCCGACATCCACGCCAACTGCGTGCGCTACGGCGAACGTGGCGCGGGTTTTGTGCATTACGTTGACGGCGCTAACATCGCCGGCTTCGTGAAAGTGGCCGACGCCATGACGGCACAAGGCGTTTACTGACCTTGGTTTAGACTCCCGCAACCCCGAATTCACAACCATAGGCACAACTCCATGCGTCAACACAACATCAAAGCGGTTATCGCCACACTCGCCCTCGGCATGAGCGCTCTGAGCGCCTCCGCGCAGGACTTCCCCGTCAATAAAACCATCACGGTCATGGTCGGTTTTGCGGCTGGCGGTGCCACCGACACAGCGGCGCGCATCATCGCGAAAAAGCTGGGCGAAAACATCGGCCAGCCCGTTGTGGTTGAAAACAAAGGTGGTGCGGGCGGCAACATTGCGCACCAGTACACGGCCGTTGGCCCGACTGACGGCAGCCTGATTCTGTTCGGCTCGGTCGGCCCGCTGACGATTGCACCGCACCTCATGAAGCTGCCTTACGACCCGGTCAAAGACCTCGCCCCCATCACCATGGGCGTGAACTTCCCGAACGTGCTGGTGGTTGGCGCAGACACCAAGATCAAAACCTTTGCCGAGTTCGTCGCCTTCGCCAAGAAGAATCCGGGCAAGCTCGACTACGCCTCCACCGGTGCCGGTTCGGCCTCACATTTGGCCGGCGAAATGCTGAACCTGATGGCCAATATCGACACCGTGCACATTCCTTACAAAGGTGGTGCGCCTGCGCTGCAAGACTTGCTGGGTGGCCGCGTCGCCGCTTACTACTCCACCTACGCTACGGCGCAGCCTCATATCGACAGCGGCCGACTGGTTGCGCTGGCCAGCACCGGCACAGAGCGACTGACATCGCTGCCCAAGATTCCGACGATCGCCGAGTCCGGCTACCCCGGCTTCGCGGCCACCAACTGGTACGCCTTTGTCGCCTCTTCCAAGGTACCGCAGCCGATCCTAGACCGCTGGAATGTGGAACTCGTGAAAGTCCTGAAGTCGCCAGACGTGGTGGCTGCGCTGAACAAGCACGGCCTCACACCCCAGCCCGGCACGCGTGACGAACTGACGCGCTACATGGCGTCTGAAACTCTCTCTTGGGGCAAACTGATCCGCGAGCGCAAGATCACGGCGCAGTAAGCCAACCCAGCGGGCTACACCCTTCAATCACCTCATTTTTTGATGGCGGTGTAGTCACCGCGAGTCCGCAGAATGACCGTCACGTTGGACTTTCCCCGGTTGCGCCAAAACCAGCCATGGTTGCCGGTGAACTCAGCCTCCAGCACGCCTTCATCGGAGGACACTCCGCGACCTTTTTCGTAGCTGATCGACTTGCCCGGTGCGTCGCCGTGGGTATCGAAGTTGACTTCGCCGCCCTCGACCACCCAAGCGTATTGAGCCTTGGCGCCTGCCGCCATCGTGAGCTTGATTTCCGTCCCCTCGCCTGGAGTCAGCGTGAAGGGCGTCTCGTCGCGCCATTCCATCTTGGGTGCAATGGGTTGGGCCGGCGCGGCCGACGGTGCTGCCGATGTAGCTGCGACATCAGCCACCGCCTCTGCGGCCAGCTGTTGCTTGATGTCACCCATGTCAGTCATGCGCAAAACGCGGCCAACCCCGGTCGGGTCAATGCCGTATTCCGCTGGAAGGACGACGGCAACCAATAGGACCAGCGCCGAAACGGCAGCTAAGACAGTGGAGCGCAAAAGCTTCTTGGACGAAGGCAGTTCGGCGCGCAGAGGGGTATCGCTGTTGTACATAGTCAATATTCCTTGGGTGTTCAAGATATGAGATAGCCGGTGAGCTGCATGCCCACCAGAATGAAACCGGCGCTCATCATGGCGACGTTGGCGGTGTAGGCGTGGCGAACAAAACTCGTTGTGCGGCGCCAGTAGCTCATGCCGATCAGGATGACTGCTAGGGCCAGCAACTGGCCGATTTCGACGCCCACATTGAAGGCGAGCAGGTTGGGCACCAGCCCATCGGGCGAAATCTCGTACTCAATGATCTTGGTCGCCAGGCCAAAGCCGTGGAACAAACCAAACACCAAAGTGGCGATCTTGGTGTTGGGCTGAAAGCCGAACCAGCGCTGGAAAGCACCGATGTTGTCCAGTGCTTTGTAGACCACGGACAGGCCGATGATGGCGTCGATCAAGTAGCTGTTGATGCCGACGTTGAAGTAAACGCCCAGGATCATGGTGGTGGAGTGACCCAGCGCAAACAGGCTCACGTAGAGGCCGATGTGCTTGAACCGGTAGAGGAAGAAGATCACGCCGAAGAGAAACAAGATGTGGTCGTAGCCCGTCATCATGTGTTTGGCACCCAAGTACATAAAGGGCAGCAGATGGACGCCCGATATTTCCTGGATATAGCCTTTGTCACCTTCAGTGACAGCGTGGGCCAGAGCCTCGGTGCTGCCGAGGAAAAGGCAGATCAAGAAGGCCGAAAGAAGCAAGAGACGGGAGGGCCAGTTCGCCCAAGGCGAAGGTGGCAGCCGGTCGTGAACGTAGCTGTGCATGAAGACTCCGATGGTCTGAGAAAAAAATGGAAGCGCTGCAGGGCGCAGCGCGCGGGCAAATGAGCGCGCGAGTAGCGTCTCAGCCCATCGGTGGGCGTTCCAGCCGGGACGCCTCAACCATTTCAATCCACGGTCTTACCAAGCCCTGCCAACTGGGGGGCTGTGGCACCGCTGAACGCCAGGCGACGGACAGGACGTGGGCTTTGTCATGCGAATGATCTGCCTCGTGATGGGGATGGTCAGCCCCTGCGCTGCTGTCCAGCATCGCCAACTCGACGCCGTGTTCCTCATGCGCATGTCCGTGCGGCTCGTTGGACGAATCCGCGGTATGTGAAGCGACCGAGAGAGCGGCCAAGCCATGGGAACGTGTGCCCCCCATCGAAGAAAGGATGGTCCCGAACAAGATCACAACCAGCACCAGCCACCGCAAGCCCAGCGCTGCCCCGGCGGGGCGCAAAGAAAATGAGGCCAGCAGAGTCATGCAGTGCAGTTGAGTGTTGAGGGCATCGGAGGCAATCATCGTAACCGCCTTGGGGCGTCGGCCAGCGCCATATGGCGCACTGAAGATCGACATGACAATGGCGCCATGAATCCCATCGTTCTCTACGCCCTGCTGGCAGCCGCTTTGTTTGGTGCCAGCACGCCCTTTGCCAAGCTGCTGCTGGGTGATATGTCGCCGGTTTTGCTGGCTGGCTTGCTGTACTTGGGCAGCGGCATTGGCTTGAGCGTGGCACGGCTGGTGCGGGACCGCGGCTGGCAGCCTTCAGGGCTGGCGCGTGCCGAATGGCCATGGCTGCTGGGTGCCATTTTCTTTGGCGGTGTGCTGGGCCCAGTCGCCCTGATGATGGGCTTGATGCACACCAGTGGCGCAGCCGCGTCGCTGTTGTTGAACTTAGAGGCGGTGCTCACCGCCGTGATCGCTTGGGTTGTCTTCAAAGAAAACGCCGACAAGCGCATCGTGCTGGGCATGCTCGCTATCGTCGCCGGTGGCGTGGTCTTGTCGTGGCCCACCACGGCCGTCAGCAGCAACAGTTGGGTCGGCCCAGCCTTGGTTTGCGTGGCTTGTCTGTGCTGGGCGATTGACAACAATTTAACGCGCAAGGTGTCGGCCTCTGACGCCCTGTTCATTGCCAGCAGCAAAGGCTTGATCGCCGGCAGCGTCAACAGCCTGCTGGCCTTTTTTCTGGGAGCCACACTGCCCAGCGTCGGCATGACGCTGTCCACTCTGCTGGTCGGGTTGCTGGGCTACGGCATCAGTTTGGTGCTGTTTGTGTTGGCCTTGCGCGGCTTGGGCACCGCCCGCACCGGGGCGTATTTTTCGACCGCGCCGTTCATCGGTGCGCTGGTGGCGATCCTTGTTTTTGGTGAGTCGCCTTCGCTGGTTTTTTGGCTGGCCAGCGCGCTGATGGGTTTAGGCGTTTGGTTGCACCTGACCGAAAGTCACTCGCACGATCATGTGCATGAACCGATGGAACACGCGCATCAACACGTCCACGATGAACACCATCAGCACGAACACCCACCAGAACTGCAAGGCAGTGCATCGCACAGCCATGTGCATCAACACGCGGCCTTGCGCCACAAGCACCCGCACTTTCCGGACATTCACCACCGCCACCCGCACTGACGCTGTAGCGCCACTTAACACAAGCGCTAAATGTTATGGGGCTGCCGATTGTGTGCCCAGCTGACGCGCCAAATGCACTTGGTGCAAGGTGATCTTACGGACCTCGGCTTGGCTGGCCTGAATGTGTGCGCGCAGCAGCAAGGCGGCTTGGTCGCCGCGCTTTTGCTGTATCGCCGACAAGATTTTCCCGTGCTCTTCGTAGGTCGCGGTGATGCGTGAAGGCTGTGTGAAATCAAGCCGGCGAATCACGCGGATGCGCTCGGTCACTTCGCGGTGCACGCGGGCCATTTCAGCGTTGCCAGCAGCGGCCACCAAGGCGCAATGAAAGGCCTCGTCCCAAGCGGCGACTTCCAGCATGTCGGTGCTGCGCTGCTCGGGGCTGACCAGCCAAATGACCATGAGCGCCTCCAGCTGAGCCGCATCGACCTTGAGGGCGCCTTCACACAAGCGGTGCGCGGCAGTGGTTTCAAGCACCATGCGCAAATCGTAAAGGTCCTCAAACTGGTTGAAGTCAAACGGCAACACGCGCCAGCCGTTGCGAAACAGCACCTCGACATAACCCTCTTGCTGCAGCTTGAACAGCGCCTGCCGCACTGGCGTGCGCGAGACGCCAAGCCGCCCGCTGATTTCAGTTTCCGTGAAGCGGTCGCCCGGCAGCAAACGGAACTCAGCGATGTCGTGCTTGAGTTGTGTGTAAACATCTGTTGCACGCGAGGGGTGGGTCGCCACGGCAGCAACGAAGGGTGGCGTGGCGGCAGTTTGCACGGGCTTAATTTTTCAAAGAAGTGAGCATTTGGCTCACGCTGACGGCATCAGCAAACTCACATGCGCCGACACCACGCGCCAACCTTCGGGCGTGCGCACCCAAGTCTGGCTTTGACGCCCGCTGCGCGGGTTGCCGGCACGCTGAAACTCCACGTTGGCTGTGGCCATGTCACGGCCAAATGTGGTGATGACGGTTTTCAGCAGCACCCGATCCAGCCCCTGCGCCGGCCGGGCCGCCCGAAAGGCTTTGATCTCGTCGGCACCGTAGAGGTTTTCAGTGGCGCCGTAACGCAGCGTGTGTGGGCTGTCCCAAAACAGTTCGTCCAGCACAGCGACGTCGTTGGTCACCAAGGCTTGTTCGTAGCGTGCAAATTGAGCGCTGACTTCAGCGACAACGTCGGGCAGATTGATGGCGTTCATAAAGAGGTCATGTTCAAAATGAAAGGAATCGTGCCGAGGGCCATCAGCACTCCCCCAGTTTGACATAAGCCACGCCGGCGTCGCTGAGTTGCCGCGCCACGGCAAACGCCAGGTCTTCGCGCCACGGTGCGGCAATGATCTGCACGCCTAAAGGCATGCCGTGGGTGCTGCTGGGCCACATGGGCGCAGTCACCACCGGGCAACCGGCAAACGAGATCGGCTGCGTCAGCAAGCCCATGGCCGCGCGGCAAGGCTGCTGTGTGCCGTTGATGTCCAGCCACTCCGTGCCGATGAGCGGTGCGCTGACCGGCGTGGCCGCCGTGATGAGCACATCCCAATCGGCAAACAGCGCGTTGATGCGGTCGCGGTAGATGCGCCGAAACCGCTGCGCCCGCAAATACCAGTCGGCGGGCTGCAAAGCACCCGCAATAAAACGGTCTACCGACAGCGGCTCAAACGACGCCAGCTGGGTGCGCAAATCGTCCAGATGCAAACTGCCGCCTTCGCTGGCCGTGATGATGAAAGCCGCGGCACGCGCCAGACCGGCGTCCGGCCAATGCACGCTGGCCGAAGTGCCCAAGCTGCTGGCAGCCAGTGCCACCACCTCACGCGCCGCAGCGCTGGCGTGGTCGTCAAAGTAGCCGTTGAGCACGCCTATTCGCAAGCCCGTCAGGCCCGGCAAACCGGTCAAGCCTGCAGCCAAGCCAGCCACCGGCTGCACCCGCTGCGCGTGGCAACCCGGGTCGTGCGCGTCGGGGCCTTGCAAGGCGTCGTATGCCAGCGCCAGCCCGGTCACACTGTTGGCCATTGGGCCGAGGTGGTCAATGCTGTGCACAAAGGGGTAGGTGCCGCGCCTAGACAGCCTGCCAAACGTCGGCTTCAAACCCCAGACGCCACACAGCGACGCTGGCACGCGGATCGAGCCATTGGTGTCCGAGCCCAAACTCACAGGCACTTGGCCCGCCGCGACTGCCGCACCCGAACCGCCAGACGAACCGCCGCTGATGCGCGCCAGGTCATGCGGGTTGTGGCAGGGGCCGTAGTGCGTGTTTTCAGTGGTGAAACCGTAGGCGTACTCGTCCATGTTGAGCGCGCCGACCAGCACCGCACCGGCGGCTTTCATCTGCTTGACCAAAAAAGCATCGGCCTCGGCTGGCGGCAAACTGCGGTTGATGACCGAGCCCGCCAAGGTGACCTCGCCAACGATGTCGTAGAGGTTTTTGACTGCATACGGAACGCCGGCTAAGGGGCCCAATGCGTCTAGCGATTCTCCCTTTTGAATTAAGGCGCTGCGGCGTGCGTCCACCGCGTCAGCTTCTGCGAAAGCGCGCTCCTGCGTCTGGCCAGTGAAGGCGTTGACACGGTCGTCGGTCGCCTCGATGCGCGCCAAGCTCGCTGTCAGCAGCTCGCGCGCACTGACCTCGCCTTGGCGCACGGCTGCCGCCATCTGCGCGGCGTCGCCGTGCTGGTTCATGGGTGCGCTCATACGCTCAGGCCTGTTGAAACAAACGTCGGAGACAACGCGGGGTCATCAGCCGGAAATGGCGCTGGGCAGTAAATCTCTGCCAGCTCGTCATGCGCATCCAAGCCGGCGCTGTCCAACAAGCGCACCATCGCGGCGGTGCGCTGCAAATGCACCGCCACGCGGGCGGCTTGCGCTTCTTCTAGCGGCAGCTTGAGCAGTTCGGCAGTCGTCTTCACGTACTGCAGGCTGAGGGCTTCATTCATTCAAAGAGTCTTTCTTGGCTGTTGAATCAACACAGAAAATCAACACCTGGATTAACGCCGCACTTCGCGCTGAAAAACTTCCAAGCTGCGTTTTTTAGCGTGGATGAAACTCGGCTCTGTCAGCGTTTCAATCGTGCGCGGCCTGGCATCGCTGTAAGGCAAAATTTCTGCAACGCGGGTGGGCCGCTTGGTCAGCAGCAAAACCTCGTCGGCCAGGTACACGGCCTCTTCCAGATCGTGCGACACCAACAACATGGTGGTGCCGGTTTGCATGAACACCTCTTGCAGCTTTTCGCGGATGAACAGTGTCATCTCGAAGTCCAGCGCCGAAAACGGTTCATCGAGAAACAGCACTTCTGGGTTGGGTGCCAACGCGCGCATGATGGACGCGGTTTGTTGTTGCCCGCCCGAGAGTTCGTAGGGGTAGCGGTTCAAATCAAACTTGACGTCAAAAGACGCCACCAACTCAGCCATGCGGCGGTCGACTTCGGCTTTCGACTTGCCTTCCAACTTCAACGGGTAAGCGATGTTGTCGATGGTGCGCATCCACGGAAATAGCGCTTCACGGTAGTTCTGGAAAACATAGCCGATCTTGGTCTCTTTGAGGGTTTTGCCATCAAACAAAATCTCGCCCGAGTCAATCGGCACCAGCCCGGCGATCATGTTGATCAGCGTCGACTTGCCGCAACCATTGGGGCCAAACACCGAGGTGATCTTGTGCTTCGGAATATCCAGGTCGAAGTTTTCATACAGTGGCCAGCCCGCAAAGTACTTGGTCAAGCCACGGATGGTGATGTGCGTGCCCACCGGCCCAGGCCGAAAAGGCGGCACCGGCACATCTGCATAAAAAGGCGCGTTAAGAACTGCACTCATCTTCCGCTCCAGTGAACGATGCGTTTTTCCAGCATCAAAAACAAAATATTCAAGGCGTAACCCAGCGCACCGGCGGCCAAAATAGACGCGTACATGTCGCGCACATTCATGACCTGCTGCGAGTTGATGATGCGGTTGCCCAAACCACTGTCTGCACCGATGAACATCTCTGCGACGATGACGATCACCAGCGCCATCGACACGGCCGATCGCAGGCCGACAAAACTTGGCTGCAGGCTTTCCCAGATCAGCACATCTTTGAAGACACGCCAGCGCGATGCACCCATCACCTTGGCCGCCATGACGCGCTGCTTGCGGGCGTTGATGACGCCATAGGCGCTGTTGAAAACAACAATCAGCAGCGCACCAAAAGCGGCAATCGCCACCTTGTTGATCTCCGACACGCCGAAGATCATCAGGAACAGCGGGATCAGGGCCGACGACGGCGTTGAGCGAAAGAAATCAATCAAAAACTCAACGCTGCGGTAGGCTTTCTCAGAGCTGCCCAGCAGCACACCCAAAGGCATGCCGACGATGGCCGCGAACATAAAAGCTTGCACCGTGCGCCACACCGTCATGCCGAAATCTTGCAGCAATGGTCCGCCGGCCAAGCCGGTGATCAGAGCACCCAATGCGTCCAGCGGCGGCGGCAACAAAATGGCTTTGACAAAGCCCAGCCGCACCGCCAAATCCCAGACGATGAAGAGCACCACCGGGCCGATGAAAGGCAGCGCCTTGTCCCAAGCAGGTTGGCGCGGCACGCCCACCACGGACTCGGTCGACCCTGGCGCCCAAGGCTGTGTGGCGGCGCCCGGCAGCGTCGTAGAAAGGGGGGTTGCAGCCATCGTGATCAGCCTTTGTAAAGCATGGAGTCCACCATGAGGCGCGATTTGAAAATGCCGCGATCCGTGAACAGGTCAAAGAACTTTTGAAAGTGCGCGACGTCTGCCGGCTTGAACTCGTTGTACATGGTGTACGCGGCCAGCGGCACTTCAGCGGTCAACGCGCCTTCAATGGCGGTGTAACCCTTGAGGTATTGGCGCGCTTCAACCGGCTTGCTGCGCACATAGTTCACGCCCTTGCCGTAGGCGGCGATGAATTTTTTCGCTTCAGCAGGATAGGCCTTGATGAAGGCAGATGTCAGCGAAGCCGAGCCACCAAACCAAGGGGCCATTGGGTCACCCAACACGTAATGCGACACCACGCCGGCTTCGAGCACGCGCGTGGTGCCGTTCAGGCGGCCAATGGTGCCGGTTGGCTCTAGCGTGTAAGCGCCGTCGAGCTGGCCAGCCGCCAGCGCCGCCACGTGTTGGCCAATCGGCAGTTCCACCACTGTGGCACCGACCGCGCCGCCGCGCTCCAAAATAGTTTTGGCCAAGGTGACGTTTTGAATGCCTGGGCCGGAACCGATGCGCTTGCCTTTCAGGTCGGCGATGGTTTTGGCGGTGCTGGCGATGGGCACAATCACTTCATCGAGCACGTTTTTGACGTTGCTCGGGTTGGAGCAGAAAATCTTGAAAGTGCCGGGGGCCGCCAGTTCACCGACCGCGATGTTGCCCGAACCTGTGCCGTTAGCGCTGGCGTCGCAACGGTCGGCGAGCATGCCTTCCATGATCTGCTGCGCGCCGGCAAAACGCTGAACTTCAACATTCAGTCCGGCCTCTTTGAAATAACCCAGTTCAATGGCGGCATAAAACGGCAAACCAGCCGCAATCGGCCAGTAACCAACACGGATTTTTGGTCCCGACTGGGCCCGCACGATGGCTGGCATGCCGAGCGCACCAGCGATGGCCGCGCCGCTTTGCAAAACTTGTCTGCGGGAGGCGGTGAAGCCAGCAGGTGTTGTTGAAGTTGTAGGTGTGGTCATGAAAAGCTCCTTGTGAAAAGTAATAAAGGCCGAGTGAAAATCGTTAATCGTTAAGCGCTTGCAAAGAAGCGATGTAGGCGCGCCAGCCGCCTAAGTGAGAAATGTCTTGCGCGTCATGCAAAGCCTCGGCTTCACAGACAAAGCCCTGCACGCTGCTGCCATCGGCCAACGTCAAAGTTCCGATACCCAAGGGCGCAGGTATCAAGGCCACAAAAGAGCCGTAATGCTGCAGCGGCATGTCCCAGACTTCCAGCGCGATGGCACTTCCTTGACCCGCCGCCACGCGCAGCAAACCCGGCTTGGGCGGTGTTGTGCCCGGCAGCGCATACAAGCGATAGTCGGCCGCCGTGCTGGCCGTGCTAACCAAGCTGGCACCGCGCTCTGTGAGTTGGCTGTTCAGCGGCATGCCCGACAAATGCGCACCGACCACGGCCACGCGCACGCTTCCCTGGTTGCTGGCCTTCATGGTCAAGCCCTTGATCGGTTGCGGCGCTGGCAGCGGCAATCCGGTTGCGCCCTGGGTCAAGCCCGTGAGGTGGTGGTAACGCTGGCCGAGTTCGGCGAGTTGCCAGTCACTGCCGCAGCGGCCAATCAAGGTGATGCCAAAAGGCAAGCCATCAGCCCGCATGGCGCTCGGTACCGAGAGCGCTGCATAGTCCAGCAAATTCACAAAGTTGGTGTACTCGCCCAGGCGGCGATTCAGCTCCACCGGAATTTGCAACATCGACGCCACGCTGTAGTGCGTCGGTGCGGTGGGCACCAGCAACAAATCGATGTCGGCCCACAAGGCATCAGCCCGCTGGCCGAGCAGTTTGAGTTGGCTTTGCGCGTCAAACAAGTCGGCCGCGCTGTATTGGCGACCTTGCGCGATGATGCTGCGCACCGGCTCGATCACCTCAGCTTCATGCTGATCAAAAAAGGGCCGAATAGCGGCGTAGCGTTCGGCCACCAGCGCGCTGCCGTAGAGCAACTGCGCCGCTTGCTTGAAAGGCGCGAAGTCGAGTGGCACGGCGCTGCCGCCCATGCCTTGCAAGCGCTGCACGGCATCGCTGAAAGCCGCTTCGGCCAGCGCATCGCCATAAAATTCGAGCTGGTCTGGCACGCCGAATGTGAAGCTTGCGGGAAAGGCCTCGCTGGCCAAGGTCAGCTGGCGCGAATAAGCGTCCAGCGGGTCGTGGCCCATGGCGCTTTCAAGCACTTGCACGGCCGTGGCCACGGTGCAGGCAAAGATAGACACACAGTCAACGCTTTGTGCAGCGGGCAAGACACCGCGCGTGCTGATGAGTCCACGCGACGGCTTCAAGCCGACGATGTTGTTCAGCCCTGCCGGCACGCGGCCCGAACCGGCGGTGTCTGTGCCCAATGAAAAATCAACCTGCCCTGTGGCCACCACATAGGCCGAGCCAGAGCTTGAACCGCCAGAGACATAAGCCGGGTTAAACGCATTCGGCACCGCTCCATATGGAGAGCGGGTGCCGTTCAGACCGCAGGCGAATTGATCTAAGTTGGTCTTGCCAAGCAGCGCTGCACCAGCTTGGAGCAGCTGCTGCACCACTTGCGCGCTGGCATCGGCCTCAAAAGCGAAAGCTGGGCAGCCGGCAGTGGTGACATTGCCAGCGACGTCCATGTTGTCTTTCACCGCAAACCGCAGTCCGGCCAAAGGCTGGACTGCCAGAGCTGATGCCGCGGTGCTGCTCACCAATGGCACCGTGAGCTGGTGAATCCAGGCGCAGTTTGGGTCTGCTAAAACCTGCCCTGCAGGGTCTGCGTTAGAAGCGAAATCCGAGCTTGATTCAGTGATCATGAGCGTTGCACCAACTTAAGGCATCCATACTTGTATACAAGGATCAATGCAAATGCTGTGCCACGCAGAGGGCGGCGTTTTCCGCGCTCTGAAAAAGGAAGGCCAGACGCAGGCTCACGCCCGGTCTGGCCTTCTGATCACAAGCGCGCTGAGGCGCTTACTTGCTTACTTCTTCGCGGCTTCGTTACCGATGATGCCGCCGATGGCCGCACCACCCAATGTGCCGATCGTGCTACCGCCCGTCAGGATGGAGCCAGAGATAGCACCAATGCCAGCACCCGCTGCGGTGTTCTGTTGGCGCGGGGAAATCCCCGCGCAACCCACGAGACCCATCGACACAACCAGAGAGAGTGCGGTCAAAGCGCGACCGGAGACGCTGCGGGCGGTGCTCATTTGAGCCTCAAATCATTGCTGACAGCGGTGACGCCGCTGACACCTTTGGCAACGGCACCAGCGCGCTCCATGCTGGCGCGCGTGCTGACAAAACCGCTGAGCTGAACCCTGCCTTTGAAGGTTTCAACATTGATTTCCGACGATTTGAGAGTTGGCTCTTGGTAGATGGCGGTCTTGACCCGCGCGGTGATGGTCGTGTCATCGATATATTGGCCAGCCGTCTCCTGCTGAGGTCCGCTTGCACAACCGGCCAACAGCGCAAAGGCACTGGCGGCCACGATGACAGAGAGGCGAAAGAGGTGTTTCATGGTGCATCCTTGAAAATAGCTTGCTTTGAAGTGCCCGTGGCGAAGGTGCCCGGGTTGGCTTGCCGATGACAAAACGCGCGCATTCGGGACTTTCTCACCGGCGCTTTGCTGCGTCTTTCACCGTGATCCCATCGTTACATCTGTTGGCCTCAGCGTCTGTAGTCTAATACGCCACATTCACCTAAATTAGATATTAAATATTTAATCTTTTTTACAATATGTTGAAACATTTGTAAGTACTTATCCGGCGTGTCCTACTGTGCGCCACGGTGCCCGCCTACAGTGCTTTGTGCGCCGGCCATTCAAGCTAGCAGCCTGACTCTGCAAAGGAAATATATGGCCAACTACTTACGCCCCATCGCCCTCACCGTGAACGAGCTTAGTCCGGGCCTTTTTCACTGGGCGTTGCTTGACAGCAATGACGAACGCATGGTCTTTGATCACCGCTTCATGATGGCCGAAGAGCCCTACGACTCTTTTGAAAAAGCGGCCCGCGCTGGCATGCTGAACTGGCTCAAATTAGCCGGCGACGACACCAAGCGCGGTCCGCGCATCGAAGTGAAGCGCACCCCTTTGGTGCCAGCGCCGGGCCCGTGGACGCCACAAGCCCAGCGCAAGACGTCCCGTGAAACCAGCACAGCATGAATCGCTGACGCGACCGCGCGGCCTCAATATTGATTCAGCGTGCGGTGCTTGAGCGGCACATAAGGCTTCAGCTTGACAGCTTTGTCGGTGTCGTTCTGACTGCCTGGTGGAAACGGCCAACACAGCGCGGCATTCGCTTGGCGGGCATCCAGCCCACGGGCCGAGCGGACCTCGCTTGAAGCCGCGTTGCGTGGGCTACGCTTCTGCTTTGGGGCTGGCGTCTGGTCAGTCATGTGTTTTCAATCATGTTAAATTTTCAAAGAACGCTGATCGTCATGGCGGCCTTCAACGGCCGCCGTCAGACAGCGTTGAATCAGCTGTAGGACGCAGCGGCGAGCCTGACGCGGCTCAGCTATATGGTGCCGTGTCAGGCTCGCTTAGATGCTTAGACGAGGTGATGTCGGTGAAGGTGATCACCACGCCATCGATCCGGTTATCCTGCGTCCGATACGGCATGATGCGCACCCGAAACCAGCGCTTGCCTGTGGCCTCGACATCTTTCTCTTTGAAAATCAAGGTGCGCAAGACATCGGCAGCGTCACTCGACAGGTCCCCTTTCAGGTCACTGGTGAGGTCTGAAATCGGCCGGCCAATGTCGCCCGGAATCAGCTTGATGACGCTGGTGGCCCGGTTTGTGAAACGCCGGACATGCAGCAAGCGGTCTAAAAACAGCGTGGCAATGTCGGTGCTGTTGAGCAGGTTTTCCATGTCGTCATTGGCCCGCCCAAACGCGTCGACCCGCGTTTGCAGTTCTGAATTGACCGTTTGCAGCTCTTCGTTCATCGACTGCATTTCTTCTCGCGAGGTGGTGAGCTCTTCGTTGGCCGACTGCAATTCTTCGTTGGCGGACTTGAGCTCCTCTTGCGAGGTCTGCATTTCTTCACGCGTCGCCTGATGCTCTTCGCGGGCACGTGCCAGCTCCAGCATCAGGTCTGGCACGCGGGCATCTTGGCTGGTTTCGCCCGACGCAGACGTGACCGCTTTCACCGGCACCGCCACGATGTCTGAAAAAACCACCATGAACAGGCCGTCGAACGCCTTCGGATCGTCCACTGGCTCTACGCTGATGCGAACCGTCGACCCGACGCCGTCGTCTGCCAGCGAGACCGCGTCCAGCTTGCCGGGTAATTTTTGCCTGACTGTGCGGTAAAAAAGGTCCGACAACGGTTGCCGCAAGCTTGGGCGCAACATCGCAAACAGGTTCAGGTTCGCTTTACCGGCCGGGGGCTCCAAGTATTTAGCCGTCTTGCCGCTGAAGTAAACGATGTCGCCCTGAGCCGTTGCCAGCACCGCCGTCGGCGCAAATCTTTTCATCAGCAACTGGTCTGCCAGCGTTTGTAAGCTAGGCACGACTGGCGCAACGCTGGCCGCGCGCACCGTTAGCTCTTGCGCTTTGATGCGCGCCACCGAACCCGGCAACGGGAACGCCATCCCCGCCGGCCCACGACCCTCCCCGAGCCGACGATAAATGCGCGTCTTGGCAGCGACCGCCGCAAACAGATGGGTCGCGGCGCCGACTGTTTCAGCTGTGCCCAACACCAGGTAACCGCCGGGGTTGAGACTGGTGTGAAACATTTGCACCAATTTTTGTTGCAACTCGGATTCAAGATAAATCAACAGGTTGCGACAACTCAGCACATCCAGCTTGGCAAACGGCGGGTCGCTGGCCAAGCTTTGTGGCGCAAAAATGATCATGCTGCGGATCTCTTTGCTGACGTTGTAGCCCCCCGGCACCTTGCTGAAAAAACGCGCCAATCGCCCGGGCGAGACATCGCTGGCGATGTTCTCCGGATAAAAGCCGATGCGCCCTTTTTCGATCGCGTCTTTGTCCATGTCGGTGGCAAAAATCTGCAGTGTGAAGCGGGCCGCTGGCTTGAGTTCTTCCAGCGCTTCAACGAACAGAATCGCCAGCGTGTAAGCCTCTTCGCCGGTCGAACACGCCGGCACCCAAGCGCGTAGCTCACAACCTTCTGGGTGGGCGGCAAACAGCGCTGGCAGCACCTCCAGCTTGACGTGTTGCCAGACTTCCGGGTCGCGGAAAAAACAGGTTACGCCAATCAACAGTTCTTTGAACAAGAGCTCGGCTTCGACCGGGTTCTCACGCACGTATTTCACATACTCGTCAACGCCCTCAATCTGATGGATCGCCATGCGCCGTTGAATCCGCCGATAGACCGTGCTTTTTTTGTACTCCGTGAAATCGTGTCCGGTGTGGGCGCGCACCAGAATCAGAATTTTTTCCAGTGAGTTTTGTAGTCGGTCGACCATGCGCTCATCCAGCGGCCCCGCCAACAGCGGGTGCGAAAAATAAGCCACGATTTTTTCAGGCAGTTGTTCGGCAGGCGCCACCACATCGGCCAAGCCTGAATCAACCGCGTTGCGCGGCATCGCATCAAACATGGCGCTCTCGGGCGCTTGCACAAAAACGCCACCAGCTTTTTCTTTCAGGGCGCGCAGGCCCAAGGTGCCGTCCGAGCCCATGCCCGACAAGATCACGCCGGCCGCATTGGCCTGTTGGTCCAGCGCCAGCGCGCGCAGAAAAAAATCAATCGGCAACTGCAAACCACGCGGTGTCACCGGCTTCAGCAAGTGCAAAACCCCATGCAGCAAGGTGACCTCAAAACCCGGCGGCGCCACATACACATGGTTGGCCTCAACCAAGGTGATGTCGCGCACCTGCACCACCGGCACTTGGCTGTAGCGTTGCAACAGGTCGGGCAGCAGGCTTTCTTTGACCGGGTCGAGATGCTGCACCACGACATAGGCCAAGCCACTCTTCGGCGATACATGTGAAAAAAATTGCTCCAGCGCTTCCAGCCCCCCCGCCGAAGCGCCAATGCCAATGATCGGCGTTTTGCGCCCCACCAACGGGGCCAACGTGACGCCTGAATCGACAGCGTCGGCGGCCGGAAACGGCACAGCCTCCGGCGCCGCCGCGACTGGCTCAGGAAGCTTTGGCGATCTTGGCAAGGGATGGCTCTTGTGCGTCATGTTTGGATACAAATAAAAGGCCTAGGCAGAGAAAGTCGAACGTAATCTGTTGTCAAGGAATTCACAAGAGAGCAACGGCCCAAAAATGGCTCAGAAAAGCTCCCAAAAATTCCAAAGTAACAATTCGTTAAATTCGTTTAAAAATCATTGCCAAAAAATGGACGATAGTTTATAAATAGCCCTGAAGCTTGTGAGCGTTGAGCGGCACTAACGGCGCCAAGTCCTACTGATTTGGGACTGCCCAGGAATACTCATAAAGGAAGTTTCAAATGGCCAGTTATTCGGAGCCAGACACACAGTTACGTCGTGAAGCGCTACAGCGTTTACCGCATAAAAATTTGTGGGGCGTGCCCGCTGGCGACATGGACCAGCGTCGACTCGTGCACGAGTTGCAAGTGCATCAAATTGAACTCGAAATTCAAAACGAAGAGCTCACACAAACGCTGACCGAGGTCAATGCCCTGCGCGCCAAATACCTCGACCTCTACGACTTCGCGCCGGTCGGCTACTTCACACTCGACACCCAGGGCAACATCGTTGAGCTCAACTTGCGGGCCGCCAAACTGCTGAACCAAGAACGCTCGCGACTGGTTGGCAGACCCCTGCGTGAGTTTTTTGACCCGCAGACCTTGCCCCGGATCGATGCGTTTTTAACCACCGCCGAATACAGCAACGACGAAATTTTCGCGGAGGCCTTGCAGTCACTGCGCAGCAAAACCATGTTGCTGCCGATGTACATGAACGCACAGGCCCGTGCTTTCGTCGATCCGCAGTGCGGTCAAAAAAGAATTCAATTGGTGCTGATGGATGTCACAGCCCTGAAAATTGCCACCGACGATGTGGCGAGAGTCATCACCCACACTGCATAAACTCTGTCATGGTCGCTCGCAGTGACGGATTTTTTCTCAGTCTTTGCGGGCGCGCTCGTAAATCGGCAGCACCCTTGGCAGATTGCGCTCAATGTCTGCAATGCGGGTATTGCCCGCCGGGTGCGTGCTGAGCCATTGCGGCGGCGCGCCTTGACTGCTGGCCGCCATTTTTTGCCACAGCGTGATGCCGGCACGCGGGTCATAGCCGGCACGCGCTGCCAGTTCCAGCCCCACCAAGTCAGCCTCTGACTCGTCAGACCGGCTGAAGGTCATGTTCAACAGTTGCACGCCGTAGTTAGCCACCGTGCGGCCCACATCCCCCAGCCCCAGCAACTGCGACAACACGCCCGCACCCATGCTGGTAGCGGCGCTCTTGCCCATGCGTGC
Source organism: Polaromonas sp. (assembly GCA_030654695.1). GTDB lineage: Bacteria > Pseudomonadota > Gammaproteobacteria > Burkholderiales > Burkholderiaceae_C > Polaromonas. Next base: position 53,878 of record JAURWY010000028.1, read on the forward strand.
GCGCGCGTGCTCGCGCAGGGCGTGGGCAATTTCATGGCCCATGATCTGCGCCACCTCGTCGTCGGTGAGTTGCAGCTGTTCCAGAATGCCCGTGTAAAAAACGATTTTGCCGCCCGGCATGCAAAACGCATTGATCTGCTTGCTGCCGATCAGGTTGACCTCCCACTTCCACGTCTTGGCGCGCGGGTTCCACTCGTTGGTGAACGGAATCAGGCGCTGGGCGATGCGGCGCAGGCGGATCACTTGTGGGTGGTCTGGCCCACCCAAAGCTTTTTTGCTGGCCGCCTGCATCAAAATTTCACTGTATTGCTTGACGGCCGAGGCTTCAATGTCGTCGGCCGGCACCAGTCGGGCAAAGCCGGAGTTGCCACCCACATCGACGCCTTCGCGCTGCGCGACGGCAACGCCAGGCAGCGCCAGTGTCGCTGCCAGCAAGGCCGTCGACCAACGCAAGCGCCATGTCATCGCCATGCCTGCTGAGGGCCAGAGGGTTGTTTCATTGTTCGAGTGTTCCATTGTTTGCGTGTCCGCGTCGCCGAAGGCCAATTCATGCCGTGTTCACGCCGTATTATTCCCGCATGAGCCAAACCCATCCCACCCGGCCGAGCTGGGGCCAAACCCTGCGCGTCTACCTAGAGCCGCCGACGCTGCGCATGTTGTTGCTGGGATTTTCGGCCGGCTTGCCCTTGCTGCTGGTCTTTGGAACGCTGAGTTTTTGGCTGAGGGAAGCCGGCATTGATCGCAGCACCATCGGCTACCTGAGCTGGATCGGGCTGGCTTATGGCTTCAAATGGGTCTGGGCGCCGCTGGTCGACCGGCTGCCGATTTTTTTGCTGACGCGCTGGCTGGGCCGACGCCGTAGCTGGTTGCTGCTGTCTCAAAGCGTCATCATGGCGGCTTTGATCGGGCTGGCCTTCACCGACCCGCGACTGGCGCTGCTGCCGATGGTCTGGTGCGCGCTGGCCGTGGCGGTGGCATCGGCCACGCAAGACATTGCGCTGGACGCTTACCGCATTGAATCCGCCGATGTGCAGCGGCAAGCCGCGCTGGCGGCGTCCTACCAAACAGGTTACCGCATCGCCATGATCTGGGCGGGCGCTGGCGTGCTGTGGATAGCCGCACGCGCTGAAGTCGCCGGCGTCACAGGTTATCAACAAGACGCCTGGCAAACCGCTTACTTGGTGATGGCGGCATCGATGCTGCTGGGCATGGTGACGGTCTTGTTTTCGCCCGAGCCGGTCGCCGTCGTCATGCCGCGCGCACGCAACGCGACCGAGTGGCTGAAGGGTGCGCTGATCGAGCCCTTCGCTGATTTTTTAAAGCGCTACGGCAAACAGGCGGCCTTGATCTTGGCGCTGATTGCGGTCTACCGCATCAGCGACGTGGTGATGGGCATCATGGCCAATCCGTTTTATGTGGACATGGGTTTCACCAAGGACGAAGTGGCGGCAGTGACCAAAGTCTTCGGCGTCATCATGACGCTGGTCGGTGCTTTTGTGGGCGGCCTGCTGGCCATGCGCTTCGGCGTGATGCGCGTGCTGATGCTGGGTGCCGTGCTCAGCGCCGCCAGCAACCTGCTGTTTGCTTGGCTCGCCACGCGCGGCCATGACGTGACCGCGCTGATGCTGGTGATCTCGGCCGACAACCTCGCCAGCGGCATCGCCTCGGCGGCTTTCATCGCCTATTTGTCGGGTCTGACCAATGTCAATTACTCGGCCACCCAGTACGCCTTGTTCAGCTCCATGATGCTGCTGTTGCCGAAGTTTCTGGCCGGCTATTCAGGTGCCTTTGTCGACGCCTACAACTACCAGACTTTTTTCATTGGCACGGCGCTGCTCGGTGTGCCGGTGTTGCTGCTGGTCTGGCTGGCGTCCAAGCAAGCCACGCAGGCCGCAGCCTTGAAGCGCTGAGGCGCAGGGACGCTGCAGCGAGATTTACCGCATCTTTACGACGGCTTCAAGCCGTCTTGCCGGGGTAGGTTCAAGATGTACCCTTCCCTTCACCCTAGATCGAGACCCCCGCCCATGACGCAGCAACTCTTGATGATTGAAGACGACAACCGTCTCGCCGCCATGGTGGGTGACTACCTGCGCCAGTCGGGTTACGGCTTCACGCATGCAGCCGATGGCAACAGTGGCTTAGCAGCACTCGACAACAGCGAACCCGACCTGGTCATCCTCGATTTGATGCTGCCCGACATGGACGGTCTTGAGGTCTGCAGACGCATCAAAAGCCGCAGCGTCAACGGCGACAAAGCCAGCGTGGCGGTGCTGATGCTGACCGCCAAGGGCGACCCGATGGACCGCATCATCGGCCTCGAAATAGGCGCTGACGACTATTTGCCGAAACCCTTTGAGCCGCGCGAATTGCTGGCCCGCATCCGCGCCGTGTTGCGCCGCAGCGGTGAAGCCAGTCCGGCCAACAACACCGGCAGCACGCACAAAGTCATGAACTTCGGCTCGCTTGAAATCGACCGCGATGCGCGTCTTGTGACTGTTGCCGGTGTGGCCCGCGAACTCACCTCGTACCAGTTTGACTTGCTGGTGGCGATGGCCGAACGCGCTGGCCGCGTGCTCAGCCGCGACCAGATCATGGAAGCCGTGCGCGGCCGTGAACTCGAAGCCTTTGACCGTTCGATTGATGTGCACATGGGCCGCATTCGCAGCGCCATTGAGGCCGACGCCAAAGACCCGAAGCGCATCTTGACGGTGCGCGGTGTCGGCTACGTGTTTGCTCGGCAACAAGACTGAGGGGCTGCTGATGTGGTCCCGCTTCACCTCGCATTTGTACGTTCGCATCTGGTTGGCCGTGGTGCTGACCGTGGCGGTGCTGACCTTGTCTGTCGGCTGGGCTTGGCGCATGTCGACCGACGTGCCCTTGCCGATTCGTGAGATCGTCATTCGAAACCAAGCCGGCCAAGTGATTGGCAGCGCGCAAACCAGTGCCGACCGACGCCGTGGCCAAGACCTGAATTTTGAAGTCGTGACCACGGGCGGGCAGACGCTGGAAGTCCACCTGCCAAGACCACAACGACCGCCCGGCAGCAACCCGTGGATGCGGCCGCCTTTTGGTTTTTTCTGGACTCTCGCTCTGGTTGGTTTGGCGGTGGCCTTGGCCGCCTACCCGATCATCCGGCGGCTGACCTTGCGGCTCGAAGCCTTGCAACGCGGTGTAGAGCGCTGGGGCAGCGGCGACTTGTCGGCGCGCGTGCCAGTGCAGGGCAAAGACGAGGTGGCTTTTTTGGCTGAACGCTTCAACACGGCGGCAGAGCGCATCGAAACGCTGGTGGAATCGCAAAAAGCCCTGCTGAGCGCACACAAAAACTTGCTGGCCAATGCCTCGCACGAATTACGCTCGCCATTGACACGAATACGCATGGGACTGGAGCTGATGAGCGCGGACATCACCTCGCCTCAACGCATGGAAATCTCCCGCAGCATCACCGAGCTAGACCAACTGATCGACGAAATTTTGCTGGCCAGCCGGCTCGACACCAAGCAGGCCGATGCCGAACCTTTTGAAACGCTGGACCTGACCGGTTTAGCGGCGGAAGAATGCTCACGGGTGAAAGCTGAACTCACCGCAGAACTCGGGCATCAGGCCGACACTGACAACGCGCACAGCCTGCAACTGCGCGGCTCAACGCGGCTGCTACGTCGACTGCTGCGCAACCTGCTGGAAAACGCCAAACGCTACAGCGATGGCGACATCACGCTGGCCTTGTCGCAAGGCGGCAGCCCAGCCCAACCGACCGCCGTGATCCGCGTCAGCGACCACGGCCCGGGTGTGCCGGCAGACCAGCGTGAACGTATTTTTGAGCCGTTTTACCGGTTGCCCGGCGCGAGCGAACGCGACGGCGGTGTGGGCTTAGGACTGGCCTTGGTCAAGTCGATCGCCGAGCGCCATGGCGGCCATGTGCGCTGCGAAGACAACCCGGGCGGCGGCGCCTCGTTTGTGGTCGAGTTGCCGAGCCGACTCAGTGGTGCGGGCTGAAGTGCTCGCCGTCTTTGAGCTTGTACAAGGTGCTGCAATAAGGGCAGCGGGCTTGCCCGCTCTCAGCCAAACCTAAGTACACCTTGGGGTGGCTGCTCCACTGGCTCATGTTGGGATTCGGGCAGAAGACGCCGCCCTGGCTGTTGAGTTCGCTGGCGCGGAGTTCAACCACGGCACCGGTTTTTTCAGTTTTGCTCATGCTGTCGCCTTAAACGCGGCTCAGCCAGCTGGCGTATTTGGGGTTGCGACCGTTGACGATGTCAAAGAAAGCGGCTTGAATTTTTTCAGTGATCGGGCCGCGTGAACCGCTGCCGATCTCAATCCGGTCGAGCTCACGAATCGGCGTGACTTCAGCTGCGGTGCCGGAGAAAAATGCCTCGTCAGAAATGTAGATTTCGTCGCGGGTGATGGCTTTTTCTTTCAGCTCCAGTCCGAGGTCTTGGCAGATTGCAAATATCGTATTGCGGGTGATGCCGTTCAAGGCGCCAGCACTGGAGTCAGGCGTGTAGACCACGCCCTTGCGAACGATGAACAGGTTTTCGCCAGCGCCTTCAGAGGCAAAGCCTTGCGGGTCGAGCAGCAGCGCTTCGTCGTAACCTTCGTCGGTGGCTTCCATGTTGGCCAGAATCGAGTTGGTGTAGTTGCTCACCGCCTTGGCGTGAATCATGGTGATGTTGACGTGGTGGCGCGTGAAGCTCGAGGTCTTGACGCGGATGCCGCGCTTCAGGCCGTCTTCGCCGAGGTAGGCGCCCCAAGTCCAAGCGGCCACCATCGCGTGAATGGTGTTGCCCTTGGGGCTGACGCCTAGCTTTTCAGAACCGATCCAAGTCAGCGGGCGAATGTAGCCGCTTTCCAATTTGTTCTCGCGCACCACAGCGAGCTGGGCATCCATCAATTGTCGCTGCGTGAAGGGAATCTTCATGCGCAAAATTTTGGCGCTGTTGAAAAAGCGCTCGGTGTGCTCTTCGAGCCGGAAAATCGCGGTGCCACCATCGGGCATTTTGTAGGCGCGAACACCCTCAAAAGCGCCGCAGCCGTAATGCAAGGTGTGGCTCAGCACATGGATCTTGGCGTCGCGCCAGTTGACCATCTGGCCGTCCATCCAGATCTTGCCGTCGCGGTCTTCCATGGAGGGTGCTGGTGCGGTTGCTGCGGACATGTGCTGATCCTTTTTTGTCTCAAATAAAAACAGGGATGGGTTCAGCGCCACTCGGCGGCGGCAAACCCCTAAAGGTCAGATTTTAAGGGGCTGGCGATGGGTTTCCAGCGCTCGGGCCAGAATCGTCAGAATCGACCGTGTTGACGCTGGGCCGCGTCAGACTGTAACTGGCCAGTTTGCCATTGACAAACGTGCAGTCCACATAAGAAGCCGAGCTGTCCGTCCAGCGAAAAATTTCTGGCTGCGCGTCTTTCGGGCTGCGCAATTCACCCAGTGCCCGGGTCATAGCGATCACGTGCATCAAGCTGGCTTTTGGTTTCAGCTTGGCGTTGAGCATGACGGCACTGTCAACATAGCCCACCGGCCGGCCCGTGGCGCGTTTGAGAACCTGCATCATCCGCGTGAAATGCAGCAGCATCCACATGACCAGCACGCTGACCACCACCACCACACCGGGCCAACCATAGGAAAAGTAGGCCGCCACGAGCAGTGCCACGATAGCGGCCGGAATCAGGAATTTTTGAAAGTTCATGGCCTTATTTTCGCAGCACTCGCACAACGCCCTTTGTGGAGAGTGCGTACGGGCTTTGGCGCTGGCTCACTTGACGAGTTCGCGGACCTTTTTGCGCAAGGCCTTTTCGAGCCGCTGATCGGCAGTCCAGTCTTGGTGAATGGCGCGTGTCACCGAGAACGCCATCAGCAACAGCACCAGCGAAAAGGGCAACGCGAACACAATGGTGGCGGTCTGCATCGCCTTCAATCCGCCGGCCAGCACACCCCACATCACTTTGACGCGATTTGGCGGGTTCGGATTGCCACCGACATCACCGCCCCCATGGGCAGCGCACTGAACAAGGCAAACATGGCGGTAGACACATCGGCCTTGACGGCGGCCGCGACCAGAACAGCCTGAAAAATTTCCATGTAAAGGGCCGCACCGCCAAAAATCGAGAACCACACGCAACCCACCAACGTCGGCGCCAACACGGTGCCAACGATGAATTGGCGGCATGGCAATATTGGCGGCTTCGGGTGTGCCCGGGGCCACGCCGGGCGGTGAATTCACATAGTGCGACACCGGTTCGGCTACACCCCAAAAGACCAAGCCAATGCCCATGCCGGCGGCAAACAACATGGAAAACCAAGCGCCGACCGAGAACTCGGGTTCATCGTCTTCGTCGCCCAGCTTGAGCTCGCCATAGCGACTGACCGCCAGAAAGACGGCCAACACCACCAAGCCCCACACCACCCACAGGTAAAACCAGCCGAAATTGTGCGTGATGCTGACCAGCAGGTCACCAAAAACCCTGTCCAGACTGGCCGGGGACAACAGCCCCCAAAGTACAACGGCGACGATCAGGCCAGCCGAAAAAATAAATTGTGTTGATACCATCCTCTTAATTTAAGGAGGAGTAACCCTTTATTCCAGGCTGCGCACCAAACTAAGGGCTTCTTCAATGCGCTCAACCGCGTGGATTGTCAAGCCTTCGAACGACTTGTCACTCTTTTTCGGCGCATTCGCCTTAGGCACGATGGCTACGCTGAAGCCGAGCTTGGCGGCTTCCTTCAAACGCTCTTGGCCGCGCGGTGCCGGCCGCACTTCACCCGCCAGCCCGACCTCGCCAAAGGCGATGAAACCTTTGGGCAACGCTTTGCCGCGCAAGCTGGAAGCGATCGCCAGCATGACGGCCAAGTCGGCCGCCGGTTCGCTGATGCGCACGCCGCCCACCGCGTTAACAAAGACGTCTTGGTCCATGCAGGCGACGCCGGCGTGACGGTGCAGCACCGCCAGCAACATGGCCAGGCGGTCACGGTCGAGGCCCACCGACAAGCGTCGCGGGCTCGGGCCGCCGCTGTCGACCAAGGCCTGAATTTCAACCAACAAGGGCCGCGTGCCTTCGAGCGTGACCATGACGCAGCTGCCCGGCACCGGCTCGGAGTGCTGGCTCAAAAAGATGGCGCTCGGGTTGCTGACGCCCTTCAGGCCTTTTTCGGTCATGGCGAAAACGCCGATTTCATTGACCGCACCAAAGCGGTTTTTGATGGCGCGCACCAGCCGAAAACTCGAATGCGTATCGCCTTCAAAGTACAGCACGGTGTCGACCATGTGCTCCAACACGCGCGGGCCGGCCAAGGCGCCTTCTTTGGTGACGTGGCCGACCAACACGATGCAAACGCCGCTGGCTTTGGCCGCGCGCGTCAGGTGCGCAGCGCATTCGCGCACCTGCGCCACCGAGCCGGGGGCCGAGGTGAGTTGGTCTGAATAGACCGTCTGGATCGAGTCAATGACAGCGATGGTGGGCCGAATGTGGTCCAGCGTGGCGAGAATTTTTTCAAGCTGAATTTCCGCCAGCACCTGCACCTGTGAGCCCTCCAGCCCGAGGCGGCGTGAGCGCAAGGCAATCTGCGCACCGCTTTCTTCACCCGTCACGTACAAAGTATGCTGGCCAGCGCGCTGCAGCGAGTCCAACGCCTGCAGCAGCAAGGTCGATTTACCAATGCCCGGGTCGCCGCCAATCAGCACCACACCGCCTTCGACGATGCCGCCGCCCAGTACGCGGTCGAGTTCTTCGTGACCCGTGGGCGTGCGCGACATGTCGGTGGCGTCGATGTCGGACAGCGTGGTGACTTCCGACGCCTTGGCCAGTGACTGGAACTGGCTGCTGTAGCGATTCTTGACCGGCGCATGGCTTTCAGCGATGGATTCGACCAGTGTGTTCCAAGCATTGCAGTGCGGGCATTTGCCGAGCCACTTAGGGCTGATGCCGCCACAGTCGTTGCAGGTATAAATCGTTTTGTCTTTGGCCATGTCGCTAGTGTAGGCAGCCGCGCACCCTACCCGCTTTAAGTCAACACCACCACACCGTCGGCGGCACGCACGCCTTGGCCGGCAGGCAACACAAACAGCGGATTGATTTCAGCGGTGAGGAGTCGCTCGCCCAAGGCGTCGGCCAACTGAGAAAAGCGCACGATGGCGTCAACCAGTGCATCGACATCGGCCAGCGGCCGGCCGCGGTAACCATTCAGCAAGGGCCAAGTTTTCAGCGCATGCAGCATGGCACGCGCCTCGGCCGGCTGCAGGCCACCGACCTCCGGCAACAAGCGCAACACGCTGTCGTCGAGCAGTTCAGCGGTGACGCCGCCCATGCCGAGCAGCAACACCATGCCGAGCGGGTCACGCTGCAGACCGAGCAGCATCTCGTTGCCACCGCTGACCATTTCTTGCACCAACCAGGCGTCGGGCAGCTTGGCTGTGGTGTCTTTCACAGCGTCTTGAACCGCGTCTTTCATCAGCGCTAAACGCGCCGCCACGTCAGCCGCCGCGACGTTGACCGCCACCCCACCGACCTCGCTTTTGTGCAAGATATGGGGCGACAACAGCTTCAACACCACCGGCCCACCCAACGCTTCGGCGGCACGCTGCGCCTCGGCGGCCGTGCGCACCACCGACTCGCGTACAACGCCTAGGCCGGCTTGCACAAACAGCTGCTTGGCTTCGTGTTCGTCGAGCGACCCGGCGGGCAAGCCTGCGGCGTACAACGCCAAAGGAGAGCCTTGATCGTTCGCCGTCAGATGCGGCGTTGCCTTCTGCACGCCGTGGGCTGATGCCTCTTCCTGCATCAACAGCGCGGTGAAGGCTGCGGTGCAGCTTTCAGGGGCGCTGAAAGCCGGCACCCCGCGCAAGCCCAACAAGCGCGCCACCTCGGGCGCATGTGGGCTGACATAGGCCAGCAAGGGCTTGGCGCTGCCTGGCAAACTGGCATGAATGGCATCAGCCATCAGGTCGGGCATGGCCAAGGCCGACGAGCCGACGATGACCACCACCGCGTCATACGTCGGGCTGGCCAACAAGATGCTGATGGCACCGCGCAGCAGCAGCGGCTGCAAGCCGGCGAGCGTGACATCAATCGGGTTGCGGTCGAGCGCCGCTTGGTCTTTTTGCTGCAACGCACGCAAGCGGCTGGCGGTGTCTGCATCGGGCGCCGGGGTTTCAAAACCAGCCAGTCCGAGGCTGTCGGCCACCAAGGTGCCGGCACCACCGGTGGACGTCAAGATGGCGACCCGCCGGCCCAACAAACGGCGGCCGGAGGCGAGCGCAGCCGACATGTCGAGCAAGTCGGCAAAGGTTTGCGCGCGCACCACGCCGGCCTGCGCAAACAGCGCGTCATAGACACGGTCAGCGCCCGCCAACGCACCGGTGTGCGAGACCGCTGCTGCTGCGCCCTGCTCGGAGCGCCCAACCTTGAAAGCCACCACCGACTTGCCGGCCAACCGCGCGCGCTCAGCGGCACGGCGAAATTTGACAGGGTTGCGCAAGGTCTCGATGTACAGCGCGATGACTTGAGTGGCGTCGTCGTCGACGAGGTAGTCCAGAATGTCGGCCACTTCCAGGTCGGCTTCGTTGCTGGTCGAGACGAGTTTGGAAAAGCCAATGCCACGCGCCGCCGCCCGCGACAGCAATGCGCCAAGGATGCCGCCACTTTGCGAGATGACGGCGATGTTGCCCGCCGGCAGGTCTTTGATCTCCAACGCGCCGCTGGCCGACAGCGTGATGCCGTCCGTCAGATTGACCAAGCCAATGGTGTTGGGGCCTAGCAAGCGCATGTTGCCAGCCGCGTCTTTGAGCGCTTGCTGACGACGTGCGCCAGCCTCGCCGGTTTCGGTGTAGCCGCCGGCGAGCACGATCGCCGCGGCCGTGCCGCAAGCGGCCAGCTCGCGCACAACGGCTTCGGCGCGCTCCGGCCCGACCAGCACCAAACCGACGTCTGGTACTTGCGGCAACGCGCTGACGCTCGGATAACAGGTCAAACCTGCAAGCGTGTCCACGCGCGGATTGATCGGATAAATAGCACCCGAAAAACCGTGCTTTTGCAAATAGGCCACCGGTCGGCCAGCGGTTTTGCTGGGGTCGGCAGAAGCGCCGATCACGGCCACGCTGCGTGGGCGTAACAGGCGGTCAAGGGCCAACGCTGTTTTAGCTTGAGATTCGGATTCGGATTTGGACATCTGCCTCAAGCCTTGCGCGACTTGTCGAGGAAGGCGGCAATCGACGCATGATGGCTGTCGGTGGTGTAGCAAATACCTTGCGCCATGCTGCCTTGCGAGAAGACGTCTTCAACACTTGACTCGAAGCTTTTGTCGAGGATGGATTTGGACAGCGCCAGTGCCGGACCGGCGTGGCGACCGAGTTCAGCCGCCCAAGCGGTGGCATCGGCCAGCAAGGCTTCAGGTGCGGCGATGCGATCTGCCACGCCCAAGCGCAGCGCTTCATCGGCACCGATTTTTCGGCCCGTGAAGATCAACTCTTTGGCACACACCAAGCCCACACGGCGCGGCAAAAAGTACATGCCGCCGCCGTCCGGAATCAGGCCACGCAGCACATAAGTCCAGGCAAAGTTGGCATCACTGGAGGCCATCACAAAGTCGCAGCACATCGCCATGTCGGCACCCAAGCCGGTGGCCGCTCCATGGACGGCGGCAATCGTCGGCTTCGGCAAGGCATGTAACATGGCCACCACGTGGTGCGTGCGCTGCTGACGCGCCCAACCGTTGAAGCCGACCTCGCCGGCGGGCGCTTGCGCGCGCTGCTGCATCGCACGCACATCGCCACCTGAGCAAAAGCCCTTGCCCTTGCCGGTCAGCACCAAGGCGCGGATGGCCGGGTTGCCGCCGACCTCGTCAAGGGCACGGGTCAGCTCACCGCGCATCGCATCGTCAATGGCGTTGCGAACGTCGGGGCGGTTCAGCGCCAGCACGGCGATGCCGTCATGCACTTGCAGGTCGATCGAAGAAAAATTGAAAGTCATGGTGGGGCTCAAAAAATAAAAAATAACAAAGTGTGTGTTCAGTCCGCCTTGATGCGGGCGTCCTGCACCACGCGGCGCCAGCGCAGCTGCTCGGCCAGCACGTAGCGTTCCAATTCCGCCGGTGTGCCGACGTTGGCGACCAAGCCTTCGGCTTCAACGCGGCGACGAAAATTGTCACTCTTGACGGCTTGTTTGAGGGCCGCATTGAGTCGCGCCACCGTAGCGGCAGGCGTGCCCGCTGGCGCGTACACCGCGTACCAGCTTTCGGCCATGTAACCGGCCACGCCGGCTTCGGCCAGCGTCGGTAAATCAGGCCAAGCTGGCGAGCGCTTGCCCGAGGTCACGGCCAATGCGCGCAAGGTGCCGGCGTTGATGTACTGCGCCACGCTGGCCACCGTGGTGAACATCATGTCGATCTGGCCACCGAGCAAATCGGTGAGAGCTGGGCTGCTGCCCTTGTACGGAATGTGCGTGAGTTCAACCTTGGTCAAGCTGGCAAACAGTGCGCCAGCCAAATGCGCCGACGTGCCATTGCCGAAGGAGCCGTAATTGAGTTTTCCGGGCGCAGCCTTGGCTGCATTCAACACGTCGTTGACGCTCTTCCAAGGCTTGTCGGTGCGCACCACCAAGACGTTGGGCGAGGTGCCAATGAGCCCAATGGGCGCCAGGTCTTTGTTGGGGTCAAACGGCAACTTGGCCACCAGCGCCGGGTTGACCGCCAGCGCAAACGTACCCATCACCAGGGTATAGCCATCAGCTGCGCTTTTGGCCACAAAGTCTGTGCCGATGATGGTGCCTGCGCCCGGTTTGTTGTCAACGATCACCGGTTGGCCAAGGTCTTGCGCCATGCCTTCGGCCACCAGCCGTCCGACCAGATCTGTGCCGCCACCGGGCGCAAAAGGCACCACCAAACGCAATGGTTTCTCGGGGTACGCGGCCAACGCTGGCAGCGCCAAGCCGATGCAACCGAGCACCAACAGCGAGGCCTGTGCGACGACATGCAACCCACGGCGGCTAGGCAAAACAAATTTCATGTTTGACTTCATGTCAAGCTCCTTGAAGACTTTTATAGCGGTCGGTTGTCAACACCTCGGGGTTCACCAAACTGTTCGTTTGGCCTGCGGCAAAGGCATTCAGGTTGTCAAAGGCGGTGCCGAAATACAGCTCGTAGTTGTCCCGCTCGACATAGCCGATGTGCGGCGTGCACAACGCTCGCGGATGGCGCACCAGCGGGTGCTGCGCACCCAACACCGGTTCGGCCTCATAAACATCCACCGCAGCAAAGCCCGGATGGCCTTGCTCCAGCGCCGCCACCAGCGCGCCGTCGGCCACCAACTCAGCACGGCTGGTGTTGACGAACAGCGCGTCTGGGCGCATCAGCGCCAGATCAGCCGCGGTGATGAGTCCGCGTGTTTGCGCGTTCAAGCGCACATGCAGACTGAGCACATCGCTGCCCGCAAAAAATGCTTCACGCGATGGCGCAACTTCAAAACCATCGGCCCGAGCATCAGCCAGTGAAGCCTCCCGGCCCCAGACCCAAACCTGCATGCCAAAGGCCCGGCCGTAAGCGGCAATTTGCCGGCCAATGCGGCCGTAGCTCCAGACGCCCAGACGTTGGCCGCTGAGTTGTTGCCCCAAATGACCTTGCCACTGACCGGCTTGCAAGCGATTGACTTCGTCCACCAAGTAACGCCGGCTGGCCAGCACCAGCGCCCAAGTCAGCTCCGCCGTGGCGGCACCCGAGCCGCGCCCGTCGACCACCGCCACGCCGCGCGCGGTGCATGCGGCGATGTCAATGTGCTCGGCCACCTTGCCGGTCTGGCTGATGACGCGCAGATTCGGCAAGCGTTCCAGCAAGGCCGCGCTGATAGCGGTGCGCTCACGCGTCAGCACCAGCGCGTCAAAGCTTTGCAGGCGCTCGGCCAGCGCGGGGACGCCATGCAGCGTGTCATTGAAAACCGTCACCTGATGCGCCGCCAACTTGGTAAAACAAGCCAAGCTGCGCACACAGTTTTGATAGTCGTCGGGAATGGCGATGCGTAAATTTTTCATGGTTGTCATGGTCTTGCCGCCTTATTCGAGCTTGATGCCGAGTTGCTCGACCGTGCGCTTCCAATGCGCCAGATCGGTCTTGATGAGTTGCTGAAAGTCGGCCGGCGGCATGCCGCCCGGCTCAATGCCTTGCGCCTTGAACAGTTCGCGCACCTCGCGGCTGTCCAGCGCGGTCTTGACCTCCGCGTACAAACGCTCGATGGTGGCCGGCGGCGTGCCGCTGCGCACCAACAAGCCGTACCAAGCGCGGATGTCAAAGCCCGGATAACCTTGTTCGGCAACCGTCGCAACGTCGGGCAAGCCCTGAAAGCGGCGTGCTGGCGCCACGGCCAACGCACGCAGTTTGCCAGCCTGGATCTGGCTCAGCGCTGAACTCATGTCGAGAAACATGTACTGAATCTGGCCGCCCAGCAAGTCTTGCAGGGCCGGGCCCGCACCGCGGTACGGCACATGCGTGACGCGAATATCAGCCCGCGAGGCAAACATGGCACCGGCCAAATGCGCCGACGTGCCATTGCCCGACGAGCCGTAAGCGATCTCGTTGGGTTTGGCCTTGGCCATGGCGACCAACCCAGCCAAGTCTTTGGCCGGGAAATTCGGCCTCACCACCAACGCATGCGGAATGAAACCCACCACGGTGACCGCGCTGAAATCGCGCGCGATGTCGAACGGATAGGTCGGCATCAGCGCCGGGTTGGTCACCGCCAAGATGGACGGGAACATCAGCGTGTGGCCGTCGGCTGGCTGGCGTGCCGTTTCGGTGAAACCGATGATGCCGCCGCCGCCCGGTTTGTTGTCCACAATGACCGGCTGGCCCATGGTCGTGCCCATGCTTTTGCTGATGGCGCGGGCCATCAGGTCGGTCGGGCCGCCAGCGGCAAACGGCACGACGAGACGCACCGGTTTGCTTGGGAAATCTGCCGGGGCTTGGGCTTGGGCTTGCGCAAGGGCGCCCATCCCACTGATTGAGCCGAGCGCCAGAACGAGGGTCAGGCTGCGCCAGACTGGGCGGGTGTTGGCAAAGAAAATCATGGCTTGTCTCCGTTGAGGGCTTGGCTTCTTGTGAAGCTCTTTGCTCTGTTGATGAGCTTTGAGTCTATGTGACATACTCGACCAAGTCACTCCCCAATTCCACTGCTTGGAATCTTCGCCTTCGCTCCACTTGACCCCAAACCCAAAACCCCGTCCAAACACGGCAGACCGCGCCAGCCATCTGGCGCCTCGCATGGGGCAGTCGTCTGCCAACCGCTCGCTGGAACGCGGCATGGACGTGTTGCGCGCCTTTCGGCCCGGCCTAGAAACCTTGGGCAATGGCGAGATTGCAGAGCGCACCGGCTTGTCACCCTCCACTGTCAGCCGGCTGACACAAACCTTGGTCGACAGCGGCTGGTTGCAACACGACGCGCGGCTGCGCACCTATCGGCTGGCAGCCCCTGTGCTGAGTTTGGCCCACGCCATGCGCACGGGCTCGCGCTGGTTGCAGGTGGCGGCGCCGCTGATGCATGAGATGGCCGTCCAGCACCGCATCAATGTCGGCTTGGCGGTGGCCGACCGCGACGAGATGGTTTACTTGGAATCGATTCGCTACAACCGCCGTGTCTCGCAGCGCAGCGTGGTCGCCGGACAGCGTGTGCCGATGGAGCTGACCTCGCTAGGCCGCGCCTGGCTGGCGACCGCACCGCCTGACCAACGCCAAGCACTCATGGCCCTGTTTGCCGCACGTCGAAGCCCCGCCGCCTGGAAGCCGATCGCTAGCGAGATCGACGCCGCCATTCATGACGTGCAAACACGCGGTTATTGCGCCGCTGCGTGGCAACCCGAAGTCATCGCGCTGGCGGTGCCGCTGCAGGTGCCCGGCCAACCCGTTCATGTGCTCAACATGAGCGTCACAAGCCCGGCCTCGATCAGCACCGTCAGCGCGCTGCTGAGCGGGCCGCTGCTGAATTTGGCGGCCGCGATTGCCACGGGTATGAGTGGATAATTTGTGTCATTCTTTTTGCGCTGAACACCATGACTCAATCGCCCACCCCTGATTCCATCGCCCTGGTTCAACTCGCTCGCACCGGTGGTCCCGAGGTGCTGGAACTGGTCCGTCGACCGCTGCCGCAACCCGCCGCGCATGAAGTAAGAGTGCGCGCCGAAGCCATTGGGGTTGGTAAGCCGGATGCCTTGATTCGCAAAGGCAGTTACGCTTGGATGCCGCCCTTGCCCGCCGTGCCGGGCAATGAAATGGCCGGCTGCGTTGAGGCGCTGGGTTCCGCTGTGACCCACCTGCGCCTTGGCCAGCGCGTGCTGGTGAGCGCGCGTGAACTGCCGCAGCGCGGCGGTTGTTATGCAGAGGCGATCTGTGTGCCCGCCCATGCGCTGTATGTGTTGCCCGACGCCGTGTCATCGGTCGATGCCGTGAGCTTGGGCAATTACCAATTGGCCGGCGCCCTGCTCTACGCCTCAGGCATCCAACGGCCCAGCAGTCTTTTGATTCATGGTGCGGCTGGCGGCGTCGGTACCGCGGTGTTGCAACTGGCTGCTGCCGATGGGCTGCTGGCGATTGGCACGGTGAGCAGCGACGACAAATACGCCTACGCGCAAGCTGCTGGCGCACGCCACCTGATCCACCGCGGCCATCAATCCGTGCAGGCTGAAGTGATGGCACTGACCGCCGGTCGCGGTGTTGATTTGGTGCTCAACCATGTGGCCGGCCCGGGCTTCGGTGCCCAACTCGACATGCTGGCGCCGCTTGGCAACTTGCTGTCTTACAACGCGCTGGGCGGCTTGCCGTCCGAGAACCTGCTCGGTGAATTGCGCCGCTTGCTGGGCAAAAGCTTGGGCGTGCGCTGCTACTCCATCCACACGCTGGACCAAGCCCCCGAGCAGCGACGTGCGCTGATGGAGCGCGCCATCGAACTGATGGCCTCAGGTGCGCTACGGCCAGCGCCGCCGACGCTGCTGTCCCTGCAAGAGGCGCAGCAAGCGCACACCTTGCTGGACGCCGGTCAGACGCTGGGCAAACTGGTCTTGCTGCCGCAGCGCTGACTTACTGGGTGGTCAAGCCGCCGATGCGCGCGAGCGCGCGCTCAAATGACCGTACTTTTTCCATCGGAATATGAAACCCGCAAGGTGATGGTTCCTTCGTTCATCATCCATTCCCTGACGGTGTATTCCCGCTTGCCGGCGGTATGCATGGGGTCTTGAGCGGCGATGGCCTTAGCCTCCTCCAGCGAATTGGCTCGGATGATCACCATCCCTTCGCCCTGCCAATGGTCTGAATCTGGTGGGAACAGTGGGCCTGCGCCAAACATGATCCCGCGCGCTTCTAAGTCAACCTGAAAAGCCAGGTGCTGCGGAACGACCTCGCGCATATTTTCGAGCGAGACACCCGGTGCGCGCTTGGTAGAGATGACATACAGCTCTTTTTGCAGCATCTTGCTGGTGCCGCCTGCTTTGAGGACATGTTTGGGTATGCCGTCGGACATTGCTTTTCCTTGTGTTGATGTGGCGGTATGGGTGTCGCGGTCGCGTCTTTTCGAACGACTCAACGCTGACCGTCGTGAACGCTGATCTTCTCTTTAGTCAAGCCCCCTAGACGCGAGTGCACTCGTCCGCCCGTGCCCATGACCAATGCGTACAGAATTTCGCGCGGGCGCGGTGCATCCTGAATGCCAATTTCCATGACGTTGAAATGGCTGCGCACGTAACTGGCATGGATGTAATGCAAGGGCACCATCAAGCGGTAACCCGTCGCCGCCACGGCCTTGGCGGCTGGCACCATGGCTTTGGGCTCGCCTAAAACGCTGCGCATCGCCCAGCCGCCGGCCTCGTGCCAGACAGCCGCATGCTCCAGCTCACCGTCGACACCCACGATGGCGGCCTTGCTGTAGACCTCCACGTTGTCTTTGCCGAGCACACCGACCAACTCTTCAGCCAACAAAGTACCGAGTGTGCGCAGCTCCGCCATGAACGGCATGAGATCAGGTTCGTAACGGCCAGCGTACGGATTGCGCACGACGGCGCAAGCAGCAGCTAGGCGCAGCGGCGTTGCCACCGGCGCGCCGCCGTCGTGATGAATCGTCTCAATCGTGAGACTGCGTTTGCGGATTTCAATCAGGGACATAAGGCCTTCGTCTTTTGGTTGGGTCGTTGCGTTGTTGTTTATTGCTTCGGTATCTTGGCGTCGGCCACCACCTGTACCCAGCGGCTGAGTTGGGACGCGACCATGGCCTTCATCTCTTCGGGTGTGCTGCCGCGGGCTTCGCCGCCGATTTCTTCGAGGCGTTTTATCACGGCCGGAATTTGCAACGTTTTGAGCATTTCTGCGTTAAGCCTGTCCACCACGGCACGCGGTGTGCCTGCGGGCGCCATCAATCCCGCCCAAGAACGCACGTCGTAACCAGCCACCCCTTGCTCGCTGACAGTCGGCACATCAGGCAATCCTGGCCAGCGCTGTGCACCCGTGGCCGCCAGCGCGACCAATTTGCCAGCTTTGATGTTGCTCAGCACAGCGGCAGGTGGCGCAATCATGAGAGGCACATCCCCCGCCAACAATGCGGTGAGCGAGCCTGAATCACCACGGTAGGGCACGTGAAGCATGTCAATACCGGCCATCTTGGCTAACAGTTCACCCGCCAAATGTTGCGTCGAACCAATGCCCGCCGAGCCATAGGCCACAGACCCCGGCGCGCTTTTAGCCGCAGCCAGCACTTCTTTGAAGTTGCGGAATTTCGAATTCGCGCTAGTGACGATCAGGAAATTGAATTCCGTGATGGTCGACACCATCTCGAAACTGCTGACGGTCTGATACTGCAGCGTGTTGTATAAAGCGCCAGCCACGACATGGCCGCCGGTGGCCAGCAGCAGCGTGTAGCCATCGGGCTTGGCACGGGCGACGGTGGTGGCGGCAATCGTGCCCCCCGCACCAGCCTGCGCCTCCACCACAAAGTTCTGGCCCAGTGCCTTGCCTATTTCGCCGCCCACCAAACGCGCAATCGCGTCAGCATTGCCACCGGGCGCAAAGCCCTGCAAGAGCCGAATAGACCGCTCAGGGTAAGCTTGAGCCCAAGTTGGTTGGCTGCTATCAGCACCTGCAGCGGCCATCGTCAAAAAGAGTCTTCTGTCCATTTTTGTCTCCTGTTTTAAATAAAAGCTGCTCAGGCCTCTAGCGGGCCCGTGTCAGTTCACATGTGTTTACGCGCCAGCGACGATAGCGTTGCGCAAAATGCCAATCGCCTCGATCTCGACTTCCACCACATCGCCAGCCCGCATGACCAGCGGCGGTTTACGGCTCCAGCCGACACCGGCCGGTGTGCCGGTGGCGATGACGTCACCCGGCACTAGCGTGAAAATGGTCGAGGCGTAGTTGATCAGCGTCGGGATGTCGAAAATCATGTGGCCGGTGTGGCTTGACTGTTCGACCTTGCCATTCAGACGCGTGACCAATTTGAGTTCGCGGCCCGGTGCGATTTCATCGGCGGTGACCATCCACGGGCCAAAGCCGCCTGTGGCTTCAAAGTTTTTGCCCGAGGCAATTTGCTTGGCGTGGAATTGCCATTCGCGCACGCTCGCATCGTTGTAGCAAGAGTAGCCGGCGACGTATTGCCAAGCATCTTCTTTCGGGATGTTGCGGCCTTCTTTGCCGATGATGACGGCCAACTCGCCTTCCCAGTCGAGTGAGTCAGACACCTTCGGGTTGACGATGGGCTGGTTGTGCCCGATCTGTGAGCGCCAGACGCGCAAGAAGATCGGAGGCTGCTCAGACAACTCACGGTGCATGCCGGCAGCCAACACTTCTTTGTGGTGGTCCATGTAATTGCGCACGGCGCAAATGATTTTTTCAGAGCGCGGGATCACCGGCAGGTAATGCAGGGTTGCCAGCGGGCCGTCAATCGGTGCGCCTTTGGCGTGCTCTGCCGCCTTCAAGTACTCACCCGAACCGATGTACTCAGCCAGCGAAGGCAACTGCGGCCGGCTGCGGCTCAGGTTGACCACTTCATCGCCAATGGCAGCGCCATAGCATTCTTGGCCTTGATGCATGTAGGACAGTAATCTCATGAAATCTCCAACAGTTAAAACAAAAAATCAGCGTTCAATCACTCGGCCTTTTGGCGCTCAAACTGAGCACGCCAATCGGCCAGCGGCATGAAGGTTGGGTCTGCACGGCAGATGGCTTCGGTCTCACGCATCAGTTCTTCATCGCTCTTGCTGAGGTCGAGCGGATCGCCATGCGGCTGCGCCACATACCAAGGGGTATCGGCATAAACCTCGACGGTGTTGCCCTCAGGGTCTGCAAAATAGATCGACAGCGCATTGCCGTGGTTCAAGGAGCGCATATTGCTTGCCCCAAGTGCCAGGGCGGCCGCTTGCGCATCTCGGATGTGTTGGATGTCCGGCACTAAAAAGGATATCTGCATGACGGTGCTGAAGGTCGCCTCTGGCGGGCGTCCTGACGCCAGCACCAGCTGGTGATGCTGATCGGGGCTAGCGCTCATGAATACCAGCTCGCTTTTGAAGTTTGGTCCGAAACCGCGGTCGGTGATGGTGAATCCAAAAACCCCTGTGTAAAAATCCACCATACGCTCAACGTTGGTGACATAAATTCCAAAATGCGATGGCGTTGGCCGGGTCACTAAAAGCATGTGTTTCTCCTAAATTGAAATGACGTTCGAGGGTCTTAGCTGTGGCTAGCCTCAAGGCGCAATAACGCAGCTTCGACATTGATCTGGGTGCTGCGGATGTGTTCGGCCAGCAACACACAAGCAGTGTCCGCATCGCGCTTGAGCACAGCGTCCATCAGGCTGCGGTGCGCCTTGTTTTTGTTGTGATGGCTCACACGATGCAGCGCCGAGTAGCGTCGGTAACGCTCGGCCTGGTCAAATAAACTCGCACACAAGGCGCGTTGGCGCTGGGATGGGCAGGCCGCCAGCAGCGTTAAGTGGTAGTCACGGTGCAGGCCAGTCCAAGTTTCGTTGAGCACCTTTGGTCCTTCGCCCAGTTGCAATTCAACTTTGGCTAGGCGATGGGCTGCCGCAACGATGGCAGCTTCCCAAGCATCGTCACCGTGTTGTATGGATTCACGCAACGCCGCGACATCGAGCATCAAACGCATGTGCGTGATGTCGGCTAAGTCTTCGCGTGAAATCGGTGCGACCCTGAATCCCTTGCGATCATCGGCTCGAACCAACCCTTCTTGACTCAGGCGGTTCAAGGCTTCTCGCAGAGGACTGCTGGAAAAACCATAGCTACCTTGTAACTCGTCAATTTTGAGTTTCGCGCCTGGCTCGAACGCACCCGCGAGCACGGCTTTGCGCAACTGCGCAAAGGCTTGCTCAGAAAGCGGTGTATGCATGGAAGCGGTGACGGACAGCATTTGGTGGCTTTTAAATTTTCGCAACTTTATGCATAAAAATTAATTTTGTGCATAGTACTTACCCGACCTTATCTTTCTGCCGTCACTTTTTCTGGGCGTACCATCCGCGCATGAACCGCTCCACACCTACCTCCCTCACGCCTATCAAGGCGCTCAGCACCAGCGCATTTGCCACGCTGATGCTGGTCGCGCTGATGATGGGCGGCAACCATGTGGCCGCCCGCATCGCCTTCAACCATGGCACCGATGTGGCAACAGCGGTGGTTTTTCGCAGCCTCGTGACGGCGCTGGTTATCGCCATCATCATCGTGGTGCAAGGTGCCCGCTTGCGTTTCAGCGGCCGCCACAAGCGCGTGCTGCCGGTCATCGGTTTATTGATCGGCGTGCAAAGCTTGTGTATTTATTCGTCCGTGGCCCTGCTGCCAGTCGCATTGGCACTACTGGCTTTCAACACGTACCCAATTTGGACGGCGCTGTGGGCTTGGGTGATTTATCGACAGCGGCCCGAACGCGCCATGCTCATGGCCATGCCGGTGATTTTGCTGGGACTGGCCTTAGCGCTTGATGTGCTGGGGGCCAGTTCGGGCTTGGGCGCTTCGGGCCAATGGTCGCGCATCGGCGCAGGCGTTGGCTTCGCCATGGGAGCCGCCGGAACCTTCGCGCTGGCACTGGTGCTGACACAAAACGAGGCCGCCGACTTGGATGCTCGGGTGCGCACCGCCAGCACCTTGATACTGACCGGCTTGGTGGGCTTGAGCGTGGTCGTCGGCCAAGGCGGCTTTCATTTTCCGCAAGCGATAGCCGGCTGGTGGGGCTTGGCCGCGCTGACGTTTTTGTACGGCACCGCCTTCACCATCTTGTTCGCGGTGCTGCCCAAGTTGGGCGTGGTTGGCAACTCGGCCATCATGAATGTGGAACCGGTGTTTGCCTTGCTGCTGGCTTGGCTGCTACTGGGCCAAAGCATCGCGCCGGTGCAAGTGGCCGGCGCGTTGCTTGTCGTGGCGGCAGTGATGGCGCTGGGCTTGCGTAAAAACAAGCCCGTTTAAACCCAAGGGAATTAACTAATTTAGTTGTATTAATGTCTAATTAAAAGGGTAAACCCTGTACAAAAACACATAAATTAACGGATAAATGCAACAAATGTAAGTAGTACAAGTCCGTGGTACCAGCTCTTCTATCATCGCTCATGAACAAAAGAGACTCCACCGACATTATTGGCGGCCTATTCCTCACCGCCTTAGGTCTTTTCTTTGTTGTGTACGCGCAACGCTACAACATGGGCACGCTGAACCGCATGGGCCCAGGCTACTTTCCAGTGGCCTTGGGCAGCGTCATGGCTTTGCTGGGCCTGTTGATCGCCTTGCCGGCCTGGTTCAGAGCCGGCACGGGTCCTGACGTGAGTTGGAAAACACTGTTCATTGTGATCGGCAGCGTGGTGGTTTTTGCCGCCACCATGCCCATCTTGGGGCTGATGCTGGCCACCATGCTCAGCATCGTCGTGTCTTCTTTGGCCGACAACGAGTTGACGTGGCCTGGACGGCTCTTGCTGGCCGTCGCCTTCGCACCCCTCGTCTACCTCGTCTTCATTTTCGGACTCGGCATGACCGTTCAGGTCTGGCCTTGGAGCTACTGACCACAGCGCCACCAGCGCTCACGGCGCTTGCACTTCATTTGCGCGCCTGCGCGCCTCACATCCCGCTTCAGGCGGGATGATTTTTAATCCCCCAAAGGAATTCCTGTATGGACACCATGGACGGTCTGTTATTTGGCCTGCAAACAGCCCTGCAGCCATCGACGCTGATGTATTGCTTCGCTGGCGTATTTCTTGGCACCTTGATTGGCGTGTTGCCGGGCATCGGCGCTTTGGCGACGATCTCGTTGCTGCTGCCTGTGACATATCACATCCCTCCCACGGAAGCTATCGTGATGCTGGCTGGCGTGTATTACGGCGCCTCTTATGGCGGTTCGACGGCGTCTATTTTGCTGAACCTGCCCGGCACAGCATCGGCGGCAGTGGCCTGTCTGGACGGCTACCCGATGGCCCAAAAAGGAAAAGCCGGGGTCGCGCTGTTCATGACGACGATTGCGTCCTTCGTCGGTTCCATGATCGGTCTCTTTTTGTTGATCGCCTTCGCGCCCAGCATCACAGAACTTGGCTTCAAATTTGGCCCCGCCGAGTATTTCTCCATGATGCTGATGGGCTTGATTGCAGCGTCAACGCTGAGCATGGGGGCGCCTGCTAAAAGCTTGGCGATGGTGGTGATGGGCCTGCTGCTGGGCACCGTTGGAACCGATGTGAACTCAGGCGTCGCGCGCTTCAGTTTCGACATCCCTGAATTGACCGACAGCATCAGCTTGGTCGGGCTGGCTATGGCCATCTTTGGCGTCTCCGAAGTGGTTTCCAAAGTCAACCAAGTGCGCGGCTCCAGCATCAAAGAAAAAATCACCATGCGCACCATGACGCCGTCGCGACAAGAGTTCAAAGACTCTGTCCTGCCGATGCTGCGCGGCAGTGGGGTTGGTAGTTTTTTTGGTGCTTTGCCGGGCACCGGCGGTGCCATTTCTTCTTTCATGGCCTATGCCGTGGAAAAGAAAATAGCCAAAGATCCGAGCCGCTTTGGGCAAGGCGCCATTGAAGGCGTGACCGCACCCGAGTCGGCCAACAACGCGGGCGCCCAAACCGCTTTTGTGCCCACCTTGACGTTGGGCATTCCGGGCGATGCAACGATGGCTCTGATGCTTGGTGCCTTGATGATCCACGGTATCCAGCCGGGGCCCATGATGATGAGCGAGCAGCCCGAAGTCTTCTGGGGTTTGATCGTCAGCTTCGGCATCGGCAACCTTTTGCTGCTGGTGCTGAACATTCCGCTGATTGGACTCTGGGTTTCCATTCTTCGTGTGCCTTACCGCGCGCTTTACCCGACCATTTTGGTTCTGATGAGCCTGGGCGTTTACAGCGTCAACAACAACACCTTTGATGTGTTCATGATGGCCGGCCTGGGCGTACTGGGCTACTTCATGACTATTTTCAAGTTCCCGGCAGCACCCATGTTGCTCGGATTTGTCCTCGGCCCTATGGTGGAAGAAAACCTGCGACGCGCCTTGTTGCTGTCACGTGGCGACATGATGACGTTTGTGGAACGACCTATCAGTGCATGGATCCTAGCGGTAACCGCTTTGCTGCTGGTCTGGACTGTTTGGAGTGCCATCAAAACAGAATCCCAGACCCGTGCCCGAAACAAGCTCTTGCTCAAGGCATCAGCGTAGTCTCGTTCTAAACCAAAAACCCCCAGCGCGGATAAAGCGTTGGGGGTTTTCTTTGTCTGTCTGTTTAACGTTCAGCCGATCGCAAGTTCAGGCCAGTACAAGCGCATCGGGTTGTCGACCAGCAACTGCTGTTGCAGCGCTGGCGTGCTGGCAATGGCGGGAATGAAATCGACCAGCAGACCGTCGTCGGGCATGTGGTCTTTCAGGTTTGGATGCGGCCAGTCGGTGCCCCACAGCACACGGTCTGGAAAGTTATCTACCAAACGCCGCGCAAAGGGCACCACGTCGCGGTAGGCCTGCGTCTCACCGTTCAAGGCCTTCGGTCCGGTCACACTCAAACGCTCAGGGCAAGTGACCTTGCTCCAGACATTCGGGTGCTGCCGCATGAACTTCACAAACAGCTCAAACTCCGGTCCGTCCACCGGCTGACTGACGTCGGGTCGGCCCATGTGATCGACCACCACGGTGGTTGGCAATGCCGTGAAAAAGTCCCACAACTCGGGCAGGTCAACGGCTTCAAAGTAAATCACCACATGCCAACCCAAGGGCGCAATGCGAGCGGCAATTTCAAGCAGTTCCTCTTTCGGCGTGAAGTCGACCAAACGCTTGACGAAGTTAAAGCGCACAGCGCGCACGCCCGCCGCATGCATCGCCTGCAAGGCGGCGTCGGTGACGTCCCGGCGGACGGTCGCCACACCGCGCGCGCGACCTTCCGAAGCCTTGAGTGCCGCGACCATGGCGCTGTTGTCAGCACCGTGACAAGTGGCCTGCACGATCACGTTGCGTGCAAAACCGAGGTGGTCGCGCAGAGCAAACAGCTGCGCTGCCGAGGCATCACACGGCGTGTACTTGCGCTCAGCTGCAAACGGGTATTGCGCGCCGGGACCAAAGACATGGCAGTGCGCGTCGACCGCGCCTGCGGGCAACTTGAAGCGGGGTTGGCTCGGGCCGGCGTACCAGTCCAGCCAGCCGGGGGTTTTGGTGAATTGCATTGGGGCTTGGCTCAGGTTCAGTCGATGTAACGCATGCCGGCTTTTTCAAGCGGTTCGCGCATCTTGTACATGTCCAGCCCCAGCGCGCCAGAGGCGAACTGTGCGCGCTTGTCGGCTTCCAGAGCCTCGCGCTTTTCAGCGGCATTCGCCACTTCCATGGCGCGTGCGGCTGGGATCACCACCACGCCATCGATGTCGGCGACGATGACGTCACCCGGATTGACGAAAGCACCGGCGCAGACCACCGGCACGTTGACCGAGCCGAGCGTGGCCTTGATCGTGCCCTTGGAATGGATCGCGCGGCTGAAGACCGGAAAGTTCATCTCAGTGAGGTCGCTGACGTCACGCACGCCGCCGTCGATGATCAGACCGATGGCGCCGCGCGAACGGAAAGAGGTCGCCAGCAGGTCGCCAAAAAAGCCATCGTCGTTGTCGGTGGTACAAGCGGCCACGGCCACGTCGCCGGGCTGCAACTGCTCGGCCGCCACATGCATCATCCAGTTGTCACCGGGCTGCAGCAAGATCGTCACAGCCGTGCCGCAGATGCGTGCGCTCGGGTAAATCGGCCGCATGTAGGGCTTCATGAGACCGACGCGGCCCATGGCTTCGTGCAAAGTAGAGACGCCAAAGCGCGAGAGTTTCTCGACAGCCGCTTTGTCGGCGCGCACGATGTTGCGTTTGACGATGCCGAGTTGATTGAAAAGGTGGAGGTTGTCGCTCATGGTCATTGGCCTTTGAGTTTGAGGGCGGCGTCAAGGCGCGGAAACACCCGACGCGCATTACCTTCGTATATTTGAAAGCGGTCCGCATCGCTGAGAATTCTGGACGACTCGATGTAGCGTTTGGTGTCGTCGTAGTAATAGCCGGTTTGCGGATCAATACCGCGCACAGCACCGATCATCTCGGAAGCAAACAAAACGTTTTTCACTGGGATCACGGTGTTCAGCAAGTCGATGCCGGGTTGGTGGTAAACGCAGGTGTCGAAGAAAATATTGTTCAGCAAATGCTCTTCGAGCAAGGGCTTTTTCATCTCTTGCGCCAGCCCCCGAAAGCGGCCCCAGTGGTAGGGCACCGCGCCGCCGCCATGCGGAATCAAAAAACGCAGCGTCGGAAAGTCTTTGAACAAATCACTGGTCAGGCACTGCATGAAGGCGGTGGTGTCGGCGTTCAAATAATGCGCGCCCGTGGTGTGAAAGCAGGCGTTGCAGCTGGTGCTCACATGGATCATGGCGGGGATGTCGTGCTCCACCATTTTTTCGTAAATTGGGTACCACTGCTTGTCGCTCAAAGGCGGGGATGTCCAGTGGCCGCCGGAAGGATCGGGGTTCAGGTTGATGCCGACGTTGCCGTACTCTTTGACGCAGCGCTCTAACTCGGGAATGCAGCTGGCTGGATCAACCCCGGGCGACTGCGGCAGCATCGCCGCACCGATGAAGTGGTCGGGGAACAGCTCGCTGACGCGAAAGCACAGCTCATTGCAAATGGCGGCCCAGGTTGCCGACGTGTTGAAGTCGCCGATGTGGTGGGCCATGAAACTGGCGCGGGGCGAGAAGATGGTGAGGTCGCTGCCGCGCTCTTTCATCAAGCGCAACTGGTTGCTTTCAATCGATTCACGCAGCTCGTCGTCGCTGATTTTCAGGTCGGCGGCTTTGGGTCCGGCTGATGGGTTACCAAGGCTGGCAATCTGCAGGTTGCGCCAGTTCTCCAAGGCTTTGGGCGCCGTGGTGTAGTGACCGTGGCAGTCGATGATGAGGGGCTTTTTCGGCATGGCTTCTTCTTTCGTGTTTGACATGTTGTTTGGGTGACTCAGCGGCCAGCCCACACCGCGTGCGGAATGAGCGCCGCGCCGCGCATCAACAGGCGGGCGGTGCGCAGCAAAGCGGCACGCGTGACGTTTTGCGGCTGGGCCGGGTCCAGCCCCAACTCGACGCTGAACTCACCGGTTGGGTGTTCGACTGAGACTGTTTTGGGATTGCCATCAAGCATGACGGCCACACCGTCGCAAACTGAACCTTTCAGCACGCAAGCGGTGCCAACCGTGACAGCCGCCAACACACCAATGGCGTCATGGCAAACATGCGGAATGAAACTGCGCGTACACAAGGTACCGCCGCTTTGGGGCGCTGCGATCAGCGTCATCTTGGGGTAATTTTTGCTTGTCACGTCGCCGAGTTGCATGGCATGGCCCGCGGCAATTCGCAGCGTTTCAAGGCGGGCTTTCAGCTCGGTGTCGGCGTTGAGCTCGGCCACGCTCTCGTAGCCGGTACGCCCAACGGCGCTGGCCAAAAACATCACCAGTGGCATGCCGTTGTCGATGCAGGTGACTTCTATCCCGTCAATCACATCGCGCACCTTGCCGGTCGGCAAAAGCCCAGGGGCGACCGAACCTGCGGTGTCGAGAAAATTGATGGTGATAGGCGCTGAGCTGCCCGGCGCGCCATCGATGCGCGCAGACCCGGCGTACTCAACGTATCTGCCCTTTTCACCCTGCGGTGTCAACACCGTGATGTCGCACTGCATGCCAGTGTTGAGCGTCAACACGCGCAAGGTGGTGCTGTCGCCCTGCGCTTGCACCAAGCCGGTTTCCAGCGCGAAAGGCACGACAGCGGCCAGCATGTTGCCGCAGTTCGGCGTTGTGTCGACGCTGTCGCCATTGGGCTGCAGCTGGGCAAACAAAAAGTCGAGGTCAACGCCCGGCGTGCTGCTTTTGGAAACGATGCCGGCCTTGCTGGTCAGCGGATGCGCACCGCCGAGTCCATCGATCTGTCGCGGGTCGGGCGAACCCATCACCGCCAACAAGACCTTGTCCCTCGTCGGCAGATCAGCCGGCAAGTCGGACGCCAGAAAAAAGGGGCCTTTGGAGGTGCCGCCACGCATGAGAAGGCAGGGGATTGCAGTTTGCATGTGCAAATTTTAGGGATTCCGCTCGTGCTGTGGGGCTTTCCCGCTCACTAGCAGATATTTATATTTGCTATAACAACTCCCTCGGTATTTAGAAAAAAAGCATGGACCTCAAGCAGATCGAGTCTTTTGTGCGCGTGGCAGAACTGGGCAGCTTCACCCGCGCCGCAGCCGCCTTGGGCATGCCGCAGCCCTTGCTGAGCCGGCATGTTCGGCAACTTGAAGTGGAGTTGCGCCAGACCTTTTTGTGGCGCAACGGCCGCGGCGTGACCTTGACCGAAGCCGGCAGCGTGTTGCTCGAACATGGCCGCGGCATCTTGCACCAAGTCGCCTTGGCGCGTGAAGAACTAGGCGCTGTGCGCGGTGCGCTGGCCGGCCACGTCTCGATTGGCTTACCGCCCAGCCTGAGCAAACTGGTCGCGGTGCCGTTAACACGCGAGTTCAGACTGCGCCTGCCCGATGCACAACTGACGTTGACGGAGGGCTTCTCCATGCCGATGCAAGAAAGCCTGCGTTCAGGCCGCCTCGACATGGCGCTGCTCTACAACACGCCGAATTCGCCCGACATGGACGTCAACCTGCTGCACCGCGAAGCGTTGGTGTTGATCTCTTCCAAAGCCAGCGCCGATTGCCACCCCGAGGTGCGTTTACAAGACCAAATGCCACTGGCCGATTTGGCCAAGTTGCCGCTGATCGTGCCCAGCCGGCCGAACACTTTTCGCATCTTGATCGACACCGAATTCACGCGCATGAACTGCACGCCCAGCATCGTCATGGAAGTCGACGGCCTGAACGCGATTCTTGACTTGGTGCGTGAAGGCCTGGGCTTTGCCGTGTTACCGCCTTACACCTTGAGCCACTTTCAGGAGCCACATCCGTTGTCGACCCACGCCCTGCACAGCCCACGCCTGATGAGCGAGCTGATGCTGGTGAACTCGGCCCGACGGCCCAGCACCGAGACCCACAAAGAAGTTCGGGGGATGGTCGCCGCGGTGGTTAAAAAAGTCATACAAGCCTATGTCCAGTGATTCGTGATGGCTGCTGTGCTTGGAATTTTGCAGCGGCAGCGCTCAGCAGCGGCACCCTAGACCTTTAAAGTCAATCGAAGCAGTCACCAAGAGTCTTTATGTTCTTTTGAGCATATAAAACCAACTTTAATGTTGTTTCGATTCCTCATGGTCGGCGCCACAATCCACCTCCACCAGAAGGATCCCTCTCATGAAAAAAATCGCCTCTTTGATCGTTGGCTTGTCCGTTTCAGCGGCCAGCTTTGCCGCCCAACCGCTGCTGACTCCCAGCGAGCTGTCGGCCAAGCTGTCCGACCCGACTGTCCGCGTGATCGACATTCGGGATGCCAAATCGTATGCCGCCAAGCACATTCCGGGCGCCGTCAATGCGCCGTACGGCCAGTGGCGCGGTCCGGCCAGCAACCCCGGCGAACTGCCCGGCTTGCCCAAGCTGACCACTTTGGTACAAAGCTTAGGCTTGAGCCCGACGAGCCACGCGGTGGTGGTTTCCAGCGGCGCTGATGCGACCGACTTTGGCGCCTCTGCACGGGTTTACTGGACGCTCAGGGTGCTGGGGGTGCAGAATTTATCTATCCTTAACGGTGGCGTGAAAGCTTGGAACACGGCCAATCTGGCGCAAAACAATGCTGCCGTGAAGGTCGCTGCCAGCCAATTTCAGCCGCAACTCGACACCTCACTCATCGCCACCAAAGAAGAGGTGGTCAAGCGCTTGAACACCGGCGGCTCGTTGCTGATCGACGCCCGTCCAGCCAGCTTTTTCAACGGTGACACCCGTGCCGCCAGCGCCTCGGTTCCAGGCACCTTGCCGACGGCCGTGAACCTGCAGCACGACAAGTGGTTTGCCGACGGCACATCGTCCTTTGTGTCGAACGACCAAGCCAAAAAAATCGCCGCTGGCAGCTTGATCGATCCGGCCAAAGAAACCGTCTCCTTCTGCAACACCGGTCACTGGGCGGCGACCAACTGGTTCGCCATGTCTGAAGTGCTCGGCCAAAAGAATGTGAAGCTTTACGCGGGCTCCATGACCGAATGGTCGCAAGACCCGAACGGACTGCCGATGGCGAATGTGCCGAGCCGCCCTAAGCAGCTCTTGATCGATGCAAAAATGTGGGCCGACCGTACTTTCAATTGATCTGATGAAACGCTATCCTTTGGCGGCCGTTCTGGCCGCCTTTTTTGTCTTCTTGGTTTTTTCTGTGTCAGTCCGGCAAGCCGTGCTGCTCTTGGTGGGCGTCGGAATGGGCGCCGCTCTGGCGGGCGCCCGCTTTGGCTTCACGACCGGCTGGCGTCAGTTGATCGAAGACAAAAATCCGCAAGGCGTGACCGGCCAAGTGCTGCTGCTGGCGCTGGCCAGCTTGGCCGCCTTGCCGCTGCTGGGTCAGTTTTCTGAACTGCAAGCGGCGCTGGGACCGCCTAGCGTGAGCTTGCTGCTAGGCGCTTTTGTGTTCGGGCTGACCATGCAAATTGCGGACGGCTGCGGCTCGGGCACACTCTACAAAGCCGGCATCGGCGTGCCCTTGAACATGGGCATCTTGCCGCTCTTTGCCTTGGGCAGCTTTTTGGGCTCAGTCCACCTCGACGCTTGGTTGTCGCTAGGCCAAGTCGAACCCGTCAGTTTTTCGGCTCAGTTTGGCACCCCGTTGGCCCTGGTCTTGACACTGGGCTTGCTCGGCTTGGTGATGTTGGCGGTGCGCGCTTGGGTCGGACCGGGTCAGACATGGTTCAAGGCCCGCTGGGTCTGGGGTGCGGTGGCGCTGGCTGTTCTGGCCACGCTGAACTTGGTCCTTGCGGGGCAACCTTGGGGCGTGGTCTACGGTTTTGGCTTATGGGCGGCCAAGGTCTCGGTGGGTCTGGGCCAGTTTGACCCGACGCTCAACGCCTTTTGGAGCCAGGCCGGAAACGCCCAGCGCCTGACACAGACGGTCTTGCTGGACGTCACCACGATCACCAACATTGGCATCTTGGGCGGTGCGCTCTGGGTCTCCGCCAAGTCATCGGGTGACAGCAAGCCGCTGAATCGACAGCAGTGGATCATCGGACTGGTGGCCGGCTTTTTGTTGGGTTACAGCTCGCGGCTGGCGTTCGGCTGCAATGTCGGCGCTATGTTCAGCGGTATTTCCACCGGCAGCTTGCACGGCTGGCTGTGGGTGCCGCTGGCTTTTGCTGGCACGCTGATTGGCGTGCGCTTGCGCCGTCATTACCAGTTTTGAAAGGACGGGCCTGATGCACTTCCTGAGTCTTTCCTCATCTCAACGCAAGGCGGTTTTCTGGATCAGCCTGAGCCTCTTTCTGGTCTGGGACTTCACCAGCTCTCGGCCGGTCGATTTGCGCAATGAACCGCCCTTGATTGCAGCCGGCTCAGGCCAAGCAGCCAGCGGCGGTCACTGCTCGATGGCGAAGTAGCGCCTAGCCTAGATCGCCAGCAGGCGAGCCGTCGGTCTGCGGTCTCAGCGAGACCGTGGAAAAGCCGCTGTCAAGCGGTCTGCGTAGTCCTGCCACGTGGCCTCTTTGCCGAGGCCGTTGAACGCACCGAGCGCCGCTTGGTCGGCGACCCATTGCTGTTTCTCCGCAATGGCTTGGGCCATGAACGGCGGGAAACCGGCTTCTTGCACGGTATTGGCGGCTTCGCGCATTTCTTCAGCGCGGCGCTTGCCGTGTTGCACCACGCGACTGAAAAAATACGCGCCTTGCTGGCTCCAGTCGATGCTTGGGAAAGTCTCGACCAGCGTCGGCAAGACATGGTCTTCGACGCCGTAAGCACGCGCGGTGGCGTAGCTTTCAATCACCAGCGCTTCAAGCCCCTTGATCATCACGCTGCGGCACATCTTGATGGCACTGGCCACGCCGAGATCAACCGACACGGCGCGGGCGTCCAGGCCCCATGTCTTGAGCAACTCTGCGAGTTCGGCGGCACGCGCGCCACCGAGCAACATTGGCACCCGAATACCGTAAGGCGGCACCGAGGTCATGACACCTGCTTCGACGTAATGGCCGCCAGCCGCATCAATCAATTGAGCGGCCTGCTGCTTGGTGCCGGGCGATGCAGAATTCAAATCCAAAAACACCGTACCCGGCCGAATGTGCGGTGCTGCGGCTTGCGCCACGGCCAGCGTGTTGGAGGCTGTCACGGCAGAAATCAGCAGGTTGGAATCAGCGCACAACTGGGCCATCGAGTCGGCCACAGCCACGCCGACACTGGCCGCATGGGTTTGCAGTGCGGCGGCTTGCGCCGCGTCCGCCAACTTCGCATCCCAAGTGCTGACACGCTCTGCACGCGGCTTGAGCCCCGCACTGAAGACCTTGCCAACTTCGCCGTAACCGACCATTCCGAGGTGTTCAAACTGCACGCGTGTCTCCGAATGGTTGGTTGAAATTACTGCAGCGGCACTTTGGCCCGCACGATCACCTCACCCCAGCGCTTAACTTCGCTGGCCAGCAGTTCGGCGGTCTGCTCTGGCGTGCTGGCTTGAGCCGCGACGTTTTGGTCGGCCAAGCGCTTTTTCACGTCGGGCGAATTCAGGGCTGCCGTGATCTCTTTGTTCAAACGCGCGATGACGCTTTTCGGCGTCTTGGCAGGCGCTGCAATAGCGTTCCAGCTGGCCGCCTCAAAGTTAGGCACGCCGCTCTCTTTGGCGGTTGGGACATCGGGCAGCACGGCCGCGCGCTTGGCGCCCGTCACGGCCAAAGCCCGCAAGGCCTTGGCGTTGATCTGCGGCAGCACCGGCGCGAGAATTTCGACGGCGGCGTCCACCTGACCGCCGCGCAAAGCGTTGATGACGGCGGGCGAGCCATTGAACGGCACGATCTGCATGTCGACGCCGGCGCTGCTCTTGAAGAGTTCAGCCGCCAAATTTTGCGTGCTGCCGATGTTGATGCTGCCGAGGTTCAACTTACCGGGGTTGGCGCGCGCATAGGTCAGCAAATCACCCAGGGTTTTGAACTTCGAATCGGCCTGCGTGATGATGGCGATGTCAAAGAAACCCAAGGTCGACACGGGGGCGAAATCACGCAGCGTGTCAAACGGCAATGACTTGAACAGCCCGGCACTCACGGCCGTGCCGTTAGACATCAGCAGCAGCGTGTGGCCGTCTGGGTCGGCCTTGGCCACCAAATCGCCTGCCACCACACCACCTGCGCCGGGCCGGTTGTCGACCAGCACCGGCTGACCCAGCGACTCGCTGAGCTTTTGCGCGACGGTGCGGGCCGTCAAGTCGGCCACGCCGCCGGCGCCGAAAGGCACGACCAGCCGGATCGATTTGCTTGGAAAAGCTTGTGCAACGGCAACGTGGGGCAAAGCCAGTGCGGCCGAAAGAGCCAGCAGGCTGAAAAGGTAGCGTCGAGTGGTCATGGTGTTTATCCGCTTGAAAAGGAAAGAAAAAATAAGGCGCTGTGCTCAAACGCCAGAACATCGACTTTGGCTGTATTTGTACCGGTAGACAAGAGCGGATTCAGACTGCCAGATATAACAAA
Source organism: Polaromonas sp. (assembly GCA_030654695.1). Lineage (GTDB taxonomy): Bacteria > Pseudomonadota > Gammaproteobacteria > Burkholderiales > Burkholderiaceae_C > Polaromonas. Next base: position 86,907 of record JAURWY010000028.1, read on the forward strand.
TTTGCATATGCATTCAACTCAGTCAACTGCAAACGGCACCCGCGCACTGACCGCGCACATCAGCTCGTAAGCCACCGTGCCGGCGGCGTGGGCGACTTCATCAATCGACAGCACGGCGCCAGCGGCAGCGTTGCCCCACAAGGTCACTTCGCTGCCCATGCGGGCTTCGGGCACGGGCGTGAGGTCAACCGCGAGCATGTCCATGCTGACCCGGCCCAGCAGCTGCGTGCGCACGCCGGACACCAGAACGGGGGTGCCGGTGTCGCAATGGCGCGGATAACCGTCGGCATAACCGCAGGCGACCACGCCGATGCGCATGGCGCGCTCGGCCCGGAACCTTGAGCCATAGCCAACACTGTCACCAGCGGCGAGCTCCTGCACGCCGATCAGGCGCGAACTCAGGGTCAGGGTGGGCCGCAAGCCCCAGTCGGCGGCGCTGTGCTGCGGAAAATCGGCCGCGCTGCCGTACACACCGATACCGGGCCGGACCCAGTCCGAACGCTCGACCAGCGCGTCGCCATGGCGCAGCAAAGCGGCGCTGTTGCTCAAGGAACGCTCACCCGGCAAGTCGTGCGTCACGGCGTCAAAGGCTTGCAGTTGTGCGGCGATGCCAATCGGCCCGTCGGCGTCGCTAAAGTGCGTCATCAGCGATATGTCGTCGACTTGTGGCAGCGCGTTCAGCCGCGTCCACGCCGCCCGAAAACGTTCGGGCGTGAAGCCGAGACGGTTCATGCCTGAGTTCATTTTGAGGAAGACGCGGTGTGGCAATTGCGTTTTATGCGCCGCCAGCATGTTGATTTGTTCGTTGCAATGCACCACGTGCCAGAGGCCCAAGCGCGAGCACAACTCTAAATCACGGGCTTCAAAAATACCCTCCAACAGCAAGATCGGGCCGCGCCAGTCGAGCGCACGCAGGCGCTGGGCTTCGCTCAAGTCGAGCAGGGCAAACCCATCGGCGCTGCGCAGGCCGTCGAAAGCTCGCTCAATACCATGGCCATAAGCGTTGGCTTTGACGATCGCCCAAACGCGCGCGTCGCCGGCAGCGGATCGCATGCGCACCAAGTTATGGCGCAGGGCATCGGAGTGAACGGTCGCAAGTATCGGGCGGGGCATGGTGCTGTGGCTCAAGGTAAGCCCTCAGGCCAAGGCCGGGGCAACTGTCGAAGGATCAATACCCTTCATTTTGGCATCGACCCGCGTGCTATAAACCCTCATTCGATCGGAGACATGCCATTTTTTTTGCCGTTACCCAAGCGCCTGACGCGACACAGACCGTGAACACGATTGCTTTATGAAGCGCGGCTTTTACACGATCATGGCGGCGCAGTTTTTCAGCTCGTTGGCTGACAACGCGCTGTTTGTGGTCGCGGTCGAATTGCTCCGCAACAGCGGCGCGCCCAAGTGGCAACCCGCCGCGCTGGTGCCCATGTTCGCGCTGTTTTATGTCGTACTGGCACCGTTTGTGGGGGCGCTCGCAGACGCGCGGCCTAAAGGCAACGTCATGCTCATCAGCAATTCCATCAAAGTGATTGGCTGCCTGATGATGCTGTTTGGCTCGCACCCGCTGATGGCTTACGCCATCGTCGGCCTGGGTGCGGCGGCCTACTCGCCGGCCAAATACGGCATCTTGACCGAACTGCTGCCGGCCTCGCAACTGGTCAAAGCCAACGGCTGGATCGAGGGCCTCACCATCGCTTCGATCATTTTGGGTGTGTTGCTCGGCGGCCAATTGGTTGGCGTTGCCATTTCCGACAGTCTGCTGTCGCTCAATTTCCCGGTCTTTGAAACTGGCGTCGACACACCGGCCGAGGCCGCCATCAGTTGCCTGATCTTCGTCTACATCTTGGCCGCTTGGTTCAACACGCGCATACCGCACACCGGCGTTGAGATGCGTCCGATGCCGCGCAACAAACTGCAACTGCTGCCCGACTTCTGGCAATGCAATTCGGCCTTGTGGCGCGACAAATTGGGACAAATCTCGCTGGCCACGACCACCTTGTTTTGGGGCGTTTCGGGCAATCTGCGTTACATCGTGCTGGCCTGGAGCGCAGCCGCGCTGGGCTACAGCACCACGCAAGCCTCGTCGCTGGTCGGCGTCGTCGCCATTGGCACGGCCATCGGCGCGGTGCTGGCGTCCATGCGCATGCGGCTGGACCAAGCCACCAGCGTCATGCCGCTTGGCATCGCCATGGGCTTGCTGGTGATCTTGATGAACTTCATCGACAACGTCTGGCTGGCCGCGCCGTTTTTGATTTTGCTTGGCGGACTCGGTGGCTTCTTGGTCGTCCCGATGAACGCGCTGCTGCAGCACCGAGGTCACAACCTGATGGGCGCTGGACGCTCGATTGCCGTGCAGAATTTCAACGAGCAGGCCTGCATCTTGGCGTTGGGCGGGGGCTATAGCCTGTCAACGGGCCTAGGCCTGTCGGCCTTTGCCGCCATCACCGGCTTTGGCGTCCTCGTGGCAGGCTTCATGTGGCTCATCCAGCGCTGGCACAAGAGCAACTGCATCAAGTACAAAGACCAAGTCGACAACTTGCTCCGGCTCGCACGCAGTGACAAGTCGCACTAGCCTGCTGGCGGTTGGCGCACTGGTCATCAACGCTCTGGTCTGGGGCGTCTCATGGTGGCCTTTTCGCGACATGCAGAGCCATGGCTTGCACCCGCTGTGGTCCACCGCCCTGATTTATGTGCTGGCCACGATCGGCGTGCTGGCGTGGAAACCCAGCGCTTGGCGCCTGCTGATTCAGCATCGCGGCTTGCTCATCTTGATGGTGGCCGCGGGCCTGACCAATGTTGGCTTCAATTGGGCCGTGACGGTCGGCGACGTGGTCCGCGTGGTGCTGCTGTTTTATCTGATGCCGGCGTGGTCGGTATTGATCGCCTGGGCCATGTTGGGTGAGAAGCCAACGACCGGTTCGCTGCTGCGTTTACTGCTGGCCTTGGTCGGCGTCATCATTGTGTTGAAGTCCCCCGAGTCGCCCTGGCCAGTGCCCAACAGCCTTGCCGATTGGCTGGCGCTGGCGGGCGGACTGTTCTTTGCGGTGACCAATGTGTTGCTGCGCAAACATGGCGACACGCCGAGTGAGTCGCGCATGCTGGCGATGTTTGGGGGCGGCGCCCTGATGGCCATCGCCGCCGCGCTGTTGGGCATGGGCGCCGGCATCGTCCCAGCACCGGCTTTCGCCCTAGCGGGTGTGCCGGTGGCGATCGGCCTGTGTCTGGCGTTCATGGTGAGTAATTTGGCACTGCAATACGGCGCGGCCCGGCTCGCTGCCAGCACCACGGCCTTGGTGATGCTGACCGAACTGTTGTTCGCCAGCGTGTCCTCGGCCTGGCTGGGTGCCGCTGAGTTCAACACCCGAACCTTCGTCGGTGGCGGCCTGATTGTGCTGGCTGCGATGCTGGCCGCTCTGGCACCGCCACCTAAAGAGCACTGACCTTCGTTAAGTCGACGGTTCAGCGATGACCGCGTCCCGCTCGGCCAGCCAGGTAACGGCGCTGGCCAGCGCAGTGGCAAATTGGTCGTCAAAGTCCTGGCGACCCAACAGTTGCACCACGCCCGCTTTCCACAGCTTGCTGCGGACGCGGTCATTGGCCTCGCAGAGCACTGTCCGCACGCCGCGTTTGTGCAACTTGTTGATGACATCTTCCAGCGTTTGAATGCCCGTGATGTCCATGAAGGGCACGCGGCGCAATCTGAGAATCACCACCTTGGGCTCGGCATGGATGGCCATCAGCACCTGCTGGAATTTATCGACCGCACCAAAGAAAAACGGTCCATCAATTTCGTAAACCATCAAGCCTTTGGGAATCGCGTCTAAACCCAGCGCAGTCAGCTCGCTCTTGAGGCTGGCGGTGGCCAGCTCCTGCACCTCGACGGTTTCTGACATCCTGCGCAGAAACTGGAGAATCGCCAGAATGACGCCGATGTTGACCGCCACCACGAGGTCGGCAAAAACGGTCAGGGAAAAGGTGATCAGCAAAATCGCCACATCGGCCCGGGGCGCGCTCATCACGATATGGCCAAAATGCTTGAGCTCGCTCATGTTGTACGCAACCACAAACAAAATAGCAGCCAAACAGGCCAAGGGAATATGCGCTGCGTAGGGGGCCATAAAAACCACCACCAAGATCAGGGTGACCGTGTGCGTGATGCCGGCCAACGGACTGGTCGCGCCGTTGCGGATATTGGTGGCGGTGCGGGCAATCGCACCGGTCGACGCAAAGCCACCAAACAGCGGTGCCACGATGTTGCCCAAGCCTTGGCCAATGAGCTCTTGGTTAGAGTCGTGCTTGGTGCCGGTCATGCCGTCAGCCACCACCGCCGACAGCAGGGACTCGATGGCCCCGAGCATGGCAATCGTGAAGGCCGGCCCGATCAGGGGAATCACTTGCTCCAGCGTGATGCGGGGAAACGAAAAACTCGGCAGACCTTGCGGGATGCCGCCAAAGGCCGTGCCGATCGTCGCAATGCCGTCAAAGTGAAACAGCGCCTGCAAGGCTGTGGCCGCGACCAACGCCACCAGCGGGCCGGGCACCTGCTTGATGCCGCGAACACGGTTCGAAAAAAGCACCAGCAGCAGGCTCAGCAGTGACATCGCCGTGGTCGGTATGTGCAGCTGCGGCAACACTTCAATCAGGTTCACCAGCTTCTGATGAAAATGTTCTCCCGCCACCTTCGGCAAGCCCAAGAAATCGCGCCATTGGCCAACCCAGATGATCACTGCGATGCCAGCGGTGAAGCCAACAATCACCGGCATCGGAATGAACTTGATGACGCCGCCCATCCGCGTCAACCCCATGATGACCAAAATCAAGCCCGCCATCAAGGTTGCCAATTGCAGGCCTTCAAAGCCAAATTCGAGCGTGACCCCAGCCAAAATGGCAATGAAAGCGCCGGTCGGGCCAGCGATTTGAACCCGACTGCCGCCCAAAACGGAGACCATCAGGCCGCCCACAATGGCGGTGTAAATGCCATGCTCCGGCCTAGCGCCCGAGGCTATCGCGAAGGCCATCGCCAGTGGCAGCGCAACCACCCCGACGATCACGCCGGCAACGATGTTGGGCAAGATCTTTCCGCGCCCAAACATACCGGCCCGCTTGGCCTCAAGAATGGTAATCATTGGTTTCGGCCTTTTCGAAAAATTAGAACGACTGGCCCTCAAACCCAGACCGCACGAGCCATGACGGTAGCACGCCCATGGGCTCCCTGCACTGCGGCGGTTGCTATATATTCAATAGCGCGTCGTCTAAAACTTCGATCCAGTGCCGCACCGGCGTCGCCGTGCCACTTTGCAGATGGGTGATGCAGCCGATATTGGCCGAGACAATCACCGCCGGCTGCATCTGGCTCAGGTTGCCGAGTTTGCGGTCTCGCAGCTGGTAAGCCAAGTCGGGCTGCAGGACTGAATACGTCCCCGCCGAGCCGCAGCACAAATGGGCCTCACAACTGGCCGTGTTGACCTTGAAGCCCAACGCGCTCAGGTGCTTCTCAACCCCGCCGCGCAGTTGCTGGCCGTGCTGCAGTGTGCAGGGCGGGTGAAAAGTAATCTGGCCGATCTCTGCAGGTCGATGCTGCTGCAGGCGCTCTTGCAAAGGCGCGACCAGTTCGGGCAACAGCTCGCTCACGTCGCGCGTCAGTTCGCTGATGCGGGCGGCCTTGGCAGCGTAGGCCGGCTCGTCTTTGAACAGATGGCCGTAGTCTTTGACCATGACGCCGCAGCCTGAGGCGTTCATCACCAAGGCTTCAACACCGGCTTCAACATGCGGCCACCAAGCGTCGATGTTGCGGCGCATCTCGGCTTTGCCACCGTCATGGTCGTTCAGGTGAAACTTGACCGCGCCGCAGCAGCCGGCCTTGCTGGCCAGCACCACTTCAATACCAGCGGCGTCCAACACACGGGCGGTAGCGCTGTTGATGTTGGGCTGCATGGCGGGCTGCACACAACCGGCCAGCATGAGCATCTTGCGGGGGTGTTGGCGCGTCGGCCAGGCCCCGGCAGATGGGGCTACGGGCACCTTGTTTTTGAGCGCCTCGGGCAGCAGTCCACGCACCGCTTGACCGAGCTTCATGGCCGGGCCAAACAAGGGCGAAGGCAAGCCTTCTTTCAGCGCCCAACGCAGTGCTTTTTCAGCGACCGGGCGTTCCACCCGCTCATCGACCAGCTTCCGACCGATGTCCACCAAATGACCGTAATCGACACCACTCGGGCAGGTGGTTTCGCAGTTGCGGCAAGTCAAGCAACGGTCTAAGTGCAGCTGCGTTTTGCGCGTCGGCACTTCGCCTTCGAGCACTTGTTTGATGAGGTAAATGCGACCCCGTGGTCCGTCCAATTCGTCACCCAGCAACTGGTAGGTTGGACAGGTGGCGGTGCAAAAACCGCAATGCACACACTTGCGCAAAATGGCTTCGGCGGCCAGACCGTCAGCGGTGCCTTGGAATTCTGGGGCGAGATTGGTTTGCATAACAGGCTTTGTGAAAGACGTGAACGAGTCAGTGGCGACGCAAATAGCGCTTCAGGTCTGCGTACAGCGGCGGTAGCGACAGCAACAGCAAGATGGTTGCCAGCGGCAGCACCCAGATGAACCCTAAGTATTTGAACCCGGCTGCGCCAACCAAGCCGCCCGCCATGAAGGTGGTCAGCAGCATGCTGTAAAGCCGCAACTTGATGCGGTTAGCGCGCACCTGAAAGTCTGCCGGTGTTTGGTTGCGGTTCCAGTAAAAGATCTTCCCCAGCTCGATACCCAAGTCGGTGATGACGCCGGTCATGTGTGTGGTGCGGATTTGAGATGCTGAAATTTTGCTCACCACGGCGTTTTGCAAGCCCATGGTGTAGGCCAGCACCAAGACCGTGAGCGGCACGGCAAACGGTGTTTGGCGGTTCAGCGTGGCGCCCAGCAGGCCAAAGATCAGCAGCAGGCCCGCTTCCAGCAAGAGAGGCAGCGCGTACTCACTGCGCAATTGGTGCTGCCGGGCCCAGTTCACCTGGACTGCCGTGGTCGCCGCGCCGGCCACAAAAGCCAACAAGGCACCAAGCGCACCGAGCACCAAGCCAATATTGCCCAGCACCAAGTTGTCGACCAGCATGGAGGCAAATCCCGTCATGTGCGAGGTGTACATGCCGACGACCAGAAAACCACCCGCATTGATGGCCCCCGCATTGAATGCCAACAAGCCGCCAAGCAAAAAGTTAGTGCTAGAAGTACGGTGCTTGCCGGCAAGGTGTCGTACGCGCCGCATGCGTTAATCCACCGCCAAGCGGCCGGTATTGAAAACGCCAGCTGGGTCAAACTGCTTTTGCAGTTCACGCTGAATGCGTTGCTGCACTGCATCCAGGCGGGTGAACACGCCGACCTCTTTGTCAGTGGCAGCGAGCTTATCGGAGGCGCGAAACAACGTTGCGTGGCCGCCGGCTTTTTGAGCTGCGTTGCGCAGCAGCGCAGCAGCGTGGGCCGGTGCCCAGACCCAGCGCAAGCCGCCATGCCATTCGATCAAAGGGGACGACGCCACGGCCGGCAGGGCCAGCGCAGGGGTGGTCTGCGGCACACTCAAACGCCACAAGCACAAGTCAGGGTTGACGGCCGTCATAGCAGCTGGTAGCGCGGCAAAAAACGGCAGTATCTGTTCACGGCAAGCGTTCCAGTCGGCACTGGCTTGGGCCGGCTCCATGCGCAGCACCTCGCCGCCCAAGGCCGTGACGTCCGCGGACAGGCGCGGACAGGCGGCGTCGACCGCCGCCACCGCGCCACGCAGGCGGACAAACAACGTGTCGCGCGGCGGCTGCACGCTGGTGTCATGAACCCAGCAACTTGCATTCAGCGGCAGCGGCTGAGCACCCCACGCGTTGAGCAAATCCAAGGCTTGCTGCTGTGACACACCTGAACACATCAGCGTGGCTTCGGCCGGCGCTACCGGCAAGACCTTGAGCGAGACCTCGAGCAACACACCGAGCGTGCCAAGCGAGCCGGCCATCAGCCGCGAGACGTCGTAGCCGGCCACATTTTTCATCACTTGCCCACCAAAGGTGAGCACTTCGCCCTGACCGTTGATGATCTTCACGCCCAATATGTAGTCTCGCACGGCACCCACACTAGCACGCGCTGGACCACTCAGGCCGCTGGCCACCATGCCGCCGACGGTGGCTGCCGGACCAAAATGCGGCGGCTCAAATGGCAGGCACTGGCCTTGGCTGGCCAGCAAGGTTTCGAGCTCAGCCAGCGGTGTGCCGGCCCGGGCGGTCACCACCAACTCGCTAGGCTCGTAGCTCACCACACCGCAGTAAGCGGACACATCCAGTGGTTCGCCGAGCAGCGGCTGGCCGTAAAAATCTTTGCTGCCACCGCCCTGAATGCGCAAGCGTGTGCCGGTTTTGGCAGCCTCGCGCACGCGAGCAGCAAGCGTATTGCTCAAGTCGTCAAATGAAGTTGGCATGGTGTCTGTCGTGAGTTCAGCAATGTCTGAGGTATCCCCGATGGTAAGCCGACCCTCAATCCCGGTAAAAATTCACCGGCAAGCCCGGCACGTCGACGCGCATCGCAAACACACAGCCGGCGTCGGGAAAGGCTTGCAATTCTGCGACGGGACGGTTCTGACGGGCCGAGGTGACGTACAGCGTTTGCAAGTCGTCACCGCCAAAACAGGGCATGGTCGGGCACTGTGCCGGCAGTGGCCATTCGGCCAGCGTTTCCCCTGCTGGTGAGAGTTGGAGGATCCGCCCGCCTTCGAACATCGCGACCCAGTAATTGCCTTCGGCGTCAACGGCCGCGCCATCGGGCCTGCCGCCATAACCAGCGTTGTTGTCCATGCCGGCTTGCCAACCTGCCGGCTTACCTGGCCAGCTGGCAAACACGCGCGGCCGAACCAAGGTGTTGTCAACGGCGTTCCAGTCCCAAGCGCGGATGGTGTGGCTGGGCGTGTCGGCCCAGTACAAAGTGCCAGCGTCTGGCGACCAAGCCAGGCCGTTGCCGGTGGTCGCATCTGCCACTTTGCTTTCAAACACTGGCGACTCACCCCGGCCATCAAGGGACCACAGCTGCGCGTTGGCTGCCGTCCGTGTTTCGTCAATCGTGCCGCACCAAAACCGACCTTCGGGATCGGCCTTGCCATCGTTAAAGCGCATGGTCGCCGTGTCGTACGGCGCAGGCACGATGCGCTCTAACGCACCGCCCCATGTCCGCGCTCGGTAGATACCGCTGCGCAGCGCCAGCACCAAACCGCCCGACTCAGCGGGCGCCATACCGCCCGGCTCTGACGGCATGGCCCAGCTTTGCCGCGCGCCGCTGGCGACATGCAGACGGTGCAGTTGTCGGCCCGGAATGTCCATCCAGTACAGCCGGCCTTCTGCGGGATGCCAAAACGGCGATTCACCGAGTTGGTTGGGCGTGTTAACGACGGTTTGCCAGTACATGGATCACCTTGGTAGTTGGAGAGACCGGGCAGCAAAACCCGTAGCCTTTCAACTGTAGCGGGTAAAGTAGTGCCCCAAAAAAAGCAGCCCGCCAACTTGTGCTGGCGGGCTGAAATCCAAAGGAGACTCTCTCTTCCATCAACCGGCGAGCCCTGACAGCTCTCCGGCTTTTCAACTCAACTTGTCAATCAACGGTTGTAGGCTGTTTCACCGTGTGAAGAGATGTCCAGACCTTCGCGCTCGTCTTCTTCAGAGACGCGCAGACCGATAGTCAGGTCCACCACTTTGAAGGCGATGAAGGACACCACGCCCGACCAGATGACCGTGATGATCACGGCCTTGGCTTGGATCCAAACTTGCGAGACGATCGAGTAGTCAGCGGCTGCGATGCCCGTCGCTGTGACCCAGTCAGCCACGAAGCCAGGGCCGCCGAGGTTTGGTGAGTTGAAGACGCCGGTGAGCAGTGCACCCAAGATACCGCCGATACCGTGCACGCCGAAGACGTCCAGTGAATCGTCAGCACCAAGCATTTTCTTCAGGCCATTGACACCCCAGAGGCAGGCGAAACCAGCGATGAAACCGATGACCAAACCGCCGCCGATACCGACGTTGCCTGCTGCTGGCGTGATCGCCACCAGACCGGCAACAGCACCAGAGGCTGCACCCAACATCGAAGCCTTGCCGCGCATCAGCGCTTCACCGAGGCACCAAGCCAACACAGCCGCTGCCGTAGCGCCGAGCGTGTTGATGAAGGCCAGAGCTGCGAAGCCGTTGGCTTCGAGTGCCGAGCCAGCGTTGAAACCGAACCAGCCCACCCACAGCAGGGCGGAACCAACCATCGTCAGCGTCAGGCTGTGTGGCGCCATGGCTTCTTTGCCGTAACCAATGCGCTTGCCAACCATGTAGGCACCGACCAGACCAGCAACCGCCGCGTTGATGTGCACCACCGTGCCACCAGCGAAGTCCAACGCACCCGACTGCCAGATGTAGCCCGCTTTGGCGTTCATCGCGTCAACCACTTCTGCGGCTGTGTACGCATCAGGACCCATCCAGAACCACACCATGTGGGCAATCGGAGCGTAGCTGAAGGTGAACCAGATGACCATGAACATCAGCACTGCGGAGAACTTCTTACGTTCAGCAAAAGCGCCAACGATGAGTGCGCAAGTGATGCCGGCAAACGTCGCTTGGAAAGCGGCGAAGACGATTTCAGGAATAACCACGCCCTTGCTGAAAGTCGCTGCGTTGGCAAACGTGCCTGCAGCGTTGTCCCAGATCCCGGCCATGAAGAGTCGGTCAAAGCCACCGAAGAAGGCGTTGCCTTCTGTGAAGGCCAAGCTGTAACCGTAGATGAACCACAGCACCACGATCATGGAGAAAGTGACCATGACTTGCATGAGCACAGACAGCATGTTTTTGCTGCGAACCAGGCCGCCATAAAACAGTGCAAGGCCAGGGACAACCATCAGAATGACCAGAATCGTTGAGGTCATCATCCAAGCGGTGTCGCCTTTGTTAGGAACGAGCACGGGTGCGGCCGCATCAGCTGGTGCAGCGACGGCGGCGGCAGGGGCTGTGGCAGCAGGTGCAGCAGCAGGTTTGGCTTCAGCAGGGGCCGCAACCGACGTCGCTGCAGGAGCGGCCGCCGGGGCTTGTGCCATGACGGCGACACCGGAGGTCAGCAAACTCAACCCGAGGGCAAGGCTGGCAAGTAGTTTTTTCATGTCGATGTTCTCTTTAGGGGTGGAGGCTGAGCCTTACAGCGCTTCTTTGCCGGTTTCACCGGTACGAATGCGCACGACCTGCTCGAGGTTGTAGACAAAGACCTTGCCGTCACCGATCTTGCCGGTGCGGGCAGCGCCTTCAATGGCTTCGATCACGCGATCGACCAGCTCGTCAGAGACGGCGGCTTCGATCTTGACCTTCGGCAGGAAGTCGACGACGTATTCAGCGCCGCGGTACAGCTCCGTGTGACCTTTTTGGCGGCCGAAACCTTTGACTTCGGTGACTGTGATGCCCTGAACGCCGATGCCGGAGAGGGCTTCGCGCACCTCGTCGAGCTTGAACGGTTTGATGATGGCCGTGACAAGTTTCATGTTCGTTTTCTCCTTTTTATGAAAAAAGCGGAGCGGCTGAGGCCGCTCCTGCTGGATTTAGATGGCTTTGGTCAGCATCACGATGAACGTGCCTTTGTTGATAGATTTCGATGAATCAACAGTTGCGGGGAATGTCCAGAAGTCTTTCTTGTTGCCGCCAGCGTATAAGCCAGTCACGGACATGCCTTCGCCGAGGTCGTAGGCGGCGCCGACGCTGTAATCGATGTAATTGACAGCGAGAGAAGCATTCTTCACATCTGATGTAAACATGGTGCTACCAACGGATGCTTTGAGCGTGACTTTCGGCATGACTTCTTGCGCGAAGGCCAGGTTCAGGTAGCCCGTGCCTCGGCCGTCAGAGGTGCTCTCTCCGGTGCCAAAGTAACCTTTAGAAACCGTGCTGGAGTACTTGGCTGTGACCGGGCCGTAACTGGCAGCCACATAGAGCTCAGTGGTGTTGGCTTTGGTAGCGCCTGGGTAGATGTAGGTCAGCGCACCGACGTCCATGCCGATGTCACCCAATGGAAACTTGTAGCCACCGTACAGGTCAACTTCGAGGTTAGCCTTGCTACCGTTTGGGTCTTTGAAGTCGACGGTCGAGTTCCAGTTGCCCACATAAAAGCCGCTGGCGTGCGCGTAATCAACGCCGCCTTGCAGGGCTGGCTTGAAACCCTTGGTTTTGCTCCAGTCTTGGTCTTGGCCGCGGTACTTGTAGTTGCTGACCACCGAGATGTTGTATGAAACAGGGTCCACGGCTGCTGGGGCGGCGGTCTGTGCAAATGCGGAGCCGGACAAAGCAATCAGAGCTGCGATGGTGACTTGAGCGGGTGCGAACTTCATGGAAATCTCCGGGTAGTGAAAAAATTATTGGTACCCAACTCCGATAGCATTTAGCGTGCCAGAAAGCAAGAGAGGCCTTAGGATGTAAAGTCATTCCATTTAAGCCTGTCACTTATGAACTTAAGGGTGATTCATTTTTTAGCACCAAAGATGTGCAATCAAGCGTGCGCTTAGTTGGTGCGCACCAAGGAGTCAACCTCATCATGAGCCTTTCTTTAGTGCATAGCCGCGCGCTGTTGGGTCTGCAAGCCAAGCCTGTCATCGTTGAAGTGCATCTGGCCAACGGGCTGCCGAGCTTCACGCTGGTCGGCCTGGCCGACACCGAGGTGAAAGAAGCGCGTGAGCGGGTTCGCTCCGCGATTCAAAACAGCGGGCTGGAGTTTCCGGGCAACAAGCGCATCACCGTGAATCTGGCGCCGGCTGATTTGCCGAAAGATTCCGGCCGCTTTGACCTGCCGATAGCGCTCGGCATCTTGGCGGCCAGTGGCCAGCTCGACGCCAGCAAACTCGCTGGTTATGAGTTCGCCGGTGAGTTGTCTTTGGGCGGCGACTTGCGGCCGGTGCGCGGCGCACTGGCCATGAGCCTGGCCTTGGCGTCAGAGGCTGGCAGCCAACGGGCCCAACTGGTGTTGCCCGAAGGGAGCGCCCAAGAAGCCGCCTTGGTGCCTGATGTGCGCATTTACCGGGCGCTGCGTTTGCTCGACGTGGCGAAACAGTTTTTACCCGGCGATGTGCCGCCTGAAGCCGACGACGGCTGGGTTCGCGTCGCCACCACCGACAAACCCGGTGAGGCCCATTACCCCGACTTGGCCGATGTGAAAGGCCAGGCCGCTGCCAAACGCGCGTTAGAGATTGCGGCGGCTGGCGGCCATTCGCTGCTGTTGATGGGCGCTCCAGGCTCAGGCAAATCGATGCTGGCGCAGCGCTTTGCGGGCTTGCTGCCAGCGATGACCACGCAAGAAGCGCTTGAGAGCGCGGCCATCGCCTCACTAGGTGGTCGCTTCACGTTAGAGCGTTGGGCCGTTCGCCCGACGTCCTCGCCGCACCACACGGCCAGCGCGGTGGCTTTGGTCGGCGGCGGCTCGCCACCCCGGCCTGGCGAAATATCGCTGGCGCATTGCGGCGTGCTTTTCTTAGATGAACTGCCCGAATTCCCCAGAGCCGCCCTTGAAGCCCTGCGCGAACCGTTGGAAACCGGCTGCATCACGATTTCCCGGGCGGCGCAGCGGGCCGAGTTTCCGGCGCGCTTTCAACTCATTGCCGCGATGAACCCTTGCCCCTGCGGCTACCTCGGCTCCAGCCTGCGCGCCTGCCGCTGCTCACCTGAGCAAGTGGCGCGCTACCAAGGCAAGCTCAGCGGCCCCTTGATCGACCGGATTGATCTGCATGTGGAGGTCGGCGCGCTGGCGGCCCACGAACTGATCAATGCCCCCGCCGGTGAAGGCACGGCCAGCATCCGCCAACGCGTGGTCGCCGCCAGAGATCGTGCTGTCAACCGTCAAGGCAGCGCCAACCAAGCGCTGGAAGGCCAAGCCATCGACGCCCAATGCCAACTTCAAGGCGCTGCAGCCGCCTTTCTCAACACAGCAGCCAGCCGTCTCGGCTGGTCAGGCCGCAGCATTCACCGCTGCTTGAAAGTGGCCCGCACCATTGCCGATCTGGCGGGTGCCGCGCAAGTGGACGTCGACCATGTGGCCGAGGCGGTGCAGTACCGACGGGCCTTGAAGGGGGTTTGATCAGCGGCTTTATGCGGCGTTGTTGCTGACGCGCTGGAGAGCACGCCGCGCCACCTGCCCCGGCGCATCGTCAGCCACGGGCACAGCACCCAAGGCGTGGCGCTGACTGTTGCAGACCTCGTGGCTGATGGCGAGGTTCTCTTGGTGCGAGTTGCCGCCTTCGCTCAAGGGCTGAATATGTTCCAGCGTGGCCGCCGCTTGCAGCACATGCTCACCACAGACCCAGCACGGCACCACGCCATGCATCTGGCGGGCGATGGTCTTGTAGATCTTGTCGCGGGTCAGTCCGAGTCGACTCATCGGGCGCTCACAGATTCGGTGCCAGCAAACGCTCCAAATCAGCGGCTTTCAGGCCGCGCCGTTTGGCCAAGTCTTGCAGCTGGTCGTCACCGATTTTGCCGACATTGAAGTAAGCGCAATCTGGGTGGCTCAGGTAAAAACCGCTGACGCTGGCAGCCGGTGTCATGGCCAGACTTTCGGTCAAGGCCATGCCGATGTCGTCGGCCTTGAGCAGGTCGAACATGGCTTGCTTGACGCTGTGGTCAGGGCACGCCGGGTAACCGGGCGCCGGGCGAATGCCTTGGTATTTTTCGCTGATCATGTCGTCGGTGCTCAGCGCTTCTTCTGACGCGTAACCCCACAGGTCTTGCCGCACGCGCTTGTGCATGGCTTCGGCAAAGGCTTCGGCCAAACGGTCGGCCAAGGCTTTGAGCATGATCGACGAGTAGTCGTCGTGATCGTCCTGAAAGTACTTCTCTTTTTTTTCTGCGCCAATGCCGGTGGTGACTGCAAACACGCCAATGTAGTCGGGCAGCTGAAAGGTGTTGTGGCCTTCTGCGCCGGCGTGACCTGCGCGCACCGCTTTGACTTCTGCCGACAGCACTTTGGGCGCAATAAAGTCTGACAGGCAGCGGCTTGGGCGCATGTGCATCTTGCCGTCCGCGCCCTCAATCGCGGTTTTCTCGGTTTGCTGTCGCAGACCGTGCCACGTCATGGCGACTTCGTGGCGGCTCTCGTCGGTGTAAATCTCGATGTCGTCGCCCACGCTGTTGGCCGGATACAGCGCCATGACGCCGTTGGCCGTGAGCCAGCGACCGTCAATCAAACGCTTGAGCATGCGCTGTGCATCGGCATAGACGCGCACAGCTTCGGTACCAACCACCTCGTCTTTCAAGATCGCCGGGAACGGGCCCGCCAAATCCCAAGTCTGGAAGAACGGAGCCCAGTCGATGTGCTGCGCCAACTCGGCCAAGTCGAAGTTTTTGAAGACGCGACGGCCGATGAATTTCGGCACCGGCGGCGTGTAGTGCGTCCAGTCGATCGGTGTGGCATTGGCGCGGGCTTTGGCCAGCGGCCACATCGGGATCTGCTTTTTGTTGGCGTGTTGCTCGCGCACTTTCACGTAGTCGGCGTTGAGGTCGTCGATGTATTTTGTCGCGTTGTCAGACAGCAGGCTTTGCGCCACGCTGACGCTGCGCGACGCATCCGGCACGTAAACCACCGGGCCTTCGTAGTGAGGCGAAATTTTGACCGCGGTGTGCACGCGGCTGGTGGTCGCGCCGCCAATCATCAGCGGGATTTTCTTCAGGCGGAAGTGGTCATCTTTCTGCATCTCGGCCGCCACGTACTGCATCTCTTCCAAGCTCGGGGTGATCAAGCCGGAAAGGCCGACAATGTCGGCACCCTCGGCTTTGGCGCGCGCCAAGATTTCATGGCATGGCACCATCACGCCCATGTTGACGACTTCAAAGTTGTTGCATTGCAAAACCACCGTGACGATATTTTTGCCGATGTCATGCACGTCACCCTTGACGGTGGCGATGATGATCTTGCCCTTGGTTTTAACGTCGGCGCCAGCCGCTTCCAGCAGCAGTTTTTCAGCTTCGATGTAGGGCAGCAAATGCGCCACGGCCTGCTTCATGACGCGGGCGCTTTTGACCACTTGCGGCAAGAACATCTTGCCTTGGCCGAACAAATCGCCGACCACGTTCATGCCGTCCATCAACGGGCCTTCAATGACGTGCAGCGGCCGGCCACCGTCGGCCTGAATCGCCTGCCAAACTTCTTCGGTGTCTTCGGTGATGAACTCGTTCATGCCGTGCACCAGCGCATGGCTGAGCCGCGCCCGCACGGGCAGGGCGCGCCATTCGTTGCGCTTGCTGTCGTCTTTGGCGCCGCTCTGCGCTGTTTCGGCAACCTCAATCAAACGCTCGCCCGGCGTCAATTGCGCTTCACCCGGCTTGTAGACCGGCGTGCGATTCAGCACCACGTCTTCGACCCGCTCGCGCAGCACCGGTTCTAGGTCGTCATAGACGCCAACCATGCCGGCGTTGACGATGCCCATGTCCATGCCGGCCTGAATCGCGTGGTACAAAAAGACGGTGTGAATAGCTTCGCGCACCGGGTCGTTGCCGCGAAAGCTGAAGGACACGTTGGAGACGCCGCCAGAGACTTTGGCGCCCGGCAGGTTTTGCTTGATCCAGCGCGTGGCGTTGATGAAGTCCACCGCGTAGTTGTTGTGTTCATCGATGCCGGTGGCGATGGCGAAGATGTTCGGGTCAAAAATAATATCTTCAGGCGGGAAGTCGAGTTCGTCGACCAGCACCCGATAAGCCCGCTCGCAAATTTCAATCTTGCGCTGGTAGGTGTCGGCCTGGCCTTGTTCGTCAAAAGCCATGACCACGGCAGCCGCGCCATACCGTTTGAGCAATTTGGCTTGGTATTTGAAAGGCTCAAGCCCTTCTTTCATGGAGATGGAATTGACGATGCCCTTGCCCTGAATGCAGCGCAGGCCGGCCTCGATCACGCTCCACTTGGAGCTGTCGATCATGATGGGCACACGCGAAATATCGGGTTCGCTGGCGATCAGGTTCAGAAAACGCACCATGGCCGCTTGGCTGTCCAACATCGCCTCGTCCATGTTGATGTCGATGATCTGCGCGCCGTTTTCAACCTGCTGCCGGGCCACCACCAACGCCTGCTCGAAGTCGCCATTCAAAATCAAGCGGGCGAAAGCTTTGGAGCCGGTGACGTTGGTACGCTCACCAATGTTGACGAATAAGGATTCGGCGCCGATGGAGACCGGCTCCAGGCCGGACAACTTCATGGGCGGCACGTCAGCATGTGCGGGGGGGACAGGAGCAGATTTCGAAGACATGGACTCACCTTGGGCCAAAGGTGAGCGTGGTTGCGGGGATCGGTTCCCAAGCCTGACGAAACCTGGGCTTCGCTGCAACGCTCCTTGAGAAGGCGCTCATTTTAACCAACTCAAGGATCGCGCAGAAGCAACAGCATTTTCTCAACCGCGTCGCCGCAATCACGTGGCCCGCGCAGGCAATGCTGGGCGATCGGCTCGACGCTGACCGTTTGTGGCGGCATGCCGGGGCGCTCAACGCTCAATTGCCCTGGTGCGGTGACTTTCACGGTGTAAGTCGGGTATTGGCCCACGATTTTTCCGGACAGCAACACATCCCAAGAGGGCGGCTTTTGACCGCAAGCCACCAGCAGGGTGGCTGCAGCCAACAACAGGCAACGCCAGAGGGTCAAGCCGCCTCTTTGTAGAACCCGCCTGATGTCAAACCGCGCGGGCCTAGCGGTGCCACCGCTTGGTGGATCGCGCCAATGTGCTCTGGCGTGGTGCCGCAGCAGCCGCCGACGATGTTGACCAAGCCTTCGGCAGCGAACTCACGCAGCAAGCGGCTGGTGACGTCGGGTGTTTCGTCAAAGCCTGTGTCGCTCATAGGATTGGGCAGGCCGGCGTTCGGGTAGCAGCTGATGTAGGTGTCGCCAGCAACGCGGGCCAGTTCCTGAATGTAGGGCCGCATGAGCGTGGCACCCAAAGCGCAGTTCAGGCCGATGGCCAGCGGCTGCGCATGGCGCACGCTGTGCCAGAAAGCCGTCACGGTCTGGCCACTCAAGATGCGGCCCGACGCATCGGTCACGGTGCCGCTGATGATCAAGGGCAAGCGCTCGCCAGCGTTGTCAAAGTACTCGTCGATCGCAAACAAGGCGGCCTTGGCGTTCAGCGTGTCAAAAATGGTTTCGACCAGCAGCACATCGCTGCCGCCTTTGACCAGCGCTTCGGTCTGCTCGTAATAGGCTTTGCGGAGTTCTTCGAAGCTGGTGTTGCGGGCGCCGGGGTCGTTCACATCGGGGCTGATGCTGGCAGTTTTGGGGGTCGGGCCGAGGGCGCCAACGACAAAACGCGGTTTGTCAGACGTTGAGAATTTGTCACAGGCGGCGCGAGCAATGCGCGCTGATTCGTAGTTCATCTCTATCGCCAGATCTGCCATGTCGTAGTCGGCCTGGGCCACGGTGGTGGCGCCAAAGGTGTTGGTCTCGATCATGTCGGCACCCGCCGCGAGATAGCCTTCGTGGATGTCTTGGATCACATCCGGGCGGGTCAGGCTCAAGAGCTCGTTGTTGCCCTTGACGTCTTTGTGGAAGTCTTTGAAGCGCTCACCGCGGTACTGCGCTTCAGAGAGTTTGAAGCGCTGGATCATGGTGCCCATCGCGCCGTCCAGGATGGCGATGCGTTTTGCAAGAATGGCGGGCAGCGCCTGGCCGCGGGTGTAGTTAAAGGCTTTCATCCGGGCTATTGTAGAAAAACTTAGCCATCGAGTCTTTCCCCGACAATAGCGTCATTGCCTGAACTGACTATGAAAAATCTCACTCCCCTTGAAGCTTGGACGCACCTGCAACAAGCACCCGACACGCTGTTCGTCGATGTCCGCATGGAAATTGAATCGCTGTATGTCGGTCGGCCGCCCGGCGTGGTTAATGTGCCGTGGTACGAATACCCGGACTTGATGCCTGATGCGACCCACTTTGCCGATGCCGTGACACGAGAAGCGCGCGACAAGCATCAAAGCGTTTTGTTGATTTGCCGTTCTGGCCAACGCACGCGGGATGCCGGTGCCGCCCTGGAAGCCGCCGGATTCGACAACGTGGCGCATGTGCTGAATGGCTTTGAAGGCGAGTTGGACGATCAATTCCGCCGCTCGACCTTGTCGGGCTGGCGCTTTGCCGGCTTGCCTTGGGAACAGATGTAGCGCCCCCTGAACACTGGATATTTTTTGCCTTCTAACGCACTTTCTACCGCCCCTTCGCCCCTTAACATTCTGAGCGACGTGTTTGGCTACAGCAGCTTTCGCGGCCCGCAAGAAGACATCGTCAACCATGTGGTGCAAGGCGGTGACGCCTTGGTGTTGATGCCCACGGGCGGCGGCAAATCCTTGTGCTATCAAATTCCTGCGATTGCCCGGCAGCAAGCCGGCCACGGCGTGACCATTGTCATCTCGCCGCTGATTGCGCTGATGCACGATCAGGTGGGTGCGCTGCACGAGGCCGGCGTGTCGGCGGCTTTTCTCAATTCGACCCAGACGCAAGAAGAAAGCAGCGCGCTCGAAAAGCAGCTGCTGCGCAACGAACTCACGCTGCTGTATGCGGCGCCTGAGCGCATCAACACGCCGCGCATGAAGGGCCTGCTCGGCTCGCTGCATGAGCGCGGTCTGCTCAGCCTGTTTGCGATTGATGAAGCGCATTGCGTGAGCCAGTGGGGCCACGACTTTCGGCCTGAGTACCGCTCACTGAGCCTGCTGCACGAAACCTTTCCCGACGTGCCGCGAGTGGCGCTCACCGCCACCGCCGACGCCCTGACCCGGCAAGACATGATCGAGCGCCTGAAGCTCGAAGACGCTCGCGAATTTGTCAGCAGTTTTGACCGGCCCAACATCCGCTACACGATTGTTGAAAAGACCGATCCGACGCGGCAACTGCTGCGCTTCATTGAAACCGAACACGCTGGCGAGGCCGGCATCGTCTACTGCCAGTCGCGCAAGCGGGTCGAAGAAATCGCCGACATGCTTCAAGACGCCGGCCTCAAAGCCATGGCCTATCACGCTGGCCTAGATTCATCGGTGCGACAACAACGGCAAGACCGATTCCTGCGTGAAGATGCCATGGTCATGGTCGCCACCATCGCCTTTGGCATGGGCATCGACAAGCCGGATGTGCGCTTTGTGGCGCACCTCGACATGCCGAAAAATATCGAAGGCTACTACCAAGAAACTGGCCGGGCTGGTCGTGATGGTTTGCCGGCCAACGCCTGGATGGCTTATGGCCTGCAACACGTGGTGAACCAGCGCCGCATGATCGACACCAGCGAAGTCGCCAGCGAAGAGTTCAAACAAGTGATGCGCGGCAAACTCGACGCGCTGCTGACGCTGGCCGAAGACACGCGCTGCCGCCGGGTCAGCTTGCTAAGCTACTTTGGCGAAGACAGTCAGCCGTGTGGCAATTGCGACAACTGCCTGAACCCACCGGCGGTGTGGGACGCCAGCATTGCCGCGCGCAAGATGCTGAGCTGCATTTACCGTGTGCAGCAAGCCAGCGGCATCAGCTTTGGCGCCGGTCACATCATGGACATTTTGCGCGGCAAAGTCACCGACAAAATCAACCAGTACGCGCACGACAAGCTCAGCACCTTCGGCATTGGGGCCGAGCTGGCTGAGACGCAGTGGCGCGGCGTATTGCGCCAGCTGATTGCCAAAAACATGGTGCGCGTCGACAGTGAAGCCTTCAGCACCTTGCAGTTGCTGCCTGACGCCCGCGCGGTGCTGCGCGGCGAAGTGACGGTGATGCTGCGCGAACAAGCGCTGGGCGGCAGCGCTGATCGCAAGAAACGCAGCGTCAAAACCTCGGTCAAAGGCATGGCCGAAGCCAGCCTCAATGCCGGGGCGATGGAGCGCTTGGGCAAGCTCAAAGCTTGGCGCGCCGAAGTGGCCCGCGAGCACAACCTGCCGGCGTTTGTCATCTTTCATGACGCCACGCTGCGAGCTTTGGCCGAGCAAGACCCGCAGAGCTTGGGCGACATGGAAGGCATCAGCGGCATGGGTGCGAAAAAGCTGCAAGCCTATGGTGCGGAAGTGTTGCGCGTGTGCGCCGCTACATTTTGAATAGCCTCTGGGGCAGACCATGAAATGCTGGGCTGCCGACGTGTGCTTGACGCTTGCGCTAGGATTTAACGCCCTGCACGCCGCTTGATGCGAATGCACACCCCCTATTTCTTTTTCACGGAGATCACCTTGTCCAACTTTGCAACCAAAAATAATCTGCGAGCATTGCTGGCCGGTCTCTGTCTGACGGCTGCCCTGCCGGCCTTCGCTGGCAAAACTCTCGACGCGATCAAGTCACGCGGCCAAGTGATTTGCGGTGTCAGCACCGGTGTGGCCGGCTTCTCGGCGGCCGACTCTAGCGGCAACTGGTCGGGGCTGGATGTTGATGTTTGCAAAGCTGTGGCCGCCGCCACGCTGGGCGATGCCAACAAAGTCAGGTTCGTGCCACTGACGTCGCAGCAACGCTTCACGGCGCTGCAGTCTGGCGAAGTCGATGTGCTGTCGCGCAACACCACCCTGAGCCTGTCGCGTGACGCCTCGCTCGGTCTGCACCAAACTGTTGTGACGTATTACGACGGCCAGGGTTTCATGGTGCCGGCCAAGTTCAACATCAAAAGTGCCAAGCAGCTCAAGGGCCAAACCGTCTGCGTGCAGTCCGGCACCACCACCGAAAGAAACTTGAGCGATTACTCGCGCACCCACAAGCTGAACCTCAAGCCGGTGGTATTTGAGAAATTCGAAGCCGCCAACGCCGCCTATTTCTCCGGCCGCTGCGTGGCCTACACCACCGATGCGTCAGGCTTGGCTTCGATTCGCAACCGTGATGCCAGCAACCCGGCAGATCACGTCATCTTGGCTGATTTAATTTCCAAAGAACCGCTTGGCCCTATGGTGCGGCGCGGTGACGACGAGTGGTTCGCCATCGTCAAGTGGGTGATTTACGGCCTGATCGAAGCGGAAGAATACGGCGTGACCCAAGCCAACGTCGACAAGCTGAAAACCAGCACCCTCGATCCGGTGATTCAGCGCATTCTGGGCACCACTGAAGACACCGGCCGACTGCTCGGCCTGGACAAAGAATGGATGCTGCGCGCCCTCAAAGCCACCGGCAACTACGGCGAAATTTTCGAGCGCAATCTCGGCCCCAAGTCGGCCATCGGTTTGCCGCGTGGCCTCAACAAGCAGTGGAACCAAGGTGGCCTGATGTATGCCTACCCGCTGCGTTAAAGCGGCATGACACCCACGACTCAAGCCACGCAGGCCGTTGCGCCTCAGAAAAAGTGGTCGTGGCGCAGCCGGGCTTTTCGCGGCTTGATTTACCAAGCGTTGGCGCTGGTCTTGATTGCCTTGGCGCTTTGGTACTTGGGCCACAACACGCTGATCAACATGCGCGAGCGGGGTATTCAGAGCGGCTTTGATTTTCTGACGCAAACCGCCGGCTTTGACATTGGCGAAAGCCTGTTTCCGTTTGACGCCAGCCAACCCTATTGGCGCGCTTTTCTGATCGGCCTGAGCAACACCTTGCGCGTAGCGCTGATCGGTATTGTCTTGGCCACGCTGATCGGCACCTTGGTCGGCGTGGGCCGCTTTTCGCGCAATGCACTGGTGCGCGGCGCGTGCTCCGCCTATGTCGAAATTTTCCGGAACATTCCAATCTTGCTGCAATTGCTCATGTGGTATTTGCTGTTCACGGAAGTTTTGCCTGCTGCGTCGGAAGCTTGGCAAGTAGGCTCGTTCTACCTCAGTAAAGGCGGCCTTAATTTTCCGGTTCCCATTTGGTCTGGCGGGCATGTCTGGGCAGCAGTGGGTTTGCTGGCTGGCGCAGCGTTGGCGTGGCTGTACCGCCGCCAAGCCGCTGCCCATTTTGACGCGACAGGCCAGTTGCGCAGTAGGGTCTGGCTGCCGCTTGGCTTGGTACTTTTGGGCGGTTTGATCGGGTGGCTTGCTGGTGGCGCACCGTCTGCCCTGAACTCACCCTCGCGTGGCCTGTTTGCGATTGAAAACGGTGGCGCGCTGACGCCTGAGTTCATTGCCGTGTTGCTCGGCTTGACGATGTACACCGCAGCCTTTATCGCCGAAGTGGTGCGCGCCGGTGTCCAGTCGGTAGCGTTGGGGCAAAGTGAAGCCGCGGCGGCGCTGGGCTTGAGCCGTCGGCAAGAAATGCGGCAGGTGATGTTGCCGCAAGCGTTGCGCGTCATCATTCCGCCGCTCACCAACCAGTATCTGAACCTCACGAAAAACTCCTCGCTGGCGGTCGCCATTGGTTACCCGGACGTGGTTTCCATCTCCAACACCGCACTGAATCAAACCGGCCGCGCCGTCGAGTGCATCAGCATCGTGATGGTGATTTACCTCAGCACCTCGCTGCTGACATCGTGGTGGATGAGCCGCTACAACGCCCGTGCGGCCATCAAGGAGCGTTGAGTGACTTCAGACGCCCATGAACCCATGACCGCTCAAACTTTCCACGCGATTCCTGCGCGTCCCGCACCGGTGCGCCAAGGCGGTCTGCAGGCTTGGCTCAAGAGCAACTTGTTTGGTGACCTGCGCACCACGCTGGGCACGGTGTTGCTGGGCGGGTTGCTGCTGTGGTACCTGCCGCAGTTCATCCAATGGGCCTTGTTTTCGGCCACGTGGCGGCCCGACTCAGAGGCTTGCCGGGCGGCGACCGTGGGTGCTTGCTGGGGCGTGGTGGCCGAGAAGTACCGGCTCATCATCTTTGGCCGCTACCCGTTCGATGAACAATGGCGACCGCTCTTGGCCACCGTCTTGATGCTCAGCGTGCTGGTCGCCAGCTGTGTGCGGTTTTTCTGGAAGCCGTGGCTGAGCTTGCTGTGGGTGGCTGTGCTGGCTGTGTTTTTTGTGCTGATGTATGGCGACAGCTTTGGACTGACGCGGGTCGAAACCGATCGCTGGGGCGGTTTTCCGTTGACGCTGTTGCTGGCCTCACTGTCGATCGCCATGGCTTTTCCGTTGGCGCTGCTGGTAGCGCTGGGCCGCCGCTCTGACTTGCCGGCGATACGCAGCGCCTGCACGATTTACATCGAGCTGGTCCGTGGTGTGCCGCTGATTTCGGTGCTGTTCATGGCCTCGTTTTTATTTCCGCTGTTCATGCCGCAGGGCACGCGCATCGACGTGCTGATTCGCGTGCTGATCGGCATCACGCTGTTTGCTGCGGCCTACATGGCCGAGGTGATTCGCGGCGGTCTGCAAGCCATCCCCAAAGGGCAAGTTGAAGCAGCCGCCACGCTCGGTCTGTCCTACTGGCAGACGCAACGCAAAATCGTGCTGCCGCAAGCGCTGGCCATCGTCGTGCCCGGCATCATGAACAACTTCATTGGCATCTTCAAGGACACCTCCTTGGTGACCATCGTCAGTCTGTATGAACTCACTGGCGCGCTTGGCTTGGCCCTCAACTCTGACGCCGACTGGCGCCCTTTCAAGGTCGAGGGCTATCTCTTCATTGCCCTGATCTATTTCACTTTTTGCTTCGCCATGTCGCGTTACAGCCTGTGGGTCGAAAAGCAAGTTAACCAAGGCCACGCGAGATGAGCGATCCCATCATCACCTTTGACAAAGTCAACAAGTGGTACGGCAACGATTTTCATGTGCTGCGCGACATCGACTTGCAGGTCGCCCAAGGCGAACGCATCGTGATTTGCGGGCCCTCCGGCTCTGGCAAGTCAACGTTGATTAGGTGCATCAACCGGCTTGAAGAGCATCAGCAGGGCCGGCTCATCGTGGCCGGTATTGAGCTGTCGGATGACATCAAAGCCATCGACGCCGTACGCCAGCAAGTCGGCATGGTGTTTCAGCAGTTCAATTTGTTTCCGCATCTGACGGTGTTGGAGAACCTGACGCTGTCGCCGATCTGGGTCGGCAAGATGCCAAAAAAAGAGGCTGAAGACAAGGCCATGCAACAACTCGAACGCGTGCAAATCGCCGAGCAAGCGCATAAGTTTCCGTTGCAATTGTCGGGCGGCCAGCAGCAACGCGTCGCGATTGCCCGTGCACTCTGCCTGAAGCCCAAAATCATTTTGTTTGACGAACCCACCTCAGCGCTGGACCCGGAGATGATCAAGGAAGTGCTGGACGTGATTGTGGAACTGGCCGATCAAGGCATGACCTTGCTCTGCGTGACGCACGAAATGGGTTTTGCCAAAGCGGTGGCGGACCGCGTGATCTTCATGGACCAAGGCCAAATCGTCGAGCAAAACACGCCGGATGCGTTTTTCAGTCACCCGCAAACGGATAGGGCGCAGGATTTTTTATCGAAGATTCTGGGGCACTGACCTTCACGGTGACGTCAGTCCACAGACTTTTTCCCCTAGCCCTAGACCCTCCGTTCGACGCCTCATCTTCAAAAAGGTAAAATTGCATGAGTTTTAAAAGTTTATAGGAGCCGCCATGTCGAAGTCAGCAGATCATTCCGCCCACAATGCGCACGCCCATGATGCGCCTGCTGCCGAAGAGGATCCGGTCGATTCCGTCATCTCGATTGTTCCTATCGTTGTGCCACTGGCCGGCGCAGTCTTGATGTTTTTGCTGGCCTTCATCGCCGTCACAATGGCTTGAACTTTTCAGTTCACTGTCGGTCGGTCAGGCTTCATTCGCCTTGATCTGCCCATAAAAAGGTCAGCCTTTGCGCTGGCCTTTTTCACGCCCGGATGAGTCAAAATATATCATAACCTTATGCTTGTTTTGCATATCTTTCGGATGTAACCGCTAGGTAACCGACGCCAGATGTTCTTAGAATGGCCCTTCGCACCGTTGCGAATTGTGGATCGAAAATCACTTTTCAAAGCTTGGTTGCGCTAGCTTTTCAACGTTATTTCGCAAGTCATTGCAAGGTCCGGCGCCCCGGCTGCTTGCGCAGGCTGCCGACATCACGTTTTACAACCTTGGAGCTTTTCGATGAACCATCCTGCGATGCAAGGGCTTGCCCTGAATCCACCCGCTTTTGTGAAGAACGCGAAATTAATCGCTTGGGTGGCCGACATGGCAGCCCTGTGCCAGCCTGAGGCGATTGTCTGGTGTGACGGCAGCGACGCTGAATACCAGCGTTTGTGCCAGGAACTGGTCAACGCTGGTACATTCCAAAAACTCAATCCCGTCACACGTCCCAACAGCTTTTTGGCGTTGAGCGACCCGAGTGACGTGGCTCGCGTGGAAGACCGCACCTTTATCTGCTCTGCCAAAAAGGAAGAAGCCGGCCCCACCAACAACTGGGTCGCGCCGGCTGAGATGCGCGCCACGCTGCAACCCCTGTTTGACGGCTGCATGAAGGGCCGCACGATGTATGTGGTGCCATTTTCGATGGGTCCGTTGGGCTCACCGATTGCCCACATCGGCATCGAACTCTCAGACAGCGCTTACGTCGCCGTGAACATGAAAATCATGACCCGCATGGGCCGTGCTGTGTACGACGTGCTGGGTGTTGACGGCGCGTTCGTGCCTTGCGTGCACACCGTCGGCGCACCGCTCGCAGCGGGCCAAAAAGATGTGTCTTGGCCTTGCAACAAGACCAAGTACATCGTCCACTACCCGGAAACCCGCGAAATCTGGTCTTACGGTTCGGGCTACGGCGGCAACGCGCTGCTAGGCAAAAAATGCTTTGCGCTGCGTATCGCCTCCAACATGGGCCGCGACGAAGGCTGGTTGGCCGAGCACATGCTGATTTTGGGTGTGACCAATCCGAAGGGCAAAAAATACCATGTGGCTGCGGCTTTCCCAAGCGCTTGCGGCAAAACTAACTTTTCGATGCTGGTGCCACCGGCCGGTTTTGACGGCTGGAAAGTCACCACCATTGGCGACGACATCGCCTGGATCAAGCCGTCGGCCGATGGCCAACTGCGCGCCATCAACCCGGAAGCCGGCTACTTTGGCGTGGCCCCCGGCACCAACATGCTGACCAACCCGAACTGCATGTTGAGCGTTCGCAGCGACACCATTTTCACCAACGTCGCCCTGACCGACGACGGCGACGTCTGGTGGGAAGGCATGGAGCAAGACGCGCCCGGCAAGGCGCTGCCCAAGCACCTGATCGACTGGCAAGGCAAGGACTGGACGCCAGAAATCGCCCGCGAGACCGGCGCCAAAGCCGCGCACCCGAACTCGCGCTTCACGGTGGCCGCCACCAACAACCCGGCACTCGACAGCGCTTGGGACGACCCCAAAGGTGTGCCGATTGACGCCTTCATCTTCGGCGGCCGCCGCTCGACCACCGTGCCACTGGTATCTGAAGCCCGCAGCTGGGTCGAAGGCGTCTACATGGCTGCGACCATGGGTTCCGAAACCACTGCCGCCATCGTCGGCCAAGTCGGTGTGGTGCGCCGTGACCCGTTCGCCATGTTGCCGTTCATCGGCTACAACATGAGCGACTACTTCCAGCACTGGTTGAACATCGGCGAACAACTCGCCGCCAAAGGTGCCAAGCTGCCCAAAATCTACACGGCCAACTGGTTTCGCAAAGGCGCGGACGGCAAGTTCGTCTGGCCCGGCTACGGTGAAAACATGCGCGTCTTGAAGTGGATGATCGAGCGCGTTGAAGGCACTGCCCAAGGTCATGACCACACCACCGGCGTCAGCCCAGGCTATGCGGATCTGACTTGGGACGGGCTGGACTTCAGCGCTGAGAAATTCAACTCCGTCATCAGCACCGACAAAGCCGCTTTGCTGAAAGAGCTTGAGCTGCACACCGAGCTGTTCACGCAGCTGGCGCACCACCTGCCGACCGCTTTGATTGAGACCAAAGCTGCGATTGAGAAGCGACTGGCCGCCTGATCATCTTTAGCTGCGCCCACGAAAAAGCCCGCTTGAAGCGGGCTTTTTCAATCCGTATGCCAAACAAGTTTGGCATCGCTGACGGTCAGCTGTTTTGACGTTGGTAAGCCCGCAGATCTGCGCCGCCCAAACGGATGGCGCGGGCGGACAGGCCACTCGACGCCTCAGCACCGGCCGCAACTTCAGCCAATGACTGCTGACGAGTGATAGCGGAGTGCAAGTCAGCCATGACACGGCGATCAGACTTGGCAATGACCCAGAGACGTTCGTCAGCGCGGGCTTTGGCTTGGCCACGGGCCCAGCTGTCCAGCGACGATTTGCCACGAGCCACCAGATCGCGCGCGGTGCCCGAATACAAAGCCATGACAGCGAAGGCAACGGCCCAGAGCCCCATCCACATCACCAACAAGTGGCCTTCAACCACACTGTCCATGACTTGGTAGGCCACCACCAGCACAGCCGCAACGACGGCCGTCAGCAGCAAAGCCACCAGTCCGCTGAAGGCAGACCAGCGCTGACGCAACAGCAATGCGCCTTCAATGGCGGCCTCTGCGCGTTGAACGCCAGGATGTACCGTCGAATAGTGATTGTGGATAAAAGTGCTCATGATGATTCCCTTGATTGGGACCGTTAACCTTCAGGGGGTCTGCTTGCTCGCGACGGCCACGATGAGCAAGGCCTTGACTATAGGGTTAATACTGATGTTGCTCCACTTTATCTTTATGATCCCATTCATTCACAATGGTTATAGTACTTGTCTCACTTGGAGAAGTTACCCATGAGCCCGCCTAATTTCCGCACCCTCGACCTCAACTTGTTGCGCGTCTTTGACGAGGTCATGGCGGAGCGCAGCTTGACCCGCGCCGCCCGCAACCTCTCGCTGACACAACCCGCGGTGAGCAATGCGCTCAGGCGCCTGCGCGAAACACTGGGCGATGAGCTGGTGCAGCGCAGCGGCCAAGGCATGGCGCCGACACCGCGGGCGCGGGCCATTTGGCCGGCCGTGCGGGAGGCGCTTCAACAGCTTCAATCTTCTTTGATACCGAATGAATTTGTCCCTGCTGAAGCCAATACCAGCTTCGTGCTGGCCATGGCCGACGCCACCGCGGCTGAGCTGATTCCAGGGCTCACGGACATCCTTGAACAAGAAGCCCCCCGCGTTTCTCTGCGCGTCGTGCCCCTGACGACCCGCGACCCACGCCGCCTGCTCGATGAAGAGAGCTGCGACTTGGCGGTCGGCTACTTTCCGTCGGTACTGGCTGATTTGACCGCAGGCGCCCAGAGCGGCGAACCAAAACCGTTCGCGCACTTGCGGCTGTATGACGGCGAGTACGTCTGTGTCATGCGCCAAGGCCATCCCTTGGCACACAGCCCTGTGACGCTCGATCAATACTGCGCTGCGCGCCACATGCTAGTGAGCTTTTCAGGACGACCTTACGGCTTTATCGACGAGTCACTGGCCTCTTTAGGGCGCGAACGCCATGTGGTGCTGACCGTGAATCAATTTTTCACCGCCGGGCTGGTGGTGGCCAACTCCAACTTGCTGACCGTTTTGCCACGTCATTTTGTGCGGGTCACCGGCATCGCCGACCAACTGATCTTGCAAGCTCTGCCCTTTGACGTCTCGCCGGTGCATGTGGATGCTGTGTGGCACCGACGCAGTCAGCAGAGCAGCAGCCATCTGTGGTTGCGTCAAGCCGTGGTGCGGGCGACACAAAAGAGTTTTTCGAGCTAAGGGCACCTAGCGCATGAAAACGAAAATCAAACCGTGAACATCCAGCTCCTGTCCGACCTCCACCTCGAGTCCAACCCGCACTTTGTGGCCCGACCGGTGCCGGGCGCTGACGTGCTGGTGCTGGCGGGAGACATCGGCTCTTACCAGCCGGGTTCCGAACTGACGCGCTTGGGTATTGAAGACTTTGGCTTGGCCCGCTTTTCACCCCGCCCAGTCAGCGAAGGTGGCGCCGGCTGGCCAACCCCGGTGCTGTTTATTCCCGGCAACCATGAATATGACGGCCAAGAATTCGACGACGCGAAGCGCCGTCTGCGGGCAGCCTGCGATCGCTGGGGGCTGATTTGGCTTGAACAACAAAGCGTCTTGCTGCAAGGTGTGCGCTTTCTGGGGTGCACGCTGTGGACGGATTTTGATGCGCTGAACGGCGACACACTGAGCGCGTCTTTGTCGGGCCGGGACAAAGCTTTTCGGGCAGCAAACTACTACCTTCGAAAAAACCATTCGCTGCGTGACGGTGTGCCGATGCTCGCACCTGAGGTCCGTGAGCTCGGCTTGGAAAGCCAAGCTTGGCTGCGTTCGGCGCTGGCTCAGCCTTTTGAGGGGTCAACTGTAGTTATCACTCACTTCTCTCCAAGTCTACTGAGCGCTGATCCTCGTTATGGACTGACGCCAGGAACTGCGGGTTTTTGCAACGCGTTAGATGATTTGTTGCCGGCGGCGCAACTGTGGCTGCACGGCCATCTGCACTGCCCGCAAGACTACCTGAGCCAAGGCTGTCACGTGGTCGCCAACCCG
Organism: Polaromonas sp.; assembly: GCA_030654695.1. GTDB lineage: Bacteria > Pseudomonadota > Gammaproteobacteria > Burkholderiales > Burkholderiaceae_C > Polaromonas. The sequence continues at coordinate 117,198 of JAURWY010000028.1, forward strand.
CTGGGTTCTTCGCACAAAGGTGAACAAGCCAGCTATCGGCCAGACCTGTTGATTCGGCTTTGAGCGTGCGCTCAGCCGAACCCAGTCGGTAAATTACCAATCAGTCGCAACAAAGACCATTGGGTTCATATTGTTACTTGTATGACTTATATTGGGGCTGCACCAGACGTTTGGTGCTTACTTTTAACCCACTGGAGTCACCCATGAAAAAATCCCTCATCGCCTTGGCACTGAGCGCCAGCGCCGTCTTTTCGGCCCAAGCCGCCGACATCGTGGACACGGCTGTCAACGCCGGTAATTTCAAAACACTGGTGACCGCTGTGAAAGCTGCCGGCTTGGTCGAGACCCTCAAAGGGCCCGGTCCTTTCACCGTGTTTGCACCCACCGATGCAGCCTTTGCCAAGATCCCAAAGGCCGATCTGGATGCCTTGCTGAAAGACAAAGCCGCCTTGACCAAAGTGCTGACCTACCACGTGGTCCCAGGCAAAGTGATGGCCAAAGACGTCAAGGCTGGTAGCGTCAAGACCGTACAAGGTGGCAACTTGACGCTGGCCACGATGGGCGGCGTGACGGTGAACGGTGCCAAGGTCGTGGCGGCGGATGTCGCGGCCGACAACGGCGTGATCCACGCCGTTGACACGGTCATCATGCCGAAGTAATTCGAATTGCGAGCACTCTGCGTGCTGATTGACGGGGCCTGCGGGCCCCGTTTGCGTTTGAAAGTCTACGTCCGCAAACCATCAAAGCAGGTGGTCACCACAAATTCGACGATCGCCTCGTCACTGTACTGACCGCTCGATTGCATGAATTCAAGCACCGGGTCGCACGCTCGCGAATACACGGTGTACAGCACCAACAGAGGGGGGAGCGCAGGGTTCAAGCTACCGTCCGCTTGAGCCGCTTCAATCCAGCCGCCAATGTGGTCACTGACCTGAAGCAAACCGTCGAGATAAGCTCGATTCGCCATCAGATTCGCCCTCAAGCTGGAGTTTTGACTCGGCAAAGACGGCATTTCACCGGCCAGCTGCAAGCGCATCATCCAGCGCACAACGGCTTTGAGTTGGGCGATGGGCGCCGCATCGGCCGGCAAACTGGCCAATAAAATCTTCGCCCGCGCCAACACCCGCACCATGGCCGCAGCGGCCAAGTCTTCCTTGCTGGGAAAGTGCTTGTACAAACTGGCCTTGGCAATACCGACCTCGGCGGCGACCTCGTCCACCGTCATCAAATCGAAGCCCTTTTCAGCCAACAGCCGGTTCACCGCTTCAACAATGGCATCCTCCCGGGCTTGCAACATTTGCGCCTTGAAAGACACCTTGACGGGTGCGGCGGCGCTAGCGCCTTGGTGAGAGGAAAGTGAAGAAGACATGCGCAGATTTTAGCGCCCACTGTTTCCGGCAGCCTATTTTCTAGGTATTGCGCCTACCAAATAGGCTGCTAACTTATTTTGTGACTCATCAGTTAGGCTCGTTCGGGGGTGACGATTTCAGCGCCAGAACCGTTCGGGTCGAGATGCCCCAGCGTGAAGCGAAACGTTGCGCCTTGACCCGGCGCCGATTCCGCCCAGATGCGCCCGCCGTGTCGCGAAATGATGCGCTGCACGAAAGCCAAACCAATGCCAGTGCCCTCAAATTCAGACGGCGAATGCAAGCGCTGAAACGGACCGAACAGTTTTTGCGAATAGGCCATATTGAAACCGGCACCGTTGTCGCGTACAAAAAAAACATTGTCGCCATTCGCGGCGGTCTCCGAGCCAAACGTGATGTGCGTGACTGGCTGACCGGCACTGAACTTCCAGGCGTTGCCCAGCAAGTTCTCGAACACTTGACGCAGCAAACGATGGTCGCCCGTGGCCGTGAGCCCTGGCTCGACATGCGCCTCCACCACGCGGGTTGGATCCCGTTCACGCAAAACGACAAGCACTTTGGTCGCCAAGTCACTGAGGTCGACGCGGTCGTGTCGCAAGGGCGTACGGGCGAGCCGGGCGAGCGACAACAGCGCATCAATCAATTCGCCCATTTGCACCACACCGGCACGCACACGCTGCAAGTAATGCTGGCCTTTTTTGGCCATCGGTTCCGGCAAAGCCTCGACGGACTGCTCCAGCAAGCTGGCAAAACCGTCCACCGCGCTCAAGGGGGAACGCAGATCGTGCGACACCGAATAACAAAAAGACTCCAACTCTTCGTTGGCCGCCTTGAGCTGGGCCGTGCGCTGCTGAACGCGTTCTTCTAAGCTGGCGTTGAGGTCGCGGATTTCCATGTCGGCCTGCAAACGCTTCAGCTCAGCCGAGGCGCGTGCTGCAAATATTTGCAGCGTTGACACCATCAAAACCGTTTGTTTGAGCGGCTCGTGAAACATCACAAACAACATGCCCGCCAATTCCCCAGATGAATTCTCGAGCCGGTGACCGACGTAAGCTTCAGCGTGGACACCAAAAATGGTCTGCACTTCGGGGTAAAGGAGGTGCACATTTTTGGACATGGTGACGCTGACTTCGTCAATCAATTTGTGGCACGGTGACAGCGCCACGGGGTAGTCAAAGCCGTCGACCAATTCACCATCAACGACACCGGCCACCTGCCGCGCCATCAACGGATTGCCAGGCAACACACGCGTCACAAAGGCGGCTTGCGCACCCAGCGCGTCGGCCATGTTGCGCACCAAATGTTCAAAAAAGTTGCTGCCGCTCTGCACCGACACGCCGGCGGCCACCTTGGAAATAGCCGCTTCAAGTTGATCTCGCCAATGGCGTGCACGGATACTGTCAATGCCGAAAGCCAAGTTGTTGGCCAGCTCCTGCAACAACAGCACTTCTTCTGCCCTGGCGGGAAGTTCGTCGGCTGAATAAAGCGCCAACACGCCGAACGTTTGGTCCGCATAAGCCAGCGGCACGGTGAGCACGCTGCGGTAACCCCGCTGCAGCGCCTCTTGCGCCCACTGCACGTTGTCAGGGAGCGAAGCCAAGTGGTGATGCTCGCTGATCTGGTGCCGCCGAATGGCGTCGCCGACCGGACCGAACGTACCGACCGGCTCATTCGCCCAGCTCAGCCAAGTCGACGATAAGTAACCGGCCTCATGGCCCGCATAGGCCATCGGCTCAATGCTACGTTCTTCGTCTTCACGGGCATAGCCAACCCACGCCATGCGGTAACCGCCCACTTCGACGGCCAAGCGACAAACTTCTGCCAATAACTTTGGCTCGCTGTCCATCCGCGTCAAGGCACGGTTGCTCAAGCTGAGCATTTCGAGCGCCCGCGCGGTACTGGCCAGCGCTTCGTCCGCCCGCTTCTGAACCGTGAAGTCGTGCGCCGTCCCAACCACCCGCAGGATCTTTCCACCATCGCCGACAACGGCATGAGAGTGTCCTCGAACCCAGCGGATGTCACCACTGGGCAAGACGATCCGATACTCGATCTCGGTCGACCGGCCAGCGCGGTTAGCCTCATAGGCCGCCGCGACCGCCTCGCGATCATCCGGGTGCACCGGGTCAAGATAGGAGTCTGGATTGACGTAAAGGCTGTCGCAACTCAGGCCCCACAAACGCTCATAGGCCGGACTGATGTAGAGCATCGCACCGGTCTCGCCATCGAGACTGAAGTAAACGTCTTCGGTGTTATCGGCCAACTCCAGAAAACGCAACTCTTTGCTCAACCGATTGATTTCGGCCGTGCTGCGTGTTTGTTTGTCGTTGGGGGATTTCATGACGCATTCCAAAGTGACCGCACGCACCGCGACAACACGCGGCAGGAACCCTTTGGTGGCGGCATGGCTCAACGCCGCCCCCACCAAAAAACATGCCCTGATGGTAGCTGTAAGCGCCAGTCACCGAATGCGCGTATTCTTTGCTGCATTGCAGCAATGCCCCTTGGAGCGCAAGACGTGCCTTTCTGGATCCATGAATTAGCCCGTGCAGCCCGCCAATCCAAACTCGGACGTCAGATGGCTGCGGCTGAACAACTGTTTCGCCGCGCCTTGGGAAAAAAATTAGCAGATCCGTACTTCACCCCTGAGAGCCCACCATTGGCAGCCGAAACGATCAACACTGAAGTCGTCACCGAAACCAAAGCCCGTGAGATTGACGACTCAACCATGCCCGACGTCACTGACGCATCGCCAAAGCTGCGGCGCGCCGCTTTCACGCGACACATTTTTGAATTTGAAGGCGAGCAGTATGGTTTCAATCTGTACGTTCCACCACTCCCGCCAACACCGTCCTCTGCTGACGGGTCCAACGGCGTACCGTTGGTCGTGATGTTGCACGGCTGCAAGCAAGACGCACCCGACTTCGCCCGCGGCACCAGCATGAACCAGCTGGCAGCCCAAACGCCCTGCATGGTGCTGTACCCCGAGCAGTTGGCCAAGGCCAACCAGATGCGCTGCTGGAACTGGTATGACGGTGCGCACCAAGGCCGACACGCTGGCGAACCCGCCATGTTGGCCGCACTGACGCGACACGTCATCGCTCGCTACCCGGTAGATCCGACGCAGGTCTACATCGCCGGCCTGTCTGCGGGCGGTGCCATGGCCGCCATCGTCGCCGCTCACTACCCCGATCTTTTCGCCGCTGTCGGCGTGCACTCTGGCCTGCCGCCCGGGGCTGCGCACAACGTGATCTCGGCCTTCAGCGCCATGCGTCATGGCGGTCGCTCGCGCGCACCCGGTGACCCCGCGGCCCGAGAATACGTGATGCCAACCATCGTCTTTCATGGCGATGCTGACCGCACCGTGCACCCAGACAATGGCGATCAGATCGTGCTCGCCGCCATCGCCGCCCTGAAGGCCTCGGGCGTGCCTTTGACGCGCAGCGTTATTCCACAGGAACTGCCCGCCTCAACCGGCGAGATGCGCCACACACTGCGCACGGTTTACAACGCCGATGACCGACGCAGCTATGTCGAGTACTGGTCGGTCGAGGCCGGGCCGCACGCTTGGTCGGGCGGCAGTGCGGCGGGTACCTTCACCGACCCGCATGGGCCGAATGCCTCAGCGGCCATGCTGGCGTTTTTCCTGCAACATCGCCGCTGAGTAAGACCTCTTTGGAGGCCGAGCTTGGCACGACTGAGATTGGGAAAACGGATTCATCGCTGACAATCACCCACGTTCAACATGATGACCCCTCCCGTTTCTGACGTTCCGTCTGCCGAGCACACCCCATGACCTCCCTGCTGTCCAACGCCAAGATCCTCACCGCCAACAGTCCAACTTTCTCGCGGCTGGAATTTCGCAGTGCGCTCAGCACGTTCGCGACGGGCGTGACCATCGTCACCGCCCGCACGCCCAACGGCGACTTGCTTGGCCTGACGGCTAACTCCTTCAACTCGGTCTCGCTAGACCCACCCTTGGTGCTGTGGAGCTTGAGCCGCTCTGCCGCCTCGATGGTGGCGCTGAGCACCGGTTCGCATTACGCCATCAACATCTTGGCCGCCGACCAAAAAGGGCTCGCCGAACGTTTTGCCGGCAAGCGCGAAGACCGCTGGGAAGGCGTTGAGTTCTCCGAGGGTCTCTGTGGTGCGCCCGTGCTCGCAGGCGCAGCCGCCACCTTTGAATGCTTCAACCGCAGCCGCTACGAAGAAGGTGATCACGTCATCTTCGTCGGCGAAGTTGAGCGCTGCGAACACCGCACAGGGGTGTCACCGCTGCTGTTTCACGGCGGCAAGTTCTACACCGAACATCCACTTTGAGTGGCTTCCCGGTCGGCGGTTGCGGATGGTCAACCATGCACGATGGGCCAATCCGACGGCACCCATTTTGGGCCGCTCCCAGCAGCTGGCATGCGCCTGACTACACTTGCTCTTTTGACACCCAATAAGCGCCCCACCCGCCATGGAAATTTTTGTTCTTTCGTTGATGTTCGCCTTCGTCGGCTTCACACTCAAGTCTCGCGCCGAAGGTAGGCGCATCGCCTTGCTAGGGCTGCATCTTGGCAATTACCAAATCGAAAAATTGATGGAAACAGTGACCGATGGTTACGCCCGAGCGCTGGGCGAAAACGATGCGGCACGACGCGCCTCGATCTGGCAATTGATGAACGTCACTGAAGATAAGCTGGCCGCACAATTCCAGCAATTGGCCGACAGCATGGCCAAAGCAGATGCCGCTGAGACGGGTGTCAACCTCTGGCCCTGGCCCCTGAGCGAAGCCGCACCCTGGGCGCCTAGCGCCCGCTTTGACTTGCGAAAAGCCTTGAGGATTCATGCCGATGGATTGGCCCGCGCAACCAGCCACCATGAGGCCGTCTCTGCGCCATCGCGCGCTTTCACGTTGAGTGCCGAATTGTTTTTGATGCAGCACACCTGCCACTGGTTTTGCAAGTCGAAAACCGTCGCTTCGGCGCGCATGCTGATGCGCCACAAGACGCCATACGAAATGGTGATGCAGTCGGTGTCCGCTGAAACGCGGCAGGCTTACAGCGCCTTGGTCGGGCCAGCCTGAGGCCTGACCTGACCAGCGGCTTAGCAGCTCAAGAGCCCACCAAGCGCCCGTCGACCAGCTCAATCACCCGGTCACAGCGCAGCGCCAGCCGCGGATCATGGGTGACGATCAGACACGCACTGCCATGGTCCCGGTTGAAGTCGCGCAGCAGCGAAAACACCTCGTCGGCAGTCACCGTATCAAGATTGCCGGTCGGCTCATCGGCCAATATCAGCCGCGGCTTTTGAGACAAGGCGCGGGCAATCGCCACGCGCTGCTGCATGCCCCCTGAGAGCTCGCCGGGCCGCTTGTATTCAGCACCTCCCAGACCCACCCGAAGGAGCAGTTCGTGGGCCAAAGCTTCGGCTGCAGGCGTCGCCGTTCCGTGCCGAATGATCGACGGCAGCAACACATTTTCAAGCGCCGTGAAGGCTGGTAGCAAATGGTGAAACTGAAAGACAAACCCAATGGTGGCCCCCCGCAAGGCCGTCAGACCAGCATCGTCCAGCGACTGGGCCGGCTGCCCGGCGATTTCCAGCTGGCCAGCCGTCGGCGGCTCGAGCAGACCAATGATGTTGAGCAAGGTGCTTTTGCCCGATCCTGAGGGCCCCTTCAAGGCAACAAACTCGGCTTGCTGAAGCGCCAATGTGATGCCGTGCAAGACCTCCGTCTCAACCTCGGTGCCAACGTTGTAGCGCTTGGTGATCGCCTCTAAGCGAAGAATGGGGGCGTTGCCAGGTGGGTTCATTTGCATCGCCCTCAGGCACGAATCGCTTGTACAGGGTCCATGCGAGCAGCACTGCGGGCGGGCACAAAGGCGGCTGCCAGTCCGACGCCACAGGCCACCAGTGTGGCCAACAGCACCAGCTGCGGGTCCAATTGCGGCGCAAACATGGCGCTGCCGTCAGGGCTTTTGAAGATATGCGAAAACACCACCAGCAAGGCATACGCCAGCACCGCACCGAGGACGGAACCCACCAAGCCAACCAGCCCGCCTTGCAACAAAAAAACCACCATGATTTGGCGCCGCCCCGCCCCCATGGCGCGCAAGATACCGATCTCGCGCTGCTTTTGCACCACGCTGACCACCAGCACGCTGGTGATGCCCAGCGCCACAATGAGGATGACAAAACTGCGGATCAGGTTGTTCGAAATGGTCTGGTTAGACAGTGCATTCAGCAGGCCCGAATTGGTCTGCATCCAGCTGTCGACGGTGAGGCCGGTTTGCAAGCGCAGCGTGTCTGCCACGCGGTCTGCGCTGAACAGATCGGTCACCGTGAGATCGATGTTGGAGACCCCGCCGGGCAGATCGAGCAGCGTTTGCGCTAACTTGAGCGGGACAAACACCCAGCGCCGGTTCAGGTCACGGTTGCCCATGTCAAAAAGGCCTGTGATCTGTAAAGTTTCACTGCGTCCACTGGCACTGGTGATGCGCAGTTTGTCACCCAGCGTCAGGCCGAGGTCTTGCGCCAGATCGATGCCAATCAACGCATGACTGCCGGTCACGTCAAACGCGCCGCGCGTCATGTAGTTGTCCATGTTCACCACACGCCGATACGCATCGGGATTGACACCGAGCAGCACCACGCTTTTGTTGTAGTTGCCACGCGCCGCAAAGGCCGGGCCGCTGGCCACAGGTGACACCGCCAACACACCGGGCGTGGTGGCGGCCAACGCTGCCACGCGCTCCCACTGGTCGACCGAGCGCAGGCGCTGCTCGCGCGGTTGCACCACGGCCGCAACGGACTGGTTTGCTTGCGGCGTGAAAACACGGCGTGTGAGCTCTTCCGTGGGTCGGATCACGACGTGTGCTTGCGAACCCATGACGCGGTCAATGATGGTTTCTTGCAACTGGTTGATGAGTTGCGTCAAAAAAATGATCACCGCGACGCCGCCGGTGACACCCGCGAGGATGAGCGTGCTTTGCATGCGGCCTTCGCGCAAAAAACGCAGCGCGAGCAAGAGCTCAAAAGGCATCCAGCGCGCCCAGGAACTGAGCTCTGGCCGGTGTCGCGGTCGGCGCCGGAACGGCCAAACGAATCGCAGACGCGGCAGCCTTTTGGCGGCTGCCGCGACGAGTGTCGGTGAAGGCGTCGAGGGCGGCGGTAAGCTGGGCATGGTGGCGGGTACGTTTTCGCTGCGGCGTTATGTATGTCAGCAGCTCAGCCCGTTAACGCGTGACGAAAGAAGGCACTTCCATGCCTTTGACGGGATCTGCCATGGCGGCCTGTCGGACGCTGTCGCCGGGCAGCACTTTTTCGGTTTGCGGAATGGCCAGGTCACCCTCCTTCAGGCCGCTGACGATTTCAACCGTACCGATCCCGCGCAGCCCGAGTTGAACCAGCACACGCACGGCGCGGCGATCTTGCAATTTCAAGACCCACGGCGCAGCCGTGTCTGCGTTGCGCACGGCAGCCGCCGGCAGCACCAAAGCGGCGGGCCGATTCTCGCCGATCAACTCCACCGACACTGTCATATCGGGCTTGAGAAATATGGGGGGCTGCGGCACCGTCAAGCGCACCTCGACCGTGCCCCGTTGGGGATCCACTGCCGGACCGATGTAGCTGAGTTGTGCGGCAAACGGCTGTGACGGGTAGGCATCGACCGCAGCCTTGGCGGGCATGCCAAGCACCAGCATATGCAGGTGCTTTTCATCAATGGCAGCATCGATGCGAATGCTACCAGCGGCCATCGTCAGCAACGCTCGCCCCGGCTGGGCCATGCTGCCAGGCTCGACATTGCGGGCCAGCACCACCCCATCGACAGGGCTGTTGATGGCCAAGCGGGCCAAGCGGGCTTCGGCCATTTGCACAGCAGCCAAGGCCTGCGCCACGCGTTCAGCGGCCAAGCTGCTTTCAACGCCACGTGGCTGATTCGCCTCTGCCTGCACGCGTGCGGACTGCAGGGCGCTGGCCGCCGTGTCGAGCGTGCGCCGGGCTTCGTCCAGTTTTTGCAGGGAGAAAAAACCTTGCGCAACGAGCTCTTGCGCCCGCTGAAATTCGCGTTCGGCATTGCGCCAAGCGGCTGCGGCCTGCACCACCGCCTGCACCGCCACTGGCGCCGCTACCGTGGTCTGTTGGGTTGCGCGACTGCGTGCTTCAGCCAGCGCGGCGTTGGCCTGCTGCAACGCAGCGCGCGCCTCCGCATCTGACAAACGCACCAGCCATTGGCCCGCCTTGACATGATCGCCTTCACGCACCTGCACCGCTAACACGGTGGCCGTGACTTCGGCGGCGAGTTCGATGCGGGCCGGCGCATTCAGTCGGCCGGTTGCCGCCACCGACTGCAGCAAGTTGCTGCGCAGCACCGGCACCGCCTGAACCGGCGTCCCGCGCTGCTGAGACAGCAGCGCGGCCGTCAAGACCAGCGCAAGCGTGACGGCCGCAAGGATCCACTTCTGACAAGATTTCATGAATTAAGCATAGCAGCGCAAGCCAAATTTCGATTGATCAGCATCATAAAAAACAAGATTAGCCGACTTGGGTTGCTAGTCTGCGTCTGCCGCCTGTTTGGCCAAGCGCTCGCTCTTCCAATAAACATCGTCGCCACCATTCATGCGATTCAGCACGCGTGACAGCACGAACAGCAAGTCGCTGAGCCGGTTGAGGTATTGGCGCGGCGATTCATTCAGCGCCTCGGCCAAATCTAGCGCCACCACGGCACGTTCTGCGCGCCTGGCCACCGTGCGGCAGACATGCGCCAAGGCGGCGGCACGCGTCCCCGCTGGCAAGATGAATTCCTGCAGGCGCGGCAAGCTGGTGTTGTATTTTTCGAGCGCGGTGTCGAGCGCAATCACGGCGTCGGGCTTGAGCAATTCAAAGCCCGGAATAGACAACTCACCGCCGAGATTGAACAGCTGATGCTGCACCTCAATCAGCAGCGCACGCACGTCGGCGGCCATGTCTTCACACAGCAACACACCGATGTTGGAGTTGAGTTCGTCGACATCGCCCATGGCGTGCACCCGCAAATGGTCTTTGGAAACGCGGGTGTTGTCGCCTAGGCCGGTGGTGCCGTTGTCGCCGGTGCGCGTGGCGATTTGGGTGAGTCGATTGGCCATAGGGTTCCCGTCAAAAAGTGGCTGGTCTTAGCGGCACGCCTGCCGGAGCGCGCTGAGCCTGTGATTATTCCCGACTTCGATCACCCCAGCGTAAACTGCCAAATCACGCTGGAGACACTTTATGAACGCACCGCCACCGGTCCATTTGCGGCCAGAGATTCAACCACGCAAAACACCTGCCGCGCTGATGGAGGCGCTCAAAGCGCGCTTTGCCGAGCGCTGCTCAACGGCGCTGGTAGTGCGCGAACAGCACGGTCGGGACGAGTCATCGTTTGCGTCGCCACCGCCGGCCGCCGTGGTGTTTGCCGAGAGCACGGCCGACGTAGCGGACATTCTCAAACTGGCCAGCCAGTACAACGTGCCGGTCATTCCTTTTGGCGTGGGGACTTCTTTAGAGGGTCATTTGCTGGCGGTGCAAGGCGGCATCAGCATCGACATGGGCCGCATGAACCGCGTGCTCGCGATCCATGCCGAAGACCTGACGGTGACCGTGCAGCCGGGTGTGACGCGCAAGCAGCTCAATGAAGCCGTCAAAAGCACGGGTTTGTTTTTCCCGATTGACCCGGGTGCCGATGCCACGCTGGGCGGCATGTGTGCGACCCGCGCCAGCGGCACCAACGCCGTGCGCTACGGCACCATGCGCGAAAACGTGCTGGCACTGGAAGTGGTGACCGCCAGCGGCGAAGTGATTCGCACCGGCACGCGGGCCAAAAAATCGTCAGCTGGCTACGACCTGACGCGCCTGATGGTCGGCAGCGAAGGCACGCTGGGCGTCATCACGGAAGTCACCGTCAAGTTGTACCCGTTGCCAGAAGCCGTTGCAGCGGCGGTCTGTTCATTTCCGAGTATCGAAGCGGCGGTGCGCACGACGATCGACATCATTCAGCTGGGCGTGCCGATTGCGCGCGTTGAACTGATAGACGCCAATTCAGTGCGCATGGTCAATGCGCATTCGAAGCTGTCGCTGCGCGAAGAGCCCATGCTGTTGATGGAGTTTCACGGCTCACCCACCGGCGTCAAAGAACAATCCGAGCTGGTACAAGAGTTGGCCAATGGCCACGGCGGCCATGCGTTTGAATGGGCCAACACCCCCGAAGAGCGCACGCGGCTTTGGACAGCGCGGCACAACGCGTACTTTGCGGCGGTGCAGTCGCGCCCCGGTTGCCGCGTGATTTCGACCGACACCTGCGTACCGATCTCACGTCTGGCCGACTGCCTGCTGGACTCGATCACGGAGGCTGATGCCAGCGGTATTCCTTACTTTTTGGTCGGCCATGTGGGTGACGGCAACTTTCACTTTGGCTACCTGATTGACCCGACAAAACCCGAAGAGCGCGAAGTGGCCGAAGCGCTCAACCATCAGCTGGTGAGCCGTGCGCTCCGGTTGGAAGGCACCTGTTCAGGTGAGCACGGCGTGGGGCTGCACAAAATGGATTTTCTGGTGACCGAAACTGGCGACGGCGCGGTGAACATGATGCGCACCATCAAGCGCGCGCTCGACCCGAAAAACATCATGAATCCGGGAAAGATTTTTTTACTTTAAGCCACCGCTTGCTTGGCTCTTTCAGGACCACAAGCGGCGCGGCGCTGGCGGCGCATGGCGGGCATTCATGGCGTTCATGAGCAGGCAAAAAATCGCCAAGAATCGCAGTGCGATCAAACCCGCGACCCACTGCATTGGCGTCTGGCTAAGGTACATGTACGCATTGAAATAATCCAACACCAAAGCCGTCACACCAACGCCCAGAAATACCAGCGACACCTGTTCAAAATGCCAGTCCTTCAGGTAGCTGTAAAGATAGACTGCACTGATCAAGATGACAAAGCCCGCGCGGTACTGAAAGTAATGGCTGAGTGAAACGGCACTGGCACCGAGGTCATAGTTGGCAGCAGCCAGCGCCGGAAAGAAAAGCAGCTTACCGGTGTACGTTGTCACCACGGCCAGCAAGAACAGCATGCGGAATTTGAACCAGACGTCAACCCCGGCGTTCGCCAGGTTCGCCCGCCTGACAGGATGCGCAGACGGCGATTGACCGACGATGGGGCCCAACAAGGCGAGCAACTCTTCTTCCGTGATGCGAGTTCGCCCAGTGTGTGTCTGACTCATGTGATGCTTTCTAACCTTTGATTTTGAGATCAGTTGCAAGTGTTTACGCGACTTGCAAATTGTAGATAAAAGCCATGTCAGACAGTGCCGCAAAACCCTGTGGGCTTTGCGACACCGGGCGTGTTTACTTGGCGCCGCGCAAGCGCTCGATCAGACCGTTCAGCTCATCCAGTGATGCAAACTGAATCGCCAGCTCGCCCATGTCTTCACGGCGGCCGTTGCGTTTGACCTGCTTTTTCACGCGCACCTCAACCTCTGCCATGAGCAGATCCGCCAACTCTTCTTCAACACGGCGCGTGTCGCG
>JAURWY010000030.1 GCA_030654695.1 Polaromonas sp.
ACCAGCCTGTCCACCGTGCGGCAGTGGGAGATCGGCGACAAGCACCCCAGCGGCCCGTCACAGAAGCTTTTGAGCCTGCTAGACCGCAAAGGGCTTGAGGCGCTGATTTGATGACATCTCCAGCAACCCAGCCAGCATCTGAGCCGCATGCTGCTTTTGACTGCACAATATGAAGGCTGAACCGGTATGAAGGAAAAAGTGCAGCCTTCAGTCAGCTGACGATGGCCAGCCATAATTACTTATTAAGAAATATAAAAAGTAAAATTTATAACTTTTTAGTTATAAATTTATGTTGCTTTTGATCGGAATTATTTTTGGGCTTGTCGCTGGCATATGCATCGGCACTCTCATCACGCGGAAATCACGACGTTTTTGGCAATGGCGGCTTGGGCGAAAGCTTCAATTGATCGCCGCGCGCAATGAGATGAAAGGCTACCGCCACAAGCGCAAACGTCCCATGCTGACACGCTGGCAACAGTGTCTGTTGGGCTGGCTGCACCATGCTGCACCCACCTTGACCCGGTACACCAACTTCAGGCCAGAAACACTGGTTGGCTGGCATCGGCGCTTGTCCAAATTCAACTGGTGGATGAAGATTGTTGCGGGCAAACGGCGTGCCGCAGGGCGACCCCGCATTGACGCATCAATTGAAAAAATTATCATTGACATCGACGCAGACAATCCCGGCTACGGCAGCATGCGCATCAGCTTTATGGTGACGGAACAACTCGGTATAAAAATATCGCAAACAACCGTTCGAAACATTCTGAACCGCAACCTCTCCCGCCCAACCAAGCCTCGCAACTCCGTGAGGGGCCAGCACTGGAATACTTTCCTAAGCAATCACTGCGGCACCATGGCATCCATGGACTTCAAGGTCACCTTTGATTGGCGGGGCAAGTTACTCCACATTTTGAACGTGATGGACCATCAACGTCGTGAGCTTGTAGTGTGCCGGGCCACCTACAACCCAAGCAGTGAATGGGTGGCACAGCAAATCCGGGATGCCTACCCATTTGACGAGGCCCCAAAGCAGATGTTGATGGACCACGACTCTATCTTTTTGCCCTTGGTCCACAACTTGTTACCCAGCATGGGCATCAAGGTCTTCCGGACCAGCGTGGGTTGTCCCTGGCAAAACGGTGTGGTGGAACGGTTTAACCGCACGCTGACTGTGGAACTGTTGAACCACATCATCCCCATCAGTGCCCAGCACACCAACCGCTTGCTGAAACAGTACATGAAGTTCTACAACACAGCCCGGCCACATCGGGCCAATGCTGGGCAATCGCCCAATCAGCAGGTGCAGGGAATTTCAGCGAATGAGGCTACTTTCATGCCAAGCACGTTGAGAGCGCAAGCCATTCCGTGGCTGGGTGGGCTGCACCACAGTTATCGCCGCGCAGCGTAGCGAAATCAACCGTTTCGAATTCTGGATATCGGCAGCAACCGCCGAGAAATGAGTATGTCCGGATGTTTGGAAATACTTTTTTGAGAACGACGAGACCGGCAATTTGCTTAGAAAAACAACTTGATATATCAGTGCACCTGTTCAAGTCGCAACCCCGAGTGCCTGGCGGTCATCCAAAATGAAGGCGGAACCGGTCAGACGGAATAAGTGCACCCTTCAATCAGTGCTAGCAGGCTTGCGTGTTAGCGAGATTGCCTGTTTGACAATTGGGGATGTGCGTGAGCATGACGGCAGCATACGAACAGAAGTTTATCTAGCTGCTGCTCGTGTGAAGAACGCCAACGCACGTACGGTGTTCATCAACACACGCTTGCAGCAAATGTTGGCGCTTTATATTGCTGAACGCACGTGGCACACACTAGATCAGCCCTTGTTCTGCACCATACGCGGTGTGCGTTGTGGCTTCACAGCCAACACACTTGCGCAGCACTTCCACTACTTGTACAAACGTGCGGGTGTTAAAGGTGCCAGCTCGCACTCAGGTCGCAAGACATTTCTAACCAGCTTGGCAAGTCAAGGCGTCAGCGTGTTTGTCTTGGCGGCGCTGGCTGGGCATAAGAGCATTGCTACAACACAGAAATATATTACGGTAAACGACGACACCAAGCGCCGTGCAGTTGAGTTGGTTTAATACAAGTCGTCATCTGGTAACGCCAACATGGCTCGTAACTTTTCGCTTCTGTCCGTTGCCTGCGTGTGATTAGCTGCAAGAATTTCAGACTCAAGTGCAGGCTCGTACAACAAAGCGCATGCTGCTACTGTGAGTGCTTGCTGTTGGCATGACAGCTTGCGCTGTAGTTTGTCCTGCTTGTTAGAACCAGCTGCTGCTAGACAATACTTGTTGCGACTTCCGACAACACGTGCAACACCCACGCAGTCAATTGATATGTTGCCAGTTGGACTCGTGTTGAAATCTCTGTCCAGCCATGCACGTATTGCATTTTCGGTTTGTGCATCTACAGCACCCAACTGTTCATCCAAGTATTCACATGCACGTTCGTACTGGTGTTCTGCTTGCTGTCGCAGCTTGACAGCTTTGTTGTAGCGCGTTGAACTTCGGCTTGCTGCATCTGCGCGTGAATTAAACCTGTCTGCTGCAACAATCAGCTCGGCATAGTGCACGATGACATCTGGTTTGCCATCGAGACTTATTACTTCCAATAAACTTGTTGGTGCCGACACCTCGCTGCAGTAACGCTCGTACTCGTCTGCAGTCAACACGCTGCGCAGCGCTCGTGACAACACGCCTACATCTGGATTGTTCAGCATCGCACACACACGTTCAAGCTGCGCAGATTCTTTGCCCGTTAGTGCACGGAACGGTTGCAAGGTATCCTGCACGCCGCACTGTCGCAGCACCGACTGTGCGCGGTGCTGTAAGTTACTGGCGTTAAGTGGCTGTGCGAGCTGCGGGACTTTTACGAGGCGTTACCGTGCCAACTTTCTTTGCGCGTTTTTGTTTCAACTCAGGTGCCAAATCTTTAGCAGTAAATCCGTGCTGCTTGATGAATAGCTTTGCTTGAATCAGGTTCTGCTCACGTGATGCTCTCAGCAGAGTTTCAACCCTCGTGTTGCTCTCAGTTTGTTGCTTGAGTGCCGCTGCCAGTTCCGCGTTGCTGTCTGGATTTTGTGCATCTGCCATGTTGTCACCTTAGTTCTGTAGTGTGCAATGTTGCAAAGCCACTATACGCCAAGTAACAATTAAATACGCGAATTATTTAAAGACTTGTACGCATTAATTATCAGTGCGCCAGCGTGCTCTTGTCATCAACCAGCAGTGGTGTGTCCTGCTTAACAGGCAGAGCAGCTTTCAAAGCCGTGCTGTAAGCCGCACGAGCAGTTTGCAGCACAGCCGCTTGTGCTTGTAGTCTTGCCAGCTCTGCATCACAGAACTGCAGGCTTTGCAGTTGGGCTTTAGCTTCATCTGACAGGGTGTCGATGTCGTAGTCCATGTTGTCGATTTTGATGCTGGCCATGTAGTTTCCTTTTGATTGCTGCAGACGTTAAAAAACCCCACTGCCTTGTGAGCGGTGGGGTTTGGAAAGAGTCTAACTTGACCCCTTGCTTGCGCTAGGGGTGGTTAGTTCTTTATGGGTGGCTTGTTAGATGTTATTTGCTTCAAGGTTGAGTTTGAGTAGATCAAGGTTAACTAAACCAGTCAATTGAATCAATTGGTCACCAGCATCCAACAAATCATTGCCACCATCGACGTAAACGTATGTGTTTCCACCGAATTGGAAGATCGCTGCGTCATCGGCTGTGGCAGTAGAGGCTGCTGCAACTTGTGTCAATACGGCACCCAAAGTAGTTCCTGTCAGACCAGTAGTTACCTTAACAAATAAGTCTGTTGCAACTGCAGTATCAACTACGAGGATGTCAGACTTGTTTGCATTCAGAGTTCCATCTGCATTGGCAACAAGAGTGAAGCCATTTACTGTATCCATCTTGTCATAGGTTGATTTGACGGTGATAGCGTCTTTTCCAGCACCCAAGGATATTGTTTCAGCCAAGGTAAGGTTGCCAGTGTAAGTCAAGCCACCGAGCGGCAAGCCAGCGCTTGCTCCAGCCAATGCAGATTGAACACCACCCAATTGTGATGCATCAACTGTAACTAGCTTTGAAGCAGCGACAGTGGTTGTACCTACAACTGCTGAGTTATCAATTACAACTGCACCAACCCCAGACAAGGTAACTGAAGTCAGGTTGCCGTTTTCAGACAACTGAAGTCCTGACGATGTAACAGCAAAAGTCGGAGCGATAGTCACCGTAGAAATGACATCAGCACTTGGCGCTTGCACGAAGTTAGCACCAGCAGTCAGATTAACAGTCAATGATTTCACATCGCCTGCAATTGTTACTGAGGATGCTGACTGATCACCAGCTGAACCAGTGTTAGTTGCAACAATATTTCCAACATTAACGGTTGCTGATGCGGCATTGATACTTACTGTTTTGGATGCACCCGAGGCATTGACTGCAAGGTTGCCACCATAAGAAGTGTCAGTTAGGCTAGCTGCCAAAGCTGCTGTAGAGCCTTTACCAACGTAAGAAGCAGAAGTCAAAGCTGCAGTAATTGCCGTGTTGACAGTTTGTGCATCAGCCAACTTGGTGAACGTTGCAGTTGTTGCACCTGCATCCAGAATTGTGAACTGGCTAACTTTGGAAGCATCCAACGATGTTGTTGTCACGAACTCAGCACGTTCAAAGCCGCTTGTTTGCGATGCGATAAGTGCCAATTCACCGGCATTCAATGCAGTACTTGCAGCAGTGAATTTCAGTTTGTCAGTACCTTCACCACCGTTCAGAAAAACATTGACTGACAGCAAAGTACCTGCAATTGCGACTGTATCGTTACCCGTACCAGCATCAACGGTGACGGACCCTGTGCCTGTGCCAGAGACAGTAATGATGTCATTACCAGCACCACCAACGATAGAAGCGGATGCCATTGTGGAACTAGCCGCAACAGTTTCGAAGGTTACGTCGAGAACATCGTTACCTGATCCACCGACAACAGTTGTGAGTGTTGATTCGCTGATAGCAGCTGTAATTGCACCAGTTGAACCAGCTGCGTTAAAAGTCACCAACTTGTCCATGCCCGATGTAACAACAGTGGCACCGGAGGTCAAATTCAGGTTCAAGGTCTTGATTGTGTCAGAGGCACCCAGCGCGTCAACCAATGTAATTGAACCTGCAGTTGCTTGAACATTGCCAGTTGCAGCTACGGCTTTAACCGTTCCTGAGACATTGGCCGTCACAACAGTAGTGGTTGCAGTAGCGGAGGAATTGTCATCCAAAGTTACCGAACCTGATGCTGCTTTGAGAGCAATGTTTGCGGCAGTTGCGCCGGCTGTGTACTTGAGCGTATTCAGCATTGAAGCACCGCTCAATTCAACTGTCTGTGTCGTCAGCCCAGTTACTGTTGTGGCGCTGCCATCAATAGCAATTGCAGTGGAACCAACGAACTGGGCTGCATCTAGCGTCGCAATGAGAGTTTTACCAGCAGCTGCAGTGGTCGCAGCAGTCAGGTTAATAGCGGCAGTTGCATCGGCAGTAGCCGCAGTAGCGACAGCAGTGGTAGCTGCAGCTGCACCGGCATCAGCAGAAATTTTTGCGCTTGCAGCGGCAGATGCAAGCGTATCAGCGCGGGCCAAAATTGTCGATTCCACAGTAATTGCAACACCAGCGGAATCCTTCTGTGCAGCAATAGCAGCGGCCTTGTACTGGGCCAAAGTGTAAGTTGTTGCAGGACTCACTGTCGCATCCGCGACAGCTTCGATATCAGCCTGCGCTGCTATCGCAGCAACAGCATCGGCAGCAAGTTTCAATTGCGCAGCAGTGGCAGCCGCAGCAGTGGCAATGCTTGAAGCAGTCCCGGCCGCTGTCAAATCAGCTGCTGTTGCGACTTTAGTAGCCGTAGCTGTAGTTTTTGCAGCAAGGATGGCAGCATCGGCAACACTGATGCCAACAAAGTCCGAGCCTTTAACATTGATGTTTTCAACGTTCTTGACCGTCACGCCTGTCAGGCTGTTGTTCGAAGCAGCAGTTGCCGTGATGTTCAGGGTGTCAACACCTGCACCGCCGTCAATGGAGTCACCGGATGTCAGCGTTGTTGCAGCTGCACCAGTCGTTGGGTTCACAGCGCTTGCCGTGAACGTGTCGTTACCCGAAGTACCTACCAAAGTGTCCACACTTGCAGTGAGCGTGAAACTTTAGTACAATAAACAATCGAGGCTGCAGGCGGCTTGCGGGCTTGTAGTTGTCTCCTTTTAAACTATCTGTCCGACCAAATTCATTCTTTAATTTATCTAGTATTTAGTACCGCGTCGAACTTTCGATGTGAATTTAATACTTTAAATTGATATTGAGAGGCGGTAGTTGTCAAAACCCGCCTTGGCGTCCCACCAATCTCCCACTTTGGCTTCATCGCCATTGAAATAAGAGATTAAAAAATAGTATTCAATTTTTTCTTATATTAATTTTTTTGTAATTTTATTCAATGCCTTCCTGTCAATTAACGACCACTTTTTGTGAAGAACTCCTGGGGATGCCCCGAGTCAGCAAGACAGTCAACTATTTCGATGTTGAGATCAAGGGCTTCATGCTGGAGCAGCGGGCGACGGGGGCGGGCACGTTTTATTTTCGTTACCGCGACGTCGCCACCAAGGTGCGGATGTTCCGCATCGGGGACAGCAAGGCCATTTCTTTACCCGACGCTCGCGCCATGGCGCACAAGGCCAGCAAGCTGGTGGCCGAGGGGGGTGACCCCAAGCTGGAGTCGCACCGGTTCAAAGACACGCCCACGCTGCTGCAGTTTGTGACGGACCGGTATTTGCCGTATGTGCAGTTGCGTAAAAAGAGCTGGACCACGGATGAGGTGCTGTTGCGTCTGCACTTGCTGCCGGCACTGGGCGCCAGCCGCATGACGCGCATCACGCGCTCGGACGTGGTGGCCTTGCAGCAAAAGCTGGTGCTGCATCCTTACGCGCCGGCCACCATCAACCGCATCGTTATTTTGCTCAAGCACGTGTTCAATTGCGCCTTGCGCTGGGACTGCCTGCCGCCCGGCTGCAACCCGTGCGTGGGCGTCACTGAAGTTAAAAACCACGCCACGATGGAGCGCTACCTGACGCCAGAAGAGGTGACGCGCCTGTTTGCAGAAATTGACGGCAATGTGAACACGCAGGTGGGCAAGGTGGTGCGGCTGCTGCTGTACACCGGCGCCCGCAAGAGTGAGGTGCTGCACGCCACCTGGGACAACGTGGACCTGACGCGGCGGGTGTTGACGGTGCCGGTGTCTAAGTCGGGGCGGCCGCGGTACATCGCGCTGTCAGAGGCGGCGGTCGAGCTTCTGAACTCTTTGCCGCGAGAAGAGGGCATTCCTTGGGTGTTTTTCAACCCCAAAACGCGCAAGCCGCCGGTGAGCTTCTTTTATGCGTGGGACACGATGCGCAAAAATGTGGGCTTGGCAGACGTGCGGCTGCACGACCTGCGCCACTCTTTCGCCAGTTTCTTGGTCAATTCGGGCAGAACCCTGTACGAAGTGCAGCGCCTGTTGGGCCACCACGACCCGAAAGTCACCATGCGCTACGCCCATTTGTCGCAAGACTCCCTGTTGGACGCGGTTGATTCCATTCATCAGCTGAACTTCAAGCAGGCGGTGGTGGGGGAGCAGCCTGGGGTGCGGGGTTGAATTTGGGCGCTGGTACGCCATCAATCTTTAGGCAGTCAGCCTTGCATTGTTACCGTATTGGTATCACAATGAGTCATGCGGGTCATAGCCATATCAACACTTCGGGCATTTTGGGAAAAGCACCCAGATGCACAGACTCCTCTAAGGGCATGGTATGCGCTGGCCAGCAGGGCGCAATGGAAGTCGCCTGCTGACATCAAGCAGGCCTACAGAAATGCCAGTTTCACGGCCAACAACCGTGTCGTGTTTAACGTTAAAGGCAATGACTATCGATTGGTCGTGCTGGTGCGCTATGACAAAGGGTTGTTGTTTGTGAAATTTGTGGGCACTCATGACCAGTACGACAAGATAGATGTTTTAACGGTTTGAAGGGGAAGAAAATGGAAATCCGAACGATTCACAACAAAAAAGAATACAAAGCTGCTCTGGACGAAATAGAGCAACTTTGGACTGCGCCATCCAAGTCAGCTGAGGCTGACCGCTTGGATGTTTTAACGCTGCTGGTGGAGCATTACGAGAAAACGCATTTCCCGATTGCAGACCCAGACCCGATTGAATTTCTTGAGCATGTCATGGACAGTCAAGGCTTGAGCCGTAAAGACCTTGAGCCGATCATCGGGCCGCGTGGTCGGGTCGCTGACATCTTGAATCGGACTCGCCCATTGACGCTTGAAATGATCCGACGGTTGGTCAGCCAGCTCAACTTGCCTGCAGACGTATTGGTCAAACCTTACGCATTGCGCGAAGAATTTCTGGCAGCCTGATACTGCTATTTTTTCTATGCCGCCAGGATGCTCGGGAGTCAGCTCACATATTGGCGCGATTCTTTGTTGTGCGACAGGATAAAACCATGGCCAAACCGAGCCCTACAGCTGAATATATTACTGTCACGGGTGCCGCACTCGGGCGATTTCAGGCCCCATTGCCGCTGGCAGCGTAGCTCGTCACGGCAACCATGCATCCTTTCAAGAAGACTCCGGCGCAGATGGTTGCGGCGGTAGCCGCGCTACAACTTGACGGATATCTGAAAGCAGCGAAAATGTAGTGTTGAACACTACATTTGAAGGATTGAGATGAAAACTATCTCTGCTGGGGAGGCTAATCGCCACTTCTCCACTCTGCTGCGGGATGTTGCCACTGGCGAAATTATCACGGTTCTTTCCCGTGGCAAGCCCGTTGCGACCATTTCACCTGCTCGCTTGGGTGACGTTGAACGCGCTGCGGCTAAGCTTAATTTGCTCGAACGGCTGCGTCAGCAAACGCCAGCAGGGGCGCGGCACTGGACACGTGACGAACTGTACGAGGGCTGATGGATGAGAGTCGCCCTTGACACCAACATCTTGGCTTACGCGGAAGGCTTGGGCGATGAACCACGTTGCAGCACTGCATTGCAGTTGCTTGATCAATTGCACGGCGCCGACGTTGTCTTGCCTGCGCAGACCTTGGGTGAGTTGTCGCGCGTCTTGACCGGTAAAGCCAAGCGCACCCCAACTCAGACACGCGACGCGGTATTGGGGTGGGCAGACAGTTTTGAAGTGGCAGACTCCACCTGGTTTGCTTTCCAGGCAGCGCTGGACTTGACCGTCGATCACCAATTGCCGATGTGGGACGCTTTGATTTTGGCGGTCGCCGCCGAAAATCACTGTCGAATATTGCTGTCAGAAGATTTCCAGAATGGCTTCACCTGGCGCGGCGTCACCGTGGTCAACCCGTTTGTCGAACCTCGCGCGCCATTACTGGCCGGGTTGCTGCGCATATCGAATTGAACGCCAGTCAGTCAGCTCAACTTGCCGCCCACGTCCGCAGCGAAGGGCTTGTGCTGGTGACGAACAACATGGGTGAGTTTTCTCGTGTCCCGGCTCTGCAAACCGAGAACTGGTTGACCGCACCTTTGCCTTGCTCAATGTGACCTTTTCTTGATCTAGATCTAATCAGCGTTGGCTCACCCGCCCTAGGATCAACTCGTTCTCAACAAGAGGAGTTGGTTTTGATTTCACAACAAGATGTTCAGGCTTATCGCCAGCAGTTGCAGGCCTTGCGCTCAGCCTTGCTGACTCAAATTGCAGAGCAGCGCGGCGGTAGCCGAAGCCGTGCCGATGTCGCTGCTGACCACTTCATGCACGCAGAGGACTCGCACGCGCAAGTCACCTCGCAGCGGGACTTGGAGTTCGCCATCAACGAGCATGAAACCGCCGAACTGGCTGACCTGGAATTGGCGCTGTTGCGCTTGGACGCAGGCACGTATGGCGTCTGCATCGACTGCGCGGCACCCATTCCGGAGGCACGACTCAAAGCGCGGCCTGAAGCGCAGCGTTGCATGGCCTGCCAAGAAAAAATTGAACACACCCATCTCTGAGAAAGAAAAAAAGAAATGACCACTTTTCATGCCGTCGTTTGGATTGACCAGCAAGAAGCCCACGTGCTGATGTTTGACCGCGAACACGTTGAGGCACAGCGCATCAAGTCGCGCAGCCACCACCAGCACCAAGGCAAGGCTACCGATTTATCAGGCTTGTTTGCAGACGTGGCTAACGCCTTGCAGAACGTGCACGAGGTGCTGCTGACGGGCCCAGGCTTGGTTAGGGATCAGTTACGGGATTGGTGCGTTCAGCATCAGCCCGCTGTGGGCAAGGCCATCGTCGGCAGTGTTGCCAGCGACCACCCGAGCGACCCGCAATTGGCAGGTCTGGCGCGTCAGTATTTTAAAAAGTTTGACCGGATGGGTGCTAACCCATCCGCTTTATAAACTCAAATTAACTTTTGTAAGCGCCAGCCTTGGCCTTCAATTAGGCTGGTGTTGTCGCCAGCTTGATCAAGCCTGACACATTGACGGCTTGCCCGATGGCCCAGCTGGCTTTCAGCAAGGCGGCTGTTTGGTCAGCACCCAACACCGAGTCCGACAGGCCGTGGAACTTGGCTTCCAGAAGACTGTCGGTCATCGGGTTTTGCAGCGAGCCAATGGCGTGCTCGACAAACACATGCACACGGCGACCATCGTTCAAGACGGCGGTGACGTCGGCGCTGGCTTCGTCAATTGAATCATCCACCGTGGCGATGACCTTGCGGCGCAGCGCCACCATGTCCGAGCGGTTGACGATGTCGTCGGAAAACTCGTCTTCGGCAGCGTAACCAAAAGTCAGGCCGGCGGCGCAGCCGTGGTAGACGCTGAACTTGGCTTGCAGGCCGTCGGCAGGTTCTTTTTTGCCGGTCAGCTCCAGCACCAGTGAATGCACTTTGAGTTCGATGCTTTGCACTTGGTCGGGCGTCACGCCTTGGGCGCGCAGCTGTGCGCAGGCATCGATGCTGGGGTGAATCACGATGCCGCAAGCGAAGGGCTTGAAGGAGTTGAAGGAGATCTCAAAGCGTTCGCCGAGTTCGCTGGTGATTTCGTTCCAGTCGTTCTTGGTCGAGACGGTTTGCATCATGCCGCGCGGTGCTTCCAGCGCTTTCGGGCTGGCGGTGAAACCTTTGCTGGCCAGCAGCGCTGACATCATGCCAGCGCGTGCTGCGCCACCTGGATGGAAGGGCTTGGTCATGGTGCCGAATTGCTCGCGCATGCCAACGGGTTGCGAGGCTGCAATGCCCAGCGCCATGGCGGTTTGTTGCGTGTCCAGCTTGAGCAAACGGGCGCAAGCTGCAGCCGCACCCAGCGTGCCGGTGGAGCCGGTGATGTGCCAGCCGCGGTCGTAATGGTCGGGGTACATGGCGTTGCCAACGCGGCAGGAGACGTCGATGCCGAGCACCAATGCGTCTATGCATTCGCGGCCCGTCGAGCCGATGTGTTCCGCCAGCGCCAGAATAGCCGAGGCCACTGGGCCAGCCGGGTGGATGATGGTTTTCAGGTGCGTGTCGTCAAAGTCAAAGGTGTGCGAGGTGATGCCGTTGATCAGCGCAGCGCTGCCCATGTCGACTTTTTCGCTGCGGCCCAGCACGCTGGCTTGTGCTGCTGGCTGGAACATTTGTGCGGCTGCCAGCGCAGCGTCAGCGGCTTCGTGGTGGGCGGCACCGACAGCGCAACCGAGCCAGTTGGTGAAGGTCCGGTGCGCGTCGTGGTCGACCGCATCGCTCCAGCCGCGGGACGGATGGGTGGCGACAAATTTCGCCAGAATTTGCGTGATGGGCGGAGCGTTGTGGTCGGCGGCGACCTGGGTATTACGAGCCATGGTGTCTTTCGGCAGAAGCTGCCAGAGGTTGCAGAAAAATGACTCGTCACTGCGCTCGCAGTGACGATGTATTTTGTTTTTTAGTTGTCGAGCTGAATGCCGCGTTCTTTGGCCAGCTTGGTCCAGCGTGCGATGTCATAACGGATGAATTCACTGAATTTTTCGGGTGTCATGACGGTCGGTTCGATGGCTTCAATCGCCAGCTTTTCACGCATGTCAGGCGCGCGCAAGACGGTTGCCAATGTTTCATTCAGCACCTTGACGATGGGCGCGGGCATCCCCGCTGGGCCAACCACGCCGTACCACTGCTGCGCGTCAAAGCCCTTGAAGCCGGACTCATCCAGCGTTGGCACATCCTTGAACAGCGGGTGGCGCTGCAGGCCGGTGACGGCCAGCGGGCGCACACGACCTGATCGAATATGCGGTACCGCGGCGGCCAAGCCTGGGAACATGGCTTGTGTCTGGCCGCCGATCAAGTCGTTGAAGGCCGGGGCAATGCCGCGGTAGGGAATGTGCACCATGAAGGAGTCCACTTGCTGCTTGAACAGCTCCATCGTCAAGTGCGTCAGGGAGCCTGCGCCGGCGGAACCGTAGCTGACCTTGCCCGGATTTTTTTTCAGGTAGGCGATGAACTCTTTGACGTTGTTGACGGGCAGCGCAGCGTTGACCACCAGCATGTTGGGCGTGCCACCGATCATGCCAATCGGCGTGAAGTCCTTGATGGCGTCGTACGGCAGCTTGCGTGTGGCCGGGCTGGTGCCGTGGGTGGCCACGTAGCCTTGCATCAGCGTGTAGCCATCCGGGGTGGCCCGAGCGGTGGTTTGGCAGGCGATCACGCCGCCGCCACCGGCTTGGTTGTCCACAATGAAGGGTTGCTTGAGCAGGTTGCCCCAGCGCTCGGTCACGGTGCGGCCGACCATGTCGCTGCCGCCACCCGCAGACACCGGCACGATGTAGCGAATCGGTTTGGCCGGAAAGGCCGGTTGTGCCCAGCTCAAGGCGGGGGCGCCCAACAGGGCGGGTGTGGCGAATATGAGGTGACGACGTTTCATCTAAATCTCCGATGGGGTGGATGGCTGGCAGCGTTCAGGGTTGCGGTTTGTCTGGCGTGATGTCGCGCACTTCAACGTCGACCACGTCGTTGCTGGCGACGCGGGGGCGCTCGTTCGGATGACGGCCACGTTCGGCCAGTGGACTGGCTGGAGGACCGCTGGGCGCAGGTGGCGGTGGTTTGGTGCCCGGCCACATGCCCTGCATGCCTTTGCTAGAGAACTGTTGAAAACGCCCAAAGACCATCGGCCCGGTCGGACGCTTGCCAGTGATCAGCGCTCGCAACAGGCTCAGCACCACCACCACCAAGGCCGCAGCCAACAGACTGGCCAGCGCAATGGCGGCAAACAGCCAGAAGACGAGGCGCATCACAAGCTGGAACAGACGGGTCATGAAAGCAGGCAAATAAATTCCTTGAAAAAATGGGGGAGAGACAGTGACAAATGCTTAGCTTAGCAAAGCTTGCGCAAACTCGCGCGCGTTGAAGGTTTCAAGGTCTTCGACCTGTTCGCCGACACCGATGAAATACACCGGCACCGTGCGCCAAGTGGGGTGCGCTTTGGCCCGCTCACGCGCCCACAACGCAATGGCGGCCAGCACGCCGCCCTTGGCGGTGCCGTCGAGCTTGGTGACGATGAGGCCGGTGAGTTGCAAGGCTTCGTCAAAAGACTTGACCTGCGACAGGGCGTTTTGCCCGGTGTTGCCGTCGATCACCAGCAAAATTTCATGCGGCGGCAGGCCGATGCCCGGGCTGCTGGCTGTACCGACGGTTTCAGCCCCCGCACCGGCTTTGGCGATGGTGCGCTTGATTTTTTTCAGCTCTTCCATCAGGTGCAACTGGGTCGGCAGCCGACCAGCGGTGTCAACCAGCACCACGTCCCGGCCGCGCGCCTTGCCGGCGGTGACGGCGTCAAAGCTCACAGACGCCGGGTCGCCACCTTCTTGGCTGATGATCTCGACCGTGTTGCGGTCGGCCCAGACGGTGAGCTGTTCGCGCGCAGCTGCCCGGAAGGTGTCGGCGGCGGCCAGCAGCACGGAGGCACCGTGGTCGGCCAGATGCCGTGTGAGCTTGCCGATGGAGGTGGTTTTGCCCGCGCCATTGACACCGGCGACCATGATCACCGTCGGCAAAAATTCGCCGATGACCAGCGGCTTTTCAAGCGGCTTGAGCAGCAGGGTGATGGATTCGATCAGCACGTTCTTGACCGCGATCGGGTGCGTCACACCACCGTCTTTGACACGGCGCTTGACGTCGTCCAGCAGGTATTGCGTGGCGCCCACGCCGGCGTCAGCCATCAACAAGGCGGACTCTAAGTCTTCGTAAAGCGCCTCGTTGATTTGGGTGCCGGTGAAAACACTCGAAATGCTGCTGCCAGTCTTGCGCAGACCGTCTGAGAGTTTGCTCAGCCAGCGCTGGCGCTCGGGCGGCACAGCGCCAGGCAGCGGAATGTCAATCGGCGTGACCAGCGCACTGCCAATCAGGCTGCCGGCAGCCTGATTGGCAGGGGTGACGGTTGGGACTGGGGCAGGGGCTGAAACAGGCGGCAGCGCGGCTACCGGAGTGGGCTCGGCTGGCGGGGCTGAAGGCTTGAGGATTTTCTTGAAGAAACTGAACATGAGTGGTCTTTGGAGTCAGGGTATTCTATGAAACACACCTTGCCAGGTAAATTTGTTCCAACCATGATGATGCACCGCCTGCCTATGACCTTATTTTTTCTCAAGTCAGATCCGTCAGTGTCTATCTTGCGGGCGATGCTCGCGGTCACCGTCTTGATGGTTTCTTGCGTGTTCAGCAGTGTCTCAGCTCAGACTCTGCAGGCGGCAAAACCTGCAGCCCCCGCCGCTGCAGTGCAAGCGCAAGAGTTCACGCTGGCCAACGGCCTGACACTCATCGTCAAGCCAGACCGCCGCGCGCCCACCGTGGCGCACATGCTGTGGGTGCGGGTCGGCTCGATGGACGAGGTCGACGGCACCACCGGCGTGGCGCACGTGCTGGAGCACATGATGTTCAAAGGCACACCCACACTCAAGCCGGGTGAGTTTTCTCGCCGTGTCGCCGCTTTGGGTGGCCGCGACAACGCCTTCACCAGCCGCGACGCCACGGCTTATCACCAGCAGATTCCCGCCAACCGACTTGAAGAGGTGATGCAGCTCGAAGCCGACCGCTTTGCCAACACGCAATGGGAGGACGACGAGTTCAAGCGCGAAATAGAAGTGGTCAAAGAAGAACGCCGTTTGCGCACCGATGATTCACCACGCGCTCAGCTCTATGAAGCTGCCAATGGCGTTGCCTTCACCGCCGCAGCGTATCGCCGGCCCATCGTCGGCTGGATGAGTGACCTCGACGCCATGACGCCTGATGATGTGCGCAGCTTTTACCGCAAGTGGTATGTGCCGAGCAACGCCGCCGTGGTGGTCGCCGGTGACGTGGACGTTGCGCAGGTCAAAGCGCTGGCTGAAAAATACTACGGTGTGATTCCCGCTGCGGCCACACCCGTGCGCAAACCGCGCCTTGAGCCGGTTCAAGCCGGCGTTAGACGCCTTGACCACAAGGCCAGTGCCAGCCAGGCGTACGTCAGCCTGATGTTCAAGGTGCCGCAAATGGACGCCAGCGGACTGGCTGATGCGCCTGCAGACGCTTCGCTGCGCACTGCCAGCCAAGACGCGCTGGCCTTGACCGTGTTGTCGGCTGTGCTTGATGGCTACAGCGGTGCTCGCCTAGATCGTGCGCTGACGCAGGGCGAGGGCCGCGTGGCCGACAGTGCCGGTGCTTACAACGGCTTGCTGGGTCGTGGGCCGCAGGTCTTTGTACTTGACGGTGTGCCTGCTCAAGGCAAGACCGCGCAGCAGGTGATTGACGCCTTGCGTCAGCAAGTCGCGCAGATTGCCAAAGACGGCGTCAATGAAGCTGAACTCAACCGCGTCAAGACGCAGTGGGTGGCGGGCGAGATTTACAAGCTGGACGCACTTTTCAGCCAAGCCCGTGAGCTGGGAAGCCACTGGGTCAATGGTTTTCCACTGGACGCCAGCGCCCGCTTGGTGGCACGCTTGCGCAAGGTCAGTGCCGCTGAAGTGCAGTCCGTGGCGGCGCGTTACTTTGGTGACGACCAGTTGACGCAAGCGGTGTTGGTGCCGCAGCCGCTGGACCCGAACCGCAAGCCCCGCGCGCCGGCTGCTGGCTCGCGCCACTGACCATTGAAATCGAAAGAAAAAACATGTTGATTTCTAAATTCAGCGGCTCAGCAACGCGTGTTGTCTGGGCCGCCATCGTCGGACTGGCCGCCTTGCTGCAGAGCCAAGCCGCGCTGGCAGCCTTGCCGATTCAACACTGGATGCAGGCCAGCGGTGCCAAGGTTTATCTGGTTGAAAGCCACGGCATTCCGATGCTCGATGTGCAGATCGACTTTGACGCTGGCGACCGCCGTGACCCAGCTGACAAAGCGGGCTTGGCGACGATGGTCTCGACCATGAATGCCAAGGGCGTTGCGGCCAAAGCCGGAGCGCCAGCGCTGGACGAAAACCAACTCAGCGAAGCGTGGGCCGATCTGGGGGCCACCTTCTCTGCGGGTGCGGGCAGAGACCGCATGAGCTTTTCGCTGCGCAGCTTGAGTTACCCAGATCTGTTGCCGAAAGCCGTGGCGCTGGCTGCCCGACAAATCGGCGAGCCAGCCTTTCCGGAAGCGATCTGGGTGCGCGAGCGTGAGCGTATCGGCGCCGCCATCCGCGAGGCCAACACGCGCCCAGCCACACTGGCAGCGAAGGCGTTTTCATCGGCGGTGTATGGCAATCACCCCTACGGTTTTGAGACCACCGAGGCTTCGATGGCGCGTACCTCCGTGGCCGACATGCGTCAGTTTTACACGCGCTTTATTCAGCCTTGCCGGGCCAAGGTGAGTGTCGTGGGTGACGTCACGCGGGCCCAGGCGGATGCCTTGGTGAAAGCCTTGTTGGCGCGCTTGCCGCAGAGCGATGCGGCGCGTTGCGCCGCTTTGCCGCCCGTGGCCGAGGTGTCAGTGCTGACCGCGCCTGTCAACGAAGCCATTGCCTTTGAATCGGCACAAGCGCATGTATTGATCGGCCAGCCCGGCTACAAACGCTCAGACCCTGATTTTTTTGCCCTCACGGTGGGCAACTACACCTTGGGCGGCGGCGGTTTTGTGTCGCGTCTGACCACTGAAGTGCGCGAAAAACGCGGCCTGACTTACAGCGTCTACAGCTACTTCTCGCCGAGCCTTCACGCCGGTGCTTTCACCATTGGTTTGCAGACCCGACCTGACCAAGCCGCGCAGGCTGTTCAAGTCGCACGCGAGGTGCTGGCAAAATTCGTCACGGAAGGTCCGAGCGAAGCCGAACTCAAGGCCGCCAAGGACAACCTGATGGGCGGCTTCCCGCTGCTCATCGACAGCAATGCGAAACTCATCTCCAACGTCGCCAACATCGCCTGGAATAACTTGCCACTCAATTACCTAGACACCTGGACCGCTCAGGTTGAAAAAATCACGGCGGCCGACATCAAGGCCGCATTTGCCCGCAAACTGCAGCCAGACCGCATGGTCACCGTGGTGCTGGGAGCCGGCGCATGAGGCCGCGTTCCGAACAGGCCAAGCCTGCCCCAGCGGCCAAGCCGCCAAGCAAAGCCAAGGGCAAGCCGGGTCCGCGCCACAACAAGCCGCTGCCGGGCGAGGTCCGCATCATTGGCGGTCTTTACAAGCGCACCAAGCTGCCAGTGTCTGACAAGCCCGGCCTGCGCCCAACGCCAGACCGCGTGCGCGAAACCTTGTTCAACTGGCTGGGCCAAGACCTGACCGGCTGGCGCTGCATGGACATTTTCGCGGGCACCGGGGTGCTTGGTTTTGAAGCGGCTTCGCGCGGCGCGGCAGAGGTTGTCTTGTGCGAGCAGGATGCCCAGCTGGTGCTCAAAATGAAGGCCTTGCAAGACCGGCTGAAGGCCAATGCGGTGCGGGTTGAGCGTGGCGACGGCGTTGGCTTGCTGCGGCGGCAAAGCCCCGGCTCTATCCAGCTGGTGTTCATCGACCCGCCGTTTGACTCGGTGTTGTTTGAGCCGGCATTGAAGGCAGCTGCCGAAGTGATTTCAGACAAGGGTCTGGTCTATCTTGAAGCACCACGCACTTGGACCACCGACGAGTTGACCCCGTTGGGGCTGGAGATTTACCGCAGCAGCAAAGCTGGTGCGGTGCATTTCCATTTGCTGGCGCGCTTGGGAGCCTTCACGGCTTGAAGGCACTTTCGTCGTCAAGGCTTTGGGCCCCGGGGGCATAATTCTGGATATGGCTACTTTGTCCCAGTCTTCCACTCAGACTTTGCCCCGGATTGCGGTTTATTCCGGCACCTTTGACCCGTTCACGCTCGGGCACGAAGATGTCGTGCGCCGCGCCGCTGGTTTGTTTGACCAATTGATCATCGCGGTGGCTGTTGCGCACCATAAGAAAACGCTGTTCAGCTTGGCTGAGCGCGTGCATCAGGTTGTGCAGGCGGTGTCGGGTATGACTGAAGCCGCGCGCATCAAAGTGCTGCCTTTTGATGGTCTCATCATGGATTTTTGTGGCCAGCAACAAGCCTTGGCCGTGGTGCGCGGCGTGCGCAACTTGACCGACTTTGATTACGAAGCGCAGATGGCCGCCATGAACCGCAAACTGCGGCCCAGTGTTGAGACAGTTTTCTTGTTGCCTGACGCGCCTTTGCAATGCATCAGCAGCACGCTGGTGCGCGAGATCAGCAAACTGGGCGGCGACGTCAGCCAGATGGTCAGTCCTGCGGTGGCTGCTGCACTGAAGGGCGCCTAACCATGGCGCTGATCATCACCGACGAGTGCATCAACTGCGACGTGTGTGAGCCTGAATGCCCGAATCAAGCGATTTTCATGGGCATTGAGATTTACGAAATTGATCCTCACAAATGCACCGAATGCGTCGGTCATTTTGACGAGCCGCAGTGTGTGCAAGTGTGCCCAGTGGCCTGCATTCCGATCAACCCGCAGCACATCGAAAGCAACGAAACGCTGTGGGAAAAATACCGGCGCTTGCAGGCGGGTGCGTCAGTCGCCTGAGGCTTTTTCCGCAGCCGGTTTGTCTTCTTCCGGTTTTTCTGTCATCGGCTTGCGCGGTGGTTTTGGCCGAACAAGCGCATGCGTGTGAATCAGCATCGTGGCTTTCTCCATCTCACCCTCTATCAACAACGGCACTGCTTTTAGGCTGCGTGTCACGGCTTCTTCAATGGCCATGCGATGCTCTTGTGACGGCTTTTGTAGCACCCAGTTGATGACTTCTGATTTGACGCCCGGATGGCCGACGCCGATGCGCAGGCGCCAGTAGTCGGCGCTGCCCAGCTGCGCGTGGATGTCGCGCAGGCCGTTGTGGCCCGCATGGCTGCCGCCAAACTTCAGTTTGAGCTGGCCCGGCACGATGTCTAACTCATCATGTGCAACCAAAATTTCCTCAGGCTTGATCTTAAAAAAGCGGGCGAGGGCGCCGACTGATTTGCCCGAGAGATTCATGAACGTGCGCGGCTCCAGCAGCCAAAGCGTTTGGCCTTTCACGGTCGTTCGTGCCACCACACCGTGATAGCTTTTGTCGAGCACAAGATTAACTTTCAGCTCGCGCGCCAAAGCGTCTATCCACCAAAAACCCGCATTGTGCCGCGTGGCTTCGTATTCAGGGCCCGGGTTGCCCAGGCCAATAAAGAGTTTGATCATGACGTGATGGATGTGCTGTGTGCGGATGGTGCTTGGCACGACTGTAACGCGCCTAGGCCCCATGAAAAACGGCCCATGCCCTCTTGCGAGGAAATGGGCCGAGGCCGCCGTCAGGCAGCTTTGGTCAGCAGGGCTCGGTAGAGAGCTTACTTCTTGGCGGCTGGCTTGGCTGCTGGTGCAGGCTTGCCTTTGCCGCCTTTGGCGTCTTTGGCATCAGCTGCTGGCGCTTCTTCGGCCGGGGCTTCTTCAACGATAGCCGTGACAGAAACCAACACTGGGTTGACTTGGCCTTTGGCCACAAACTTCACGTCTTTTGGCAACGTGATGTCTTTGACGTGCAGTGGCGCGCCTTTTTTCATCGCGCTCAAATCAACCGCGATGAATTCAGGAATGTCAGCTGGGAAGCAGGAAATGGTCAGCTCGGTCAGCACGTGGTTGACCAAGCAGTTTTCGGTTTTGACAGCGGGCGAATTTTCTTCACCGCTGTAATGCACCGGCACTTTGATCGTCATGCGTGTCGTGGCTTCAACGCGCTGAAAGTCAATGTGCAGAATTTGCTGTTTGAAGGGGTGCATTTGCAAATTGCGCAGCAAGACCTTGTGGACGTTGCCGGACAGTTCCATCTCGAGGATGGAAGCGTGGAAGGCTTCTTTTTTGATAGCGTGGAACAGTGCGTTGTGATCGAGTTCGATCATCGTTGCAGCGCCAGTGCCACCATAAACAATACCGGGCGTGCGGCCGGTGATGCGGAGACGGCGGCTCGCACCCGTGCCCTGCAATGCGCGCTCAAAAGCGGTGAATTTCATACTATTTCTCCAGAAGAGGCAGGCCGCGACCAGCTCGCCTCGTGACGTAAAAGGCGGCCTCTAAAAGGGCCGCCCACTTTTTGTCTCGGGTCAGAACAAATTGTCTTGATCCGAGAACAAACTCATAACCGACTCACCTTTGGCAATCCGCTGAATGGTTTCGGCAATCAGCGGTGCAACAGAGAGTTGGCGAATTTTTTGGCACGCCATGGCACTTTCGCTCAGCGAGATGGTGTTGGTCACCACGACTTCGTCGAGGGCATCGCTTTTAGCAATGCGGTCAATGGCGGGGCCCGAAAAAATCGGGTGCGTGCAGTAGGCGTAAACTTTTTTGGCGCCGCGCTCTTTCAGCACTTCGGCAGCTTTGAGCAGCGTGCCGGCGGTGTCAATCATGTCGTCCATGATGACGCAGTTGCGGCCATCAATGTCGCCGATCACGTGCATGACTTCAGATACATTGGCTTTGGGGCGACGCTTGTCAATGATGGCCATGTCGCAACCGAGTTGCTTGGCCAGCGCACGCGCACGAACCACGCCACCAACGTCTGGCGAGACAACCATCAGGTCGTTGTAGTTTTGCTGGCGCAAGTCACCCAACAAGACCGGTGAGGCGTAAATATTGTCGACAGGGATATCGAAAAAGCCCTGAATCTGGTCGGCGTGCAGATCCATCGTCAAAACCCGTGAGACGCCGACCGCTTGCAGCATGTTGGCGACCACTTTGGCCGTGATGGGGACGCGGGCAGAGCGCGGACGGCGGTCTTGACGGGCGTAACCAAAATAGGGGATGACCGCAGAAATGCGCTCAGCAGAGGCACGCTTCAGGGCGTCCACCATGATCAGCAATTCCATCAGGTTGTCGTTGGTCGGTGCACAAGTTGACTGCACCACAAAGACTTCGCGAGCCCGCACGTTTTGCTGAATTTCGACGGTGACTTCGCCATCGGAGAAGCGTCCAACATGGGCCGCTCCCAATGAAATTCCGAGGTTCTTGGCAATCTCTTGGGCTAAGCCCGGATTGGCATTGCCTGTGAAAACCATGAATTCAGGGTGATGCGGAAGCATGAGGGGTCCAGCGGTGTTTGGCATTGAAACAATGAAAAAGCAAAAGACACACTAAAAAACACTGGGTATCCAATGCCCGCGCGGTTTTGTTTCACCGCCAATCTAAGGCACTAAATACAAAAGGCCGATGCCCGGACTTTGAATCAAAGTCCGCGGCAAAGGCCCTGTAAATTTGGCAGGGGTGGAAGGAGTCGAACCTGCGAATGCTGGAATCAAAATCCAGTGCCTTAACCAACTTGGCGACACCCCTACACAGGACAACTGCTGTCACGTGGCCGCCTTGCGGCAGCCCTTAACTTCAGCAATCAACCTATAAACTTCACTCGTCGTCTCTAGAAAACTTGTCCTAAAACCGGCATTTTACCAACCGGCTAAAGGATGTACCTCTAAATTTCTGCATTTTTTGACAACCCAGCCGCTTGGAGCTACCGGAATCATCGAATCATGCAAAATTTGCGCAAAAACTGCACTCCCTGAGCCGGTCATTCTGCCTTGCAACCCTTGTGCTGTGAGCCAGTCTAAAGACTGAACCAGCGGTGCGCAAAGTTTCTCAGCAACCGGCTGCAAGTCGTTCTGGCCAAATCCGTAAACACGGCCGTTGTCGTTTGCAGCAAAGCCTAGCATTGTAGCAGTTTGTGTGTCGCGTTTTAGCGCCTCCGCGCCAAAAATTTCGGGTGTTGACAGTCCTGCAGGGGGTTTGACGACTAAAAATTGCGCTGGCGGTAATTGGATGGGCGTCAGTTGCTCGCCAATGCCTTCAACCCAAGCGTGGCCTGCGCCAAGGAAAAACGGCACATCTGCACCCAGGCTCAGGGCGATCGACTGTAATTTATCGGCGGGCAGGCGGACGCCCCAGAGTCGCTGCAGCGCGCGCAGGCAACTGGCGGCGTCTGACGATCCACCACCCATTCCCGCCTGCGATGGAATATTTTTTTCAAGACTGATGTTCACGCCCAGCGAAGTTCCTGTGGCGGCTTGCAACGCGCGGGCGGCACGCACCGTCAGGTCGTCTGCGGGCAGCGCATCGGCTGTGCTTGTTCCTAGGTCGGTGCGCGAAATAATGCCGTCTTTGCGCAGCTCAAAGTGCAGCGTGTCGCACCAATCGATGAGCATGAAGACCGACTGCAGCAAGTGGTAGCCGTCAGCGCGCCGTCCGGTGATGTGCAGAAATAAATTCAGTTTGGCTGGCGCCAGCACGTCGTAAACAGCCTTGAGTGGGGCGGCTGTGTGACTGGGCCGGGACGACTGTTTAGGCAGCACAATTTAACGCGAAGGCGCGTCTAAGACGATGCGCAGCTCAGTCTGCGGCAGTGGCTGAAGGCGGCGGGCTTGAATGTGCCCTTCTGCTTGGCGCGTGAGATCAGCTGTCCATCCGTTGGACTGGGTGTCTTTGCCAGCGAGCCAGTCAAAGAGGGCGGTCACCGGCAGCGCGGCACCGGTGGATTGTTCGATCAGCGCGTCAATAGATGCGTAGCGGCGCGTCTCGCTGCCCGAATAAAGGGTTGCTTGCTGCGGCGACCATCGGGCAGCCAGGACGGTGTTTCCCAGCGGGCTGTTCAGCATCAGCTCCCCCTTGTTGGGATTGCCTTTGATTTCAAAGCCCCCCGAAAATGACTGTGGCGGCTCGGTTTGTACTTGCAGACTCAACCGCCCAGACCAGCTGTCTGCGCTCATGCTGTCACTGGGCTCGCGCGGCATTTGAACGCAGCCGCCCAGCCAAACCAGACTGGCGCAGGCCAGCCAGAACAGGCCGCTGCGCCAGTCCGGTCGGTCTGTTGTCGCTGCTGTGGAGGAGTTGGAAAAGCGGGTGAACACAAGACGCATGGATCGCAAGGGCTCAGAGTTTGACGCGCAGGCGCTTCAGTGTTTCAAGCAGCGTTTCGTTTTCTGGATTCAGCTGTCGGCCTTCTTTCCAGATGGCTTGCGCACGTTCGCGCTGGCCCATTTGCCACAGCACTTCGCCTAGGTGCGCGGCAATTTCTGAATCCGGCCTGGCCTTGAACGCGGCTTCAAGCAGGCGCAAGGCTTCAGCCTGATTGCCCAAGCGAAATTCAACCCAGCCGAGGCTGTCTTGGATGAAGGGATCTGTCGGTGCAAAGGCGACCGCTTGTTGAATCAGTACTTTGGCCTCGGGTAAGCGCAGATTACGATCTGCGAGGGAGTAACCGAGGGCGTTGTAGGCCGCGTGGTAGTCGGGTTTCAGGCTGATCACATGGCGCAGCAGTTGCTCCATCTCGTCAAGCTTGTTCAGTTTTTCAGCGTTCATGGCTTGCTCGTAAATGAGCTCGATGTCGCTGGGGGCTTGGGTGATGGCTTGAGCGATCAGTTCGTAGGCGGGCTGGTACTGTTTGAATTCTTTCAGCAGCGTAGATTGGGCCATTAGCTTGCTGCGCTTGTCACTTTCTTTGCGCTCGGGCAGGTCGCGAATGAGCTGAAGGCCGTCTTGCAGTTTCCCCTGCTTTCCCAGCAGGCTGGCCCTGCGCATTTGTGCTTGCATCAGCATGTCTGGGTTTTCAATCCGCTTGAGCCAGGCTTGCGCGCCGGCTAAATCTTGGCGCATTTCGGCGATCTGCGCGAGTGCAAAAAAAGCCTGCGCCAAGCCGCGTGAATTTTCTTCTTCCGGGGCTTGTTGTTCGGCCAATGCGACATATTTTTTCAGCGATGTTTCAGCCAGTGCCGGTTTTTTTTCTTGCAGTTGCAGCGAACCCAAGACCAGCCAGCCCTGTGCAAAATCAGGTTTTTCTTTGAGCAGAATCTGGAGTTGCGTCAATGCGTTGGCATAGCGCTCCGCATTGAGCAGATTACGCACATAAGCCATGCGAAGCTCGGGCGAGGCTGGCGTTGCGCGGACCAAGTATTGGCTCACCATCGCCTCCGCTTGCGGACGCTTCGGGTCCATCAATTCGAGGGCGACGAGCACCGGTCCTTCGGCCTGTGCATCCGCAGCTTGGCCACGGTTGGCGGCCTCCAAAGCACCCGCCATGTCCCCGGCGGCCAGCCGAAGCCGCCCCGCCATCGCCCAAGCCGGCGCTGCAGTGCCAGGCTGGCTGAAGTACGGCGCCAAAGTTTGTTCAACCAAGGTCGCAGCGAGTTTTTTGTCGCCAGTACGGGCATACAGACGCGGCACTGCGGCGAAGGTTTGTGGCCGCTCCATGGTGGGCGTCAACTCGACCAAAGACTTGAGAGGCTCTGCTGATTCCGCTACGCGGTTTAAAGCCAGCAAAATTTGCAGCGTGTAGCGGCTGGCTTCAATCGACGTGGGATGCGTCTTTTTCCAGGCACGCGCTGCTTGCAAGGCGGCCTCACCAGAACGCGATTGCAAGGCGAGTTCGGTGGCGCGCTGATACAGCTGAACGTCTTTGGTTTTTTGGGCCGCGTCGAGAATCAAGGACACGGCGGGTCCTGGTTCGCCCGCGCCCGCGCTGAGTTCGCCAATGAGCAGCTGATAAAAAAGTTGCGCATCCAGTGCCGAAGAGGGAATCTGGACTTCTTTGGCTTTTTGGCCTCCCAGCGTCGCCACGGGGCTTTGGCCAGAGGCCGGCACCGCTGGGGCTGTGTACCCGGTGGCTGGCGCAAGCGCTAGCCACAATCCAGCGAGAGTGCAAAGAAAATGTTTCATCAAGCCATGATAATTGATGACCATGCCAGAACTCCCCGAAGTTGAAGTCACCCGCCTGAGCTTTGCCGACCGCATTGCCGGGTCAACCATCATCTCAGTGACGATGGGCAAGCCCTTGCGCTGGGCGCTCGGTTGTGCGCCAGAGAGTTTGCTCGGGCGCCAAGTGCTGCAAGTCCGGCGGCGTGGTAAATATCTGTTACTGGACCTCAGCCGCGGCTTGCTGCTGGTACATCTGGGGATGTCGGGCAGCGTGGTCTTTGCCGACCATCTGCCCGCGCTCGGCAAGCACGACCATTTTGAGATGCAGACCTCGTTGGGCACCTTGCGTCTGAACGATCCACGTCGCTTTGGCGCGGTGGTGTATGCGCCCAGCGAGGCTGACCCGATCGCGCAAAAGTTGCTGGGGCACTTGGGTGTGGAACCTCTCGGCGACGCGTTTGACTTGACCGCGTTTCAGCTCGCGCTGAAGTCCCGGCAAACAGCCATCAAACAAGTGCTATTGGGCGGCGAGATTGTGGTCGGTGTGGGCAATATTTATGCGTCTGAAACTTTGTTTTTGGCAGGCATCCGGCCCACAGTCCGGGCCGCCAAGATCAGCAAGCCGCGCGCCGCGCTGCTGCATGCTGCTATCAAGCAAGTGCTGGCTGACGCGGTTGCCAAAGGTGGCAGCACGCTGCGTGATTTTTCAAATGCGCACGGCGAGCAAGGCCACTTTCAGTTAGAAGCGATGGTCTACGACCGGGCTGGCCTGCCATGCCGGCGCTGCGAAGCGCCCATCCGCCGCATCGTGCAGGGGCAGCGTTCCACCTTTTATTGCGTCAATTGCCAAAAACCTTGAACTCTCAGACTCCCTGCGCATGACGAAAATTCTTTCCGCCAGCCCATCGGCTGCATCACCACCCCGTGCTTTACCGCTGCGCTTTGCCACCGATGTGGTGGCTTGGCAAAAGCAACACGGCCGCAGCAGTTTGCCTTGGCAAAACACACGAGATCCGTATCGTGTTTGGTTGTCTGAAATCATGCTGCAGCAAACGCAGGTGAGCACAGTACTGGACTACTACGCGCGCTTTTTGCAGCGCTTTCCAGACGTTTCCACTTTGGCCGTGGCCGAGCTCGACGAGGTGCTGGGGTTCTGGAGCGGCTTGGGTTATTACAGCCGCGCCCGCAATCTCCACCGCTGCGCCCAGCAAGTGGTGAGCGAGCATGGCGGCATTTTTCCGGCGTCAGCGCTGACCCTGCAAACCTTGCCCGGTATTGGCCGCTCAACCGCCGCGGCTGTTGCCTCGTTTTGTTTCAGCGAACGCGTGGCTATTTTGGACGGCAACGTCAAACGCGTGCTGACGCGCGTGCTGGCGTATTCGGCTGATCTGGCCCAAGCGTCTGCCGAACGCACTCTGTGGGACTTGGCGGGTGAGCTGCTGCCGCCAGCCGAGCACATGCCAGCCTACACGCAAGGCGTGATGGACTTGGGCGCATCGGTCTGCTCCACGCGGCAGCCGCAATGCCTGATTTGTCCGGTGCAAAGCTTGTGTGCGGCGCATCGCGAAGGTCGGCCCGACAGTTACCCGGTGAAGACGCGAAAACTCAAACGCTCATCGCACGCGTTGTGGTTGCTGTGGGCGCAGCGCACCGATGGTGCGGTGTGGTTGGAGCGGCGTCCAACGCGCGGCATCTGGGGCGGTTTGTACTGCTTGCCAGTGTTCGACAGTGAAGCCGCGTTGAGCGATGCCGTGCCCGTCGCTGCACGCGTCAAGCTGGCGCCGCAAACGCCTTTTGTGCATGTGTTGACGCACAAGGATTTGCACCTGAAACCCTTCGTGAGTCAGTTGACGGCCCGCCAGACGTTGGCCGATGAGCTGACCGCGCAAGAGCGCGGCGGTGCCTGGTTTGGACCGACGGCTTGGCAGGCGCTGGGGCTGCCAGCACCAGTCCGCAAACTGCTTGAAGCTGGCACTGAATCTGGCACTTGACGCTGAGCCTTTGAGCGCTGAGACGCGTCTGCAAAGGGAAAACACTGAGGTGCGCAAGACGAATCATCATTAGCATGGCAACTGTTTTTTGTTGAACTCTTTTCCCCATTCAGGAGACGCCATGCCCAACTACTCACTCAACGTCGACGGAGCCCAACGGGCGGTACAAGCCGAGGCTGATGAGCCGCTGCTGTATGCCTTGACCGACAAGCTCAAACTCAAGGGCCCCAAGTTTGGTTGTGGCTTGGCCCAGTGCGGCACCTGCACGGTGTTGGTCGATGGCAAGGCGGTCAGGTCGTGTGTCACGCCGACCAGCTCGGTGGTGGGCAAATCGATTCGCACCTTGGATGGGTTGGCTAAAAACGGCCAGTTGCATCCGGTGCAAGAAGCCTTTGTACACGAGCAAGCGGCGCAGTGTGGTTACTGCTCGAACGGCTGGATCATGCACAGCGTGGCCTTGCTGGAGAAAACGCCCAAACCCAGCCAAGCCCAAATCAAGCAAGCTTTCACCAATGTGCAATGTCGCTGCGGCACACAAATGGCCATCATGCGGGCGGTCAAACGCGCCAGCGACACCATGACCCCGACCGCCAAAGCCTGAAGGAATCACCATGAACACACCCAAGCTTTCTCGTCGTGAATTCATGCAGACCCAAGGCGCGCTGATCGTCGGCGCCAGTGGATCTGTGTTTGTCGGTGATGCGCTGGCGCAAGCCGCTGCGCCCGTCGTCATTGGCCCGCAACCGACGGCACTCGACACCTGGATTCGCATCGCCACCAACGGCCATGTGACGGCCAACTTTGGCAAGATGGATTGTGGCCAAGGCCTAGACACCGCCATTGCGCAAATCGTTGCCGAAGAACTTGACGTGTCGATAGACTCGGTCAGCGTGGTGATGGGCGACACGCGACTCACGCCCAACCAGGGCGGTGGCAGCGGCAGCACCGGTTTGCGCATGGGTGCTAAACCGCTGCGCAATGCAGCGGCTGAAGCGCGTCGCTTGTTGGTGGAATCAGCCTCGGCCCGTTTGGGCGTGGCAACCAGCGAGCTGGCCACCGAAAATGGTCGCGTTTTCGTGAAAGCCAATACCGCTCAGAGCGTGAGCTATGCCGACTTGATTGGTGGCAAAGACTTTGGCGCGTCTTTGAAGTGGAACAACGCGATTGGCAACGGCATGAACGCGCAAGGCGTGGCCAAGCCCAAAGATGTCTCGCAATACAAGATCGTGGGCCAAGGTATCAGGCGCAAAGACATCGCCGACAAGGTGGGCGCTGTCGAGCACTACACCGCCCACATTCGCCCTGACAACCTGCTGCACGCTCGTGCGGTACGCCCGCCTGTGGCGGGTGCCATACCAGTGTCGGTGGACGCCGCGTCGATTGCCGACATTGCGGGCGCCAAGCATTTTGTCAAAGGTGGCTTCGTCGCCGTGTTGGCTGAGACCGAATGGAACGCGG
The DNA here is from genome assembly GCA_030654695.1 of Polaromonas sp. Classification (GTDB taxonomy): domain Bacteria; phylum Pseudomonadota; class Gammaproteobacteria; order Burkholderiales; family Burkholderiaceae_C; genus Polaromonas. The sequence continues at coordinate 28,508 of JAURWY010000030.1, forward strand.
TGCGGGCAGCGCGTCAACTCAAGGTCACTTGGTCAGAGGTGCACAACCCGCTGGGCGGTGGTGAAGGCCAAGTGTTTGAGCACATCCGTGTAGCACCCGTCACCGCGTCCAACGCTGTTCCTATGTTTGGCGGTAAAAAAGCCTATGACGCCAAGCCGACGATGGCCGCCTTGGCTGCGTCCAAGCGCGTGATCGAGGCCGATTACGAGTGTGCCTTTCAATCGCACGCACGCATGGCCGCTTCGTGCGGCGTGGTCGATGTCAAAGGCGACCAAGTGCAGGTCTGGGCCGATGTGCAAAAGCCGCATTACTTGCGTGAAGGGATTGCCAAGTTCTTGGGCGTCCCGCAAGAAAATGTGCAAGTGAAGTGGATGCACGGTGCCGGCTCCTATGGCCGCAGCGATGCCGATGAGGCACCGTATGAAGCGGCGCTGTTGTCCAAAGAGTTTGGTCGACCCGTGCGCATGCAGTGGTCACGTGCCGAAGGCATCGCCTGGGACCCCAAAGCGCCGGCCGCCGTGATCACCATGAAAGCGGGCTTGGACGAGGCCAACAACGTGACGGGCTGGTTGCTCAAAGCCAAGGGATTCAACGGCTGGGACGTCAAGTTCAACGCCGAGAGCCCAGAGCACACCTTGGTCGGCATGCAAACGGGCCATAAAAAATGGAACGCTTACAACTTCAACGTGCCCGAAGAAAGCTACAAGTTCAACAACCATGTGCAATGGTGGGAAACCATTCCACCGTACTTGGAGCAAGCATCGCCCATGCGTACGGCCCACATGCGTGCGCCGCAAGAAATGCAAACGCGCTTTGGCCAAGAGTGCTTCATCGATGAGGTGGCGCACGCTGCTGGCATGGACCCAGTGGCTTTTCGCCTCAAGCACATGCAAGACCCGCGTGAAGCCGACGTGGTGAAAGCCGCTGCAGAAAAACTGGGCTGGACGACGCGGACCAAGGCTCGCGGCAAATCCACCGCCAAGGTGATGACCGGACGTGGCATGGCTTTGCATTCGGGTTATCAGTCCTACGCGGCGGTGGCGTGCGAGGTCCAAGTGCACCGCGACACCGGTCGCATTTGGGTCAAGAAGCTGGTGGTGGCCAACGACTGTGGCTTGATCGTCAACCCGATGGGCGTGCGCGCTGCGATCGAGGGACAAATCATGCAGGGCATCAGTCGCGCTCTGTATGAGGAAGTGCATTTCGACTCGAATAGCGTCACCAGCGTGGACTGGAACAGCTACCGCATTGCCAACTTGGATGACCTTCCTGGCCAGGTGGAACTTGTGTTGCTCAACCGTCCCGACAAGCCGATTGGCGGTGCCGGTGAGCCGGCCATCGTGTGCTTACCTGCGGCGATTGCCAATGCGGTGTTTGACGCCACGGGCGTGCGCATTCGACGCTACCCGCTGGCACCGGCACGCGTCAAGCAAGCGCTGAGGACCTGACGTTTCAGGCGTTTGCTTTGACGGTGCTGACGGTGCTGAGATTGGGCAAGAACCAAGCGACCAGTCCCAGCGCCGGTAGGTAGGCGCAGAGGTGATAAATAAACACGATGCCCTGTGCGTCGGCGATGTAACCCATGACGGCAGCACCGAGTCCGCCGAGTCCGAACGCCAGTCCAAAGAACATCCCTGACACCAGGCCAACGCGGCCTGGTATCAGCTCATGGGCGTACACCAAGATGGCCGGAAAGGCTGAGGCCATCAGCATGCCGATGATGATCGTGAGCACGCCTGTCCAGAACAGGTCAGCATAGGGCAGCGCCAACGTAAACGGTAGGGCGCCCAAAATGGAAATCCAAATCATGGGTTTGCGGCCGATCCGGTCTGTCAAGGCACCACCGACCAAGGTACCCACTGCGATCGAGGCCATGAAAACAAACAACTGAACCTGCGCGGCTTGTACCGGCAGTTGGAAGCGTTCGATCAAATAAAAAGTAAAGAAGGAGGTCAGGCTCGCGCTGTAGACGTTCTTTGAAAACAGCAGCAACATCAGCACACTGACCAGAAAAAAGACCCGGGCGCGTGTCAAGTTGTGCGTTTGGGTCGTTGTCCGTGCCGCCGCATGGCTGGGTTGCGAGCGTGCCCGGTACCACATGCCAATGCGGGTTAAAAGCCCTACGGCAAGGAGCGCCGCGAGCGAGATCCAGGCAATGGCGCCTTGGCCGCGTGGCAGGACGATAAAGGCAGCCAGCAGCGGACCGACGGCCTGTCCGATGTTGCCGCCAACTTGAAAAAAGGCTTGGGCGCTGCCATAGCGGCCACCAGACGCCATGCGTGCAACGCGTGAGGCCTCGGGGTGAAAAATCGCAGAGCCGGTACCGACCAGTGCAGCCGCCAACAGAATCGCCATGTAGTTGTGTGCGACCGACAGCAGCAGCAAACCGATCAGCGTTGAGCACATGCCCAGCACCAGTGAGTAAGGTTGCGGGCGTTTGTCGGTGTAAAAGCCGACGGTTGGCTGCAACAACGAGGCCGTCAATTGAAAGGCCAGCGTGATGATGCCGATCTGGGCAAAGTCCAGATTGAACTCCTGCTTGAACAGCGGATACAAGGCAGGGATCAGGGACTGAATGAGGTCATTGAGCAGGTGACAAAAGCTCAGTGAGATCAAGACCGGCACAGCCGCCGCTTGTGCGGTCAGACCATTGTCGGGCGCGGTCATTGCGCTCTTGGGGCGTTCCGTTGAGATCGCTAGATTGTTCATGGTTGATGCTGCGCCAATAGCTGGCGCGTTAGTCAGTGAATGCTTAAAGGTCAGCGCAAGGCGTCGAGTTCTCGGTGTCGCTTGAGTGTTTGCCATTGCTGGTTGAAGGCCAGCGTCAGCGCTTCCACCAAGTACACCGACCGGTGTTGGCCACCGGTGCAGCCAATGGCCACCGTGACATAGCTCCGGTGGTCACGGACCAGCGCCTGCAACCAACGTTGAATGAACTGCTCAATACTGCTGAACATCTCAGCCACTTCAGGGTGCGACCGCAGGTAGTCGGCGACCGGTTGATCACGCCCAGTGAGGTCGCGCAACTCACTTTCGTAATGCGGATTCGGTAGCATCCGGACGTCAAAAACAAAGTCCGCGTCCAGTGGCACGCCGCGTTTGAAGGCGAAGGATTCAAACACCAGCGTGAGGCGGTCGACAGGCGCAGATATCAGCGTTTTGACATAAGCCTGTAACTGCGACGAACGGATGATGCTGGTGTCCAGCACCAGCGCTTGCTCACGCATGTCACCGAGCAATTCGCGTTCGAGCTCAATGGCTTCGACCAACGCCCGGTGCTGGTCTGCAACGCCGACGCGTGACAACGGATGCATGCGTCGCGTTTCTGAAAAACGTCGCACCAGGGTGTCGGTGCTGGCATCGAGAAAAATAGATTTGACGGCCATGCCTTGCTCGCGAAGTGCCCGCAGTTGCTGCGGCACTTGCGGTAGCGAGGCGGCGCTGCGAACGTCCATGGCGATCGCTACGCGGCTCGCGCCATGCTTCAGTTCAAGCTCGACAAAGCTGTTCAGCAACTCGGGCGGCAGGTTGTCTACGCAGTAGTAACCGGCGTCTTCAAGCGCGTTCAGCGCCACTGATTTTCCGGAGCCGGACATCCCGGTGATCAGCACCATGTCCATGGCTTGCGCGTTGCTTGTGTTCTTCATGTCGTTGCTCATTGGCCGAGCATTTCTTTGGCGTGCGCCAGTGTGGTGCCGGAGAGTTTTTCGCCGCCCAGCATGCGCGCAATTTCGGCGACGCGTTGTTCGTTGTCAACGGCACCCACGGTGCTGGCGGTGCCCGTTTTGTCGCTGCGTTTGGCCACCACCAGGTGCTGGTCGGCACAGGCGGCGACTTGCGGCAGGTGGGTGACGGCCATCACTTGACGGTCTTTGCCGAGTTGCTTCATGAGCCGGCCAACCGTTTCTGCCACCGCGCCACCGACGCCAGAATCCACCTCGTCAAAAATCAGCGTTTCGGCCTGACCGAGTTGGCTGGTGGTGACCGCAATCGCCAGCGCGATGCGCGACAGTTCGCCGCCAGAAGCCACTTTGCCAACCGGCCTCGGCGTGCTGCCGCTGTGGCCAGCGACTAAAAATTCAGCTTGTTCCAGCCCGTGCGCTGCGGCTTGTTCGAGATTGCCAAGCGTGACTTGAAATTGGCCGCCCTGCATGCCCAAACCTTGCATCGCAACGGTGATGGCTTTGCCCAGCGCCGGTGCTGCTTTGGTGCGCGCGGCCGTGATGATTTTGGCTTCAGCCAGATACGCGGTTTGTGCGTTGCCGACCGCGCGCTCGAGCGCCGCCAAATCGGTGGCGGCATCCAGCTTTTGCAGCTCTTGCCGCCAGCTCGCCAGCAACTCGGGCAACTCGGCCGGCGGGCGTTTGTAGCGGCGCGCCAAGCTGACCCAACTGGCGAGTCGTTCATCCAATTCGTTGAGGCGCTGCGGTTCCAGCTCGGAATGTCGGGCATAGCCATTCAGGGAATGCACGGCGTCTTCAGCTTGTGCCAAGGCGCTGTGCAGTACTTCTAACGGACCGGTAAATTGCGGCTCAATGTGCGCTTGCGCTTGCAGTGCCGAAATGGCCCGACCCAGCTGGCTGGTGGCGTTGTCGTCGGCATCTTGCAAAGCATTCAGCGCCGCTTCTACGGCGTCTCGCAAGGCCTGCGCGTTCGACAGGCGGCTGTGCTGCGTGTTGAGCTCATCCCATTCGTCGGTACCGGGTGCCAGCTTGTCTAGCTCGCCAATTTGCCAGGCCAGTCGCTCTTGTTCGCGCTGCAGGCTGTCTTGTGCGCTGCGGGCTTCGTCCAGTGTTTTTTGGGCGGCACGCCAAGCTTGCCAGCAGGGACTTAATTTGTTCAGCGACACGCCTGCATAGGCGTCCAGCAAACCGCGCACTGAGTCTGGGCGGGTCAGGCTTTGCCACGCGTGCTGGCCGTGAATGTCAACCAACTGATCGGCGATGTCTTTGAGCTGCGAGGCGGTGGCCGGGCTGCCATTGATCCATGCACGGCTCTTGCCCTGCGCATCAATCGTGCGCCGCAGCAGCAAGTCGTCTTCAATCGGCAGGCCTTTGTCTTCAAGCCACGTCAGCAGCGGTGCGGTGCAGCTGAACGTGGCACTGATCTCGCAGCGCTCTGCGCCTTCGCGGACCACGGCGGCGTCAGCGCGGGCACCCAGCGCGAGTTGCAACGCATCAATCAAGATCGACTTACCGGCGCCGGTTTCGCCTGTGAGCACGGTGAAGCCGCTGGCGAGTTCAAGCTCCAGTTCGCGAACGATGACAAAGTCCCGGAGGTAAATACGTTTGAGGCTCATGACTCAGGCAACGCCTTCGTTCCAGTGCAGTTTTTTGCGCAAGGTGTCGAAGTAGCTCCAACCGACTGGGTGCAAAAAGCGCACCTGGTGTTCAGAGCGCCGAACGATGATGCGGTCGCCGTGCAACAGACTGGTCAGGGTTTGCATATCGAAGTTGGCGCTGGCGTCGCGGCCGGCCACAATTTCGACGGCGATCTCGCCTTTGTCAGACAGCACGATCGGTCTATTTGCCAAGTTGTGTGGGGCGATCGGCACCAAGATCCAGCCGCCAATCGACGGATGCAACAAGGGCCCCCCCACCGACAGCGAGTAAGCCGTGGAGCCGGTGGGTGACGCAATGATCAAACCGTCAGCCCGCTGGTTGGCCACAAAGCGGCCGTCGACTTCAACCCTTAGTTCGACCATGCCGGCCGAGACGCCACGGTTCACCACAACGTCATTCATGGCGGTGGCATTGAAAACGCAGTGACCACCACGGACCACTTTGGCTTGCATCATCCAGCGCGGGTCTTCGTCGTAGTGGCCTTGCAGAATGGGTGCCAGTGTGGTTTGGTATTCCTCAAAAGCGATGTCGGTGATGAAGCCCAGCCTGCCTTGGTTGATGCCGACCAAGGGCACGCCAAACTGCGCCAGTTGCCGGCCAATTCCGAGCATGGTGCCGTCGCCGCCAACCACCAGACCGAGGTCGCATTGCGCGCCAATTTGCGCAACATTGAGAATCGGGTAAGTGGTGATGCCAGCATTGCTGGCGGTGTCTTCTTCAATCGCCACCTCGCAACCCTGCGCGCCCAAAAACTGTGCGATGCCTTCAAGCGCCGACCGCGAGCCCTGGGCGTGGTACTTGCCAATCAGGGCAACGTGGCGGAATTTTGACTTCATTTTTAAATTACATCACAACCGAGACGCTTGAATCCGTAGAATCGCCAGCATGCTTGATGATCGTGCGAAGTTATTGCTCAAAGCGCTGGTAGAGCGCTACATTGCCGACGGCCAGCCGGTCGGCTCGCGCACGCTGTCCAAGGCCTCGGGGGTGGAGTTGTCGCCGGCCACTATCCGCAATGTCATGAGCGATCTAGAGGAGCAAGGGCTGATCATCAGCCCGCACACCTCGGCTGGGCGAGTACCCACGGCCCGGGGTTATCGGCTGTTTGTCGACACCATGCTCACGCTGCAACCTGCGCATCTTGGTTCAGGCTTGATGGGGGGGCATCAGTTGGCACCCGACCAGCCGCAAAAAGTTCTGACCAACGCGGCGCACATGCTTTCTAATTTGTCGCAGTTCGTTGGCGTGGTGATGGCGCCCAAGCGGACGTCGGTGTTTCGGCACATTGAATTTCTCCGGCTGTCAGACCGGCGCGTGCTGGTCATCATCGTGTCGCCTGACGGTGATGTGCAAAACCGGGTGATCTTCACGGAGACTGATTTTTCGCAGAGTCAGCTGATAGAAGCCGCTAACTTCTTGAATTCTCATTACGCTGGCATGGCCATGGAAGAAGTCCGCGAGCGCCTTAAAAATGAGGTCGAAGCCCTGCGTGGCGAAATTGCCAGCCTGATGCAGGCGGCCGTCAAAGTCAGCGCAGAAGCGATCGAGGCTAGCGACGAAGTCGTGGTCTCTGGCGAGCGCAACCTGTTGGCCGTCAGCGACTTTTCAGGCGACATGAGCAGCCTGCGCAAACTGTTCGATTTGTTTGAGCAAAAAGCCCAGCTCATGCGGTTGTTGGACGTTTCCAGCCGCGCTGAAGGTGTGCGTATCTACATTGGCGGCGAAAGCCAGGTCATTCCGTACCAGGAACTGTCTGTAGTGACGGCGCCGTATGAAGTTGATGGACAAGTCGTCGGCACACTGGGTGTGATCGGCCCGATGCGCATGCCGTACGAGAAAATGATTCAAATCGTCGACATCACGTCCAAGCTGGTGAGCACGGCTTTGAGTCACAGTAAATAGAATTCGATCTCTCGGGGGCCTTGCATCGGCTTTGAATGCCTCCAACTTGCATTGGTTCGGCTTCAACACTTCAAAGGTAATTCCATGCTCGGTGCTTTTACTCAACGCTTTGGCCAGTGGCTCGCCATTGCCGCCATGCTGGGCTTTGGTTTTGCTTTCGCTCAGTCAGAACCGACTTTGAACCAGGTCTACGAGGCCGCTCAGTCCGGGAAAATGGACCAGGCGCAGACCATGATTCAACAAGTCTTGGTGGCTCACCCGAACAGCGCCAAAGCGCACTTTGTACAGGCTGAGCTGTTTGCCAAGCAAGGGCTGAACGGTCGCGCCAGCGACATGCTGGCGACCGCCGACAAGCTGTCCCCTGGCCTGCCATTCGCCAAGGCTGAAGCAGTTCAGAGTTTGCGCGCCAAAATTTCTGCCCGGCCTGTTCAGCAGGCGTCAAGTAACGGCAATTCATCGACCAGCCATCTCAACACTTCTGTCGGTCCGGCATCGTCCGCATCCAGTTTTTCTTGGGGTACGCCACTTCTGTTGGCGGGTGGTGTGATGTTGATTGGTTACTTCCTGTTCCGACGTAAAAACCCGCCTGTCGAGTTTCATGCGCAGCAGCCTTATGCCAATCAAGCCAATCAAGCCCCCGTGGGCAGCCAACCGGGTAACGGTTTGAGCGGCCCACAAACCTTCGGTATGGGCGGCCCGTCTGCTGCTGCACCGGGCTATGCTCAGCCGCCTGCCAGCGGAGGCATGGGACGCAACATTGCCGGTGGTCTGGCCACTGGCTTGGCGGTGGGTGCGGGCATGATGGCCGCTCAAGCCATCGGCAAAAGTCTGATGGGCAACAACGAAGCCAGTCATGACTCATCGTCCCGTCTGGCCAATAACAACAGCAATAACTACGAACCGATTGCTGACAACAACAGCAACATGGGCGGCCAAAATTTTGGCGTCACAGACAACGGTTCTTGGGATGACGGCGGCAGCGCCGACGTGGGCGGTGGCGACTGGGACAGCTAAATGTTGATGCTTAAACGCCGATCACTGCTGGCGCTGTTGGTGCTCCCCACCGGCTGCGCTATTCAGTACCTGCCGCCACTGGCGACCACCACTATGCACAGTGGCGGACCAGCCGGTTCCGTCCGACCTCCAGCGTTGGGGCAAAGTTGGACCTACAGCAAGTTCAACTTCTACAACAGCCAACTGCTGGACACAGTCAAAGAAGAAGTTGTCAGCTTAGATGGTGGCATTCGCATCAGCCGCCGTTCAACAAACAATGTGGATTTGGGTGATGAATTTCAGCCCGTCTGGGGCCAGGTCAAGCAAGATCCGTATTGGGATCTGCTGCAAACCTACGAAACATCTATGCCATTGTGGTTAGACAATTTCACCGTAGGGGCAAGCCAAACTAACGACATGCATTACCAGTCCGGGACGTCATCGTTTCGCTATTGGATCAATGCCACAACGACGGTGACAGCTTGGGAAAAGGTCCAACTTGCCAGCGGCACGTTTGACACAGTTCGCATCGATAAGCGAATCCGGCTCAGCCATCACGACATCAGCAGACTAGACACGACCAGACGTGACACGCTTTGGTTCGCCCCTGAAATCGGTCGCTGGGTCGTGAGGGAAACAGATGGCGATTACAGGCTGGCAGGTAGACGAGGCGGCTGGGACGGACGTGAAGACCACTTTCGTTGGCAACTGGAGAGCTGGACTTAAAAAGAACAGCATGCCGCTGCCCCTTACAATCGCCGCTGGTTCGGGGCGTTAGCTCAGTTGGTTAGAGCAGAGGACTCATAATCCTTTGGTCGAGTGTTCAAGTCACTCACGCCCTACCATTCAATACCGCGTCAGATATAGAAAGCCTGCTATTTAAAAGATAGTGGGCTTTTTATTTTGGGCGACTTCTGAGCGTCTGTAGGCCATCTGTAGGCAAATAGCCTAAATGCTTGACTTCCGAAGGTGTGGCGGGCAAATCCAAGCCTCAAACGACTTTGGATGACGTGTTTCATAGCAACTCGAACGCTACACAAAAGACGGTCGCTTCGCTTCAATTGATAGTTCGTACAGCTGACCCTTGCGTGGTCATCTGATCCATCTTTGTCAGGAGTCAGTCTTGAGCGCCCTCGTTTTCGAATTGCGACAGCCGGCGGGGAATTGAGGTATGGCTCTTCAGCAACGCGGCGTTGAGAGGCGAGATCTATGGTCTGACAGCGAGCGTCGATCGGCTCGGTATTTTCATCATTTGATCGACATCAGCCCAGACCCGTTTTTCACCATTGATGCACAGGGCAAGATTGTCGACAGCAACTCGGCCGCGGTCATCATGACGGGGATGACCAGCACGGCTTTGGTGGGCAGTGTCTTTGCCGACTATTTCACCAATCCGGTCGAAGCGCACGAGAAGTGTCAACAAGTTTTGACGCAAGGCTTCCTGAATGACTGCCCCATGGGAATTCGCCACGCATCAGGCAGAACGCACGATGTTCTTTGCAATGCGCGAGTGGTTCGGGACGAATCAGGCAAGCCGCTGAGCGTGCTGGTCATTGCGCACGATGTGACGGCTAAAAACCGGGCGGAAAGAGATTTCCGTGAGTATCAAAAAAGGGCTGATTTCGCCCTGGAGAAAACACACACTGGGGCATGGGAGCTGAATCTTGTTGATCACACATCGCATCGGTCGCTGGAACATGATCGTATTTTTGGCTACACAGAGCTCCTGCCCAACTGGTCGTATGAGATGTTTTTGCAGCATGTGCTGTTGGATGACCGGGCAGCGGTTGACCAAAAATTTATCGAAGCGATCAAGCAAAATCAGCAGTGGAACTTCCAATGTCGGATTCGCCGCATTGACGGCGAAATACGCTGGATCTGGGCCGTCGGCGAACAGCAAAATAGCCTTGATGGCGAGGGTCAGCGAATGGTCGGCATTGTGCAAGACATCACCGAGCAAAAAAAGACAGAAATGGCGATACGGGACGCGGAGTTTCGTTACCGAACAGTGGCAGATTTAACCTCAGACTGGGAGTATTGGTCGTTGCCTGACGGTACGTTGCGCTACGTGTCGCCGTCGTGCGAGGAAGTCTCCGGGTACACAGCGGATGAGTTTTATGCTGACCCCGGACTGTTGACACGGGTGATCCATCCAGATGACCAAGCGCTGTTCGCCGGGCACACGCATCAGACATCAGAGCGCGGAACGCCAGCGCCGATACTGTTTCGAATTCAAACCAAAGACGGCGAGACCCGATGGATTTCTCACGTCTGTCGTCCCGTCTTTGATGAGGCTGGAAACCCGAATGGTTTTCGCGGCAGCAATCGGGACGACACAGACCGTAAAAAAATGGAAGATCAAGTGCGTGAGTTGGCTTTTTATGACGAGCTCACACAGTTGCCGAATCGCCGCTTGTTGGTCGACCGCCTGATTCATGACATGGCGTCCGTCAAACGCAGCAGCCGATATGGCGGGTTGATGTTTGTTGATCTGGACAACTTCAAGCCGCTCAATGACTTGCACGGACACAAAATGGGCGACCTGCTGTTGGTCGAAGTCGCGAAACGGATGCAGTCGTGTGTGCGCAGTATTGACACCGTCTCGCGTTTTGGGGGCGACGAGTTTGTGGTGTTGCTGAGTGATTTTGGTTTGGACAAAGCGGAATCCGCAACACAAGCCAAAATTGTGGCTGAAAAAATTCGGGCCAAACTGGCTGAGCCCTATCGCTTCCCCCTCAAGATTAAAGGTAAGCCAGACACGACGATAGAGCATCGCTGCACCGCCAGCATCGGGGTGGTGACGTATGGCGGCCATGAGGCCAGCGAGGAAGACATCCTCAAATGGGCCGACAAGGCCATGTACCAAGCCAAAGATGCTGGCCGAAACACCGTCAGGTTTTATGAAGCGCCAGACGCCGCTTGAGCTGACATCAAGGAGTGGGCGACAGCGTTCTTTTCATGCCCTAGGCTTTTAAAACCCGGGGTTGGTGCCTGATTTGTTCAGATCTCTTCAGACGAGCAAAATTTTTAAGCTAGAATACACGGCTTAGCGGCTGTAGCTCAGTTGGATAGAGTACTTGGCTACGAACCAAGGGGTCGTGGGTTCAATTCCTGCCAGCCGCACCATATGAATCAAGGACTTAGCGTCGAAAGACACTAAGTCCTTTCTTCTTTGTGGACTGCAGAAATATTTCTTTTGTCGAGCTACTGCGCCCGACACGTTCGACGGTATCGTTTCACTTAGCAAAGAAGTCAATGGCGGCTTCGTGCGTGAAAGGCGAATCGATGGTCCCATTTATGTCGCTAGCACGCTGTCATTGACTTTACCCAAGACGATGCAGCGGTGCGCGTTATCAGGCACATGGCGCAGCAAAATCTCCACGCTGTTCTGATGCCTTTTGACTGTGAAACCATTCGCCTCGTCAACCGCGTGCAGGGCCGTTTGGGTCTTCAGTCGATTCCCATGCCAGGCTTGGCAAGGCTGAATATGTTTGACGACAAATGGACATTCCATCAGTTTTGTTTGGCCAACGACTTGCCGGTGCCATTGACACGGTTGATGGGCCCGAAATCGAATCTCGATTTCAACCTGATCGAAGCCGAATTTGGCTTGCCCTTTATCGTCAAGCCTACCAATTCACCCCGCTCTTCGCTTAAAAATACATTGAGGGCATTGACATGGACATCAACTTGTTCTCGGTGGCTGGCCAGCTTCGGGCGGTGTCTATCCACAGACCTGGCAAGTCGTTCATTGACTTCCAGTCCCACTCCCAGCTCGAAGACATGGCCGACAAAATCTGCCGTGCCAGTCATTACAACGGCTTGATGAATGTGGATGTACGTCTTGATGCCCACACGGGTGATATTTTCTTGATTGAATCCAACCCGTGCCTTTGACCTCTACGGCTTCAGTGAACTTCTGCGGAATGTTCCCGCCATGCTCCAAAGAGCCTGGCAACGGCTGCAGGCCAGCGTCATTTGGAGAACATCGACGAAATCTGAATCACCGCAGGCCCGATGAGCACAGACAAGAGTGCCGGGAAGATAAAGAAGATCAGCGGGATCAGCATTTTGACCGGCACTTTGGCCGCGATTTCTTCTGCACGTTGCATGCGCTTCATGCGCATCACTTCCGACTGAATCCGCAGCGACTCCGCCACGCTGGTGCCAAATCTATCGGCTTGCACCAGCATCGAAACCAGTCCATCCAAGTCTTCCAGGTTGATGCGCAAAGCCAGATTTTTCAATGCCGTTGAACGGCCTGAGCCAGCCCGTATTTCAAGCGCCGCCAAATTAAATTCTTCCGCGAGAATCTTGCTGCTGCGGGCAATTTCCAGTGACACACGGTTGATGGCTCCGTCCATGCCAAGGCCCGCTTCAGTGCAAATCACCAAGAGGTCAATCAGGTCGGGCAGCGTGTCGCGCATCTCGTCAGAGCGTCGGAGCGTCATCCATCTCAGGTAAATGTCGGGCAGGTAATAGCCGACCGCAGCCAACGACACCGCATACAAGGCCAAACGTGGGTAGGGCGTTGCCGGCGACCAAAGTGCGATCAGCAAGGCCGCCATCAGTGGCAAGGCCAGCGTCAAGACCGTCTTGATGGAGAAATAAGTTTGCGCTGCAGTCGGCCCCCTGAAACCGGCACGAATAAACTTCAGCCTGAGTTGCGAGTTTTGCCAGTCGCCTTCGGGCACGGACAGCTTTGACATGGACAGAAGCAGCGCATGCCAGCCCCCTTCATGCTGTGCGGATAGCGGTTCGCGAACTGCCGCCGTTGAGCCTGCGCTCTGCGTTTGCTTCAAGCGCTGCTTGATCTTTCTCTGGCGGATCAGTTTGGCAAGGCCTAGCAACAGCAAAGCGTAAGCCAAAAATGCCACAGCCATCGCGATCATGAAGCGTTCATCAGTCACAGCGCATCACCTCATACCTTGATCTGGACGATTTTCCACATCCACACAGCCCCCAGAACAATCATCCCTAGGTTGACCAACATCAGTGTTTGCCCAGACGAGGTGGTCCATAGGGTGGACATGTAAATTGGGTTCAAAACGGAAAGAATGCCGCCTAATGCGAAAGGCAAACTGCCAATCATGATGCCGGACAGTTTGCCCTCCGCAGCGAGGATTCTTATCTTGCCTTTGAGCTTGATGCGTTCGCGCACGGTCTGCGACAGCATGGTGAGCAACTCCGTCAGATTGCCGCCGGTTTTGCGTTGAATCATCAGCGCTATGACCAAAAAATTCAGGTCACTGCTGTTGATACGTTCAATCATCTGCGCCATGGCATCGCCAAAGGTCATGCCGAGTTTGATGTGCTCAAAGGCGGTCTTGAATTCAGGTCCGATAGGGTCTGGTAATTCATCGCCCACCATGCCAATGGCGACTGACAAGCCGTGGCCAGCCCGCAGGGCTCGCGTCATGAAGTCGAGGGCCTCGGGCAGTTGCTCTTCAAAGCGCAAGCGGCGCTTTTTTTCACGTTGTAGGAGGTACACCCACGGCAAAGAAAAAGCAGCCAGACCAGCGGGGAGAGTCATCACCCAGGGTGCTTTCAGCAGCAAGGTGGGCGCCAGCCAGACCAGCAGCCCGAGCCCGGCGCTGAGGGCCATGACCTCGGCCGTCGTGTGCGTACTGCCCGAGCGCGTCAGCAGCAGGCCCAGCGCACGCACACCCGGTGCATGTCCCAAAATCCATTGCAACCAGACTTGCTCAAGGTCACTGCCAGATTTGAGCAACTGGCTTTGCGGATCTTTCCGGCGCCGCAGTGCAATATCCTTCAGCCGACTCGACAAGGCTCGCGAATCAGCGCTGAATCGCCTTGACCACAGTGTCGACAAGGCGATCGCGGCACCTGCGACAAGTAGAAATATCAGTGCCAGTCCAGCAAAGAGCAGGTTGTCCGTCATGGCTGTGCCGCGAGTCCTTGTTCGTCCAAAGGATGGGTTGGATCGAACAAACTTTCGTCGAGAGTGATGCCGTAGGTGATGAGCTTTTCGGCCAACTGGGGTCGGACCCCCGTGGCTCTGAAAAAGCCCTTCACCGAGCCATCCGGGTTCATCCCTTGACGGTCAAAAAAGAAGATTTCCTGAGTCGTGATGATGTCGCCTTCCATGCCCGTGATTTCATGGATGCTGGTGATTTTTCGGCTGCCGTCATTCAAGCGACTGGCCTGCACAATGACGTTGATCCCCGAACTGATTTGCTGCCTGAGGGCCCGCACCGGCAAGTTGACGCCGCCCAGTCCGACCAAATTTTCCAAGCGCGACAGCGCATCGCGCGGCGAGTTGGCGTGCACCGTGGTGAGCGAACCGTCGTGGCCGGTGTTCATGGCTTGCAGCATGTCGATCACTTCGCTGCCGCGCACTTCACCCAGCACGATGCGGTCTGGCCGCATGCGCAGGCTGTTTTTGACCAGCGCACGCATGCTCACTTCGCCGGTGCCTTCCAAGTTGGGTGTGCGGGTTTCGAGCCGCACCACATGGCTTTGCTGCAGCTGTAATTCTGCGGTGTCTTCGATGGTGATGATGCGTTCCCCTTCGGGGATGTAACCTGACAAAATATTCAGCAACGTGGTCTTGCCGGAGCCCGTGCCGCCAGAGATCAAAATGTTGACTTTGGATTTGACGAAACCTGCCAACAGCTCGGCCATGCCCGCGGTCAAGGCGTGCTTGGCAATCAGGTCGGCCATTCTCAAAGGGATGACTTCAAAGCGGCGAATCGACAAGGCTGGGCCGTCAATCGCCACCGGCGGCACGATGGCGTTCACGCGCGAACCATCGGCCAACCGCGCATCTGCCATCGGGCTGGACTCGTCGACACGCCGACCCACGCGCGAAACAATCTTGTCGATGACTTTCATCAAGTGGTCGTTGTCGTTGAAGCGGGTGTCGACCAATTCAAGTCGCCCCTTGCGCTCGACAAACACCTTGTCAAAACCATTCACCATGATCTCGCTGATGCTGTGGTCGGCCAGCAAGGGTTCTAGCGGGCCAAGCCCGAGCACTTCGTCTTGCAGATCGATGATGAGCTGTTGATGCTCATGCTCATTGACAGGCAGTTGCCCCTCGGCAATCAGCAGGTCGACCATGTGTGCCAATTGGCTGCGAACCTGTTCTTCGGGCAGGCTTTCAGCCGCCGCCAGATCCATCCGTTTCAGCAGGGCTTTGTGAAGTCCGATCTTGGTCGCGAAGTAACCCGGCGACAGATCTTTGGTGACCGTCCTGACGACGGCTGGCGCGGAAATAGCCCCATGCGGCGGCGTTTGCGTGGCCGCTGCGGTGACCTTGGGCAACACTGCCGCAGCGTCAGGCTCGGTGGCTGAAGGCGCAACTTTTTCAGAGGCGAGTTTGGGCGCCGGCTTGAAGGCCTCGCCTTTGGTCCACGCGGCTATTTGATCCCGAAGTGTTGCCATATAGATTTAGATTTCTCGGTTGGCGTTCGCCCTGTCAGTTCCGCTGCCCACGCGGTGAATGTTTTGGCAAAGTCTGATTTCGGTTTCAGTAAAACGGCAGCAACGCCTCTCAGCAGCGATGCTTCAACGCCGTCCGTCTCCAGCGGCAACACGCGACTGACCCGCAGGCCAACGGTCTTTTCGAAATCAGCAATGCGCACGATGGATTTGCTGTTGAACGCATTCACAACCATCGACAGCTTGGCTGTGGCATAACCCAAGCTCTCCCACATGCGCAAGATCTGACTGGCGTGGCGTACCGAGGGGACATTCATCGTCGTCACCAGCACCAATTGGTCGAGCAGTTCCAGCGCGCTCAGACTGATCGTGTCCAGCTGCAAGTCAAGCAGTACATAGTCGTAGTGCTGCACGGCGATGCGGATCAGGCGATCGACATAACTGGGCGTGATGAGCATCAACTGGGCAATCGTTTGCGGTGACGGGATCACATGAAAATTGGCCGAGATGTGGTGCGTCATGCCCTCTAGGAGGGCGCCATCTAAGCGCTCGATCTCGTTGGCGAAATCAGCCAGGTTGTGCATCGCGGTGTCGCGGGTCAGGAACAACTCGACATCGCCAAACGGCAGCGACAGGTCGATCAGCAGCACGCGTAAGTTGGGGGCTTGGCTTAATTCAACCGCCAAGTTGGCGGCCACACAGCTGGCACCATCGCCGCCCTTGGCTGGCATGACGCCGATGCAGCGGCTGAGATGTCCGACGGACAGAGTTGAAGTGTGATGTCGGGTATCGGCTCGCGCCACTGCCGCAGTGATCGCATCCGTTGCGTCGGTCGAAATGACTTCTCGAATGCCGGCACGCATCGCACGCATGAGAAATCCCGACTCGGGGCTGTTGCATACCAAGACGACGGCCACATGCGGCAGCGCCTCACACAGGGTTTCAATTTTTTCGATCAAGGACTCGGATGGCTCAAACCCGCCCAACAGCACCAAGTCTGGTTTGCTCGCCACCACAAGCGTTTGCAGGTCTGACAGCGCGCCCTGCAAATGGGTGACTTGGTGCTGTGCCTCAAAGGTGGCGGCAGGCAAGGGCCAAGCTTGGCTTGAAAACAAAACGATGTGCATGGTGCTCAGCTGCAGCTGCTGTTCAGTTCGCCGGCGATGACATTGCTCATCGCCTCCCGAACCTGGGCACTGCGGTAGGCCGGGATGGGCAAGGTGATGGCAGACACCGGAATCAGCAACTGCGCCTGCAGGTCGCGCAGGCTGGCTTCGACCAGCGTGCAATTGGCTTGCGTGCAGTTGCTGGGCGAGTAGGTGAACACCAGCCAGTCGCTGCGCGTGCCGATCACGATCTGGCCTGAAGCTTCAACAAAGTACCGAACCCGTTCCCTGATCCGCGCTTGCTGCACGGCACCGGTGTCACACACGCTGGCCAAGCGACTGGCCAGGCGTGAGGCTTCGACCGCGGTATTCATGACGATCATGAAGCGGGCGAACTCGATCACGGCGATCATGGCCATGAAAAAAACCGACAAGGACAGCGCAAATTCGACCAAGGCCGAACCCGCCTGTTGGCGTGTTGGCGGGCACATCAATTGATCTGCCTCATGGTCACGCTGATGGGCCCAAACGTCAGGCTCGTGGTGTCCCCCACCACGCCGGATAAAAAGCCGGCGAAGTACAACGGGTGCTGGTAGCTCGTCGCCGTGACGGTCACCAAGTTGATGGTGGTGGCGCTGGTGACGGTCAGGTCAGCCGTGGTGCGCTGCGACCGGTGGGTGCTCGGTGCGTTGATGGCATCGGCCACCGACACGCTAAAGCCGCTGGCTGAAAACCCTGGCAACAAGACGCTGCCGGCGCAGGGCTTGGTGCTGCTGGGGCTGCCATGGGTCAGCAGGCACTCAGCTTCAATGTGGCCTGTCCCGGGTGCTTTGGTGGAGAGGTGGCGGGTGGCGCTGCGGGCCTGATTGACCACAATTTTGTAGGCGGCAATGGCTTGCGAAAATTCGACGGATGCGAGCGTCAAAAACAGCAACAAGGGGAGCAGCAAGGCCAGCTCGACCAGCACTGCACCGCCGCTTTGTTGGCCTCGTCGCATCATTGCACCAGCACCGGCACCAGCGGACCGCTGGCATCGGTGCCGCCTGGAAGACCAGCCGTTCTGCAGCCGGACAGGGGGTCATCGGCACGGCCTCTGAACTCGATTTCTGCATCTTCTGTGGGTGTTTTCGGACTCAGCATCAGCGCACAAGCCCAGCCCAAAATAGGTTTGGCACCCGAGCCGCAGGCTGAACTGCTGCACGCCACCACCGGCATCGGCACCAGCCGACGTGACGATGCACCGTATTGCGTGTGGACGTTGGCTGGTGAGGTGTAGCTGGGGATGTGTCCTTGAAAAGCCTGCCGGCTGGGTGCCCTGTTTTGCGTGTAGTCGCTGTAAGCGCCGCCCACCGGTGGGGGTCGATAGCCGTAGCCGGTGAGGTCCGGAATCGCCAAGGCCGGGTCAAGTCCGCTGCCGCCTTGCTTGTAAACCCCGAAGCGGGCGTTCCAGCCGTCGTCCAGCGAGGTGACGACGCCGGTATGGATGCCGATGCAGCGGTCGGCGGCAGTGGGCACCTCGCAAAAGCCAAAGCCAACGAAGGCTTGCGCGTAAGGCTCCAGACTGCCGGAGGCGTCGATACCCAGCACATTGGCCCACGTGAAGAAGCCGCTGACTTGCGAGGTTCCCAGCGCGATCAGGTCACCGAGTTGGTAGCCGAAGGTGTTGGCGTTCGGACCAGCGCCTTGGCATATCGCCATGGGGATGGCGCAAACGCTTTGCGACGGCATGACGGTGGCCGTGGCCGTGGCCACCAAATTCGACGTCCCGATGCCCACTAGACCCATGAAAAAATGCCGCAAGCTAGGCTGCGTTACCGCGCAGCGGGCAAAGCGAGAAGCCGCTGCGGCGCCACCGCTGGCGGACTGGTAACTGCCGTTCAAGGTCGTGCTGAAGGTGGGGCTGACTTGGTCGGTGCTCACCAAATCAGCTTGGAAGTTTCGCCGGTTGCGCGCCCCGCCGACGAACTGTCCTGCCAAAGCACCGCGACTGGGCGCATCTGACAAACCATTGAGCTCCAGCACGGCGGCCAAGGCGCAGGCATCGGCGGCATTTTGCAGCTCGGCCTGGACCAGTTGCAGCCGACTGGCGTCGATCGCCAAGCCGACAAACCCCAGCATCACCACCATCGCCAACGCGGTGGCGACGGCGAACACCCCGCGCTGCTGCTGAGCCCGACGCACTGGGGCGCTGGCTCGTTCAGTCATGGCAGTTGCGGTGTGAAGCTGGTGGCCGGTGGCGGCAGCAAATAGCGGTCATAGGCCGGCTTGAGTTCGCTGGCGGCCGGTGGCTGTGGCGCATTTTCCGAGCGGCGCAGCGAGGGCGGTAGCCGCTGCGCCTCTAACGCTTTTTGCAACGACAGGCCTTGGTCTTTCTGATCGACCAACACCGGCGAACAGCCTGGCAGGGCCAGCAGGGTGAGGCCTGTCACGGCCACCATCCAGTGGGCTTTGCCGATGGCCAGTGGCCCAGCTTTAAGGTTTGGCATTGGGTTCTCCTGCCAAGGGGGCGGGCTCCGGTTTGGCGCCCTGCAGCTGGTTGTCGAGGAAAAATTCACGCCGTGTGGGCGGCCGCACCGAGTCCGTCGGCAAACTGGGCGGCGTTTCAGTGGCTTGCACCAAGCGCGCGCGCACCACCACCACCAACTCGGTCAGGTCAGCCACAAACTGGTTGCTGCGAAACAGCGCCCCCAAAATTGGGATCTCACCCAGAATCGGAAAGGCGTTACGGTTGGCAGAGCTGCTGTTGCGCACCAAGCCGCCGATGACCAGACTTTGTCCGTCTTGCAGCTGCACGGTGGTGGAGACCCGGCGCGTGGTGAAGGCGGGCAGCAGTGCGCTCCCGCTCTGATTACCCGAGTTGATGGATTCCTTGGATATTTCAGAGACCTCGGGCGCTACTTTCAGACTGATGCGTCCACCGTCCAGCACGGTGGGCACAAACTTCAGTCCGACGCCGAACTCGCGTTCTTGCAGCGTCACGGCGCTGCCCCCAGTGCCGACCGATTGCGTGATCGGGATGTAAACCTTGCCGCCCACTAAAAAGCTGCCCTCTTGACCGCTCATGGCGACGATGGTCGGTTCGGCCAAGATGCGCACCAAACCATCTTGCTTTTCAGCTTCGAGATTGATGGCGTTGCCGTTGCTGAAAAGCAGTCCTGCCGTAGCGCCACCACCCCCCAAAAAACTCGATAAAACATTCCACCGGATGTCTCCGCCACCGGCGGCTTGAACCCGCAGGCCGAGTTTGTCCAGCAGCGACTTGGAGACCTCGGCAATGCGCACGTCCAGCATCACTTGCTGAGCGTCGCGAATGCGCAGCAGGTTGATGACCTGCGATTGACCGCTGGAACCGCCCGAGGCTGATCCGCCAACGCTGCTGGCGAGGTAGCGGTTCAACTGCCGCGTGTAGGCTTGGGCCAGTTGCACAGCAGTATCTGCCGCGCCAACATCGGCGACGCTGCCGCGCAGCACAATCGAGCCAGAGGCCATCATCAGTTCAATGTCCTGCTCTTGTGGGAGCGCTGTTTTCATCGACTCCTCCAAAGGATCCAAGTCCGCGCTGACCTTCACAATGAGCGACACCGGTGGCCCGCTTTGACGCCACAGCAAGAAGTTGGTGGTGCCCACAGATTTACCCAAGACAAACAACTCGGTGCGAGACGTCAGTCTGTAGTCAGCCACCTTCGGGTCACCGACAACCACCCGACTGACCGGCTCAGGCAGTGGCAACACCACGACGTGTCCGACCACCGCTTGCATCGTGCTTTGCCAGCGCACTTTTGAGCTTGCAGGCGCGGCGGACTCTGCCGCACTGGCGGCGGACAAGGGCTCAAACTGCCCGCCGCTCACGCCGATACCAATAGCCAAGGCTGCCGCCGCAGCGTTCTTTCGGGCGCTCACAACTCACTCCCGACACCGCGTTGAATGCCGCGGTATTCTTCGACGCTGCTGGGCGCTTGTCGGGCCACGGCAGCTGCCCGCGTGCCCGTGGTGCTGGACGCAGTGGTTGGTAGGGTGACGTTCAGGTTTGGGCCGCTTGGACGGGCTGATTCATGCATCAGGTCATCCAGCCTTGTACCGGCTGACGTCAAGGGCTGTCGATCCAGCTCGTTGCGCAGCGCCAATGACAAGCTGCCCACGCTGCGGGCCAAGTCAAGTCGCTCAGATTCCGCAGGCGTCAGTTCCAAGGTCACAGCATTCACAACTTTGGGTTTGGCTGGGTCCGCGGCGGTTTCTTGCGCTACCGCCAAGACCTTAACGCGGTCTAAAACAATTTTTGAAAAGGGTTCGTTGCGGGCATCGCGTGCGCTCACCAACACATCGACGTAACTGCCTGGCAAAGCAAAGCCTGCCACGCCAATCACATCGTTCACGCGCACCGTGATAGCGCGCTTGCCGGCCTCCAGCGTGGCGGACAAACCGCCCTTGACATCGACCGGCGCCAAGCGGGATTCCAGTATGGGTTCCCCGGGGACCAAAGGTTGGCGGACCACACGGCCAACGACTTTCTCAACACTGTCGAAACCACCCTGCGGTGCTGTCTGTGCAGGCCACTGCAGGACTCGCAAATTGTTGCTTGCCAGCGGCATACCCGCATCGACCACACTGGCCGCAACCACCACCCGTGGCCCGGCTTTTGAAGCCCCGACACCCACCCAGCGGGCCACCAAGAAGACGGCAACCGCCCCAACCAATAAGGCGATTGAAATCAGCACTGAGGGTTTCAATTGAATCCACCGGGGCTGGTTTTAGAGCCGGCAACCTCACTGATTGGCGGTGGTTAGTGCATTTTTAATCGTGGTGAAGGTCACTCCGAGTTCCACACCCAAGGCGGTCAGTATGACTACCAGAACGACTGCGATGAGCGCAGCAATCAAGGCATATTCGATCATTGTGACGCCTTGCTGGCGTTGGCCGAAATGGCTCAGATGACGGTTGCATGACAGGGCGTTGAAGTATGTTTTCATACAAACCTTCCAAGGAAGTACGGCGACCAAAGGGATAAAAACTCAAATAAATAAAAGCGGTTAAAGCTTTCTTATTTGCGTTTTCATCATCTTGAGAAGCCGTTTCCCTGTCAACGGCATCGCGCATGTCTTTGGTGAGCAGATGTAGCTGCAGGCGACTACTTGTGTAAGTGTTGCAATACTTGTGTCAACTGCAGAGGCTTGATCGCCAGCGGATCAGATGTTCAGCGTCGGCAGGCCCGCGTGATGTCCATCTCTGCTTGGTAAAGCCCGGTCTTCACATCGGCGCTGCCGAGCACAGTGTGAAACCAGTTGTCGTGCGACCAAGGCTTGGCTTGCTGGGTGCGTAAACACGCATCGTCAACCGCCCAGTGCTGGCGCATGGCCGGTGAGACCCACAAAGCCATCGGCACATGGGTCTGCTCTTTGGGCGCCATTTTGTAAGGCATGCCGTGCAAGTAAATGCCGTTTTCACCCAACGATTCGCCGTGGTCCGAGACGTACCACATCGCCGTGGGTTGCGGCTGCGTTTTGAGCCAGCCAACGGCTTGGCCAAGAAAGTAGTCGGTGTACGCGATGCTGTTGTCGTAGGCGTTGCGCAAGGCTTGGGCATCGCAAGAGGGCAGGGCGTTGTCGGTGCACTCCGGCAAAAACGCTTTGTGGCTAGGCGGTGACCGTTTGTAGTAAGCCGGGCCATGGCTGCCCATCTGGTGCATCACCACCACGGTGCCGATAGCGCGGCGCTCGGCTGACAGCGCGGCCACCCGTTCGGACAGACCGTCGAGCATGATTTCGTCCCAGCACTCACCTGCGGAGCAGAATTTCGGCTCTTTGAGTTCGCTGGTGTTGACAGTCGCCACACGGTCGCAAACACCTTTGCAGCCAGATTGGTTTTCCAGCCAAAGGACGGCCCAGCCGGCCTTATGCAGCACGTCGAGCAAGGACTCGTAATTCGCCGTGCTGTCAGCTTTGGCTTGGCGGTCCAAGTGTGAAAACATGCAGGGTACGGAGATCTGTGTGTTGGTGCCGCAAGACTGCACCTGACTGAAAAAATACAAATCGCCTTGGGTCTGCAAGGCTTGCATTTGTGGCGTGGTGGGGCGCTGGTAACCGGCGATGCCGAAGTTGGCAGCCCGGGCGGTTTCACCCACCACCAATAGCAGCAAGGGTGCCGCGGCTTTGTCGGCGATAGGGCGAGCGCTGGCGTCGTCGCCAATGCTTTGCAAAGGCTGCTGGCGTTGCGCTTGTTCGGTTTTGGCCAGTCGGCCCACCGCATAGACGGTATTGAACGGGTTCAGCATGTAACGCAAGCTGGTGTGGTTGCGCATCAATGAGGCCAGGTCTTGGAACACCAGCAGCAGCAAGACGGCGGTCAGCGCCGAGCCGACCAACACCGCGCCAAGTTGATGCGACCAGCGCTGCCAGCCGACGCAAACCCCGGGCTGCAAACGCCACCACCAAAGCCCCGGCACGCCGACCCCCAGCACCAAGGTCAACAACAAGGTGAGCGACAGCAGATCCCGCACTTCTGCGGTGTTGGTTTGCGTGGCGTTGGCGACCATGGTTGGGTCAATGACAACGCCATACATGGCCATGAAATAACTGGCGGTCATGCTCATGACGAGGAGTAAAACACCTCCCGGTTTGCGCCACCAAGGCCAGACCACCACGTTCACAAAGACCCACATGAGCATCGTCAAAGCGGCCCAGATGCCGATCAGCCCGGCGTAAGCACGCAGGCTGTTGACCTCCGGTAATTGGGTCAAGGCCCACCAAAAAGGCGCGTTGCCCAGCGTGCTGAGCACCAGCGCCAAACCAGCGCTGACCAGCCAAGGGTGGCGCCCCTGCATCGCGGTGCTTGGACGCAACCTGTTCAACCATTTCAAAGACATACCTATGCGTCCGGCACTTGCGTGAAAAAAGATGAGATTGTAATAAAATTGACCATCAATAACCATAAAATTAAGGCCAATGCTTTGTGCGCCTGTCAGTCACCCTCTTTTCCTCACATGTCATGACCCATTCGCCTGTTTCGGTCCTGCCTTGGTATGCGCCCTTCCAAAAGCCGCTGTTGTGGTGGACTTTGGCGTTGACCATCGCTTGGGATGCGCTCGGGCTTGACCGCTGGGTGATGGCGGCGATTGGGACCTCACAAGGGTTTCCGTTGCGCGACCATCCCTTCGTGGTGGAGGTGCTGCACAACCAGCTCAAAAATGCCATGTTGGTGCTCTACGGGTTGGCTTGGCTCATGGTTTTTTGGCCACTCGGACCGGTGTGCGAGTTCAGTCGGCGACAGCGTTGGGCAGCTATTGTGGGCGTGAGCTTGAGTTTGCTTGTCATTAGCAGCTTGAAGCGCGTTAGCACCACCAGTTGCCCTTGGGAGTGGGCAGAGTTTGGCGGTCTGGCGCAGCCGCTGTCCTATTGGGCTTGGGGCGTTTTGGATGGTGGTTCTGGCCATTGTTTTCCGGGCGGTCATGCCTCGGGTGCCTTGGCTTTTTTGAGTCTGGCATGGGCCGGCATGAGTGCCGAGTCGCTGGCGTCACAGCGCTGGGGGCACCGATTGTTGTGGACGATTTTGGGGCTGGGGGCCCTGATGGGCCTGTCCCAGACCCTGCGCGGTGCACACCCGCCCAGCCATTCGATCTGGACGGCTTGGATTTGTGCGGCTATCGGCTGGGGCTGTGTCTGGGCTTCAAGCCGATGGTTTGTGCGCTCGGAGGTGCTCGTTGTCCGCGTTTGATGTCCCATTGAAAAAGTGGCTCGACTGTTAACAAAACTTGGCCTGAGCGCAACGAAAAAACCCCGTCCTGCACCGCAGAGACGGGGTTTTTTTTATAACCAGTGGGGCTGTTTTACAGCAAGCCTTTGGTGCGCGCCAAGTGGCTGGCTTGTGACCGGCTTTTCACGTTGAGCCTTCGGAACAGGCGCCACAGGTGCACTTTGACGGTGTGCTCGCTGATTTGCAGTTCTTCGGCAATGTCACGGTTGCTCAGACCTCGGTCCAGCATAACCAGCAACTGTTTTTGTCGCTTGGAGAGCTTTTCTGGGACGGCACCAGCCTCGGCGTCTGGGTCGTCAACCAAAAATAACCGAAGCGCATTGGTGATTTCAGTCGCGCCGGCTGACTTCTGGATGTAAGCGTCAGCACCTGCTTCTATGGAGAGATCTTCGTAATCCAGCGCTGGAGAGGCCGACAGCACGACCAAGGGCACATCAGGGTACAAAAGTTTGAGCTCGCGCACACCGGACACACCATGCGTATCGGGCAACTTGAGGTCAAGGCAGATCAGTTCTGGGGTGCCATGCTTTTGAATTGCGGGCGAGACAGCCGCCACGCGGTCGAGCTCAACAATATTGGCTTTGCTGTTGAGGCGGCGAATCAGCATGACGACGGCTTCCCGCATCAGGGGATGGTCATCTACAACAAAAATGCTCATCGGCTTAGGAGTGTCAGTGGTCATGAAAATTTAAATAGAAGAGTTGAATACCGAATCAATCTTATTGTCAGATGTTATCAGTTGACTTTCGCAAAAAAACAGTACTACTACGTACATGTAATATTTTATTCGGTAATGACTGGCTATTTGGGTAATATTTATTGGATATCAGGCCAGCAGGGCCAAGGCTGCGGCCACGTCTTCAGTGCTAACACCTTCTACTGGCTGGAGTTTGGCTTGAGATTCGGCCACAGCGTCCGTTCCGCGCGACTGCAGTTGTGCAATGGCCGCAGCCGCTTCACGCGGTGATTCAAAGCTCAGGCTTTGCAGCAGCAAACGGCCGCGCGCATCGACCAGTTTGAAGTAGAAAAGACCGTCTTTTTCGCGGTATTGTTTGAGTGTCGGCAGGGCTACTTTGGCGGGCTTGGTGGTCCGACTTTCTGCGCTGCTACGCAGATTGCGCAGGCCAACGTTCTGCCGCAGGGTGGCCATGAAGGGCGTTGCCAAACGCCGTGCCTTGAGGGCACCGGCTTGCAAAATGTCTTCCAGCTTGCCGGGATCGTTGATCAGCGCTTCATAGCTTGCGCGCATGGGGGCGACTTCGCGGTCGATGCGCTCAAACAGCATTTGCTTGGCATCGCCCCAAGCAATGCCATCGGCAAAAGCCGTGCGCAGGGCAGCAGTTTCTTCGGCGCTGGCAAAGGCTTGGTAAATCTCAAACAGAGCGGAGCCTTCGCAGCGCTTGGCTTCGCCGGGGGCTTTGGAGTCGGTGACGATGCCGGCGATTTGCTTGCGCAACTGCTCACGCGGCGCAAACAGCGCAATCGTGTTGTCGTAACTCTTGCTCATCTTGCGGCCGTCGAGCCCAGGCAGCGTCGCCACCGAGGCTTCAATCGCCGCTTCGGGCAAGACCAGGTGCTCGCCATACAAATGGTTGAAGCTCTGGGCGATGTCGCGGGCCATTTCGATGTGTTGAATCTGGTCACGCCCAACCGGCACTTGGTGCGCTTTGAACAGCAAAATATCCGCAGCCATCAACACCGGGTACATGAACAGGCCCGCCGTGACATCGGCATCGGCATCCTGGCCGCCAGCGGTGTTTTTGTCGACCGAGGCTTTGTACGCATGGGCGCGGTTCAGCAGGCCCTTGCCGGTGACACACGTCAGCAACCAAGTGAGTTCTGGAATTTCTGGAATGTCGGATTGCCGATAAAAAGTGACTCGCTCAGGGTCCAGCCCTGCGGCCAACCAAGTGGCGGCAATTTCTAGCGTGGAGCGCTGGATGCGGGCGGGCTCGCCCACCTTGATCAACGCGTGGTAGTCGGCTAAAAAGTAAAAACTCTCAGCGCCGGGTGCCAAACTGGCCCGAACGGCCGGGCGAATGGCGCCCACATAGTTGCCAAGATGGGGCGTGCCCGAAGTGGTGATGCCGGTCAGGACGCGCAGTGGACTCATGAGAACTCAGATTTCAAAAGATGCAAGGATTGCAAAAAAGGGGGAACGCCGTGGCTTTGGCTTGAACTGGGGAGTTAGCGCAGCAAGAAGGCCAATGGCGACAAAAATGCTTGCAGCGCACTGTAGGTCACCGACATCAGTGGCTGCATCCAGAACGAACTGATCACGCCGGTCAGCACCAGGCCCATGACGATGAAAAAGCCCCAGGGCTCGACGCGAGACACCATGTTGGCTTGTCGCCACGGCAGCAAGCCAACCAAAATGCGGCCGCCGTCGAGAGGCGGCAATGGGAACAGATTAAAGACAAACATGACCACGTTCACCAACATGCCGGCACGGCACATTTCCAGCACAAAGCGCTCGGTGATACCGGCAGACGCTGCAAAGTAGAACAAAGCACCCCACAACAGGGCCTGTAAAAAGTTGGCGCCGGGGCCCGCCAATGCGACCCAGATCATGTGTTGCTTGGGGTTGCGCAGGTTGCCAAATTGCACCGGCACAGGTTTGGCGTAACCAAACAAAAAGGTGCCCGCAGTGGCGATGTACAGAACCAGTGGCATGACGATGGTGCCAACCGGGTCAATGTGTTTGAACGGATTCAAAGTCACCCGTCCCATCGACCACGCCGTGTTGTCGCCAAAGTAGCGAGCCACATAGCCATGGGCGGCCTCGTGCACGGTGATGGCAAAGACCACGGGCAGGGCGTAAATAGCGACAGTCTGAATCAGGTTGGCAAAGTCCATGCGCAGATTGTCTCAGACACCGAGCGCCTTTACAGGCCGAGCACGGCCAAGTCGCCACGGCCTTGCCGGATGACAACGGCTTCACCACCGTTGCTCATGCCGGTCAGATCGATCACTGTGGTGGCTTCGAGCGGGCAGGCGCCAGCGTCAATCACCGCGGCCAGCTCATGCTCAAACTGGCGCCGGATGTCTTCAGCGTCATTCAGTGGCTCAGTCTCGCCGCGGGGAATCAGTGTGGTCGCCAACAGTGGTGAGCCGTGCAACTCAAGCAAGGCTTGCAGGGTTTTGTGGTCGGGCACGCGCAGGCCGATGGTCTTGCGCGATGGGTGGCTGAGCCGGCGCGGCACTTCTTTGCTGGCTTCCAGAATGAAGGTGTAAGGGCCGGGCGTGGCGGCTTTGAGGAGCCGGAATTGCTGGTTGCCAACGCGCGCATAGTTCGCCAGCTCGCTGAGGTCGCGGCAAAGAATGGTCAGGTGGTGCTTGTCGTCGACGCCGCGGATGCGGCGCAGACTGTCGGCGGCGGTTTTGTCGTCGAGCTGACAGACCAGCGCGTAGCTTGAATCGGTGGGCACGGCCGCCACCCCCCCGCCGGCCAGTAGCGCGACGGCCTGCTTGAGAAGGCGCGGTTGCGGGTTGTCGGGATGAATTTCAAAAAATTGGGCCATGGGCAGATTGTCTCAGTGGACGCCGGTTGAGCTCAGGATTCAACGGGTTGCAGCTTGACCTGTTTCAGGGCTTGGCTCTCGCGGGCTGTTAGCCAAGCGCCGAGTGCGCCGCACAGCGCGATCATGCCGATGCCGATCAGCGACCAGCCATCGGGCACATGTGAAAAAACCAGCCAGCCACCGAGCATGGCGAAGCCGATCTGGGCATAGAAAAAAGGCGTCATGGTGGCCGCCGTGGTGCGCGTGTAGGCGAGGATCAGTAAAAAATGGCCAGCTGTGGCGGCCAAGCCCATCAACATCAGGCCGGCCCAGAGCCACCACGACGGCAATGACGTCCAGACAAAAGGCAGCGCCAGCGATGCGATCAGCGTGCCGACCCAGCCGGTATAAAAATGCATGGTGACCGGATCCTCGGTACGGGCGAGTTTGCTGGTCAGCACCTGAAACCAACTGTTGGTGAACACCACCACCAAGGGGAAGATGATCGACCAACCAAAGTGCGCACTGCCTGGACGGATGATGATGAGTGTGCCAATAAAGCCACCGATGATCAGCGACCAACGCAAGCGTGAGACTTTTTCACCCAGCGCCGTGGCAGCCAACAAGGTGATCGCCAGCGGCACGATGGCGACGATGGAAGTGAACTCGGCCACCGGCATGTGTTTGAGGCTCAAAAAAGCGAACAAGCTGCTGGCCAGCAACAGCAGGCCGCGCAACAGCTGGAATTTGGGGTGGGCCGTTCGCAAGGAGCGCCAGCCACGCGTGGGCAAGACCACCATGGTGGTGGCCACGGCCTGAAAGAAATAGCGAAACCACAGCGCCATCAACAAGGGCACGCCAGCGCTGATGACTTTGGTGGTGGTGTCAAGCGTGGCGAAACAGGCCACCGCCGCAATGACCAGCGCAATGCCCCATGCGGCCGAAGGCGCGAGCCTCACAGGATGCGGTCTTCCAGCAATTCCCAGACGGGTCTCAGTTGGCCCGGTAAAAAGGGCAGGGTGCCAAGGTCGGTATGGCTCTCGACGGGGCTGTGAAAGTCACTGCCGCGGGATGCCGCCAAGCCAAATTCACGCGCGGTGTCGGCGTATTTGATGTATTCCTGCGCGGTGTGACTGCCAGTCACCACTTCGACTGCCAAGCCGCCATGGTTTTTGAATTCGGTGAAGAGCGCGTACTCTTCATTCGGCGTGAATTTGTAGCGGGCCGGGTGCGCGATGACCGCCACACCGTGCGCTTGGGTGATCCAAGTGACAGCGTTTTGCAGGGTGGCCCAGCGGTGCGGCACGAAGCCGGGTTTGCCTTCGGTCAGGTATTTGCGAAAAACCTCGGCCGTTTCTTTGCAGACGCCGGACTCGACCAGAAAGCGCGCAAAGTGCGTGCGCGAAATGAGTTCTGGGTTGCCGACAAATTTCAGGGCGCCTTCGTAAGCGCCTTGGATGCCAACCTTGGCCAAACCGTCAGACATTTCCATCGCACGTTCGCGTCGGCCACCACGCGTGTCGTGCAAACCCTGTTTCAAAGCCGCGTTGTCGGGGTCAAAGCCGAGGCCGACGATGTGCACGGTTTCGCCTGCAAAAGTGACTGAGATTTCAGTGCCGGTCAGGTAGTGCATGCCTTGGGCTTTGGCTGCTGCTGCTGCGCGGTGTTGGCCGCCGACTTCGTCGTGGTCGGTCAGGGCCCACAATTCAACACCATTGAGCTTGGCGCGCTCGGCCAGCGCTTCAGGGGTGAGTGTGCCGTCAGAGACGATCGAATGGCAATGCAAGTCCGCATTCAGGATGTTTTTTGAGATCACGCTTTTATTCTAGGCTTGTTGGTCAATTCGAGCACATCGGCCTGCATCAAAGTTCAGCGCCTTCCACCAGAAACCGGACCCGCCGCACGCCTTGCCATTCGTCGGCGTCCAGCCGGAAAGCCAGCGTGACCTTGGCCGGCAGCGATTCAGTGCGGCCGAACCAGATGCCATCGACGGCTTGACCTTGGTGTTTGAGTTTGAGCGCGAGGTGCTTTTCGCCGACCAGTCGCTGTGAGACCACTTCGAGTTCTTCGCTGAACGTCGGCGCAGCAAAACCTTGTCCCCAGACGGCCGTGTGCAACGTGTCGACGACGTCGGTGCGCCGGTATTCGGGCGCCAACGGGCCGTCGGTATCAAGCCGGCGCGTCAAGGTGCCAGCGTCTAGCCACTCATGGGCGACTTCTTGCAAGGCTTGTTCAAACGTGTCGAAGTTTTCTTCGTCGATGGTGCAGCCAGCGGCCATGGCATGACCGCCAAAACGCAGCAACACCCCTGGATGGCGTTTGGCCACCAAGTCCAGCGCGTCACGCAAATGAAAGCCCGGAATCGAGCGGCCTGAGCCTTTGAGCTCGTGCTCTTTGCCGGGCGCTTGGCTGGCCGCAAAGACAAAGGTCGGGCGGTGCATTTTGTCTTTGATGCGCGAGGCCACGATACCGACCACGCCTTCATGAAAATCAGGGTCAAAAATCGCGATCGCGGGTGGCGGCGCTTCGTCTTCGTCAATCATCGCGTCAGCCGCCAGCTCGGCCTGCTCGCGCATACCGGCCTCGATGTCACGGCGCTCACGGTTGATGCTGTCGAGCGTTTTAGCGAGTTCTTCGCCGCGGCCCAAGTCATCGGTCAGCAGGCATTCGATGCCCAGCGTCATGTCGGACAAGCGTCCAGCTGCATTGATGCGCGGGCCGAGTGCAAAGCCGAAATCGAAGGCGGTGGCCACATTCGCTTGTCGGCCCGCCGCCAAAAACAAACCTTTGACGCCGGCTTGCAGCGCACCCGCACGAATGCGCTTCAGACCTTGCGCCACCAAGCGGCGATTGTTCGGGTCGAGCTTGACCACGTCGGCCACCGTACCAAGGGCCACCAGCGGCAGCAAGGCGTCGAGTTTGGGTTGGCTGGCGGCGTCAAACACGCCGCGTTTGCGGAGTTCGGCGCGGAGCGCGAGCAGCACATAAAACATCACGCCGACGCCGGCGATGGACTTGCTTTCAAAGCTGCAAGCGGGCTGGTTCGGGTTGACGATGACGTCTGCGTCGGGCAGCACAATTTCACCGTCCAACAGCGCTGGCAAGTGGTGGTCGGTCACCAGCACTTGCATGCCGAGCGCCTTGGCCCGCGCCACACCGTCGATGCTGGCGATGCCGTTGTCGACGGTCACCAACAGGTCAGC
Organism: Polaromonas sp.; assembly: GCA_030654695.1. GTDB lineage: Bacteria > Pseudomonadota > Gammaproteobacteria > Burkholderiales > Burkholderiaceae_C > Polaromonas. Next base: position 59,704 of record JAURWY010000030.1, read on the forward strand.
GCCGGCGGCCTTGACGCGCTCAGAGATGGCCGGCGTCAAGCCATAGCCGTCGACCACGCGGTCGGGCACCAAGTAACTCACACTGGAAAAATTCAGCGGCGCACCGAGCAGCCGCAGACCGCGCACGCCGACAGCGCAAGCGGTCGCGCCGTCGCAGTCGTAGTCGGCGACGATGCAGATCTTGCGTCCCGCCGCCATGCTGTCGGCCAGCAGCACCGCGGCTTCGGCAGCGCCGTGCAGCGCACTGGGCGGCAGCAATCGCGCCAAGCTGTCGTCAAGTTCATCCGGGCTGAGCACGCCGCGAGCGGCATATAACTGCGCCAGCAGCGGGTGCACACCGGCTTGTTGTAAAGCCCAAACGCTGCGCGGTGGCGCATCTCTGACAGTGATTTTCATAAGGTCTCCAGCAGGCCCAGCAAGGGCTTGGGTTTGAATAATTGTTTGACGCGGCCAACAAGGCTCAGGGGCGCGCTTTCGAAGGTCAGGGCGCTGCGCTCGCCGCAGAGCGTCAGCCGCAGGACTTCGCCGGCCGATTGCCGGGCCAGCCAGTCTTTGGCCTCGAGTGCGTCGAGCGCGGCCCAAGCCTCAGCGTAGGCTTGCCAGTCATCGCGCAGGGCGGCGTTGGCCAGCGTGCGGGGGGCGCTGAATTTCTGTTGTTCGGGCGTTGCGGCTGTGTGTTGTTCAGGCAAGTCGCCAGTGCCGCTGAACCAAATCGAGTTGACCGGCAGTTGTCGCTGGCTGCTGCGCGCATCATTGATCGGGTGGGTGTAAAGCAGCATTTGCATTTCGTTTTGCAGACGGCGCAGCGTTTTTCCGCTGCTGCCGGCGGGCAACCAAGGATCGACGCTGCGGCCGAGCGCGCGGTCTAGCGAGGCGGTTGGCAAATTGTGAAAGAGCTCGCCTTCCGCCAGCCAGCGCTGTGGCGCCACGTAATGCAGGCGAATGTCGTCAGACTCGAAATACATCTGCATGGCGGCCATGAGGGCACGGGAATCGGCTTCGCTCAGCGCCAAGGCTTCGGGGTCGGTCAGCGTGGCGTGTTCGCGGCCCATGAGCCAGTGGCACGGTGTCACGTGGGCCCAGTGGCGAGTCTGGGTTTCTTGGCTGGCTTCGCGTGGGCTGCGTTGTTCATGCTCGCGGGCGGCCCAAGGAATCAAACCATCTGGCAGCGGGTGGCTGGCCAGTCCGTGCAGCCGGGCCAGCGCCCGCTCATGGGGTGGCGACATCGACAGTGCGTCGCCGGTGTCCGTGTGCAGCAGCTGCATGCCTTGCAGCAGCTTGGCGAAATGGCGGGTGTTCGCTGGTGGGAGCGCTTGGAGTGCGGCCAGCCAGCTGGTGTCGGCGCAGGCCGCGAAGGGCAGCAGCAGATGGGGGACAGTCAGCGCTGAGGCCGAAGCGCTGGGTGTGGAAACGGTGGACATGCCGCTATTGTCCGGGATGCCACAATCACCCGCATGCAGATTCCCTATGAGTTGATATTAGGTTGGCGTTACACGCGCGCTGGCCGGTCTACCCGGCGTAACGGCTTCATCTCCTTTATCTCTGGCGTCTCCATGCTGGGCATAGCGCTGGGCGTGGCCGCGCTCATCATCGTGCTGAGCGTGATGAACGGCTTTCAAAAAGAAGTCCGCGACCGCATGCTCGGTGTCATTTCGCACATTGAAGTGTTTGCCCCCGGCGGCGCGGCCTTGCCCGATTTGGCGCAAACCATGGCCGAAGTCCGGCAGAACAACCAGGTCATTGGCGCCGCCCCTTTCATCGCGGCACAAGCCTTGCTGGCACGCGGCGAAGACATGAAAGGCACCTTGGTTCGCGGGATTGATCCGGTGCTAGAAGGTGGTGTTTCCGAGCTTGGTGCGCTGCTCAAGGATGGTGTTTTTCAGCGCTTGGTGAGCGGCGAATTTGGCGTGGTGCTGGGTGCCGAACTGGCGCGGGCTATGGGTGTTCGTCAGGGCGACAGCGTCACCTTGATTGCCCCCAGCGGGCAGGTGACACCGGCCGGCGTGGTGCCCAGGCTCAAGCAGATGACGGTGGTCGGCACCTTTGACTCCGGTCATTTTGAATACGACTCGGCGCTGGTGCTGATGCACCAGGACGACGCGGCCAGAATCTTCCGGCTGGAAGGCCCAACCGGCATCCGCATCAAGCTGCGCGACCTGCACCAAGCCCGCGAAGTGGCCCAACAACTCGCCGGCTCGCTGAGTGGCAACTTATTGATACGCGACTGGACGCGTCAAAACCGCACTTGGTTTGCCGCTGTTCAGCTTGAAAAACGCATGATGTTCATCATCCTCACCTTGATCGTTGCGGTGGCGGCTTTCAACTTGGTCAGTACGCTGGTGATGACGGTCACCGACAAGCGCGCCGACATTGCCATCTTGCGCACGCTAGGCGCCAGCCCGAAAAGCATCATGGGGATTTTCATGGTGCAGGGCGCCATGGTCGGTGTGATTGGCACGCTGTCGGGCCTGCTGCTGGGGCTGGGTGTGGCCTTCAATATCGATGTGATCGTGCCGGCGCTGGAGCGGCTGTTGAACGCCAGCTTTTTACCGCGTGACATCTATCTCATCAGTCGCATGCCGAGTGAGCCGCAGTACGCTGACATCATGCCGATCGCTGTGATTTCGCTGGTACTGGCTTTTCTGGCCACCATTTATCCGAGCTGGCGTGCCAGTCGCGTCAACCCGGCGGAGGCCCTGCGCTATGAGTGACATCAACACAGAAGTGGTCTTGAGTGCCAAGGGGTTGACCAAACGATTTCAGGAAGGCTCGCTCGACGTGACGGTGCTGCGCGGTGTGGACCTGCAGGTGCATCGCGGCGAAACGCTGGCCATCGTCGGCGCCTCGGGTTCAGGCAAAAGCACACTGCTGCACATGATGGGTGGGCTGGACGCGCCGACCAGCGGCTCGGTGCAACTCAAGGGTCAAGATCTCTCGACGCTATCGGCCACGGAACAAGGTCGTCTGCGAAATCTGCAGCTCGGTTTTGTCTACCAGTTTCATCACTTGTTGCCGGAGTTCAGCGCGCTCGACAACGTCGCCATGCCTTTGTGGATTCGTCGGGACATGCGTGAAGATGCCAGCAAAACCGCGGCGGCCATGCTGGCGTCGGTGGGTTTGGAAAACCGCTTGCATCACCGGCCTTCAGAGCTGTCTGGCGGTGAGCGTCAGCGTGTCGCGATCGCCCGGGCGTTGGTGACGCGGCCAGCCTGTGTGTTGGCTGATGAACCGACCGGTAACTTAGACCGCAGCACCGCAGACGGCGTGTTCGAGTTGATGCTGCAACTGGCTGGCCAGCATGGCACGGCGTTTGTCTTGGTGACCCATGACGAAACGCTGGCGGCGCGTTGTGGCCGCCAGTTGCGTCTGGTGCTCGGCCAGCTGAATTGACGGCGGTCAGTCGACGAGCAAGAACGGCATGACTTCATGGATCGACACACACTGTCACCTAGACGCACCCGAGTTCAGTGCTGACGTGCTGGCCGTGCGCGAACGCGCGCGGCAGGCGGGCGTTCGCCTCTGCGTGATTCCAGCGGTGGCAGCCGCGCATTTTGAGAGCGTTCGCAGCTTGGCGCACACCTGTGGTGACGGCTATGCGTTGGGCATTCATCCGCTGTTTGTCGGGCGGGCGGCGGATGCTGATTTGGCCCAGCTGGACGCTGCGTTGCTGCGCCACCGGGATGACCCTCGCCTGCTGGCGGTCGGGGAAATTGGGCTTGATTTTTTTGTCCCAGAACTCAAACTGAGCCCGTTGCGCGAGCGCCAAGAATTTTTTTACCGTGAGCAACTCAAGCTGGCGCGCCAGTACGGGCTGCCGGTGATCTTGCATGTGCGGCGCTCGGCTGACAGGCTGTTGAAGTATTTGCGTGAGCTGGCCCCGCCTGAGGGCTGGCGCGGCATTGCGCACGCCTTCAATGGCAGTCAGCAGCAGGCCGAGGCCTTCATCGGTTTGGGCTTCAAGCTGGGGTTTGGCGGCGCGCTTACTTTTGACACAGCGCGGCAAATTCGCCAGCTGGCGACGAGCTTGCCGCTGGACGCGCTGGTGCTGGAAACCGACGCGCCCGACATGCCGCCGCACTGGCTTTACCAAACCGCCCAAGCGCGTGCGGACGGTGGCGCACAAGGGCGCAACGAACCCGCTGAATTGCCGCGCATTGCGCAGGTGCTGGCCGAGCTGCGCGGCATCAGCGCGTACGAATTGGCGCTGGCCAGCACGGCGAATGCGCTGGCGGCCTTGCCGCGTTTGAAGGGATTGCTGGCGTGAACGCAGAGAAGAAAGGTGAGCAGAACGACATACGCCTGACAGGCTTACCGCCTTTGCTCTCAGCGGACACGCGCTTGCTGGTGTTGGGCAGTTTCCCGGGCGCTGTCTCGCTGGCGACGCAACGTTACTACGGGCATCCGCAAAATCATTTTTGGAAAATTTTGCGAGCCTTGTGGACAGACCACCCAGCCGCCGTGGCGGCTGGCGACTACGCTGCGTCAACCCGCTGGATGTTGGGTCAAGGCCTTGGCTTGTGGGATGTCTATGCCGCCTGCGAACGCGATGGCAGCCTGGACAGCGCGATCCGCCATGCGCAGGTGAACGACCTGGCCAGCTTGCGCCAGCGTTGCCCGAACCTGCAAGCCATCGCGCACAATGGTGGCGAAAGTTTCAAACACGCCAAACACAGCGCATCGCTGGGCCTGCCGGTTTACCGGCTGCCCTCGACCAGTGCTGCCAACGCCAGCTGGTCGTTCGAGCGCAAGCTCGCCGCCTGGCAGGACGTTTTCAAAATACATGGACTCATTTAATGGCTCGCAAGACCGTTTCCTCTAGCGACACCGCCGCTGCTTCTGATGCCTCCACAACATCCAGCCAGTTGCCGGAAGTGAACTTTTCAGACTACGGCGACATCCGTTTTTTGCACCTTGGCACTGAATGGGTGCAAGGCTCGATGTTGATCGACGCGCCGTTTGATATTCAGCTTGAATACGTCCAACGCATGATGGTCTGGTTGCTGTTTGTTGAACCGCAAGCCGTGCCGACTTTGCACAGCATGCAGCTCGGTTTGGGGTCGGGCGCGCTGACCAAGTTTTGCTACAAAAAACTGCGTACCAAAACAACTGCAGTCGAGATCAATCCACAGGTGCTGGCCGCCTGCCGACTGTGGTTCAAACTGCCGCCCGAAGACGCTCGTTTGCAGGTGCTGCTGGCAGACGCCGGGCGTGAGATTAAAAAGGACATTCACCTGGGCACTGTCGATGCGCTGCAGGTTGATTTGTACGACCACGAGGCAGCCGCACCCGTGCTGGACAGCGCCGCTTTTTATGCAGATTGCCGACGCTTGTTGACTGACGATGGTGTGATGACGGTCAACCTGTTTGGCCGTGATGGCAGCTTCGAAAGCTCGATGGACAAGATCGCCGATGCTTTTGGTGCCGAGGCGGTGTGGGCTTTTCGGCCAACCCGCGAGGGCAACACCGTGGTCGCCGCGCAGCGCCAACCGAGCCGACCTGGGCGTGAGCTGTTGCAGCAGCGCGCCGAGTTGGTGGAATCGCGCTGGGGTTTACCCGCGCGCAAGTGGCTGCGCCTGTTCAAACCCTTGATTTGATTGGTTTTTGTCGGTGTGATGAAGTCTTTGGATGTAGGTGAAAGCCACATCGAAACGCAGCATTATTGAATGCACAATCCACCGATTCAATCAATCTCAAGGAGACAATCCGTGAATATCAAAAGTCAAAAAGACTTTTTTGCCGGGCTCATGTTCATGGCTGTCGGTGTGGCGTTCGCATGGGGTGCTACCAGTTACTCAGTTGGTACGGGTGCGCGCATGGGTCCTGGCTATTTCCCCATGCTGCTGGGGGTGATGTTGGCATTGCTGGGTACCGCGATCACCTTCAACGCCTTGGTTGTTGAGCGTGTGGGTGGCGACAAGATCGGTAAGTGGGCTTTCAAGCCATTGTTCTTCGTCATCGCTGCCAATCTGATTTTCGGTGTTTGCTTGGGTGGCTTGCCTTCCCTTGGTGTTCCGGCTGTCGGCATGATGGTCGGCATTTACGTGCTGACTTTCGTAGCCAGCATGGCTGAAACAGGCATGAAGGTCAAACCTACGTTCATCCTGGCCACTGCCTTGGCCGTGATCAGTTACGTGGCCTTCGTGAAGGTTCTCAAGTTGCAGTTCCCGGTGTGGCCTGCTTTCATCACCGGCTAAGGAGCTAAAAAAATGGATCTGATTGCGAATCTGTCGCTGGGTTTTAGTGTGGCGTTCACGCCCATCAACCTGCTTTACTGTTTGGTCGGCTGTGTTTTGGGGACGCTGATTGGCGTGCTCCCAGGCATTGGCCCTGTCGCCACGATTGCCATGTTGTTGCCAGCGACTTACGCGCTGCCACCGGTGTCGGCCCTCATCATGCTGGCCGGTATTTATTACGGCGCTCAGTACGGTGGTTCTACCACCGCTATTTTGGTCAACTTGCCAGGTGAATCCTCTTCGGTGGTCACCTGTATTGACGGTTACCAAATGGCCCGAAAAGGTCGAGCGGGGCCGGCCTTGGCGGCCGCTGGCATGGGTTCCTTCTTTGCGGGTTGCGTCGGCACGCTGATTCTGGCTGCCTTCGCACCGCCCTTGACTGAACTGGCTTTCAAATTCGGCCCAGCCGAATATTTCGCACTGATGGTGCTGGGTCTGATCGGTGCTGTGGTGCTGGCTTCCGGCTCACTGCTCAAGGCCATCGCCATGATCGTGTTGGGCCTGCTCATGGGTTTGGTCGGTACCGACGTGAACTCCGGCGTCGCCCGTTTCAGCTTCGACATTCCTGAACTCACTGACGGCATCGGCTTCGTGGTGATCGCCATGGGCGTTTTTGGTTACGGCGAGATCATCAGCAACTTGGCCCAGCCAGAAGACGAACGCGAAGTGTTCACGGCCAAGGTCACGGGTTTGTTCCCTACCAAGGAAGACTTCAAGAACATGGCCCCGGCCATGTTGCGCGGTACCTTCTTGGGTTCAGCACTGGGTATCTTGCCGGGTGGTGGTGCACTGCTGGCAGCTTTTGCGGCTTATGCGCTGGAGAAGAAAATCAAGATGAAGCCGGGTGAAGTGCCATTCGGTCAAGGCAACATCCGCGGTGTGGCTGGCCCTGAGTCTGCCAACAACGCTGGCGCACAAACCTCCTTCATTCCGTTGCTGACGCTGGGCATTCCGCCGAACGCCGTGATGGCCTTGATGGTCGGTGCGATGACGATTCACAACATCCAGCCTGGCCCACAGGTGATGACCAGCAACCCAGAGCTGTTCTGGGGTTTGATTGCGTCGATGTGGATTGGCAATTTGATGCTGATCATCTTGAACCTGCCGCTGATTGGCATGTGGATCAAGCTGCTGACCGTGCCTTATCGTTACCTGTTCCCGTCCATCGTGCTGTTCTGCGCGATCGGCGTGTACTCCACCAACAACAACACGTTTGACGTGTGGACCGTCGGTATCTTCGGTGTGATTGGTTATCTCTTCGTCAAGCTGGGTGCTGAACCTGCACCTTTGTTGCTCGGTTTTATTCTTGGCCCCATGATGGAAGAAAACTTGCGTCGTGCGCTGCTGTTGTCACGCGGTGACTGGAGCGTGTTTGTGACGCGACCGCTGTCGGCTGGTTTGCTGGCTGCGGGTCTGCTGCTGTTGGCCATCGTGCTGCTGCCATCGATCAAGAACAAGCGCGAAGAGGCTTTCGTCGAAGAGTGACGAGCCCTGCTTGAATCTAAAAACGGCGTCTTCGGGCGCCGTTTTTTTTGATCGCGAGCTGTCTATTTTTCAGTCCTTGACGGCCCGTTTCTTGGCCAGGTCAGGGCTGCTTTGGAAATCGCTGCACAATCAAAGGATGAAATTTTATGGATGCTCCCTTGCGGGGCTGGCCTGCTTTTTGTAGCGCTACCGGGTTTCAAGCCTCCCTCTTTTTTGAAACAGCAAACTAAGCCATGAATTTCAACTTCGACAATCCCTACACCTCCACGCGGATTCCTTTGTTCGCCCGCAATGTCGTGTCGACCTCTCATCCGCTGGCGGCACAAGCGGGTCTGCGCATGATGCTGAAGGGCGGCAACGCGGTGGACGCGGCAATTGCCGCCGCCGCCGCCATGACCATCGTCGAGCCGGTCAGTAACGGTTTGGGCAGTGATTCTTTTTGCATTTTGTGGGACGGCAAAGATTTGCACGGCCTGAACGCTTCTGGCCGCGCGCCCGAAGCCTGGACGCCCGATTATTTCAAGCGCAAGTACGGCAACGGCAGCCACACACCGCCCAAGCGCGGCATGGATTCGGTGACCGTGCCCGGCGCCGTGTCCAGTTGGGTCAGCATGAGTGAGCGCTTCGGCAAGCTGCCGTTTGCCGATTTGATGGAGCCAGCCATCGAGATCGCCGAGCGGGGTTACCTGCTGCCGCCTGTGGTGCAGCAAAAGTGGGCCGCTGCCACCAGTGAGTTGCAAGGCATGCCGGGTTTTGCGCAGTCGTTTTTGCCTTGGGGCCGGGCGCCGCAGGTCGGTGAGTTGTTCCAGTTCAAGGCTGCGGCCAAGGCCTTGCGGGCCATTGGCGCCAGCAAGGGGCAGGCTTATTACGGCGGTGAAATCGCCCATGCGTTGGAAAAGTTCTCGAAGCAAAACGGCGGCAGCTTGACGGTGAAAGATTTCGCCAACTACAAGCCAGAGTGGGTCAAGCCGATTGGCAAGGATTACCGGGGCTACACGCTGCATGAGATTCCACCCAACGGCCAAGGCATTGCCGCGCTGATAGCACTCGGTATTTTGGATAAATTTGACGTTGCCAGCCTGCCGGTCGACGGTGTGGATTCGCAGCATTTGCAAATCGAAGCGATGAAGCTGGCCTTTGCCGACGTTTACAAATACGTCGCCGAGCCGTCGGCTATGGACGTCACCGTTGAGCAGATGCTGGACGATGCTTACTTGGCCAGTCGCGCCAAGCTGATCGACATGAAAAAGGCACAAAACTTTGGCGTCGGCAACCCGGTCAAGGGCGGCACCATTTACCTCACGGCGGCTGACGAAGGCGGCATGATGGTGAGCTTTATTCAGAGCAATTACATGGGCTTTGGGTCGGGTTGTGTCGAGCCTGAGTTTGGCGTCAGTTTGCAAAACCGCGGCCATGGCTTCAGCTTGGATGCGGGCATCAACCAAGTCGCGCCCGGCAAGCGGCCATTTCACACCATCATTCCGGCCTTCCTGACCAAAGACGGTCAGCCGGTCATGAGCTACGGCGTGATGGGCGCGAACATGCAGCCGCAAGGCCACATGCAAACCCTGGTGCGCATGCTTGACTACGGACAAAACCCGCAAGCCGCTTGCGATGCACCACGCTGGCGCTACAACGCCGGCTTGGAAATCAACGTTGAATCGGCCATGCATGCGGACACTGTGCAGGCGCTGTCCGAGCGCGGACACCGCACTGAAGTCATCAACGATTCATACCAAGACTTTGGCGCGGGTCAGTTCATTTGGCGCGCCGGTGACCCGAAAGTAGAAGGCTATGTGGTCGCCAGCGATCCACGGCGCGACGGTCAAGCGGTTGGGTTTTAATTGACTGATAAACGAGTGTCGGTTGGTTTGGCGCTGGCGATGGTCGGGGCGATTGCCTTCAGCGGCAAGGCGATCATCGTCAAACTGGCCTACCGGCATGGGGTCGATCCGGTCACGCTCATCATGCTGCGGATGCTGTTTGCACTGCCGATTTTTCTCATCATGGCGTGGTGGGCGAGCCGCGGCAAACCGCCCTTGACGCGCAAAGACTGGTTAGGCGTTTTGGGGCTGGGCTTCACCGGGTATTACTTGTCAAGTTTCCTCGATTTTGCCGGACTGCAATACATCAGTGCATCGCTGGAACGTTTGATTCTGTACCTCAATCCGACCTTGGTACTTTTGCTCAGTTTGCTGTTTTATCGCAAGCGGGTCACCTTGCGACAGCTGTTGGGCATGGCCATCAGTTATGGCGGTGTGGTGTTGGTCTTTGGCAGCGAAATCACAACCCAGGGGAGCCATGCAGCCTGGGGCGCCTTGTTGGTCTTTTTGAGCGCCATCACCTATGCGATGTACCTGGTTTACAGCGGCGAGATTGTGCGTCGCTTGGGTTCGCTTCGACTGGTCGGACTGGCGAGCACGGTGGCCTGCCTGTGCTGCATCTTGCAGTTTGTCGTGCTGCGGCCTTTGACGTTGGAAAACGTCGCTCCCGAGGTCATGTGGTTGTCGCTGATCAATGCCACGGTGTGTACCGTCGCACCGGTGCTGATGGTCATGATGGCGGTCGAGCGCATTGGCGCGAGCATGACAGCGCAGACCGGCATGGTCGGCCCGATCTCGACTATCCTGATGGGTGTGCTGATTTTGGGCGAGCCCTTCACCGTCTGGGTGGCTGCCGGGACAGTGCTGGTGCTGGTCGGCATTTATGTTTTCACGCAGAGTCAGCGACCCGGCACCTGAGTCACGGATCGAGAATCTCTGAATTACCATTCACGCATCAACGTTGACATCGCCTCGACGGTCAACATTCACAACAACGACAAAAGGAAGCAGCATGGATTTAGGAATCAGCGGTAAATGGGCACTGGTCTGCGGTGCCAGCAAGGGCTTGGGTTTTGGCTGTGCAGAGGCACTGGTCCGCGAAGGCGTGCATGTCTTGATCGTCGCCCGCGGTGCCGAAGCGCTGCAAGCGGCGTCAGCCACCTTGTTGGCTGACAAAGGTCGTCCAGCAGGCACCGAGGTGCTTCAGGTGGCGGCTGACATCACCACGCCAGAAGGCCGTGCGGCAGTGTTTGCGGTCCGCAAAGACTTTGACATCGTCATCACCAACGCTGGCGGCCCACCACCGGGCGATTTCCGCGACTGGGAGCGCGACACCTGGATCAAGGCGCTTGACGCCAACATGCTGACGCCGATTGAGCTGATCAAAGCCACGGTGGACGGTATGGCCGAACGTGGCTTTGGCCGCATCATCAACATCACCTCGGGCGCGGTCAAAGCACCGATCGATATTCTGGGTTTGAGCAACGGCGCACGCAGTGGTTTGACGGGTTTCGTGGCGGGCGTGGCGCGCAGCAAAATCGCCGGTCAGGGCGTCACCATCAACTCCTTGCTGCCCGGCGCTTTTGACACCGATCGCTTGAAAGTGACCATGGCCGGTGCGGCGCAAAAGACCGGCCAGACGGTTGAGGCCTTGGCCGACACACGGCGTAAAACCATTCCGGCGAAACGCTTCGGCACGCCGCAAGAATTTGGTGCCATCTGCGCATTTTTGTGCAGCCAGCACGCGTCATACATCACCGGCCAAAATGTGTTGGCCGATGGTGGTTCTTACCCCGGCACTTTTTAAACGTTCGCTGACAAATCAACAACAAAGGAAGAGACATGACTGCACACACCTCCAAGGCCGTTCGCATTGACGCACACGGCGGCCCCGAACAACTCAAGCTGGTCGATGTCACCGTGGGCGAGCCCGGCCCGGGCGAAATCCGTATTCGCCACAAAGCCGTGGGCCTGAACTACATCGATATTTACCAGCGCGCCGGCTTGTATGCGCTGCCAATGCCCTTGCATCTCGGCATGGAAGCCTCGGGTGTGGTCGAGGCTGTCGGTGCGGGTGTGACGCATTTGCAAGTCGGTGACCGCGCGGCTTATGCCAGCCAGCCACCGGGCAGCTACTGCGAATTGCGCGTCATGCCGGCCAAGTGTGTCTGCAAATTGCCCGACGCGATTTCGTTTGAAACCGGCGCCGCCATGATGCTCAAGGGCCTGACCGTTCAGTATCTGCTGAGCAAGACTCAGCCACAAGGCGGCCTCAAGGCGGGTGACTTTGTGCTGTTCCATGCTGCCGCCGGTGGTGTTGGTTTGATCGCCTGCCAATGGGCCCGTGCAATGGGCTTGCAACTGATTGGCACGGCTGGCTCAGACGCCAAATGTGCGCTGGCCAAAGAAAGTGGCGCTGCCTTCACCATCAATTACGCCAAGGAAGATTTCGTCGCTCGCGTCAAAGAAATCACCGGTGGTGCAGGCGTCAAGGTGGTCTACGACTCGGTCGGCAAAGATACTTTTTTGAAGTCACTCGATTGCCTGCGGCCGTTTGGTTTGATCGCCAATTTCGGCAATGCCTCTGGCAAAGTCGAGCCGCTAGACCTCGGTTTGTTGGCCGGCAAGGGTTCGCTGTATGCGACGCGGCCTACCGTCTTCACGCACTTGGCCACCCGGGAAAGCACGCAAGCCATGGCCGATGAGCTGTTTGAGATGGTCGCCAGCGGCAAGGTCAAAATCGCCATTGACCAGCGATTTCCATTAGCCGATGTGGCCGAAGCGCATCGTTCGCTGGAAGCCCGCAAAACCACGGGCTGCACGATCCTGACGCTGTAGGCTCAGGCTATAGCTGGAGTGATCAGCGGCTGCGGCGCACCCGCAGCAGTTCGTCCAAGATCAGACAGACGGCGCCAATCGAGATGGCGCTGTCTGCGATATTAAAGGCCGGAAAATGCCAGCCGGCGTAATGCACGTCGACAAAGTCAATCACGTAGCCGTGCAGCAAGCGGTCGATCACGTTGCCGATCGCGCCGCCCAAAATGCAGGCCATGGCGAAAGAAAACAGTTTTTGACCCGGATGTGAGCGCAGCATGTGCACGATGAAGAGTGCCGCCCCCACGCCCACCGCGGTGAAAAACCAGCGCTGCCAGCCTGAGGCCGATGCCAAGAACGAGAAGGCAGCGCCGCTGTTGTGCACTCGAACGATGTTGAAAAAGCTCGTCACGTAGGTCGCGTCACCGAGCTGGTAATAGCCCAGGATCAGCACCTTGGTGAACTGGTCGGCGATGATCAGCATCAGCGCCAGCCCAAGCCAGGGCCAGACTGAGTTGCTTGATTTCTGAAAACCAAGCTTAGCCATCATGCAAACTTCCGGTCTTCACCGGCGCCGTACAGATTGCTGGTGCAGCGACCGCAAATCGTCGGGTGCGCTGCATCATGGCCAACGTCATCGCGGTAGTGCCAGCAGCGCTCGCATTTAACGCTGGTGCTGGTGGCCGATGTCACGCTCAAAGCGTCTGCCGCTTGCAGCGTCATGGCAGAGGTGATGAAGACAAACTTCAGGTCGTCGCCCAGACTGTTCAGCAGCACGTGGTCGTCGGCGTTGACGCCGAGCGTGACGTCGGCCTGCAGGGACGATCCAACTTTGCCATCGGCGCGCAAGACTTCGATGTCTTTGTTGACGAGATCGCGCAATTCGCGAATGCGCGACCACTTGGCCAGCAAGGCAGCGTCAGGCGAAGCCAACTCTGCATAGGTTTCCATGAAGATCGACTCGGACGAACCGAACACCGTCCACGCCTCTTCGGCGGTGAAGCTCAAAAACGGCGCCATCCAGCGCAGCATGGCATGCGTGATTTGGTGCAACGCGGTTTGCGCGCTGCGCCTGGCAAAAGATTTTGGCGCGCTGGTGTAGAGCCGGTCTTTCAGAATGTCGAGGTAGAACGCGCCCAGATCTTCGCTGCAGTAGATCTGCAGTTTTGAGACCACGGGCTGAAATTCATAGACTTCGTAATGCGCCAAGATGTCGGCTTGCAACTGCGCCGCACGGCTCAAGGCGTAGCGGTCAATTTCCAGCATCTGCTCTAACGGAACGCTGTCGGTGGCCGGGTCAAAGTCGCTCACATTGGCCAGCAAGAAGCGCAGCGTGTTGCGAATCCGGCGGTAGGCGTCGACCACACGCGCCAAGATTTTGTCGTCAATGCCTAGGTCGCCCGAGTAGTCGGTTGACGCGCACCACAGGCGAATGATTTCAGCGCCCAGCTTGCCGCTGACTTCTTGCGGCGCGACGACATTGCCTTCGCTTTTACTCATCTTGCGGCCCTTGCCGTCAACCGTGAAGCCGTGCGTCAGCAGCCCTTTGTAGGGCGCGTGGTCGTACATGGCGCAGGCTGTCAGCAGGGATGAATGGAACCAGCCGCGGTGTTGGTCATGGCCTTCTAGGTACAGGTCGGCCGGCCAGGTCGATTGCGCTGCGTGGCTGTGCTTGAGCACGTGGTCGTGCGTGGTGCCGGAGTCAAACCAGACGTCCAAAATGTCGGTGCTCTTGATGTAGTCGGGCGCGTCGTTGCCGATGATGGATTCGGCCGTCGCCTTGCTCCAGGCTTCAATGCCGCCGGCCTCGACCATGCTGGCGGCTTGGTCCATGATCTCCATGGTGCGTGGATGCAATTCACCGGTGGCGGTGTGAATAAAGAAGGGCAGGGGCACGCCCCAGTTGCGTTGTCGGCTGATGCACCAGTCCGGCCGGCCGGCGATCATGTCGCGTAAACGGGTCTTGCCGTTTTCTGGGTAAAACCGGGTTTCTTCAATCGCATTCAATGCCAGTTGACGCAGGGTTTTAGCGGCTTTGTCTTTGGTGAACAAACCTTCGTTGCCCGGGCCTTCTTCGTCCATGCGTATGAACCACTGTGCAGCGGCGCGGTAGATTACTGGCGTCTTGTGGCGCCAGCAATGCGGGTAGCTGTGCACGATGTCTTGCGTGGCAAACAGGCGCTCGTGTTCGCGCAGTTTGTCGATCACCAGCGGCGCGGCTTTCCAGATGTTGAGGCCACCAAAGAAAGGCAGTTCGTCGACATAACGGCCGTTGCCTTGCACCGGGTTCAGGATGTCGTCGTAAGCCATGCCGTTGGCGATGCAGGAGTTAAAGTCTTCGACGCCGTAAGCGGGTGCAGAGTGCACGATGCCGGTGCCGTCGTCTGCGGTGGCGTAGTCGGCCAAGTACACCGGCGACAAGCGGCGGTAGCCGTAGACGCCTTGCTCATCGGCGACGTCGTGCAACGGGTGCATGAAGTTGAGCAGTGCGAGTTTTTCGCCCAGCGCAGTGGCCAGCACCGTGCCGGTGAGGCTAAAGCGAGCTAGGCATTTTTCGACCAACACCGACGCCAAGACCAGCAGGCCGCGCTCGGTGTCGACCAGTGCGTATTCAAGGGCAGGGTTCAGGTTCAGCGCCTGGTTCGCCGGAATGGTCCACGCGGTGGTGGTCCAGATCACGGCAAACGCGTCTTTGGACAAACTGCCCAAACTTGGCAGGCCAAAGGCGGCAGCGAGTTTTTCAGGCTCGGCACATTTGAAGCCAACGTCCAGCGTTTGAGATTTTTTGTCGGCGTATTCAATTTCAAACTCAGCCAGCGAGGAGCCGCAGTCAAAGCACCAGTACACCGGCTTCAGGCCGCGGTAGACAAAGCCGCGTTCCATGATGCGTTTGAGGGCACGGATTTCGTTCGCCTCGTTGGCGAAATCCATGGTCCGGTACGGGTTGCCCCATTCGCCCAAAACGCCCAGGCGTTTGAAGTCGGCCATCTGTCCGGCGATTTGCTCGGTGGCGAAAGCCCGACTTTTGGCTTGCACTTCGTCACGCGGCAGGGCCCGGCCGTAAAGCTTTTCAATGGCGTTTTCGATCGGCAAACCGTGGCAATCCCAACCCGGCACATACACCGCGTCCATGCCCTTGAGCTGGCGCGCCTTGACGATCATGTCTTTCAACACTTTGTTGACGGCGTGGCCAATGTGAATTTGGCCGTTGGCGTAGGGTGGGCCGTCATGCAGCACAAATTTGGGACGGCCTTGGCGGACGTCACGCAGTTTTTTGTAGAGCCCTTGGTCTTCCCATTCTTTGACCCAGCCGGCTTCGCGCTTTGGCAAATCGCCGCGCATCGGGAAAGGCGTGTCAGGCAAGTTCAGGGTGCTGCGGTAATCGGTTTTGGTGTCGGACATGGTTTTATTTCGGAGCAAACGGGGAAATCGGGGCAGCTGTCACGGGCAGCTTGGCGGGAGTAGGGCGCTCAACGCGGGCCTGAAGGGGGAGCCATGGTCCTGCGGTGAGCAGGGCAGGGACTGACAGTGGCGAGATCGTCTAAATTCGATCGCGGGTGGTTTGCCGGCTGGTTTCGGTGTGCATGGCTGCGAAAAATGCGCGTGCGTTGTCGCAGTCTCGAGAGATGCCTTTTTGAAGCGCCTCCAGACCCTCGTATTTCAGCTCGTCATGCAGTTTGTGCAGCAGTTCCACGCGGATGATTTTACCGTAGGCACTGTCGAGGCCAGCCTCTGGCGGGGTCCAGTCTAGACAATGGACTTCAAGCAAGACGCGGCCGGCATCCTCGACTGTCGGACGTATGCCCAAACTGGCCACGCCATCGACAGGGGCGTCACCTTTGGCACCCAGCCCGTGCGTGCGGACCACGAAAATACCACTGGCGGCCGGTTTGTCATGCCGGAACGCAACGTTCAATGTCCGAAAACCCAACTCTCGGCCGAGCTTTTTGCCGTGCACCACGTGGCCCGAAATGCTGTACGGCCGGCCGAGTAGTTTTGCCGCGTCATCCATCTGGCCGTGCGCTAGGGCTTCGCGCACTGCCGAGCTGGAGACCCGTGCACCATGCACTTCGTAGCTGTCCATGCGGGCGACTTCAAAACCGCAGGCGATACCGGCCGCGTCAAGCATGGCGTAGTCGCCTGCACGTTTGCTGCCAAAGCGAAAGTCATCGCCCACCAGCACGTAGCGCACTTGCAGGTTGTTGACCAAGACCTCGTGGATGAAAGCGTCGGCGCTTTGCGTGGCCAAGCGCGCATTGAACGGCAGCACCACGGCTTGGTCGATGCCGCAGCGCGCTAACTCTGTGAGTTTGTCGCGCAGGGTAGAGATGCGTGTGGGTGCCGTGCCCGGGTAAAAGTACTCGCGCGGGTGCGGCTCGAAGGTCATGACCCGGGCCGGTAAGCCGCGGTGCTTGGCTTCGTTTTTCAGGACAGCAAGCATGGCCTGATGGCCGCGGTGAACCCCGTCAAAGTTGCCAATGGTCAGTGCGCAGGGCTGAGCCAATGCTGGATGCTGATGGCCGCGAAAGATTTTCATGCAGCCGATTATCGTTTTTTAGCGGCCTGCTTCAGCCGCCGGGAGGGGCTGAAGCAGTCATTGGCAGAAAATTGCCATGAAATCACTGTATATTATTGGACAGCAGGCAGACGCTGAGTTCAAGAAAAAGCGTTTGTCAGGCTTGATTTGATGCCGGTTTCCATTTGCATGGAGGTTTGTTTGAAGGTCTTGAAGCTGTCCGCTCAGGGGGTGCCACAATCGTGGATCAGCCTCGAACAAGCTGTGCTGAACTACGCGGCCGGGGAAGTGCGCTGGGAAGCCGGTGCACAAGTGGCCCTGTTTCGCGGCGGTCACAACGCTCGCACCGGCGAGCAGTCGACCATCACGGTCAACAGCATCATCGGCACACGCGGTGTGCCAAACATCAACCCCTTTGATCTGATGCCCGGCTTGACGAATGCCAAACTTTTTGCACGCGACCGCAACGTCTGCGCTTACTGCGGCAGCCATTTTCATGAGAATGAGCTGACTCGTGAGCACATCGTCCCCTTTGCACAGCAGGGCATCGACACCTGGATGAACGTGGTCACTGCGTGCCGCGCTTGCAACCACCGAAAAAGCAGCCGCACGCCCGAGCAAGCGCGCATGCCGCTGCTCTACACGCCTTACGTGCCCAGCCTCTGGGAAGACTTTATTTTGCGGAATCGCCGGATTCTGGTGGACCAGATGGAGTTTTTATCCCGAGGGCTTCCTAAGTCATCAAGGCTGTACACCTCTGAGCTGCAATAACGAAAAAAGAAAAGGAAAGCGAGATATGGCGTCAATCGAAAATCTTCTGAGTGGTCGCAGCCGCCGCACACTGTTTGTCGGTGTCATGGCACTCCTTGTGGGTTACCAAGTGCAGGCCAAAGATGCCTACCCGGTCCGGCCGATTAAATTGATCGTTCCTTTTGCCGCTGGCGGGACTGGCGACATTGTGGCGAGGCTTCTGAGCAGCAAGTTGGCGGAGGGCTTGGGCGAAAGTGTCGTGATTGACAACCGCGGCGGCGGTGGCTCCATCATTGGCACCGATGCGGGCGCCAAGGCACCTGCCGATGGCTACACCTTGACGCTCAGCAACGGTGCGGCCATCACGACAGGTGCCCTCGTCGGACAAAAGCTGGCGTACAAGCCGCTGGAGGATTTTTCGCATATCTTTTTGATCGGTAGCTTTCCGAACATGCTGGTCGTGCGAGAGGACCACCCGGCTAAAGATTTTCGGCAGTTCGTCGAGCTTTCCCGCAAAGATGCGAATGGGATCAGCTGGGGTTCTGCTGGCGTTGGTTCTGCTGGTTTTTTGGCCGTTGAGCTGCTGCGCCAGTTGGCCAAAATGAATCTGCTGCACGTCCCTTACCGAGGCACAGGACCCGCTATGACGGATCTGATCGGCGGCTCCATCGGGGCGATGATAACCAGTCCGGGGGTGGCTGCGTCTCAGATAAAAGCCGGCAAGTTGCGAGCGCTTGCCGTCAGCAGTCCGGCGCGTTTGAGTGATTTCCCAGACGTTCCAGCTATGACCGAGGTGGTACCCGGGGCGGGCGGTGATGCTTGGTTTGGCATCTCGGTTCCCGCCAACACGCCGCAGCCCGTGATCGACCGGTTGCACGCAGAACTTGAGAAGGTCATCAAAATCCCTCAAATTCGCGCTCAACTTCAGCAAGCTGGACTGACGCCGTCGGGGCTTGGCAAGCAAGGGTTTGACAAATTTCTTCTCGCTGAAATTTCCAAGTGGACGCCGGTCATCCGCAGCGCAAAAATCGTAGCCGATTAGCACGCGAATCAAAAAGCGATGAAATCTTCAGAACGCTTCGAGCGTTCCACGGCCCGCGAAATCTGAAACTTGAAATGTCAAATCAAAAATCTAAAAAACAATGCGTCATCATCGTCGGCGGCGGTCCTGTTGGCCTGACGGCCGCCATGCTGCTTGGGCATCACGGCATACCGTGTCTGGTTTTTGATGCCGAGGATTCAGTACCACATGACCTACGCGCTTCAACATTTCATCCGCCAACACTCGACATGTTGGATCAATTTGGCATTACCCCCAAGCTGATCGCGGCAGGCTTGCTCGCACCGACTTGGCAGGTGCGCTGGCATACGACAGGCGAATTTGCGGAGTTCGACCTGTCGGTTCTCAAGGGCCATACGGCGCATCCGTACAGGCTTCAATGTGAGCAATGGCGGCTCGCCGAATTTTTGATTGAGCACATTCGTCTGCATCTCCCCTGCATAGAGATCAAGCCGGGTTACCGCGTCGATGAATGCCGTCAAGATGATGCGGGTGTCGAGGTTTTCGTGACGGGACCTGGTGGTGATCAACAGGCTTTCAGTGGCGATTACCTGATTGGCGCTGATGGTGGAAGAAGCGTTGTCCGCTCTCAACTGAAGCTTGAGTTCGAAGGCCACACTTTTCCGGAAACAACGGTTTTGGCCACCACCAGCTTCCCGTTTCATGAGCATGTGCCGAACTTGTCTTTCATCAACTACTGCTGGAAAGACAGCGGCACTTTCAGTCTGCTTCGATTGCGTGACCTCTGGCGCGTCAGTCTTTACCCGCGCGATGGAGAGAGTGAGCAAGACGCCACTTCGCCGCTGTCCATTGAGAGCAAGTTACAAGAGATTTTTCAGAAAGACACTGCTTACGAGGTCATGGAAATCAGGCCCTACAAAATTCACCAACGGGTCGTGAAAAGCTATGTCCATGGGCGGATGATTTTGGCGGGTGATGCCGCACACATCAACAGCCCAAGTGGAGGCATGGGGATGAATGGGGGCATTCATGATGCGTTCAATTTGGTTGATAAACTGCAGCGCATTTATGCGGGAGAAAGCCAAAACTTGCTCATGCTCTATGAACGACAGCGCCGCCCTGTCGCCCTGAAGCATGTGTTGGAGCAGTCAGGCCGGAACCGCGCCCGCATGCAAGAGCGCGACGATAGCAAACGCAGACATGCCCTCACCGAACTCCAGCGCAAGGCCGATGACAAAACACTTGCAGAGGCGTATTTGTTGGAAACCTCGATGATCAACGGCTTACGCGAAGCGGCAAGCATTGAATGAGCACGCGATCTACAGCAGGGCTGGCGTCAAGCAAACACGCCAGCTTTGTCTTGCATCCGCGCTGACACTTCGCCGAGCTGGTGCAGTGAATCCCCAAAGGTCATTTCCAACTGCGTTAATTTCTTAAAGTAGTGGCTGACGATGTACTCGTCCGTGACACCAATGCCACCATGCAATTGCACCGCTTGCTGGCCGACAAAACGCATCGATTGACCGAGCTGATATTTGGCGCGGGCCATGGCGGCGCGGCGTTCGTCAGCCGGGGCGTTGAGCTTGAGTGAGGCGTAGTAGCTCATGGAGCGGGCCAACTCCAGCTGCATTTTCATATCCGCCACGCGGTGGCGCAGCGCCTGAAAACTGCTGATGACAACGCCGAACTGTTTGCGCTGGTTCATGTAGTCCACGGTGATGGCCAGTGTGGTGTCCATCACGCCAACGGCTTCAGCGCAGGCCGCGGCAATGCCGATATCCACCGCGTGCTCTAAGGCGGCCAACCCGTCCAATGTGATCAGCGTCGCGGCAGCGTTGTGCATTTGCACTTCCGCTGCGCTGCCGCCGTCTTGTGTGGAGTAGGCGCGCGTGCTGACGCCACTGGCTTGGCGGGCGACCCAAAACAGTGCCTGTTGGCCCTTCAGCATGGCCGGCACCAAGAAGGCGTCCGCTTGGTCGCCTGCCGGAACGATGCTTTTGTGGGCGCTCAAGGTCCAGCCGCCATGGCCTTCTGCGCCGTTCGTGCTTTCTGTCGCCTTGGCATCACAGATATCGAGACGATAGCGGGCGGCGCGTTCTTGGTGTGCCAGCACCACCAACGCTTCACCCGAGGCGATCTTCGGCAGCCACACCGCTTTGGTGGCCTCGGGCGCCCAAGCATTGAGCATCGCACCGGCCAACAAGGTGTGGGCGACGGGCTCGAGCACCAAGCCGCGGCCGAGCTCTTCCATGACCAGCATGCCTTCGACCGGGCCCATGCCCAGACCGCCGTAGCTTTCCGGAATGTAGAGGCCGCTCAAGCCGAGTTCAGCCAGTTCGGCATAGGCCTCGCGTGAAAAGCCACCGGCACTTGCAATGGCGCGGCGGCGTTCAAAGGAATAGCCTTTGGCAACCCATTTGCGCACGGCTTCACGCAGTTGTTCTTGGTCATCAGAAAAATTGAAATCCATGGTTTTGTCTCCTCAGCCCAGCACAGTTTGTGCAACGATGTTGCGCTGAACTTCGTTGCTGCCGCCATAGATGGTGGTTTTACGCATGTTGAAATAGGTCGATGCCAGCGGCGCGCAGTGCACAGCGCCGCCCGGAAAGCCATCTAGGCCAGCATCAATTTGGTCGCCTTGCCAGCCAGCCTCCATGGCGTCTTGAATGAAGGGCAGGCTGAAAGGGCCTGCGGCCAGCATCATGAGTTCGGCATAGCGTTGCTGGATTTCACTGCCGCGAATTTTCAGCAAGCCGGCGATGTCGAGAGAGTTCTTGCCCGTCTTTTGAGCCGAGAGCACACGCAGCACCAGCATTTCGAGTGCCACCACGTCGACCTCGAGCTTGGCGATTTCGTCCCTGAAGCGAAGGTCGCCATAGAGGCCTTCGGCTTGGGCGATGCGCTTCAAGCGTTCCAGCTCACGTTTGGAGCGATTCACGTCAGCGATGTTGGTGCGTTCATGGCTGAGCAGGTGCTTGGCGTAAGTCCAGCCCTTGTTTTCTTCACCAATCAAATTGTTGGCAGGCACTTTGACGTTGTCGAACCAGACTTCGTTGACCTCAGCCTCGCCGTCGAGCAGTACGATCGGGCGCACCGTGACGCCGGGCGATGTCATGTCGATCAGTAAAAAGGAAATGCCGGTTTGTGGCTTGCCTTCGTGGCTGGTGCGGACCAGGCAAAAAATCCAATCACCGTACTGGCCCAGCGTGGTCCAAGTCTTTTGGCCGTTGACGATGTAGGTGTCGCCTTGACGCTCAGCTTTGCACTGGAGCGACGCCAAGTCTGAGCCTGAGCCCGGCTCGCTGTAGCCCTGGCTCCACCAGACGTCACCGCTGGCGATGCCTGGTAAGAAACGTTGCTGTTGTTCAGCATTGCCAAAAGCCATGATCACCGGCGCGACCATCACCGGGCCAAAAGGCAGCACGCGGGGTGCGCCCGCCAATGCGCACTCCTCTTCAAACAGATGCTTTTGCACGGCATTCCAACCCGGGCCGCCAAACTCGACTGGCCAGCTGTGGCCGAGCCAGCCTTTCTGGCCCAAAATTTTTCCCCAGCGCTGTAGGTCGTCACGCGACAGGCGCAGCGCATGGTGCACTTTGTGTGCAATATCGGCGGGCAGATGGGCCTTGACCCAGCCGCGAATGTCTTCGCGAAATTGTTGTTCTTCGGGGGTGAAGGCTAAGTCCATGGTGGCGTTGTCTCCGGTTCTCTAACCATCGGTCAATTGGCAAGGGTTCTTTTGTAGCACGAGGGCGTGTTGCCAAGCCATAAACTACTGGCCATGACTGAAAAAATGAAAAATATTGTCATCTTGATTTCTGGTGCTGGTTCCAACATGGCGGCGCTCATCAAGACGGCGCAAGAAGACAATTGGGACGGCCTGCTGGGTGCGCGCGTGGTGGCTGTCATCAGCAACAAACCTGGCGCTGAAGGCATGGCGCTGGCGCAAGCTTTGGGCGTGCCGACGCAGGTGTTAGACCACAAGGGCTTTGCGTCCCGCGCTGCCTTTGACGCCGCCTTGCAAACGCTGATCGATGCGCATCAACCTGCGTTGGTGGTGCTGGCCGGTTTCATGCGCATTTTGACGCCAGATTTTGTGGCGCATTACGCGGGCCGACTGGTGAATATTCATCCGTCCTTGCTGCCGGCCTTCACCGGGCTCAACACGCACCGTCGCGCTATCGAAGCCGGCTGCACAGTGGCGGGCGCCACGGTGCACAAAGTGACGGCTGCACTAGACCACGGGGATATCTTGGCGCAGGCCGTCGTGCCCGTCTTGCCCTGCGACAGCGCCGAGACGCTGGCCGCGAGGGTGCTGGTGCAAGAGCACCTGATTTATCCGCAAGCCATCAAGGCCTTGCTTCAAGTTCTGTAGCCTGCAATTGGTGCAGCGCCGCTTTGACAATGCTCTGCGCATCCACCCCAAAGAAGGCCCGCAAGGCCGCGCGGGTGTCGCTGCGGCCAAAGCCGTCGGTGCCCAGCGTCAGATAAGAACGACCCGCAGGCAAAAACGCACGTACGCTCTCAGGCACGGCGCGCACGTAGTCGGTGGCGGCGATGATCGGGCCGCGGCTGCTGGCCAGTTGCTCGGTCACAAAGGGGTGCGTTGCCGCCTCGTCATTCAACGTGTGCTTTTGGCGTTCAGCGCCGTCGCGCGCCAACTCGCTCCAACTGGTCACGCTGTAAACCGTGGCGTGAACGCCTTGTTCGGCGAGCAGCTGAGCGGCTTTGATGACTTCGGTCAGGATGGCGCCGGAGCCCATCAGCGTCACTTCGCGGGCTGGGTCATTGGCTGTTGTTGAGTTGGCAGTCGACACCGCCGGAAAGTGCTTGAAACGGTAGCAGCCGCGAATGATTTCGCCTTCTGAGCCTGGCACCAGATCGGGCTGTGCGTAGTTTTCGTTCATCAGGGTGACGTAGTAGAAAACGTCTTGCTGCTCGACCATCATCTCTTGCATGCCGCGGTCCAGGATGACGGCGAGTTCGGCGCTGAAGGCCGGGTCGTAGGCCTTGCAATTCGGGATCGTTGAGGCCATTAAATGGCTGGTGCCGTCTTGGTGTTGCAGGCCTTCGCCACCGAGCGTGGTGCGGCCGGAGGTAGCGCCGAGCAAGAAGCCTCGGGCACGTTGGTCAGCCGCTGCCCAGATTTGGTCGCCGACGCGCTGAAAGCCAAACATCGAGTAATAAATGTAGAACGGCAACATGGCCAAGCCGTGCACGCTGTAGCTGGTGGCGGCGGCCGTCCAGCTGGCCAGTGCGCCAGCTTCGCTGATGCCCTCTTCCAAAATCTGACCGTCGAGTGCTTCGCGGTAGCTCAGTACCGAGCCGATGTCTTCGGGCGCGTAACGCTGGCCAACGCTGGAGTAAATACCGACTTGCTTGAACAGGTTGGCCATGCCGAAAGTACGTGCTTCGTCAGCCACGATGGGCACGATGCGCGGGCCCAGCGCGCTGTCTTTGAGCAAGCCGCCGAGCAGCCGCACAAAGGCCATGGTGGTGCTCATTTCCTTGCCGTCTGCGGCCAGCGCGAAGCTGGCGTAGGTGGGCAGCGCGGGGATGTGGATGGGCTCGGCCGTGGTGTCGCGCTTGGGCAAGTAGCCGCCGAGTGCTGCGCGCTTGGCCTGCATGTATTGCATTTCGGCACTGTCGGCGGCGGGGCGATAAAAGTCAATGCGCTTGGCTTGCTCGTCGCTCAGTGGCAGGCTGAAGCGGTTGCGAAACTCGATGAGTTCGTTTTCGTCAAACTTCTTTTGCGAGTGCGTGGTCATCTTGCCCTGGCCGGCGCTGCCCATGCCGTAGCCTTTTTTGGTGTGCGCCAAAATCACCGTCGGCTGGCCTTTGTGTTTGGCTGCGGCAGCGTAGGCCGCATGAATTTTCACGAGGTCGTGGCCGCCGCGTTTGAGGTGGTCAATTTGCGCGTCGGTCATGCCTTGGGCCAAGCGGGCGAGCTCCGGGTTTTGGCCAAAAAAGGTGTCGCGATTGAAGCGCCCGTCTTTGGCTGCGAAGGTCTGCATCTGGCCGTCGACAGTTTCTGAAAAAGCCTTGGCCAAGGCACCCGTGACGTCGCGGGCAAACAGCCCATCCCAGTCGCTGCCCCAGACCAGTTTGATGACGTTCCAGCCCGCACCAGCGAAGAGTTTTTCAAGCTCATCAATGATCCGGCCGTTGCCGCGCACCGGGCCGTCGAGTCGCTGCAGGTTGCAGTTGACGACCCAGACCATGTTGTCCAAGCCTTCGCGGGCGGCCAGCGTCAACGCGCTCATGGATTCCGGTTCGTCCATCTCGCCGTCGCCAAAAACACCCCAAACCTTGCGGCCCTCGCAGTTGAGCAGGCGGCGATGTGTCAGGTAGCGCATGAAGCGCGCGTGGTAGATCGAGCTGATCGGGCCGATACCCATCGAGCCCGTTGGGAATTGCCAAAAATCCGGCATCAAATACGGGTGAGGGTAGCTGCTCAAGCCGCGACCTTCCTGGCCGGGTGCCGAGATTTCTTGCCGGTAACGGCCCAGGGTTTGTTCGTCGAGCCGGCCTTCGAGGTAAGCGCGGGCATAGACACCCGGCGCGCTGTGCGGCTGGAAAAAAACCAAGTCGCCCCGGTGTTGACCTTCGCTGACACCTTCGCGGGCATGAAAGAAGTGGTTGAAGCCTGTTTCAAACAGATCGGCCGCGCTGGCGTAGCTGGCGATGTGGCCACCAAGCTCGGCAGAACCGCCTGTTTCGACCTGATTGGCGCGCACCACCATGGCCAGCGCGTTCCAGCGCATGAAAGAGGCCAGGCGTTCTTCCATCGCCAGATCACCGGGAAACACCGGCTGCTCATCGACGCCAATGGTGTTGAGGTAGGGCGTGGCCAGTTCGGGTTGCCAGCCGATGCGCTGCACGCGCGCCTGCCGGGCCAGCTCGCCGAGCATCTGCCGAGCGCGTTCCGGGCCTTGCGTGGCGACCAAGGCTGAGAAGGCTTCGCGCCATTCGGCGGTTTCCTGTGGATCAGGGTCGGTCTGCGCAGTCGTTGCGGTTGCGGTTGCGATTGCGGCGAGGAGGGAGGGGTGTGTGAGATCGTTCATGGCCAGCCTACTTTACGCAATCCTGCGCAGAAGGTGCTGCTTGAATGTAGGGGGTTAATCTCCGATGGCGGCATAAAATATCGAATAGTTTAATTTTGGTGAAATATGCAACTAGACAGTCTGGATTTAAAAATACTCGATGAGCTTCAGCGCGACGGTTCGCTGTCTAACGTGGAGTTGGCGCGGCGCGTGCACCTGAGCCCGTCACCTTGCTTGGCGCGTGTGAAGGCGCTGGAAGCCGCCCGGGTGATTGACCGCTATGTGGCGATTGCCAGCGCGGCGGCGCTCGGGCTGGGTTTGAGCGTGTTTATTTCGATCAGCCTGCGCTCGCAAAGCAAGGAAGCTTTGGGCGAATTCGAGCGGCGCATCGTCGAGCACGACGAAGTGATGGAGTGCTATCTGATGACCGGCGACAGCGACTACCTGATTCGCATTGCGGTGGCAGACATCGGTGCGTTGGAGCGCTTCATTTTGGAGCAGCTGACGCCGATCCCCGGCATTGAAAAAATCAGGTCTAGCTTTGCTTTGAAGCAGGTGCGCTACAAGACGGCTTTGCCGCTGCCTATTTTGGCGAGGTGACTTGGCCGGTGTGAGCCGCTCTTAACTCTGAAGATCACATCTTTGCTTGGAACACCAGTCCGGCATGCTCGCGCAGGGCGTGGAATTTGATTTTCGGCCACTGCTGTTCGACGGCGCCTAGCGTGGCGCTGTGGTCGACCAAGAGCGTGGGTGCGTCGACAGCATCCAAGGCGACGCGGTGTGCGTTGGCGTCCATGAATTTTTTCAATTCGTTGGCGTCGTCGCAGGTGACCCAGCGCGCCAAATTGAAGTTGCTGGCCATGATGCGGGCTTTGACGCCGTACTCGTGCTCAAGCCGGTGGGCGACCACTTCAAACTGCAGTTGACCGACGGCGCCGAGCAATAGCAGCGAACCCGAAATCGGGCGAAAGACCTGAATCGCGCCTTCTTCGCCCAACTGCGTGAGGCCGGCGCGCAGCTGTTTGCTGCGCAGCGGGTCGGCCACTTCAACCGCGCGAAACATTTCCGGCGCAAAAAACGGCAAGCCGGTGAACAGCAGCGTTTCGCCTTCGGTCAGCGTGTCGCCGAGTTGCAGCACGCCATGGTTGGGGATGCCGATGATGTCGCCGGCAAACGCGGTGTCGAGTAATTCGCGGCGCTGGCTCATGAAGCTGACCACGGTGTTGGGCCGAATCTCTTTGCCGCTGCGGACGACTTTGAGGCGCATGCCGCGCGTGAATTCGCCGCTGGTCACGCGTAGGAAAGCAATACGGTCGCGATGCGCCGGGTCCATGTTGGCTTGGATCTTGAAGACCACACCAGAGAATTTCTTTTCTTCGGGTTGGACGATGCGCTGCATGGCCGACCGGGGCGCTGGGGCTGGCGCCAGATCGACCAGCGCGTCCAGCACTTCTTGCACGCCAAAGTTGTTGATGGCCGAGCCGAAAAACATGGGTGTTTGCTTGCCGCTGAGGAAATCTTCGCGGTTGAATTCTGGCGATGCACCGTTCAGCAGCTCCAGTTCATCCTGCGCCTGCGTGAACTCGGCGCCAAAGCGTTTGCTGGCCTCCTCATTGTCCAGACCTGACAGAATTTCATCGTCTCCGCCGGCCTTGTCTTCGCCGGGGCTGAAAACGCGCATGCGCTTTTCACGCCGGTCGTACACGCCATGAAAGAGCTTGCCCATACCGACAGGCCACGTGAAAGGCACCACGGCCATGCCGAGTTCCCGCTCGATCTCGTCCATCACGCTCATCGGGTCTTGCACCTCGCGGTCCATCTTGTTGACGAAGGTCAGGATGGGTGTGCCGCGCGCACGGCAAACCTGCAGCAGGCGGCGGGTTTGCGGTTCAACGCCGTTGGCCGCGTCGATCACCATCAGCGCGGCATCGACGGCGGTCAGCACGCGGTAGGTGTCTTCTGAAAAGTCTTGGTGGCCGGGGGTGTCCAGCAGGTTGATGACGCAGTCGCGGTACTCCATCTGCATCACCGAACTGGCGACCGAGATACCCCGTTGCTTTTCAATCTCCATCCAGTCGCTGGTGGCGTGGCGTGCGGCTTTACGGGCCTTGACTGAGCCGGCGATTTGAATCGCGCCTGAAAACAGCAAGAGCTTTTCAGTCAGCGTGGTTTTACCCGCGTCAGGGTGGGAAATAATGGCAAACGTGCGGCGGCGCTTGACTTGTTTTTCGATTTCGATGGTGTCGGACATAACCCATGATTATCGACTGCAAAGGCCTCAGTCCGGCTGGCGCGCAAAGCGTGGTTGTCTTAAACCTTCAATCGTCACCTCTTCTTCGAACATAGCGGCTGGTCGGACCCACATGCCGCGTTCGCCATATAGCGCACGGTACAAGGTCATGGGCTCCAGGCTCTCACTGTGGCGCGCGGTGCCGAGGACTTCATACATCAGGCCTTTGTAATGCCGGTACAGGCCTTTAGGTGTTTCGATCAGGGCGGGCAAGGTGTCTGACATGGTGTTTTGGTGAGATGTTGCGATGGGTGGATGCTGACAGATGAGCTCAGTGGGACAATACCCATATGCACCCTAACGCCCTATTAGACAGTTGTTCCGAGCTTATCAAGCAGGTTCTTAAATTCGATCACCCCGCCGACATGGTGGTCTCGCGCCATTTCCGTGAGCAGCGCCTCGGCCCCCGTGAGCGCGCCACCGTGGCCGAAACCATCTACACCGTGCTGCGCAAGAAGTCCCTGTTCACCAACTTGGCGCAGTCTGGCAGCGGCCCGATTGAGCGCCGTTTGGCGATTCTGGGCTTTGCCGCCGAACGTGATTTTTTACTGGGTGCCTTGAACGACCAGGAAAAAGACTGGTTGTCTCGCTGTGACCAAGTCAAACCATCGGACCTGATGGAGTTGCACAGGCACAACCTGCCACAGTGGCTGGTTGACTCGTTGCGCGAGCAGCTCGGCGCTGAGTTTTGGCCACTGGTGGACAGTCTGAACGCACCAGCCGGTCTCGACTTGCGCGTGAATACGCTCAAAGACAAGCGCGCTGATGTTCAAAAAGAGCTGGCCAAGGCGGGTGTCGTGACCACCGCCACCCCATTTTCACCTTGGGGCTTGCGCGTTCGCGACAAGGCTCAACTCGGCAAGCTCGACACCTTCACCCGTGGCGCGATTGAGGTGCAGGACGAAGGCTCGCAGTTGCTGGCGGTGCTGGTCGATGCCAAGCGCGGCGAAATGGTCGTCGATTTTTGTGCTGGTGCTGGCGGCAAAACGCTGGCCTTGGGTGCCAGCATGCGCGGCACCGGCAGGCTCTATGCCTTCGACACCTCCGGCCATCGCCTGGATGCGCTGAAACCGCGACTGGCCCGCAGTGGCCTGTCGAACGTGCATCCGGTGGCGATTGCGCATGAGCGCGATGACCGTATCAAACGCCTAGCCGGCAAAATTGACCGTGTGCTGGTCGATGCCCCTTGTTCCGGCTTGGGAACTTTAAGGCGTAATCCGGATCTCAAGTGGCGTCAGAATCCGAAGCTGATTGCTGAGTTATCAGCCAAGCAAACGGCGATTTTGCAAAGTGCAGCCCGTCTTCTGAAGCCGGGTGGTCGCTTGGTTTATGCCACTTGCAGCTTGCTGAAGGAAGAAAACGAGAACATTGCCGAAGCCTTCAGCGCTGCGAATCCAGGCTTTCATTTGCTCCAAGCGGCTGAGGTGTTGACGCAAGCCGGTGTTGAGAATGCTCCCAAACTTTGTTCTGGCGCATTTCTGCGGCTCTGGCCACACCAGCATCAGACCGACGGTTTCTTTGCTGCGGTCTGGCAAAAGGCTGATTCGACCCCAACTGAGGTCTGAAGATCGCTGCAGAACTTCAACGTTGGCAGCTTGAAATCAATTTTTAGCGTTTTATAGCCAGATGAGATATTCCCCTGCAGGGCTTGTTGCTTTTGCCTTGTCGGCCTACAATGATGAGTGTTCGGAACGCCTTGCCACGCTACGGCTGGCCGCTGCGAACTGTTTATAAGGACTCGTAATGACTTTATTTGACGCCGGCCTTGACTGGCTTGCTCACGGCCTCTGGAACATTGCTTGGTGGCAGATTGTTCTGTTTGCCCTGGCTGTCACGCACATCACCATGATCAGCGTGACCATTTTCTTGCACCGCCACCAGGCCCATCGGTCGCTGGACTTGCACCCGATTGCCTCGCATTTTTTCCGCTTCTGGTTGTGGCTGACGACAGGTCAGGTCACGAAAGAGTGGGCGGCGATTCACCGCAAGCACCACGCCAAATGCGAGCAAGCCGAAGACCCGCACAGCCCCCATGTGTATGGCATTAAGAAAGTGCTGACGCAGGGCGCTGAGCTCTACCGTAAAGAATCCAAGAACTTGGAAACCATGGCCCGTTTCGGTCACGGTACGCCGAATGACTGGATCGAGCGCAATTTGTACACCCGCTTTTCCTGGCAAGGCGTCGGTCTGATGATGATCATCGACTTGGCACTGTTTGGCGCCGGTGGTCTGGCTGTTTGGGCTTTGCAAATGGCATGGACGCCGATCATGGCAGCCGGCATCATCAATGGCGCAGCGCACTATTGGGGTTACCGCAATTTTGAGGCGCCAGACGCCAGCACCAACATTTCACCATGGGGCATCATCATTGCCGGCGAAGAGTTGCACAACAACCACCACACTTACCCAACGTCGGCCAAGCTGTCGATCAAGCCTTACGAGTTCGATATTGGCTGGATGTACATCACCATCTTGAAAAGTGTTGGCCTGGCCAGTGTCAAGAAGGTACCGCCTAAGCTTCAGCATGGCAGCATCCGCCCTGTGGCCGATGAAAAGACGCTGGAAGCGCTGATTGCTCACCGCTACGAAGTCATGGCGCGTTACGCCCGTGAATTGCGCCGTGCCGGTAAGGTAGAAATCCAAGCGCTGAAGGCTCGTCAAGCTGATGTGTCGGCGCTCATGCTGGCTAATCGCTGGTTGCACCGCGATGCCGACAAGGTGCCAGCAGAAGCCCTCACTCAATTGGCCTTGGTTCGTGCCGAGCACCCGGTGCTCGACAAAATGGTCACCATGCGCGAAGAACTTCGTCAAATGTGGTTGAGTACCTCGACCTCACGCGAGCAGTTGGCCGTTGACCTGCAAGCTTGGTGCCATCGTGCTGAAGACAGTGGCATTGCGGCTTTGAAGGAGTTCTCTTTCAAACTGCGCTCGGCTCGGGCCTGATAAACGCGACTTTTTTCGACGGTCTTAAAAAGCCGCTCTTCGGAGCGGCTTTTTTGTGGGCGTCTTTGGCCTAGGTGATTGAGGAAGCTTTGCTGGCTTCGCACCGCTGAAGGCTTGGCCCGGAGCTCTCATACTGGGGTACCAGAAATCGACCCCCGGGCCAAGCCTTCAGCGGTGAGTTCGTGGTGACTCTGTGTGGATTAAATACGGGTGCGGGCAAGGTGGTGTGTTTGTTTTCTGCCAATCTCATTTCTAGTCAATGTCGCGCGACAGAGGTTTGGCTTGGGGATGGGGTCGATTTCTGGTACCCCAGTATGAGACCGCAGCCCCAAGCCAAACCTCTGCACTCAGTGACTCAGCTTCTCCAATTCATCGCCCATAAAAAAACCCGCCGGGAAGGGCGGGTTTTTTCACTCGGTGCTTGCGCACCAGAAACTCACTGAATTACTTCAGCTTGATTTCTTTGTATTCCACATGCTTGCGTGCCTTAGGATCAAATTTCATGATCAGCATTTTGTCAGGCGTGGTTTTCTTGTTTTTGGTGGTCGTGTAGAAATGACCCGTGCCGGCAGTTGATTCCAGCTTGATTTTTTCGCGTGCGCCTTTAGCCATGATGATTCTCCTTAGATTTCACCGCGGGCACGGAGGTCAACCAAGACCGCGTCGATGCCCAGCTTGTCAACGAGACGCAAGCCAGCGCTGGTGACGCGCAAACGCACCCAACGGTTCTCGGTCTCGACCCAGAAACGACGGTATTGCAGATTAGGCAAGAACCGACGTTTGGTTTTGTTGTTAGCGTGAGAAACATTGTTCCCCACCATCGGGCCTTTGCCCGTAATCTGACAGACGCGTGCCATGAGCACTCTCCGTATAAAAAAAGTAATTCGGATGCCGGCCCCATGGTCACCATGAGGACTCAGCCAAGCCATCGATTATAGCCTGAAACGGTGGGCCTGAGAAGTCCTCGTCTTTGCGCAGTGCACTCGGAAGACATTTTCAGGGTGTTATCAATCGTTTTGTTCAAGAAAACGTTGTGCGTCCAGTGCCGCCATGCAGCCGGTGCCGGCGCTGGTGATAGCCTGACGATACACGTGGTCTTGCACGTCGCCTGCGGCAAAAACGCCTGGCACGCTGGTCATGGTGGCGAAACCTTGAAGACCACCGCGCGTGATGATGTAGCCATCCTTCATGTCCAGCTGGCCTTCAAAAATATCGGTGTTGGGGTGGTGACCAATCGCAATGAAGCAGCCTTGCAGCGCCAAGTCTTCGGTGCTGTTGTCTTCTGTGCTTTGCAGGCGCACGCCATTGACGCCAGCGGCATTGCCCAGCACTTCCTGCAGAGTGCGGTGGGTTTTCAGGACAATCTTGCCCGCAGCGACTTTCTCGTGCAGTTTGTCAATCAGGATGGCTTCAGCCTTGAACTTGTCACGCCGATGAACCAAATAAACCTTGCTCGCAATGTTCGACAAATACAGCGCCTCTTCAACGGCGGTGTTGCCACCGCCGACCACGCAGACTTCTTGTTCACGGTAGAAAAAGCCGTCGCAGGTGGCACAGCCCGACACGCCGCGGCCCATAAACGCTGTTTCAGATTCCAAACCGAGGTATTTGGCCGACGCACCGGTGGCCAGAATCAACGCATCGCAGGTGTACGTGCCGCTGTCGCCAGTCAAGGTGAAGGGACGTTGGCTGAAGTCGACCTTGTTGATGTGGTCGAACAAAATTTCGGTCTTGAAGCGCTCCGCATGCTCCAAAAAGCGCTGCATCAATTCAGGGCCTTGAACGCCCAGCGGGTCGGCAGGCCAGTTGTCAACGTCGGTGGTGGTCATCAGCTGACCGCCCTGGGCGATACCTGTGACGAGCACTGGACTGAGGTTGGCCCGCGCTGCGTAGATGGCCGCGGTATAGCCGGCTGGGCCGGAGCCGAGAATAAGGACCTTGGAATGTTTCGTCATGAAAAATCTGTTCAGGGCTGAAAAAAGATCCATTGTAAGAACTCGGGCCAAACGCTGCTTTAAGGGGGTTAAGGCCCGCCAACGGGCGTATCTAACTGCGGTAAGCTCTCAGGTGATCCATGACTTACTCACTTGACACACTGAATTCACGCAACACCGCGCCCCCTTCGGAGGCGACTGGCGTTGGCCGCTTTGCCCAAGAGCTGGGCTTGGTTTTGGGCCTGTTGGCCCTGG
>JAURWY010000004.1 GCA_030654695.1 Polaromonas sp.
AGAAAAGCAAATGCAGAGAACGAAATACGCCGTCGAGTTCAAGGACGAGGCGGTCAAGCAGGTGGTCGACAAAGGACATTCGGTCGTTGACGTGGCCAAGCGATTGGGCATCGCCGATGG
Source organism: Polaromonas sp. (assembly GCA_030654695.1). Lineage (GTDB taxonomy): Bacteria > Pseudomonadota > Gammaproteobacteria > Burkholderiales > Burkholderiaceae_C > Polaromonas. The sequence goes on from JAURWY010000004.1 coordinate 121, forward strand.
CGTGCTTTACACATGGGTGAGCAAGTTCAAAAAGGCCGATGAGCCCGTAGCCGCTGGTGATCTCAAAGCCATGCAAGCAGAGGTCGCGCGTCTCAAGGCCGAGCTCAGGCGCACGACGGAGGAGCGAGACATCCTAAAAAAGGCCGCCGCGTACTTTGCCAAACAGTCCGGGTGAAGTACGCATTCATCCGTGAGCACCGTGTGGAATTTAGGCTCTCGAGCATGTGCCGCGTCTTGAAGGTTCACCGTAGCGGTTATTACGCTTGGCTGCGTGAGCCGCTCTCGCCAAGGGCCAAGATCAACGAGGCATTGACCCTGAAGATTCGAGAGTTCTACGACCAGAGCATGGGCATCTACGGCAGCCCACGCATCTTCTGTGATCTGCGCGAAGCTGGCTTGGCTTGCGGCGAGAACCGAGTAGCTAGGTTGATGAAAGCGGCTCACATTAAGTCGGTACGGGGCTACAAACGTCCTCGATTCAAAGTGGGCAAGCCCGCTCTGGTGGCGCCGAACCAGTTGCAACGCCAGTTCCAGCAGGACGAGCCGGACCAAGCTTGGGTGACGGATATCACTTACATCCGCACGCATGAGGGTTGGTTGTATTTGGCGGCCGTTCTGGACTTGCACTCGCGTGCGGTGGTGGGCTGGAGCATGGGTTCGCGGATGCAAACGAGTTTGGTGCTGGATGCGCTGACGATGGCAGTGTGGCGAAGAAGGCCCAAAGATTCGGTGATCATCCATTCGGATCAGGGCAGCCAATGTGGCAGCGACGAGTTCAGCCGGTGGTGCAAAGACAACCGCCTGAGTCCAAGCATGAGCCGGCGGGGAAATTGCTGGGATAACGCAGTGGCTGAATCGTTCTTCAGTAACTTGAAGAGTGAGCAGATCAAAAAGAGGATCTACAACACGAGGGACGAAGCCAGGTCAGAAGTCTTCGATTACATCGAGGGTTTCTACAATCGTGTTCGGCGCCACAAGCATCTCGATCAACTCAGCCCCCATGAGTTCGAGCGGCAGCGTCAAACTGCGCTATGAAAAATGTCTAGTGAATTGGGGGAATGCCAGGCATTCTGATAATTGACATGAAAACCCCCTTTATTCGTCGTTACCTCTCGCTGCCGACGGCTAGCGATTGGTCGAGAGAATATTTGAGTTTTGGCGTGCCTAATAGGGTCGATTCATTCGATAACGTGGGGTCAGAGAACCCCTAAAACCCTCGGAAAGCCGCGCCCATGCTGACTTTAATAAGGTCGGACAACTATTTACGCGGCCCAGTTGGCAAACCGTCTGGCCTGAGGATGGATGCTATTGAATCAGCCATTGTTCGCGAGACTTTGTGTTTAGTCTGCAACCACTCTGACACGGTTGCATTGGTAGGCGCAGTACTTGTGTCTAAAGGGTCATAATTGTCCCCCCAATAGCGCCGAGCTGCAGCGGCAAGGTGACCCAGCAGTTCTGTGTGATGACTTCCCCAAGGCCAGCCAGTCATGCGGTTTGAATTCGTTAAATCGAATTGATAGTCGCTACGAATGTTTTGTTCTTTCAGATACCGAACAACTTCTGCACGATCTATAGTGCCTTCGGTGGCGCTAATCAGCCCTGCTTTTATATCGTCACGGATACGCGAGATGGTCGGTTCAGTACCACGTTGGCCATGGAAACGGAGACCAACACCCGCCATGAGTGCTGAAACTTGCTCCGGCGTGAATGCTCTCAACGAATCATTTGGGTCAACAAAGTTACTTTCCATGGCATTACCTTTTGAATCTTCCCCGAACGATTAAAAGCTAGATCAACCGAGTCAGGGTATCCCAGTTTCACTATTGAGGATCAGCCGAAAGCTAGGCGTGGTTCTAGAAGTATTACGCTGATTTGAACTGGATCACTTCACCGCCGATGCGCAGCTTATCCAGATAGTCAGCCCACACTTGAATCATCGGCGTGCGCTCTTCTAAGTGCGTTGCACGGTCATATGCGCCGCCATGTGTGATCTGACCTTTATGGGCAAGCTGCGCTTCAATCACATCAGCAGGAAATTTCAGTACTTGCCGCAAGATCGTTCGGCCAGTTGCCCGATAGCCGTGCCAGCAGTGCCGCCCTTTGTATCCCATGGCGTGCAGGGCAGCATTAACAGCCGCCTCAGACATTGGTTTCTTGGGATCACGCAAGCCGGGGAAAACATATTCACGGTTACCCGTCAGGTGCCTCAAATCGATCAGAATTTCCAGTGTTTGTCGTGGGAGTGAAACCACATGGGCTTGGCCGTTGATCTTTTGTGACTTGGTGCGCTTCATGTCCTCGCTGGGTATAGCCCACTGACCAGCTTCAAGATTCAAATCCACCCAGCGCATGGTCCGAAGGTTGCCCGGTCGTTGAAATAACATGGCTGCCATTTTCAGCGCCGCCCGGACAATCGGCCCTCCCTTGTATGCATCGCTTGCGCGAAGCAACTCACCCAACTCTATCGGATCAATGATGGCGGGTAGGTTTTCCCGGATGTGTGGCTTCAAGGCTTTTTTGATACTGGGTGTGATGTCGATCGTTGCCCGGCCAGTTGCTATTGCATGGCACCAAATACCATGCGCCGTGAGTAGGACCCGATGTGCAACGTCCAGCGCCCCACGTTCCTCCACCTTTTGAATGACTGCCAGCAACTCTATCGGCTTGATGCCGTCTATTGCACGCTTGCCAAGGTAGGGGGCAAGATCTTTTGTTATGTTGCGCCGTTCTCGAACGTAGTGTGTTGCGCTCCAATTGGGCCTACCCCTTTCAAGCCAATCAGTTGCGGCGGCGGCAAAGCTGTCGCCAGTACCAACAGACGCCTTGAGCTTATTGACCTGCCGGGCTTGCACTGGGTCAATGCCTTCTGCCTTTAGCAACTTTGCGGCGTCACGGGCTTGTCTTGCCGCCGGGCCAGTCACTGCGGGGTAACTACCCAGCGCCATCCGACCTTCTTTACCGTCTGAATAGGTTTTCCAGAACCAGCGTTTAGATCCGGCCGGACTAATTTCCAAATAAAGGCCATTGCTGCACGTAAGCCTGTGCCGCTTTTTGTCAGGTGGGCAGGTTGCATTTCTGATTTGTGCATCGGTCAACATGGGATTTCTCCAGTTAAACCGGGGAACAATCAGCAACAAAAGCTGTTTACCCCGGCTCGTTCCCCGATATGTTCCCCGGTTTCAGCTTGCCAGTCAATAGCAGCCCTTGTACCCCGCTGCACCTTAAGTGCTTGATTCACCAATGAAAAAGGCCCTCAAGAATCGCTCCTTGAAGGCCTTTGTACTGTCTAATGGTGCCGCTTGTCGGATTCGAACTGACGACCTACCGCTTACAAGGCGGTTGCTCTACCAACTGAGCTAAAGCGGCACGGGTGATAGTTTACTTCACGCGCTTGAGTGCTGGCCGCTTTCCGGATGATTTTTTTGGTGGTTCTGGCGGGGTATCACTGTCGTCATCGCCACTTTGAGACAGCGCAACCTCTGGCACCAACTGAAACGGCTTGTTGTTGTCTTGCGCAGCAGGTGACGAAGCCAATGACAGGGTCGTTTCCGCAGAAACACCCGCGGTGTCAGATGCACTCGGCGTTGCAACACCAGCCTTGGCCGCCACGGGCGCAGGGAATGCCATGCCTTGTCCGTTTTCACGGGCGTAGATGGCGATCACGCGGCCGATGGGCACGTGTATTTCACGGGCACTGCCGCCAAAGCGTGCTTTGAACTCAATGAAGTCGTTACCCAACTTGAGCGAACTGGTCGCGCCAAAGCTGATGTTCAAAACGATTTCATTGTTCTTGACGTATTCACGCGGCACTTGCACGGTGTCGTCAACGATCACGGCCACGTAAGGCGTGAAGCCGTTGTCAGTGCACCATTCATACAGCGCCCGTATCAGATACGGGCGTGTCGAGGTTGCGTCCAGCGCATTCATGAATTCAGCCAAAGCGTTTTCTTTTGCAATTACTTGCGCATGACTTTTTCGGACGGTGTCAGCGCTTCAATGTAGGCCGGACGCGAGAAAATGCGTTCAGCGTACTTGAGCAGCGGTGCCGCGTTTTTCGACAGGTCAATGCCGTAGTAGTCCAGACGCCACAGCAGTGGGGCGATGGCTACGTCGAGCATGGAGAAGTTGTCGCCGAGCATGAACTTGTTTTTCAAGAACACGGGGGCCAATTGCGTCAAACGGTCACGCACATGGGAACGGGCTTTTTCAAGCACTTTCTCATTGCCTTTGGTGGCGCGTGATTCGAGCGTAGCCACGTGGACGAACAGTTCTTTTTCGAAGTTCAGCAAGAACAGACGCACGCGGGCGCGGTCGACAGGGTCGCCGGGCATGAGTTGTGGATGCGGGAAACGCTCGTCAATGTATTCATTGATGATGTTTGACTCGTACAAAATCAGGTCGCGCTCGACCAGAATTGGCACTTGCCCGTACGGGTTCATGACATTGATATCTTCCGGCTTGTTGTAAAGGTCAACGTCGCGGATTTCAAAGTCCATGCCTTTTTCAAACAACACAAAGCGGCAACGATGCGAAAAGGGGCAGGTTGTGCCTGAATAAAGGACCATCATGGTGGGGGACTCCTGGGTACAAAAGGAGTGGGAGACGTCCAGTCACAAAGACTTGGGCCTGCCACTCCATGGGGTGCGGGGCATTGCTGCCCAGCGAAAAAATTACTTGATGTCTTTCCAGAACGCCGCGTTAAGACGCCAGGCGACAAAAGTGAACATGCAGAGAAACAACAATACCCAAGCGCCAATGCGCACACGGGTGTTTTGGGCCGGCTCGCCCATCCACTGCAAGTAACCGACCAAATCAGACACAGACTGGTCGTATTGCAACGGGGTCATTGTGCCTTGGCTGACCTGCTTCCAACCTTTGAAAACTTGGACATCATGGCCGTGGCTGCTGTGGGTTTCGAACTGCGGCTCGCGCGCGCCCTGCATTTCCCACAGCACATGCGGCATGGCCACGCCTGGAAAAGCCAGGTTGTTCCAGCCGGTGGCCTTGGTGTCATCGCGGTAGTAAGTGCGCAGGTAGGTGTATAGATAGTCTGCGCCAGAGCCCTGAGGACCCGCACGGGAACGCGCAATGACGGTCAAGTCAGGCGGGTTGCCGCCGAACCAGTCTTTGCCCTGCGTGGGAGACATGGCAATCTTCATGGTTTCGCCGACCTTGTCGGTGGCGAACAACAAGTTGTCCTTGATCTGCTGCTCGGTCAGACCGATGTCGGTCAGACGGTTGTAGCGCATGAAGGCTGCTGCATGGCAGTTCAGGCAGTAGTTAACGAATATCTTGGAGCCGTTTTGCAGAGCACCAAGGTCATTGGTTTTATTGGGTGCTTTGTCCCAAGCAATCCCCACCGCTGCGGCATGGGCACCACCAGCGAACACCAAGGATGCCAGAAGTACCAGCGCCAGTTGTTTGATTTTTTTCATGGTCTGAATCTCCGGCTCAGTGGGCAGCAAAGGTCACGCGATCAGGCACTGGCTTGAACGTGCCAAGGCGGCTCCACCAAGGCATCAGAAAGAAAAAGCCAAAGTAGAACAGGGTGCCGATTTGCGAGACGCGCTCGTTGATGGGTGACGGCGGCTTGATGCCAAGGTAACCCAGAACAATGAAATTGATCACGAAAATGGCGTAAAGGTATTTATGCCAATCGGGACGGTAGCGAATCGACTTGACTTCGCTGTTGTCCAACCAAGGCAGGAAGAACAAGATGATGACCGCACCACCCATGACCACGACGCCCCAGAATTTGGCATCAATCACCAGCATGGACGCCACCAGCAGCAAAGCCACCAGCGCAATTGCGGCCTTGAGGAACGCAGCAAGTCGACCCTTCAGCACAGTGAAGGCAGCTGCCGCTGCAACGCAAGCCACCAAGGCGTACATCATCTCGCCAGTGATGGCGCGCAGCATCGAGTAGAACGGCGTGAAGTACCAAACTGGCGCGATGTGCAACGGCGTCTTCAGCGAATCAGCCGGTATGAAGTTGTTGTACTCCAAGAAGTAACCACCTGCCTCAGGGGCAAAGAAGATAACCGCCGTGAAGATCATCAAGAAGACGCTGACAGCAAAAATGTCGTGCACCGTGTAGTAAGGATGAAACGGAACGCCGTCGATCGGGTTGCCATTGACATCTTTGTGGGCTTTGATTTCAACGCCATCGGGGTTGTTGGAGCCGACTTCATGCAGCGCGATCAAATGCGCTACAACCAGACCCAGCAGCACCAGCGGCACCGCAATCACGTGGAACGCAAAGAAGCGATTCAAGGTGGCGTCGCCGACCACGAAGTCGCCGCGAATCAGGAGGGCCAAGTCAGGGCCGATGAACGGAATGGCCGCGAACAAGTTCACGATCACTTGCGCTCCCCAGTAGCTCATCTGGCCCCAAGGCAACAAATAACCCATGAAGGCTTCGGCCATCAACGCCAAGAAAATAGCGCAGCCGAAAATCCAGATCAGCTCGCGTGGTTTGCGGTAACTGCCATACATCAAGCCGCGGAACATGTGCAAATACACCACGATGAAGAACGCGCTAGCGCCTGTCGAGTGCATGTAGCGAATGAGCCAGCCCCAAGGGACGTCGCGCATGATGTACTCAACAGAGGCAAAGGCCAAAGCCGCGTCTGGCTTGTAGTGCATCGTCAAAAAGATGCCGGTGACGATCTGGATCACCAGAATCAAGAGCGCGAGGGAGCCAAAAACGTACCAGAAGTTGAAGTTCTTCGGTGCGTAATACTCGCCAATATGCTCATTGTAAAGCTTGCTGGCGGGGAAACGATTGTCAACCCAGTTCAGCAGCTTGGCGCCTACAGGGGCGTCGGGGGAAATTTCTTTGAATTCAGCCATAACAGTTCCTACTCAGTTATGAGCCAGTCCACGACACTGCGTGAAAAGGCTCTGACAAGCTTCAGGCCTTTTTATCTTCGCCAATCAGCAACCGGGTTTCTGACAGGTACATGTGGGGAGGCACCTCCAGATTGTCGGGCGCGGGCTTGTTTTTGTAGACGCGTCCGGCCATGTCGAAGGTCGAACCGTGGCACGGGCACAAAAAGCCACCTTGCCAGTCGTCTGGCACGGACGGCTGGGCACCCGGCTGGAATTTATCCACCGGCGAGCAACCAAGGTGGGTACAAATACCCACGGCCACCATGACTTCAGGTTTGATGGAGCGATTGATGTTGCGGGCATAGGCCGGCGTCAACTCGCTCTGCTTGCGCTCGGAATTCGGATCGGCGAGCTGATCGTCGACCTTGCTCAAAGCCGCCAACTGTTCAGGCGTGCGCCGGAAAATCCAAACCGGCTTGCCGCGCCATTCGACCGTCAATTTTTCGCCGGGTTTGATTGTGGAAATATCCACTTCGACTGCAGCGCCTGCTGCTTTAGCGCGCTCGGACGGCTGAAAAGTACTCACGAATGGGACGGCGACAGCTGCAACACCAGCGCCACCAACGGCACATGTGGCAACAATCCAATTTCTTTTTTGATGGTCGACTGCTGCACCGGGTGGCGCAACAACGCTTGATTTAACGCTGGCTTGGGTCATGAGATTCCTTCAAGAACTCGCTTGAAAAAGGCTTATTGTGATCAACCCGGCATTGTAGCGGAGCAGCGAAAGGGAATTTCTGCTTCATGCCCGAATATCTCATCCGCTAGGCGCCGGACGCCGCTTGGCACTCCCCTCCTACACAAAAACTATCCCCTGAAGCGGTTGACTTTTCAAAGACCGGGCCACAATTCGGAGTTAGCTCAATCGACCCCACAGGCAAACACAACACATCCGAAGGCACCCATGAGCGTCATACAAGAGTTCAAAGAATTTGCGATCAAGGGCAATGTCATCGATCTGGCGGTCGGCGTCATCATTGGCGCTGCCTTCGGGAAGATCGTCGATTCGGTGGTGACCGACCTGATCATGCCGGTCATCGGAGCGGTGGTGGGCAAGCTCGATTTCTCGAGCCTTTTTTGGGTCTTGGGGGAGGTTCCTCATGGCGCGACACGCACGCTGGACAGCCTCAGAAAAGCCGGCGTTCCGGTTCTGGCTTATGGCAACTTCATCACCGTCGCTGTTAACTTCGCCATCCTTGCATTCATTATTTTCCTCATGGTCAAGCAGATCAACCGCTTGAAAAAAGCACAATCGCAGCCGCCCGTTGTTCCCGCCATCACCCCTGAAGATGTGGTTCTTTTACGGGAAATTCGCGACAGCTTAAAACGCGATTGAGACGCCTTTAACAAGCCATGGTGCGCGCCATGCGGATCGCCGCCAGCAGACTGGCCGCATCAGCTTGACCGCTGCCGGCAATGTCAAAGGCCGTGCCGTGGTCTGGGCTGGTGCGCAGCAAGGGCAAGCCCAGCGTGACGTTGACGCCTTGCTCCACGCCCATGTATTTCACGGGAATCAGCCCCTGGTCGTGGTACATCGCCAGCACCACATCGAACTCGCCCACATGGCCATCTTTGGCGCGGGCACGCATGAAGACGGTGTCTGGGGCGAATGGCCCGCTAGCCTGAATGCCCGCAGCGCGCGCAGCCGCTATGGCCGGCGCAATGATCTCAATTTCTTCCCGACCAAAAAGGCCGCCTTCGCCAGCATGCGGATTCAAGCCGGCCACACCGATTTTCGGCGCTCGGCCCAGCACCTGACTCAGCGCTGAATGGGTGATCTGTAGCGTTTCAAGCACCGACTCAAAACGCACCGCCTCGATCGCCTCACGCAGCGACACATGAATGCTGACCAGCACGGTTTTGAGCTCAGGATTGGCCAGCATCATGCGCACCGGCACTTGAGCAACCGGCTTGCCGAGAAAAGCGGCCGCTTGCGCTTGCAGCATTTCGGTGTGCCCCGGGAAACGCGCATACTCACCGCCGGCTGCCGCCAGCGCTTCTTTGTTGATAGGCGCCGTGACCATGCCCCGCGCCTGGCCCGACAACACGGCACGCGCGGCGGCCACGATGCACTCGGCTGCGGCCCGACCCGACTCAGCGCTGATCTGACTGTAGGCTGGCGGAGCCGCCAGCCGGCAGCTTTGCCATACGCCGATGCAATGTGGCGGCACGCTTGGTCCATCGGCCAGATTCGCCAGCTCGGCAACCGCCAACGTTTGTGTACGACTATTCACCGGATCCTGCTTGGCGTGCCAAGACACCGCCAGTTGCGCGGCCCGGCGCATCACCGCAACGTCACCCACCACGATGCACCCAACCATGTCTGCAGGCGCCTCTAAAAAAGCTTTGGCAATAATTTCCGGGCCGATGCCCGCGGCATCGCCCATGGTGATCAGAAAGGGAAGTGCTGTGTTCATACGGTTCCCGTGGTTCATGCCGGATTGTCGATGTCGATGAACCGATGCAGCAAGCCGTGCTGCGCAGCCACATGTGCCGCCACGGCAGGCGCACCGTAGCGCTCAGAGGCATGATGGCCGCAGGCAATATAGGCCACATCCATCTCACGCGCATAGTGGGCCTGCGGCTCGGAAATTTCACCCGTGATGAAGACGTCTGCACCCGCCTCAATCGCCGCCTCGAAGTAACCTTGAGCGCCACCCGAGCACCAAGCGATCGTTTGAATGGCGGCCGTTGGGTCGTCGGACCGATCGACCAGCACCACTTGCCGCCCCAACACAGCAGAGACGTGGCTGGCCAAACTGCCGGCGCTGGCAAACACTCCGCCGGCCGAACAACCGATGAAGCCCAGCCCCGACTCGCCAAAGCGACCGGCCTCGCCATCATGCGGACGCAAGCCAAGCTGCCGCCCAAGCTGCGCGTTATTACCCAACTCCGGGTGCGCGTCGAGTGGCAGGTGATACGCAAAAAGATTGATGTCATGCGCCAACAGCAAGGCCAGTCGCTGCTTCATCCAGCCCGTGACACGACCGTCTTGACCGCGCCAAAATAGGCCGTGGTGCACAAAAATCGCATCGGCCTGCCAGGCCACCGCGGCCTCAATCAGCGCCAGACTGGCTGTCACGCCAGAGACCACGCGCCGCACTTTAGGCTTGCCTTCAACCTGCAGGCCGTTGGGCCCGTAATCCTTGAACCGCTCGGGTTGCAGCAGGCTGTTGAAAGTCCCCAGCAGCTCAGCGCTGGAAACGCCGTCCGACGTTTCAGGGCAAGCGTCTGTCATGGCATTCTTCATCGTTTCACATCCTTTGGACTGCGCCTCAGGTGACGCGGCAATGCCCCGAATTATCAGCGCGATCCTCCTGCCAATGGCCATTTAGCAGCCGTGCAGCAGATCACGCGACCAATCAGTCAAAATCAGGACTGACCGCGTTAGCCTCAGGCTGTCACGTTGTCAGTTTTTTCACATTTTTCGATGATTGGTCAGCACCACCATGCGCAGATCTTGGCTTTTGTTTTCGCAGCTTGTCACCGTCATGTTGGCGGCCTATTTTGTGGTCGTCAGCCTGAAGCCGCAATGGTTACAACACGGCAGTAACCCAGGCTCGCTCACGGTGATCGAGGCACCGGCCGGCAGCACGGCCAAAATAGCCGGCGGTGCACCTGGCAGCTTCAGCACGGCGGCCAAAGCCGCCTCGGGCGCTGTGGTGAGCATCATTGCCAGCAAGGCAGCCGCCCGCACACCGAACGCAGAAGATCCATGGTTCCGCTTTTTCTTTGGCGATCAGGTTCGCAATGAGACACAAGTCGGGCTGGGCAGTGGCGTCATCGTCAGCCCGAACGGCTACATCCTCACCAACAACCATGTCGTTGAAGGCGCTGACGACATCGAGGTCATCCTCATCGACTCCCGCAAAGCCAAAGCCAAAGTCATCGGCACTGATCCAGAAACCGACCTCGCCATCCTCAAAATCGAGCTCGACAAGCTGCCAGTCATCGTGCTGGGCAGTTCTGAGTCGCTTGAAATTGGCGACCAAGTGCTCGCCATTGGCAACCCTTTTGGCGTCGGACAAACGGTCACCGGCGGCATCATCAGCGCGCTGGGCCGCAGCCAGTTGGGCATCAACGTGTTTGAGAATTTCATCCAGACCGACGCCGCCATCAACCCGGGCAATTCTGGGGGCGCATTGGTCGACACGCAAGGTCGCTTGCTTGGCATCAACACGGCGATTTACTCACGCTCAGGCGGCTCTATGGGCATCGGTTTTGCCATTCCGGTGTCGACCGCACGCCAAGTGCTGGAAAGCATCGTCAGGGATGGTCAAGTGACGCGCGGCTGGATTGGCGTCGAACCCCAAGCGTTGAATGCCGAGTTGGCACAGACCTTCAATATTTCGGCCAAAAGTGGCGTCATCATCACCGGTGTGCTGCAAAACGGCCCAGCCGCCGCAGCGGGCATCCGCCCTGGCGATGTCATCACCGCTGTGGCCGACAAGCCGGTCAGCAGCGTCACCGAGTTACTGAGCGCGGTCGCTGCCCTGAAGCCGGGGGCGAGCGCAGCTTTGAGTGTGACGCGCGGCAATGCCAAGCTTGAAATTGCCGTGACGCCAAGCAAGCGCCAACGGCCAGCACTGCCCCGTTGACCACCCCGAAAAGTCCTTTAAGACTGGGGCTCTTCAGCCTCTTTGTCAGGCGTTTTGGTGTGCTTCACAAACAGCTGTGCAGCCAGAATACCGACTTCGTACAAGCCGCCAACAACGCCTAGCAGCATTAGCATGGAGCCTGCATCAGGCGGCGTCACCAGCGCGGTGCCAACGGCCGCTAGAACCCAGAAATAGCCACGGTACTCGCGCAACTGAGCAACCGTGAGGACGCCCATGCGGACCAGCAAAATCACCGCAATCGGCACTTCAAATGCCAACCCGAAAGCCATGAACATACCGATCACAAAGTTGAGGTATTCCTCAATGTCAGGCGCGGCAGTGATGGACTTGGGGGCAAAGCTCTGAATGAAAGAGAACACCTGTCCAAAGACAAAGTAGTAGCAAAAAGCCACACCGATAAAAAACAACAAGGTACTCGACACCACCAGTGGCATCACCAGCTTTTTTTCATGCGCATAAAGCCCAGGCGCGACGAAAGCCCAGACTTGGTACAACACCACCGGCAAGGCGATCATGAATGCCGACATGAACAAGATCTTGATCGGCACCACGAAAGGTGAGATCACATTGGTGGCAATCAGCGTGGCGCCTTTGGGTAGGCTTGCAATCAGCGGCGAAGCCATGAAGTCGTAGAGTGCGCCAGGGCCCGGAAACAGGGCCAACGCAGCCGCCGCAATGGCAATTGCAACGACTGCTTTGATCATCCGGTCGCGCAGCTCCATCAGGTGCTGGACAAAAGGTTGCTCGGTGCCTGCGAGTTCGTCAGGTTTATCGGTTGGCGAATCGCTCATGGTCCGGTCACAAAAAAGAAAAACATTGGCTAGACAAGGTGAGTCGTGCGTGGCTTCGGCCGAAAGCGAGCCACCCGGGCAGCGCCCGACAGGGCCTTGGTGCGTACACCCGAACGCGCTTTGAACCATTGCGGCGTGGCGCCCTGCTTGAGTCGCCAGTTTTTGCCTGGATTTTTGTATTCAGGGAAACTGATCATGCCGGGCAAGTCATTGGCATAGCTACTGTCGCCATCCAACCCGGTGGTTTCTGCCCAAGTTTTTTCAAAGTCGCTGGCGCTGGTCTGCATCGAGCTTTGGACATCCCGGGCAGCGCCTTCGACGCTGTCCTTCATCTTCTTGAGTTCGTCCAGCTCCATGGAGCGGTTGACTTCACTTTTAACGTCGGCAACATAACGCTGAGCCTTGCCTAGCAAGGTGCCGATGGTACGCGCCAGTCGTGGTAGTTTTTCGGGGCCGATGACGATGAGCGCGACTGCGCCGATCAGCGCAATTTTGGAGATGCCGAGATCGATCACGTCAGTTCACGCAGGCGCAATGCACCAGCCCAGCTTGAAAGCTCAATGAGAACCTGATCAGGATTTTTGACGTGCTTGCACGTCAATGGTGTTTTTGTCGTCCGCCGGCGCCGCCGTGGCAGCCGTGACCTGTGCCGGAGGCGTTGTAACCGCGGCTTCATCAGCAGCAGGTTGGCCACCGTCTTTCATGCCATCTTTGAAGCCCTTGACCGCACCACCGAGGTCGCCGCCCATATTTCGGAGTTTCTTGGTGCCAAACACCATGACCACGATCAGCAAGACGATCAACCAATGCCAAATGGAAAATCCACCCATGTTTCTCTCCTAACTTTTGATGCCGCCCTCGCAGGCCAGCGTGTACGAATAAATGTGATTCTAAGGGGCTTATCTAGCTGATCGCAGACTTATCCCATATTGTCTACTGCAACAGTGTTTAAAACCATTACCAGCACAAGAGTAACTTCGATTCAGCCCCGCAACCAGGGACGCGGGCCGCCCATCACATGAAGATGCAAGTGCTGCACCTCTTGGCCGCCCTCTGCTCCGGTGTTGGTGACGATGCGGTAACCGCCCTCTGGGTATGGCCTGCAGCCCTGTTCCAGCGCCAACCGCGGCGCCAACACCATCATGCGACCCATCAGCGATTCGTGCTCGGGCCCGAGTTGAGCCATGGAGGCAATATGGGCTTTCGGGATGATCAGGAAATGCACCGGCGCCCACGGGTTGATGTCGTGAAAGGCCAGCAACTCATCGTCTTCGTAGACCTTGCGGCTTGGAATCTTGCCCGCTGCAATTTTGCAAAAAAGGCAGTTTTCAGCAGCAGCGCCAGTCGCGTGGCTGTGTTTCTCAAGGCTGCTCATGTGAAAGCTTCCACGTTCTGCGGCAGACGATTCGCATTAAATCGCAACCAGCCTTTGATGCAGCGGTACAAATACCAAAGCCAAACAAGGGCGTAAGCCAGCATGCCCGGAAACAGAAAAAACAACCACAACGGCGACAGCAACACCAGCCAGACCAGCGTCCACCAAAATGTCGAGATCATGAAATTGTGATGCGCGACATACAGCGGGTTGGCCTCATCCGACCGCCGCAGGTAATTGATGATCAAGGCCACCACCGCAAAGACGCCGCCGCTGAACCAAGCCATGGTGTGCAGGCCGTACAGAATTTGCATGACCAGTCGGTCACTCGACGTCTTCTCGACGTTGTCAGATAGTTCAGGAAAAGTCATAGACGGTGTGCGGTTGATTGGAAGGCCGGCTTATTTCTCAGACTCTGCGCGCAGCACTGCTTTGCGCAAGGCTTTTTCCTCAATGCCGCTGGTGCCTTCGCGGCGCTCCAATTCAGTGATCACATCGGCCGGCGTCAAGTCGTAATGGGCCAAGGCGATCAGGCTGTGAAACCACAAGTCAGCCACCTCGCCGATCAACTTGCCTTGCAGCTCGGGCGTGGCACCGCCGTGGTCCAAGTCTTTGGCGGCCATGACAGTTTCGGTGGCTTCTTCACCGATTTTTTTCAGGAAGGCGTCGGGGCCTTGGTGCAGCAGTCGAGCGACGTAGCTTTTAGTCGGGTCGCCGCCGTTGCGCACTTTACGGCTTTCAATCACTTGAGCCAAGCGCGCGAGGGAGTCATTAGAAGTCGTGGTCATAGCGAGCTGAGCTTTGCTTATTTGTAGATGTGTTTCGGGTCTTTGATCACCGGCTCTGCTGCGACCCACTGGCCGCCTTCATAGCGGTGAAAAAAGCAGCTGTGGCGGCCGGTGTGGCAAGCGATCGACGGGCCGGTTTCTTGCCCAAGCTGCGTGATTTTCAGCAAAATCACGTCGTTGTCGCAGTCCAGCCGGATGTCGTGCACGGTCTGCACATGGCCGGACTCTTCGCCCTTGCGCCACAGTCGCGCGCGTGAGCGGCTGAAGTACACGGCCCGACCGGAGTCAGCAGTTTCCTGCAGCGCCTCGCGGTTCATCCAGGCGAACATCAGCACGTCGCCGCTGGCGGCTTCTTGCGCAATCACGGGGATCAGGCCCCGCTCGTCCCATCGGACTTCATCTAACCAGTTCATACCGAGTATTGTCGGCGATTGGCTGCGGCTCAAAGTCGAACCGGAATGCCGCGCTCAGCCATGCGCTGCTTGGCCTGCTGCACGGTGTATTCGCCGTAATGGAAAATACTCGCGGCCAGCACGGCGTCAGCGCCGCCGATCTGGATGCCATCGGCCAGATGGTCGAGGTTGCCAACACCGCCCGAGGCGATGACCGGCACGCTCACAGCGTCGCTGACGGCGCGGGTCAGCGCCAAGTCAAAACCGGCCTTGGTGCCGTCGCGGTCCATGCTGGTGAGCAATATTTCGCCAGCACCACGCCGCGCCATTTCAGTGGCCCAAACCACGGCGTCGAGGCCAGTGTTTTTCCGACCGCCATGGCTGTAGACATCCCAACCCGCACCGCGTGTCAAAGCTTCTTCATCAGAACGGCGCTTGGCATCAATGGCGACGACGATGCATTGCGCACCGTAGCGCGCCGAGACTTCGTCAATGACCTGCGGACTGGCCAGTGCAGCCGAGTTGAAACTGGTTTTGTCGGCACCGGCATTGAGCAGCCGCCGCACATCGTCCACCGTGCGCACACCGCCACCCACCGTCAGGGGAATGAAGACCTGCGAAGCCACCGCTTCGATGATGTGCAAGATCAAATCGCGGCCATCGCTGGTCGCGGTGATGTCCAGAAATGTCAGCTCGTCGGCGCCTTGGTCGTTGTAGCGCGCGGCAATTTCAACCGGGTCACCCGCATCGCGCAGCTCAAGGAAATTGACGCCTTTGACAACCCGGCCACCGGTGACGTCAAGACAAGGAATGATTCGTTTAGCGAGCATGAGGGCTAGTCACTAGCCGTTGAGCTCATCAGCGCGCTCTTGCGCCAGCGCAAAATCAAGATCGCCGCTGTAGATCGAGCGGCCGCAAATCACGCCTTCAACGCCTTCACTCTCGACTTGGCACAAGGCCTCAATATCAGCCATGTTGGAGAGTCCACCCGAAGCGATGACCGGTATCCGCAAGGCCTGAGCCAACTTGACGGTGGCCTCAATATTGATGCCGCTGAGCATGCCGTCACGGCCGATGTCGGTGTAAATGATGGATTCAACGCCGTAGTCTTCAAACTTTTTGGCCAAGTCAACGACTTCGTGGCCGGTCAGTTTGCTCCAGCCGTCGGTGGCGACTTTGCCGTCCTTGGCGTCCAAGCCGACAATGATGTGACCGCCAAAAGCAGTGCAGGCATCTTGCAAAAAACCGGGGTTTTTAACAGCTGCTGTGCCGATGATGACGTAGCGCAAGCCCGCGTCCAGATAGCGCTCAATGGTGTCGAGGTCGCGAATACCGCCGCCGAGTTGCACATCGACCTCGCTGCCGACTTCGAGCAGGATCTTGCGAATCGCCGCCTCGTTTTTAGGCTTGCCGGCAAAGGCGCCGTTCAGGTCGACCAAGTGCAGGCGACGCGCACCCTTCTCAACCCAGATTCGGGCCATGGCCGCAGGGTCTTCGCCGAAGGTGGTGGACTGGTCCATGTCGCCCTGTTTAAGGCGAACGCAGTGACCGTCTTTCAAGTCAATCGCGGGGATGAGTAGCATGTTGCTTTAAAAATGAAGCTAAAAAAGGATGAAAAAAAATAAGGACCGACAGACACAGTTCAAGGACAACTCAAGATCAGCTCAAGGGTTCCAACGCAGAAAATTGCGGTACAGGGCCAAGCCCTGATCGGCGCTCTTTTCTGGATGAAACTGCGTCGCGAAAATATTATCCCGTGCAACTGCCGCTGTGAAGCGTCCGCCGTAGTCGGCTTCGCCCGCAGTGTTGCGCGCATCAGACGGCTTGGCGTAAAAACTGTGTACAAAGTAGAAATAAGCCCCGTCAGGGATGTCCGCCCACAGCGCATGCCGTGCCTGGCTGCCAGTCGGCACGCCTGAGCTGCCCTGATAGACCTGGTTCCAACCCATTTGCGGCACCTTGAAACGGCTGCCGTCTGGCTGCAGTCTGCCGGCCAAATCAAACTTGATGACGTCTCCGCCTATCAGTCCCAGTCCGGGCGTGCCGACGCCGGCGGGGCCTTCTTGGCTGTGGTCCAGCAGCATCTGCATGCCGACGCAGACGCCAAACAGAGGTTTGTGCGCGGCCGCATACAGCACAGCTTGGCGCAGGCCCGACTCGTCCAGCTCGCGCATACAGTCGGGCATGGCACCTTGGCCGGGCAGCACGACGCGGTCTGCGTCCAGCACGTCTTGCGCGCGGGAAGTGACGATCACCTCAAAACCCGCGCCTTGGGCCACATGCGACACCGCTTGCGACACCGATCGCAAGTTACCCATGCCGTAGTCAACCACAGCCACTTTTTTCAGGACAGTCATGACAGCATCAGGCGGGTTACAAAGAACCCTTGGTAGACGGAATCACACCGGCCATGCGCGGGTCTAGCTCCAGCGCCATGCGCAGGGCGCGGGCGAAGGCTTTGAACACCGTTTCAGCTTGGTGGTGGGCGTTTTCGCCGCGCAGATTGTCAATGTGCAGGGTGACAAAGGCGTGGTTCGCAAAGCCTTGGAAAAACTCAAAAGCCAGTTGCGAGTCAAACGTGCCGATCATGCCGCTGGTGAACGGCACGTTCATCACCAGACCAGGACGACCAGAAAAATCGATGACCACGCGGCTCAAGGCCTCGTCCAGCGGCACATAAGCGTGGCCGTAACGGCGCAGACCTTTTTTGTCACCAACCGCCAGCGCCACCGCTTGACCCAAGGTGATGCCGACGTCTTCCACCGTGTGGTGGCCGTCAATGTGCAAGTCGCCAGCGGCTTGTATGTCCAAGTCGATCAGCCCGTGACGGGCGATCTGGTCCAGCATATGGTCAAAAAATCCGATGCCGGTGTTGAGATTCGAGGCGCCGCTGCCGTCCAGATTCACCTTGGCGGTGATTTTGGTTTCAGCCGTGTTGCGCGTGACTTCAGCGGTGCGCGGAGTGAAAGGTGTAGCGGTGGAGTTCATAGGGCTTTTTGAAGGGTGGCCAGCAGTTGCGTATTTTCATCGGACGTGCCAACCGTCAGACGCAGACAGTTGCTCAGCAATGGGTGCATTTTAGAAATATTTTTAACCAACACGCCACCGGCCTTCAGGCGCTCGAAAACCAGGCCAGCTGCGTCAGCCTCGCCCTCTTGTTTTCCATTGATGCGAACCAGGATCATGTTGGCATCACTGTTCCAGACCGTCAGGCCCGGCATAGCGCGCAGCGCCTTGAGCAAGCGCTCGCGTTGTTGCACCAGATCAGCGGCTTGCGCGGCGAAGACGTCTTGGTGCTCTAGCGCGAACAGCGCGCACTCGTAATTCAGCACGCTGATGTTGTAGGGCGGCCGCACTTTGTCGATCTCGGCGATCAGCGCCTTCGGCCCCATCATGTAGCCCAGACGGACGCCAGCCAAGCCAAACTTACTGAGCGTACGCATCAGCAGCACATGGCCGTGGCGGCTGATGCGACCTAAGTAACTCTTGCTCGAAAACGGTTGATAGGCCTCGTCCATGACAACCAGACCGCCTAGCGCGCCAACCGCTGTGATGATTTTTTCAATCACCTCGTCGTCCCACAAATTGGCCGTCGGGTTGTTCGGGTAAGCCAAGTAAACGATGGACGGCTGGTGCTCGGCGATGGCCGCCAGCATGGCCGCTTCATCAAGTTCAAAGTCAGCGGTGAGTGGCACACCGACGAAAGCCAGACCTTGCAACTGCGCGCTCATGGCGTACATCACGAAGCCGGGCACGGGCGCCAGCACGCTGCCGCCAGGCACATCGCAAGCCAGCGACAGCAAAGAAATCAATTCGTCCGAGCCATTGCCCAGCATGATGTCAAAGCCTTCGGGCATGCCAGCGTAGTCGGCCAGCGTGCGGCGCAAGTCGTTGACCCGGCCGTCCGGGTAGCGGTTCAGCGCGAGCGCACCCAGACGCCGACCAAGCTCGACTTGCAAGTGCGCTGGCAACCGGTGTGGGTTTTCCATGGCATCGAGCTTGACCATGCCGACAGAATCTTGAATGGCGTAAGCGTGCATCGACTGCACGTCTTGCCGGATGCGTTTTTTCAACTCGGGGCTGAGCTGGCCTGACGGGTTGACGCTATTGACGCTATTCACGTTAATCATGCGGCACCTCGCATAGGCGGTACGTCGTTCAAGCGCATCTCGGCGGCACGGGCATGGGCTTGCAGACCTTCGCCGTAAGCCAGCTCGGCGGCCACCGGGCCCAGCACCTGCGCACCGGCCTGACTGACCTCGATCAGGCTGGAACGTTTTTGAAAGTCATAAACCCCGAGCGGGCTCGAAAAACGCGCTGTACCGCTGGTGGGCAAGACGTGGTTTGGGCCGACGCAGTAGTCGCCCAGACTTTCGCTGGTGTAGGCGCCCAAAAAAATCGCGCCGGCATGCTTGAGCAAAGGCTCCCAGCGCTGCGGCTCACGGGTCGAAACTTCGAGGTGTTCTGGCGCAATGCGGTTGCTGATTTCGCAGGCTTCTTCCATGCTGCGGGTTTGAATCAAAGCGCCTCGGTCATTCAGGGATTTGGCGATGATGGCGGCTCGCGGCATGCTTGGCAGCAGCCGGTCGATGGCGGCCTGCACTGCGTCAATGTAGGCGGCTTCCGGGCACAGCAAGATGCTTTGCGCCAATTCGTCATGCTCGGCTTGGCTGAACAGATCCATAGCGACCCAGTCGGCTGGCGTGGTGCCGTCAGCCAAGACCAAAATTTCAGACGGTCCGGCAATCATGTCGATGCCCACGGTGCCAAAAACGCGGCGCTTGGCCGCAGCCACGTAGGCGTTGCCCGGGCCAGTGATCTTGTCAACCGCTGGCACCGTGGCCGTGCCGTAGGCCAGTGCGGCAACCGCTTGGGCGCCACCGATGGTGAAGACCCGCGTGACGCCGGCCACATAAGCAGCAGCCAGCACCAGCGGATTTTTGTCGCCACGCGGGGTCGGCACCACCATGATGATCTCGCCAACACCCGCAACATGCGCCGGGATCGCGTTCATCAACACCGAGGATGGATAAGCCGCTTTGCCGCCGGGCACGTAGATGCCCACGCGATCGAGTGGTGTGACTTTTTGTCCCAGCAAGCTGCCGTCGTCGTCGCGGTAACTCCAGCTTTCGCCGCAGGCTTTTTTCTGGGCCTCGTGGTAGCTGCGAACCCGTGCTGCGGCCGCTTGCAGTGCAGCGCGCTGAGCTTCGGGCAGCCCTTCAAAAGCCGTTTTGAGTTCGGCTTGCGTCAGCTCCAAGGCCTGCACACTGCTAGCCTCCAGCCCGTCGAAACGGCTGGTGTACTCGAGCACGGCGGCGTCACCGCGCAGCTGCACGTCGGCCAGAATCGCCGCGACGCGCTCTTCAATCGCCGCATCGGCGTCGGCTGACCAATGCAAGCGTGCCTTGAAGGCGGCTTCAAAGCCGCTGGCAAGGGTAGACAGACGGACAGGTTGGGCGACTAGGTTCATTTGAAAAAAAGAAAAATTTAAGCGGCGACAGCCCGGGCCAGCGAATCAATCAGGCGGCGAATCGGCTCTTGTTTGAGCTTGAGCGCCACTTGATTGACCACCAAGTGCGAGCTGATGTCCATGATGCGTTCAACTTCCACCAAGTGGTTGGCTTTGAGCGTGTTGCCGGTGGAGACCAAGTCGACAATCGCGTCGGCCAGACCCGTCAAAGGCGCGAGTTCCATGCTGCCATACAGCTTGATCAGGTCGACGTGAACGCCCTTGCTGGCGAAAAAATCACGTGCAATGCCCACGTACTTGGTGGCGACCTTGAGGCGCGCCCCTTGGCGGACAGCTGCGGCATAGTCAAAGCCATCACGCACGGCCACACTGATGCGGCATTTGGCGATTTGCAAATCCAGCGGCTGGTACAAGCCCTGGCTGCCGGATTCGAGTAAGGTGTCTTTGCCCACCACACCCAAGTCAGCGCCGCCGTACTGCACATAGGTCGGCACGTCGGTGGCACGCACCAAGACCACGCGCAGGTCGGGCTGGTTGGTGTCCAAAATCAGCTTGCGTGACTTTTCCGGGTCGTCCAGCACCTCGATACCGGCCGAGCGCAAGAGCGGAAGAATGTCGTCAAAAATGCGTCCCTTGGACAGCGCCAGCGTGATCATCCTTTGACCCTTTCGATGTCTGCGCCAATGCCGCGCAATTTGGCTTCCATTTGGTCGTAACCGCGGTCTAGGTGGTAAATCCGCTCCACCACAGTTTCGCCCTCGGCTACCAAGCCGGCGATCACCAAGCTGGCCGACGCCCGTAAATCAGTCGCCATGACAGTGGCACCGGAGAGTTTTTCAACCCCTTCCAGCAACGCGACCTTGCCATCGATCTGGATGTTCGCGCCCAATCGCACCATTTCATTGACGTGCATGAAACGGTTTTCAAAAATCGTTTCAGTGACCTTGCTGGTGCCGTGAGAGATGGCATTCAGCGCCATGAATTGCGCCTGCATGTCGGTTGGGAAGCCCGGGTATTCAGTCGTGCGGAACGACTGCGCCTTGAGCCGGCCCTGCGACTGGATGCGGATAAAACCATCACCGGCGCTGATCGTCGCGCCGGCTTCGCGCAGCTTCTCGATCACCACTTCCAGATGGTCGGCGCGGCCGTGGCGCAACACCACGTCACCGCCAGCCGCCGCCACTGCGCACAAAAAGGTGCCAGTTTCAATCCGGTCAGCCACCACTTGATGCGTGCCGCCATGCAAGCGCGCCACGCCCTGAATGCGAATGCGCCGGCTGCCGTGGCCGTCAATCTTCGCGCCCATCTTGATCAGCATCTCAGCCAGGTCGCCGATCTCCGGCTCCTGAGCGGCGTTTTCCAAAACAGTCTCGCCTTCGGCCAGCGCCGCCGCCATCATGAAGTTTTCAGTGCCAGTCACGGTCACCATGTCAGTTGTCAAATGGCAAGCTTGCAGCCGCGTCAAGCCGGGTGCGAGACGCGCAATCATGTAGCCATGCTCGACCACAATCTCGGCGCCCATCGCTTGCAAACCTTTGATGTGCTGATCGACCGGCCGTGAGCCAATCGCGCAGCCGCCCGGCAAGGACACCCGGGCGCGACCAAAGCGCGCCAGCAACGGTCCTAGCGCCAACACCGATGCGCGCATGGTTTTCACCAGTTCGTACGGCGCTTCAGGCGTGTGCAGGCTTCCCGCGTCAATCCGCACAGTGCCGGCATCCGGCTGACCCATTGCGCCCTGCTCGGCCATGACACCCATGTTGCGAATCAACTTGAGCATGGTCGAGACGTCTTGCAGCCTCGGCACGTTCGTCAGCGTGACCGGTTCGTCGGTCAGCAGCGCCGCGCAGAGCTCGGGCAAGGCGGCATTTTTAGCGCCTGAAATATCAACCGTGCCAGACAGCGATGGGCCGCCTTTGATGCGTAGCTTGTCCATGATTTTTTTAGTTTTGGTTTTGTTTAGCCCACTCGGCGGGCGTAAAGGTTTTCATCGACAGGGCATGGACTTCGTCGGTCTGCATCCGACCACCCAGCGTGGCATAGACACGCTGATGCCGCTGAATCAAGCGTTGGCCTTCAAAGATGCTGGAGACGATGGTGGCATACCAATGTCGGCCGTCGCCCGACAGTTCGATGTGCTCGCAGTCAATATTGGCACTGATGAGGGCCTGAAGTTCGTCGCTGGTCATGGTGTTGAAAAATAAGGTCTGTTAGTTCAATGAAATATCGAGGTGCGGCCGTGGGCTTTTCAGTGGCGAATTTTGTAGCCGATTTTCAGCAAGTGCACGGCGATCCAGCTGACCACGATCAAGGCGCCGCCGACAATCCCCAGACTGATCCAAGGGGACACATCGCTGACGCCAAAAAAGCCATACCGAAAGCCATCGATCATGTAGAAAAACGGGTTCAAATGACTCACCGTTTGCCACGCGGGCGGCAATGAATGGATGGAGTAGAACACGCCACTCAAAAACGTCAGCGGCATGATGACGAAGTTCTGGAACACCGCCATCTGGTCGAATTTTTCAGCCCACAAACCGGCGATCAAACCCAGTCCGCCCAACAGTGCTGCACCCAGAAAAGCGAACACCACGATCCACAACGGCGCTTCAAAACTGGGCCGGCCAAAGTACACCGTCACGGCAAAAACACCGGTGCCGACAGCCAAACCGCGCAGCACCGAAGAACCGACATAGGCCACAAACCAGTGCCAATGCGACAGCGGCGTGAGCAACAAAAACACCAAGTTTCCCATGATTTTGCTTTGGATCATGGAAGAAGAGCTGTTGGCAAAGGCGTTTTGCAACACGCTCATCATCACCAGCCCCGGCACCAAAAACGCGGTGTAGCTGACGCTTCCATAGACCTTGACCTCGTCTTGCAGCACATGGCCAAAAATCAGCATGTACAGCACGGCCGTCAGAATCGGCGCGCCAACCGTCTGAAAGCCAACCTTCCAGAAGCGCAAGACTTCTTTGTACAACAGTGTTTGCCAGCCGTTCATGCTGTGACCTCGGCTACCGCAGGGGTGCGGACGGTTTTATCGGACATCACTTCGAGGAAGACATCTTCGAGGTCGGCTTTGCGGATTTCAACGTCCTCTGCGACCAAGCCAGCCTCGCGCACGGCCGCCAGATAGTTCTCGATCTCACGCGCGTTGTGGGCTGGGAACTGCACAATGCGTCCCGTCACGCGCGCCTGCACCGCCAGCGCGTCAGGCAACTCGCGGTCAACCTTGAAGCGCAGCACGTTCGACGACGCGCTCTTGAGCAAATCCGATGTGGAATCCAATGCCACCACCCGGCCCTGCTTGAGCATCGCAATGCGTCCGCACAGCGCTTCGGCTTCTTCGAGGTAATGCGTGGTGAGCAACACGGTGCTGCCCTGCCGGTTCAATTTGGCGATGAACTGCCACAACGTTTGCCGCAACTCCACATCGACACCAGCGGTGGGTTCGTCGAGCACGATCACAGGCGGCTTGTGCACCAGTGCCAGCGCGACCAGCACGCGCCGCTTCATGCCGCCTGAGAGTTGACGCATGTTGGCGTTGGCTTTGTCGGTCAGGCCGAGGCTGTTGAGCAACTCGTCAATCCAATCGTCGTTGTGCTTGACGCCGAAATAGCCGGACTGAATACGCAAGGATTCGCGCACCGAGAAAAAGGGGTCAAACACCAGCTCCTGAGGCACCACGCCGAGCTGGCGACGGGCTTCGGCATAGTCCGTCACGACGTCGTGGCCGTGCACCAAAACCTGACCGCTGCTGGCGCGCGACAAGCCCGCCAGAATACTGATCAAGGTGGTTTTACCGGCCCCGTTAGGGCCAAGAAGGCCAAAGAATTCGCCGGGCTGAATGTCGAAGCTGACATGGTCCAACGCTTGCACGACTGGACCGGGAGCACCCCGGGAAGATTGAAATGTTTTGGAGACGGACTGGAATGAGATAGCGGGCATGAGCCCTCTATTTTAGGGGCTAGCTGGATGGCAGTGCTCAAGCAGGGGATGGAATCAAGGATGCAATCCCGTAGAGGCCAGCCAATTGGCGCAAGCGCGGTGGCAAGCCCTGCACCCAAAAAATCCGCCCCATGGCCAAAGCCTCACGCCGACATTCCAGCAAAACCGCCAGCGAAGATGAATCAAACTGCGTCATTGCACTGGCATCCGCGATGACGGGTTCGTTGTCAGCCACAGCGTTGCGCATGGCCAACTTCAGACTGCGCGACCAATCGCTGGCTTGGTCGTGGGTGAGCACGCTGGGGAGTTTTAGCAGCATGGCAGATCCTGTTTTGAACAATCACTCACGATGAACCTGTCGCCCCAATCAGCGCTTCTTTTCGCCTGAGCCACTTTTATTACGCTGTGCGAGCGTCGCGATCAAACCGTCAATGCCGCGTGCTGAAATTTCTTGCGCAAATTGTGTTCGGTAGGTTTCCACCATCCAGATGCCTAGCACGTTGAAGTCGTAAATCTTCCAGCCATTAGCCGTTTTTTCCATTCGGTAATCCAGTTGCACGGCATCACCGCGGCCGATGACCTCGGTACGCACAATCACTTCAGTGTCAGCCGCACCCGCGCGCAACGGTTTGACCTCGACGGTCTGGTCTTTCACTTGGCTCAGCGCACCGGCGTAAGTGCGCACCAGCATATTTTTGAACTCATCTTGCAAGCGTTTTTGTTGCTCGGGCGTCGCTTGGCGCCAGTTGCGACCCACGGCAGAAGCCGTCATGCGGGTGAAGTTCACATTCGGCATGACTTTGCTGTCGACAAAGGCCGTGATCTTGCTCACATCACCCTTTTGCACATCTTTATCAGCCTTGATGTTGTTCAGCACATCCGTGGAGAGTCGACGGATCATCTCATCCGCCCCCTCTTCGGCGGCGCGCGCGGCGGGCGTAGCCAACAATAACAGTACGCTCAGCGAAGCTGTCAGTAAACGGGTCAAATCTCGTCGGTTCAATGTCATGTAATTCTTTCAATCTGGCGAAGGCGAGAGCGTCTAGTTAGCAGCAAATGCAGTCTTGCGCTTTTCGCCAAGTATCGGATGCCCTGTTTTGCGCATAGGCAGAAGTTCTAAAGTCCTTAAAAAAAGAACTGTTAAACCCCTATGCCCATGCGATGTTCAGGTGTCAGGGCGAAGTATGGGTGCCTGTGGGTGAAACCTGTTGGCTGCTAGGCGCTGGTGAAGCTCCTTCCTTGGGCGGAGCCGGTAAGTCGTAGCGTTCCTCGTCCAAAATCACATCGGTGCGTGGCCCGAAGATCCGCGCACGCCTGCGCTGCAGATAGGCATCTCTGGTGAAGCTGTACTTGTCAAGTGCGGCTGCATCGAGCAGTTCGCCAGCGCGCAACAGACTCGCCCGACGGTCAACCAAGCGCAAAGTGAGCAAGGTATTGCGCAGCGCCACATCATCGACACGGCCCACCAAGTTGCCTTGAGCGTCGACCGGCAAGGCCAGCGAGTCACGCAAGGTCGAAGGACCGAACAAAGGCAACACAACATAAGGCCCGGTTGGCATGCCCCAGAAACCTAGCGTCTGGCCAAAGTCTTCCGTGTGTTTTTGCAGCTTCAAGTCACTGGCCACATCAATCAAACCAACGAGCCCAATGGTCGTATTCACGCCAACGCGAAACAAGGTCTCTACAGACTCTGCGGGCTTGAGCTGAAGCAGGTTATTGACGAGTGACCAGACATCCGTGATATTGCCAAAGAAATTATTGACCCCAGTTCGCATGATTTGTGGCGTGACATTTTGGTAAGCCGTCGCCACTGGCTTGAGGACCGCTTGGTCCAGCCCTTCGTTGAAGTTGGACACGTTGCGGTTGAACGGCTCCCAAGGATCACGCGGGTTGGCGTTCGGCGACATGGCGCAACCTTGGAGCACAGCCAGCACCAGCGCAATGGAGACTAGAAAAACAGCCCTGGTAAAGCGTGAAAAAATCGGCGTCGAGGTAGAAAGTATGTTCATTTTTGAGTTCCCGTGCCTGCAGCGGGTGCAGCCGAACTGGTCGAGCCGCTGTCTGCGGCCTTGCTGTACAAAAACTGACTGATGAGGTTTTCGAGCACCACGGCAGACTGGGTTTGGTTGATCACGTCACCAGACGCCAACAGCTTCTCTTCAGCGCCAGGCTCAATGCCGATATACTGCTCACCCAACAAACCGCTGGTGAGAATTTTCAGTGAGCTGTCCTTGGGGAAAACGTAGCGGCTTTCCAAGGCCAGATGAACACTCGCCTGATAACGCTTGTCATCAAAGCTGATGCTGTCGACGCGCCCGACCACCACACCAGCGCTTTTGACAGCGGCGCGCGGCTTCAAACCACCGATATTGTCGAATCTAGCGACCACCGGATAAGACGTGTCGACCCACTGAAAACTCATCAAGTTGGCTGACTTCAAGGCCAGAAAAAGAAGGGCAATCCCTCCAATCAACACAAAAAGGCCGACCCACACATCGGTTCTGGTACGTGACATGACTTGCTTTCAAAAACATCAAACGGGACAGCTCAGAGAGCTCACGAATCCCGTATCAAAAAAATAACCGTGGCATTTTCTCATGTGACGGCGGCTCACGCATGGCAGTACACAAAGCACTGCAACTCCATTTGTATTACAGACTGAACATCCAGGCGGTCAGCAAGAAATCAAGCCCCAGCACCGCCAAGGAGGCAACCACCACAGTGCGCGTGGTGGCTCGCGACACGCCTTCGGGCGTTGGCTGAGACTCAAAACCTTGGTACAACGCCACAAACGTGACGGTGACGCCGAACACAAAACTCTTGACAACGCCATTGCCGACGTCGCGCCAAACATCGACGCCACCTTGCATCTGGCTCCAAAATGACCCTGCGTCGATGCCGATCATCAGCACGCCGACCATCCAGCCGCCCATGATGCCGACCGCACTGAAAACCGCCGCCAGCAGAGGCATGGCGATCATGCCGCCCCAAAAACGCGGTGCCAGAATGCGCCGAATCGGGTCGACCGCCATCATTTCCATGGCCGAGAGCTGCTCGCCCGCTTTCATCAGGCCGATCTCAGCCGTCAGCGCCGTGCCGGCGCGGCCAGCGAACAGCAGAGCTGTCACCACGGGACCAAGCTCACGCACCAGACTGAGCGCGACCAGCAGCCCAAGGGCTTCGGCCGAGCCGTAACGCTGCAGCGTGTAATAGCCTTGCAAGCTCAACACAAAACCGACAAACAGACCCGACACCGCAATGATGGCCAGCGAGTAATTGCCTAAAAAGTAAATCTGGTCGCGCACCAGCCCAAAACGCCGGAGCGTCGGGCCCGACAGTGCGACGAGCCGGGCAAACAGCCGAGCCGCTTGACCGAGTTGAACCAGTTGGCTGCGCGTTGCTTGACCGAGGTTCGCCACAAGATCCATAGGTTGCCGCCATTTCATGAGCGGCCCCCTTCCGAAGGGTGCTGAGCTTTTGACGCAACGCTTTTTCCGCCGCGGCTGAGCAATCCATAGTCAGCTTCAGCGTCAGGTCCGGGGTAATGAAACTCCACCGGACCTTCGCTCAACGCGTTGACAAATTGGTGCACCAGCGGGTCTTTGGAGTTGCGGACTTCATCCGGCGTGCCTTCAGCGGCAATGCCGCCGTTGGCCAAAATGATGACCTTGTCGGCGATGCGGAAGGTCTCTTCCAAGTCATGCGAGACCACGATGCTGGTGATGCCGAGCGTGTCATTCAACTGGCGAATCAGCTGGGCCGCTGTGCCCAAAGAGATCGGGTCCAGCCCCGCAAACGGCTCGTCGTACATGATGAGTTCGGGGTCTAGCACGATGGCCCGCGCCAGCGCCACTCGCCGCGCCATACCGCCTGAAATTTCAGACGGCATCAAATCCCGCGCACCGCGCAGACCCACTGCGTCAAGCTTCATGAGGACGATGTCACGGATCAACTCAGGGCTCAGACGGGTGTGTTCGCGCAAAGGAAAGGCCACGTTGTCGAAAACACTGAGGTCGGTGAAGAGCGCACCGAACTGGAACAGCATGCCCATGCGGCGCCGTGCCGCATACAGCTCAGTCTGGCTCAGGCCGCCGACATTCTGCGCGTCAAACAACACATCGCCCGAAGTGGCTTTTTGCTGACCACCAATCAGCCGCAAAACGGTGGTTTTGCCACCGCCAGACGCACCCATCAAGGCCGTGACCTTGCCACGTGGCACGCTCAGGCTGATGTCTTTCAGAATGACGCGGTCACCCTTGGCACCTGGGTAGGCGAAGGTGACTTGCTTGAATTCGACGAGAGAAGACGACTGTTCGGCCATGAAAGATAGAAAGCCGGCAGAGCGCCGGCTTGAGTGAGGGTAAGCCCTGATCATAAAGCTTTTATATTATTTCAGGGTCTTCGCGATTCAACGTGGCAAGTCGCTGCTGCCCATCAGAAACTCGTCGACGGCTCGGGCGGCTTGCCGACCTTCACGAATCGCCCAAACGACCAAGCTCTGACCGCGGCGAATATCGCCGGCAGCAAACACCTTGGGCACGTTGGTGGCGTAACCGCCGATGAATTCGGTGCTGGCCTTGGCGTTGCCGCGGTTGTCAGCCTCGACGCCAAAGGCCTTGAGCACGGTGCTGACCGGCGCCACAAAACCCATCGCCAGCAGCACCAAGTCGGCCTTGAGCAGCTGCTCAGAGCCAGCGACTTCTTGCATCTTGCCGTCTTTCCATTCCACGCGAACGGTTTTGAGACCGGTGATTTTGCCCTTTTCGCCGATAAATTCTTTGGTCGAAATAGCAAACTCGCGCTCGCAACCTTCTTCATGGCTGGTGCTGGTGCGCAGCTTGATCGGCCAGTACGGCCACGTCATTGGCCGGTTTTCTTCAGCCGGTGGCTCAGGCATCAATTCAAACTGCGTGACGCTGACCGCGCCGTGGCGGTTGCTGGTGCCGACGCAGTCGGAGCCGGTGTCGCCGCCGCCGATGACGATGACGTGTTTGCCAGCAGCGCGCAGCTGGTCTTTCAGCTTGTCGCCGGCATTGACCTTGTTTTGTTGCGGCAAAAATTCCATCGCGAAATGGATGCCCGACAAATCGCGGCCGGGAACCGGCAAGTCGCGTGACTGCTCGGCGCCGCCCGTCAAGACCACGGCGTCAAAGTCTTTTTGCAGCTGTGCCGGTGTGATGGTTTCAGTCGCCCAGTTAGTGACCTTGCTGTCTTTCGGCAAGTCACCGATCAGCACGCCACAACGGAAGGTCACGCCTTCGGCCTTCATTTGTTCGACGCGGCGGTCGATGTGGATTTTCTCCATCTTGAAGTCAGGAATGCCGTAGCGCAGCAAGCCGCCGACGCGGTCGTTCTTTTCGAACAGCGTCACGTCATGACCGACACGCGCGAGTTGCTGGGCTGCCGCCAAACCGGCAGGACCGGAGCCGACGACAGCGACTTTTTTACCGGTCTTGTGCTTGGGCAACTGCGGCGTGACCCAACCTTCTGCCCAAGCGCGGTCAATGATGGCGTGCTCAATCGACTTGATGCCGACCGCCTCGTCATTGACGTTGAGCGTGCAGGCTGCTTCGCAAGGCGCCGGGCAAATACGGCCGGTGAACTCGGGAAAGTTGTTGGTGCTGTGCAGCGTCTGGATGGCATTTTTCCAGTCATTGCGAAACACCATGTCATTGAAATCAGGAATGATGTTATTGACCGGGCAGCCGCTGTTGCAAAACGGTGTGCCGCAGTCCATGCAACGCGCCGCCTGCTGCACGGCTTGCTTGTCATCCAGACCGATGACGATTTCTTTGTAGTTCTTCAGACGTTCGGCGACGGGTTTGTAGCCCTCTTCAAGCCGCTCGAATTCCATGAAGCCAGTGATTTTTCCCATGATGAATGTCCTGTCGATTCAGATTTATGCAACGTTGGTCGCCACTTGAGCGCGCGTAGTTTCAGTCGCGGCCAGCAACTGCCGTTCTTTGCGCTCGCTCAGGGCGCGCTTGTATTCGTTCGGGAAGACCTTGACAAATTTCAGACGCGCTTCGCTCCAGTTGTCGAGCAACTCTCGGGCGCGCTTGCTACCGGTCCAACGGTTGTGGTCCTGCAACAGACGTTTCAGTTGGTCTTCGTCGGTCTCATTGCCGTGCCAGCCTGACTTGTCGTTCAGGTGCTGCTCCGCCGCGCTGACGACTTTGTCCATGGAGACCATGCTGGTGTTGCAACGCGTGGCGAACTGGCCGTCTTCGTCGTAGACATAAGCCACACCGCCGCTCATGCCCGCGGCGAAATTGCGGCCGGTCTTGCCCAGCACAGCAACCGTGCCACCGGTCATGTATTCGCAACCGTGGTCGCCGGTGCCTTCGACGACCGCTGTCGCACCCGACAAGCGCACCGCAAAACGTTCACCGGCCACGCCGCTGAAGAAAGCTTCGCCGGTGGTTGCGCCGTACAAAACGGTGTTGCCGACGATGGTGTTCTTCACAGCATCACCGCGGAAATCAATGCTCGGACGCACCACGATACGACCACCCGACAAGCCCTTGCCGGTGTAATCGTTGGCGTCACCAATCAGGTACATGGTGATACCCTTGGCCAGAAACGCGCCAAAGGATTGACCGCCCGTGCCTTCAAGCTGAATGCGCAGCGTGTCATCAGGCAGACCTTGCGGGTAACGCCGTGTCAGCTCGCCAGACAACATCGCACCAACAGTGCGGTTGACGTTGCGGGCAACTTCGATGAACTGGACTTTTTCGCCTTTTTCGAGTGCCGCTTTTGACTTTTCAATCAAGCGAACGTCGAGGGCTTTTTCAAGCCCGTGTTCTTGCTCGGCCACATGCATGCGCGGCACGTCAGCTGGCACATTCGGCTGGTAAAACAGGCGGCTGAAATCCAGACCATCGGCCTTCCAGTGCTCAACGCCTTTTTGCGTGTCGAGCAAATCGGCACGGCCAATCAGGTCGTCGAACTTGCGGATGCCGAGTTGCGCCATCAACTGCCGCGCTTCTTCGGCGACAAAGAAGAAGTAGTTGACGACATGCTCAGGCTTGCCGCTGAATTTTTTGCGCAACACCGGGTCTTGCGTGGCCACGCCCACCGGGCAGGTGTTGAGGTGGCATTTGCGCATCATGATGCAGCCTTCAACCACCAGCGGTGCGGTGGCGAAGCCGAATTCGTCAGCGCCCAACAGCGCACCAATGACGACGTCGCGGCCGGTCTTCATCTGACCGTCGGCCTGCACCCGGATGCGGCCGCGCAGGCGGTTCAAGACCAGCGTCTGCTGGGTTTCAGCCAGACCGATTTCCCAAGGCGAGCCAGCGTGCTTGATGGACGACCAAGGCGAAGCGCCTGTGCCGCCGTCATGACCCGCGATCACCACGTGGTCGGCTTTGGCCTTGGCC
Organism: Polaromonas sp.; assembly: GCA_030654695.1. Taxonomy (GTDB): domain Bacteria; phylum Pseudomonadota; class Gammaproteobacteria; order Burkholderiales; family Burkholderiaceae_C; genus Polaromonas. Next base: position 31,780 of record JAURWY010000004.1, read on the forward strand.
ACGCCGGCCGCAATCGTGCCGACACCGACTTCAGAGACCAACTTGACGCTGATGCTGGCGCGCGGATTGACGTTTTTCAAATCGTGAATCAGCTGCGCCAAGTCTTCGATGGAGTAAATGTCGTGGTGCGGCGGTGGCGAAATCAAACCCACACCCGGCACCGAGTAACGCAGCGAGCCGATGTAGTCAGAGACCTTGCCGCCGGGCAGCTGACCGCCCTCGCCGGGCTTGGCACCCTGCGCCATCTTGATCTGAATTTGGTCAGCCGAGACCAAGTATTCGGCCGTCACACCAAAGCGGCCCGAAGCGACCTGCTTGATTCTGGAGCGCAGCGAGTCACCGTCCTGCAAAGGCATGTCGACTTCGACGACGCTGTCGCCAATCACGCTTTTCAGCGTCTCGCCCTGCTTGATCGGGATGCCTTTGAGTTCTTGGCGGTAACGGTTAGGGTCTTCTCCGCCCTCGCCCGTGTTGCTCTTGCCGCCAATGCGGTTCATGGCGACTGCCAGCGTGGCATGCGCCTCGGTGCTGATAGAGCCGAGCGACATGGCGCCGGTGGCAAAGCGCTTGACGATTTCTTTGGCCGACTCGACCTCGTCGATCGGGATGGCTTTGGACGGATCGATCTTGAACTCGAACATGCCGCGCAGCGTCATGTGGCGACGGTTTTGGTCGTTGATCAGCTGCGCGTATTCTTTGTAGGTGCTCCAGTTGTTGGCACGCGTGGCGTGCTGCAGCTTGGCAATCGCGTCGGGCGTCCACATGTGGTTTTCACCGCGCACGCGCCAAGCGTATTCACCGCCCGCGTCCAACATGGTGGCCAACACGGGGTCGTCGCCAAAGGCGGCGCGGTGCATGCGCAAGGCTTCTTCGGCGATTTCGAAAATGCCCATGCCTTCGACTTGACTGGCCGTGCCGGTGAAGTACTTGTCGATGGTGACGCGGTTCAGGCCAATGGCTTCAAACAGCTGCGCACCGCAGTAGCTCATGTAGGTCGACACGCCCATCTTGGACATGATTTTCGACAAACCCTTGCCAATCGCTTTGGTGTAGTTGTAGACAGCTTTGTCGGCAGTCAGCTCGCCCGGCAAACCGGCGGCCATTTCGGCCAGCGTTTCAATCGCGAGGTAAGGATGGACGGCTTCAGCGCCGTAACCCGCCAGCACAGCGAAGTGATGAATTTCACGGGCAGAACCGGTTTCAACCACCAAGCCGGCGGTTGTCCGCAGGCCTTCTCTGACCAAGTGCTGGTGCACTGCCGACAAAGCCAGCGCAGCCGGAATGGCGACCTGCGTCGGGCTGACAGCGCGGTCACTGACGATCAGAATGTTTTTGCCACTCTTGATGGCATCCACCGCTTCAGCGCACATCGAGGCCAGTTTGGCTTCAACACCTTCATGGCCCCAGTCCAGCGGGTAGGTGATGTCCAGCGTGTAGCTTTTGAATTTGCCTTGGGTGTGGGCTTCGATGTCACGCAGTTTTTGCATGTCAGCGTTGTTCAGCACCGGCTGGCTGACCTCTAAGCGCATCGGCGGGTTCACTTGGTTGATGTCCAGCAAGTTCGGCTTAGGGCCGACAAAGGACACCAACGACATGACGATGGCTTCACGGATCGGATCGATCGGTGGGTTGGTCACCTGAGCAAACAACTGCTTGAAGTAGTTGTAGAGCGGCTTGTCTTTGTTGGACAGCACGGCCAGCGGGCTGTCGTTGCCCATGGAGCCGGTGGCTTCTTCGCCATTGATGGCCATCGGTGACATCAGGAATTTGATGTCTTCTTGCGTGTAGCCAAACGCTTGCTGCTTGTCTAAGAGGGAAACGCCGGATTCAGCCACCGCCGTGCTCAGCCCACTGCCTGCAGCCGCAGCGGTCACGTCAGCGAGCTTGATGCGCAGGTTCTCAATCCACTGTTTGTACGGCTTGCTGTGCGACAGCGTGGCCTTGATTTCTTCGTCGTCGACCATCCGGCCCTGTTCGAGGTCGATCAGGAACATTTTGCCGGGCTGAAGACGCCATTTGCGAATGATCTTGTGCTCAGGGATGGGCAAGACGCCGGACTCTGAGGCCATGATGACCAGGTCGTCATCGGTGACGCAGTAGCGCGATGGGCGCAGGCCGTTGCGGTCGAGGGTTGCGCCGATTTGACGACCGTCGGTGAAGACGATCGACGCTGGGCCGTCCCACGGCTCAATCATGGCGGCGTGGTATTCATAAAAAGCTTTGCGCCGCTCGTCCATGGTCGCGTGTTGCTCCCACGGCTCGGGGATCATCATCATCACGGCTTGACTGATCGGGTAACCGGCCATCGTCAGGAGTTCTAGGCAGTTGTCAAAAGTGGCTGTGTCGGACTGGTCGGCAAAGCTGATCGGGTAGAGCTTTTGCAAGTCGGCACCCAACACAGGCGACGACATGACGCCTTCGCGGGCCTTCATCCAGTTGTAGTTGCCCTTGACGGTGTTGATCTCGCCGTTGTGCGCGACATAGCGGTACGGGTGGGCCAGCGGCCACTCGGGGAAGGTGTTGGTCGAGAAACGATGGTGCACCAGCCCCAAGGCCGACACGCAGCGCACATCACTGAGGTCTTTGAAGTAAACACCGACTTGGTCGGCCAACAGCAAGCCTTTGTAGACCACCGTGCGGCTGGACATGCTTGGCACGTAATATTCTTTGCTGTGCGTCAGCTTCAGGCTCTGAATGGCACGGCTGGCAGTTTTACGAATGACATAGAGCTTGCGCTCCAGCGCGTCCTGCACTATCACATCATTACCGCGGCCAATGAAAATCTGCCGCAAGATAGGTTCTTTTGCGCGCACCGTCGGCGACATTGGCATGTCACGGTTGACCGGCACATCGCGCCAACCCAACAGCACTTGGCCTTCAAGGCGAACGGCGCGCTCCATGGCTTGCTCACAAGCCAGCCGGGACGCGTGCTCTTTGGGCAAAAACACCATGCCCACGCCGTATTCGCCAGGCGGCGGCAGCTCAATGCCCTGCGAAGCCATTTCTTCGCGGTACAGCGCGTCAGGCAGCTGAATCAATATTCCGGCGCCATCGCCCATCAATTTGTCAGCGCCGACAGCGCCCCGATGGTCTAGGTTTTCAAGGATCTTCAGGCCCTGCTGCACGATGGCGTGGCTCTTGTGGCCCTTGATGTGCGCGACAAAGCCGACACCGCAAGCGTCATGCTCGTTTTGGCCTGCGTACAAACCGTGTTGTTCAAAATCCTTGATTTCAGCAGCCGTGGTCATGGCAATCCCCATCCAAAACAGTCAATAAAAATCCGAGACGTGAGCATAGTGCAATGCAACAACAATGCCAAATGAAATAAATGGAATAAATGGGGTCAGATACCATTTATTTCCCCAACTAATTGAGGTTTGTATAAATTAGGGGCAGATCAAAAAATCACCCTGCCCGCCATCCATCAAGGCGATCAGGCTGGGTCAGAACTGTCGGGCAAGCGAGGTCTGCCACGCTTTCCGGGCGCTACACGCCGCAGCGTTCCCTCTTGCAAGCTGTTCAGAAAAGTCTCAGAGCCTAAGGCCCAGCCGCTCAAGGCGGCGTGCGTCAAGGCTTCTTGTTGCTGCGGCGACACGCCGGCCAGCACTAACTCACGGTAAGCCGCCTCGCGCGCAAAGGGTGTGTTGCCTAGGTTCCAAAGCAGTGCATGCGGCGTCACCAACTTGTCCACGCCTTGTCCAATAAAGTGCCTGTGGCTTGACCACGGGTACTGCGCCGGCTCGGCGACCATGCCTGCGCGCACCGGATTGAGGTCGATGTAGACCATGCAGGCGAGTAAATACCGGTCGGTCTCGATCAAGGTCGATTTGTAGCGGCCTTCCCACAAAGTGCCGCTGCGACCATGCCGGTTGTTGAAATACCGAACATAACTGCGACCCACCGCCTGCATCAGTTGCGACAGGCCCTCTTGGGTTTCAGGCGTGGCCAGCAGATGAAAGTGGTTGTCCATGAGCACATAGGCGTGCAGCGCGACTCGGCAGCGGGGCGCGTGCTCCGCCAGCAAGGCCAATAAACGCAACCGATCAGCATCGTCCAGCACGATGGGCTGGCGGTTGTTGCCGCGCTGGATCACATGGTGCGGGTAACCGGGAACGGTGAGGCGGGGTTGGCGGGCCATGGTCGATGGATAGATTTAGAGCAGCTTGCGCCCCGTCAGCCGCTCATGCTCGCGGCCGGCAAAACGGTCAGTCATGCCGGCGATGTAGTCGGCCACAGCGCGGGCGGCGTCTGGTCTGGCGGCGTGTTCTGGCGGCATTTCAGACGGCTGAGCAGAATAAGCCTCAAACAGCTCACGGACCACGATTTGAGCCTGACCCGTCATCTGCATCACCTGCGGATGGCGGTACAGCTGCGCAAACAAAAACTGCTTCAGCGCCGTCGATTGCGCGTGCATAGCGGGGCTGAAACGCAGCAAGGGGCCAGCCAACCGGGCCTCGTCCGCGCTGGCCGGGGCGGCTTGGCTGAGCGCCTGCCGGGTGGCGGCGATCACGTCGTAAACCTGCGCGCTGAGCATGCGGCGTATGGCTTCGTACAACAAACGGCGCGCACGCGCGGGCTCGGCCAAGTCGGGATACTCGGCCAGCGCCTCGACGCGGTAGCGCTCAAACAAGTCGACCGACTGCAGCTGCGCCATGGTAATCAGACCGGAGCGCACGCCGTCATCAATGTCATGCGCGTTGTAGGCGATGGCGTCCGCCAGGTTGCACAGCTGCGCTTCTAGGCTGGGCTGGCTGCGCTCTAAAAAGCGCCGCCCGACACCGCCCGGCTCTGATTGCTCGATCAGTTCGGCGTTGCGCTGCGAGCAGTGCTTGAGGATGCCTTCGCGCGTTTCAAAGGTCAGATTCAGGCCGTCATAAGCTGGGTAGCGTTCTTCGAGCTGGTCGACCACCCGCAGACTTTGCAAGTTGTGCTCAAAGCCGCCATGCGGCGCCATGCATTCATTCAAGGCGTCTTGCCCGGCGTGGCCAAAAGGCGTGTGGCCAAGGTCATGTGCCAGCGCCACCGCCTCCACCAAGTCCTCGTTCAAACCCAAAGGCCGAGCGATCGAACGGCTCAGCTGCGCGACTTCCAGCGAATGCGTCAAACGCGTGCGAAACAAATCGCCCTCGTGGTTCAAAAAAACCTGCGTCTTGTAGACCAAGCGCCGAAAAGCCGTGGAATGGACGATGCGGTCGCGGTCGCGCTGGTAATCGGTTCGCGTTGGGGCGACAGACTCGGGAAAACGACGGCCCCGCGTTTTGGCAGGGTCAGAAGCGTAGGCGGCGAGCGTCATGCGGGCGTGTGCTGCTCAGACCGGCGCACAGCACGCGTCGATGACCGCGCGTACCAAGGCCTCGGGCGCACCTCGCACGGCCGCGCTGCCAGGACGGTCGATGACGACAAATTTGATCGCGCCAGCTTCGGCTTTTTTGTCGACTTGCATCAGCGCCATGTAGCGGCCGGCGTTGTCGGCAGCGTCGAGCGTCGGGCCGACCGTCGGCAAGCCCGCGCGCTCGACCAAGCGGCGCAGACGCGCCACCAAAGCGACATCAATCAGACCAAGCCGTTGCGACAACTCTGCCGCCATGACCATGCCGCAACCGACGCCTTCGCCGTGCAGCCAAGCGCCATAACCCATGCCCGACTCAATGGCATGACCGAAGGTGTGGCCGAAATTCAAAATCGCCCGCAGGCCCGCCTCACGCTCGTCTTGGCCGACCACAAAGGCCTTGATTTCGCAGCTGCGCTTGACGGCGTGCGCCAACGCGGTGGGGTCGCCAGCGCGCAAATCATCGATGTGCGCTTCGATCCAGTCGAGAAAATCCATGTCGGCGATCGGGCCGTATTTGATGATCTCGGCCAGCCCCGCACTGAGTTCACGCGGCGGCAACGTGGCCAGCACGTCCAAGTCGCAGATGACGCGTTGCGGCTGGTAAAAAGCGCCAATCATGTTCTTGCCCAGCGGGTGGTTGATGGCGGTTTTACCGCCTACCGAGGAGTCAACCTGCGCCAGCAAGGTCGTCGGGATTTGCACGAAAGGCACGCCGCGCATGTAGCTGGCCGCCGCAAAACCCGTCATGTCACCGACCACGCCGCCGCCCAAAGCAAACAAGACAGTTTTGCGGTCGCAGCTGTTTTCCAGTAAGGCGTCAAAAATGAGTTGCAGCGTCGGCCAGTCTTTGTAGACCTCGCCATCGGGCAAGCTGACCAACAGGACTTTGCCGTAATGCGTCTGCAGCGCAGCCTGCAATTGCGCTGCATACAGAGGCGCCACTGTGGTGTTGGAAACAATCAGCGCAGTGCTGGCCTTGGGCAGTCCGGCATACGTTTCGGGGCGGCCCAAGAGTTGGCTGCCAATGAGAATGTCGTAGGAACGTTCAGCGAGCTCAATACGGACCTGCTGCGTGACGGGTAAATCTGTCGTGGAAAGTGGAGCGGTTTGCATAGCCACAAGTGTATCGGCCAAGGTGTCGGCCATGCAGTCGCCCGCTGGTCAGGGCCGCGGTGGCTCCCAAGCTTCCAGCTTGAGCTCCAACATAATGGCACTGACCAGACTAGCCACCGAGGGACGGCCAGTTTCGATAACGAGGTGCGCCGTTTCGCGGTACAGCAGATCGCGCGCCGCGTACAACTCTTTGAGTCGCGCCAGCGGGTCAGCCACCTGCAGCAAGGGGCGATTCTGGTCGTGGCGTAAACGTCTGAAGACTTCCTCGGGTGCCGAATGCAAATAGACCGTGGTGGTGCGCGCATGCAAATGCTGGCGATTGGCCGGACGCAACACCGCACCGCCGCCGGTCGACAAGACGCAGCTGTCGCCTTGGGTCAGTTCATCGATCACCACCTCTTCAAGGTCGCGAAAAGCCGCTTCCCCCTCGCGCTCAAAAAATTCACGAATGGAACCGCCCATGCGATGCTCCATGACATGATCAGAGTCAATAAAACGACAGCCGATGCGCCTGGCCAGCTGTCGGCCAACCGTGGTTTTCCCGGAGCCAGGCAAGCCGACACAGGCAATACGTTGCGGATTCGAGTTCACTTGTTTGGAAAATTAGCTGAATTGGGGGCTGCGGTGAAGTTTGAGAGCATAACCTTGGCCAGCCGCCTTTTACCCTCTCCATGGCGCGTCAGAGCGGAACCATCAACCCCTGCCAACCTTCGGTCCCCAGCGCTTGCGACGGAACAGGCACGCCCCCAGGCAAAAGCTGCGGCGTGATGAACACCAACATTTCTGACTTGCTGGTGCTGCGGGTTCGGCTTCTGAACAAGGCGCCGACGATGGGCAGATCACCCAGCAGCGGCACCTTGGT
>JAURWY010000008.1 GCA_030654695.1 Polaromonas sp.
ATAGACCTAGCCGTCTACGTCGTACCAGGCCGTAATCTGCTGGCCCCACCAGAGCTGGCGCGAAATGCACCAGTCCTCGAAGTTGCCCATCCACTGGTTGTAGGTGTTGACCCATTGCTCGGGCACAAACTTAACCGCGCCGCTGTCGACCGCATCAATGGCTTTTTGCGCGATTGACTTGCCGGTGGGGTCTTGCGGGCTGACCTTGTTCATGGCGACAAACCATTGGTCGGTCAACATCGGCTCGATCACCTGACCGGTGCGGGCGCAACGCGGCACCATCAGCTTGTGCTTTTTCACTTCGACCAAAAAGCCCTGCGCTTCTAGGTCAGCGATGACGGCCTTGCGTGCAACGAAGCGGTCCAAGCCGCGGTATTTTTCAGGCGCGTTGTCATTGATAGCGGCGTCCAGTGTCAGCACGCCGATGATCGGCAGCTGGTGGCGCTGGCCGACGGCATAGTCGTTGGTGTCGTGCGCGGGTGTGACCTTGACCACGCCCGTGCCGAACGCTTTGTCGACATAGTCGTCGGCAATCACGGGAATGTTCCGATCGCACAGCGGCAAGACAACTTGCTGGCCAATCAAATGCTGGTAGCGTTCATCGTCTGGGTGGACCATCACAGCGACGTCGCCGAGCATGGTTTCAGGGCGGGTGGTGGCAACTGTGAGCGAGCCAGAACCGTCCGCCAGCGGGTAGCGGATGTGCCACATGAAGCCGTCTTCTTCTTCGCTCTCAACTTCCAAGTCGCTCACTGCCGATTTCAAAATCGGGTCCCAGTTGACGAGGCGCTTACCGCGGTAAATCAGGCCTTGCTCGTAGAGCTGGACAAAGGTAGAGGTGACGACCTTGGACATTTTCGGGTCCATGGTGAAGTACTCGTGCTTCCAGGAAACCGAGTCGCCCATGCGCCGCATTTGCCGCGTGATGGTCGAGCCCGACTCTTCTTTCCATTCCCAGACTTTGGCGACAAAATTTTTGCGGCCGAGGTCGTGTCGTGTCTTGCCTTCGCCGGCCAGCTTGCGCTCGACCACGATCTGCGTGGCGATGCCCGCGTGATCGGTGCCCGGCACCCACAGTGTGTTGTCGCCCGACATCCGGTGGTAGCGCGCCAACGAGTCCATGATGGTCTGGTTGAAGGCATGGCCCATGTGCAGTGTGCCGGTCACGTTGGGCGGTGGCAGCTGAACCGCAAACGACGGTTTGGCGGCGTCCAGCGTCGGCTCGTACAGGCCGCTTTGCTCCCAAGCCGGACCCCAATGCGCCTCCAGCGCAGCGGGTTCAAACGATTTGGACAGAGATTGCAGGCCGGGTTGATCGACAGGCGGGACCGGCGGAACCGGTTGGGTGGGGGCGTTGCTCATGGGAACTTTATGAAGTGATGACGTCCCGCTGCGACAGCGCTCTCAAGGCGAGGACGAAAGCGGTGATTTTAACTAGCTGGCGGGTCTGGTCGAGCAGCGACCGATTCACCCAAATCAGTAGCAAAATTGCGCAGCCTCTCAAAAATACCCAAACTTTCAAACGTTGGAGCTTTCTCATGATTTTTTCTCGACGCCGTGGTCTGACTTCGCTCGCCCGTTTTGCTGCGGTATCAGCCGGTTTGGCCGTGAGTTGCAGCTTTGGTCTAGCCATGGCGCAGTCTCTCAAGCCCATCAAAATTTTGGTGGGTTTCCCGCCTGGCGGTGGTACGGACGCAGCGGCGCGCATCTTGGCTGAAAAGCTCAAGGACGAGTTGGGCGTGGCGGTGATCGTTGAGAACCGGCCGGGTGCGGGTGGGCAGATTGCGGCGCAGGCGCTGAAAGCCGCCCCGGCCGATGGCAGCACGCTGTTTTTGTCGCATGACCATACCATCACCATTTTGCCGATGGTGATAAAAAATCCAGGCTATGCCCCCGCGCAAGACTTTGTGCCGGTGGCGGGATTCGCGACGTTCGTGAATGCCTTTGCGGTGTCTGGCGGCACTCCGGCCAAGAGCTTCGCCGAGTATGTGGCCTGGGCTAAAACGCAGGCTGGTAAGGGTGGCGTGGGCATTCCGGCGCCAGCGTCAACGCCTGAGTTTCTGGTCAAGGTCATCGCTGACAAATTCAAGCTCGACTTGGTGTCTGCGCCTTACCGCGGCAGCGCGCCCATGATGGCCGATATGTTGGGCAATCAGATTGGTGCCGGCGTTGCATCGGTGCCTGATTTCATTGAAAACCACAAGGCCGGCAAAGTCCGTATCGTGGCTGTGCTGGGGGGCAAACGACAAGCCGCTTTGCCTGACGTCCCCACCTTTTCAGAACTCGGCATGAGCGGGCTGGAAGACCTGCCGTATTACGGCATCTTTGCGCCTGCGGGCACGTCCAAAGCATTCGTCGAGACGTTCTCAACCGCCTTGGCTAAAGTTCTGACGCAGCCTGAAGTCCGCAACCACTTAATCCAGATGGGCCTGACGGTCGGGTACATGAGCTCCAGTCAGCTGGCTCAGCGTGAAAAATCTTATGCACAAGCTTGGTCCCAGATCATCAAAAGCAGTGGATTTCAGCCGCAATAAATTTGATTGACTTGCGCGCTTTTGAGGTTGTTGCGAATAATTATCAGTACTCTTGCTGTGATAGTTTTTTTCATCAACCTCTATTGAGTTCTCCAATTTGACGCCATGCGGTGATGCCATTAAGGTAGCTCGGTCTTTGGATTTATTCCAAGGTCATTCAGCGACCTTTTCATCAATACGCAAGGAGATTTCCATGGCTGCTCTCAAAGGCTCCAAAACGGAAGAAAACCTGAAAGCCGCATTTGCCGGTGAATCACAGGCCAACCGTCGTTATCTGTATTTCGCAAACAAAGCTGACGTTGAAGGCCAGCCAGACGTGGCAGCGCTGTTTCGCTCTACCGCTGAAGGTGAAACCGGCCACGCGCACGGTCACCTCGAGTGGCTTGAGCAATGCGGTGACCCAGCCACCGGCATGCCTTTCGGCGCGACCCGTGACAACCTCGCATCGGCTGTTGCAGGCGAGACGCACGAGTACACCGACATGTACCCCGGCATGGCCAAGACGGCCCGTGACGAAGGCCATGACGAAGTGGCCGACTGGTTCGAAACCCTGGCCAAGGCTGAGCGTTCACACGCCAACCGCTACGCCAAGGCGTTGACTGAATTGGTGGATTGATTCCCGAATTCACGGCTGCCGCCCATAAGGCGACCGCCGTTTCCTCATGCCTTCGTAAGCGGGCGTGAGGGTTTGTGAAAAAGTTTTGAGCGAGTTTTTTCACAAACTACACCCGAGGCAAGATCATGGCCACAGAAGGCAACCTGCAAGCGCCGACGCGGCACGCGATCGACTGGCAAAACCCGGACTACTACAACGAAGAGGCGACCGTCCATGAGATGGAACGGATCTTTGACATCTGCCATGGTTGCCGACGTTGCGTCAGCTTGTGCGGCTCTTTTCCGACGCTGTTTGACCTGATCGACGACAGCAAGACGGGTGAGCTCGACAGTGTCGACAAAAAAGACTACATGAAGGTGGTCGACCAGTGCTTCATGTGCGACCTCTGCTACCTGACCAAGTGCCCGTATGTGCCGCCGCACGAATTCAACCTCGACTTTCCGCACACCATGCTGCGCGCCAAGGCCATCAAATTCAAAAAAGGCGAGGTCGGTGCGGCTGAAAAATTCCTGGCTTCGACCGACGTGCACGGCAAGTTCGCCGGCATTCCGATCGTCGTGCAAGCCGTCAACGCGATCAACAAAACCAAGCCGGCCCGCGCCGTGATGGAAAAAGTATTGGGCGTTGACAAAGACGCTTGGCTGCCTGAACTGGCCACGCAAACCTTTCGCTCGGGCGCCCCTGAGTCGCCACCGCACGCCGTCAAAGACGGCGCCAAAACGCCGGGCAAAGTGGTGGTTTATTCGACCTGCTACATCAACTACAACGAGCCCGGCATCGGTCACGACTTGCTCAAGGTGCTCGACCACAACGAAGTCCCTTATGTGTTGGTCGACAAAGAGCAATGCTGCGGCATGCCAAAGCTCGAACTCGGCGACTTGGACTCTGTGAACAAGAGCAAGGAAGCCAATATTCCGGTGCTGGCCCGCTATGCCCGCGACGGCTTCGCTATTTTGAGTGCGGTGCCCAGTTGCACTTTGATGTTCAAACAAGAAATTCCGCTGATGTACCCGGACGATGCCGAAGTGCAGCTGGTTAAAGCGCATATGTGGGATCCGTTCGAATACCTCATGGCGCGAAAACGTGATGGGTTGTTGAAGACCGAATTCACGCAGCCCTTGGGCAAGATCAGCTACCAAATTCCGTGCCACGGCCGCGTGCAAAACATTGGCAAAAAAACAGAAGAAATGCTCAAGATGGTGCCGGGCACCAGCGTCCAAACGCATGAGCGTTGCTCCGGCCACGCCGGGACTTTTGGCGTGAAGGTGCCGTACCACCAGCAAGCCATGAAGATCGGCAAGCCGCTCTTCAAAGCCATGGCTAATCACAAAGATGGCGGCCTGCCAGATGTCATCAGCAGCGACTGCCCGTTGGGTGGCCATCACATTGCTCAAGGTTTTGAGGTCAACCAACTCGGCACACCGCCCCAAAAACATCCGTTGACGCTCATCCGTACCGCTTACGGCTTGAAGTGACCAGCGCCAGAGATCTAAGGAAACACCATGCAAGTCACTGGAAAAATCACACGCGACAGCCTCATGACATTGGAGGCTTACAGCAAATTTCGCAAACAACACAAGGCCGAGGTGATGGCGCACCGCCAGCTTCGCAGCGTGCGTCTGGGGGAGCACATCAACCTGCAGTTTGAAAGCGAAACCAGCATTCGCTACCAAATCCAAGAGATGCTGCGGATTGAGAAAATATTCGAAGAAGAAGGCATTGAGCAAGAGATTGAGGCCTATGCGCCCTTGATGCCGGACGGCAGCAACTGGAAGGCCACCATGCTCATCGAGTACCCCGATGTCAACGAGCGCAAGCGTGAGCTGGCACGCTTGATCGGCGTTGAAGACCGCACCTTTGTGGAGGTTGAAGGCCATGCCCGCGTCTACGCGATTGCCGACGAAGACATGGACCGCGAGAACGAAGAGAAAACCTCAGCCGTTCACTTCGTGCGCTTTGAACTCACGCCCGCCATGTGCGCGGCCGTCAAGGCTGGCGCCAGCGTCAAGCTGGGCTGCGATCACACCAACTACCCGGCGCACACCACGGTGCCGCCAGAGGCCTTGGCTTCGCTGGCCAGCGATTTGCGTTAGAGCGGATTCAGCGCAGAGTCACAGGTCTTGGCGCCGGTTCAGTACATGCCAGGCAAGACAATGTCGGTGGTGCCGGGTCTTACCCAGCGCGGGGATTCGCGTGAGGTGTCCATGGCGCCGCCTTGCGCGTAAACGCCTTGGGGGTCGCGCAGCCGATACATGCGCTGCGTGATGCGCTCGACCTCGGCCGGCTGGGTCATGGTGGTGTCGACCAGCTGCTCAACCAGTTCCTCATTCATTTGCAGCTCGCCGTTGGCATCGCGTGTGGTGCCGTTGCGCCATTGGTAAACGTCGACGCATTTGGAGGCGAGGGTGAAGGGCTTGTTGCGTTGCCAAAAATTAGAAAATTGCCCGCCGCCCAAGTAAAAAACCCAAGAGCCCTCGAAGCCCGCAACGTCCGAAGACGCGTCATCCGGGTTGCGAAACCAGACCCGGTCGCCAGGGATGTAATAACTGATCGGCAAGGGCTCATCAATGCTGCCAATTTCACGCAAAAAGACCTCGTGAAAGCGGCCTGACATGACGGCTCGGGTTTCCCATTGTTTTTGCAAGGCCGCCAACAAAGCCGGGTTGCTGATCTGCGCTTCTTGCGCTATGGCCAGTAGCAAGATGTACTCCGTCGCGCGGTAACACGAGAAGGCGTAGAGCATGCCAGACGCCTCAGGCTGTGTGGCTTTGATGAGTGCATCAATCAGCGGTGAGCCGGGCCGTACGGTGAAGCCGGTTTCTTTTTGGTAAGTCCAGCAGTCGTTGGGGCGCTCGGCTTCACTGGTGTGAAAGTCCAGCGCGGTTTTGCGGGCGGCTTGCACAATGAACAGGCGCATGCGCACGGCCGATAGCAACTCCTCTGCGCTGGGGAAGACCCAAGCCACCGGGCTGGCCAGCAGGGTGAGCCAAATTTCGCGGGCCAAGTCAGCGGTGTGGCTGCGGCTCTGCAGGCCGGCACGTTCACACAGCGCAAAGGTGTTCAGGTCGGGCATCCAAGCGTCTATGCGCTCTTGTTTCAAGACCCATTGCAAGTCGCCGGGTGCTGGGGTGCAGCCCGAACCTTCAACCGCGGCGGTCAAACCCAGCGCTTGCAGTTCACCGTTGACCGCTTGCTGCGCGGCCTCAGTGGCAGGCTGATCCGTGGCTTGGACGACGATGCCGCGGTTGATCTGGAGCGGCACAGCGGGCGATGTGAAAGCGGTCATGGTCGGTTATCAAGCGAAATAAAAAAAGGCAGGCTGCAAGGACTGCATTAGTGCCAGCCCACAACACCACGCAGAGCACCGCGCCACGGGGCTGCAGGTGACTCTATCCAACGGTGAAAGAGGTTAGCAGCCCACAGGCTGGTTGCCCATCCGGCAATACCCCAGTTCAAAGCGCTGGTGGCAGAGGCTGTTTCTGGTGTGAAACCAAAGCGTGTAAAGGCCGCATTGACGAGCAGCAAGACAGGAAAATGCACCAAAAAAAGGGCATACGATTGCAGGCTCAAGGTTTCCATCACGCGCAGCGTTGTGCCCTGAGATGTCTGTGGATGCTGTGCAGCGCTGCCCCATAGCACCAACACCACGGTAACCCCGATGGCCAAGGCGACGCGCGATCTGAAGTCAATCGCCAAGGCCAGCAACCCCAAGGCAAGCGTCCCAACCAGCAGCGCTCTTGCATACCAGGCAGGCGTTGTTGGCGTTGAGCTTGGTTCCGTGCGACGCGCCCACCAAGCCAGTGCGCCCAGTCCATAAGCCCCGAAAAAATACATGGCCCATGCGTCAAGCTCTGATTGGCGGTTGAAGAGCAGCAGCGACGCTGCGCACAGCAGGGCAACCGCTGTTTGCGCGCGTCGGCTGTGGCCGCCCCCGCACAGCCACAGCAACAGCGTCAGCAAGGCAAACAGTTGGAAATCCATGGCCACGTACCAGACGCCCGCAGACAAGGACTCAACACCCCAAATGCTCTGTGCCATGGCCATGTGCGCGAGCCACTGCCACCAGTCAGGGAAGGGCGCGGCCAAATCGGCGCTCAACCAAGGACGCACCCACGCCATGCAGAGTACGACGATGAACAAAGCGAATAAATACGGCACCAGCAAGCGGATGTAGCGCTTGAAGATCGCCCCGCCCGGCGCGTGCCAAGCGCCGGTGGCGGACGACAAGCTTCGCGCAGCCAAGTAGCCGCCGACCACAAAAAAGACTTGTACAGCAATGCGGCCATGCTCGTAGAGCACGCCCAACAATCCTGGCCATGCCGCATGCAGCGCCTCTGACACCGGTCCGTAGAAAGAGAAATGGTGCAAGACGATGAACTGTGCTGCCAAGACTTTCAACACGTCAATCAAGGGATAGCGCGCCGTCGGCAAAGCAGTCATCCCCGTTGGCATCACTCTTTTAACGAGATCAGTGCGTTTTGACTGTCGTTGACCTGCTGCTGAATGTATGCCAGCGCAGCTTCAACTTGGTCCACCAAAATTAAGCACAAGTCGCCCGATGCCAAACGCGCCAAAGCGGTGTCGATGGCCTTGAATTCACCACGGATCTCTTGCACATGTCGCGTGCGTTCGGCGCCTGTCAAACCTTCGCGAAGCAGTTGCATGACTTCGCCATCGCTACGGCCGCGTTGACAGGCGTCTTCGTACAACAGCACGTCATCAAATGCGCCGCCCAGAATTTTGGTTTGGTCACGAATGTCTTGGTCGCGCCGATCGCCAGCGCCGCTGATCACCACCATCCGTTTGTTGGCAGGCATGTTTTCGACTGCGTTGACCAAGGCTTGAATGGCATCTGGGTTGTGGCCGTAGTCGGCAATCAAGGTGGCGCCGCGGTAGTCAAACACGTTGAAACGACCTGGCACACCTTGGATGTCGCTGATGAAGGTTGACAGGCCAAAGGCGATGGTTTCCCAAGGCACGTTGAGGGCCCAAGCCGCAGCTACCGAGGCCATGACGTTCTCAGTTTGAAAGCCGATTTG
This sequence comes from Polaromonas sp., assembly GCA_030654695.1. Lineage (GTDB taxonomy): Bacteria > Pseudomonadota > Gammaproteobacteria > Burkholderiales > Burkholderiaceae_C > Polaromonas. Next base: position 8,190 of record JAURWY010000008.1, read on the forward strand.
ACCTTGCCGTGTCAGCGGCACTTCGGTCAAAGGAATGCGGAAAAACTTCTTGCCTTCTTGGGCCACCACATGGCCATTTTCTGTGTAGACCACGCGCTTGCCTTGGGCCCGATGCGTAGCCAAAACAGCGCTGTGCGGGTCCAGCGCAAAGAAGGTCACGTGGCCTGGGCAGAGTTTGGCCATCATGGCCACCGAGGGGTCGGCGGCGTTCAAAACGGCCATGCCGTCGCTCGCCACATTCAAGACCACCACGCGCTTGAGCACCAACAAATCTTCCAGGGTGGTGATGTAGTTCAGGCCCAAGTGGTCGCCCGAGCCGAGGTTGGTCACGATCGCCACTTGGCAGCGGTCAAAGGCCAAGCCTTCTCGAAGCAAACCACCGCGTGCGGTTTCAAAGACGGCCGCATCGACGTCAGGGTGCATCAGCACATTGCGGGCGCTGCGCGGACCGCTGCAATCGCCGTCATCGATTTGTCTGCCGTTGACATAAACACCATCGGTGTTGGTCATGCCGACCCGTAGTTTGTGGGCTTTGAGCAAGTGAGCGGTCAAGCGCACGGTGGTGGTTTTTCCGTTGGTGCCGGTCACCGCAACGATGGGAATACGGCCGTTTTGACCTTCGGGATACAGCTGTTCAATGATGGCTTGACCGACCGCACGGCCCTTGCCAAAAGACGGGCTGATGTGCATGCGCAGGCCGGGCGCAGCGTTGACTTCCACCACACCGCCGTTTTGCTCTTCCAAGGGGCGAAGCACCGACTCGCAGACCACATCTACACCGCAAACCTCGACGCCGACCATTTGAGCTGCCGCCACCGCGCGCGCTGCTACATCGGCGTGGACATCGTCGGTGACGTCGGTCGCGGTGCCGCCGGTGGACAAGTTGGCGTTGTTGCGCAACACAACGCGCCGGCCTTGTTCAGGCACGCTGTCGGGATCGAGGTCTTGTGACTTCAGGCAACCTATGGCGATGTCGTCAAACTTGATTTTGCTCAGGGACGTGGCGTGTCCTTCGCCGCGGCGCGGATCTGCATTGACCTCGGCCACCAACTCCCGCACGCTCAAAACGCCATCGCCGACGACCAGCGGTGGCTCACGCCGTGCAGCCGCCACTAATTTGTCACCGACGACTAACAGCCGGTAGTCGCTGCCAGGCAGAAATTTTTCGACCAGCACCTCGCCGTAGTAGGCGGCCGTGGCGAAGGCTTGGTTGAACACTTGGCGTTCAACAATATTGACGGTCACGCCTTTGCCTTGGTTGCCATCGAGCGGTTTGAGGACCACAGGCAGACCAATTTTTTGGGCAATCGCCCAGCCGTCTTCTAAGTCTTTGGCGGGCCGGCCCAGCGGGACAGGCACGCCAACGGCTAGCAACAAGGACTTGGTCAAATCTTTGTCTTGTGCGATGGCTTCTGCAATGGCGCTGGTGCTGTCGGTCTCGGCGGCTTGAATGCGCCGCTGTTGTGAGCCCCAGCCGAACTGCACCATGCTGCCTTCGGTCAGACGCCGAAATGGAATGCCGCGCACGATGGCCGCATCGACGATGGCGCCAGTAGAAGGACCCAAGCGCACGTCTTCGTCCAAATCACGCAACTCAGTCAGTGCTTGCAGCAGATCGAAGGCCTCTTGATTTTGGGCGGCATGGCACATTTTTTCAGCCCAAGAAAAGGCCAATCGACCAACAGCTTCCTCGGTGTATTGCGCCACGACTTGGTAGACGCCGGGTTCTTCGGTGGGCGTGGTGCGGCTGAAGGTGACCGGGCAACCGGCATGGGCTTGCAAATCGAGCGTGATTTTTTCTAAGGCCTTGGCCATGCTGGCTGGCTGGCCCGGATGCGGGCCTTCCAAGTGGCCCAAGGCCGGAAAAATACGCCGCAATTCTTTTTCAAAAGCGCTGTCCGTCTGCAAAGCGCACTCGTCGGGCGTGCAGGTGACGATGGCCTCGATGCTGGTGTGGCGGCTCCACAAGTTGGGCCCCCGCAGTGCTCGAATTCTTGAAACTTCCATGAACAGGTTTTCCTGATGTGGGTTCGGTGAGCGTCAGTGCGATGCGGGACTTCTGGCAAAGCTCTTGGTCCCCGCTCGAATCAAATCAACAGGCACACCCAAGGCCCAGGCTGTGGCTGCGGCGGCCAGAAGTTCGTCGCAGGTGAGGATTTGATCGCGGAAGAACTTATCTATGGCCGGCAACTGCCGGTTCAGCACATCGGTTTCGTGCGTGCCGTGGGCCAAGATCAGGTGGCCCTTGCGCCAAAATGCCACGCGACCGTCGATGGCGCGGTGTTTGACCAGATGTGAATTGGTTTCGGCGGCCGCATAAAAAATAACCTCGCCATCGCAGTAGTTGGCCAAGGCCGCCACGGCGTCGTCTTGCGCGTTCAGCACCGCAACGCCATCGGGCAGCACCACATCGACTTGCGTGCGCGCCACGTTCGGCATTTGCTCGTCGCTCTGGATGTAGAGGTCTTGCAAGCCGTCAGCTTTGGGCATGGCGGTGACCACGCCTACATGACAGCGGTCGTAGGGCAGACCTTCGGTCAAGACTTGGCGGGCGGTGGTTTCAAACACCGCCGCTTGGACGGCGCGGTTGACCAGCAAGCGCTGGGCAACCTCCCACGACATGCCGTCATGGTCTTGCAAGCAGCGTTGGCCGACAAACAAACCTTTGGCCGACGACAGACCTGTGCGCAGGCCTTGCAGGTGCAAAAACCAGCCAATCAGGTGGCTGGTGCCGGTGGTGTTCTCATGGCCCAGCAAGCCGACCAATGGGATGCGGGCGTTGCTGCCTGCTGCAAACAAGTGGTTGGTGATCGCTTCACCGACCGGGCGTGCAAGGCCGGAGCCTGGCTTGAGGTGCATCAACAGGCCCGGCCCGGCGTTGACTTCGACAATAGCGGCGCCTTGGGCTTTCATAGGCTTGGAAATATCTTGCGCCACCAAGTCCACCCCGGCAATGTCCAAGCCGACGATGCGTGCCGCCAAGGCGACCAGTTCGGCGACGTCGGGGTGCACCAAATCGGTCACATCTATGGCCATGTTGCCGGTGCGCATGACCATCACGCTGCGGCCCAAGTCGGGAATGCTGTCGCCGGTCAAGCCTTGGCGTTTCAGCTCCATCACTGCAGTCGGGTGCTCGTGCAGTCGGATCGTGTCCAGCGGGAAGTCTTCTTCCTCGCCGCGGCGAGGATCGGCGTTGATTTGGCTTTCGATCAAGTCTTGAACTGAGTGGACGCCGTCGCCCACAATGCTGGCCACCTCGCCTTTGTTGGCGGCGACGACTTTGCCACCGACCACCAAAAGACGGTGCTCGTCGCCCAAGATATGGCGTTCGACCAAGACTTCGCTGCCTTCCGCTTCAGCCAAGGCAAAGGCGGCTTCGACCTCCGCTTGGGTGTACAACTCCAGCGACACGCCCCGGGCGTGGTTGCCGTCGACAGGCTTGATGCAAACCGGCAAGCCAATGTCTTGCGCGGCCGACCAAGCTTCTTGCGCCGACGCCACGTTGCGCCCTTCAGGCACCGGCACGCCGCAGTTCGCGAGCAAACTTTTGGTCAGATCTTTGTCTTTGGAAATACCTTCGGCAATGGCGCTGGTTTGGTCGGTTTCTGCCGTCCAAATGCGGCGTTGGCTGGCCCCGTAGCCTAATTGGACCAAGTTGCCTTCGTTCAAGCGGATGGCCGGAATGCCGCGTTCAGCCGCTGCATTGACGATGCAGGCAGTGCTGGGCCCAATGCACAGGCTGTCCACCATTTGGGTTAAATCAGCAATCGTTTTGGCCACCGGGTAGTCGCGGTCTTCGATGGCGGCCATGACCAAGTCGCGGGCGGCTTGCAAGGCGGCGCGGCTGACGGCTTCGTGCCGGGTGCGGATCACAACTTTGTAGATGCCGCGGACGCCGGCTTCGCGAGCTTTGCCGAAACCCGTCTGCATACCGGCGCGGTTTTGCAACTCTAAAGCCACGTGCTCCATGATGTGGCCGGGCCAAGTGCCTTCTTTAAGACGCTTTAAAAATCCACCACGTTCGCCAACACTGCAACGGTGCTCGATCAAGCCGGGCAGCATGGCTTGCAAGCGCTGGTTGAAGCCGGGCAGGGTGTCGGATGGGCAGTCTTCAAGAGCGCCAATGTCGATCCACGCTTCCATGACGGGGCGGTAGGTCCAAATATTGGGCCCACGCAAATGCGTCATGCGCAGAAATTGAATGTCTTTAACGCTCATGGGCTTCGGCACACTGGGCACATAGATGAGTGGCGATAGAATATCTTGATGATTGCGGCACGTGCAGAATTCTTCCGATAAACAAGGTGCATGAGCTGTGTCCTGGCTGCTTTTTTTCTTAGCCGCCAACGCATATTGACTCTTGTTGCTTGAACCTTTATGACCCCCAACGCCTTTACGCCCAACAATTTGCTTGGGTTGCCTTTTGACTGGCGCGAGCATGGGGCGTTGCACTTTCATCCAGATGAAAACGTTTCAGCTTGCGTAGAAGTTGACCTAGATGAGAATTTAATTTTTATTAAAACGCTGCTCATTCTGACCGATCAACGGGTCATCTCAGTCAACCAGATGCAAAAAAACTGGTATTCGTGGCCGAATGACCCCCTGCAAACCTTAGACACAAGCGATCACGCGGGTGTTGGAACTTTGTCATTGAATGCCAATGGCCAGCGTTTGGCGGTTTGGCGCTTCACCTTGGGTCGCCTGGCAGCTGTGTTGCGTTTCAAGAAAGAGTTTGAAGAACAACGGCAAATCGGGCTATCGGACGGCTCACGCGGATCTTGGGGCACGTTGACCCCAGTCGGCTCGGACGATGCCATTTGTCCTGTGTGTCAAAGCCCGATGGATGCTGCCGAAGACGACTGCCCGGTTTGTGCTGAAAAAGAAAACAGCCCCACGTCAACCTTGACGCTGTTCAAGTTGTGGCGCTTTGCCAAGCCCTACCAGGGTCAGTTGCTGCTCGGGTTTGTCTTGACTTTGGCGGCCACTGCCGCGACTTTGGTGCCGCCTTACTTAACCATGCCCCTGATGGACGAGGTGCTGATTCCTTATCAAAACGGCGAGAAAATTGACCCGGTCACGGTGTCTTGGTATTTGCTGGGTTTGTTTGGTTCGGCCTTTGTGGCTTGGGGTTTGGGTTGGATCAAAACTTACGTTTTGTCCTTGGTGTCTGAGCGGATTGGTGCCGATTTGCGGACCACCACTTACGAGCACCTGATGAAGCTGTCGCTCGAATATTTTGGCGGCCGGCGCACGGGCGACTTGATCGCCCGGATTGGCAGCGAGACCGACCGCATCAACGTCTTTTTGTCTTTGCACTTGTTGGACTTCGCTACCGATGTCTTGATGATTTTAATGACGGCAATCATTTTGCTTTCAATTAACCCAGGCTTGGCGTTGGTGACCCTGCTGCCCTTGCCCTTCATCGCTTGGTTGATCCATGTGGTGCGTGAACGTTTGCGCACGGGTTTTGAGAAAATTGACCGTGTTTGGTCGGAGGTGACGAATGTGTTGGCGGACACTATTCCAGGTATTAGGGTGGTCAAAGCCTTTGCGCAGGAAAAGCGGGAAGCACAGCGTTTTGACGAGGCGAACAAGCACAACTTGGCGGTGAATGACCGCTTGAATCGGGTTTGGTCCTTGTTCGGGCCGACGGTGACCTTCATGACCGAAATTGGTTTGCTGGTGGTCTGGGCGTTTGGTATCTGGTTGGTTTCTAAAAATGAAATAACGGTCGGTGTGCTGACGGCTTTCTTGGCCTACATCGGGCGTTTTTATGCGCGTCTTGATTCGATGAGCCGGATCGTTTCCAGCACCCAAAAAGCCGCTTCGGGCGCCAAACGAATCTTTGAAATACTCGACCACGTTTCTAGCGTGCCTGAACCGAAAAATCCGCGGCCCATGCCGGACGTGCAAGGGCGCCTAACCTTAACGAATGCCGATTTCAGATACGGCAACCGTGCGGTGATTCGCCAGCTGAGTCTGGACATTGCGCCGGGCGAAATGATCGGCTTGGTTGGGCACAGCGGTTCTGGCAAGAGCACTTTGGTGAACTTGATTTGCCGCTTCTACGACGTCACCGAAGGTCATATTGCGTTGGACGGCGTGGACATTCGGCAGTTCAGCGTGAGTGATTACCGCCGCAACATCGGTCTGGTCTTGCAAGAGCCATTTTTGTTTTTTGGCACGGTGTCCGAGAACATTGCGTATGGCAAACCAGAGGCCTCGCGGCTAGAGATTGTGGCGGCGGCGCGGGCCGCCCATGCGCACGAATTTATTTTGCGCATGCCCCAAGGCTACGACTCCTTGGTGGGCGAGCGCGGCCAAGGCTTGTCGGGTGGCGAGCGCCAGCGCATCTCGATTGCCAGAGCCTTGCTGATCAACCCGCGCATTTTGATCTTGGACGAAGCCACCTCGTCGGTGGACACCGAAACTGAAAAAGAAATTCAAAACGCCTTGGACAATTTGGTGCGCGGTCGCACCACCATTGCGATTGCTCACCGCTTGTCGACCTTGCGCAAAGCCGACCGATTGGTGGTGATGGACAAAGGCCAGATTGTCGAAGTGGGCCCGCACGACGACTTGATTGCGGCGCAAGGCGCTTACTGGCGTTTGTACGAAGCACAGCAGCGCCAAGCCGAAGCTGAGGGCGCTGTTTTGCGCGAATTACCGCTGGTGGACGTTGCGCCTTTGAGCGTGCCCGTGGCTCTGCCACACACTGCAAAGGAAATTTTGTGAGCACGCCGACTTTTGAACTTGACTGTGACGCCGCTGGCCACTGGTTTTATGTCTCAAGCCAAGGTCTGCGCCATGAAAATGTCATCGCTGTCCGCTCATTTCCCGTGGCGGCCCCCGATGAGGGCGTCGCTTTGTTGGATGCCGAAGGCCACGAGTTGCTGTGGATCGAGGTTTTGGACGACTTGCCGGCAGCCGTGCTTGCCAACGTCGAACGGGCTTTGACGCAGCGCGAGTTCATGCCGCGCATCTTGAAATTGCGCAGTGTCAGCAGCCTGATTGCACCCTGCACATGGGACATCGAAACCGACCGCGGCGACACCAGCTTGCTGCTCAAAGGTGAAGAGGACATTCGCCGTTTGTCAGCCACGGTGTTGCTCGTCACTGACAGCCACGGCGTGCAATTTTTGATTCGCGATCTGGCCCAGATGGACCGCCATTCACGCAAGCTGCTGGATCGGTTTTTGTAAGGGCCGTGATCCGCCGCATTGCCCACCTCGACATGGACGCTTTTTTTGCGTCCATCGAGTTGTTGCGCTACCCGCAGCTGAAGGGCCTGCCGGTGGTCATCGGCGGCGGTCGGCGTCGGGTTGACGAAGCCTTGCTTGAAGCGCAGGGCGAACGCGCGTTGCGCTTCATTCCGCTGGCTGACTTCCCCAGGCTCAAAGACTATGTGGGGCGCGGCGTCATCACCACCGCGACCTATGCCGCCCGGCAGTTTGGTGTCGGCTCGGCCATGGGCATGATGAAAGCCGCCAAGCTCTGCCCGGATGCGATTGTCTTGCCGGTGGATTTTGACGAGGTTCGCAAATACTCGCGGGCCTTCAAGGAGGCGATTCGGGACGTCGCGCCGCTGGTGGAAGACCGCGGCGTTGACGAGGTCTATATCGACTTCACCGACGTGCCCGGCGGTCAGCGTGACGGCGGCCGGTCGTTGGCGCGGCTGCTCCAACGCAGCATTCTGGAGAAGACCGGCCTGACCTGCTCGATCGGCGTTGCGCCGAACAAACTCATCGCAAAAATGGCCAGTGAGTTCAACAAGCCGAACGGCATTTCGATTGTTCAGGAAGCTGACCTGCAAACGTTGATCTGGCCGCTGCCCTGTCGCAAGATCAACGGCATTGGGCCGAAGTCTGATGCCAAGCTGGCGGCGCTGAACATCCACACGATTGGTGAAATGGCGGCGCAAGATCTTGGTTGGCTGATTGACCACTTTGGCCAAGCCACCGGGGCTTGGATGCACGACGCGGCTTGGGGCCGCGACATGCGGCCGGTGGTGACCGACAGCGAGCCCGTGTCGATGAGCCGTGAGACGACCTTTGAGCGCGACCTGCACGCGGTGCGCGACAAGACCGAGCTGGGTGCCGTTTTCACGCGACTCTGCGGGAGGGTGGCCGAAGACCTGCAGCGCAAGGGTTATGTCGGCAAAACCATCGGCATCAAGCTGCGCTATGACAATTTTCAGAGCGTCACGCGCGACCAAACACTGGCGCACTTCACGGCCGATGCCACCACCATCCGGCAGACCGCTGGCTTGGCACTCAAGCGCGTGCCTTTGACTCAAAAGTTGCGACTGCTGGGCGTGCGCGTTGGTACCTTGATGAAGGCTGAAGACGCTGCAGCGTTGCAGAAGTTGTCGGCTTCAACGAACGCTGCCGGCACGACTGCTGAAGAGCCTGTACCGCCCTATATGGATCAGCTTTTTTAAAGCCGGTTCATTGGCGCGCGGTGCGCACCGCCGGCGGCAGCGCCTGCGGGTAACTGGTGCGAAACGGGTTGATGTCCAGACCGCCACGCCGGGTGTAGCGCGCAAAGACCGCCAGCTTGGCAGGTTTGCAGCGCTGCCAGATGTCCATGAAAATCCGCTCGACGCACTGCTCATGAAACTCGTTGTGGTTGCGAAAACTCACCAAGTATTGCAGCAGACCTTCTTGCTCAATCTGCGCGCCGGTGTAGCTGATTTGCACACTGCCCCAATCCGGCTGGCCGGTCACCAAGCAATTGCTTTTGAGCAAGTGACTGGTCAGCACTTCGGTCACCGACGCTTCGTCGGTATTGGCCGTCAACAGATCAGGCGCTGGCGTGTAGCGCGTGCACTCGATGTCGAGCCGGTCTAGATTCAATCCGTCGAGTTCTTGCAGCGGTTCTCGGTCAAATAGGTCGGGCAGCAGCAGCTTGACGCCAATCGAGGGCGGTGCGCTGGCCGTTGCTTGCAGCACTGCACCGCGCCAAGCGGCTTCGCTGAGGTCGCGTCTGAGCAGCGCCAGCACCGCACTGGCATCGGCAAAACGGCTGTTGTTGAAGCTGTTCAGGTAGAGCTTGAAGGACTTGCTCTCGATGATGTTGGGCGTTTCACACGGCACCACCGCTTGCACCAGCGCCACCTGTGGTTTGCCGCGCAAGTTGAGCCAACTGAGCTCATAGGCGGTCCACATGTCGGCGCCAAAAAAAGGCGCTTGCGCGGCGACGCCGATCTCTTCTCGTTTGCCGGCGCGGGCGATGGGAAACAGCAGCGATGCGTCGTATTCATCCGCATAGGCAGAGGTTTTGCCCAGCTGGGATTGTTCAGGGGAGTTCATGGTGTGACGTCAATCAAGGCTTTAAATAAATTCGCGTTCGCGCAGCCATTTGGTGGCGATCCATTTTTCGCCGCTGATGACCGGCGCGCCACCGTGCAGCGTTCGGCTGACAGCGTGTGGTTGGCTGTAGCTGAAAAAAACCGCGTTGCCGCACTTCGGCACCACCGCCAAAGCGGCATCAGGGAAGACGGTGGCACCGCCAGCTTCGGGCTCGTTCAGGTACATCACCAGCGTGGCCACGCGCTGGCCGCCGCGCTGCAAAATGCTCGCCGTGCCGGGCTCAGCCGGGTCAAAGTAATCGTAGTGCGGCTTGTACTCTGCGCCGGGGCCGTAGCGCAGCACTTGCAAGCCTTCACCGTTTTGCACCGGCCAGCCGAGCAACGCGCCAATGCGCGCTTCTATGCGGCTGATGAGCGCGCTTTCGCCGCGTTCAAAAAACATGCCTTCGCTGGTGCGCGCTTGGTTGGTTTCTTCGCCGCCGGTTTTCACGTCGACCGTCAGTGAGCGCGACATGCGCGGTGCGGCTGCATCGATCAACGCCAGACACTCTTCGCGGCTCAGCAGTCCTTCCAGCACCAGCAGCGGCGGGTCTTGCAGCACCGTGATGGCGTTGACTTGGCGATCGCCTGCATCCAGCGCCAAACGTTCGCCGGCGTGCGCCGGCCAAGGCACCGGCAGGGGCGGTGGAAGTGGCGAGTCATTGGCGGCTATCTTGGCAGGCATGGCCAACAGATGACGGGCCGCGGCTTCACCCCAGCCGGCGTCTAGCAGCGACTTCAGCAACTGATCCGGACCAAAGCCAGCGGCCTGCTGCTCGGCTAACCACACACGCACGGCCGGTGTGATGTCTTGCTCAAAGGCGTGGCTTGCAAAGGCGTTGTTGCTCACGGGGAACCTCCTTGAGATCCTGATAGATCAGCTCGACTGGCGACGAAACACCAGACGGTCGGGCTCGGACACGTCAGGTGAAAAGTCATAGCCCTCAAGGTTAAAGGATTCCAGCTTTTTCACACTGCTCAGCTTGTTTTCAATCGCGTAGCGCACCATCAAACCACGCGCGCGTTTGGCCATGAAGCTGATGATCTTGTACTGGCCGGCTTTGAGTTCTTGAAACACGCAAGTCACCACGCGGGGTTTCAAGGCCTTGCGGTCAACCACCTTGAAGTACTCTTCGCTGGCGAGATTGACCACGACGGGCGAGGCATCGGCCGCAGCGCGTTCGTTCAGGTAGTTGGCAATTTCGCTGCCCCAAAACTGGTACAGGTTCTTGCCGCGCGCCGTCGCCAGCGCGGTGCCCATTTCAAGCCGATAAGGCTGCATCCAGTCCAGTGGCCGCAGCACGCCATACAGCCCGCTCAAGATACAGACATGCGCTTGCGCCCACTGCAAATCGGACTCGCCAAGGGTCTTGGCATTCAGCCCTTCGTAGACATCACCGTTGAAGGCCAGCGCCGCCTGCTTTGAGTTGTTGGCGGTGAACTTCGGCGACCAAGCCTCGTAGCGCGCCACATTCAGGCCAGACAACTTGTCCGAGAGTTTCATCAAGCTGCTGATCTGCTGCGGAGACTGTGTCTTCAATACTTCGATCAACTCGGCCGACTGCCGCGTGAACAGCGGCTGCGTGTGGCTGGCCACATGCGCCGGCGTCTCGTAGTCAAGGGCTTTGGCGGGGGAAAGAAGAAACAGCATGGGCAGTAGGGTGTGGGAGCAGACGAAGCCCAGACTTTACGCTGTCGGAAATGTCCCCGGCAGCAAAATACTTTTGTCGACGGTTTGAATGTCGGTACGGCCACAAAATGCCATCGTGACATCCAGTTCTTTGTGGATGATTTGCAGCGCTTTGGTGACGCCTGCTTCGCCCATCGCGCCCAAGCCGTAGACCATGGCGCGGCCAATCAAGGTGCCGCGTGCACCCAAGGCCCAGGCCTTGAGGACGTCTTGGCCGGAGCGGATGCCGCCGTCCATCCAGACTTCTATGTCGGAGCCGACCGCAGCGACGATGGCGGGCAGCGCCTCGATGCTGGACTGCGCGCCGTCGAGCTGGCGGCCGCCGTGGTTGCTGACGACGATGGCGTCGGCCCCACTTTGCACCGCGAGCTTGGCGTCTTCAACGTCTTGGATGCCCTTCAAAATCAGTTTGCCGCCCCAGCGTTCTTTGACCCAGGCCACGTCGGCCCAAGACAAGGTTGGGTCAAACTGTTCGTTGGTCCAGGCCGACAGCGAGCGCATGTCGCTCACGCCTTTGACGTGCCCCACCAAGTTGCCAAAGGTGTGGCGACGCGTACCGGCCATGCCGAGGCACCAACGCGGTTTGGTCATCAGGTTGATGATGTTGGCCAGAGTGGGTTTGGGCGGCGCCGTGAGGCCGTTTTTCAAGTCTTTGTGGCGCTGACCGATGACTTGCAAGTCCAGCGTCAAGACCAAGGCGTTGCAACCAGCTTTGCGTGTGCGCTCAATCATGGCGGCCATGGCCTCACGGTCACGCATCATGTACAGCTGGTACCAAAACGGCGCTTGTGTGTTGGCGGCAATGTCTTCGATCGAGCAAATGCTCATGGTCGACAAGATGAACGGGATACCAAATTTTTCAGCTGCTTTCGCCGCTTTGATTTCACCATCGGCATGCTGCATTCCCGTCAGCCCGACCGGTGCAATCGCCACCGGCATTTTCACGTTGATGCCGACCATTTTGGTGGCGGTGCTGCGGTTTTCCATGTTGACGGCGACGCGCTGGCGCAGCTTGATCTTTTGGAAGTCAGTTTCGTTGGCGCGGTAGGTGCCCTCGGTCCAAGAGCCGGAATCGGCGTAGTCGTAAAACATACGGGGCACGCGCTTTTCGGCCAGAACGCGCAAGTCTTCAATGTTGGTGATCACGGGCATTGTCTGGTTTCCTTTTATTTGACGCAGATGGTATCGGTTTAAGCGACTGCCTGTTTTGAAGAAATTGGTGTCTGGGGCTCGAAAGATTGAATTTTATTCACGCCCGCCATGGCGGCAAGGCGTTTTGCGTCATTGCAAGCGGCTGCGGTGCCGGGCTATTTGGGCCCGCACCTGCGCTGGCGCAGTGCCTCCCAAGGTGTTGCGGGCGTTCAGCGAGCCGCGCAGGCTGAGCACTTCGTAGACGTCTTGCTCGATTTTGGGGTTGAAGCTTTGCAGCGTGGCCAGCGGCAGTTCGGACAAGTCCACACCTTGCGCGATGGCGGTTTTGACGGCGTGGGCGACGGCTTCGTGGGCATCCCGGAAAGGCAGGCCTTTTTTGACCATGTAGTCCGCCAAGTCGGTGGCGGTGGCGTAGCCCTTCAAGGCGGCGCGTTCCATGGCTTCAGCTTTGACGGTGATGCCGCCCACCATCTCGGCAAAAATGCGCAGCGTGTCTTTCAGCGTGTCGACGGTGTCGAACAGTGGCTCTTTGTCTTCTTGGTTGTCTTTGTTGTAGGCCAGCGGTTGGCCCTTCATCAGCGTCACCAAGCCCATCAAATGGCCAACCACGCGGCCGGTTTTGCCGCGGGCGAGTTCGGGCACGTCTGGGTTTTTCTTCTGCGGCATGATCGACGAGCCGGTGCAAAAACGGTCGGCCAGATCGATGAAGCCAAAGCTCTGGCTCATCCACAAAATCAGCTCTTCGCTGAGGCGGCTGGTGTGCACCATCGCCAACGTGGCGGCAGCCGTGAACTCGATGGCGAAGTCACGGTCGCTGACCGCATCTAAGCTGTTTTGGCAAACCGCAGGCAGACCTTGCTCGTCGACCATGCCGAGCGCGCGCGCCACGTGGTCGCGGTCCAGCGGGTAGCTGGTGCCGGCCAATGCTGCTGCACCCAGCGGCAGGCGATTCACGCGCTTGCGCACGTCGAGCAGGCGTTCGGCGTCGCGCGCAAACATCTCGACGTAGGCCAGCATGTGGTGGCCAAAGCTCACCGGCTGCGCGACTTGCAAATGCGTGAAACCGGGCAGAATGACCTCGACATTTTTCTCCGCGATGTTGACCAAAGCGGTTTGCAACTCAATCAGCAATTCGCCAATCAAATCAATCTCACCGCGCAGCCAAAGCCGCACGTCGGTGGCGACTTGGTCGTTGCGGCTGCGGCCTGTGTGCAGGCGCTTACCGGCGTCGCCCACCAGCTGCGTCAAACGCGCTTCGATGTTGAGGTGAACGTCTTCAAGATCGAGTTTCCATTCAAACGCACCCGACTCGATTTCAGCCGTGATTTGCGCCATGCCGTTTTTGATGGAGGCGTGGTCGGCTGCGGCAATGATGCCTTGCACCGCCAGCATGTCGGCGTGCGCCAGTGAGCCGGTGATGTCGGCTTGCCACAGGCGTTTGTCAAAAAATACGCTGGAGGTGTAGCGCTTGACGAGGTCGCTCATGGGCTCCGAAAACAGGGCCGACCAAGCTTGGGATTTTTTGTCTAATTGATTCACGAGAGAACTTTCAGTGCCACGCTTGTCTGGGTTGGCAAGCGGGCGGGAGCGGAGAAATGGGGACCTTGCGCAGACAAGCCGTGACAAGATAAGCCGTTGATTTTATCTGGCCCAGAGGAAGCGGGGAATCGGCCAGGGGCTGGCCTCCTACAAAGACATGTCGTCCCCCGATCCTTGTAGGAGGCCAGCCCCCTGGCCGATTCTTGCTGACGCTTGATGATTCCCCTCATCAACCGGTGTTGCGCAAACCCGCAGCAATACCGTTGATGGAAATATGAATGCCGCGCTGCACGCGTTCGTCGGCTTTGCCATCCCGGTAGCGCCGGATCAACTCGACCTGCAAATGGTGCAGCGGGTCGATGTACGGGAAGCGATGGCGGATGGAACGTTGCAGCGCCGTGTTGCCGGCCAGTCGCTGCTTGTCGCCGGTGATCTGGCTGAGTGCATCGGCGGTGCGCTGCCACTCGGCTTCAATCGCCGAGAAGATTTTTTTACGCAGCCGCGCATCACCAACGAGCTCGGCGTAGCGCGATGCCAAGGCCAAGTCGCTCTTGGCCAGCACCATGTCCATGTTGCTGAGCAGAGTCCGAAAGAAGGGCCATTGTTTGTACATTTTTTGCAGCACGGCGAGGTTTTCTTTGCGGGTTTTTGAGCAGCTCCCCAGCCATTGCTCGACCGCCGAACCAAAGCCGTACCAGCCGGGCAAGGCCAAGCGGCACTGGCCCCAGCTGAAGCCCCAGGGAATGGCGCGCAGGTCTTCAATCTTCTGCGTGGCTTTGCGGGACGCCGGACGTGAGCCAATGTTGAGTTCGGCGATTTCGCGGATCGGCGTTGAGCTGAAAAAGTAGTCTGTGAAGCCCGGGGTTTCATAGACCAGCGCGCGGTAGGCGGCCATGCTGGCGGCAGACAACCGGCTGGCGGTGTCCAGAAAAGCTTGGCTGGCCGGCTTGGTGGGTTGCAGCAGCGTGGCTTCCAGCGTGGCGGCCACCAAGGTTTCGAGGTTGCGGCGGCCGATTTCCGGGTTGGCGTATTTGGAGCCAATCACTTCGCCTTGTTCGGTCAGGCGAATTTGGCCGCGCACCGTGCCCGGCGGCTGCGCCAAAATCGCCTCGTAGCTGGGGCCGCCGCCCCGGCCGACCGTGCCGCCACGACCATGAAACATGCGCAGCTGAATGTTGTGGGACACGGCCAGTTCGTCGAAGAGTTCTACCAGCGCCATCTCGGCCCGGTACAGCTCCCAGTTGCTGGTGAAGATACCGCCGTCTTTGTTGCTGTCGGAGTAACCCAACATGATGTCTTGCTCGGCGCCGCTGCGCTGCACTTGCTTGGCGATGCCGGGCAAGCTGTAAAACTCGCGCATGATGGGCGCCGCGTTGCGCAGGTCTTCAATGGTTTCAAACAGCGGCACCACAATCAGGTCGTGTGTGGCATCCAGCGTGCCGTGCATCAGGCCAACTTCTTTTTGCAGCAGCAGCACTTCGAGCAGGTCGCTGACGGTTTCGGTGTGGCTGATGATGTAGTGCCGAATGGCTTCATGGCCGTAGCGCTGGCGGGCCCGCAAGGCGGCTTCAAAAATGGCCAGCTCGCCACGTGCGAGGTCTGAATACTCGGCGCCGATGACGCGCAGTGCGCGGGCGTCGCTCAGGAGTTTCAGCAGCAGCGTGCGCTTGTCGGCTTCGCTCAATGCCGCGTAATTCGGCTCAAGGCGTGCCGTGGCCAGCAGCTCGGCCACGACTTCTTCATGTTTGTCTGAGCTTTGGCGCAAGTCGATGGTGGCCAAGTGAAAACCAAACACTTGGACCGCACGGATCAGCGGGTGCAGGCGCTGCGTGACGAGCGCTGCGCCGTGGTGGGTCAGCAGCGAGGCTTCGATGGTGCGCAGTTCGGCTAAAAAATCTTCGGCTTTGGCGTAAGGGTTTTGCGGTGCCAAGGCATGGCGCGCGGCGTCACCGCCGGTGAGTTCTTTGAGCGTGGCGGCAAGCCGGGCGTAGATGCCGGTGAGGGCGCGGCGGTAGGGCTCGTCAACCCGGTGTTCATTGGTGTCGGGGGAGCTTTCCGCCAGCGCTTGCATCGCCGGGCTGACCTTCACCAGCATGGCAGACACAGACAGCTCGCCACCTAAATAATGCACTTCGGTGAGGTAGTGGCGCAGCGCCATGTCGGCTTGCCTGCGCAGCGCGTACTCAAGCGTTTCGGCGCTGACGTTGGGGTTGCCATCGCGGTCGCCGCCAATCCACTGGCCCATGCGCAAAAAACTGTGCACGGCTTGGTTGCCGAGTTCGCGCTCAAGGTCCGCATAAAGCTTGGGGATTTCACGCAGAAAGGTGGCTTCGTAATAACTCAGGGCGTTCTCGATCTCGTCGGCCACTGTGAGTTTGGAAAAGCGCAGCAAGCGGGTTTGCCAGAGTTGCATCACGCGGGCACGCAACTGCGCCTCGTTGGCAGCGAGTTCCCGCGGGCTGAGCAGGTCTTTGGCGGCGTTGACGGCGGCGGCGCGGGCTTTGATTTCGTCGCGGCTTGTGAGCAGCAGGGCAATGCCGCGCTCGGCGTCCAAAATACTTTTGCGCTGCACTTCTGTCGGGTGCGCTGTCAGCACCGGCGAGACAAAACTTTTCGCCAGCGTCTGGGAAATGGTTTTGGGTGAAATACCGGCCCAGCGCAGCCGCGCCAGCGCCACGTCAATGCTGCCTTCTTGCGTGTCGCCAGCGCGTTCATGGATGGCGCGGCGGCGAATGTGGTGGCGGTCTTCGGCCAGATTCGCCAGATGGCTGAAATAGGTGAAGGCGCGGATGACGCTGACGGTTTGCTCTCCGCTCAGCCCTTTGAGTAGTTTTTTCAGCGCCTTGTCGGCCTCTGCATCGGCGTCGCGCCGAAAGCTCACGGAGAGTTTGCGGACTTGCTCGATCAGCTCGTAGGCCGGCACGCCTTCTTGTTCGCGGATCACGTCACCCAAAATGCGGCCTAGCAGGCGGATGTCTTCAACCAGTGGCCGCTCGTTGTCTTTGGCGCGTGCGCTGGGTGCGGCTGGCGTTGAAGAGGTTTTTGCCCGTGCTGAAGTCGCCATGTCGCCGCCCTGTTGTACGAAAGGCTGCATGCTAGCATTCACGCCATTGAAAGATAACAAGGCAGTTACCAGTGATCGCACATACAAATTCAGCCGTCAAAAAAGTGGTCATCGCCACCCGCGAAAGCCGCTTGGCGCTGTGGCAAGCCGAGCACGTCAAGGCTTTGTTGGAAAGCCGCTTGGGCTGGCAGGTTGAGCTGCTGGGCATGACCACCACGGGCGACCAAATTCAGGACCGCTCATTGAGCAAAGTCGGCGGCAAGGGCTTGTTTGTCAAAGAGCTGGAGACGGCCTTGCTGGATGGCCGCGCTGACCTCGCCGTGCATTCGCTGAAAGATGTGCCAATGGACTTGCCGGCTGGTTTTGCCTTGGCCTGCGTGCTCGAGCGCGAAGACCCGCGCGATGCGTTTGTGTCGAATCACCATGCTTCGCTGGCGGCTTTGCCGGTGGGTGCGGTGGTCGGTACGTCAAGCCTGCGCCGCTTGGTGATTTTGAAGTCCTTGCGACCTGACCTGCGCATTGAACCCTTGCGCGGCAACCTCGACACCCGACTGCGCAAGCTCGACGAAGGCCAATACGATGCGATCGTGCTGGCCGCTGCCGGACTCAAACGCTTGGGGCTTGAGAGCCGCATTCGCGCGAACTTTGAGCCTGACAGCATGTTGCCTGCGGCCGGCCAAGGTGCGCTCGGCATTGAAGTGCGGGCGGACCGGCAAGACTTGATAGCCGCACTGGCCCTGCTGGCGCACCAGCCCACCTGGTTGGCTGTGACCGCTGAGCGCACAGTGTCGCGCGCCATGGGGGGCAGTTGTTCGATGCCGCTGGCCGCGTTCACCCACGGCCTGACGGCTGACGGCCTGCTACTGGAAGCGGCTTGGGGAGACCCCGGTGATGCGGGTCCAGATGCCGTGCCAAATGCAGTGCCGGCCGAGACGGCACCGCTGGTGCGCGTGCAGCACCAAGCGCTGGTGCGTGATTTTGCTGAGGCCGAAGCGCTCGGCGAGCACGTGGCTGCGCTGCTGCGAGCCGGGGGCGCGGTCTGGGCTACCCATATCAGTTCAAATGCCAGCACTTGAACGCGCTGACAGCGCTGAACGAGTTGGCCGGGTTGGCCGGGTTGGCCGCGTCATCGTCACCCGGCCCGCTCCAGATGCCCAGCGTTGGGTTGCGCAACTAGAGCAGCGCGGTATTCGCGCCGAAGCACTGCCTTTGATCGAGATTGCCAGCGTGGCTGATTTGACAGCGGCGCGTGCTGCGTGGGCGCACTTGGACCATTACGCCGCTGTGATGTTTGTGAGCGGCAATGCGGTTGAGCATTTTTTTGCGGCTAGGCGAACAGTTGCTGAGCCAACGGCTCAGGACTTGGCAACGTTGCCCCATGTTCGCTTCATGGCGCCCGGCCCGGGCACTGCGCAGGTGTTGGTGGCGCAAGGTGTGCCGACGGCGCAGATCGATACGCCGCCCGTTGATGCCGCGCAGTTTGACTCTGAGGCCTTGTGGCAAGTGATCGGCCAGCGGGATTGGGCTGGGCAACGGGTGTTGATCGTGCGCGGCCAAAGCGAGTCATCGGACACGGCGGCAGATGTTGCGGCACCGGGCCGTGAATGGCTGGCCCGTCAGCTTGAACAGGCGGGCGCTGCGGTTGATTTTGTGGTGGTTTACGAACGCCGTGCGCCGCATTTCACCGCGGCGCAGCTGCAGTGCATGATCGACAGTCAGCGTGATGGATCGGTCTGGCTCTTCAGCAGTTCTGAAGCCTTGGCGCATTTACCTCGGGGGTTTGACTGGTCGCAGGCCAAAGCCATCGCCACACACAGCAGAATCGCCCAAGCGGCACAGGCGGCGGGTTGGGGTGTTGTTATCGAGTCACGACCGGCGCTGGACGACATCGTGGCGTCGATAGAATTGGTGTATTCATGAGTGACATTCCTTCAACACCCAATTCGGCCGCATCGGCCAGCCTTGGCGCACCTGTTTCGCCCGTCTCTGCTGCCAGTGCGTGGTGGCACTCGCGGACTTGGGCGCTGGTCGTGCTGGTACTGGCTCTGGCAGGTGCTTTGGGCTGCTTGCTGTTGTGGCAAAAGCTCAGCCATATTCAAGAAGAGCTGGCGCGCCGTAGCACCGACACCGGAACCCAAGCGGTCGAGGCTCGAACGCTGGCCCGCCAAGCGCAAGAAAGCAGCCGTGAACTCGCAGCGCGTTTAGCGGTGACTGAAAACCGCATCAGCGAGGTCAGCTTGCAGCGTGGCCAACTCGAAGAACTGATGCAAAAATTGTCGCGCTCTCGTGATGACAACTTGGTGATTGAGCTAGAAGCCAACCTGCGGCTGGCGCAGCAACAGGCGCAGCTGACAGGCAGCGCTGAGCCTTTGCTGGCGGCCCTCAGGTCTGCTGAACAACGGCTCGCGCGCGCAGCCCAGCCGCGCTTGACCCCGGTGCAGCGTGCCATTGTCAAAGATGCCGAACGGATTAAAAGTGCGGCCCAGACCGATGTCCCGGCAATGCTGCTGAAGCTCGACGAACTGGTGCGCCAGATTGATGAGTTGCCGATGGCCAATGATGTGGTGGGTGGTGTGTTTCAACCCACGGCGGGTTCAACGGCGCCAGCGGCTGGCGTATTGCCCTCTTCGGCTGCTGCTGCTGGTGCTCCTGCCGAGATCGTGCGCACTGGTTTTGCACGCTTTTTTGATCTCCAGGCGTTGAGCAGCTGGTCGGGTCGGATCCTGACTGGCCTGCGTGAAGACGCTCAAAGCCTGTTGCGGGTGAGTCGGATTGACCGACCCGAGGCCGCCTTGCTGGCACCGGAGCAGTCTTACTTCCTGCGCGAAAACATCAAGCTCAAATTACTCAATGCCCGCTTGGCCTTGCTGTCGCGGCAAACCGATGCAGCGCGCTCTGATCTGGCCAGCGTGCAGACTAGTTTGTCGCGTTATTTTGATGCTTCGTCGCGCAAGACGCAGGCTGCGAAAGCCTTGCTGCAGCAGACTCAGGCGCAACTCCGAACCGGCGAGTTGCCGCGTTTTGACGAGACTCTGGCCGCCCTGGCCACCGCGGCCGCTGGCCGTTAAGACTCCCAATAAAAAAACCAGCTTATGCGTGCCGCCCTTTGGTTTGTTGCCCTGTTTGGCGTGGCTGTGGCCGTGGCCTTGTTGGCCGGCAACAACCATGCCGTCGTGACCTTGTTCTGGCCACCGTACCGGGTCGATCTGTCCTTCAATTTGATGCTGCTGGTGTTGGTGGCGGCTTTTGCTCTGCTGCATTTTGCGCTCAAGGCTTTGACCGTGGTGGCATCGCTGCCGCGGCAGGCGCGGCGCTGGCGAGCACAGCAAAAAGAACGTGCCATGTACGCCGCCTTGATGGACGCGTTGGCGCACTTGCTGGCGGGTCGATTCATTCGTGCATCGCGCTCTGCTGAAAACGCCTTGCTGCAAGAAAAAAACATGAGCGAGTTGATTCTCGATGTGGGAACAGACTCCGGGCATCAGCCGGCTCGCTCGCAGCAGTTGCGTTCTTTGGCGCATTTGTTGGCGGCCGAGAGCGCGCAAGCATTGCAAAACCGTGGAGTCCGCGATCAGCATTTGCAACAAGCGCTTGAGGGTGCGGGCAACCGGACGGTGCTGGAAACCCAAGAAGGCATTCAGCTGCGCGCGGCGCGTTGGGCACTGGAAGACCGTGAACCGAGCGTGGCGATGGAGTGGCTGAACCAGCTGCCGCTGGGCGCCGGTCGCCGCACGCTGGCCTTGCGCATGCGATTGCGTGCGGCACGGCTGGCTGGCCAGACATCGGACGCCCTGGAAACGGCCCGTCTGTTGGCCAAGCACCGTGCGTTTTCACCGCCGGCGGCACAAAGCATCATCCGCGGCTTGGCGCTTGAGTTGCTCAACGCCGCGCATGATCCGGAACAGCTGCGCCACGTCTGGCTGTCGCTGGATGATGTCGAACGCGCCATGCCTGAACTGGCCGTCCATGCCGCTTCCCGGCTGATGCTGTTGAAGGGCGATGCCGCAGTGGCGCGTCATTGGCTGGCAGGCGCTTGGGAGACGGTGATGGCGCCGCGCTCGGAGCTGGGCGACAGCATTCGCGTAAAATTTATTTTGGCGCTGGAAGACAGCCTAGAGGCCATCGATGCGGCTTGGCTGGCGCGCATCGAAGCCGCCTTGCAGACCCGGCCCGGCGATGCTAATTTTGAGTATTTGGCCGGCGTCGCTTGCCTGAAGCGTCAGCTCTGGGGCAAAGCGCAGCAGCTGCTGTCGCACGCGGTGTTGTCTTTGCAAGATGCCGTGCTCAAACGCAAGGCTTGGCTGGCGCTGGCCGCGTTGGCCGAGCAACGCGGTGAAGAAGCCGCCGTGCAGAACGCTTACCGGCAAGCAGCCAAAGCCTGAGTCTTGGTCGAATCTCAAAGATAGGGCGACAGCAAGCCGGCCAGACGATCACGCAGTTGCCCGGCTAGGGACTGGCGGGCCAGCACTGCCGCATCCAGTGTCTCGGCGTCTGATATGCGCTGCTGCAGCAAGGTGTCGAGCTGCGCCACCAGTTGCGCGTCATGGCACTCAAGGTTGTATTCAAAATTGAGCCGCAGGCTGCGCGCGTCCCAGTTGGTGGAGCCAATCAGCGACCATGCATCGTCGACCAGAAACAGTTTGGAGTGATCGAACGGCGGCGGCGACAAGTGAATCCGGCAGCCGGCCGCCAGCAGCCGGCCCATTTGTGGGCGCATGGCCCAATCCATCAGCGGCAGGTTGCTGCGGGCCGGCAGCACGATGTCCACCGTGACGCCGCGCAAGGCGGTGATCTGCAGGGTCGTCAGCAGCACCTCGTCCGGCAGAAAGTAGGGTGTCATGATGGCCACCCGTTGCTGCGCACAGGCCAGTGCGCCCAGCATCACATGGCGCATGTGGTCGATGTCGCCATCCGGGCCATCAGAGACGCCTCGCGCCAGTACCGGTCCGCAATTTGTGGCCGCTGCAAACCAAGTTTCGCCCAGCAGCGCCTCGCCGGTGCTGAAAGCCCAATCAATGGCGAAGGCCCGTTGCATGTCGGCGACGACCGGGCCACGCACCGAAAAGTGCAGGCAGCGAACCGGCGACTTGGGTTGGCGCGCCAGCCAATGCCCGGCCCGAATGTTCATGCCCCCCGTGAAGCCATGCGCGCCGTCGATGACCATGATCTTGCGGTGGTTGCGCAGATTGGCGTGGGCCAGCAGACCGAGAAAGCGGGGTGGCAGGAATGCCGCTGCCTTGACGCCGCGGCTGCTCAGGTGCACGACCATGCGGCCGTGGCTGTAGCGTCCGCCCACCGCATCGATCAGTACCCGCACTTGGACGCCGCGCTGCTGGGCCCGCACCAAGGCGTCGGCGACAGCGCGGCCAACCTCGTCAAGGTCAAAAATATAAGTCACCAGCGTGATCGAGTGGTGTGCCGAATCAATGGCTGCCAGCATCGCCGGGTAGGTTTCGTCGCCATCGCGCAAGGGCGTGATGGCGTTGCCGCCGAGCAGGGCATTGCCGGTGGTTTCCCGGGCCAGCCGGTTGATGCCAGCCAGCGCCAGTGAACTCGGGGCATCGGGTCCGGCGGCACTGCCAATGGCCGCGACACGGCTGCCGGTGCGTTGGTGCTCCCGTTGCCAAGCCGTTTTCAGGTCCAGCGCCACACCCGCGCGCTGGATGCGGTTGACGCCCAACATCAGGTAGAGCAACGCGCTAACGATAGGGGTGAACCAAGCCAGTCCGATCCAGGCGACGGTGGCCGACACATTGCGGCGCGTCAGCAGGGCGTGCAGCGTCACTGCCAGCGCCAGCGACAGGTGCAGCACGGTGGTCATCACGGGCAGCCAGCCTTGTAACTCCGGCAGAGCGTTGTGGAGCCAAGTCTGAGAAGCGAAGAAAGGCGTTTCCATGCTGTCATGGTAGCGATACTGCCGTGGGCATGAAAAAAGGCGACTCAACGAGTCGCCTTTTGGGGCTCCAGCCCGGCATGCTGCCCGGACCGGAGACTGTCGCTGTGGTCGCTGTGGTCGGTTTACTGCGGGGGCTGCTTGGCTGCAGTCTCTTCAAAAGGCAGTGTCATGTTGCTCAGGTCACGCTTGGTCTCAACCAGCACCAAAGGGCTCGCTGGCACAGCGACCACAGGGGCCCGTTCGCGTGGCACGTGAACTAGACGCGGCTCTGCGGCCATGGCGGCTTGCGTTTCAGCGATCTTGCTGGTGTTGGAGTTGACCCACTGCAGACCGGAAGCGCTGGCGACTTGAGCCAAGTCTTGCAGAGGCAAGTCATACGAAGCCACCTGTGGCAGAGCGCGTGCGGCTGGCGCGGGTGCGCTGGCCACTTGCGGTGCTGGAGCGGCAACTGCTGCCGGTGCTGCAGGCACTTCGTTCACAACCGGGCTGGCCATGAAAGCTGCGGCAGGGACGGTTTCTGCGCTGGTCATCTGCACTGGCGTGAAGGCCGGGGTGCTGGCGTCTGCATCAACGGCTTGCTCTGGCGATGACTCGGCACGGTCACCACGTTCACGGCGCTCGCGACCATAACGGTCACGGCTGCGGCGTTCGCGTGGTGCGCGTTCTTGCGCGTCATCCTGGCCTGCAGTGGCCTCGTTGCCTTGCGGTGCGGCGTCTGTTGCGACTGTTTGCTCAGTGCGTTCTGTGCGTTCGGCACGGACATCGGGTGCGTTGCCATCGGCGAACGCGGCTTGGCTACCGTCAGCAGCAGGTGCGTCATCACGGCGTTCCTGGCGACGACCACCGCGTTCACGGCGGCCTTCACCACGGCTTTCGCGTGGCTCACGGGGTTCACGTGCTTCTCGGGGCTGACGCTCTTCGCGTCCGGCTTCCGGTGCGGTCACATCGCCGCGCGCAGCGGCTGCCATAGCAGCCTGATTGGCGAGGGCCAGTTCTTCTTGGGCGGCGTCGCGGGGTGCGCCACTGCGTTCAGCGCCACGCTCACCACGGTCAGTGCGCTCTGCGCGTTCAGGACGTTCACGGCGGGGGCGGTCACCACGGCCTTCGCCGCGCGGTTGACCTTCGCTGCGTGGCTGGCTCTCGGCGCGACCTTCATTGCGGCCTTCGGTGCGCAAGTCTGGACGAGCTTCGCCGGAACGGTCGGCTCCGCGACCACCTTCTGCACGGCCTTCTGCGGGAACACGTTCAGGACGACCCTCAGCGCGGCCTTCTGGGCTGCGTTCACGGCGTGGATCAGCGCGGCCTTCGCCGCGCTCAGCACCGCGCTCACCCGTCCGCTCAGGGCGGCCTTCGGTGCGTTCGCTGCGACCACCACGACCGCCGCGGCGCGCATCGCGGCCACCACGTTCGCCGCGCTCTGAACGCTCGCCGCGTTCACCACGCTCATCGCGACGGCCTTCGCCGCGCTCGTCTTTTTTCACCTCTTTGCCAGGCGCTGCAACCGGTGCTGCGTCGTCGCCAGCAAACAGGTTTTTGAGCCAACCAAAGAAGCCTTTTTCAGCAGCAGGCGCCGCTGGTGTGCGGGCTGCCAGCGGTGAGCGTTGCTGGGCCGCAGGTTTGGCTGCGACTTCAGGCTTTGGCACCACGATCGGGGCGGGCATGTCAGGCAACACACCTTTGATGACGGGCTCTTGCTTGTTGTGCTTTTCTTGGCTGCGGCGGGTCACCAAGGTCGGGTCTTCAATCTCTTCAGCCATTTTGTAGCTGGCTTCGATGTTGTCCAGACGCGGGTCATCGTGCTTCAGGCGCTCAAGCTTGTAGTTCGGTGTCTCTAGCGTTTTGTTCGGCACCAGCAGCACGTTGATGCGCTGCTTCATCTCGATTTTGGCAATCTCTGAACGCTTTTCGTTCAGCAGGAAAGACGCCACGTCGACCGGCACCTGGCACAGCACGGAGGCCGTGCTGTCTTTCATCGACTCTTCTTGGATGATGCGCAAAATTTGCAATGCCGAGCTTTCGGTGTCGCGGATGTGGCCAGAGCCACCGCAACGCGGGCAAGGAATAGACGCGCCTTCGGAGAGGGCCGGGCGCAGACGCTGACGGCTCATTTCCATCAATCCGAACTTGCTGATGGTGCCGAACTGCACGCGGGCGCGGTCTTGACGCAGCGCGTCGCGCAGGCGGTTTTCGACGTCGCGGCGATTGCGACTTTCTTCCATGTCAATGAAGTCGATGACGATCAGGCCGCCCAAGTCGCGCAAGCGCATTTGGCGGGCCACTTCGTCAGCGGCTTCTAAATTGGTGCGGGTGGCGGTTTCTTCGATGTCGCCGCCCTTGATGGCGCGAGCTGAGTTGACGTCGACGGACACCAAGGCTTCAGTGTGGTCGATGACGATGGCGCCGCCGGAAGGCAGTTGCACGGTGCGGGCGTAAGCCGATTCGATTTGGTGCTCGATCTGGAAACGCGAGAACAGCGGTGCGTCATCGCGGTAGCGTTTGACGCGGTGCTCATGCTCAGGCATGACGTGCGCCATGAACTGGCGGGCTTGTTCGTAGACGTCGTCGGTGTCGAACAGGATGTCGCCGATGTCGCTGTTGAAGTAGTCGCGAATGGCGCGGATCACCAAGCTCGATTCCTGGTAAATCAGGAAAGCGCCCTTGCCATTTTTGCCGGCGCCTTCGATGGCGGTCCAGAGCTTGATCAGGTAGTTCAGGTCCCATTGCAACTCTGGCGCGCTGCGGCCAATGCCGGCGGTGCGCGCAATGATGCTGGAGCCGGCTGGGTATTCCAACTGGTCCATGGCTTCTTTGAGCTCGGCCCGGTCGTCGCCTTCGATGCGGCGGCTGACACCGCCACCGCGTGGGTTGTTGGGCATCAGCACCACGTAACGACCCGCCAGACTGACGAAGGTGGTCAGGGCTGCGCCCTTGTTGCCGCGTTCTTCTTTTTCGACCTGAACCATCAGTTCTTGGCCTTCACGGATCACATCATTGATGCGAGCCTGACCGACTGGAACGCCGGCTGCAAAGTAATTGCGTGAAATTTCTTTGAAAGGCAGAAAACCGTGACGGTCTTCGCCGTAGTCGACAAAGCAGGCTTCCAGCGAAGGCTCGACGCGTGTGACGACGGCCTTGTAGATGTTGCCCTTGCGTTGCTCGCGTCCTTCGACTTCAATTTCGTAGTCGAGGAGTTTTTGTCCATCAACAATGGCCAACCGGCGTTCTTCGGTCTGGGTGGCGTTAATCAGCATCCGTTTCATCGGAATTCCTTATCGTTCTTGCCTCGAGAATTATTCTCGAGCTTTCAACTGCCCAAATTGGGCTAACGATGCCGCAAGCAGACGTGATGCGAACGTGGGGAATTGCCGGAGAGCTTTTGACGTGCTCGGCAGGACTGCTCAACAAAGAGCGGTCAAGCGAGAAGTCTGGGCGTGGGCGCGTGGATGGGATGAGCTGGGGCCGACCGGGTATTTGCTATAAATAAAATAGCAGAGCGTGTCCGTGATGCAGGGGTTGCAGGTGTGTTTATGCTCAAGAGCGGGGCCAGAAGGCGCCGCAAGCATAAAAAAACCAGTCCAACCAAAGTTGTCATCAGGAGGCTACCCGTAAAAAGGCTTGATCTCATCAAGATCCGTGCACAGCCCGTGGGGCTATGCACTTGGTATTCCGTTGTTGTATTCGCAAAACGTCGACTAATCGCACTGTGTTGGCCCTTCGCGGGGTGCCATGCACCCTGGCATTTCAGGCAAAACAGTCATCAGCATCGACCTTCTAACGCGGCACTGCGGCAAGCGTGGACTTGTGGTGGACTAAACTGCCAGACAAATCAACTACTTACAGCGCATCGCTAGTGAAACACATTATAGGGTCAGGAAATCCTCCGGCCAAACGATCAAAAAACGCCCCACGTGGCGCCAGCAAACCCTTGGGTTCGCCCGCCAAAGCGAGGTCTGGCGGCTCGCGTCCGTCGCCTGCGCAGCTGCAGTCTGCGGCAGCACCGAGGCGCGTTTTCTTGCCTCAACCGGTGGTGGCCGAACCGTATCAGCCAGCCGAACCAGCCGAGCCGGCGGCCTTGCCGCAAGCCACGCTGGTCACGGTGACGGAAGATTACGCCGGTCAGCGGCTTGATAACTTTTTGATTCGCCAGCTCAAGGGCGTGCCCAAAACGCACGTTTACCGGATCATTCGCAGTGGCGAAGTGCGCATCAACAAAGGCCGTGTGCAGGCCGATACGCGTGTGGAGACGGGCGATGTGGTGCGACTACCGCCGGTGCGCACGTCAGAACGTGCCGACCAGAAAGCGTTGGCGATGGCGACCGAAATCGCCCGTCACGGTGCGACGTCCAGCGTCGGCGGCTTGGCGCCGTCGCGTGAGTTCCCGATATTGTTTGAAGACGATCACGTGCTGGCGATTGACAAGCCAGCCGGCGTGGCGGTGCATGGCGGCAGCGGCGTGGCCTTTGGCGTGATTGAGCAAATGCGCATGGCCAGGCCGGGACATGATTTCTTGGAGCTGGTGCACCGGCTGGACCGGGAAACCAGCGGCGTGCTGTTGATTGCCAAAAAACGAATGGCTCTGAAAATTTTGCAAGAGCAGTTCCGTGAGCGCGAAACCGACAAGGTGTATTTGGCGATGGTCGCAGGCAACTGGCCGCCCAAGTTGAAGGTGCTCGACAAGCCGCTGCAAAAATACCTGCTGCCGGACGGTGAACGCCGCGTCATGGTGGTCGACAAAGAGCATCCGGATGCCATGCGCGCTGTCACCTTGGTCAAGCTGCGGGCAGCGCTGCCGGCGTCTAAAGACCAGCCCTTGAGTGATTTCAGTTTGCTCGAAGTCACCATCAAAACCGGGCGCACGCACCAGATTCGCGTGCATCTGGCCACCGAAGGTTATCCAATTGCCGGCGACGACAAATACGGCAACTTCGAGCTGAACAAAGGCCTGCAAAAGCTGCCGGCTGGGCAAGCGCTCAAGCGCATGTTTTTGCATGCTTGGACCTTGAAGTTCACGCACCCCTCGAACGGCAAGCGCATCACGCTGCTAGCCGAACTCCCACCTGAACTTGACGCACTGGTTGCCCATGTCCCGCCCCCTGAATTTTGATTTAATCGCCTTCGACTGGGACGGCACGCTGTACGACTCGACGCAACTCATCGTGCGTTGTATTCAAGCGGCCGTCGTCGATGTCGGCGGTGCCAAGCCCAGCGATCAAGCCGCTGCTTATGTGATCGGGCTGGGCCTGATGCAGGCCTTGGCCCACGCTGCGCCTGACGTGCCCGAATCCCGTTACCCCGAACTCAACCAGCGCTACAAGCACCACTACATGCAGCGTCAACACGACATCAGTTTGTTTGATGGCGCCTTGACCTTGTTGGCGGGACTCAAAGAGCGCGGTCATATTTTGACGGTGGCCACCGGCAAGTCGCGACGGGGTCTTGACGAAGCCCTGCAGGCGGTCGAACTCAAGGGCCGTTTTGACGGCTCGCGCACGGCTGACGAAACTGCGGGCAAGCCGGATCCGCGCATGCTGCATGAGCTGATGCGCGAGTTCGATGTGCCGCCTGAGCGCACCTTGATGATCGGCGACACCACGCATGATTTGCAGATGGCCTTGAATGCGGGTTGTGCCAGCGTCGGCGTCAGTTATGGCGCGCACGAACCAGACGCTTTTGAAGTGCTGCAGCCGCGCGCGGTGCTGCACTCGGTGGCTGAACTAGAAACTTGGCTGCGCAACCATGCCTGACGCGTTGACTGTTGATCCTGTCCAGCCGCTGTGTAACGCTGCGGAGCTGGTTGAATGTGGTTTGGTCATCCCTTTTGACGTGGTCTATGCGGGCCAGACTTGTCGAGCTTTTGCGATTCGGTTTGAGGGCCAGCCGCAGGCTTACCTGAACCGGTGCAGCCATGTGGCGATGGAGCTGGATTGGCAGCCGAACCAAATTTTTGACGACAGTGGCCAATGGTTGATGTGCGCCAGTCATGGCGCCGCGTACCACCCGGAAACCGGCGAATGCGCCGGTGGTCCGTGCCGCGGCGGACTCGTGAAAATCCAACTTTCAGAACGTGACGGCGTGGTCTTTTGGCACCCCGGCTACAACCTCCAACCGATCGCGTTTTAAACTAGCTCACTATGAACGAAAACAATAACCAAGCCGTCAAAACCGAAACCGTCGCAGGTCCTGCGACGGCTCATCAAGAGGCCGGCTGGGAGCGTGCAACGCTTGAGAAGCTGGCCTTCGCCGCCCTCAATGAGCAAAAATCGTCGCGTCGCTGGAAGACTTTTGTTCGGCTGTCTTGGCTGGTCTTTTTGATTGCGCTGGTTTGGCTGGCGCTGCATCGGGGTTCTTCACCCACCAGTGTCAGCACGCCGCACACGGCGGTGGTCGAAATCAAGGGCGAGATCGCCGATGGCGCCGATGCGAGTGCTGAGTTTGTCAATGCCGCATTGCAAGCGGCTTTTGAGGATACTGGCTCCAAAGCGGTGGTGTTGTTGATCAATTCGCCCGGCGGTAGCCCAGTTCAGGCCGGCATGATGAACGACGAAATTTTGCGTTTGAAAGCCAAATACAACAAGCCGGTTTACGCTGTGGTCGAAGAAACCGCTGCGTCTGCTGCCTATTACATCGCTGTGGCTGCGGACCAGATTTACGTCGACAAGGCCAGCATCGTGGGCAGCATCGGCGTGCTGATGGACGGCTTCGGCTTCACCGGCCTGATGGACAAGCTGGGGGTTGAGCGCCGCCTGATGACGGCGGGTGAAAACAAGGGTTTCCTTGATCCCTTCAGCGCCCAAAGCGAGCGTCAACGCGCCTACGCGCAGACCATGCTGAATCAGATTCATCAGCAGTTCATCACAGTGGTCAAAAATGGCCGTGGTGATCGCTTGAAGGAAACGCCGGAGATGTTCAGTGGCCTTTTCTGGAGCGGTGAACAGGCGGTTGATTTGGGTCTGGCAGATGCGTTCGGCTCGCTCGAATTTGTCGCCCGTGAGGTGGTTAAAACTGAAGACATCATTGACTACACGCGCCGCGAAAACGTCGCCGAGCGTCTGGCCAAGCGTTTCGGTGCAGCGATGGGCGAGGGCGCCATGAAGGCGACCTTGCGCAGCGTGCCAGTCCTTCGCTAAAAAATTCTAGCGGCCGATGCAAAACACCGTTGGCAACGCCAGCGGTGCGCCCGGTTTTTCATCGCGCTTGCTTTTCCACATGCTGACTTGCGCGCTGCGCGACCAAGCGGCTTCCAGCGTCAGGCCGCAGCTCAGCGCCAGCCGGGTGTTGCCTTGCAATGTTTGCAGCAAGGCGCCCAGCAACACTGTGTTGCGGTAAGGCGTCTCAATGAACATCTGGGTTTGTCTTGTTTTCAGCGCGATGGACTCGAGCTCCCGGATGCGCTGTGAGCGCTCGCCGGCGTCTTGCGGCAGGTAGCCGACAAACGCAAAATTCTGACCATTCAGCCCACTGGCAGCCAGCGCCATCACCAGCGACATCGGGCCTGCCAAGGGCACCACCTGCAAGCCGAGGTCATGCGCGGCGCGCACCACCGATGAGCCGGGGTCTGCAATCGCAGGCATGCCCGCTTCGCTGACCAAGCCCATGTCATGGCCTTGCAATGCTGCTTGCAGTAACGGACGTGCATCAAAGTTGCCGCCGTGATCGCCTTTTTTATGCACTTCGCGCGGTAGTTCTTGAATTTGCAGCGCTTGGATGGGTTGGCTCAGCGGGTGCAGTTCATTCACGCGCTTCAAATAAGCGCGGGTGCTGCGTGCATTTTCTGACACCCAAAAGCCCAGTTTGGCGGCGACTTCCATCGTGCCTTGCGGCATGACTTGTTGCAGCGGGGCGGCGTCGTCACAGCCGAAGTCCAGCGGTGCGGGCACCAGATAGAGTTTGCCTTTGCTGCCGTGTGTTTTCATGGTGTCGTTCATGCGTTGACTTTCGACTCAAACAGCCGAATACCGGCGGCTTCGATCAGGTGGCAGGTGCGGATCAAGGGCAGGCCGATCAGCGCGGTCGGGTCATCACTGTCAATCGCCTCCAACAGCGCGATGCCCAGCCCCTCGCTCTTGGCGCTGCCAGCGCAGTCGTAGGGTTGCTCGGCCTGTAAATAGTTTTCGATGGCTTCGTCGCTGAGTTGGCGAAAGCGGACTTTCACGGCGGACAAAGACGCTTGTTCAAAGCCGCTGGCCAAGCACACCACGGCGACGGCGGTTTGGAAAATCACGGTGCGCCCCCGCATTTGGCGCAGTTGCGCGACGGCGCGGTCGTGCGTGCCGGGTTTACCGAGCGGCACGCCGTCTAGGTCGGCCACTTGGTCGGAGCCAATCACCACCGCTTGTGGAAAGGCGCGGGCTACTTCGCGGGCTTTAGCCAAGGCTAAGCGCATCGCCAGTGCGCCGGGGGCTTCACCGGTCTGTGGTGTCTCGTCGACATCTGGCGCAGCAACGCTGAAAGGGATGCGCAGGCGCTGCAGAAGTTCTTGGCGGTAGCGCGAGGTGGAGCCCAAAACGAGGGCTCGTTGCGCGGGTAAAAAGGCCGTGGAGGCATCAGGGGAGGGGACAGTCATCCCCTGATTCTCTTACACTGACAGGCATGTCCAGAAATTTCCAGGCCGAACGGCTGAACCTCCAAGAACTGGCCCAAGATGGCCAACCGTGGTCCGAGACCACTTTGTTGAAAGACCTTCAACGCCTTGCCAACGAAGCCAAGGGCTTGAACCCTAGCGATGCCGTTCAGTGGCAAGTCACGGGGGAATTCCGTCCGCAAGCCGGTGCTGAAGACCAAGTCTGGCTGCATTTGACGGCCGAGGCCAATGTGCCTTTGACGTGCCAGCGCTGTATGACGACAGTGTCGACGCCGTTAGAAATTGATCAGTGGTACCGATTTGTCGACAGCGAAGAGATCGCCATGGCAGAGGACGATGAGGCTGAAGAAGACTTGCTGGTGATGGCACCGCAGTTCGATCTGATGACCTTGCTGGAAGACGAGTTGTTGATGGCTTTGCCGCTGGTGCCGATGCATGAGACCTGCCCGGTGACGCCGGTATTCAGTGCTGGCGACCCGGCAGTAGAGGCGGCTGAAGCCAAGCCGAACCCGTTCGCCGTGCTCGGACAATTGAAGAAAAGCTGAGCGCTTGATTCGACGCGCTATAATCTAAGGCTTCGCGTACTGATGCACCGCCTGACCGGCCCCTGAAAATGGCCAGTCATCCAAGGATGGTCTGCTGTAGTGCGTAATTACCAACCCTACACCCCGTCAGGAGCGGATTATGGCCGTCCAACAGAACAAAAAATCACCTTCCAAGCGCGGTATGCACCGCTCGCACAATGCCTTGAACGTTCCAGGCATTGCCGTGGAATCCACCACAGGCGAAATCCATTTGCGTCACCACATCAGCCCAACCGGCTTTTACCGTGGCCGCAAGGTTTTGAAAACCAAGTCAGAAGCGTAATCCACGCTTCTAAAAACAGGCCCGCACTGATCCTGCGGGCTTTTGTTTTGCTGCACACCCCTTTATTGATTGCACCGGTCTCACCATGATCAGGATCGCTGTTGATGCCATGGGAGGGGATTTCGGTCCCTCGGTGACCGTACCAGCCAGTTTGGCTTTTCTTGACAATCATCCAGATTCGGTCGTTTTGATTGTGGGGCTGGGGACTGCGTTGTCAGCGCAGCAAAACTTTGCTGCCTTGCATTTACACCCGCGCTGCCATGTGGTTGCCGCCTCTGAAGTGGTCACGATGGATGACTCCATTGAAGTGGCCTTGCGGCGCAAAAAAGATTCTTCCATGCGTGTGGCTGTGCAGCAGGTCAAAGATGCAGCTGCCGATGCTGCTGTGTCGGCTGGCAACACCGGCGCTTTGATGGCGATTTCACGTTACGTGCTGAAAACGCTGGAAGGTATTGACCGCCCTGCCATCGCCACCCAACTTCCAAATGCCGCTGGCGGCGCCACGACGGTGCTCGACTTGGGCGCTAACGTCGATTGCAGTGAGCATCACTTGTTGCAGTTCGCCGTGATGGGCTCAGCCTTGGTGTCTGCCGTCACAGGCGTGTTGGCGCCCAGCGTTGGCTTGCTCAATATCGGCGAAGAAGCTATCAAAGGCAGTGAAGTCATCAAAAAGGCCGGTGAATTGCTGCGATCTGCATCGCAATCGGGGGACCTGAACTTTTTTGGCAACGTTGAAGGCAACGATATTTTCAAGGGCACGACTGATATCGTCGTGTGCGATGGTTTTGTCGGTAACGTCGCCCTGAAGGCCAGTGAAGGCTTGGCTGGCATGATCGGCGGCTTCATCAAGGCCGAGTTCTCTCGCAATATTTTCACCAAAATAGCGGCATTGGTGGCTTACCCAGTCTTATCTGCATTTAAAAAGCGGGTAGATCATCGTCGTTACAACGGCGCTGCTTTGCTCGGTCTGCGCGGCTTGGTGTTCAAAAGTCACGGTTCGGCAGATGCTTTCGCTTTTGAACGGGCGCTGAATCGAGCTTATGATGCAGCCCGTAACAACCTGCTGGGGAAAGTGAAAGAGCGAATCGCCCATGCCGCACCCTTGCTGGCCCATGCTGCAGCGGTGAGTCATGTCGATCCTGCAGCGCCTGCGCTATTGGCTGCTGCGGCTTCACTTCCGCTGCAGAACCCTGTCCACTGACGATCCTTCGTCTCTCGAGCGAGTCCTGAATGAGCCGTTTTTCCCGTATCACGGGCACGGGCAGTTATCTGCCCCCGCGCCGTCTGACCAATGCCGATCTGGCCACCGAACTTGCCGCCAAAGGCGTTGAGACTTCCGACGAATGGATCGTTGGACGCACCGGCATCCGGGCCCGCCACTTTGCTGACCCGGGCGTCTGCGTCAGCGATCTGGCCTTGCAAGCCTGCCGTCGTGCACTCGAAGCTGCTGGCCGCAACGCCAGCGAGATTGACCTCATCATCGTGGCAACGTCAACGCCCGACATGGTATTCCCTTCGGCTGCCTGCATTTTGCAAAGCAAACTAGGCAATGTCGGCGCTGCGGCCTTCGATGTTCAGGCCGTCTGCAGTGGTTTCATTTATGCGCTGACACTGGCCGACTCATTGATCAAGACCGGCACCGCAAGCAAGGCACTGGTGATTGGTGCGGAAGTGTTTTCTCGCATTCTTGATTTTTCAGACCGCACCACCTGCGTGCTGTTTGGTGATGGCGCTGGCGCCGTGGTGCTGGAGGCCTCTGATGTGCCCGGCATCTTGGCAACAGACATCCATGCCGATGGCAAATATTCCAGCATTTTGTGTGTGCCCGGACACGTCTCCGGCGGTCAAGTCACGGGCAGCCCGCTGCTGACCATGGACGGCCAAGCGGTGTTCAAGTTGGCCGTGGGTGTGCTTGAAGACACCGCGCGTGCTGTTTTGGAGAAGGCTGGCAAAACCCAAGCCGATATTGACTGGCTGATACCGCATCAAGCGAATATTCGGATCATGCAAAACACGGCTAAAAAGCTCAAGCTGGCCCCTGAAAAAATGATCGTCACGGTGGACCAGCATGGCAACACCTCAGCCGCGTCTATTCCGCTGGCTTTAGATGTGGCGGTGCGCAGCGGCAAAGTCCAGCAAGGTGACACGCTCTTGCTCGAGGGCGTTGGCGGTGGTTTCACTTGGGGCGCGGTGCTGCTCGATTATTAAGATGTACGCAGGCCGGCTGATCGTGTTCAGCTCTGGCTATGCAGAGAATTTGCGGAGATTTTTTTTGAAACCATTTGCTTTTATTTTCCCCGGTCAGGGTTCCCAGTCGGTCGGCATGCTCGACGCATGGGGTGGTCACCCTGTAGTGGCTCAAACCTTGGCTGAAGCCTCAGATGCTTTGGGCCAAGACCTCTGTCTGCTGATCAAGCAAGGCCCTAAAGAAACATTGGCGCTGACCACCAACACGCAGCCCGTGATGCTGGTGGCTGCGGTGGCCGCCTACCGTGTCTGGTTGGCTGAAACAGGTGCGACTCCTGCCGCTGTGGCCGGCCATTCGCTTGGCGAATACTCTGCCTTGGTGGCGTCCGGTGTGTTGACCTTGATGCAAGCCACGCCGCTGGTGCGATTTCGCGCGCAAGCCATGCAAGATGCCGTGCCGGTTGGCGTCGGCGCGATGGCCGCTATTTTGGGCATGGATGCAGCTAAAGTGATTGAAGGTTGTGCGGAAGCCGTGCGCAGTTTTGGCCTGGGCACCGCTGAAGTGGTCGAGGCCGTCAATTTCAACGATGCCGGGCAGACCGTGATTGCCGGCAGCAAGGCCGCAGTCGACAAGGCCTGCGAAGTGCTCAAAGCCAACGGGGCCAAGCGCGCCTTGCCGCTGTCGGTGTCGGCGCCTTTTCACTCCAGCTTGATGAAGCCGGCGGCTGAAAAACTCAAAGAAAAACTCGCCACAATCGTCTTGGCTGCGCCGCAAATTCCGGTGATCAACAACATCGATGTGGCGGTCGAGACTGATCCCGATAGGATTCGCGATGCGCTGTATCGGCAGGCTTTTGGCCCGGTGCGCTGGGTTGAGTGTGTGCAAGCCATCAAAGCCCGAGGCGTGCACACGCTGGTGGAATGCGGTCCCGGCAAGGTGCTGGCCGGCATGGTCAAGCGCATTGACGCCGAACTCACGGGCTCGGCACTTTTTGATCCTTCGAGCCTCACGGATGTGAAGACTCTCTTAACGAACGAAGCAGCATGACTGACAAAAAATTAGAAGGCCATTTGGCGTTGGTCACCGGCGCCTCCCGCGGCATTGGCGCGGCCATTGCGTTGGAACTCGCCAAGCGCGGCATGAAGGTCATCGGTACCGCCACCACCGATGAAGGTGCGGCCAAAATATCCAACACGCTGTCTGGCTTTCCGGGCTGCGCTGGCAAAAATCTGAACGTCACTGATGCACCCGCCATCGAAGCCTTGATCGACAGTTTGGTCAAGGAGCATGGCGGCTTGCAGGTGTTGGTCAACAACGCCGGCATCACGCGTGACATGTTGGCCATGCGCCTGAAAGACGACGACTGGGATGCCGTGCTCGACACCAATCTCAAGGCTGTCTTTCGCATGAGCCGCGCCGTCATGCGCACCATGATGAAGCAGCGCTACGGCCGCATCATCAGTATCACCTCGGTGGTGGGCGCTTCTGGCAATGCTGGGCAAGCCAATTACGCAGCAGCCAAAGCGGGCGTCGCCGGCATGACCCGTGCGCTGGCTCGGGAGCTGGGCTCGCGCGGTATCACCGTGAATTGCATTGCACCTGGTTTTATTGAAACCGACATGACGGCCAACCTGCCTGAAGAGCAACAAAAAGCCTTGCTAGGTCAGATCCCCTTGGGTCATCTTGGCAAGCCACAAGACATTGCACATGCGGTTGCGTTTGTGGCGAGCCCAGAGGCCAGCTACATCACCGGCCAAGAGATTCACATCAACGGCGGCATGTACATGTAAGCTGGGTGTAAACCCTAAAAATCAGCCGGTTCGCATCCGTCCGGCAGGCCTGTCGAGATTAACGTCTCGAACCGGCTAAAATCACGGATTAATTCAACAACCCTTAGAGGGAACTATGAGCGATATCGAATCACGTGTTAAGAAAATCATTGCTGAGCAACTGGGCGTTGAAGAAGGCCAAGTCACCAGCGAAAAATCGTTTGTGGCCGATCTGGGTGCAGACTCTCTTGACACTGTTGAACTGGTGATGGCCCTCGAAGACGAGTTTGGCATCGAGATTCCAGACGAAGATGCAGAAAAAATCACGACCGTTCAGAACGCGATTGATTACGCCAACACCCATCAAAAAGCCTGAACTGGCTTCCCCCCCCCCGACTTTAAAAGGCCGCTTGCGGCCTTTTGAGTTTTTCTTGAGGATTTGCGCATGAGCCGTCGTCGCGTCGTCGTGACAGGTCTGGGTTGCATCAGCCCGGTGGGTAACACCGTGGCTGACTCCTGGAACAGCCTGCTTGCCGGAACATCCGGTATTGATCAGATCACGCACTTTGATCCAAGCACTTTTTCCTGCAAATTTGCCGGTGAAGTCAAAGGCTTCAACATCACGGATTACATCCCTGAAAAAGAAGCCCGCCACATGGACCGCTTCATCCACCTCGGCATGGCAGCAGCCATGCAGGCGGTGGTTGATAGTGGCTTGCCAACGGGTGATGATCTGAGCTATGAAATGGCCACACGCATCGGCTGCAACATCGGCTCGGGCATTGGCGGTTTGCCAATGATCGAGCAGACGCACACCGAGCTGATGAACAAAGGAGCACGGCGGATTTCACCATTTTTTGTGCCGGCGTCCATCATCAACATGATCTCTGGTCATGTGTCCATCAAGTACGGCTTCAAGGGCCCCAATATCGCGGTCGTGACTGCTTGCACAACCGGTCTGCATGCCATTGGCCTGTCGGCACGGATGATCGAGTACGGCGATTGCGATGTGATGGTGGCTGGCGGCGCTGAGGCGACGATCTCACCGCTGGGTTTGGGTGGCTTTGCTTCGGCCCGTGCGCTATCGACCCGCAATGACGATCCCAAAACCGCTTCGCGCCCGTGGGACAAAGACCGCGACGGTTTTGTGCTGGGCGAGGGCGGCGGCGTGCTGGTCCTTGAAGAGTACGAGCACGCCAAGGCTCGCGGTGCGAAAATTTACGCTGAGCTGACCGGTTTTGGCATGAGCGGTGATGCTTATCACATGACCACGCCAGATGAAGACGGTCCACGCCGTTCGATGGTCATGGCACTGAAAAACGCTGGCGTCAATGCCGACGAAGTTCAGTACCTCAATGCGCATGGCACCTCGACGCCACTGGGTGACTTGAATGAAACCAACGCCATCAAGGCAGCCTTTGGCGAGCATGCCAAAAACTTGGTGGTGAGCTCGACCAAGTCCATGACGGGGCATTTGCTCGGTGGCGCTGGCGGTGTCGAATCAGTGTTCACTGTGTTGTCGCTGTATCACCAGAAAATTCCGCCGACCATCAACATCTTCAATCAAGATCCGGCTTGCGATCTTGATTACTGCGCCAATACAGCGCGGGACGCGAAGATCGATGTGGCTGTCAAAAACAACTTTGGTTTTGGCGGCACCAACGGCTCACTGGTGTTCAAGCGGGTTTGAATCCGCTTTATTCCAAGTTATTGCGGTCTGAGTTCATCTTCCCTTGAAACTGATCCTACACAGCGCCCCATCGGTTTTATATCCGTTGGGGCGTTCGCATTTTCTGGGTTGTTTATTGCTGGCTTGCTGGTTGATCACTGCTGGCGTCACGCTCTGGTGGTGGCTAGCGTCGGCGGTTGCCGACTGGCGGCCGCTGCTCGGCTGCGCGGCCTTGTTGATCGCCGCTTGGGTGATGGCGACGGGTTGGCGACGCGCGCCGGTAGGGCGCTTGCAGTGGGATGGTCAGCGCTGGCGTTGGGAGAGCGTGGTCTACCGCAGTGGAACGGCTTTGGAGCCGCCCGTGGTGGTGCTGGATGTGCAGTTCGCGATCTTGCTCAGGCTCGACAACCAGGCCGGCGCCGTGTGGTGGTTGTGGGCTGAAAAGTCAGCACTGCCGGCCCGTTGGCTTGACTTGCGCCGGGCGGTGTATGCCAAGCACAGACCCGCAACTTTGCAGGACTCTGCTGCGGCAGACCGGGCTGTTGGCGAGCTAGCGGCTACAGTGAAGCACCCTTATTCAACGCCTGCCCGACATCTTTGATGACTCCCGATAAGCCACCCACTTCCGTCAGCAGCGGCGACAGCGATGCCTTGTTGGTCGAACGGGCTGTGGCGGGTGATCAAAAAGCCTTCGAATTGCTGGTCATCAAATACGAGCGCCGTATTCAACGCCTGATTGGCCGCATGGTGCGCGATGTCGATTTGGTGGAAGACATCGCCCAGGAAACGTTCATTCGGGTTTACCGTGCGCTGGCTCAGTTTCGGGGCGACGCCCAGTTCTACACGTGGCTGTATCGGATTGCCGTGAACACGGCTAAGAAGTTCTTGATGGACCTCAAGCGCAACCCGACGGTTTCGGAGAATTTCTTCAAATCAGCCGATGACGATGAAACTTCGCCGGTGGAAAACGAACTAACAAGCCCTGAAACGCCTGAAGCTGTGCTGGCCAGCAAGGAAATCGCTGAAATGGTCAACGCTGCTATGGATGCTTTGCCAGAAGAGCTGCGGCAAGCCATCACCCTGCGTGAGATTGAAGGCCTGACTTATGAAGAAATTGCCGACGCTATGAATTGCCCCATCGGAACTGTGCGGTCACGGATTTTCAGGGCCCGTGAAGCTATTTCATTGAAGATCAAACCCATGCTGGAGAACCAGTCGGGGAAACGTTGGTAAACGCTGTTCATTGTTGCTCATCAACCTGAAATCCTGAACCTTCTTCTCATCTTATGAAGACCACTCTGTCCAATACCGTCATCGTCGACGACGATCGTATTTCAGCGCTGGCTGATGGCGAACTGCGTGGCGAGGCATTCACCCAGGCGCTGGCCTCCTGCGAGCGCGATCCAGCGTTGCTGGCCCGTTGGCATGACTATCACTTGATCGGGGATGTGTTGCGCTCGCCTGACTTGCTCGCAACTCGCAGCGTGTCGCCATTTTTAACGCGTCTGCAAAGTCGGCTCGCCCACGAAGCTTTGCAGCCCGTTGCGCAGACGGGAGATTCGCCGCTGACGCCGGCCGCTCTCCCTGTGCCCTTGCATGCGGCAGCCAACGATGCCGTTTTTCGCTGGAAGGTGCTGGCCAGTGTGGCTTCCATGGCTGCCGTGGCCGTGATGGTCTGGACGTTGGCCTTACCAACCTCTTCGACCGGCTCACAACTCGCGCAAATCCCCGCATCAACCGATGCCGTGGTGGTGGCGTCACCGCAGGGCGCTATGTTGCGCGACGCCCAGCTGGAAGAATTGCTAGCAGCACACAAGCAAGTTGGCGGTAACTCTGCCCTGCAAATGCCATCCGGATTTTTGCGTAATGCCACTTTCCAAACCTCGTCAAATGTCTCCAATGCGCGTCGCTGAGCATCGCTGCTGGAGCGCGTTGCTTGGGCTTGCGCTGGGCTTGACCGTTGCTGCGGTCGCAACGCCTGCTGCTGCCGTGCCACCTTCGGGGGCGGCGGTGCAAGCAGCGACTTCAGCCGCAAAGAACGCGGAGCCCGCCAACATCACCGATTGGCTCATGCGCATGCACGAGGCTTCGCGCAAACGCTCGTATGTCGGCACCTTTGTGGTTTCGTCCGGGGCAGCCATGTCAAGTGCTCGGATCTGGCATGTCTGCCAAGGTGACCAGCAGGTCGAACGGGTTGAAACGCTGACAGGCCCGCCGCGTTCGGTATACCGGCACAACGACCAAGTGCATACCTTCATGCCGGACATCAAGGTGATGCTCAGTGAGCGGCGCGAATCTCTGGGTATGTTTCCTGATTTATTGAAGTCAGCGAACAGTAGCATCGCAGATTTTTACACCGCTAAAGCAATGGGTGTCGAGCGGGTCGCCGGGATTCAGACAGACGTGGTTGAACTGGTGCCCAAAGACACGCTGCGCTTTGCTTACCGAATTTGGGCCGAGGCAAAAAGTGGCTTGGTGCTCAAGCTGGAAACCTTGGCCGAAGACGGTCAGGTGCTGGAGCAAGCGGCATTTTCTGAACTTCAGTTGGACGTGCCTTTGAAAATGGCCAAGCTGCTGAAGATGATGGAGAAAACGGATGGCTATCGGGTTG
Source organism: Polaromonas sp. (assembly GCA_030654695.1). Classification (GTDB taxonomy): domain Bacteria; phylum Pseudomonadota; class Gammaproteobacteria; order Burkholderiales; family Burkholderiaceae_C; genus Polaromonas. The sequence goes on from JAURWY010000008.1 coordinate 48,565, forward strand.
AAAGACTTCAGCTGCAAAAAACCACCGCGCTCAAGGAAGGGTGGGTCCTAAAAACGCCTGTTCCGGGCTTCAAATCGGTGAGCTGCTACAGGCGTCCGACGTCAGACCGCACTGCACCGGACCGTGCGGGACCGGTGCAGTGGACTTTTTCTGACGGACTGGCATCGGTCTCCCTGTTCATTGAAGTTTACGACGGGCGGCATCATCAGCAGTCGTCGAGCCTGTCGATTGGGGCGACCCAAACCATTGCCCGCCGCTTAGATGCGCATTGGGTCACAGTCATGGGCGAGGTGCCGTTGACGACCTTGCAATTATTTGTCGCCGGTCTTGAACGCCACCGCTAGTGTCTCCAAATAACGCCCATTGTTGATGTCCATTCTCGCCATGGCCGTTCACCGCTATGGTGGTTGGCGCATGTGTATTTTTCGTCACCTTGATTGTTTTCCTGAAAGCTCATGATGCTTAACCTGAATCGAACCCATCTGCGCTCTTATCTCGTGGCTGGCCTGCTGGCCATCGGGGTGAGTGGCGCAGTCCTTCCTCTGCAGCCAGTCTGGGCGCAAGTCCGCGGATTGCCGGATTTTCCTGATCTGGTTGATCAGGTCGGTCCTGCCGTTGTGAACATTCGCACGCTTGAAAAAACCAAACCCAGCAGCGATGCTGGTAACGACGAGCAAATGTTGGAGTTCTTTCGCCGCTTTGGCATTCCGGTGCCGCCTAATTTGCCGCGTTCGCCGCGTCAAGAGCGCGGTCAGTCGGAGGAACGCCAGCCTCGCGGTGTGGGTTCCGGCTTCATTTTATCGGCCGATGGTTTTGTCATGACCAATGCCCATGTGGTCGACGGCGCGGACGAGGTGCTTGTAACGCTGACGGACAAGCGCGAATTCAAGGCCAAGATCATTGGCGCAGACAAACGCACCGATGTGGCCGTCGTGAAAATCGAAGCCATAGGCTTGCCCAGCGTGAAAATTGGTGATGCTAACCGGATGCGGGTGGGCGAATGGGTGATGGCCATTGGCTCTCCGTTTGGACTTGAGAACACGGTCACGGCGGGCATTGTCAGCGCCAAGCAGCGTGACACGGGTGACTACCTGCCGCTCATCCAAACGGACGTCGCCATCAATCCAGGAAATTCAGGCGGGCCGCTGATCAATATGCGCGGCGAGGTGGTCGGTATCAACAGCCAGATCTACTCTCGCTCGGGCGGCTTCCAAGGTATCTCCTTCGCCATCCCGATTGACGAAGCGATCCGGGTCTCAGACCAGCTTCGCAATTCAGGGCGCGTCACGCGCGGACGGATTGGTGTGCAGATTGACCAAGTCAGCAAAGAAGTTGCCGAATCGATTGGTCTGGGTAAGCCGCAGGGTGCGCTGGTGCGCGGCGTTGAAGCGGGTGCGCCGGCTGAAAAAGCGGGCATTGAAGCGGGTGACATCATTACCAAGTTTGACGGCAAGGTCATCGAGAAATCGAGCGACTTGCCGCGACTGGTGGGCAGCGTCAAGCCGGGCACCCGAGCCACCGTCACGGTCTTTCGCCGAGGTGCAACGCGCGATCTGGCCGTGACGATTGCTGAAGTACCGCACGAAAAGCCGGTGCAACGCACGTCTTCTGTCCCCGCAAAACCACCCGTTACGGGGCCCGCTCAGGCGATGGGTCTGGTGGTCAGTGAGCTGACGGATGCGCAAAAGAAAGAGTTGAAGTTGCGTGGTGGTGTTCGTGTTGAAACGGCTGAAGGTGCATCGGCGCGGGCGGGTCTTCGCGAGGACGATGTGATCGTGGCGATTGCAAATACTGAAGTGCTGAACCTCAAGGAGTTTGATCAAGCGCTTGCCAAGACCGACAAAAACAAGCCTGTGAACGTTCTGTTCAGGCGCGGGGAGTGGGCGCAATACGCCTTGATTCGCCCGAATCGTTGAGCTGGACACTCGGCATACCCCGGCAAAAGTTGGGGGTTTTCATGGATTTTTTGATTTTGCAGGGCTTGTTAAATATTTATTTTCAATCCTAAGAGGATCTGGAACTTGTGGGTAAACGCTAACTTCTGAAGACCAAAACGGGTTTTGACGCTGCCTCTACATTACTTTCGGTAGAATAGAGCCCTTCTTTCGGGTCTTTCCGCTATATAAAGGCAACAAGAATGCCGCAGATCGACCCGTTTCAAACGATTTATCAACGATCCACAGATCACCCACAAGTTGTTCATAGTTGTTATTTTGAGATTGTGAATAAGTTGTGCATAACTTCTCTGTTGCGGCTCTGCAACGTCATCGATTTGGCCTTTTTCAAGCGACGCAAAGCCGGCTTTTTGCCTACAATGAAGTTCCAACTATCGCAGTTGCCATAGATTGTTGGTTCAGGGCGCGTCGCAAACCGACGCGCCCTTTTTTATGTCCGTTGCGAAGTGGGCCTGCACTGTTCGCAATATTTTCAAGTACTTAGGTGTTTCCTTTGATGAATCACATCAGAAATTTTTCGATCATTGCCCACATCGATCACGGCAAATCAACACTCGCTGACCGCATCATCCAGCGCTGCGGTGGTTTGCAGGATCGCGAGATGAGCGCGCAGGTTTTGGATTCCATGGATCTTGAAAAAGAGCGTGGGATAACCATCAAAGCGCAGACCGCTGCGCTGCGCTACAAAGCCGCTGATGGTCAGATCTACAACCTCAATTTGATCGACACGCCGGGCCACGTCGACTTCTCATATGAAGTGAGTCGTTCTCTGTCTGCTTGTGAAGGTGCGTTGCTCGTGGTGGATGCAAGCCAAGGCGTTGAAGCACAGACGGTGGCGAATTGCTACACCGCGCTGGATCTTGGCGTCACTGTTTTGCCCGTGCTCAACAAAATGGATTTGCCACAAGCTGATCCGGACAATGCGAAGCAGGAAATCGAAGACGTGATCGGCATCGACGCGACCGATGCGATTCCTTGCAGCGCCAAAACAGGCATGGGGATTGATGAAATTCTCGAGGCTGTCATTGCGCGCATTCCGCCGCCCAAAGGAAATCCTGACGGCCCGTTGCGCGCCATGATTGTTGACAGTTGGTATGACGCTTACGTGGGCGTGGTCATGCTGGTGCGCGTGGTGGACGGCCGACTCGCCAAAGGTGATCGCATTAAGTTGATGGCGACAGAAGCCTTGTACAACGCAGAGCAACTTGGCGTTTTCACGCCGCACACGGAAGCGCGACAGTCGCTCGAAGCGGGTGAGGTCGGATTTGTGATCGCAGGGATCAAAGAGCTGCAAGCCGCCAAGGTCGGCGACACGTTGACGATGATCAAACCCGGCACGGGTGGTGCCGCTTTTGCGGCGACCGAAGCACTGCCTGGCTTCAAGGAAATTCAGCCACAGGTGTTTGCCGGTTTGTACCCGAGCGAAGCCAGCGAGTACGACTCGCTGCGTGACGCGCTGGAAAAACTCAAGCTCAACGACGCTTCATTGCACTACGAGCCTGAAGTCAGCCAAGCGCTGGGTTTCGGTTTTCGCTGCGGCTTCTTGGGCTTGCTGCACATGGAGATCGTGCAAGAGCGTCTCGAGCGCGAGTTTGACCAAGACCTGATCACCACCGCCCCGAGCGTGGTGTATGAGGTGGTCATGCCGGGGGGGGAAGTCTTGATGGTGGAAAACCCATCGAAGATTCCAGACGCCGGCAGGATTCAAGAAATCCGCGAACCCATCGTCACCGTGCATCTCTATATGCCGCAAGACTATGTGGGCGCAGTCATGACGCTGGCCAACAACAAGCGCGGCATCCAGCAGAACATGGCGTACCACGGCAAGCAGGTCATGCTGACGTATGAGATGCCGCTGGGCGAGATCGTGCTCGACTTCTTTGACAAGCTGAAATCGGTGTCACGCGGCTATGCGTCGATGGACTACGAGTTCAAAGAGTTCCGTGCGTCTGACGTTGTCAAGGTCGATATTTTGCTCAACGGCGAGCGCGTCGATGCACTGTCGATCATTGTTCACCGCAGTCAGTCGGTGTATCGCGGTCGTGCCGTGGTGTCCAAAATGCGCGAGATTATTTCGCGTCAGCAGTTCGACGTTGCCATCCAGGCGGCCATTGGCGCTAACGTGATAGCGCGTGAGACAATCAAAGCCTTGCGTAAAAACGTCATCGCCAAGTGCTATGGCGGCGATATTTCGCGCAAGAAGAAGCTGCTTGAAAAGCAAAAAGCAGGCAAAAAACGCATGAAACAAATCGGTTCTGTCGAGGTGCCCCAAGAGGCCTTCTTAGCCATATTGCAGGTGGAAGATTAATGGTCGGTGTCATGAGTTCAATCACAGCCTTGGTGCTGGCTGCATTTGTAGGTTATGGCGGTGCCTGGTACATGGGTATGGTGGAGGGTAACTTCTCGCTGCTGCTGTTTCTGGCGACGGTGGTGACGGGCATTTACTGGCTTTTCGAGCGCTTCTATTTTCTGCCGCAACGCCGTCAGGCCGTTCAAGTGTTTGAGCAAAGTACCGCCAAACGTAACTTAGAGCTGACCAAGCTGGGCTTGCCATTGGCGCAGCCCGATGTGGTTGAAGCGCGCGCGCGCCTGATGATGCAACCATGGTGGTTGGATTGGACCGCAGGGCTCTTCCCCGTCATCATCGTGGTCTTCATCTTGCGGTCTTTTTTGTTTGAGCCGTTCAAGATCCCATCGGGTTCCATGATCCCAACCTTGATGATCAACGACCTGATCCTCGTGAATAAATTTCATTACGGCGTCCGCTTACCGGTGATCTTCACCAAGGTGCTCGACAACCACAGCCCCGAGCGTGGCGATGTGATGGTTTTTCGCTACCCACCGCAACCTAGTCTTGACTACATCAAGCGGGTGGTCGGTTTGCCAGGCGACGAGGTGGCTTACCTGAACAAGACGCTGACCATCAATGGCAAACCCCTTCAGAAAAAAGCTTTGCGTGAATTTTTTGATGATGATGCATTGCGCTACACCAAGCAGTTTGAAGAATCAACGGCTAGCGGTGAGCGCAAATATCGCATCTTGAATGAAGATGACCGGCCGTCATTCATTCAAGCCACAGCCGACTTTCCATTCCGCGACAACTGCCGCTACAGCAGCGAAGGTGTGGTCTGCAAGGTGCCGGCAGGACACTATTTCATGATGGGCGACAACCGCGACAACTCGCTGGACTCGCGCTATTGGGGTTTTGTCCCTGAAAAAAATATCGTCGGCAAAGCCTTTTTTGTCTGGATGAACTTCGGTAATCTGAAGCGTATCGGCGGTTTTGATTAAACCGCAGCGTTGCTTCTCAACAGCGTTATGAGTGCCCAACCCGATACTGCTTTAGCTTCCCACCAGCCCAAGCTCAGCCTGCCTTTGCAGGCCCTGCAAAAACGGTTGCTGCATGAGTTCGCCAGCCCAAAGCTTTTGCAACTCGCCCTGACGCACCGCAGCTTTTCGGGCGATCACAACGAGCGGCTCGAATTTTTGGGCGACTCGGTACTGAACTTGGCTGTCGCTGGTCTCTTGTATGAACGGCTGTCCCAGCTGCCTGAAGGCGATTTGTCGCGCGTACGTGCCAACCTCGTCAAACAAGAAACGCTGCATCAACTGGCCATCACCTTGGGCTTGCCGATGCTGCTGCGCCTCGGCGAAGGCGAAGCCAAATCAGGTGGCCAAAAGCGGCCTTCTATTTTGGCGGACGCCCTTGAAGCGGTGATCGGTGCGGTCTACCTAGACGCTGGTTTCGACAGCGCTTCGGCCTTGGTTCGGCGGCTGTTTCAAGATGTCGAGATCACGCCGCAAATGCCGGCCATCGACAAAGACCCCAAGACCGAGCTGCAAGAATGGCTGCAAGGCCGAAAAATGAACTTACCCATTTACAGAGTTGTCGCCACCTCGGGCGCGGCCCACCAGCAAACTTTTGACGTGGAATGCGAGATTGTCGAGCACGGCCGTGCTGAACGCGGTATCGGTGGTTCACGGCGTGCGGGAGAACAAGCCGCCGCTGCAGCCATGCTGGCTTTTCTCAAGACACTCGGCACTTAACCCGTTAAACCTTGAAACCTCGCTGCCTGTAGGCGGCTGAAGATGGACTCACATGACTGACGGCAAAAAAGCCCCCACCCCGACCGACTTGCCAACGCAGTCGCCTGACGCGCTTGAAGCCATGCTGACCCAAGCCATGTCGACCCGAGCCAGCAACGCACCGGCTGTGCCCACAGTCGGTCAGCGCTGTGGTTTGATCGCCATTGTCGGCAAGCCGAACGTCGGCAAGTCCACCTTGCTGAATGCACTGGTGGGACAAAAAATCAGCATCACCTCGCGCAAGGCGCAAACCACGCGGCACCGCATCACCGGCATGCGCACGGTGGGGCCGACGCAGTATGTGTTTGTCGACACGCCGGGTTTTCAAACCCGCCACAGCAATGCCTTGAATCGCTCCTTGAACCGCACCGTGGTGGGCGCGGTCAATGACGTTGACCTGATTGTTTTCGTGGTCGAAGCAGGCCAATTCAATCAGGCCGATGCCAAAGTCTTGTCTTTGTTGCCGGCCAACACGCCCGCCATCTTGTTGGCGAATAAGTTTGACCTGATCCACCGCCGCGCCGAGATTGCGCCTTGGCTCAAAGAGATGCAGGAGCGCCACAACTTCGCTGAGTTTGTGCCGATGTCGGCCAACAACGCCCGTGACGTTGAGCGCCTGTTTGGCATTTGCGACAAATACCTGCCCGAGCAGCCGTGGATGTACGGCGCGGAAGAGCTGACCGACCGCAGCGATCGTTTCATGGCGGCCGAAATCATCCGCGAAAAACTCTTTCGTTTGACGGGTGACGAGTTGCCCTACACCTCAACTGTCATCATCGACAAGTACGAGGAAGAAGGCAATTTGCGCCGCGTCGCCGCCACCATCGTTGTGGAGCGCGACGGTCACAAGGGCATGATCATTGGCGAGAAGGGTGAAAAACTCAAACGTATCGGCACTGAAGCGCGGCATGAGCTTGAGACCTTGACCGGCGGCAAAGTCTTTTTGGAAATCTGGGTCAAGGTCCGTTCCGGCTGGGCTGATGATGACGCTCGCGTCAAAACCTTCGGCTATGAGTGAGGCCCCCACGTTCGTCACTGCGTGTACTTCACTGCCCCCCGAGGGGGCGCATTTTTCCTTGGGGCGGCCCGGCGGGAAAACTTCAGCCCCCACGCTTGTCACGTCGTGTACTGCGCTGCTGGCAGATTGAAAACCCGTGGCCACTAAACGGATTGCGGATGAGCCGGCTTACGTGCTGCATCGCTATGACTGGAGCGAGTCGAGTCTGATTCTGGATGTTTTCACGCGGCAGCATGGCCGCGTGGCGCTGGTGGCGCGGGGTGCTAAAAAGCCGAGTTCGAGTTTTAGGCCGGTGCTGCTGCCGCTGCAGTTGCTGCATTTGGCATTTGGCGGCGATGCTGAAATCCGCAACCTCAAGAGCGCCGAATGGCAGGGCGGTCACGTCATGCCGACGGGCGATGCCTTGCTGTCGGGCTACTACCTCAACGAATTGCTGATGCGCTTGCTGGCCCGCGATGACCCGCATCCGGTACTGTTCGACGCCTATGCCGCCACGGTGCAACTGCTGGCGAGTCAGAACGCCGACACCTTGCAAGTCGCCTTGCGTGCTTTTGAGTTGCGGCTGCTGCGCGACATCGGCTTGTTGCCCACGCTTGACGCCGAGACCGCCACCTTGCTGCCGCTAGCGATTGGCAAGCGTTACGTGCTGGTGGCCGAGGCCGGTCTGCGCGAGGCCCATGACGACGACCGGGCCAGTTTGTCGGGCGCCGAATGGTTGGGCTTGCAGCTGGCGCTAGAAAGCCACTCAACCTTCTCTGACACAGTGCAGGCTTGTGTCAACAGTATTTCGGAGCTCAAGACGCAGCTGCGCGCCTTGCTGCACTACCATTGTGGTGTGAAGGTGCTCAAAACCCGCCAAATGATGATCGACCTTCAAGCGCTTTAGCGTCATACTTTCACACCAGACTTATGCCTATCAAAAAAGAGCTTCCATTAGCGCCAAGCTTGCCGTCCGTGCCATCGTTGCCAGATTTGGCCGCTGCTGTGGCCGGTGACGAGCCGCTGAATGTGGTCGCCGCCGATGCCACGCTGCCGGCCGCCGAACTCGCCGCCATCCTCGGCCAAACTACCGGCCGGACCGCCTTGTCAGTCAACGTCAACAAAGTCGCGCTGCTGCGCAACACGCGGCAACTCGGCATTCCGAGCGTGTTACGCGCCGCCCATGTGTGTTTGATGGCGGGTGCTCGCGGCATTACCGTGCATCCGCGGCCAGACGAGCGCCACATCAAACGCCATGACGTCTACGAGTTGTCGGCCATGATGGCCGACTGGCCGGGCCGCGAGTTCAATATCGAAGGCAACCCGTTTCACAACCTGATGGAGTTTGTGCGCGAGTTGCGGCCGGATCAATGCACCTTTGTGCCTGACAGCGAAGACCAGTCGACCAGCGACCACGGCTGGTCTTTCCCGGCCGACGCTGAGCGCCTGCGGCCGTTCATCGAAGAAGCCCATGCGCTGGGCGTGCGCGTCAGCCTGTTCATGGACCCGCTGCCGGAGGCGATGGCTGCCGTTCAAGAAGTCGGCGCTGACCGCGTGGAGTTCTACACCGAAACCTATGCGCGGGCCTGGCCTGGGCTGCACAAAAACGAAGCCTTGCGGCCCTTTGTCGAGGCTGCCCAAGCGGCTGCGCTGTGCGGTCTGGGCATCAACGCCGGCCACGATTTGAACCGCGACAACCTGACCGAATTTTTGCGCGAAGTGCCGGGCGTGCTGGAAGTCTCTATTGGCCACGCCTTGATTGCCGACGCGCTGGAGCTGGGCTACACCGCCACCGTCAAAGACTACCTGCGCTGCATCGACGCAGCGTTCACCCCAGCCCGCGACGAATGATTTACGGGATTGGCACCGATATTTGTGATGTCCGGCGCATCCGCACCAGCCTTGAGCGTCACGGTGATCGCTTCGCGCTCAAGATACTGAGCGAGGCTGAATTTGCCACTTGGCAGCAGCGCAGTGCCCGCTGGCCTGAGCGCGGCATGCGTTATTTGGCGACTCGCTTTTCGGCCAAAGAGGCTTTCAGCAAAGCCATCGGCATGGGCATGCGCATGCCGATGACTTGGCGCCATTGTGAGATTGCCAAAGCTGCTAGCGGCAAGCCCGACATCGTTTTGCACGGCGCGTTGAAAGTCTGGTTCGAGGCGCAGCGCCTGAGCGCGCACGTGACCGTGACCGACGAGACCGACTATGCGGTGAGTTTCGTGGTGGTCGAGCAGGCGGACAAGCCAAGCAACACCGCTGCACCACCTTTCGCCGGCTAAATTTTTTAGACGACTTTCATCACTGAACCTTCATTCAAGAAAAGCCAAACATGACCTCTCACACCTCTGGCCAGCACGCGCCTCTCATCATTGACATTGCCGGCCTCACGTTGACGAAAACGGATCGCCAGCGGCTCAAGCATCCGCTGACCGGCGGCGTTATTTTGTTCGCTCGCAACTGGGAAAACCGCCAGCAACTCACCGCTCTGTGTGCCGAGATGAAGAAAGTTCGCCGCGACTTGTTGATCTGCGTCGACCATGAAGGCGGCCGAGTGCAGCGCTTCAAAACCGATGGCTTCACGCACCTGCCGCCCATGCGCGCCTTGGGCGAGATGTGGCTCAAAGACGGCAAGGATGCAGAAGGCGCAGGCGCCATGGCCGCTACCAATGCGGCCACGGCTTGCGGCTATGTGCTGGGCGCCGAACTGCGCGCTTGCGGCGTGGACTTCAGCTTCACGCCGGTGCTGGACTTGGACCACGGCGAAAGCGGTGTGATCGGCGACCGCGCTTTCAGCCGCGACCCGCGCATCGTCGCTTTGCTCGCCAAGAGCCTGATGCACGGTCTGCTGCAGTCCGGCATGGGCAACTGCGGCAAGCATTTCCCCGGCCATGGCTTTGTCAAAGCCGACTCGCACACCGACATTCCGGTCGACCGCCGCAGCCTCAAAGCCATTTTGGCGGACGACGCTGCGCCTTACGACTGGCTCAACACCACGCTCACCAGCGTCATGCCGGCGCATGTGATTTACCCCAAGGTGGACTCGCGTCCCGCTGGGTTTTCAGAGAAGTGGCTGGGCTTTATTTTGCGCGGCCAGCTCGGCTTTGGCGGCGCAGTGTTCAGCGACGACCTGAGCATGGCCGGTGCGCGTTTGATTGACGGCAAAGAAGTCAGCTACACCGAGGCCGCCGTAGCCGCCCTGAACGCCGGCTGCGACATGGTGTTGCTGTGCAACCAAAGCCTAGACGGCGGTGTGGCGGTCGACGAATTGCTCGACGGCATGACGCAAGCCCAACTCAAGGGCACCTGGGAACCGCTAGAGTCCAGCGAAGAGCGCCGCTTGGCTCTGCTCCCCACCAAACCAGCCGTGATGTGGGACGACTTGATGCTGGAGCCGGCCTACATGCACGCGTTGGGCTTGGTGCCTTGAGAGCCTTGCCGGCTCACTGAGTCCCAGACCGCTACCGCGGCGGCGGCAGCGGCTCTCCCAGCGCACGCAGCCACAGCCAGTCCAAGCTGCGCGGAATGTCAAAGGCCACGGGAATTTGCTCAGGTTCGGCCAAGACCAGCAGCGGGCTGCGCCGCTCTGCCACGGCAAAAGTGAAAGAATAATTCGGTTCCTGCCCCATGCGCAGATCGGTCATCAGCAGTCGGCTGCCGCGCTCCTCCAGCTTGTAAAAGCCCTTGGTGAAAGCCATGAGGCGCTGCACGCCATCAATGTCCTGCAGCTCGGCGGCCAGCGCGTTACCACGCGGGAAGCGGTCAAACGCTATCGTCGGCTGCTTGTCGAGCAGCGAGTAAAAGCCTTCGTGGTAGTCATCTCCGGCCACTGCCACCACCCGCCACAACACGGTGTTGAACGGCGTCGGCGTCACCAGCAAGTGTTCCACCGCGATGCCTTGCTGCGACAGCGTTGCGCGAGCGATCTGCGTGACCTGCTGCTGCGCGGCAAACCCCCAAGCCAGATAAGCCGTGCTGACCAGCAGTCCGACGACATTGGCCTTTTGTCCGATGTGTCCCCGGTGCCCGCCGCGCGTCACCAGCACCCAGACCACGCCAACCAACAGCGGCAGCGTGTAGAACAAGTCAATGATGAAGACACTGCCTACGCCAAACGGATAGTTAGAAAAAGGCAGCGCCAATTGCGTGCCGTAAACCGTCATGGCGTCGAGCAGTGTGTGCGTCAGCAGCACGAGCCAAATCGCCAGCCACCAGCGCCGCAGCAAACCCCGTTCGCCATGCAGCCGCGCCACCACCGCCGCAAAAGGCAGAGAGAACAAGGTCAGCCAAAACAGCGCATGACTTTCGGCGCGGTGCAGCACCATATTGCGGATGACGTCGCCTTGGTCGATCAGCACATCAAGATCGGGCAGCGTGCCTGCCACGGCGCCCCACAGCGCGGCTTTCCACACCGCCGTGCGGCGGCCCATCACGGCCACTGAAACAGCGGCACCCAACGCAAGTTGAGAGAGGGAATCCATAGTTGGGGATTATCGTTGAGTGACCGCGGTCATCGACCGGTGCAGGGTGCTCGGAAACTCAGCGCCCCGACCAATTCAATTTCCCCACCTCATCAAGATGCGTGAGGTACACACGCAGGTCGAATTCGTACTGGTGGTACTGCGGTTCCATGTAGGTGCAAAGCTTGTAGAACGCCTTGTCGTGCTCGCGTTCTTTGATGTGTGCGAGTTCGTGCACCGCGATCATTTTCAGGAACTCGGCGGGGCCTTCTTTGAACAGGGCGGCGACGCGGATTTCGCGCTTGGACTTGAGCTTGTTGCCCTGCACGCGTGAGATGGTGGTGTGCGTGCCGAGCGCATGAGCGATGACTTGCAGTTTGTTGTCAAAGATCACCCGAGACAGCGGATCTGAGTTGCGCAAAAAGCGGTTCTTCAGATCCATCACGTAGTCATACAGCGCCTTGTCGGTGCGCACGCTGTGCGCTTCGGGATACTTCTTCAGCAGCACCGCACCGAGCTGACCTTTGGTGAGCAGCGCTTGCACTTGGTCGCGCAAGTTGTCGGGGTAGCCGAGCAGGTATTTCAATGACAGCCCGGCCGTCCCGACGGCGCTCAATTCTCGCGGCGCAGTGCCGGGAACAAGATGACGTCGCGGATGCTGGCGCTGTCTGTCAGCAGCATCATCAGGCGGTCAATGCCGATACCGCAGCCGCCGGTCGGTGGCATGCCGTATTCGAGTGCACGCACAAAGTCGGCGTCGTAAAACATGGCTTCGTCGTCGCCGGAATCTTTGGCGTTGACCTGCGCATGAAAGCGTGCGGCTTGCTCTTGCGCGTCGTTGAGTTCGCTGAAGCCGTTGCCGAACTCGCGACCTGTGATGTAGAGCTCAAAGCGTTCGGTCACTTCAGGGCGTGCATCATTGGCGCGCGCCAAGGGCGAAATTTCTGTCGGGTGTTCCATGATGAAGGTCGGCTGCCAGAGCTTGTCTTCAACCGTTTCTTCAAAGTACAAGACTTGCAAGCTGGCCAATGAGCGTGTCGACAAGCGGTCTTTTTGCTCGGTGCAACCGAGCTTTTTGACGGCGTTGGTGAGCCAAGCAGCGTTGTCCACGTTGGTGCCTGCGTCGGTGTGTTTCAGGATGGCTTCGCGAATCGTCAGGCGTTCAAAAGGCTGACTCAAATCGACGGCTTTGCCGCCGTAGCTCAACTGCAAAGTGCCGCAAGATTTTTGGGCGGCGTCACGGATCAGCGCTTCGGTGAAGGCCATCAGGTCGTTGTAGTTCCACCAGGCGGCGTAGAACTCCATCATGGTGAATTCGGGGTTGTGCCGAACGCTGATGCCTTCGTTGCGGTAGCTGCGGTTGATCTCAAAGACGCGCTCAAAACCGCCGACGATGAGGCGCTTCAGGTAGAGCTCGGGCGCGATGCGCAAAAACATTTCCTGGTCCAGCGCGTTGTGGTGCGTCTTGAAAGGCTTGGCGTTGGCGCCGCCCGGAATCGGGTGCAGCATCGGCGTTTCGACTTCTAGAAACTCATTGGCGACCATGAACTCGCGCATGCTGCTGACGGCTTTGCTGCGGGCCACGAAGCGCTTGCGCGCGGCTTCGTCGGTGATCAGGTCGACATAACGCTGGCGGTATTTGACTTCTTGGTCTGCCACGCCGTGAAACTTGTCGGGCAGGGGGCGCAGGCTTTTGGTCACCAGTTTGAGGGCGGTGGCGTGGATCGACAACTCGCCGGTTTTGGTTTTGAACAGCGTGCCTTCAGCGGCCACGATGTCGCCCAAGTCCCAGTGTTTGAAGGCGCTGTGCAGTTCTTCGCCGACGCCTTCGTTGTTAATATAGACCTGAATGCGACCGCCCGATGGGCCGAAGGAGGCGTCTTGCAGGGTTGCAAAACTGGCCTTGCCCATGACGCGCTTGAGCATCATCCGGCCGGCGACGCTGACGCGGATGGCCTGCGGCTCTAGCTCTTCTTTGGTCTGGCTGTCGTATTGCGCAAACAGGGCTTCGGCCCGGTGTTTGGGTTTGACGTCATTAGGGAACGCCACGCCTGCTGCGCGTATGTGTTTTAACTTTTCACGGCGCTCGGCCATCAGCTGGTTGTCGTCGGGCGCGTGTGCGGATGCAGTCGCGTCAGCGGCAACGGAGGGCAGGGCGGTGGGTGTAGACATAGGGAAGCCGAAAGAGAGGGGTTCAGAAGAAAAAGAGGCGAGCCTCTGATTTTAAAAGGAGATATCGCTGCGGTCGAGGATGTCATTGACCAATTCGAGCCGCAGCAGCGGGTTGTCGAGCTCCATGAATTGTTGCTTCATCGCGACCGGGATCGGTAGCAATTCGCACCAACGGTTGGCGACCCAGCCGCAGTCATCAAACTTGTAGGGCGTGAAGATCGGCATTTGATCAGCCGGTACTTCGCGTTCTTGCAGGGTCAGGATCAGCTTTTTCAGGGCATCGGCTGCTGGCTGCAGGTCCTCGGGAATCGCAACGAAGAGATCGTCGGGCAGCAATGTTACGTCGGCGACCCACAGGCCATGTTTGAGTTTTTCGCTGCGGCTGATCTTGAAGCGTTGCGTGCCGGTGCAGCGGACCACCATCAAGCCGGGTTGCGGTGTTGCAAAGTCGGTGATGGTGGCTAAGGTGCCCATGCTTTGGAAGGCTTCGTTGGCAAACGCCTCGCCCGAAGGTTCGGCATTCAGGCGCCTGACTTCAGTGCCTGCTGTCAGCGAGACCACACCAAACGCCGTGCCGTTCTTGTGGCACTTGCCGATCATGTCGAGGTAGCGCACCTCGAAAATTTGCAGCGGCAAGAAACCGCCCGGGTACAGCACTGTGCCCAGCGGAAACAGCGGCAGCGCTGTCAAGGGTCTCAAAGGCAGCGCGTCAGTCAACGGCATCGGCGGGTTGCTTTTGCAGCATGGCCAGCGTGCTCGCGATGGTTTTGCGCAAGTCTCGGCGGTCGCAAATAAAGTCGACCGCCCCTTTGGTCTGCAAAAACTCGGCACGCTGGAAACCGGCAGGCAGCGTCACCCGCACGGTGGACTCGATCACGCGCGGGCCGGCAAAACCAATCAAAGCTTTGGGTTCGGCAATCACCACGTCGCCTAGAAAAGCGAAGCCGGCGCTGACGCCGCCCATGGTCGGGTCGGTCAACACGCTGATGTAAGGCAGGCCTTTTTTGGCTAGGCGTGTCAGCGATGCATTGGTTTTGGCCATCTGCATCAGGCTCAGCAAGCCTTCTTGCATGCGCGCGCCGCCAGTGGCGGTGAAGCAGATAAAAGGGACTTTTTGCTCGATGGCAGCATGCACGCCGCGCACAAAACGCTCACCCACCACGCTGCCCATGCTGCCACCCATGAAGTCAAATTCAAAGCAGGCCACCACCACGCCGATGCTGTGGACCGCCCCACCCATGACGATCAGCGCATCGGTTTCGCCGGTGTTCTCTAACGCTTCTTTCAGGCGTTCCGGGTACTTGCGGCTATCCTTGAATTTCAGGGCATCCACCGGCAGCACTTCCTGGCCGAGTTCATAACGGCCTTCGGCGTCGAGAAAAGCGTCTAGCCGCGCCCGTGCGCTGATGCGGTGATGGTGGCTGCACTGCGGGCAAACGTTCTGGTTTTTCTCCAGGTCGTTCTTGTACAGAACAGTTTCGCAACTCGGGCATTTGATCCACAACCCTTCAGGGACGCTGCGGCGTTCGGTCGGGTCAGTCGGCGTGATTTTCGGGGGAAGTAGT
This sequence comes from Polaromonas sp., assembly GCA_030654695.1. Taxonomy (GTDB): domain Bacteria; phylum Pseudomonadota; class Gammaproteobacteria; order Burkholderiales; family Burkholderiaceae_C; genus Polaromonas. Next base: position 63,797 of record JAURWY010000008.1, read on the forward strand.
TTTTCTAGCCAGCTCATGGGAGCTCCTTAATGCATGGGTTGACTTGTCATTTCGAGCGCATTCTCTGTCATCGCGAGCATAGTCTGTCATTGCGAGCGCAGCGCAGCAATCCATCTTCGAGGTGCGCAGTAATGGGCTGCTGCGTTGCGCTCGCAGTGACGAATCGAGTGGGCTGCTACGCTGCGTTCGGAGCAACGCTGTGCCGCATTGCGGCGAATTTAAATACATCAGGTTGACCCGGATTATGCGTCCAGCGCGCTGCGGATCTCTTTCAGGAAGGTCTCGACCGCCGGCACCACTTGCGCGCGTGGCAACGGGTCGATGAGCTGGATGATCTTGCTGCCAATCACCACGGCGTCGGCCACGCGGCTGATGGCTTTGGCGGTGGCGGCGTCACGGATGCCGAAACCCACACCGACCGGCACACTGACGTGCTCGCGGATGCGCGGCAGCATGGCTTCCACGGCGCCCAAGTCCAAAGCGCCGGAACCCGTCACGCCTTTCAGCGAAACGTAATAGACATAGCCGCTGGCCACTTTGGCGACCTGCGCCATGCGCTCGGGTGTGCTGGTCGGGGCCAGCAAAAAGATCAGGTCCATGTTGTGACTGCGCAGCTGGGCGGCGAAGTCAACGCATTCTTCAGGCGGGTAGTCGACGATCAACATGCCGTCGACGCCGGCCTCGGCTGCATCGCGCACAAAGCTGTTGGCACCGTGCTTGAGGTTGTAGGCCTCGATCGGATTGGCGTAGCCCATCAGCACCACCGGGGTGGTGTTGTTTTGCAAGCGGAATTCGCGCACCATGGCCAGCACTTGAACCAAGCCCACGCCAAAAGCCAAGGCGCGGTCGCCGGCTTTTTGGATCACCGGGCCGTCGGCGCTGGGGTCTGAAAACGGCACGCCGAGCTCGATCACATCTGCACCACCGGCCACCATGCCGTGCATCAGCGCGGGCGTGATGTCCGCGAAAGGAAAACCGGCTGTGACGTAAGGAATCAGGGCTTTGCGTTTTTGCGCCAGCAGGGCGCTCATGACGGGTTGAATACGGCTCATGACTTGAACTCAATCACTTGTTCGCCGGCCGGACCGCCTTTGACGCCTTGCCCCTGACAGGATGGTCGGCAGTAAAAACTGGCGTTCGACAAATCGGCAACCGTGCCGATGTCTTTGTCGCCGCGGCCTGACAGGTTGACCAAAATCGACTGGTCAGCGCGCATGGTCTTGGCCAGCTTCATGGCGTAGGCCACGGCATGGGCTGATTCGAGCGCCGGGATGATGCCTTCGGTACGGCACAGGTAGTGAAACGCCGACAGCGCTTCGACGTCGGTGATGCCGACGTATTCAGCGCGTCCAATGTCTTTCAAAAAGGCGTGCTCAGGGCCGACGCCTGGGTAGTCCAGGCCGGCGCTGATGCTGTGCGTTTCGGTCACTTGGCCGTCTTCGTTTTGCAGTACATAGGTGCGGTTGCCGTGCAACACGCCGGGTGAGCCGCGCTGTAAAGAGGCCGAATGCTTGCCGCTGTCCATGCCTTCGCCAGCAGCTTCAACGCCGATCAAACGGGTTTGTTCGTGCTGGATGTAGGGATGAAAAATACCCATGGCATTGCTGCCACCGCCAACGCAGGCGAGCACCGCGTCGGGTTGCTTGCCGCCGGTCATCTCAGGCATTTGCGTCAGGCACTCTTCGCCGATGACGCTCTGGAAGTCGCGCACCATCATCGGGTAAGGGTGTGGGCCAGCCACGGTGCCGATGATGTAGAAAGTGTTGTCCACATTGGCAACCCAGTCACGCATGGCTTCGTTGAGCGCGTCTTTCAACGTCTTGCTGCCCGACTCGACCGGCACCACGGTGGCGCCGAGCAGCTTCATGCGGTAGACGTTGGGGCTTTGCCGTTTGATGTCTTCGCTGCCCATGTAGACCACGCATTCGAGGCCGTAACGGGCGCAAATGGTGGCCGTTGCCACGCCGTGTTGGCCGGCGCCGGTTTCAGCAATGATGCGGGGCTTGCCCATGCGACGCGCCAGCATGGCTTGGCCGATGGTGTTGTTGATCTTGTGCGCGCCGGTGTGGTTCAGGTCTTCGCGCTTGAGGTAAATCTGGGCGCCGCCTTGCTCACGGCTCATGCGGGCCGCATGGTAAATCGGCGACGGGCGGCCGACAAAATGCTTCAGTTCGTAGTGAAACTCGGCTAAAAAAGCCGGGTCGTGCTGGTAGCGTGCGTAAGCCGCTTTCAGCTCATTGATCGCATGGGTCAGCGTCTCGGAGACAAAACTGCCGCCGTAGATGCCGAAATGGCCGCTCGCATCGGGTTGTTGATAGGGGTACATAGTCTCTTAGTCAGTTGAGGACAGAGCCGCTCATTCGCGGTGCTCATGCAGCCAGGTCTGTCCCGCAAGGTTTTAGGTTTGCTCATCAGCAGCGCGCACGGCTGCAACGAATTGCTTGATTTTGTCGGCGCTTTTGATGCCCTTGGACATCTCCACGCCGGAGCTCACATCAACGGCCAGCGTTTTGCAGCGCGGCCGGACTTGCAAAATGCCATCGGTCACATTTGCAGGCGTCAATCCACCAGACAAAACGAGGTGAGCGTTGACGTTTGGAGGAAGCAGTGACCAATTGAATGTTTTTCCGCCACCACCAAAACCGTCGACATGGGCGTCGAGCAATATGGCTTGGGCTGCGTTGAAATCGTGAGCGTATTTTACGAGATTAAAGCTGTCACTACCGTTTTCCGGGGCATCCAGCGGGATGCGGGCAGCGCGCACAAACGGCCTGCCGTGGCTCAAACAGTCGGCTGGGCTTTCGTCGCCGTGGAACTGCAGCAAGGCGGTGGGCAGCAGCGCGCAGGCTGCAGCCACTTGTGCGGCTGTTGCGTTGACGAACAGCAGCACGGGCGTGACATAGGCTGGCAGCCGCGCCGCCAGCTCGGCTGCGCGTGCGGCGCTGACGTAGCGGGCGCTGGGCTCGTAAAGCACAAAGCCGACAGCATCGGCGCCGGCGGCAACGGCGGCATCGACGTCTTCTTCACGGGTCAGACCGCAAATCTTGATACGGGTTCGCTTGTTCATGGCAACCAATCATAGGCGGGCGCGCTGCTCGGCAAGCCGAAATGGTCTTCATACACCGGGCCTAGGAAGTACAGGCCGTCGGGCGAAAAAGTCGGGGCCGCAGCATCGCGGCTGCGCGCCGCCAGCACTTCCAGAATCCATTCTGGGCTGTGGCCGCCCTGACCGACGCTGACCAGGCAACCCATGATGTTGCGGATCATGTGGTGCAAAAAGGCGTTGGCCTCGAATTCGAAGCGCCAATAAGGGCCGCGCTGGGACACTTTGATGCGCGTGATGGTTTTGACCGGGCTTTTGGCTTGACATTGAGCCGCCCGAAAAGAAGAAAAGTCATGCTCGCCCAGCAAGTAGGCAGCGGCACGCTCGACCGCAACGCTGTTCATGGGCCGGTAGACCCAGCCGACCCGGCCGGCTTCAACACTCGGCCGCACTGGTGATTCGAGCAGCACGTAGGCGTAGCGTCGGGCGATGGCCGAGGCTCTTGAGTGAAACCCATCTTGGCCATCGGGCACCTGCTGCGCCCACTGCACAGCGATGTCGCGCGGCAAAAAGGCGTTGGTGCCGCGCACCCAAGAGGCCATGTCGCGCTCCAGCGGGGTGTCGAAATGCGCGACCTGCATCAGGCCGTGAACGCCGGCGTCGGTGCGGCCAGCGCACATCACCCGCAGCGGTTGCGTGGTGAATTTGGCCAAGGCGCTTTCAAGCTGGTCTTGGATGGTGTTGCCTGAAAGTTGGCTCTGCCAGCCCTGGTAAGCGCTGCCGTTGTAGCTGATGCCCAGCGCGACTCTCAAGACTTAGTCCGCGGCGGCGCCTTGTCTGGGGCGACGGTGCCGAGTTCCAGATCAAAGTCAAGCTTGGAGAAAGGCGGCGCGGGCGGTGGGTTGGCTGCGGCGGACTGGTACAGCGGATTGGTCGGGTCTAAGGCCTGGCCTTTTTTGCAAATTCGTTCCCAATTGGCGCCTTTTCCGCCGGTGATGGCCAGCGCTTCAATCGCTAAACTCTCAAAGCTAGCGGCATCATCGCGGTCAACGTACATGTCCATCAGTTCGATGTGCAGGGCCAGCCGTTGCGGTATGCGCTTGATGGCGCTGCGCAAAAGGACTTCAGCTGCAGCCTCGTTGCCGCGGGCCAGCTCGCTTTGCGCCAGCGTCAATGGATCGTCTTCGAGCAGGTCTTGGCGAGCTGCGGGTGATGATGGCTTTGCGGCCTCTACTGGGGCGCTGTCAATCGAGGGTTCGATGGATTCGCTGTAGTCATTGTCCGCACGGCCCGCAACCGGCATGTTGGATTGAAATCGCCCATTTTTTTGATCAGTTGAATTTCGGCGGAATCGAAAAAATACCCAAGCCAATAGCAAGCCTAAAAATCCAGCGGTGGCTGGCAGTACGACAGGGTTCTTCGACAATCGGTCAATCAAACCAGCGGCCAGATCGTCGGCCTGAGCCACCGCTGGCGGAGAGCCGATGGCCACTGTCGGGTCTGCCGGAGTGGCTGGAACTGGCTCGTTTGTTGAAGGAGCGCCCCCCAGTTTGTTCAGGTCGCTGATGTTTTTCGACAGCTCCGTTAAGCGGTCGGCAGCTTCTTTGGCTTGACGCTCTTGAGAGAGTTTTTCTTCAGCATTGCCGGCACCCGGAACCGCATTTTTGAGTGCGCCCTTGGACAGGGTCAGTTTGTCGGCGGCGGCTGCAGCAGCGGTTTTTTCTTCCACCTTGCTTTGCACTTTGCCGGTGGCTTCGCGACCCGAAGGGCTGACTTGAGCGTTGCTGGCGTTGCTGGCGAGTTGCTGGCGGAAGGCGTTGAAATCCCGACTTTGGGCAACGATGGATTGACGCGCCTCGTCACGCGTCACTGTTGTTGCATCGGCGGCGGTCGGCATGGCCAGCACCGCACCGGCTTTGAGTCGGTTCACGTTGCCTGCCACGAAGGCATCCGGGTTGCTGCGCAACAGGGCCACCAGCATTTGGTCGAGCGACACGTTAGCGGGCAGGCCTTGCAGGGCCAGTTGGCCTGCGGTGTCGCCGCGAATGACGGTGACACGCTTGGCAGATTCTGCACGGGGGGAAGGTGCTGGGCTGCTGGCGTTATTCGCTGGTGTGGGGTCTGTCGTTGGTGCAGGCGCAGCGGCAGCGGCAGCAGCAGGCGCAGCCGCCATCGGCAGAACCGGTGCCACCGGCGCGGTCGCCGTGACGGCTTTCGGTGGCGTCAACAAGAGGGTGAAGTCGCGTGTAATTTTTCCGTAGGCCCAGCTGACCTCCAGCACAACGTCCATAAACGCTGCCGTGGTAGGTTTGCTGTTGCTGAGCAGCAGAACAGCACTGCCGTCTGGCGATCGCTGCAAGCTGAACTGCATGCTGCTCAGGTCGGGGTTGTAGTCTAGGCCCATGGCCTTGTAGGCTTCCGCTGAGGCGATCGACGGCTTGAAAGTCTCGGCAACCGCCGCGGTCAGATCGATGATGTCAACTTCAGCTCGCAAGGGTTCGCCGATCGACGAGAGCACATTGAGTCGGCCCAAGGCGAGCGCGTGGGCATCGAAGCTCGACAAGCTGCCTAGTCCCATTAGACCGCATAGCGCCAAGGTCATTGCGCTGAGCTTGCGGTGGCATGCCTGTCGCACAATGCCCACTTCTGCGAGGCCTTGCACGGTCATCGGGACAGGGGCTGTTTTTCTCAAACTTGATCGCACGGCATCCCTAGCAAGAGGTTATTAAAAACCGACAGTAACACCAAGACCCCGCTGACTCAAGCTTCCAGCAAAATGCGCAGCATGCGGCGCAGTGGCTCGGCAGCGCCCCACAAGAGCTGGTCGCCCACGGTGAAGGCGCCGACATAGTCGTCGCCCATGGCCAATTTGCGGATGCGGCCGACCGGAATCCGCATGGTGCCGGTGACGGCCACGGGGGTCAGGTCGCGGATACTGGCTTCGCGGGTGTTGGGCACCACTTGGACCCACTCGTTGTCGGCGGCGATCATGGCTTCGATATCGGCCACCGGCACATTTTTCTTCAGCTTGAAGGTCAATGCCTGGCTGTGGCAACGCATGGCGCCGATGCGCACACAAAAGCCATCAACCGGAACGGCAGGGCTGCCAAAACCTTCACCTTGGGCGAGGATCTTGTTGGTCTCCGCCATGCCCTTCCATTCTTCTTTGGACATGCCGTCGCCCAGATCTTTGTCGATCCAAGGAATCAGCGATCCGCCCAGCGGGACGCCGAAGTTGGCGGTCTCAGCGGCCGTCAAGCTGCGCTGTTTGGCAATGACCTTGCGGTCGATCTCCAAGATCGCGCTTTTCGGGTCGTTCAGCAGGTCTTTGACTTCGGCGTTCAGCGTGCCGTATTGCGTCAGCAATTCGCGCATGTGCTGGGCACCGCCGCCAGACGCGGCTTGGTAGGTTTGGGTGCTCATCCACTCGACGAGGCCGGCCTTGTAGAGTGCGCCCACGCCCATTAGCATGCAGCTGACGGTGCAGTTGCCGCCAACCCAGTTCTTGCCGCCGCGCTGAATGGCGTTTTTGATCACTGGCAAATTGACAGGGTCCAGCACGATGACCGCGTCATCGTTCATGCGCAGTGTTGATGCAGCGTCAATCCAGTGACCGGTCCAGCCAGCAGCGCGCAGTTTTGGGAAGACTTCAGCCGTGTAATCGCCGCCTTGGGCCGTCAAAATGATGTCGCATTTTTTCAGCGCGTCAATGTCAAAAGCATCCTTCAGCGTGGTTTCGTTTTTCGCCTGTGCAGGCGCCTTGCCGCCGGCATTTGAGGTTGAGAAAAACATCGGCTCGATCAGGCCAAAGTCGCCCTCGGCCTGCATGCGGTCTATCAACACCGAGCCGACCATGCCGCGCCAGCCTACGAGTCCTACTAATTTGAACATTTTCAACGCCCTTTGAATTTAAAAAAACAGTGTCAGATCAGACTGTTTGCCCGGCTCGTCTGGCCGGGGAGGCGCACGACGAACCAAACTGGATCAGCCCTTTAGGGTCAAGATGTTGGTCGTGATTTCACGCATATGGAATCTCGCTGTATCCTCAGCGCAGATGATCAGGGTGATCTGATAGGCGTTAAACATGCGAATTATTGTAGCAATCTGAAGCTATGGGATCGCATGCGATGCCTCCAAGGCAGTCGCCAATCGTCCGCTTCCTAACGCTTGAAACCATAAGAATTAAAAATTCAAGGTTCAGTACTCTTCAATGATATAACCTCAGCGAGGGGAAACGTTGGTCTACTGGTAAAGTTTAAAGATGGAAAAAATTCAAGCTGCGATTATCCAAGAGCGGGGCGTTAAGTTCACGGTTGTCATCGTTCAGCAACATCTGTTTGAGTCCCAAGCAGAGTGCCAAACGACAGCCCACGCATTTGAGCCTTATTTCCCTGGCATGCCGATCATCTTGATGGCGCAAGACAGTCGTGGCACACCCTCTTACTGGGGTCGCAAAGATATTGTCAGTTTCCTGTCCGGCGTGGCGCTGACGCGATTCCCATGGAAAGAGTACAAGTTCGACGTCTGACAGACTTCGCCAGCCCTCAGCCCAGCGCTTTTACAACAGCATCGCCCATCTCGACGGTACCGACACGGGTGGTGCCTTCGCTGTAGATGTCTGGTGTGCGTAAGCCCTGGCTTAAGACCGCATCCACCGCTTTTTCGATGCGTGCAGCAGCTTCTGGCTGGTTCAAGCTGAAGCGCAGCATCATGGCGGCGCTCAAAATCGTGGCCAGCGGATTGGCCACGCCTTTGCCGGCGATGTCAGGTGCGCTGCCATGGCTCGGTTCGTACAAGCCTTGGTTCTGGGCATTCAGACTGGCCGATGGCAACATGCCAATGCTGCCGGTGAGCATGGCCGCAGCGTCGCTCAAGATGTCGCCAAACATGTTGCCGGTGACCACCACGTCAAATTTTTTCGGTGCTTTCACCAGTTGCATGGCGGCGTTGTCGACATACATGTGGTCTAGCGCGACGTCGGGATATTGCAGGCCGATCTCGGTCACCACGTCTTTCCAGAGTTGAAATGTTTCCAGCACGTTGGCTTTGTCGACGCTGGTGACACGTTGGCTGCGTTTGCGTGCCGCTTGAAAAGCCACGTGCGCGATGCGCTCGATTTCCGGGCGCGAATAGCGCATGGTGTCGAAGGCTTCTTCGCTGCCGGGGAAGTGTCCGTCAGTGGCGACGCGGCGACCGCGTGGCTGGCCAAAGTAAATGTCACCGGTCAGCTCGCGAATGATGAGAATGTCGAGGCCCGACACCAGCTCGCGCTTCAGGCTGGAAGCGTCCACCAACTGCGGGTAGCAGATGGCGGGGCGAAAGTTGGCAAACAGGGCGAGGTTTTTGCGCAGACCCAAAATGGCTTGCTCAGGCCGCAGCGGCCGGTCCAGCGTGTCATATTTCCAGTCGCCGACGGCGCCAAACAAAATCGCATCCGAGGCCTTGGCCAGTGCCAGTGTGGCCTCGGGTAACGGGTGTCCGTGGGCGTCAAAAGCGGCACCACCCACCAGAGCGGTTTCCAGTGTCATGTCCAAGTCCAGAACCTTGAGAACTTTGACGGCCTCAGCCACGATTTCAGTGCCGATACCATCACCGGGAAGTACTGCAATTTTCATCATCTAACCATTCATGCGTTGCGGGCTGAGCCGCGAATTAAGGGGCGCGTAAAGTCGCGAAAGGTCAGACCTGATGCGTATGGGCCAACCAAGGTTTGCTGGCCAGTCGTTCAGATTCAAAAGCCTTGATTTTGTCGCTTTGGCGCAAGGTCAGGCCGATGTCGTCCAGGCCGCCCAGCAGGCAAAACTTGCGGAAGGGCTGGACGTCGAACGGCAGCTCTTCGCCCTGCGGTTTGATCACCACTTGGCGCTCGAGGTCAATGGTCAATTGGTACCCCGGGAACGCCAGTGCATCGGCAAACAGCTGGCCCACTTGGGCTTCAGGCAAGACGATCGGCAGCAAGCCGTTCTTAAAGCTGTTGTTGTAAAAAATGTCCGCGTAGCTGGGGGCAATGATGACCCGAAAGCCATATTGATCGAGGGCCCAAGGCGCGTGTTCGCGGGAGGAGCCGCAGCCAAAGTTTTTGCGCGCCAGCAAAATGGACGCGCCTTTGTAACGGGACTGGTTCAGCACGAAGTCTGGGTTCGGCTTGCGTGAGGCCGGGTCTTGACCGGGAAAGCCAGCGTCGAGGTAGCGCCAGGCGTCAAACAGGTTGGGGCCAAAGCCAGTCTTCCGGATTGATTTGAGAAATTGCTTTGGAATGATGGCGTCCGTGTCCACGTTCTCGCGGTCCATGGGTGCCACTAGGCCTTGGTGTAAGGTGAATTTTTGCATGATGATGGGTCGGCTTAAGCGAACTTGCGGATGTCAACGAAGTGGCCGTGCACGGCGGCCGCGGCAGCCATGGCCGGGCTGACCAGATGGGTCCGCCCACCGGCACCTTGACGGCCTTCGAAGTTGCGGTTGCTGGTCGAGGCGCAGCGCTCGCCCGGCTCTAGCCGGTCAGCGTTCATCGCCAGACACATCGAGCAACCCGGCTCGCGCCATTCAAAACCGGCGGCGACAAAAATCTTGTCTAGGCCTTCTCGTTCGGCTTGTTCTTTGACCAAGCCGGAGCCCGGCACAACCATGGCGAGCTTGACGTTTTTAGCGACTTTTTGGCCGATCTTTTTGACGATGGCTGCGGCTTCGCGGATATCTTCAATGCGGCTGTTGGTGCAAGAGCCGATGAAGACTTTGTCGATCATGATGTCGTTGATCGCCTTGCCGGGTGCCAGACCCATGTAGGTCAAGGCGCGCTCAATGGCATCGCGTTTGTTGGCGTCTTTTTCCTTGTCCGGATCGGGCAGGATGTCTTCGATCGACAGCACCATCTCAGGCGAGGTGCCCCAGGTGACTTGTGGCCTGATGCTGCCCGCGTCGAGTTCGACCACGGCGTCAAATTTGGCACCTGCGTCGGAGCGCAGGGTGTTCCAGTACTGAACCGCCATGTCCCACTCGGGCCCACCGACAAACTGGCCGGTTTTGGGGTCGGTGCCGGGGGCGAGTAAACGGCCCTTGAGGTAGTCGATGGTTTTTTGGTCGACGGCCACCAGACCGGCGCGGGCGCCGGCTTCGATCGCCATGTTGCAGACCGTCATGCGGCCTTCCATACTCAGCGCACGGATTGCGGCGCCGCCAAATTCGATGGTGTAACCGGTGCCGCCCGCCGTGCCGATCTTGCCGATGATGGCCAGCACGATGTCTTTGCCTGTCAGGCCGGGCGCCAGTGTGCCTTCGACTTTGATAAGCAAGTTTTTAGCCTTCTTGGCCAGCAGCGTTTGCGTCGCCATGACGTGCTCGACTTCGCTGGTGCCAATGCCGTGCGCCAGTGCGCCAAAGGCACCGTGCGTGGAGGTGTGCGAGTCGCCACAGACGACGGTCATGCCGGGCAGCGTGGCGCCATTTTCAGGTCCCATGACGTGGATGATGCCTTGCCGCTTGGAGAGAAACGGGAAGTAGGCGGCAGCGCCAAACTCTGCGATGTTGCTGTCCAGGGTGACAATTTGTTCTTTGCTGACCGCGTCGGTCAGGCCGTCGTAACCCAGCTCCCAACCGGTGGTTGGCGTGTTGTGGTCGGCGGTGGCGACGATGGAGCTGATGCGCCAGACCTTGCGGCCAGCTTCGCGCAGGCCTTCAAAGGCTTGCGGGCTGGTCACTTCATGGACCAGATGGCGGTCGATGTAGAGGATGGCTGTGCCATCTTCTTCGGTGTGGACGACGTGTTCGTCCCAGATCTTGTCGTAGAGGGTGCGCATTTATTTGTTTCCTTCGGAATTTTTTATTTTAAAGCTATGCAGGAGGCTATGGAGGTGTTGGGGTGGGCCATTGCAACTGTCGGACGCTGCTCAGGCGTAATTTGTCAATGTCTTCGGGTGTGTCTAGGTCTTGCACAAAATGCAGGTTGTCGCAGTCGAAGGCATGAACTTGTGGTGTGTGTTGCTGCCGCCACTGCTTACAGCCGACCGCGGGCGGGCTGGCCAGCATGGCGCTTCGCACGGCTGTCGTGAAAATCACTGGATTGCCTGGCTGTCCTTGCACGCGTGGAAACAACAGGGCTGTGCCTTCGGGCCGCTGTTCGAATGCGCCTATTAGCTGCTGCACATCTTGCGTATCAATCAAGGGCTGATCTGCCAGCGCCATCAGCACGGCGTCGGTCTGGCCACTGAGGCTTTGCAGACCCAGACGCTGCGACGATATGGGGCTTGCATCCGGGTTGGGATTTTTCACCAGCGTGACTGCAAAGTCTTTTAAGAGAGGCGCTATCTCGTTCGCATGGTGGCCCAACACGACCACCAGTTCTGCCACGCCAGCGCCCTGCAAGGCCATGATTTGGCGGCGTATCAGCGGCACACCGTCTAGCTCCAGCAGTGACTTGGCTTTGTAGCCCATACGCGTTCCTGCCCCGGCTGCGAGCAGCACGGCCGCCACGCTCAATGACGGCTGGATGGTGTTGGCGGCAGGGACTGTTGTCATGTGCGGCTTCAGTCGATGATATTGTCCGCATCGAGAACCCGCACGCGCGGATCGACGTTGTAGCCACCAAACTCTGTGTAGCGCAACAAGTGCCGTTCACAGCGCTTGCAGTGCCAGGCGTCGCATTGGTTGTACGGGAAAAAAGCGGGCGCGATGGGTGCATTCGGTGAGTCGTAGCGCGTGCCCTGCGGGTGGCATTCCTCGAGGGTCGGTTCGTCGATCGCAGGGTCGCGCAGGGTGCCAATCGGCGTCATTTGCGCCGACTCCCATCGATATTCAGCGAGACTTTCCCACGCTGTGCACGCACCTAAGGCGCAGCTGCAAGTCTGCGGCGACTTCGCGCCAGCCAAAGACATTCGCAGTGCGGCAGAACTGGCGATGTGTTTCAAGACAGTATGGCCGATCGTGGAGTTTTGAGCGTTTTAAATGGCGTGTTGTTGACGCGAAAAGCCCGCCGACACAAGGCGGGCAGGCTTTTCAGGGCTGGCTTTTCAAGAAGCCGACAGCTTATCAGCGTTGGCCGATAGGCTTGACGTCGCGGGTTGTTGAACCGGAGAACAGCTGGCGCGGACGGCCGATTTTGTACTCAGGGTCGCCAATCATTTCGTTCAGCTGAGCGATCCAGCCGACCGTGCGTGCCAAGGCGAACACAGCGGTGAACAAGGGCACCGGAATACCGATGGCGCGCTGGACAATGCCAGAGTAGAAGTCGACGTTCGGGTAGAGCTTGCGGGAGACAAAGTAATCGTCTTCGAGGGCAATTTTTTCGAGCGTCATGGCCAGCTTGAACAACGGGTCGTTTTCGAGGCCCATCTCTTGCAGCACTTCTTTGCAGGTTTCTTGCATCAGTTTGGCGCGTGGGTCGTAGTTATTTTAATCCCGGTGACCAAAACCGATCAGTTTGTCGGTTGAGTTTTTGTCTTTGATCTGCTTGATGAACTCACCGATGTTTTCGACACCGCCATTTTTTTGGATGTCAGTCAGCATGTTCAGCGCTGCTTCGTTGGCGCCGCCGTGGGCCGGGCCCCAGAGGCAAGCCACGCCGGCTGCAATGGCCGCAAACGGGTTGGTGCCCGACGAACCGCACAGGCGCACGGTCGAGGTCGAGGCATTTTGCTCGTGGTCGGCGTGCAAGATGAAGATGCGGTCAAGCGCGCGCTCGAGCACTGGGTTTACCTTGTACTCTTCGCACGGTGTGGCGAACATCGTGTGCAGGAAATTACCGGCGTAGCTCAGGTCATTGCGCGGGTACACGTAGGGCTGGCCGACGGTGTATTTGTACGCCATGGAGACCAGCGTTGGCATCTTGGCAATCAGGCGAATCGCTGCAATTTCGCGGTGTTCCGGGTTGTTGATGTCGGTGCTGTCATGGTAGAAGGCCGACAGGGCACCGACCAAGCCAGTCATGATGGCCATCGGGTGGGCATCACGGCGGAAACCGCGCATGAAATATTGCAACTGCTCGTGAACCATGGTGTGGTTGGTCACGCGGCCGACGAAATCACTTTTTTGGCTGGCGTCAGGCAACTCTCCGTAGAGCAAGAGGTGGCAAGTTTCGAGGTAGTCGCAGTTGGTGGCGAGTTGCTCAATCGGGTAGCCGCGGTACAGCAGCTCGCCTTTGTCGCCGTCGATGTAGGTGATGGCTGACTGCGTTGCCGCCGTCGACATAAAGCCTGGGTCATAAGTGAACATGCCCGTCTGTGCGTACAGCTTACGGATGTCGACCACATCGGGGCCAACGGTGCCTTGGTAAACAGGCAAGTCAACGCTGGGGGTGCCGTTGCTGAACGAGATGGTGGCTTTGTTGTCGGCTAATTTCATTTTTCAATCCTTTTTATAGGGAGGATGGGTGATATCTTGGGGCATCAGTCCCGTAGGTCGGATTCAAGTTTGCGCCACACCGGGTATGGCCGGAACGATCAACAGGGCCAGCACTTCCCGGGCTTCGTCGGTTGCGGCGCTGACGGCTTCGAGGTCAGTGGGTTGCTTTCTTTGCAGAAACAGGTCCAGCAGATCATTGTCTGACAAATCCATTAAATCATCCAAGCCTTTAGCTTGCCTGACGGTCAAGGAGGCAGCATGCCTGGCAAAAAAACGTTCAAGGAACAGGTCGTTTTCAAGCAGGCCACGACGGCAACCCCAACGCAGCCGGCTGAGCGAACGCTCGTCCAGCAGCGGTGAAATGGGCGGCGTCAAAGTCTCGGGCAGGGCAGATGTCACAGCGACTGTCTTAGACCGAGCGCAAAACCATCATTTCCTTGATCTTGCCAATCGCCCGGGTGGGGTTCAAACCCTTGGGGCAGACATCGACGCAATTCATGATGGTGTGGCAGCGGAACAAACGGTACGGGTCTTCGAGGTTGTCGAGTCGTGCGGCGGTGTCTTCGTCACGGCTGTCGGCGATGAAGCGGTAAGCCTGCAACAGACCAGCTGGGCCGACGAACTTGTCCGGATTCCACCAGAAGCTTGGGCAGCTGGTCGAGCAGCTGGCGCACAAGATGCACTCGTACAAGCCGTTCAGCTCGTCGCGCTCTTCGGGGCTTTGCAGACGCTCTTTTTCTGGCGGCACGTTGTCATTGACCAAATACGGTTTGATCGAGTTGTACTGCTTGAAGAACTGCGTCATGTCGACGATCAGGTCACGCACGACTGGCAGGCCTGGCAGCGGCTTGAGGACGATGGTGCCCTTCAGCGTGAGCATGTTGGTCAGGCAGGCGAGGCCGTTTTTGCCGTTGATGTTCATGGCGTCCGAACCGCAAACGCCTTCGCGGCAAGAGCGGCGAAAGGTGATGGTCGGATCTTGTGCCTTGAGCTTCATTAGGGCGTCGAGCAGCATGCGTTCGCTGCCATCGAGTTCAACTTCGATGGTCTGCATGTACGGCTTGGCGTCTTGGTCTGGGTCGTAGCGGTAAATCTGAAAAGTGCGTTTGGCCATGGTGTACTCGCAAAAAAATTAGTCAGTGAGGACAGCGCTAAAGATCTGTCCCACAAGTTATTAGAAGCTACGAACGGTCAGGGGGATCGAGTCCACCGTCAGCGGTTTCATTTGCACCGGTTTGTACGACAGGCGGTTGCCTTCGCTGTGCCAAAGCGTGTGCTTGTGCCACTCGCTGTCGTTGCGGCCGTTCGGGTTCTCAGGTGTGTCACCGTAGTCATCGACCGAGTGTGCGCCGCGGCTTTCGTGGCGCGCAGCGGCAGAGACGATGGTGGCTTCTGCGGCTTCGATCAGATTTTCGACTTCCAGTGCTTCGATGCGGGCCGTGTTGAAAATCTTCGACTTGTCTTTCAGGCCGATGTTCTTCACACGTTCGCGCAGGGCGGCGATCTTGGTCACGCCTTCGTCCATGATGGCTTGCGTGCGGAACACACCGGCATGCTGCTGCATGGCGGCGCGGATGTCGTTGGCAACGTCTTGCGCGTATTCACCGTCCCTGGCGTTGTCGAGGCGCGCAATACGGGCCAAGGTGGCATCAGCCGCATCGGCGGGTAGTGGCTTGTGCTCAGTACTCTTGTTGAATTCAACTATGTGGTTACCGGCTGCGCGGCCAAAAACCAGCAAGTCAAGCAAGGAGTTGGTACCCAAGCGGTTCGCACCGTGCACGCTGACGCAGGAACATTCGCCCACAGCATACAAGCCGTTGACGACTTCGCTCTGATTTGCTGCATTTTGCGTGACCACTTGACCGTGGATGTTGGTCGGAATACCACCCATCTGGTAATGGATGGTCGGCACCACAGGGATCGGTTCTTTGGTGATGTCGACGTTGGCAAAGTTGTGGCCAATCTCGAACACCGACGGCAGACGCTTCATGATGGTGTCAGCGCCGAGGTGGGTCATGTCAAGATTGATGTAGTCCTTGTTAGGACCACAGCCGCGACCTTCTTTGATCTCTTGGTCCATACAGCGTGAGACATAGTCACGTGGCGCCAGATCTTTGTAGGCTGGGGCATAACGCTCCATGAAACGCTCGCCATTGCTGTTGCGCAAAATGGCGCCCTCGCCGCGGCAGCCTTCGGTCAGCAACACGCCAGCGCCGTGCACGCCGGTCGGGTGAAACTGCCAAAACTCCATGTCTTCAAGGGGGATGCCGGCGCGCGCCGCCATGCCCAAACCGTCGCCGGTGTTGATGAAGGCATTCGTTGATGCTTCAAAAATACGGCCGGCGCCGCCAGTGGCGAGCAACGTTGTTTTGGCTTCGAAAATATGCACGTCACCGGTTTCCATTTCGATGGCGGTGACGCCAACGACATCGCCGGCTTCGTCACGGATCAAGTCCATGGCCAGCCATTCCACGAAGAAGCTGGTTTTTTCTTTGACGTTTTGTTGGTACAGCGTGTGCAGCATGGCGTGGCCAGTGCGGTCAGCTGCAGCACAAGCGCGCTGCACGGCTTTTTCGCCGTAGTTGGCGGTGTGGCCGCCGAACGGGCGCTGGTAAATCGTACCGTCCGGGTTGCGGTCAAACGGCATGCCCATGTGCTCTAAGTCATAAACGACCTTGGGCGCTTCACGGCACATGTATTCGATCGCGTCTTGGTCGCCGAGCCAGTCGGAGCCTTTGACGGTGTCATAAAAATGGTAATGCCAGTTGTCTTCCGACATGTTGCCGAGCGAAGCGCCAATGCCGCCTTGCGCTGCCACGGTGTGCGAGCGGGTCGGGAATACTTTGGACAAAACGGCGACGTTCAGGCCGGCTTTGGCCAGTTGCAGTGAGGCGCGCATGCCGGAGCCGCCGGCTCCGATGATAACGACGTCAAATTTGCGCTTTGGGAGTTTCGAAGTGAGTGTCATGATTTCTTAGAGTCTCCACAAGACTTGAATGGCCCAACCGGAACATGCCACGAGCCAGACGATGGTAAATACTTGAAGCGACAAGCGCAGCGCCACGGGCTTGATGTAGTCCATGTAGATGTCGCGCATGCCGACCCAGACGTGCCACAGCAGGCACAAGATGACCACGAAGGTCAGCATTTTCATGGGTTGCGACGCGAAGATGCCGGCCCACTTGTCGTAGCCGATAGGACCTTTGCTGAGCAGCACTTGGGCCAACACCACGATGGTGAAGAGCGCCATGAGCGCGGCGGTCACGCGTTGGCTGAGCCAGTCGCGCAAACCGTAATGGGCACCGACAACGATGCGTTTTGAACCGTAATTAACAGACATGCTGGTGTTCCTATGACTGGATTAATAAAGGCCAAACAGCTTGGCGCCGAGCACCGCTGTCAGCGTCAGGCTGATGACCAAGACCGTTTTGGCTGAGTTTTTGCCAAACTGCAGCTCAACCGCTTTGTGGCTGTAGTCCATCCAGAGATGGCGCAGACCGGCCGTGAAGTGGTGCAAATAGGCCCAGATCAGGCCGAGTGCAACCAGTTTCCAAATGAAGCCTGGCAGGCCGAGCATGCCGACGTTGAAGGCGCTGGTGAAGCGAGCGAACGAGATCTCAGAGGAGATGGAGGTGTCGAACATCCAGATGATGAAGGGCATCAGGGCAAACATCATGGCACCGCTGACGCGGTGCAAGATGGACACCCAGCCGGCTGCAGGCAGTCGGTAGCTCGGGAGGTCGGTGAAGGCGTTGATATTGCGGAACTCAGGCCGTTTTTTAGGTGAGGTTGTCGCTGATTCGGACATGCTGGGCTTTCTATATTTTTTGAGTAACTGGTTGGTAACAAAAGCTGCTCAGCCTCAAATTCTATTGCAACGCAGCATGAATCTTGATCTAGGACAGGTTTGGTCGGGATTTATTCTAGGAAATTGGATTCAAAAGGGGCTGATTTTTGGGCCGGTGGGTGTCTTTTTGTGGCGTTTGGGGCTTGAGCTTTCGCTGGGCTTACAAGTTGTTCAGGTTGTTCAGCATGTCTTCGGCGCGCTCACGGATCGCTTGGCGCTCTTCTGGCGCGATGCGTTGCAGGTTTTTGACCATCAAGGCTGTGCGCGGGTTGCTGGAAAAGTCACTCTCATGGCGGTCCAGAAAATTCCAGTAGAGCGTGGTCATCGGGCAGGCGTTGGCGCCGGTGCGTGCTTCTGGTTGATAGCTGCAACCGTTGCAGTAGTTGCTCATGCGCTTGACGTAGGCGCCGCTGGCAATGTAGGGCTTTGAGGTGAAACGCCCGCCGTTGGCAAACAAGGCCATGCCGGCGGTATTGGGCAGCTCAACCCACTCGACCGCGTCGACGTAAACCGCCAGATACCAATCGCACAAGGCTTGCGGTGTGATTTGCGCCGTGACGCCGAACATGCCGGTGATCATTAGGCGCTGGATGTGGTGCGAGTAGCCATTGGCCAGGGTCTGGCTCAGACACTGGCGCATGCAGTTCATCTTCGTGTCCCCAGTCCAATACCACGCCGGCAGGGGATTTTGGTGGCCGAAATGGTTGGCTTCTTTGAGGCTGGGCATGTCCAGAAAGTAGACGCCACGAATGAATTCGCGCCAGCCCAGCACTTGGCGAATAAAACCTTCGACGCTGGCCAGCGGCAAGTCGCGTTCGTGGTACGCCCGTTCGGCTGCGAGGATCACTTCCAGCGGATGCAGTAGTTTCAGGTTGAGGGAGCTTGACAACAGGGCGTGCCAGCCGAAATCAAGGCCGGTCCACATGGCGTCTTGGTGCGCGCCAAACAATGGCAGGCGGTTGGCGATGAAGTCTTCGAGCGCCAGCAAAGCCTGCTCACGTGTGACGGGCCAGTTGAAGTTGGAGAGCGAGCCAGGGTGCTCGGCAAAGCAATGCGTCACCAGCTGCAGCACATTCTTGGTGATCTGATCTTGCTCAAACACCAAGGCTTTTGGCAAGTTTTGAGGCCCAGCTTTGCCGAAACCTTTTCGGTTTTCGGCGTCGAGATTCCATTGCCCGCCGGTCGGCTGATCGCCGTCCATCAGCACTTTGTACTGTTGGCGCATCTTTCGGTAAAAAAACTCCATGCGCAGGCTGGTCGACGCGCCGGCCCACTGGCGAAACTGCGGCAAGCTGCACAAAAAGTGCTTGTCTTCCCGCCATTCGAGGGGCGTGGGCTTGGCTTCGGCTGGCTTGCAGGCGGCTTCGATCAAAGCGCGAACACGCAAGTCGCCGGGCTCGACGCCGATCACGCGCTGTGGTTTAAAGACCGCGATCGCGGCTTGCAGCCCGTCGACTAATGTGAGGTCGTTTTCTTTGTCCAGCGCGCGGTAATGAACCTGAAATTTTCGCTGCCGAAGCTGTTCTGCGAAATGTCGCATGGCCGATAAAAACAGCGCAGTCCGCGCCTTGTGCGACCAAACATGGGTGGACTCTTCAACGGCCTCGACCATCAGCACCACGTCCAGCGCGGGGTCGATGTCGTTGAAGACCGATGAGTCAGGGTCGAGCTGGTCGCCCAAAATCAGCAACAGGTGGCGGCACGCTATCGTCATTCGGACTGGCCTTCAGCTCAACGAATTTTGATAATGATGCGTGTCTGTGCGGTACAAACCGCGTCGCAGCTCTATCGGCAGGTCGTTGTAGGTGTAGGCGATGCGCTCGACACTGAGCAGTGGCGTGCCTGCGGGGACGCCCAGCATGTCGGTGGCGGGAGCAGTCGCCGCCAGCGCCCGAATTTTTTCTTCAGCGCGCACCATGCGCACACCGAATTCGGTTTCAAACAGGGCGTACATCGGGCCGCGGTAGGTGTCGAGCCGTTCGGCGGTCAGCCCTTTGAAGGGTGCGGCCGGCAGCCAGAGGTCTTCCAAAATGGTCGGCACGCCCTGAAACGCCAGCACCCGCCGTACCTGCAGCACGGCGTCGCCGCTGCGCAAGCCCAGCGCCCGGGCAATGTCGGCGGGGGCGCGTTGCCTCTTGCACTCAATGATGCGGCGCTCTGCCGGGCCTTCGGTGGTGGTGTCGCCGCTGTCCGGTAACAGCCGCAAAAAACGGTATTGAACATGCTGCGCGGCGTGGGTGGCGACAAAAGTGCCTTTGCCTTGCCGGCGCACCAGCAAGTTTTCAGCCGCCAATTCGTCGATCGCTTTGCGCACGGTGCCCTGGCTGACGCGAAAGCGCGCCGCCAGGTCCATCTCGCTGGGAATGGCTTCGCCGGGTTTCCATTCGCCGCCTTGCAGGCTCTGCAATATGAGCGCCTTGATTTGCTGGTATAGCGGGCTGAAAGCAGGCGTTCCCCCCGGGCCTGCGCTGAGCTCGGATGTCAGCGGTAGGGTTTCGGTGGGGACGTTTGAAGTGATCGGCATGGCAGTCTTGAAAGAGCAGCAAATGATATCTTATATAAGACATAAGACAAATTGACGTGCAGGGGTTTTCCCGCGTAAACTCTCGCGCTGTGCCAGACCGTGGCCCTGCCAAAGCGGCAGCCTTCCGAAATTTGATTCACAACCTTCCTGGAGTTTCGTCATGAGCAAAAAACCCGTCCGTGTTGCCGTCACTGGTGCTGCCGGCCAAATCGGTTACGCTTTGTTGTTTCGCATTGCCTCTGGCGAGATGCTGGGCAAAGACCAGCCGGTCATTTTGCAATTGCTCGAGGTGCCTTTCGAAGGCCCACAAAAGGCGCTCAAAGGCGTCATGATGGAATTGGAAGACTGCGCCTTCCCGTTGCTCGTCGGCATGGAAGCCCACAGCGACCCGATGACCGCTTTCAAAGACACTGACTATGCCTTGCTGGTGGGTTCGATGCCGCGCAAAGCCGGCATGGAGCGCGCTGAACTGCTGGCCATCAACGGTCAAATTTTCACAGCCCAAGGCAAGGCCCTGAACGCAGTTGCCAGCCGCAATGTCAGAGTGCTGGTGGTCGGCAATCCAGCCAACACCAACGCTTACATCGCCATGAAAAGCGCGCCAGACCTGCCGCGCAAAAACTTCACCGCCATGCTGCGCCTAGACCACAACCGTGCGCTCAGCCAGATCGCTGCCAAAACCGGCACCCAAGTGGCCGACATCGAAAAGCTCACCGTCTGGGGCAACCACTCACCGACCATGTACGCCGACTATCGTTTTGCCACGGTGAACGGCAAAGCGGTCAAAGACCTGATCAACGACCAAGTCTGGAACGCCGAAGTCTTCCTGCCGACCGTGGGCAAGCGCGGCGCTGCCATCATTGCCGCTCGCGGCGTGTCGTCGGCAGCTTCGGCCGCCAACGCAGCTATTGACCACATGCGCGACTGGGCCCTGGGCACCAACGGCCAGTGGGTCACGATGGGCGTGCGCTCGAACGGCGAATACGGCATCCCCAAGGACGTGATCTTTGGCTACCCGGTCACCACCTCCGGCGGCGAGTACAAGATCATCGAAGGCCTCGAAATCGACGCCTTCAGCCAGGAGCGA
>JAURWY010000010.1 GCA_030654695.1 Polaromonas sp.
CCGCTTCGGAAACAGCTGCCCCTGGCCGGGCGAGCCGCTAGAGCCGTTGTAGTGCTGGGCCATCAGCTGCTCGTAAAACTGCCGGGCAAAGCTTTGCGCCATGCGCAGTGACTGGCTTTGCGTGCTGCGCCGGTAGGTGCGTCCGGCCACCCAGCAGCGCACCTGCCAAAAGCGGCTGGCGGCGATTTTGAAGACGGACAGCTTTTGCGGGTAGCCCGGCACGGGCGTCAAGGTCTCCGGAATGGGCACGGTGCGCTCGCGCTGATGCGTGCGCTCCAGCACGCCGGGCGACGGGTCGTTGGCTGCGGCGTGTTCGTTAAATGGGTTACGTTCGAACATGAGGTGAGAATATTTTTATATTTTTATATTGTCAAATTCAAACGATAAATAGTACTTATATTTTATTTATTTTTGTATTTTGAAATACTTATAAATTTCACTAATAATATTTTTAGATTAATTTTATTTCCCCAAAGTATTCAATATCTTTCTGGTTTATTTGTACAGACACCAAAGTGCAACGGATTTAAGCCCAACGGCGCTTGCGCCGCCTCTGACAATTCGAGCTTATTCAAGCCGTTTCTCAAACTTCAAAAACGTCTGCCCTGGCTGCTCTGGCCGCTGTCTCTGCAGCTTCTGCTCAATCCACCGTCACCATCTACGGTCGCGCAAACGTCGGCCTTGACTCATGGCAAATGACTGGCGCCACAGCCGGTCCTACGGCTGATCTGCGTTCACGTACCCGCATGATCGACAACAGCTCACGCCTCGGTTTCCGTATCAATGAAGACCTCGGCGGCGGCTTGCGTGCCTTCTCCATCATCGAAACTGGTATCGTTCTCGACACGGCTTCGAATCTGGGCCAATCCGGTGTCGCAAACACTGGCGCTGGTTTCATCGGCACCCGCGAAGCCCACGTCGGTATCGGCAACAGCCAAGCTGAAGTGCGCCTGGGTCGTCAGAACGTGTTCTGGGGCAATGGCAAGATTGAAGACGTCTCCTCCAACGTGATTTACGGCGGTGTGACTTCTGCTTACACAGCTCCTTCGTCAGGCTGGATCAACGGCCCAGCCGCTCGTCTGGACAACACCACTCAAGTCGTTTTGAACAAAGACCTGGTCGGCACCATGTTTGCTGGCTCTTCAGTCTGGTACGGCATTCAGCAAAAAGGCGAGCAAACCGCTGCTGGCCTGGATGCCAAAGCCAAGGCTCAGGGTTTCACCCTGAAGGCTGAGCAAGGTCCTTTTGCTGCCCAGTACGACTACGGTCAAAACAAAGCCACCAACAACGGCGTTGGCGTGACCGACACCACCGTGACCGGTGCCAAAATCCTGTTGGCTTACTTCTATGCGCCAACCAGCAAGATTTCTTTCATCAACAGCCAGTTCAAGCAAGAGTACACAGACGCTGCCACGAACAACCAGGCAGCAGCTACAGGCGTTGGCTTTCGCAAGCAAGCCAGCAATGCCTTCGGCATTCAGCATGACCTAGGCGGTGGCAACACCGTGTTGGCTCAGTACGTCATCCAAGCCGACATGAAGAACTTCGCTGGCGCTTCAGTGGCCGACACCGGTTCGAAAGCTTATGCATTCGGTTACCGCAAAGACCTGAGCCCACGCACCAGCTTGAGCTTGGTCTACCACGTTGTTGACAACGAGAAAAACAACAACATCATGACCTCTGGTGGTGGCTTGGCTGCTGTCGCTGCTGGCCCACTGGGCGGCAAGCAGAAGGTGTTTGGCGCTGCTGTTCAGCACAACTTCTAAATCCCACGCTGGCTTGAAGCCAGCTGAAGATTGAAAAGTCTAAAACCCCCGTCGCTTGTAAAAGTGGCGGGGGTTTTTAACGTCTGTAAGAGCTTGAGTGAAGGGCTCAGCACGGATGAGCTGTTGTACATCTGAGTTTTTTGTTACCGATTTGATAACTAATACTTTAGCTCGTTTCCCGCAAAATCGGCATCGTGCAGCAGCGAGTTAACTTAATAGCGAAAACAACGCGCTCAAATTGGCAAATGGTGTTACTTCAAAAATTTTAAGTTATTCAAAATTTAAATAGTAAATAAAAATTAAACGTATTTCACATGCAATTTTGTTGTTAATTTTTTACATTTCTCAGTCAGCGGATAACTTCATGCCGAAAAAAACCTTCTCAGGCGTAGCGCTTGTTCCGCAGGTTGTTTTTCATGTCTTGCAGCAGCGGCTGCAGTTTGACGCCGCCGACGCGCAGCGCCACGGCTGTCGCCAAGATGTCGATGATCATCAGGTGTAGCAAGCGCGAGACCATCGGGCTGTAGCGGTCGTAGCCTTCGGGGTGGTCGGCACTCAAATGAATGTGCCCAGCTGCCGCCAAGGGCGAGCCGCTGGCAGTGATGACGATGACGGTGGCGCCGTTTTTGCGGGCGATGTCGGTGGCGTCCATCAGGTCTCGCGTGCGGCCAGAGTTGGAAATCACCACCAAACAGTCGCCCGGCACCAACAAAGACGCGCTCATGACCTGCATGTGGCCGTCGCTGTAGGCGATGGTGTTGACGCCCAGCCTGAAGAACTTGTGCTGCGCGTCTTGCGCGACGATGCCGGAGTTGCCCACGCCGATGAACTCAATGCGTCTGCCGGTTTGGCAGGCCAGCGTCAGCGCGTCGACCGCCTTGCTGATGGCGAAAGTGCTGGCGTCGTTGCGGTATTTCAAAAAGGCCGAGACGGTGTTGTCGATCACTTTGACCACGACGTCGCTGACCTTGTCGTCAGTGTCGACGCTGCGGTGGATAAACGGCACGCCCTCACTGACGCTGCCGGCGAGTTTGCGTTTGAAATCCGCCAGCCCGTCGTAACCCAGGCTGCGGCAAAAGCGCACCACGGTGGGTTTGCTGACATGCGAGCGCTCAGCCAGTTCGCTGATGGGCAAGTTGGCAAACGCCCGAGCGTCGCTCAGCACCAGCTTGCCGACGCGTTGCTCGGCGGGTGCCAGTGACGGCAAACAGGCTTTGATGCGGTCTAGCATTCTTCGCTCCAGCAGTAACCGTCGCGCGCGATCATGGCGCTGGCCGCGCTGGGGCCCCACGTGCCGGCGGCATACGGGCGCGGCTCGTGCGTGGCGTGGCGCCAGTGGTCCAAGATCGGCTCGACCCAGCGCCACGCTTCTTCTTGCTCGTCACTGCGCACAAACAGGTTCAGCCGGCCTTCAATGACGTCGAGCAACAAGCGCTCATACGCGCCCACGCGTTGCGAGCCAAAGCGTTTGTCAAAGTCGAGGTCGAGCTGCACCGGCGCGAGTTGCATGGTGCTTTGTTCGCGGCTTTGGTTGCGTTTGTCTCCGCCTTGCGCCAGCAGGTGCAGCTCCAGCCCGTCTTTGGGTTGCAGGTTGATGACCAGCCGGTTCACAGCGCCCGCCGGGGTGCTGAAAATAGCGTGCGGCGTCGGCCGAAAGTTAATCACAATGCGGGCGTCCCGCGCCGCCAGCCGCTTGCCGGTGCGGATGTAAAAAGGCACGCCAGCCCAGCGCCAGTTGGCGATTTCGGCCCGCAGCGCCACAAAGGTCTCGGTCTGGCTGTGCGCGGCCACGCCAGCCTCTTGCCGATAACCCGGCACTGCCACACCGCCGATAGTGCCCGCGCTGTATTGGCCGCGCACCACGTGTTGCTGCAGCGTCTCAACCGTCCACGGTTTGAGGGCGCGCAGCACCTTGAGCTTTTCGTCGCGAATGGCGTCGGCGTGGGCGTTGATGGGCGGCTCCATGCCAATCGCGCAGAGCAGTTGCAGGGCGTGGTTTTGCACCATGTCGCGCAGCGCGCCGGTGTGGTCGTAAAACGCGCCGCGCTTTTCAACGCCGAGGTCTTCGGCGATGGTGATCTGAATATTGGCGATGTTTTCGCGGCGCCACAGCGGCTCAAACAAAGCGTTGCCAAAGCGCAGCGCAAAGAGGTTTTGCACCGACGGTTTGCCAAGGTAGTGGTCAATGCGGAAAACCTGCTTTTCGGTCAGCACCCGGCGCACGGTTTCATTGATGGCGCGGTTGGACGCTAAGTCGTGGCCCAGCGGCTTTTCAAGCACCACGCGGGTTTGCGGGCCGTTCAGCCCAGCAGCGGCAATTTGCTCGACCACGGAGGTGAACAAACCCGGCGCGGTGGCGACGTACATCACCACGGTGTCGGCGTTGCGGGTTTTCAGCAGCTCAGCCAAGCGGGCGTAGTCGGCAGCTTGGGTGACGTCCATGCGCACAAAGTGCAACAAGGCCGCAAAGCCCGCAAACTCGTCTTCGCGTGGCCGTTTGGCCAGCTCAACGTCGTCAAAACGGGCCTTGATGAAGGCGCGGTAAGCGTCGTCACTCAAGTCGTCGCGGGCCACGCCGATGATGCGGCCACCGGCAGGCAAAGAGCCGTGGCGAAAAGCCTGAAACAAAGCTGGCATCAATTTGCGCCAAGCCAAATCGCCCGTGCCGCCAAACAAGACAAGATCAAAACTCATGAATTACCCACAGTGCAAGGTTGAGAAATCAACCCTTCGAATGGTAACTTCGTTTCATGATTTGTCGACTTGAAATGTAATTTAATTACACAAAGGACCGCATGGATTGCCGCGCTGCGCTCGCAATGACGATAAGCGCCGTCGCTGCGAGCGACGCGTGGCAGCCTATCCCAGACTCAATCCGGAGTTATCGCGAGGTCGTAAGCCGTGGCGATTCAGGGGCGGTGGCTTGCCCCAGCACCACCGGCCCATACCAAGCCTCTGCCGTTGACTTGGTGTTGTCGGTGTCGGTCATGATGCCCACAGCGATCAAACGGCCGGGTTCTTCGCCAAAAACTTTCAGGTAGTCGGCGCGAATATCACGTTCGTAATCTAACCAACGGTTCAGCTTTTTCGGGCCGGACTCCAGCACCAGCTTGCGTATACGGTCGGTGCGCGGGTTCAGCACCACGCTGCCCGGCTCGCGTTGGTTGCACCAAACATACATCAGCGTGGCGTAGGGCATGTCTTCGCCAGTGACGGCGTAGGCCAGCTCGGACAGCATGCGGTCGCGCGCCGACAGCTTGGAGCGGTCGCCGTCAAAGGCCAGCACCAGCCGCACCGGCGCATCGTCTTTGTCGCGCAGCGCCATGTCGGCGTCGGCTATCAGGGCCGGTACTTTCCAGGAAAAACGCAGCGCGTCGAGCTGCGCTGGCTCCATGCTGACGACCTTGCGCAACATACTGGCCGACGCGCTGGACTTGACGCCCATGGCGTTGCGTCCGTCAAGCTGGAGGTACGCGAACTGGTTCTGGGCCTTGCCAGGAAAAGTACGGTGCTGCCAAAACGACGCTTTGGATGCGTCGGCGGCGCGCACCGACAGCACATCCCAAGGTGTTGTCGTCCGGACGGCGCTGGCGTTCGGGCTGTCTGAGGCGTTGTCCGCCTGACCCGCTAAACCAGCTAAACCCGCCGAGCCTGCGCAACCCGTCAGCAGGCCAAGCCCTGCCAAACTGCTGAAAAACACCACAAAACGAAGAAATTTGAAAAATTTAGCTGAAGTCATAGTCGAAATGTCACCTAAAAACGAAACCCCACAGATGCTGAATTAAATCTAAATAATCAGCGAATACTTAAAAAGTATAAAAATATAATTCAACCCTTTGGCTCCGCTTGGGTTGTCCCTGTAGTAGTACCCGTTTCAGTATAAAGTTTTGATGCTGAACAAGCCCCCTTTGATTCTCAGATATACAACAGCCCGTGCGCGCGGAGCATGAAAAAACCCCCGCCACTTTTACAAGCGACGGGGGTTTTAGACTTTTCAATCTTCAGCTGGCTTCAAG
Organism: Polaromonas sp.; assembly: GCA_030654695.1. Classification (GTDB taxonomy): domain Bacteria; phylum Pseudomonadota; class Gammaproteobacteria; order Burkholderiales; family Burkholderiaceae_C; genus Polaromonas. Next base: position 5,783 of record JAURWY010000010.1, read on the forward strand.
CCAGCGTGGGATTTAGAAGTTGTGCTGGACAGCAGCGCCAACCATCTTCACTTTGCCGCCCAGTGGGCCAGCAGCAACAGCAGCCAAGCCACCACCAGAGTTCATGATGTTGTTGTTTTTGTCGTTGTCCATGACTTGATAAACCAAGCTCAAGCTGGTGCGCTTGCTCAGGTCTTTGCGGTAACCGAATGCATAAGCTTTCGAACCGGTGTCGGCCACTGAAGCGCCAGCGAAGTTCTTCATGTCGGCTTGGATGACGTACTGAGCCAACACGGTGTTGCCGCCGCCCAAGTCATGCTGAACACCAAAGGCATTGGAGCCTTGCTTGCGAAAGCCAGTGGTCGTCGTAGCGGCGACGTTGTTCACAGCAGCGTCAGTGTAAGCAGTCTTGAAGCTGCTGTTGATGAACGTCACTTTGCTGGTAGGCGCATAGAAGTAAGCCACGCCGACTTTGGTGCCGGTCACGGTGCTGTCGGTCACGCCAACGCCGTTGTTGGTAGCTTTGTTTTGACCGTAGTCGAGCTGGGCAGCGAAAGGACCTTGCTCAGCCTTCAGGGTGAAACCCTGAGCTTTAGCATTGGCTTCCAGGCCAGCAGCGGTTTGCTCACCTTTTTGCTGGATGCCGTACCAGATTTCAGAGCCAGCGAACATTTTGCCGACCAGGCCTTGGTTCAAAACCAGCTTGGTGGTGTTGTCCAGACGAGCGGCTGGGCCAGCCGTCCAGCCTGACGAAGGGGCTGTGTAAGCAGAAGTCACACCGCCGTAAATCACGTTGGCGCCGACGTCTTCAATCTTGCCATTGCCCCAGAACACGTTCTGACGACCCAGGCGCACTTCAGCTTGACCGTTGCCGATGCCGACGTGGGCTTCGCGGGTGCCGAGGTAACCAGCGCCAGAGTTGGCGGTACCAGGCTGACCCAGATTCGAAGCGGTGTCGAGAGCCATACCGGTTTCGATGATGGAGAAGGCACGCAAGCCGCCGCCGAGGTCTTCATTGATACGGAAACCGATGCGTGAGCTGTTGTCGATGAGGCGGTTACGGGCTTTGACATCAGCAGCGGCACCAGCGGTGGCGCCAGTCATTTGCCAAGAGTCAAGACCCAAGTTTGCGCGACCGTAGATGGTGACGGTGGATTGAGCAGAAGCTGCAGAGACAGCGGCCAGAGCAGCCAGGGCAATCAGGGATTTTTTCATTGAGAGTTTCTCCAAGGTTAAACATAGGGCTCCAGGACTTTTGGATCCCCGGGCCAACCTCCTTTCGGAAGTTGTCGCTATTGCACCAGACGAACCCAGCCATGGCAAAGGAAACTCAAGCTAAAACGTTCTTTCGTTGCAATGATGCAACACCCACCAATGCCATGGCTTAGCACGAGACCAGAGCAGCGTGGGTAAACTGGAATGCTTCAACCTGAAAAGAGCCCGCATGGACACCCTGCTGAACACGGCAATCACCGCCACCGACAACGCTTTGCGCACTTTGTTTGCCAAACCGCGCGCCAGTCGCACTTGCCCAACCCTGCCCGCAGAGCCGACCGAACTCAACGCCGAGCAAAAAGCCAACGCTGGCGCGTTGATGCGGGTGAACCATGTGGGTGAGGTCTGCGCGCAGGCGCTTTATTCAGCGCAAGCGTTGAGCACGCGCGACCCGGTGCTGCGTCAGCAGTTCATCGACGCCAGCCGCGAAGAAGGCGACCATTTGGCCTGGACGCATGAACGTTTGGTGGAGTTGGGCGCCCGGCCGTCGCTGCTGAACCCGCTTTGGTATGCCGGTGCGTTTGGTTTGGGTTTGTTGGCGGGCCGCTTGGGTGACCGGCTGAGCTTGGGTTTTGTGATGGAAACCGAGCGGCAAGTGGAGTCCCACTTGGCCAGCCACTTAGAGCGGCTGCCTGCGGGTGACCATGCTTCACGCGCCATCGTGGCGCAAATGAAGGATGACGAAGCGCGCCACGCCAAAGATGCCGCCAATGCGGGTGCGCAAGAGCTGCCGCTGCCGGTCAAGGCGCTGATGCGCGCCTCTGCCAAGGTGATGACGACGACGGCGCGCTATATATAAGAGGCTGTTTTAGCCCTCAACGACCTCAAAGCTGGTCGTGATGTCGGCAGTTTTGCCCAGCATGATGGTGGCTGAGCAGTATTTGTCGTGGCTCATGCCAATGGCGCGCTCGACGGCACCTAGCGTCAAGCCTTGGCCCGTCACCACAAAATGCATGTGAATTTTGGTGAAGACTTTGGGGTCTGTCTCAGCGCGCTCAGAGGTGAGCTTGACCGAGCAGCCGCGCACGTCGTGGCGGCCACGCTTGAGAATCAACACCACGTCATAAGCCGTACAGCCGCCTGCACCCGCCAAGACGATTTCCATCGGGCGCGGGGCCAAGTTGGCGCCGCCGTTTTCAGGCTTGGCCGCATCGGGTGCGCCGTCCATCACCAAGGTGTGGCCGCTGGCGGTTTTGGCCACAAACGACATCGAAGAACCTTCCCCGGGGACCACTTGCGGTCCCGCCCAACTGACTATGCATTCCATGAATAACACTCTTTCTATTTCAAAATATTGACCATTGAGCACTTAAGGATGTTGCAGCGCAGCATTGCTCAGCTATACTGAATTCATCGCAACAATTGAATGGTTTAAAAAGCTCCATTATTGTTGCACTGGTTGTCTCCTCCACTCCGCAAAGAGTGGATTAACAGGTCCAGATCTTCGTGATCTGGACCTTTTTTTTGGCCCCATTATGATGGGCGCTCTAGAGAGAGAACCAAGAGACCCCCCATGCTGCCCCCCAAAACTCGATCTGCTTCCAAGCCCAAGCTGACCCCAGCCGATTACCTGAAGAAAATTCTCACCGCCCGCGTCTATGACGTGGCGGTTGAGTCTGCACTGGAGCCTGCCAAAACACTCAGCAAGCGCCTGAACAACACGGTGCTGCTGAAACGCGAAGACCAGCAACCCGTGTTCAGCTTCAAGCTGCGCGGTGCCTACAACAAGATGGCGAACCTGAGCCCGGCGCAGCTCAAAAAAGGCGTGATTTGCGCCTCGGCCGGCAACCACGCGCAAGGTGTGGCGCTGAGCGCTAACAAGCTCGGCACGCGCGCCGTGATCGTCATGCCGTCGACCACGCCGCAGCTCAAGGTTGACGCGGTTCGCGCACTCGGTGGTGACGTGGTGCTGCATGGTGAGAGCTATTCAGACGCTTACGAACACGCCGCAGCACTGGAAAAGAAAAACGGCTTGACGTTTGTGCACCCGTTTGACGATCCGGACGTGATCGCCGGCCAAGGCACGATCGCCATGGAAATATTGCGGCAAATCCAAAGCATTGGCCACGGCCGGTTGGACGCTGTGTTTGTCGCCATTGGCGGCGGCGGTTTGATCTCTGGCGTGGCCAATTACATCAAGGCTGTGCGGCCCGAGATCAAGGTCATCGGCGTGCAGATGAACGACTCAGACGCCATGATCCGCTCGGTCAATGCCAACAAGCGCGTCATGCTGCCAGACGTCGGGCTGTTTTCAGACGGCACGGCGGTCAAGTGGGTGGGTGAAGAAACCTTCCGCATCAGCCGTGAGCTGGTGGACGAATTCATGACGGTCGACACCGACGCGGTGTGCGCCGCCATCAAAGACGTGTTTGTCGATACGCGCGGCATTGTGGAGCCGGCGGGTGCGCTGGCGGTGGCCGCCATCAAGCAATACGTCGCTTTGCACAAGACCAAGGGCGAGACCTACGCCGCGATTTTGTGCGGCGCCAACATGAACTTTGACCGGCTGCGTTTTGTGGCCGAACGCGCCGAAGTCGGTGAAGAACGCGAAGCTTTGTTTGCCGTGACCATCCCCGAAGAGCGCGGCAGCTTTCGGCGCTTTTGCGAGCTGGTCGGCGAACTGCCGGGTGGCCCGCGCAGCGTGACGGAGTTCAATTACCGCATCAATGACGCAGCCGAAGCGCATGTGTTTGTCGGCCTGACGACGCAGGGCAAAGGCGAGAGCAGCAAGATCGTCAACACCTTCACGAAGCAGGGTTTCAAAGCGCTGGACCTGACGCACGACGAGCTGGCCAAAGAGCATGTGCGCCACATGGTCGGTGGCCACAGTGTGTTGGCCAAAGACGAACGCCTGCTGCGTTTTGTCTTCCCCGAGCGGCCGGGCGCGCTGCTGAAGTTCTTGTCAAGCATGCGGCCGGGCTGGAACATCAGCCTGTTTCATTACCGCAATCAAGGCGCAGACTACGGCCGCATTTTGATCGGCTTGCAGGTGCCCAAAGCCGACAACGCCGCCTTCAAAGCCTTCTTGGCCACGCTGGGTTATCCGTGCGTGGAAGAAACCGAGAATCCGGTTTACAAGTTGTTTTTGAAGAGCTGAGCGGGCACAGGTTTTCACACGGTCAACCGATCAATTCATGACCACGTTGACTGCGCCTTCATCGACACCGCCTGCAGCCAATTCTGTTTGCGCCGCCTGTGGCACAGCTTTTCGCTGCGGCATGGTCAGTGCTGACGCCACTTGCTGGTGCTTCAACTTGCCGCATGTGATGGCGGTGCCGCCAGTGGGCGTTGCGTCCGAAAAAGGCGACGACGCGAGCTGTCTGTGCCCGACTTGTCTTCACCAAAAACTGGAAGAAAAACACCATGGCGACCAACCTTGACGGACAACTGGTGGTGGCAATTTCGTCGCGCGCCCTGTTTGACTTTGAAGAAGAAAACCGTGTCTTTGAAGAAGGCATGGCGCAGCAGGAGCAGGTCGGCAGCAAGCGCGATGCTGCGTACATGCAACTGCAACTGGAGCGCTTGGATGTGCCGGCCAAACCTGGCGTGGCTTTTTCATTGGTGAAAAAACTCCTCGCCTTCAACGAAGCGCCGGAAAGCATGGACGAAGCCTTGAGCCCAGTCAAACCGCCACAGCGTGTCGAGGTCGTGATTCTGTCGCGCAATGACCCGGTCTCTGGCATGCGCGTTTTCAGGTCGGCGCAGCACTACGGCTTGAAGATCGAACGCGGTACCTTCAACCGCGGCGAAGCGCCGTGGCGCTACCTGAAACCGCTGCACGCCAACCTCTTTTTGTCGACGCACCTGAGCGATGTGCGGGCCGCGTTGCTGGCCGGTGTGCCGGCGGCGCAGGTGTACCCGCTGTCGGCCCACGCCAGCGATGCGCATCCGCATGAAGTGCGCATTGCTTTCGACGGTGATGCAGTGCTTTTTTCAGACGAGGCGGAGCGTGTTTTTCAGTCGCAAGGGCTGAGTGCTTTTCAGGCACATGAGCGCGCCAACGCAGCGCAGCCGCTGCTGGCGGGCCCGTTCAAACCGCTGCTGGAAGCGCTGCACCGGCTGCAAGAGGCAGGCACCTCGCGCATGCGCATTCGCACGGCGCTGGTCACCGCCCGCAGCGCACCGGCGCATGAGCGCGCCATTCGCACGCTGATGGACTGGAACATCGAGGTCGATGAAGCGATGTTTTTAGGCGGCTTGGCGAAGGGCGAATTTCTGCGTGAGTTTGAGCCTGATTTTTTCTTTGACGACCAAACCGGCCATGTCAATTCAGCGTCACTGCATGTGCCTTCAGGCCATGTGGCGAGCGGCGTTTCTAACCCTAACTGAAGGGAGCGATCATGACCGTCGTGCAAGACAAACTCGACAGTTTCAAGACTTTTGTGCGCAAAGTCTGGGCTCTGTCGCTGCCGTATTTTCAGTCGGAAGACAAATGGAAAGCGCGCGCATTATTGGCCGCCATCATCGCGCTGAACTTGGCTGCGGTTTACATGTTGGTCTTGTTGAATGACTGGAATCGGCTGTTTTACGACGCGCTGCAAAACAAAGACGAAGCGGTTTTTTGGCGCGAGCTGGGCCGCTTCAGCTACTTGGCTTTTGCCTTCATCTTGATTGCGGTGTACCGCTTTTATTTGACGCAATTGCTGGAGATTCGCTGGCGCGCTTGGATGACCGGTCACTACCTGCAGCGCTGGTTGTCCAACCATGCGTTTTACCGGCTGGAGTTGGCGCGCTACACGCAGCCAGCCACCGCGCAAGAAGGCCAACCGGGCGCGCCGCAGGCTATGCCCGACAACCCGGACCAGCGGATTCAAGAAGACCTGAACCTGTTCACCAGCTACACCGTGTCGCTGAGCATGGGGCTGTTGAACGCGGTGGTCACGCTGCTGAGTTTTGTCGGTATTTTGTGGAGTCTGTCAGGGGCTTTTGACTTCTCGCTGGGCGGTACCGACTACAACATCCCCGGCTTCATGGTCTGGATGGCGGTGCTGTATTGCGTGGTTGGCAGCGTCATCACGCACTACATCGGCCGGCCGCAAATTCAGTTGAATTTTTTGCAGCAACGCTACGAAGCTGACTTTCGGCACCACATGGTGCGGGTGCGTGAATACAGCGAGGCGATTGCGCTCGACAAGGGCGAAGCGGTGGAGCGCGGCCACCTCGACACGCGATTTTCGACGGTGCTGGGCAACTACTTGAGGCTGATTAAAAAACAAAAAAGCTTGCTCTGGTTCACCAACTTTTTTGGCCAAGCGGCGACGGTTTTTCCGTTCATTATCTCGGCCCCGCGGTTTTTCAGCGGTGCGATTCAGCTCGGTCAACTGATGCAAATCGCCTCGGCTTTTGGTCGGGTGCAAGACTCGCTCAGCTGGTTTGTCGACAACTACAGCACGTTGGCCGCTTGGCGCGCCACCACCGACCGACTGACGAGTTTTGAGGAGCACATGACCAAGCACACGCTGGCTGGCCAGGCGCGCGCGGCGGTCAATGCGGGCACTGCTGGTACTGCGGACACAGACCTTGCCAGCGTCATCGTCGGTGCCAACCATCTGCAAACCGTCGATCTTTCTCTCAGCTTGCCGACGGGTCAAGTCTTGCTCAGTGGTTTGGCGCTGCAAGCCCAACCCGGCGACAGCGTGCTGCTGAACGGGCCTTCGGGCAGCGGCAAGTCGACGCTGTTCCGCGCGCTGGCCGGCATCTGGCCGTTTGCGCACGGCCGTGCCGTGGTGCCGCACAGCACCATGTTCATTCCGCAACGGCCGTACTTCCCGGACGGCAGCCTGCGCGACGCACTGGCCTATCCGCAGCCGGTGGACAGTTACAGCGACGACGAGTTGAAGCAAGCCTTGAACGACGCCCTATTGCCGCAACTCACTGAGCGGCTAGACGACCGCGACGCTTGGAGCCAAAAGCTGTCTGGCGGCGAACAACAACGACTCGCCATCGCCCGTGTGCTGCTGAAAAAACCGCAATGGATCTTTGCTGACGAAGCCACCAGCGCGCTCGACGAAGTCGCCGAGAAAACGCTCTACGCCAAACTGCTGGCGCAAACCCAGCAATCTGGCGGCGCACTGGTGTCCATCGCGCATCGGCCCACGGTGGCGGCATTTCACAGCCAGCGCTGGGAGTTAGAGAAAGCGCCCGAAGACGCTGAGGCGCAATACGCGTTGACCGTGCGGTAACGGTGCGCGGCACCAGCCCAGGAAGCTAGTCCGAAAACCCCGCATAACCCCGCGCCCGCAATTCGCAGGCCGGGCAAGCACCGCAACCGTAACCCCACGCGTGCCGGTGCTCTCGGTCACCGAGATAACAGGTGTGGGTGTGCTCGACGATCAAGTCCACCAGCTTCTTGCCACCCAATGAATCGGCCAAGCGCCAGGTGTCAGCTTTGTCGATCCACATCAGCGGCGTCTCGATCAAAAAGCGTTTGTCCATGCCCAAAGACAAGGCCAGTTGCATGGCTTTCATGGTGTCGTCGCGGCAGTCGGGGTAGCCTGAAAAATCGGTTTCGCAAACGCCGGTCACCAACACCTCTAGCCCGCGTCGGTACGCCAACGCGGCGGCCAAGGTTAGAAAAAGCAAATTCCGGCCCGGCACAAAGGTGTTCGGCAGGCCCGAGCTTTCCATCTTGAAGGCGGTGTCGCGCGTCAGCGAGGTCTCGCTGACCTGACCCAGCACGCCCAGGTCCAGCAAATGGTCTTCGCCGAGCTTGCCGGCCCATTCGGGGAACTGCTCACGCAGTTGTTGCAAGACCACAAGACGCGCGTCCAGTTCTACGCTGTGCCGCTGGCGGTAGTCAAAGGCGATGGTTTCAACGCGCTGATAACGTGTGAGCGCTTGGGCTAAGCAAGTGGTGGAGTCTTGTCCCCCTGAGAACAAAACGAGAGCAGTGGTGTGCATGAGAGGCGGTGTGCGTTGGTGGTGGCTGGCGAGACAGATCGTGTCGCCCAGCAGCAGATTCTAAAACCTCAAGCCTCAAGGCCTGAAGTCTGACGCGCCGCTGAAAACCTAAGTTCAACAGCGTCTGCTGAAGGCGCAAAACCCACCGACTCGGCTTGCGCCAGCGCCGCCACATCGAGCCAAGTCAGTGCACGGTAGTCGGTGCTGGGGCTATTTTCTGCGCTGCGCTCGGCAGGACGCCTGCGCATCGACAACGCAACACCATCGCCCACCACAATGGCCTTCAAGACAAAGTCAGCCGGGCCCGGCTGCTGGTCGCTCAAGGCCAGCAACGCTCCCGGCAAGACGCTGCGCAAGGCCATGAGACTCACCTCAACAGGCAGATCCGCGATCTCATTGACGATGACGAACCCCCTGAACCGAAACTCGGTGATGAGCAGACTCAGACAATCCAGCACACCGCTGTCCAAGCGTGTCACCGCACCGGTTTTGGGCGCCAGCCAAGTCATGAGGTTCATGCAAGTGTTGGCTGCGGTGCGCGACAGTTTGCCGAGTGCAGCGCTGCTTTCGCGCAGTTGTGACAGGTTCGGCGTGTCGGTTTGCAGGCGCCGGTCCAACATGGTGGCGACCATGCCGATGGGCTGAAATTCCCCCACCAGATGGTGACGAATGGCCGGTGCAAGACGCCGCAACAAAGCGTAACGGGCGGCTTCTGCCTGCGCCGTGTTGTCAATCACCGCGCTGGCAGGAATAGATGAGTTGGAGATATTTTGCATAAATGAAGGCTGGCCTGTGGTGGCTATTTTGTCTGCCTCAGCACTATTGACCAGCTTTGTCGATGACCCTGTAGGACGGCAGCCCATTTACGACCCCATGAGACTGCTAAAGTGAATTGAGTGGCGAGAATCTAAGTTGGATTGCTTCGCGACACCGTCTGTACAAAGCCCTTTGGAACCCCATGATTTACTTGGTTGAAGACAACGATGTCGTACGCGACAGCATTGCCAGCATGCTGAAAGAAATCGCCAACGTCAAAGTGGCCGGTGTGGCGAGCACCGAGGCCGAAGCGACTGAATGGCTGTTAGGGCACCCGGACGGGTGGCAAATGGCGGTGGTCGACCTGTTTTTATTGCAAGGCAGCGGCTTGGGCATTTTGACGCGTTGCGCCAACCGCAAACCAAGCCAAAAGGTGGTGGTGCTCACCAACTACGCCACCCCAGATATTCGCAGGCGTGCACTCGCACTGGGTGCGGATGCGGTGTTCGACAAAACCAATGAACTGGATAAATTCTTGGGGTATTGCACCGCCAGCAGAATCAGCGCTATTTGAAGAGAGCGCCTGCTACAGTCCCCGGATGCCTAATTTTTCTTCCGCTCTTGCGCAACCGGATTTCGTGCAACTGCACCATGAAGACCAAGCCGCTGTGCGCGCCGAACTGGTCGCTGGCCTGTTGGCGCAACAAGCCTTCACCTCCCCCAAATACCTGTACGACGCTCTCGGTTCGCGGCTGTTTGAAGCCATCACCGAGTTGCCCGAGTACTACCCGACGCGCACCGAAGCCCGTATTTTCAAAGCCCACGCAGCAGCCATGGCCGCGCTGCAACCGGCCAACGCCACGCTGGTTGACTTAGGCGCGGGCAACTGCGCCAAGGCGGCCAGTTTGTTTGCAGCTTTTGTACCAGCGCGTTATGTGGCGGTCGATATTTCGGTTGAATTTTTGCGGCAAGCCTTGGATAGCCTGCAAGCGCAGCACCCACGCTTGCCAATGCTCGGCGTCGGCATGGACTTTTCAAGCGCGCTGCAACTGCCGCCGCAAGCTGGCAACGGCCCGAACGTGTTGTTTTACCCGGGCTCCAGCATTGGCAACTTCACGCCGGCGCAAGCATTGCATTTTCTGCGACAGGCGCGCAACGCTTGTGAAGGTGGCGGTCTGTTGATCGGTGTCGATTTACTGAAATCAAGTGAGATATTAGAGCCCGCGTATGACGACGCGCTCGGTGTCACCGCCGCCTTCAACCGAAACCTGCTGCCGCACCTGAACCAATTGGTCGGCAGTGACTTTCAGCTGGCCGACTGGCAGCACGTGGCCTTGTTCAACGACGCCGAGTCGCGCGTTGAAATGCATCTGCAGGCCGTGCGCCCCGCACTCGTGCGTTGGCCCGGCGGCGAGCGGCAGTTTGGCCAGGGCGAGCGCATTCACACCGAAAGCTCCTACAAATGGCGGGCGGCAGATTTTGAGCAGTTGCTGCTGAACGCAGGCTTTGCCCGCACGCAGGCCTGGACCGATGAACGCGGCTGGTTTGCGGTCTTTTGGGCAGCGGGTTGAACCGATAAAAATATAACCACAGCCATGAACACACCCACTCCAAAAACAGCACCTTTGCGCATTGTCATCGTCAGCCCGGTGCTGGCGGACGCCAACAATGGCAACTGGCAAACCGCCCAACGCTGGCGCAGCTTGCTGGCACCGCACAAGGTGCGCATCGTCCAGCAATGGCCTGACGCCGGCGCGCACCAACACACAGCCCAGCAAGACCAAGTGATGCTGGCGCTGCACGCACGTCGCTCAGCCGCCTCTGTGGCGGCTTGGGCTGAGCGCAAGCCGCAGGCTGCACTCGGCTTGGCGGTGGTGCTGACGGGCACGGACCTTTACCGCGATATTCAAGACGATGCAGCGGCTCAGCAATCGCTCGCGCTGGCCTCGCAACTGGTGGTGCTGCAAGCCAGCGGGCCCGCCGCTTTGCCGGCTGATCTGCAGGCCAAAACACGCGTGATTTTTCAGTCCAGTGCGGCCTTGCCAACCGTCGCCAAGCCGCCGGTGCAAAGCCAATTGCGCGCGGTCATGGTCGGACATCTGCGGCCGGAAAAGTCCCCGCAAACCCTCTTTGCGGCGGCCCGTCTGCTGCAAGCCGAGCCGAAACTTTTCATCGACCACATTGGCGAAGCGCTCGACCCTGCGCTGGCTCAAGCCGCGCAGGCGACGGCGGCCGCCTGCCCGAATTACCGCTGGCTGGGCGCGCAACCGCACCCGGCCACACGCCGGCATATTCAGCGTGCGCATGTGTTGGTGCACACCAGCCTGATGGAGGGCGGCGCCCACGTGGTGATGGAGGCCGTGCTGAGCGGCACGCCGGTGTTGGCCTCGCGTATTCCGGGCAACGTCGGCATGTTGGGCGACGACTACGCCGGCTATTTCGAGCCGGGAGATGCCGAAGGTTTAGCCCAGTTGCTACGGCGTTGCCGCGCTGTAGACGACGACTGGTTGGCGCAGCTGAGCGCGCAATGCGCGCTGCGCGCACCGCTGTTCAGCCCCGAGGCCGAACGCGCCGCGCTGCACCAACTGGTGCACGACTTGGCCCAGCCGAGCCACCCTAACAACAAAAACAAGGCCTGAAATGCAATCACCGGAACAACCGGTCCTGCGGGACATCGTGTTGGTAGGCGGCGGTCACAGCCATGTGGTCGCGCTTAAAAAATTTGGCATGCAACCGATGCCAGGCGTGCGTTTAACGGTGATTTGCCGCGACAGCCACACGCCTTATTCGGGCATGTTGCCAGGCTACATTGCCGGCCATTACAGCTATGACGACGTGCACATTGACCTGCGCACTTTGGCGGCTTTTGCGGGTGCTCGATTTTTCAAAGACGAGGTCGTGGGCCTTGACCGGGCTGACGGCAAAGTGCTGTGCAAAAACCGGCCGCCCGTGCCCTACGACCGACTCTCCATCAACATCGGCTCAACGCCAAAAATGAGCCAAGTGCCCGGCGCCGCCGAGCACGCGGTGGCGGTCAAGCCGATTCATTTGTTCAACGACCGCTGGCTGGCGCTGCTGCAACGCGTGCAGCTGCACCAGGGCAAAACGCGCATCGCCTTGGTTGGCGCTGGTGCTGGCGGGGTTGAACTGACGCTGGCCATGCAACACCGCTTGCGCCATGAGCTGCAGGTGCTCGGGCGCGACCCGAACGAGCTGAGCTTTCACCTCTTCACCAGCAGCGCCCAAATACTGCCCACACACAACCCGCGCGTACGGCGCAGTTTTGAAGACGTCTTGGCACAGCGCCAAGTGGTCACGCATTGCAGCAGCGCGGTGACGCAGGTGTCGGCCAACGGACTGCAAACCGCCAACGGCGAACTGCTGACGATGGACGAGATCATCTGGGTCACGCAGGCGGGCGGTGCGCCGTGGCTGCAGCAAACTGGTCTGGCGCTGGACGACGGCGGCTTCATCCAGGTCAACGAACAACTGCAAAGCATCAGCGACCCGTTGGTCTTTGCCGCTGGTGACATCGCCAGCATGGTCGGCCATCCGCTGGAAAAAGCCGGCGTCTTTGCCGTGCGCCAAGGCAAGCCGCTGGCCGTGAATTTACGCCGCTCGGTAGAAGGTCTGCCGCTGCGGGCTTACCGGCCGCAACGCAGTTGGCTGGCGCTCATCAGCACCGGCGACCGCCGGGCGGTGGCCTCTCGGGGTCGCTGGGGTGCGGGTGCCGCCACGGGCGCTTTGGGAGAGATGCTCTGGCGTTGGAAAGACCTCATCGACCGCCGTTTCATGGACAAGTTTCGTCACTTTCCGCCAATGTCTGCGCCGCTGGGCAAGCCGGCCGTGTCAACCGTCAAACTTGACGCCGAAGAAGCGCAACAAGCCATTTCAGCCATCGCCATGCGCTGCGGCGGTTGCGGTGCCAAGGTCGGTGCCAGCGTGTTGTCGCGGGCTTTGGGCGCCCTGCAACCGGTCGACCGCGACGACGTGTTGATAGGCCTGCATGCGCCTGACGACGCGGCGGTCGTGCGCGTGCCGCCGGGCAAAGCCATGGTGCACACGGTGGACTTTTTCCGCTCCTTCATTGACGACCCCTACATCTTTGGCAAAGTCGCGGCCAACCATGCGCTGGGCGATGTCTTCGCCATGGGCGGCCAAGCGCAAACGGCCACCGCCGTGGCCACCGTGCCGTCTGGGCTTGAAAGCAAAGTCGAAGACGTGCTGTTCCAGATGATGACGGGCGCTGTTGAAGTGCTCAACGAGGCCGGCTGCGCGCTGGTCGGCGGTCACACCGGCGAAGGCAAAGAGCTGGCACTGGGCTTCGCTGTCAATGGCTTGGTCGATGAAAATTTACGCGGCGTGATGGTCAAAGGCGGCATGCAGCCCGGCGACGTCTTGCTGCTGACAAAACCCATGGGCACCGGCACCTTGTTTGCCGCCCACGCCCTGCTGCAAACGCGCGGGCGCTGGATCGATGCGGCACTCGACTCCATGGTGCAGTCGAACCGCCTTGGGGCCAGCTGCTTGCAGCAATATGGCGCAACCGCCTGCACCGACCTGACCGGCTTTGGCTTGCTCGGCCATTTGGTCGAGATGACGCGGCCGTCGGGCGTGGACGCCGAGATCGACCTGAACGCCTTGCCGTTGTTGGAGGGCGCCGCCGAAACCAGCGCAGCCGGTATTTTGAGTTCATTGCAGCCGGCCAACGTGCGCTTGCGGCGGGCCCTGCGCAACCAAGAGGCGGCGCTGAAGCACCCGAACTACCCGCTGATTTTTGACCCGCAAACAGCGGGTGGTTTGTTGGCCAGCGTGCCAGCGGTGCAAGCCGACGCTTGTGTCAAAGCTTTGCAAGCCTTGGGCTACGAGCGCACCGCCATCATTGGCCGGGTGCTGGCGCAGGGTGATGCGCTGGAACCGATCGTCCTGAAATTCTGACCCGCTGACTCAAACCTTGGGAACAACTCCGTCGCAGGTGATCAGCTTGTGCCATTGCTGGTGTGGGGCCATGCAGTGGTTGTAGTATTTTTTCAACTCAAAGTCTGTCAGGAAATACGAGCGCCAGACAGCGCCTTCGCGGGGCACCAAGGTCACATTGCGGGCGACGGCACAACGCGAGTTCACGACACAGTCATTGGCTTCTTTGCGGCTGCTGAAAAGAATCACCGTGAAGCGCGGTTCGGCTTGGCCTTGGTTGATGGCCCGGCTGACGGCGCAGGCGCTGCCGTCGACGTGCGCCAAGCCCGATTCCTTTTCAAGGAAATTCATCTCGGCCAGCAGCAGCTTTAAAAACCAGTCGCTGACCAGCGTGTCGCATTGGTAATACTCATACTTCAGCTGACTGACAACTGGCGGCAACAGCGGCAGGTTGTCTGGTCCCAAGCGAAACATCGGCGAGTCACCCGTCATCGGCGCCAGATCGGGCAGCGTGACCACCTCTGGCTCCAGCGAACACGCCGCAAGAGAGCCCACCAGCACCATGGCGAGCAATCGTTTAAAAAGAGTCATAAAGAAAAGCATGATGGCGTGATGGTACGTTACCAAAGGTTTCAATAATGCGGCGGTAAATCATCCATCAGGCGCGCCGCGCCACCCGCAACACCGTCTAGCTGCTGTTCACGCAATTGCTTGACTTCCCTCGTCAGTAAATCAATTTGCGCCTGCTGCCTGACGATGACCAGATTCAGTTGGTCTAGCAAGTCTTCTGAAAAGCTGGCCTTGATCTCCAGCTCGGTCAGACGTTGGTCGGTTGTGTCCTCATGTGTCATCGGTCTTGTCATCCACCTATTGGACCTTAAATTTCAGGGTGTAAAGTAGGCACCCAAATAAGCCAAGCGCATTCAAGCGCGACAACACAGGAATTTCAATCATGGGCGCGCAGTGGAAAGCAAAAGGCAAAGAACTGGCGGCCAATGCCAGAGGCAAACTGTTCGGCCGTTTGGCCAAAGACATCATGATCGCGGCGCGCAACGGCGCTGACCCGGCGTCCAACGCACGTTTGCGGCTGGTGGTCGAGCAAGCCCGCAAAGTTTCTATGCCCAAAGACACCTTGGACCGCGCCATCAAAAAAGGCGCCGGTTTGACGGGTGAGTCGGTTAATTTTGAGCATGTGATTTATGAAGGCTTTGCGCCGCACCGCGTGCCGGTGATGGTCGAGTGCCTGACCGACAACGTCAACCGCACGGCCCCCGAAATGCGCGTGCTGTTCCGCAAAGGGCAGCTCGGCACCTCGGGTTCCGTCTCTTGGGACTTTGACCACATTGGCATCATCGAAGCTGAGACGCTGGTGGCCGGTAGCGACCCCGAACTGGCCGCCATCGAAGCCGGCGCGCAAGACTTCGAGCCAGCCGAAGAAGACGGCACCACCACTTTTTTGACAGATGCCACCGACCTCGATTTGGTCAGCCGCGCGCTGCCAGCGCAAGGCTTCAGCGTGCTGTCTGCCAAGCTCGGCTACAAGGCTAAAAACCCGATCGACCCGGCCAGCCTGAGCGCCGAGCAACTGGAAGAGGTCGAAGCCTTCCTAGCAGCCATCGATGGCAATGACGATGTGCAAAACGTCTTTGCCGGCCTGGGCGGTTAACGGTAACGCTTAAGGGTAAAAAGCCTCGACTTTGCCTTTCAGCTTGAGCAACAGCGGCTGGCCTTTGCGGTCCAGCGCTTTGCCGGCGGGCACCTTGACCCAGCCTTCGCTGATGCAATATTCAGCGACATCTTGCCGCTCTTTGTCGTTAAAACGAATGCCAATGTCGTGCTCAAAGACGGCGGCATGGTGGTGCGGGCTTCGCGGGTCAATCGACAAGTGGTCGGGTAAAGCTGGGCGTTCGGTGGCTTGGTTCATGGACTTCTTTTCAATGCAGTTTTTCACATCTACGAATCTAACCTGATTTTGCCGGCTTTGGCGCCGAATCTGCTACCCGCATGCGGTGCATGCCTGCATCGCAGTGCTGGTTTGCCGCTGCGTCTCAGCCACGAGGTAATCGAGAAAAACGCGCGTACGTTCGGGTATGTACTTGCGGCTTGGCAAGGCGGCATACAAGGCCAAACGTCCCGTGATCCAAGGCGGCAGCACGCGCACCAGTTCACCGCGTGTCAAATGCGCGGCAACCAGATTCACGGATACCGATGTGATCCCTGCCCCGTCCAGCGTGGCGCGCAGCAGGGTGTCGGTGTGATTAGCCAACAGCACAGGCTGAACGTCGACCTCGACCACTTTGTCGATTTGTTCCGGACGCCACATACGCCATGTGCCCGACCGACCACCCAGCCATTTCAGCCGCAAGCACTCGTGTTGGGCCAACTCTTCGGGGCATCGAGGTTGGCCTCGCCGCTTTAAATAGGCGGGCGACGCCACCAAGATGGCGTCAGACTCAATGACCTTGCGGGCCACCACATCCCCGTCAAAACTATCGTCCGTCCCGAGCAACGTGATGTCGTAATCCTCAATCGGCGGCTCTTTGGCCGCCTCTACTTCAATCTCAATTTGGATCTTCGGATGCTGCCGCCGAAACTCGGCCAGCAGTGGGGCAAGCACATAGCTGGCCAGTACCGGCGGCGCATGCAGGCGCAGCAAGCCGGCCAGTTCTGTCGTGTGCGAGCTGGCGACCGCATCGGCTTCGTCAATATCTTGCAGGATGTTGCGGACTCGTTGCAGGTACGTTTGCCCGGCGTCTGTCAACGCCAAGCGCCGAGTGGTGCGCTGCAACAGGCGCGTCCCCAGGTGATCCTCTAAGTCGGCTACCAAGCGCGTGACCACGGGCGAGGACATGTCCATGGCCCGGGCAGCCGCTGCAAATCCACCTTCATCCACCACGCGTTCAAACACGCGCATTGACAGCAATCGGTCCATGGGGGCTCCAGTTCAGTCTTTCAAGCCCTTGATTATTCCATTTATAGAAACGGTAGTTTGTAAATACGGTTATTTATCATTGTCAATAGAAACTATAAAGTTACTACATCGACGCAGCGCTTGCCACTGAAGCCTCTCCGAAACAGCTCCCAGCCGAGCCCTTTGACCGGCGGGCTTACTTGTTAACTTTGAAAGAAATCACCATGATGAAACGCTCTTACTTCACCGCCATCGCCCTGACCGCCGCCCTCGCAGGGGGTCAGGTCCTTGCGGCAGAGACCTCCACCGGCTTAACCCGCGACCAAGTTAAAGCCGAATTGGCCGAAGCAGTTCGCACCGGCAACATGGTGGGCAATGACGAAAGCGGCAAGATGCTCAATGAAATCTACCCCAGCCGCTACCCAGCCCAACCGGCTTACCAAGGCAAAACACGTGCACAAGTTCGGGCTGAATTGGCAGAAGCCGTGCGCACCGGCAATATCTTGGCGTACGACTCAAGCAGCAGCGGCAAGATGCTCAACGAGATCTACCCCAGCCGCTACCCAGCCCAACCAGCCTACCAAGGCAAAACACGTGCGAAAGTTCGGGCTGAATTGGCAGAAGCCGTCCGCACCGGCAACATCCTAGCCAACGACCCAAGCGGCAGCGGCAAGATGCTCAACGAGATCAACCCCGGCCTTTACGATCACGCCAGCTAAGTCGTTGAGTGACTGACCCACTCAGTGGGCATGGCACCCGGCATGACCGATTTAGAGCGGCGGCTGGGTGTTTTGCTGAGTGTCGATGGCATGAATCGAGGGTTCAATCCAATTTAATTTGGGCTGACTTGATCAACTTGGCCCATTCATTCAAGTCTTCACTGATTCGCATCGCAAACTCTTCCGACGAATCCGCCACAGGCTCCATGGCATCAGCAGCGATACGGGCTTGAAAATCCGGCCGCTTGATGATGGATGCCACATCGTCATGGATCTTTTTCACCACCTCTTTGGGCATGCCGGCAGGCCCCATGAAGCCGTACCAAGCTTCAATGCGGAATCCGGGTAGCGTCTCGGCGATGGCAGGGACTTGCGGCATGGCCTTGGATCTCTTGGCGCTGGTCACCGCCAGCGCTTTGAGTTTGCCGCTTTTAGACAACTGAATTGACGCGGTGATGCCACCAAAAATCAAAGGCACATGTCCCGCCATCACATCATTAACGCCTTGGCCAAATCCCTTGTAAGGCACATGGGTGATTTTCACATCGGCCATGTGTTTAACCATTTCCATTGCCAAGTGTTGCTGGCCTCCGGCGCCAGATGAAGCGTAAGTGATTTCGCCGGGTCGCTGTTTGGCTAAGGCAATGAGGCTCTTCAGGTCGTTGGCGGGAAAATTCGGATTCGCCATCAGTACAAAAGGACCGCTTGCCGCATTGATGATGGGCGTTAAGTCTTTGGCCGCGTTGTACGGAACGTTGCTCAATAAATTAGGCGCAATGGTGATGGAGGCATCTGCTGCAAACAACAAGGTGTAACCGTCCGGTGCAGACTTGACCACAAAGTCAGTGCCGATGGTGCCACTGGCACCTGTTTTGTTCTCGACCACCACAGACTGTTTCCAAAGATTGGAAAGTTCTTGCGACAAGATACGCCCATAAATATCAGGCGTGCCACCAGGCGGGAACGTCACAATGACTTTGACCGGTTTGTTGGGATAGGCTTGGGCCCAAGCGGCCATCGGGTTGATGGCAATGAGACACAAACTGACAGGCAAGACACTCAACCATTGGCGCAGAATTTTTGTCATGATTTTTTAATTCAACGTTAAAAAATGGTGATTCTAGCTTTAGTGTCGCCCAGTGAAACATGCTGCCGTACAGCGACATTCTTTCGAGAAGTTGTTATAGAAAATTCACTCCACAGTGACGGAATGGTTCAGCTAGTGAGTGATTTTCGGACGAACTTAATGCTACCCGCGACCGTCTTTTTTTTTGGAGACCAGCGTGATCATGTCCGCTCCAGGAACCACGTCATATTCCCGTCCCTCTAGCCCAGAGCGATTTTTCTTGATCCCATCATTGACGATGGGCAGGTGCATATGCAGCGTCATTTGGTGCTCGCGTTTTTCGTTGTCGTAGAGCACATCAATCCGCTTGACCAAGCCACCGAGGTACTCCTTCTTCTGCACATCAGTCAAAGCGTCCAACTTCTCTACTTCGTCGCCAAACGCTTTCAACCAGTTGACCCACTTCCGAGATTCAGCCGTCCCCCCAAGCTCTAGCCTTACGCTGGCAAGCTCAGTTTCGGTTTTCCCAACCTCTTCCCGAATTCGTTTCAGGGTTGTTTCGTAGCTGACATCGTTAATCTTGCCGATCAACTTATTTGCCTCAAGATTACCAAGCGTATCGCTCATTGAGGCGTAGTGCTTCTGCAATCTGCGAATCTTGGCTTGAATCGCCCTGATCTCCACATCAGTGCGAATCATGATGCCACTCTCTTTGAGTAATCGATGTTTGACTTCTTCTTTCAGGGTGCTGGACTTAGAATGAAGTGACGTAACCAAATCCCAGACCAGCTTGTCTGTCTGATGGATATTCATAGCACGAGCGAAACCACAACTAAGACCACGCTGCCATGGCGTGTCTGACCCGCCATTAACCACCCAAGCTCGCTCTTTGTTGGGGCAGTAGTAAGAAGACTCTGCACGTGCCTTGATGATGCGACCGCTAATAGGACGCCCACAATGACCGCAGTGCATGAAGTCACGCAACATGTAGAAGTTCTTTTCCGTGGCGTTCTTCTGTGATTGTCTGAGTACCTCGCTGGAGCGCTTGTGCTGAGCAGCATTCCAGATCGTTTGATCAACGATGCTTGGGCATTGAACTTCAATTTTTTGATTAGATTTGCTGTCCGTGTAGATGTAGTGCCCTGAATAATGAGTGTTCTTTAACAGCGCATTGATAGAGCCAATAGTCCACAAACCTTTCTTTCGGCGAGGGCTGACGCCATTGGAATCAAGCATTCCCTTAATGTGAGTCGCGGCACTACCTTTCACGACCTCATGGAAAATTCTTTTGACCCATATGGACTCATCTTCAACTACGACCAGCTTTTTATCAACCAGCTTGTAGCCGTAAGGTGGGGGACCACCATGCCAGCTACCAGAACGTACACGACTAAGTTTCCCAAGACGTGTACGCTCCGCGCGTGTGACATTGTCAAATTCGGCGACTGCATCCAGAAGCTGTTTCAGAAATTTGTCTTGCGGGGATGACAGATCAAACTGACCATCCTTGGTGTAAAGCGTGACGCCTTGCTTGTTGCATTCATATCGGAAGACCGATGCAACATTGTCATTGCGTGACAAGCGCGATTGGTCATATACCCACAGATGCTTGACCAATCCCGCCTTCATCGCTACATAGAGAGAATTCAATTCAGGACGGTCAGCAATGTTTTCATGGTGTGAGCTACGTCCACCTTCGTTCCAGACCTTGAATTCAAAACCAAGATCATTAGCTTTCTTGACTCCTAGCTCACGCTGGGACTCAAGCGAAGTACCCTGCTCAGCCTGTGCGACTGTAGATACGCGGGTGTAGATGTGCAGTGTTAGGTCTGCCGATGTAACGCCAGTCACGGGAAGTCTCTCAAAATCTTGATCCTGCCTAAAAATTGAGCATATTCCCTTTGCGCTTGAATTCCTATGCGTAAAGGGAAAATCAGCAAAATATGTTGGGGTTGTCCTTCGACAGCCCATTGATGTCCTTTTAAAGGACATCTTTTAATGACTTGATACCTTGGTTCGGAGTCTATTCGCCGCTGGCGACAACTTATTGGACTTATTTGCTTTGGACAGCTCCATCAATCTTGCTTTTTCAACCTTAATCCACTTTGTATGTTCTAGAAGTCGTTGAGCAATCTGAGGATATTCAAACTCCGTCAATTCAACTGATTGATCAGACGGGAAATAGCCTCTAGCTGCGTTTTCAGCTAATGCTTCAAACTTCTTCAATGCCCTGAAAGTGATCTTACTCATGATGATGCGGTCATCTTGCTCAATAGCATCCTTGCTTTTGCGTGGTCCATTCGGATCAAGCACGCCAGAGTAGCTTTTGCTCAAATTACCTTTGGCTCCAAGTCGCCACAACTCCCAATTTGGCTTCGCTGACTTCAACCACAACAACCTCAAGCCAGTGAAGATCGCATTGGCATGCAATCGCTTACCCATCAACTTGACCTTAGCTTGCGTGTCCAAAATTTCTGGCGCTTTTAAATCATCAAGTAATTTTTTGATTTGCTTCAGGACATCAGACTGCTTCTGATTCAATGGTAAGGCTACCAAGACTGATGCATTCAAGCCCTCTTCATCCCGTCCATTTTTCAAATAAAAGTCCAAGTCGGCGTTGAGTTGATCAGCTGAAACCCCCACGCCAGCAGCAAGTACCGCAACTTGATGAACGGCGGGCTTTTTGAACGGATTGCCGAATGCCTGCAATCCATGCTGGAGCCACCAAGTTCTGAACAAGACTTTGTTCACATCACCAAACAAGTCGTACATCTCAAGCACACGCTCGAAGTCCGAAGGCAGACGCGCTTTGTCGGTATTGTTCAGCCCTTTAGTCTTGGCTTTTCTTGCCAATTCATACGTAGGACTCACCCTTAAAAACTCAAACATTAGCTGGTAGCCCGCCGTTGGTTGCGCATGCCAATTGGGTTGCGAGAAATCGCCGCCCCTCAAAGTCCAAAGCATCAGTGTTTTAGGCATATAAATGTCAACAAATAATTTGCATAATTAGCAGTATACAAAATTAAATGACGAAATACATACAATAGAAGCATGAACAAAACAAAAGACATTCAGTCCTTGTTTGATGTTCATAAAGCTCTTTCCAAAGGAATAAAAATGAGCCAATCTATCGCCTCCATCCCTACGTCTACAACTTCTACTGCTGCTGAAAATGCTGTTTCGGCATCCGCCACACTCAACATCCGTCAACGGATTGAAGCCTTGGCTGACAAGCGTGAAGTATGGGAATCGACTCTGTACTCACGCTCGAATACTGCGCTGTACTCGATCTTTGCTGAATGCTTGGCTTTGTATCGTGATCTGACAGAAGGTGACGGCGTCAAAGCCAAGAAAAGTGGCTTCACCGATTACATCAATCTCAAGGGCTATACGTTCAAAGAATCATCTCCTCTGAGTTTGAAAGTGATTCGTTGCGTTTTCGGTGATAAAGACCGTCGCCGTCTGTCCACTTATCACTCGGTCTTACTTGTCGCTATCGCCGACAAATGGGACGAGATGGAAGTTGCGCAGAAGATCGCTGATCGCGGTGGCGTACAGGAAATTTCCTTGACCAAGCCTGGCGGAATGACTGCAAAAGACAAAGCAAACGCCGCCCGCAACGCTTTGATGAATCAGTCCATCGCATCACTGACCAGCGACGCTATTTCCAAGCAGTTCAACACGGAGAACATTGGAGATAACGCTGTTGCTGTTTTGACGCTCAATAGTGATGGCACGTACAGCGTTCATTGTGTTGTTCGCAGCACAACCGCTGTCAATGCGGCTCTCACAAGTTATTTTTCCGCAAACAAAGAAGCACTGAAAGGACTTCAAGAGAACAAGCAAATGCAAGACGATGAAGCTCAAAAAGCCTTGCTCATTTCTAACGCAGCCAACGATTCTCAAAATCAGGCTGCAGCTTGAACCCAATGAGTGCGGGATTTATCCCCGCACTCAATCACACCAGATTGGAATAGAAATGTTGAATGACAAAGATTTTTTGCCCACGACTCTGACCGAGTGCGTGATTTCTGATGTCCTTTCAAAGGACATGCTCACAAAGATCGTCACCAAGGTGATTCCGTTTCCTGCCTTTGGCAAGTGCGGCATCATCCTGCACGGTCCTTACGGGACCGGTAAAACTACTCTCGCAAAACTGCTCCCTAAATTGATTGAGAAGGAGTACGGGAGTGAAGACGCCTATTTAAATTTGCACCAATGTGCGCAGGGCTTGAACGGTTCATCATTGATGAATCGGATTCAGATTGCGACTCAGTTTGTTAGCCTGAATAAAAGTGGCTTGCACTTCACCATCTTGGATGAAGTAGACAACCTGACCGAAGCCGCTCAAGCATCGCTCAAGGCAATCATGACGGGACTGCATGGCATCTTCATCATGACGACTAACAACATTACTGCGTTGGACAGAGGCGTGGTGAACCGCAGCCATGTTGTAAACATGATGGTGGCAAACCCCCAAGACTGGTTGCCACTCGTTAAACGAATCATTGATGGCTACGGTGCCAACTTACCACCAGATTCTTCATTGATCCCCGTTATTGCGGCATGTAACGGCTCTGCCCGTGACATTAGTAGTGCCGCTGTTCAGGTCGCCATCCAATCCATCAAATAGAGCAATGAACTCAAACCACCAAGCCAGCCAAAGTGCTGGCTTTTTTGTTGTCCTTTGAAAGGACATTCACGATAGCAACTCAACAGCCGTACGCATCATCATGGGGTTCACGTCTATGTATTTCTGTGTGACTGCCATGGACCTGTGACCCGCCAGTTCCATGAGCACACGAACGGAAACGCCCATGTTTGCTAAGTTCGTAATGAATGAACGGCGCGAACTGTGACTTGATGCACCTGTGATCCCTGCGCCTTTGTAGATGTAGTGAAAGTGCTGTGCCAGTGTGGAAGGTGTGAAGCCGCGATTGGGTTCTTTCTGAGTCGTGAATAAAGCACGGTTTGTGTCAGTCATGGTCACTGCCAATAATTCCTTCAACCTAAAGCGTGTTTGCAGGTAGTTTTTAATTTCTTCTTGTGCCTTTTCTGACAAGACCACGATCCTGCCACGTGAGCCCTTCGTTTGGTCTGCCGACAGACGTACTTCCTCAACGATGTTTCCGTCATTAGTCAATACATCGCAAAGCTGAAGCGATGCAAGTTCACCAACTCGCATGCCTGTTGCATTGAGCAGGGCGAACATTGCTCGATTTCTTGTCGAGTGCTTGCGTGATGCTATGTAGAGAAGGACCTTGCGAACTTCTTTTTCATTCAATACTTTTGCTTGTGCCATTTGTGTTTTTCCTTACAAATCAAATCTTTGACATGTATTTAGTTTGATCCCATTGATTAGGTCGGACAAGCCTTTTGGGATAAAAAAGGTTCCTCTTGTAAATCAACGACTTAGCTCGAAATCAAAACTCCCTGCTATTTGTTTTGATTTTTGTGGGACTCGTTCTGAGCGTGAGTTCCGCTGCCGATTGCCCTTGGTCATCACCGATCTGAAAATCGTTTGTAGTTTGTCCTGATGCGTCAGTTCATGACACAAACGAGCCATGCATGCAATTGCAAAAGTTGAATTCGTGAAAGCCGACACGAAAGTTCATCTTCGTGTTCAGATCGACGTTTGAGACGCTTTTTTGTGCCTTCCGTGTACGGGTCGCAGCTATGTGATTGCATCTCTTGTGCTTGGATCTGATCTGCGTCCTGAGCAATTTGCTGTACCAGTGTTTCATTGAACTCGATACCCATGTTTTTTATTCACATGAAATTCAGACATGGCTCCGCTATTAAAGGGTCAACAGACACCTCTCGCCACATCGAAAGGAGCAATCACTCAGCAGAAGATGGGGAACATGAAGGCAGAAGAACATTCATCCAGTCGATGCTCTCCCTGTTTGCGAACAATGTGTTCTTTGTTGAATAGCCAACCCATCCATGATCCCGATACGGTTTGACTATGACTTGACGACCACCAAATGGTGAGTCAGCCCAAATCGCTTTGACCTTTGACTCGACTATTTCAAAACGATCCTCGCCCACTCCAAGATGGCAGTGGTAGTGCGGCTTCTGACCGTCATTCAGACCCTCAAGAATAGGAATGAACAAAAGATTTCCACGCCTGTTGCCGTACAGCGATTTGTCCAACTTCCATTTGAAGTACCTCATGCTCCCATGCAATAGCTGTAAGACATCGGGGTGATTCAATGGTTTCGTAATGTTGCCTTTGCGAAGGGAATTCCAAAGGTGATTGATGTCGAAGGTCAAAGTCAGTGCATGGGTGATGAGGTGTTCGTGCTGCATTGCCCATGCTTCGTTTTGGTCACGAAATTTGTTCAACTTTGCTTTGTATTGGTCATTGAGTTGATCGGTCAGTGTTGTCATAAAACTATTTATGCCAAACCAACAGAAACCACAAAAAAATCAAATGATGGGTGCCGATCTTGGCTAGGAATCGAAATGACACGGCAATAGGCTCGATCTCATTCATCAACAAACAAGGAGATTTCAATGAGTGCAATTCTTTCGAGTCTGAAATTGGTCAACGCAAAACGCCAGAATTCAATCGACCCGGTTGTCTTTCGTCGTAACAAGCTGAATGAAAAGCTGAAAGTTCAGATCGCTATGGCGCAGGCGATGAACAAGGGTGAAACGTTCACAGTGAAACGTATGCGCAACGTGCGTGATGCAGTCACAGGACAGACTTCACTCGTAGAAGTCAGCAAGCGAGTCAAGCAATGGTGGTTCGTGAACAACGACACCAAAAAGATTGCCGTTCAAATCTTCTACGGCAACAAGGTGATGGACCTTGCGAAGGGTAAGAACGCGGTCGAAGTTGCCAATGGCGACGAGCTAGTCAACGTTTTGTCAAAGCTCCAAGAAGCTGTACTTGATGGTTCGCTGGATGCTCAGATCGAACAGGCAGCGGATTCGGTGAAGGCGCGCTTTGCGAAGTGCGCAAGGCAATGATTGATCGTGAGCGTCCAGTGGCGGGACGCTCACATGTCCTTTGAAATGACATTTTTCAACTAGCGCTGGCACCAAACTTAATGCACCGATAAATACATGTATGAAGATCAATGAAGTCACAACCAATCTCAATACCTACGTTGCCACTGTCCGTGTTGTCTTGCGCAATGGAACGACCATGGCGAAAACTCATGTGATCGCTGATGGGATCAATCAAGCTCGAATGTTGCTCATGCACTTGTATGGCGAGAGCAACGTCTTGTTACTTCAAGCCGTTATCGATAAGGATATGACTGAAGGCACGAAGACGCTTACAGCATCTGAGTTGCAGGTCAAGTCAATGACTGACCGCGCCAAACAACTGAATCAGCAAGCGAAACAGACGAGAGCACGGCAGTCATTAAAGGATGCTCAGCATAAGCTAAATTTGGCAAGCCAGAAATAATTAAGGTGTAGTTTTTAATTATCCAAATAGCGTTATTAAATTTAGAATTATTTATTTGTTAATTAACTAATTTAATAGAAAATTATAGAAAAAATAAGTTATTTAAATCTATTATTTTTTCACTTCTTTGGCGATAGCTTTAGCAAGTTCTTCTCTTTCATAGCGCGCATTATCCATATCTTTCGATACTTTTTTCTTTATATTTTTTATATCATCTTCAGTTAGACCTGCAGCCAATGCTTTTTTATCGTTGGACTTTGATTGCACAATGTACCCAACAATTATGCATCCAAAAAACCATAGTAAACCCACGCCTAAAGACATAAAAAATGCTGCTATTGATGCTGCCATAATAAATGCACCATACATATAGTAATTTGCAGCCTCTGCCTTAAGCTCTTTTTGCATTAATTGAATTGTTTCATCTAGAGGCTTCGCTCTATCCGTCAATTCCGTTAACATCTTAGTTAATACTTTAATTTCTGCAGTACAACTATTAATCTTATTCACATTTTCTTCTTCAATTGCTATTTTTTGTTGATATTCAACTTCTTTAAATTTAGCCGAGTTTGAAGTTACTTCACTTGAAATCTGCATTCTTTCTTTTATCAATTCACTAAGTTCTGCCATTTTGGACTCCAATTGTTAATTTATTGTAAAAATTGTAACTTTATGTCTTTTCCTGCGTTCAGTCAATAGAGTGCAGCTGAATTAGCGTCCCGTTTGTTGACACATCTTGACTCAGACCATCAGATCTAAGTCGAGATGTGTCAAATCATGTCATTCAACCCACAGGTCCAGCAACTCCGGCTCAACCTTTAATGTGAGCCGTTCCATCCTGAGTTTCCCTTTCTTGTAGATAGAAAAGACATGCTCAGCACCAAGCAAGCAGCCATTGATTGAACGAGTGCCAGCCCTAGTCAACAGCTTGGCAATCGCCTCAAACGTCAATT
The DNA here is from genome assembly GCA_030654695.1 of Polaromonas sp. Taxonomy (GTDB): domain Bacteria; phylum Pseudomonadota; class Gammaproteobacteria; order Burkholderiales; family Burkholderiaceae_C; genus Polaromonas. The sequence continues at coordinate 32,682 of JAURWY010000010.1, forward strand.
GCTCACGTTCACGCAACAAAAAGACCCTATCAAACAGCCGTTGCTGACTGCTTGTATAGGGTCCTATGAAAAGCGCCTTGGTTTTCAGTCTGACGACCATCAGCAGTGCTGACGCATCGTCAAAATTACTCACTAGCTGAACTACTCCACGGTGACGCTCTTCGCCAGATTCCGTGGTTTGTCCACATCCGTCCCCCGCGCGCAGGCGGTGTGATACGCGAGCAATTGCAACGGCACCACGTGCAGCATGGGGCTCAGGGGGCCGTAGTGTTCGGGCATGCGGATGACGTGAATGCCTTCGCCGCTTTCAATGCGCGTGTCGGCGTCGGCCAGCACGTAGAGCACGCCGCCACGGGCCCGCACTTCTTGCAAATTGCTTTTGAGCTTTTCAAGCAGGCTGTCGTTGGGAGCCACCGTGACCACCGGCATGGCGCTGGTCACCAGCGCCAGCGGGCCGTGTTTGAGCTCACCGGCCGGGTAGGCCTCGGCGTGGATGTAGCTGATTTCTTTCAGCTTGAGCGCGCCTTCCATGGCGATCGGGTAGTGCAGGCCGCGGCCTAAAAACAGCGCATTTTCCATCTTCGCAAAGTCTTCTGACCAACTGATGATTTGCGGCTCCAGCGCCAGCACAGCTTGCAGCGCCGCCGGCAAGTGGCGCATGGCTTTCAAGTGCGCGGCTTCGTCTTCTTCCGTCAAGCGGCCTTTACTTTGCGCCAAGGCCAAGGTGAGTAAAAACAGACCCGCCAATTGCGCCGTGAAGGCCTTGGTGGACGCCACACCGATCTCGACGCCAGCGCGGGTGATGTAGGCCAACTTGCATTCGCGCACCATCGCCGAGGTGGCGACGTTGCAGATGGTCAGGGTTTGCGTCATGCCCAGGCTTTGCGCATGGCGCAGCGCGGCCAGCGTGTCGGCGGTTTCGCCGCTTTGTGTGATGGTGACGACCAGCGTGCGTGGGTTCGGCACGCTGGTGCGGTAGCGGTATTCGCTGGCGACTTCCACCTGCGTCGGAATGCCGGCAATGCTTTCCAGCCAATATTTGGCGGTGCAGCCGCTGTAGTAACTGGTGCCGCAGGCCAGGATCAACACCGAATCAATGTCCTTGAAGGTGCGGTAAGCCGCGTCGCCAAACAGCTCGGGCACGATGGCGTTGACGCCTTCCAGCGTGTCGGCAATGGCGCGCGGCTGCTCAAAAATTTCTTTTTGCATGTAGTGGCGATACGGCCCGAGTTCGGCCGCGCCGCTGTGCGCTTGCACGGTTTTGACCTCGCGCTTGACGGCCTTGTGTTGGCGGTCAAAGACCCAGTATTTGCCCAGCTGAATGTCGATCAAATCGCCTTCTTCGAGGTAGACAATCTGGTCCGTCACGCCGGCCAGCGCCATCGCGTCACTGGCCAAAAAGTGCTCAGCGCCGTCTTTGCCGACGCCCAAAATCAAGGGCGAACCAGCGCGCGCGCCGACCACGCGGTGCGGCTCGTCTTTGCAAAAAGCGGCAATGGCGTAGGCACCATGCAATTGCGTGACGGCGGCTTTCAGCGCCTCAAACAAGTCGCCGTCGTACAGGCTGTCGACCAAATGCACGATGACTTCGGTGTCGGTCTGGCTCTGAAACAGATAGCCTTTGGCCTGCAAAGCAGCACGCAATTCGTCATGGTTTTCAATGATGCCGTTGTGCACCAAAGCCACTTTGCCGGGACGTTGTGCCGCGTCTGCGCCGCTGCCGTGGCTGAAATGTGGGTGCGCATTGTGCACCGCCGGCGCGCCGTGCGTGGCCCAGCGCGTGTGCGCAATGCCGGTGCCGCCTTCAAGGTGTTCGGCGCTGACCTGCGCTTGCAGTTCGGCCACGCGCGAGGTGCTGCGCGCTCGCTTCAGGCCGTCCACATACACCGCCACGCCGCACGAGTCGTAGCCGCGGTATTCAAGGCGTTGCAAACCCTGCACGAGGATGGGAACGATGTTGCGGTTAGAAACCGCGGCGACGATACCGCACATAAGCCAACTCCTGAAATCAATTCGATTGGCCGATGGTACGGATCGACAACTTTTTTATCAGATCAAAATATGAATTAATATGAAATAAAATTCCATTCATCTGAAATATTTTCTATAAATTTCTAGAAAGTAATTTTTATGGAACAAATCACGATTGATGCCATCGACATTCGCCTGCTCGACGAGCTCCAGCAAGACGCGTCACTAACCAACCAGGCGCTGGCCGAACGCGCGCATGTCTCACCGCCGACCTGCCTGCGGCGCATCAAACGGCTACGCGACGCCGGCCTGATCGAACACCAAATTGCCTTGCTCAACACCGATAAACTGACCGCCGCCCTAGGCCGTGGCCTGACCGCCATCACCGAGGTCACGCTGGACCGGCAAGGCAACGAAGAAGCCGTCGCGTTTGAGGCGCGGGTGGTTCAAGACCCAGCGGTGCAGCAGTGCTACCGCGTTTCACCCGGTCCGGACTTCATGCTGGTGGTCCACGTGGCCGACATGCCGGCCTACTTGGCGCTGGCCCAGCGGCTTTTCACCAGCGACGCCAACGTGCGCAATGTGAAAGCGTTTTTCAGTTTGCACCGGGCGAAGTTCAAGCCTCAGGTATTGCTGGGGATTTGAGGTTCGGGCTGTAGCTGCTCCGATCCACCCTTTTGCGTCATCGCGAGCGCAGCGTGGCGATCCATCGTCGTGGTGAGGCGGATGCCGTCAAACGCCAATGAGATTTCGCCGGACGTCTTCGTTAGCCGTCAGTTCGGCCATCGAGCCCTCGAAACGGATTTGGCCTTTTTCGAGCACATAAGCGCGGTCGGACACGAGCTCAGCAAAGTGCATGTTTTGCTCTGACAACAAGATGCTCACGCCCTCGTCTTTGAGCGCCAGAATCATTTGCGCCATTTGCTCGACGATGACGGGTGCGACGCCTTCCGACGGCTCATCGAGTAGCACAAGGTAAGGGTTGCCCATCAAGGTGCGCGCCACCGTCAGCATCTGTTGCTCACCACCGCTCATGCGGCCGCCCAGACGGTCTGGCATCTCGCCCAAGTTGGGGAAGAGTTCAAACAGGCGCTCAGGTGTCCACAGCGGCGCGGCACTGCCGTCGGGCCAGTGACGCGGCGGTTGGCGACCCACTTCGAGGTTTTCCATGACCGTCAGGTCAGTGAAAATGCGCCGGTCTTCAGGCACAAAACCCAGGCCCATGCGGGCTGCGTGGTGGGTTTCGCTGCTTGAGATATCAGTGCCTAAAAACGACACGTCACCACGCCGTTTGTCGAGCATGCCGATCAGGGTTTTGAGCGTCGTTGATTTGCCGGCGCCGTTGCGCCCCATCAGGGCCACCACTTCGCCGCGCCGCACTTCTAAGCCGACGTCATACAAAATTTGGGCCGCACCGTACCAAGCACACAAGCCCTTAGCTTGCAGCAGAATGTCTTTGCCAGCGCTCATGCCGCGGCCGCCTTGCTTGGCGTTTTTTTCTCGAAAGTCTTGCCGCTGCCGAAATAGACTTCTTGCACTTGCGGATGGTCACGCACCTCCAGCGGTTTGCCTTCGGCAATCAGCCGTCCGCGCGCCAGGACGATCATGCGGTCGGCATAGGCAAAGACGACGTCCATGCTGTGCTCGGTGAACAGCACCGCCAAACCGCGGTCGACCACCAACTGTTTGGTCAGCGCCATCAAGTCGTTTCGTTCTTTGGGGGCCATGCCCGCCGTCGGCTCGTCCATCAACAGCAATTTGGGGTTGTTGGCCATCGCCATGGCCAGCTCGACCCGTTTCACATCGCCATAGGCCAGCACGCTGCAAGGTCGGTCAGCCTGCGGCTTCATGCTGACTTGGTCTAGCAGTTCAAGGGCTTCGTCCCTTTTGTGGTCAGCGGCGCGGCGCCACATGGAGAACAGCTTGCGGTCTGACGACAGCAAGGCCATTTGCACGTTCTCGACCACGGTCAATGAAGAAAAGGTCTCGGCAATTTGGAAGGTTCGGCTGACGCCGAGCCGCCAGATTTCGCGCGGCGTCAAACCAATCAGCTCTTGGCCGTCGAGTTGGATTGAACCGACACCCGCCCGCAACTGGCCATTGACCATGTTGAAGGTGGTCGACTTGCCGGCGCCGTTGGGCCCAATGAGGGCCAGCAGCTCACCGGCGGCCAGCTCAAAGCTGATGCCATCAACGGCTTTGACGCCGCCAAAAGATTTACCCAAATTAGAGACTTTGAGCAAGCTCATGATTGCCCTTCTTTGGCGCCGCGCAGGCGCAACATCAGTTGTTGGGCAAAGCCAACGATGCCCTGCGGAAACAGCAGCACCAGAATCAACATAATGCCGCCCAGCACGGCGCGCCAGTAGTCGGTGTTGCGCGCCACTGTGTCGTGCAGCCAAGTGAAGGTGACCGCGCCCACGATGGGCCCGACCAAGGTCTGCACGCCGCCCAACAAGACCATGACCAGACCGTCAATCGACCTGCCGACAGACAGGCTTTCTGGAGAAATGCTGCCTTTTGAAAACGCATACAAGGCGCCGGCCAAACCGGCAAACGTGCCGGCCACCACAAACGCCACCCACTGGAGACGCTTGACGTCCATGCCGATGGCGTCCGAGCGCAACACCGAATCGCGAGCGGCACGCATGCCGTAGCCAAAGGGTGAATACAACATGCGGTGCATCAGCAACACCGCGCCGGCGACCAGCGTCAACGTCAGGTAGTAGTACATTTTTTTATCAGCCAGCCACTCAGAAGGCCAGATGCCGGTCAGGCCGTTGCTGCCACCGGTGACGCTGTCCCACTGGTAACAAATGGCCCAAGTGATTTGCGCAAAAGCCAGCGTCAGCATGGCCAAATAAACCCCTGACAAGCGGACGCAGAACCAGCCGTAGACAAAAGCACCCAATGCGGCCATGGCCGGCGCCACGATCAGCGCCACTTCCATCGGCAAATGAAGGCTGCGCACCAACAAGGCAGCGCCGTAAGCGCCCAAACCAAAATAAGCGGCATGGCCAAACGAGTGCATGCCGGCCGGCCCCATGATGAAGTGCAGGCTGGCCGCAAACAACACGGCCACCAACAAGTCGATCAGCAAAATGGTCACGTAAGGCGACTGCGCCGTCAGCACCGGCATCAACGCCAGCAGGGCCAGCAGTGCAGCGCCTCCATACGTGTAGAGACGATCTGGCGGCCTAAGGGGTTGCTCGGCTGCCCCCGCGTGCCGGCTTGGCGATTGCGGCCGGCCGAAGAGTCCCCAGGGCCGGGCTACCAAGACCACCGCCATCACCAGAAACTCAACCACCAGCGTGAGCTTGGAGAATGAAATGCTGATGCCGGCGATCTCCACCAGACCCAGCCAAATACAAATCGCCTTGAGCTGCGCAATCAGCAGCGCCGCCACATAAGCGCCAGGGATCGAGCCCATGCCGCCGACCACCACCACCACAAAGGCGGCACCGATGATGTTCAGGTCCATATCGAGATTCGCGGACTCGCGTGGCAGTTGCAGCGCCCCACCGAGACCGGCCAGAAAAGCCCCCAAAGCAAAAACAGCCGTGAACAACCAAGCCTGGTTCACACCCAGTGCGCTGACCATCTCTCGGTCTTGCGTGGCGGCTCGCACCAAAGTGCCAAAGCGCGTCTTGGTCAAGAGCAGCCACAGCAGACCCAGCACCACCGGGCCCGCAACAATCAGAAAAATATCGTAAGTCGGAAACTGCCGTCCCAAAATCAACACCGAACCGGTGAAACCCGGCGCGCGTGGACCGAGCAATTCTTCGGCACCCCACAACCACAGCACGCCGTCTTTGATCACCAGCCCAAGCGCGAAGGTCGCCAGCAATTGAAAGAGTTCGGGCGCGCGGTAAATCCGGCGCAGCAGCAAGACTTCAACCAGCGCGCCCAACAAAGCCACGGCCAGCGCCGCCAGCAGCAAGGATGGCCAGAAGCCAACGCTGTTGCCGAGCGCACCCACCAGCGAATAAGCCACGTAGATGCCGACCATGAAAAACGAGCCGTGCGCAAAGTTAACGATGCGGGTGACGCCAAAAATCAGCGACAGCCCGGCTGCAACCAAAAACAAAGAAGAGGCGCCAGCCAGGCCATTCAGCAGCTGGACAACAAAGCCAGAAAAACTCATGGCTGGCTCAAACCCATCAGTCAGCTGCGCGCAGCTTTTTGACCTCGGCGTCGCTGGGCTGGAACTTGGCACCGTCTAGGTAGCGGTAGTCGACCATCACGCCTTTGCCATTGTCGTTTTTGGTGCGACCGACATAGACGCCCATGGTCGACTGGTGGTCTTGCGCGCGGTAAGTGATCGGGCCGTAAGGCGTCACCACCGACAGACCTCGAAAAGCCGTGATGAGTTTTTCAGTCTCGGTAGAGTTGGCTTTTTTCATGCCGGCTGCCAGCGACTTGATGGCGCTGTAACCAATGACTGAGCCGAGGCGCGGGTAGTCCTTGAACTTGCTGTTGTAAGCGTTGTAAAAGGCTTTGTGCTCCGGCGTTTGAATGCCGTACCAAGGGTAGCCAGTGACAATCCAGCCGTTCGGCGTTTCTTCTTTGAGCGGGTCGAGGTACTCAGGCTCACCCGTCAACAGGCTGACCACTTCACGCCCTTTGAACAGACCGCGCGTGTTGCCTTCGCGCACAAACTTGGCGAGGTCAGCGGCGAACAGCACGTTGAAAATAGCGTCTGGCTTGGCGTCGGCCAAGGCTTGCACCACGCTGCCGGCATCCACCTTGCCCAGCGGCGGCGCTTGTTCAGCAACAAACTCGACATCCGGTTGCGCAGCTTTCAGCAACTCTTTGAAGGTAGCGGCCGCGGATTGACCGTACTCATAGTTGGGGTAAATGATGGCCCAGCGTTTTTTCTTCATCGCGGCGGCTTCGGGCACCAGCATGGCGACTTGCATGTAGGTGGAAGTGCGCAGCCGGAAGGTGTAGCGGTTGCCGTTTTGCCAGACGATTTTGTCGGTCAGCGGCTCAGACGCTAAAAAGAAGACTTTCTTTTGTTTGGCGAAGTCGGTCAAGGCCAAGCCGATGTGCGATAGGAAAGAACCGGTGAGGACGTCGACTTTTTCACGCGACAGCAGTTCTTCGGCAGCCCGCACGGCGTCGCCCGGGTTGGCGTTGTCGTCACGGACGATGAGTTCGAGTTTTTTGCCGTTGATGCCGCCGCTGGCGTTGATCTCTTCAATCGCCAAGTCCATGCCCTTTTTGTAGGGTTCAAGGAAGGCAGGCTGTGCCTTGTAGCTGTTGATTTCGCCGATCTTGATGACGTTTTGTGCCTGCGCTGGTGTCAGCAAGGTGACAAAACTCAAGAGCGTTATCGCGCCCAGTGCGGTAGGGAGTGGCATCTTCATAAAAAAATTTCCTGCTTGCGGATAAATCAAGGGCTCTCGTGGACTTGTCAGTCGCCCACGCACGTGAGCGGTCCATTATTGCCTGTCAAGCCAAGCGCGATTGGGCTTTCGTCGACAATAGCGCCTTCTTGCTTTCTGCTTTTCATTCAAGTTTCACACGTACACACCATGAGCGCTTTCAACGAAGAACGGGTTTTATCCGTCCACCACTGGACTGACACGCTGTTTACCTTCACGACGACCCGCGACCAGTCACTTCGCTTCAGCAACGGCCACTTCACCATGATCGGCCTGCGTGTCAACGACAAGCCGCTGTTGCGCGCCTACAGCATCGTCAGCCCGAACCACGACGAGCATCTGGAATTTTTAAGCATCAAGGTGCAAGACGGCCCGCTGACATCGCGCCTGCAACACATCAAGGTCGGCGACACCGTCATCGTCGGCCGTAAGCCGACAGGCACCTTGCTCATTGACTACCTGCTGCCAGGCAAACGTTTGTATATGCTGTCCACTGGCACTGGTCTGGCGCCTTTCATGAGCATCATCCGCGACCCGGCCACTTACGAGCAGTTTGAGCAAGTGGTGTTGGTGCACGGCGTGCGCCAAGTCAACGAGCTGGCGTACCAAGACTTGATCGTCAATGAACTGCCGCAGCATGAGTTTCTGGGCGAGATGATCTCCAAGCAGTTGCTGTATTACCCGACAGTGACGCGTGAGGCTTACCGCAACACCGGCCGGGTGACTGACTTGCTCGAGAGCGGCAAGCTGATGGCCGACCTGAACTTGCCGGCCCTCAACCCGGTGGAAGACCGCGTCATGATTTGCGGCAGCCCGGGGATGCTGAAAGATTTGAAACGCATGCTCGAAGAGCGCGGCTTCAAAGAGGGCAACACCGTGCGTCAAGGTGACTTCGTCATTGAGCGCGCTTTCGCTGAGCAGTGATAAGTCGGCGCCCTTAAGGCATCTTGTCGTCCAGCGGTGGCGCACTGGCTTCGCGTGGACCTATCATGCCCAAGCGCGCTTTCAACGACTGCGGCTGGCCGGTCAACACGGCGGCGTAGTTGGTGGTGTTGGACAACACCTTTTTGACGTAGTCGCGGGTTTCGTTGAAGGGCACGTTTTCGGCCCAAATGGCGGCTTCCAATTGCGGCCCGTTGCGCCAGTTGCGTGGCCGGCTGGGTCCCGCGTTGTAAGCGGCCGCGGCCATCGCCATCGACCCACCAAAGTCATCCAGCGCGCGCTTCAGGTAGGCCGTGCCAATGGTGATGTTGGTGTCGCGGTCATTGATCTGATTCGCGGTGAAACTTTTCAGACCAATGTAGCGTGCGGTTTCGCGTGCGGTCGCCGGCATGATCTGCATCAGGCCAGAGGCGCCTACCCCTGAGCGCGCGTCCATGATGAAACGGCTTTCTTGGCGGATCAAACCGTAAACGTAGGCTGGATCTAGGCCAATGTCGCGGCTGCGTTTGGTGACGGCATCGCGAAACGGCATCGGGAAGCGCTGTGCAAAGTCCATGTCGCCTTGGGTGCGTTCGCTGGTGTTGATGCAGCGGTCCCAAATGGCGCGGTCGCAGGCCAGTTGCGCTGCAGCCAACAGTTCTCGCTCACCCATGCCGCCGGTCTGGGCCAAGTTGGTGGCGTAGTTCCATTCGCGCACACCTTCGCTGCGCAGACCGATGGCGATGGCGTGCGTTGCGCGTTGCAGACTGGCGTTGTTGCGGGCGGCTTCTTTTTCTGCCGTACTCAGGGCCGCCGGGCTGGCCGGCACGGTGATCAGCTGGCCCAGCTCTTCTAACGCCAACTGCTCATAAAAGCCGCGCACCGAGGCAATTGATTGGAACAGCGCCAGTGCCTCAGCGCGTTGCGGTGGCGTCGGTGTAGATGAGGCGCCCAACAAGGCACGGGCTTTCCAATAAATCCAGGTCGGGTCTTTGCGAGCATCACTGCTCATGGCGTTGATGCTGCTCAACACCAGGGGCCAACGCGGCTGGTTGCCAGCGCGCAAAGCCGCTCGGGTTTTCCAACCGAGCATCTCATCCGTGAGGTCACTGTCGGCTGAGACCTTGTTGAAATATGTCAGCGGGTCTGAGCCCTGACTGCTGAAACGAATGGCGCTTTGTTTGCCGATGACGCCCCAAACCCAGTTGCGCTCTTCGGTACTCAACTGAAAGCCCCATTTGTGGTCTAAAAACTTGGCAGCAGCATCTGGGTCCGTGGCGGCCAACTTGACCATCGCCAGCGTGACGAGTTCTTTGCGCGCCCGCGTGAAAGCCACTTTCTTGGAGATCAAGAATTGCGATGGACTGGCCTGAATTGCCGCCAGCAAGGCCATCGAATCGGGTGAGACCATCTCAACGGCGTCTCGGGTCGGGCGCGGCCGGTTGTTTTCTATCGACAGCCGGGCTTTGCGCCAGATGTCCAGCGGCGTCAGTTGTTTGGACGCCAGCAGGCGTTCCGCGGCGGCCCGGCAACCGCCGTCGGCGTCGCGCTGGGCGTACCAAGTTTTCTTCACGTTGTTGGCAAGGGCGCTCGTGCTGTCCGGACCGCTTTTGACGTGCTCGATCAACCACGCATAGCAGCGCACATCGCGGTCATCGCCCATGCGGAACTGCGGATGCTCAGCCGCAAACGTGGTCCAGTCACGGCGCTCGCCGAGCAGCAGCAGCCAGTCATTGCGCAGGCGGTCTTCTTGGTAGCTGCCAGCGTAACGCGTCAGAAAAGCCTGCACGTCTTGCGGGCTGGCATCGTTCAGCCGGCTGTTCAACTCCCAATAGGCCGCCCACGGCTCCAGCGCATGGCCTCGCACCTGCGGCAACAAGGCGGTCAAGCGGGCTTTGTCGCCGCGCCTGAAGGCTTGGCCCATCTCCAAAACGGTCTCGTCGGCCCGCGTTAATGCGGCTGACAGCGTGGTTTGCGCGCTGGCCGACGCGGCAAAAAAAGAGCTTGTAACGGCAGCGAGCGCTGCGCTGTAAATAAATTTCGATAGCATCGGGAGATTATGGACAAATTAACTGCGCGAAAAAACCTCATTGAACAACGTTTGAACCTGCCGGATCGCCTACAGCGCGCCGACTTGTTACAGCGGGTCATGCGGATCTGGCTGGTGGGCCGGCCAGATGCCGTGATTGGCGCTTATTGGCCGATCAAAGGTGAGTTTGACCCCTTGCCCGCGCTCTACCGCTGGCAAGAAGACGCCATGCTCGGCGAGTTGTTTGAGCCGAACACGCCGTTGACGCCAGACGGCGGCACGCAAATCGTGACCGAAAGTCTGGCCAATCGCTCACCCCGCAAGATCGGACTGCCGGTGGTCGATAAAGTTCACAAGACGCTGACCTTTCACGCTTGGTACCCGGGTTGCCCGATGGAGGAAGACGCCTACGGCATTCCGAAGCCCAAAGACACCGAGATGATTGTCCCTACCTTGCTGTTTGTGCCGTGTGTGGGCTACGGCCCGGGCGGTTACCGCTTGGGCTACGGCGGTGGTTTTTACGACCGCACGCTGGCCACCTTGCAGCCCAAACCGGTGACGGTCGGACTCGGTTACAGCCACGGCTGGTTGCCTGACCTGCAACCCGAGGCACACGATGTGCCGCTGGATGCCTTGCTGAACGACGAAGGCGTTGTCTGGTCGGGTAGCTAGCGCTGGACTGACAGCGCGCGTAAATCCAACTCGTAATTTTGCAACTTGCGCAGAGCGGTGAGGCGTTGCTCGGGGCTCATGCTGTTGTGCAAATCAGCAAAAGTCTGACAGGTTTGCAGCCGCGTTTTTTGGCTGTAGTCACGGTAGTTCGGGTCGGGTGACAGGGCCACGCGGGCAAAGACGCCGCCCAAGTGGGTCGACATGGTGGCCGCGGAGGCTTGCCTCAAGTTGCGCAACGTTTGCATTAAATCTTGTTGCCTGCGCAGGCGCTCCGCGTAAGCAGTTGCCGGGTCAAACCCGGACGCTTCAAGCCGTGCGTCCAGCAACGCTTCTTGCTTGTTCGTGAGGTTGCCGTAAAGACTCTCGGCGCGTGAAACCGCTTGTTCAAGCCGCTTGTCGCGCAGCTTGGACGCCGGGCCATCGACATAGTCTTTGCGGTACTTGGCATTGGCTTTGGCCAGCTTTTTTTGCAGATGCGTCAGTTGTGAGCCGTCCAAGCTGGCCAGCACCTGCATGCCAGCACCTTGACCTTCTTTTTGATCTTCAGACTGCAGCCGTCCGGCGATGCCTTCAAACGTCACCCGCAAGCGGTCTTGCACCTCGACATACAGCGTGCAAGCCTGCGCAACCGACATGTCTTTGGGCATCTGGTGTTGTAGTTTTTCCAGCGTTTCGATGTAAAGCGGCAATTGCGTCTGCCGGTGCCATTGGTGAATGTCGTCCAGCGCTGTCTTCACCAGTGGCCGCTGGCTTGCATTGAAATCGAGGTAGTCGTCTAGGTACCAGTACGTCGCCAGCGGCGACTGGTTGTAGGCCAAGCGCAGCGCGCCGCAGCCCTGCAGCCCCAAGATGAGCATGGCTGCGCCGATAATCCTCAGCAGGTTTTTAAACAAAGACAAGTCAACAGGACAACTCATGGCAACTCCGATAGACGTCGTCATCATGGCCGCTGGCAAGGGCACGCGGATGAAGAGCGCTTTGCCCAAAGTGTTGCACCGTTTGGGCGGTCGCGCATTATTACGCCATGTGATCGACTGCGCTGCATTGTTATCGGCTAGGCAAGCGGTGGTCATCACCGGTCACGGTGCGGCGGAGGTGGAGGCGGCGCTGAGCATTGATGCCCCCGCGTCGCTGGGTCTGCAGTTTGTGCGCCAAGAGCCGCAGCTGGGCACCGGCCACGCTGTGCAACAAGCGCTGCCGCAACTGGCGGATGACGGTGTCACGCTGGTTTTATCGGGCGATGTTCCGTTGACTCAGGCCAGTACCTTGCAGGCGCTGCTGGCCTTGTGTGCGGGCCAGCAATTGGCCTTGTTGACGCTGGCCATGCCCGACCCAATGGGTTATGGCCGCATCGTCCGCGAAAACGCTGAAAACTCGGGCGGCAAGGTACTGGCCATCGTCGAGCACAAAGACGCCAGCGAAGCGCAGCGCCAGATCAGCGAAATTTACAGCGGCATCATGGCCGTGCCGACGCGCTTGCTGCGGACTTGGCTGAGCCGGCTCGACAACCAAAACGCCCAAGGCGAGTACTACCTGACAGACATCGTCAAGTTCGCCGTGGGTGATGGCTTGCCCGTGCTGGCGCACCAGATCACCGACGCTGCACAGGTGGCTGGCGTCAACAGCCCCGTGCAACTGGCTGAACTGGAGCGCATTTATCAGCGGCGCAACGCTGACGCGCTGATGGAACAAGGCACGCGGCTGGCCGACCCAGCACGGCTGGATGTGCGCGGCCAGCTGGTCTGCGGGCGCGATGTGGAGATTGACGTCAACTGCGTTTTTGAAGGCCGCGTGAGCCTCGGCGACGGCGTGCGCGTAGGTGCTAACTGCGTGATTGCCAACGCCAACATGGCCGCCGGTGCGGTGATCCATCCTTTCACCCACATCGACGGCGAACAGCTTGGCGTTGAGGTCGGCGAAGGCGCGCTGATCGGCCCGTTTGCACGGCTGCGGCCCGGCGCCAAGCTGGGGGCCGAAGTGCACATCGGCAACTTTGTCGAAGTGAAAAACTCGACCTTGGCCAAAGGCGCCAAAGCCAATCACTTGGCGTACCTAGGCGACGCCACCGTGGGCGAGCGTGTGAACTACGGCGCCGGCAGCATCACCGCCAACTACGACGGCGCCAACAAACACCGCACCGTGATCGAGGCTGACGTCCACGTGGGCAGCAACTGCGTGCTGATCGCGCCCGTCACCATCGGCGCAGGCGGCACCATTGGCGGCGGCTCAACCATCACCAAAGACACCGCGCCGGGCGCCTTGAGCGTGGCGCGCGGCAAGCAGGTGAGTATTGCGAATTGGGCCAGGCCGGCGAAGAAAGCCCGCTGACCAGCGGGTCAGAGCAGGCTCACCCATTTCCGTCATCGCGAGCACAGCGCGGCGATCCAGTCGGTCATGGGTTGTCGCGCTGCGCTCGCAACGACAAGAATGAATGACCATCTAACGCCAAAGCGCCGAACAAGCCGCCGCGCACTGTGCGCCACCAAAAGGGCAAAATCACCCCATGATTCAAAAAGTACTCGTCCTTGGTGGCACTGGTTTTGTCGGCCGGCATGTCTGCGAAAAGCTGGTCCATGCGCAAGTGCGCGTCACTGTGCCGACGCGTCGGCGTCGCAATGCCAACCATATTCTCATGCTGCCCACGCTCGATGTCGTCGAGGCCAACATCCATGACGACGCCACGCTGCAGCGGCTCATCGGTGAGCATGATGCGGTGGTCAATCTGGTGGCTATTTTGCAAGGTAACGAAGCGTCCTTTGACAGAGCGCACGTGCAACTGGCCGACAAAATCGCCCGCGCTTGCGAAGCCACAGGCGTGCGGCGCGTGGTGCATGTCAGTGCCTTGGGTGCCGATGCGCGCAACCCTGACGGTTTGCCGTCGATGTACCTGCGCAGCAAAAGCCGGGGTGAACAAGTGCTGCATCACGCCGCTCTCGACCTGACCGTGCTGCGCCCCAGCGTCATTTTTGGTGCAGAAGATAAATTCCTGAATGTCTTCGCGCAGCTGCAACAGTTTTTGCCGGTGATGCCGCTGGCCGGGGCCCATGCGATGTTTCAGCCGGTCTGGGTTGAAGACGTGGCCAGTGCCATCGTCCACTGCTTGGAAGACAAGAATTTGCACAGCACCACTGGCCAGACTTACGAGGCCTGTGGCCCCGATATTTTTTCTCTGCGCCAACTGGTGCAACTGGCCGCTCAATACGCGGGTGTGAATCGCGGTCGGGGTCGGCCGGTGATCAGTTTGCCAAATGCTCTGGCTAGGGTGCAAGCGCGGCTGATGGAGCTGATGCCCGGCGAGCCGGTATTGAGCCGTGACAACTTGGACTCCATGAAAGTGCCCAACATCGCCACCGGCAATGTGCCAGGTTTGAAGGACCTTGGCATTGAACCCTCGGCACTCAGCGCTGTTGCTCCGACTTATTTGGGCGCGCGCGGTTTGCGCAGCGGCTTGATGGCCAAGCGCCAAACCGCAGGGCGGATGTTCGACGCATGAAGATTTACCGGGTCGGCGGTGCGGTGCGCGACGCCTTGCTGGGTTTGCCGGTGCGCGACCACGACTGGGTCGTGGTCGGTGCCACGCCCGAGGCTTTGGCGGCTGAGGGCTACCTGCCGGTGGGCAAAGATTTTCCGGTGTTTTTGCACCCCAAAACACGCGAAGAATATGCCTTGGCCCGCACCGAACGCAAAACTGCACAGGGTTATCACGGCTTTGCCGTGCATGCCGCGCCCGACGTCACGCTGGAAGACGACTTGGCCCGGCGCGACCTGACCATCAACGCCATCGCCCAAGACGCCGACGGCGTGCTGACCGACCCCTACGGCGGCCAGCGCGACATCAAAGCGCGCGTGCTGCGCCATGTGACCAGCGCCTTTGCCGAAGACCCCGTGCGCATCTTGCGCGTGGCGCGCTTTGCGGCTCGCTTCACTGGTTTTAGCGTCGCGCCTGACACCTTGCAACTCATGCGTGAGATGGTGGCCGGCGGTGAAGTTGATGCGCTGGTGCCCGAGCGCGTCTGGCAAGAACTCGCGCGCGGACTGATGGAGCGTCAGCCGTCCCGCATGTTCGAGGTGCTGCGGAGCTGCGGCGCACTGGCCAAATTACTGCCTGAAGTAGACCGCCTCTGGGGCGTGCCACAACGCGCCGAATACCACCCAGAAGTCGACACCGGCGTGCATTTGATGATGGTGCTCGACATGGCCGCGCAGCTGGACGCACCGCTGCCGGTGCGCTTCGCCTGCCTCGGTCACGACCTTGGCAAGGGCACGACGCCGCTGGCCGACTTGCCGCGGCATATCGGCCATGAAGAACGCAGCGCACGCCTGCTCAAAGGCCTGTGCCAGCGACTGCGCGTGCCGACCGACTGCCGCGAGATTGCTGATGTAGTGGCGCGTGAACACGGCAACATTCACCGCAGCGCCGAGTTCAACGCAGCGGCGCTGGTGCGGCTGTTGGAGCGCTGTGACGCTTTTCGCAAGCCGACGCGTTTTGCAGATATTTTGTTGGCTTGCGAATGCGATGCCCGTGGCCGCTTGGGTCTGTCAGAGCAGCCTTATCCGCAGCGCCAGCGGCTGCTCTCAGCACTCACAGCCGCGCAGTCCGTGCCGACCTACGAGGTGGCCGCCGCGGGGGAGGCGCAAGGCGAGAGCGGCGCCAAAATTGGCGAGCGGGTGCATGCGGCGCGCGTGGCTGCTGTCGCCAGCCTAACGGCTATGCAGGCTTAAACCACCAAAGCCAGCGCCGCGTAATCCCCGACCTTGTTTTGCAAGCCAGCCGGCAGCAGCTTGAAGCCCGTGGTCAGCGCCGGAATGCGGCCCTGAATATGCGCGTCCAAGCGCGGCAACAAAAAATCGCGGTGATGCCAAAACACACCGCCGCCCAGACTGATCGCCTGCAAATCCAGCGTCACCACCAAGTTGTACAGCGTCCGGCCCATGATGCGGCAGAGCTCGTCGACCAAGGCCAGCGCGTCCGCATGGCCGGTTTTGGCCGCGTTAAAAAGCGAAGCGGCATCCGTGAAACCTTGCTCGGCAAAGCGCCGGGGAATCGCGTTGCCGGCAATCAAGCCCTCGACGTCACCAACGTTACCGCAGCCGCACAAGGCGTCGTCGTTGTCGCTGACAAACATGTGGCCGGCGTGGCCGGCGTTGGCATTTTTGCCTTTCAAGATCTGGCCATCGACGCACAAACCGACACCGATGCCAGTGCTCCAGGTGACGTAGGCGCAGTGGTCAAACCCTTGTAGCGCGCCCCAGCGACGTTCGGCTTGCAGGGCGCCAATGCCGTCATTGCAAACCCGCACGTCCGGGAACATGCGCCGCACCGGCGCTTCCAGCACGGCGCTGGTCCAGTGGTTCGGCAACCCCCGCCCGGCGCCCGCCAAACCGCCGCAAATATTCGGGGCGGCCAATTCAACCAGCCCGTGGTTCAACACAAAAGGCCCGCAGGACGCGATGCCGACAGCCGCGATCCGCGTTGGCGAAATACCCACCGCAGCACAACTCAAACCGATCATGCGCACGACCTGCTGGCCGAGCGCATCAGACGCGCCTTCTTTGACGGTCGGCTCGCTCAACCAGCCCTGCACGCCGCGCTCGTCCACCACGCTCACCGTCACCTTGGTGCCACCGACATCGACGCAGGCCACGGGCGCTGCGCCAACGGCTAGGCGGACGTCGGGCAGCGTGACGGGAGGAGTGTGCGGTGTGGTGTTCATGGGTTGAGGCTCAAGGTTTGTGTCTTCAAAGTGTGTGGGAACGGTCGCCATGCGCGAAGCCCAACGCTTGCCAGTCGGTGTACGGCTGCTGCGTGGTGTTGGCAGCAAAGCCGATGACCTTGAACAGTTCGCCCATTTCATGCTCGTTGATGAGTTTTTGCAGCATCACGCGTTGCTCCAGCGACGCGTCTTCCATGCCGTCCAACAGGCCGCAGTTGAGCAAAAACCGGCCTTGGCTGGTGTAGCCCAGCACGTGCAAACCTGCGTCTTGCCCGGCCAGCGCGATGCCCGTGAAGTTAACGTGCGCGGTGATGTCTTTCAGGCCCACCTGCAGCAGCGGGTTGCTGTCAGCCAAGTGGCCTTGGTGACACATCAGCGTGCCCATGTGGCGCTGCGGGTGGAAATACTCGTGCTCCGGAAATCCATAGTCGAGCAGAAAAACAGCCCCTGCCGCCAGCCGGTCAGCCAGCGTGCGCACAAAGCCTTCGGCCTGCGCATGGTTTTCGGTCAGGTAGTCCTGCGGGCCTTCGATCTCCAGCGGCGGCCGCAGCTCGGTCAGCCTGTCGGCAAACACAAACTCACCGGCGTGCAGCGCTACGCCGCGCTCATGCCAAACGCCTTTCATGCGCGCCAGCAGCTTGACCGGCATGGCGTCCAGCACTTCATTGCCGACCACCACGCCTGTCATTTGCGCAGGCAGTTCTTGCACCCAGCGCACGCGATCGCCATAGGCGGCCAGCCGCGTTTGCTGCCGCTCGCGCAAGCTGCCGGAGAGGTCGACGATGGTGTAACGCGTGAGGACCGTTCCAGCCGCGTCCAGCGACGCGATCAGCTGCTCAGCTAGCGCGCCCGAACCGGCACCAAACTCCCAAACCTCGGTGGTGCCGGTGGCTTGCAAGGCTTCGCCTACTTGGCGCGCCAAGGCCCGGCCAAAATGCGGTGACAACTCAGGCGCTGTGACAAAGTCACTGCCCGACTGCGGCATGTGGCCAAACTTGCGCGAGCCGCTGGCGTAATAGCCGTGGCCGGGCGCGTACAAGGCCAGCGCCATGAAGTCGTCAAAGCCCAGCCAGCCGCCCGCGTCTTCAATCGCGCGCTGCAAGATCGGCTGGAGTGGGGATGCTGCGGCGCTGTCAGGCGGCAAAGCAGCATCGGTCGGTAAAATGCGTGGTTGTGTCATGGTCGCTAGGCTCTTCAGAGCCTTTCATTGTCACCATCTTTTTTGCCATCCTGCACGCCGTCTTACATCGCTATTCCACTCATGTCCGCAGCTGCTTCTTCTCGTGTTGTCTTGGTGACCGGCGCCGCCCGCCGGCTGGGCCGCGAAATCTCGTTGGCCTTGGCCGGTGCTGGCTGGCGCGTTGCCGTGCACTACCGCGGTTCAGCCGAAGACGCTGAGCAAACCGCCGCCGACTGTTCCGCTTTGCTGGCGGCCGATACATCCACCGTCAAAAGCGCAGTCTTCGCCTGCGACCTGAACGACGAAGACGCTGTGCGCCGCCTGCTACCGCAAGTCGCAGCACAATTTGGCCGGGTCGACGCGGTGGTTAACAACGCCTCCACCTTTGAATTCGATGACGCCGCCAGCTTCAGTTACGCGGCGATGGAAACGCATTTACGCAGCAACACTGGCGCGGCCATTTTGCTGGCGCAAGCGCTGCACACGCATCTGCTGGCGCGCCAAGCCATTCAAGACCAGCCCGGCTGCGTGGTAAACCTGCTAGATCAAAAGCTGTGGAACCCGAACCCTGATTTCTTCAGTTACACGCTGTCCAAAGCAGCGCTAGAAGCCGCCAACACCTTGCTCGCGCAAGCGCTGGCCCCCGTGCTGCGGGTCGTCGGTGTGGCGCCAGGCTTGACGCTGACCAGCCATATGCTCAGCGCCGAAGAGTTTGCGGCACTGCACCGCTTGTCACCGCTGGGCCGTTCTTCTACGCCAGCCGATGTGGCGTCGACGGTTCGCTTCGCACTAGAGAACCAATCCATCACCGGCACCACCTTGCTGGTCGACGGTGGTCAACACCTGATGAAATTTGGCCGCGACTTTTCGCTGATGGGCGCGGCGCCATTGAAAACCTTAGACTGAACTGCATGCTCAACACCCGAGGCACCCAAATTCTGACGCTCACCGGCTTGCGCTTTAACGCCAGCTTGGGCATTTTGGAATCAGAAAAAAACGCACCGCAGCCGATCCAAGTGGACGCCGAACTCAACCTCGGCACGCAGCCGCTGCTGCCCAGTGACGATGACATCAAACATGTGCTGGATTACCGCAAGGTTCGGCAGATCATCATCAACGAGTGCACCATGGAACATACGAACTTGCTGGAGAGTTTGATCGGCAAACTGGCGCATCGGCTGATGCTGCTGCCCGGCGTGCTGGGCGTTCGCGTCAAGATCGCCAAGCTTGAAATTTTTGAAGATTGCGAAGTCGCCATTCGCGTAGAAACAGGACAGTGGTCATGATGAAAGAACAGATGATTGAACGCGAAGATTTGAAGTTAGAGAAGCGTTTGTGCCGTGAAGTTGGTCGCGCCATCATGGACTTCAACATGATCGAAGAAGGCGACAAGGTCATGGTCTGCGTCTCAGGCGGAAAAGACAGCTACGCCATGCTCGACATCTTGCTCAAACTGCAGCAGCGTGCGCCCATCAACTTCAGCTTGATTGCGGTCAACCTCGACCAAAAGCAACCCGGTTTTCCAGACCACATCTTGCCGGAGTACCTGAGCAAACTGGGCGTTCCGTTTCACATTGAAACGCAAGACACCTACAGCATCGTCAAGCGGGTGATTCCTGAAGGCAAGACCATGTGTTCGCTGTGCTCGCGCTTGCGGCGCGGCATTTTGTACCGCGTGGCGGAAGAGCTGGGCGCGACCAAAATTGCGCTGGGCCACCACCGTGACGACATGCTGCAAACGCTGTTCCTCAACATGTTTTTCGCCTCCAAGCTCAAAGGCATGCCGCCCAAGCTGGCCAGCGACGATGGCAAAAACATCATCATCCGGCCGCTCGCGTATGTCGGCGAAAAAGACCTGATCCGCTGGGCCGAAGTGCGCGAATTCCCGATCATTCCGTGCACCTTGTGCGGCAGTCAAGACGGTCTGCAGCGGGTGCAGGTCGGCAACATGCTGCGCGAGTGGGACAAAAAATTCCCCGGCCGCTTAGAGAACATGTTTACTTCCTTACAAAATGTCATCCCATCGCACCTGATGGATGGCAAGCTGCATGACTTCAAGGGCATCAAAACCACCGGCGTCGCCAACCCCGACGGCGACAAAGCCTTTGACCCCGAAGACCTGCCCAAGCCGCCGGCCACGCTGCAATTCATAGACAGAAAAGCCGTCCTCGAAAGTTGACGTGATGAAAAGAGCCTGCCAATCCATCTTTGTCGCCGTTGCTTTCGCTGCCTTGCTCAGCGCTTGCTCCGGCTTGCGATTGGTCGACACCGACGTGGTGTCGTTTGCGCAGTGGCCCGGCGCCGCAGTCCCGGCGCCCGGCAGCAGCTATCGTTTTGAACGCCTGCCGTCGCAGCAGTCGGCATTGCAGCCGAGCGGCATCAGCGGCATGGAGTTGTCGCAAGACCAGCTCGAAACCATCGCCCGCACGGCGCTCGACAAAGTCGGTTTACGCAACAACCCAAGCGCCTCAAACTTCAACGTGCAGGTCAGCGCCAGCACCCGCTACGCACCGCGCTATCCCTACAACGGGTCGGCTTTTGGGGTTGGATTCGGCGGCTTCGGCGGCACGGGTGTTTCACTCGGCGCAGGCAATGCTGGCAGCTTCATCGGCTTTTCTTTTCCCTTGGGCATGGCCGAGTCGCCGCTCTACATGCGCGAAGTCAGCATCCTGATCCGCGACGCTGTCAGCAACGCTGTGGTGTATGAAAGCAAGGCGACGCACAGCGGCGTTTGGAGTGACGCGCAAGCTGTTCTGCCCGCCATGTTCGAGGCCGCGCTGCAAGGCTTTCCAACGCCGCCCGCCGGCGCGCGCCGCATCAACATCGAGATCCCACGTTGATCACACAAGAACCCACCCGCATTCTGGCGATTCGCCATGGCGAGACCGCCTGGAACGTCGACACCCGCATTCAGGGTCATCTGAACATTCCCCTCAACGACACCGGCCATTGGCAAGCTGAGCGCCTCGGCCAAGCGCTGGCGGGTGAAGAGATTGCCGCGATTTACGCCAGCGACCTGTCGCGCGCGCATGAAACCGCGCTGTATGTTGGCCGCGCGACGGGTGTTGCGGTCATGCCCGAACTGGGCCTGCGCGAGCGGGGCTTTGGTGATTTTGAAGGCAAAACCTTCGCAGAAATAGAGATCGCGTTACCCGACCAAGCCGAGCGCTGGCGCAAGCGCGACCCCTCATTTGCGCCGGCTGGCGGTGAATCTTTGTTGCAGGTGCAAGAACGCGTGCTCGCCACCGTTGACCGCTTGGCCAAGCAGCATCCGGGCGAGTTGATTGTGATGGTCGGCCACGGCGGCGTGATGGACGTGTTGTACCGCGCAGCCACCCGGCTTGATTTGCAAGCTGCCCGCACTTGGCTGCTGGGCAACACCGCCGTCAACCGCCTGCTGTGGACGCCCGAAGGCTTGTCTCTGGTGGGCTGGTCTGACACCCAACACTTGGCTGACGCGCTATTGGACGAGTCTTCAACCTGACCAACCGCGGCAACAGCATGACCTACCCCCCCGTGCTGATCGGCCAAAGCGTAGCCGCCATTGACACCCCCGCCTTGGTGATTGACCTCGACGCCATGGAGGCCAATCTACAAGCCATGGCGGACTTCACGCGTGAGCACGGCATCCTGCTCCGGCCGCACGCCAAGATGCACAAAAGCGCGACGCTGGCCAAGCTGCAAATTGCAGCGGGTGCTGTCGGTGTTTGTGTGCAAAAAACAGCCGAGGCTGAAGCCCTTGCGGCGGGTGGCGTCAATGACATTTACATCAGCAACGAGGTGATTGCGCCGCACAAGTTAAAGCGTGTGGTCGCTTTGGCGCGCACGCTGGCCGAGCGCGGCGGGCAATTGGCCTTGGCTGTTGACAGCCTGCACGGCATTGCGCAGCTGGCTCTGGCCGTGCAAGGCCAATCGGTGCGCATTCGGGTGCTGGTTGAAATCGATGTTGGCCACGGCCGCTGCGGTGTGCAACCCGGTGCGACAGCGGTGCCCTTGGTCAACGCCATCGCAGAGCATTCAACCATGCTGTTTGGTGGCCTGCAGGCCTACCAAGGCCGCGCCCAGCACTTACGCACGGCAGTTGAGCGTGAAGCCGCTGTTGCCCAAGTGGTGACTGACGTGCAGCGCACCATCACCGCACTACAAGATGCCGGCCACAGCGTGCCCTTGGTCACGGGTGCCGGCAGCGGCACCTTTGGCCTGGAAACAGCCAGCGGCATTTACGGCGAGCTGCAAGCCGGCTCTTACCTGTTCATGGACCGCGACTACGCCAGCAACCAAGCCGCGCCCGGTCAACCGCGCTTTCAACATGCGCTGTTCCTCAAATCACAAGTGATGAGCCTCTGCGCCACGCACGCCGTGGTCGACGCCGGCCACAAAAGCCACGCGATTGATTCCGGCCTGCCAGCCGTCCACGGCTTGCCGCTGGACTACGCCAACGGCGGCGACGAACACGGCCAGCTACGGCCCCAGCAGCCCGGTGGTCTGCTGCCGGCCTTGGGCGACACCGTCTGGCTGATTCCCGGCCACTGCGACCCGACCGTCAACCTGCACAACGTGATGATTGGCGTGCGCGGCGGCTTGCAAAACGGCGTGGTTGAGCAGCTGATTCGGGTTGACTCGCGAGGTGCGCTGACCTGAACTGTTCAGCCGCAGCCACAAAACCCCTCTCAATGCATAATGCATATATGCATAAAAAGGAGTGTCAGCCATGCAAAAAAGAATGACCATCACCATGGATGAGGCGGTGTACGAGGGTTTGATTCGCGTCGTGGGTCGCCGAAAAATCAGCGCATTTCTTGAGAATTTGGCGCGTCCTCTGGTGGTGGGCAATGATTTATCAGCCGGCTACCAGGCCATGGCACAAGACACTGCCCGCGAACAAGAGGCTTTGGAATGGAGCGAAGCGCTGATTGGCGATGCGGCGCATGAAGCGCGGTGAAGTCTGGTGGGTGGATTTTGAGCCCGCCCGCGGCGGCGAAATTCGCAAGACTCGCCCTGCCGTTATTTTGAGCAACGATTTATCCAACACACACCTCAATCGTTTGCAAGTGGTACCGCTGACGTCCAATACCGGTCGGCTCTACCCAAGCGAAGCGGTGGTCAGCGTGGCGGGGCAGTCCAGCAAGGCCATGGCAGACCAGTTGGCAACCGTGGCCAAAGAGCGCTTAACCAGCCGCCTAGGCGTGTTGGATCGAGCTGATCTCAAGGCGGTTGAGCACGTCGTCAAAATTCAATTGAACTTGCCACTTTAAACGTGGCTATCCATCCTTAGGCCCCCACCCGCGTCCTCCTGCTCTGCAGCAGCGCAATGTTCTGCTCGCCGGTGACGGTACTGGCGTAGTGGGTGTTGATGACCTCCACACTCGTCCTGGCATTGCGCGCCAGCGTCAGCAAGTCAATCCCCTGCCCGTAAAGCAGCCTGAACGTGATCGACGAATGCCGCAGGCTGTACAAACTGCGCGGCTGGCCGTGCGGACCCATCTTCAAGCCGGTTTCGGCCAAGATCCAGTTGAAGTGAAAGTTCAGCACCCAGTGCGCGTAGTTGCGGTCTTGCAGAGCCGGTAGAAACAAATAGTCGTCTGCTGCGCCATGGCCGGTGGTGGCTTGGTGTTTGCAGATTTGCTGGTAGCAGCGCACCGCAGGCTGCAAGGTGACGATGGGCCGGCCGTGGCTCTTGGTCTCCGGCAACGTCAAACGCAAATACGTGTTGTTGGCCCGCACAATCTCGACGTGCCGGTGTTTCAGGGTTTTGAGGTCACTCGGGCGAATAAAGCTGTTGAGCATGAAGGCAATCGCCCGGGCTAGGTCTGGCGGCATGCGCTGCTCGGCCACGCGGATTTTGTAACTCGCTCGGATTTCGTCAGCGCTGGCCGGGTACTGCTGGCCGCTCAAGCGGCGCGCGGTGCGAATGATCTTCCAGTACTCGCTGGGCGTGAAGGCGCCGCGCGGCGTGGTGACGATCTTGATCTTCGGAAACTCCGGCAGCTTGTCCAACTCACCAATGGCGACGGCGTAAGAGAGCACCTTGCGCACAGCCACCATGTACTGGCTGATGGTGGTGGTGCTGAAGGTTTGGCTCAAAAACTGGGTGAACTCCATCAGCGCCAAGAAGTTGATGACGGACGGCGGTTTATCCCCCCAGCGCGGCAAGATGTGGGCGTCTAAGCGGTTCCTCAGCACTTGGTAGCTGCCCAAGGCGTATTCACCGCGCTGCGATCTGGCCAGCTCGTTGGCCAACACTTGGCTGGTCAGGGCGCCGAAGGTCATGCCGGGTTTGCTGGACTTTTTGCTTGCGGCGACAGCCTCAGCCAACTCAAACGACGCATCGTCTTGAGCGGCCGACTCAGCACTAACCCCAGACCCAACCCCAGACCCAACCCCAGACCCAACGCCAACGCCAGCCCTGCGCTTTGCCGCCCGCTTCGGAAACAGCTGCCCCTGGCCGGGCGAGCCGCTAGAGCCGTTGTAGTGCTGGGCCATCAGCTGCTCGTAAAACTGCCGGGCAAAGCTTTGCGC
>JAURWY010000011.1 GCA_030654695.1 Polaromonas sp.
CGAGCGATCACCCCCAGCGTGCTGACGCCGATAGATCCGGTGGACCCCAAAACAGTGACTCGCTGCTTCGGCTTGCTTCTCAAATCAATCATCAGGGCTTCCACATCGAGTAAAGCATCATGGCCAAGGGCAGCGTTGGCAACAGAGCATCCACGCGGTCCAGGACACCGCCATGTCCGGGCAGCAAGCCACTGCTGTCCTTGGCACCGGCGCTCCGTTTGACGAGCGACTCAAATAAATCACCCACCACGCTCATGGCGGCCATGAACACAGCAGCAATCAGCAGCAACCATCCACCCTGTTGACCGAGGTGGCTGTAAAAACTTGGCGGTGTGATGGCCCATTGGGCATCGGCCCAGCGCCAGGCAAACGCCAGCACAATAACGCCTGCCATCCCCCCCCAGACACCTTCCCAGCTTTTACCCGGGCTGATTGAGGGGGCCAGCTTGCTCCGGCTAAAACGGCCGCCCAATGCCCGGCCTGCAAAATAGGCAAAGATGTCAGCCACCCAGACCAACACCAGGATCGAAAGCAGAAAGTTGATGCCAATCACCCGGGCTTGAGCCACAGCAAGCCAGGCAAGCCACAGCGCGAACAGACCCAAAACCAATCGCATCGTTCGCGGATGATCCGCCCAGGCAGAGACGCCACTGTGCAGCACCCAGGCGCCCGCAAGCACCCAGGTCGCACCTGCCAGCAACCACAACAGGCTCAGCGATTGCTCCAGCCAACCGAACCACCACGCAGCAGTGCATGCAAGAACACAGACAAGTCCACACATCAGCGATGACATCTGGCCATAGCCATTGAGACGCGCCCACTCCCATGCGCCAGCCGCTATCAGTACAAGGGCAACCGCACAAAACGGCACCGGCGAGTGATAAAACAATGCAGGCAGAAGAATGAGCAGAAGAACCAAGGCGGTGATGACGCGTTGCTTTAGCATTTATTCCTCACGTTTCTGCCGAAAAGGCTGCTTGGGATGCCAGTTGCTCTGATGTTTTGCCAAACCGTCGTTCGCGCTGATTGAAGACGGCGATTGCCGCATCAAGCGCCGCATCATCAAACTCGGGCCAGAGTTTGTCGCTGAAATAAAACTCCGAGTAAGCCGACTGCCATAGCAAGAAATTGCTTATACGCTGCTCGCCACCGGTGCGAATGACCAAATCAGGATCAGGCACATGGGCCAGAGCCATGGCCCGGCTCAACTCAAGCTCGGTGACCGGTTTGCCCTCAGCTCCCACTTTTGCGGCCGCCTGGACGATATCCCAGCGCCCCCCATAATTGAAGCAAACATTCAGAATGAGACGTGTGTTCGCAGCGGTCGCGCGTTCCGCCTGCTCAATACCTACAATCACCTTCGATGACAAACCGGCGCGCTCGCCAACAAAATGCAATTGAACGCCATCGGCCTTGAGCTGCGGGACTTCCCTGGTCAAGGCCATCGCGAAAAGGTCCATCAGACCGGACACCTCCTCGACGGGCCGATTCCAGTTCTCGGAGGAAAAGGCAAAGACAGTCAACACGCCAACGCCGCGTTGCGCACATGTCTTCACGCATCGACGAAGTGTGTCGACACCCTGCTTGTGGCCAGCAACCCGGGGAAGAAAACGCTTTGACGCCCATCGTCCATTGCCATCCATCACGATGGCGATATGGTGAGGTACCGGGCTCATGACTTTTGTCAAAGGAAACACCAGCGCAGTGAACGCTGATCGGAGCGTTGCCCGATTCGGGGAAGCAAGCGTCGTAGTGGCGACAACTTAGACCGCCATGATTTCTTGTTCTTTGGCCGTGACCAACTGGTCAATCACCTGAATGTGGCGATCTGTTACTTTCTGGATATCACTCTCAGATCGCTTTTGATCATCTTCAGAGGCCAGCTTGTCCTTGACTGCCTTCTTCACCGACTCATTGGCATCACGGCGCAGATTGCGCACCGCAATCTTGGCGCTCTCGCCTTCATTCCTCACCACTTTGGTGAGTTCCTTACGGCGTTCTTCGGACATGGCAGGCATGGGAACACGAATCAACTCTCCCATTGACGAGGGGTTCAGGCCCAGATCGCTGTCGCGAATGGCTTTCTCAATCTTGGCCCCCATACCCTTTTCCCAGGGTTGCACGCTGATGGTGCGGGCGTCGAGCAATGACACATTAGCCACCTGGCTAATCGGCAACATGGAGCCGTAATAGTCGACCTGCACAGCATCCAGCAGTGCGGGATTCGCTCGACCGGTGCGAATTTTGGTCAGATTATTCTTGAATGCGGCAATGGACTGATCCATCTTGGCTTCAATCGTGCTTTTGATATCGGCAATGGGCATTTTTCTCTCCTCACTCAACTGTTGACTGGCGTCCCGATTCAGAGCGCAATTTTGACATGATCAGGCGTAGACCAAGGTGCCTTCATCTTCTCCCATCACCACGCGCTTGAGGGCACCGTGCTTGAATATGGAGAACACCTTGACGGGCAACCTCTGGTCACGGCACAAGGCAAAAGCGGTCGCGTCCATGATGCCCAGGTTTTGAGCCATGGCCTCATCAAACGAGATCTTGCTATAGCGGGTAGCGCTGGGGTCTTTCTTGGGGTCAGCGGTGTAGACCCCATCGACTTTGGTTGCCTTCAAGACGATTTGAGCGCCAATTTCGGCTCCGCGCAAGGCTGCAGCGGTATCCGTCGTGAAGAATGGATTGCCAGTGCCTGCGGCAAAAATCACCACTTTGCCTTCTTCGAGGTATTGCAGTGCCTTGGGCCTGACGTAGGGTTCAACCACCTGCTCAATGGCAATAGCCGACATGACGCGAGCGGTCAAACCGGCCTTGTTCATGGTGTCGCCCAGCGCCAGGGAATTCATGACCGTGGCCAACATGCCCATGTAATCAGCCGTGGCCCGATCCATACCCACCGAACCCCCGGCGACGCCGCGGAAAATATTGCCACCACCAATCACAACCGCCACTTCCACACCAAGGCGGGTAACCTCGGCAACCTCATCCACCATCCGAACAATGGTGTCTCGGTTAATGCCAAACTGGTCGTCCCCCATCAGAGCCTCGCCTGACAGCTTGAGCAATATGCGCTTATAGGCTGGTTTGGCGACGGACATGATGGACTCCTTGATGCGATGACTGATGTGGGCGAATTAGATCCAAATTCAGCCCGGTATTTTCGATCTGAATTGGAACATGGAAAACCGAATGACGAACGGCTGTATAGCTATCAGCTTGCCTGCTGTGCAGCAGCCACTTGGGCAGCGACCTCGGCGGCAAAGTCGTCAACCTTCTTCTCGATGCCTTCACCCACGACGTAAAGAGTGAAACTCTTGACGGTGGTGCTGGCAGCCTTGAGCATTTGCTCAACTGTCAGCTTGTCGTTCTTAACGAATGCCTGGTTGAACAAGGACACTTCCTTGAGGTATTTCTGGACACCGCCCTCGATGCGCTTGGCAACGATCTCTGCGGACTGAACCGGCTTGCCTGCAGCCGTTGCGACTGCTGCGTCTTCTGCCGCCTTGGCGGCCGCAACGGAACGCTCCCTGGCAACCAACTCAGCAGGCACATCGGCGCTGGACAGAGCCACTGGTTTCATCGCAGCCACGTGCATGGCAACGTCTTTGGCAGCGGTTTCGTCGCCCTCAAACTCCACCACCACACCGATGCGCGTGCCGTGCAAGTAAGACGCCAGCTGGTTGCCCGCATCAAAGCGTTTGAAACGGCGAACGCTCATGTTCTCGCCAATCTTGCCGATAAGGCCTTTGCGCACGTCTTCGATCGTTGGGCCAAAGCCGTCCATAGCGAAAGGCATGGCACCGATGGCTTCGACATCAGCAGGGTTGTGCTTGACGATGCCTTCGGCTACAGCCTTGACGAGACCCAGAAAACTGTCGTTCTTGGTGACGAAGTCGGTTTCGCAGTTGACTTCGACCAGGGCGCCAATGCCGCCTTCGGTGTAAGTCGCGACAACGCCTTCAGCGGTGATGCGGGAGGCGGCCTTGCCAGCCTTGTTGCCCAGCTTGACGCGCAAAATTTCTTCGGCTTTTTCCATGTTGCCGTCGGCTTCGGTCAGTGCTTTTTTGCACTCCATCATGGGAGCGTCGGTCTTGGCGCGCAGTTCAGCGACCATGCTTGCAGTAATAATCATTTTTGGTTCTCCGTGAGAGTCAGTTGGCTGGATGTACGAGGTGCAGACCGGTTGGTATCCGCAAAATTTACTTGTGAAAAAGGGGCTACCCGAGCCCCTTTTTCGAGTGGCGCAAGGCCGCAGCGATTAAGCGGCGGTTTGCACTTCGACGAATTCGTCGGCGCTTTCAGCGGCCACAGCACGAACCACTTCGCCAGTCGAGTTGGCACGGCCTTCGATGATCGCGTCAGCAATACCGCGAGCGTACAGCTCAACAGCCTTGGACGAGTCATCGTTACCAGGGATCACGTAATCGATACCGATGGGCGAGTGGTTAGAGTCAACCACACCGATCAGTGGGATGCCAAGCTTTTGAGCTTCAGCCACGGCGATTTTGTGGAAACCGACGTCGATCACGAAAATAGCATCTGGCAATGCAGCCATGTCCTGGATGCCACCGATGTCTTTTTCGAGCTTCTCGATTTCACGCTTGAACGTGAGTTGCTCTTTTTTGCTGATGGTCTCGAGGCCAGACTCTTGCTGAGCCTTCATTTCTTTCAGGCGCTTGATCGACGTCTTGACCGTTTTGAAGTTGGTCAGCATGCCGCCCAACCAACGCTGGTCAACGTAAGGCACGCCGGCGCGCTGAGCTTCAGCGGCAACGATGTCACGGGCTTGGCGTTTTGTGCCAACCATCAAAATATTGCCGCCGTTGGCAGCGAGTTGACGCGCGAACTTGGCTGCGTCCTGGAACATCGGCAGCGATTTTTCCAGGTTGATGATGTGGATACGGTTGCGGTGACCGAAGATGTACGGCGCCATCTTAGGGTTCCAGAAGCGGGTTTGGTGTCCGAAATGGACGCCGGCTTCAAGCATTTCGCGCATGGTAACTGACATGTAAAACTCCAAAGGTTGTGTCTAAAATCAGCGCTTATCGTCTGGACTTATTTCCTGAGCGACACCTTGAGTGGCTGATTTGCGATTTACCTTGCAAACGACATCTTAGTCATTCACAAAGCCCGCAGATCATACCATCCTCAGGCGTGAAACCCCTAATACCCTCGAGACCCATGCTCCAAGACCTGCACGCACAACGCCTAGCCATCTCATCCGGCCAGCTGAGTCTGGTCGATGCCTTGAACCAAGCCCAGCTGGCCAGCTTGAGCAGCGCTTGCGCTCAGGTCTACATCAGCCACCCTGCTGAGCTTTTGGCCGAAGCTGCCAAAGTGGCAAACGTCGCCAACCCAAAAACGGCCAGCCTAGGCCCGTTGGGCGGGCTGCCGATCTCTGTCAAAGACTTGTTTGACGTCGCCGGTGAGCTAACCCAGGCCGGCTCCACCGTCTTGGCGGACGCAGAACCGGCGCAGTCCGACTGCCCGGCGGTGGCCAGATTGCGCAGCGCTGGCGGTCTGATCGCCGGCCGCACCAACATGTCCGAGTTCGCGTTTTCAGGCGTCGGCATCAATCCACACTTTGGCACGCCAGTGAACCCTGCCGACACCTTGGTCGCCCGCGTTCCGGGTGGTTCGTCTTCGGGCGCTGCGGTGTCTGTGGCCACTGGAGCGGCAACCGTAGGCTTGGGCTCTGACACCGGTGGCTCGATCCGCATTCCGGCTGCCCTGTGTGGTCTGGTCGGCTTCAAAAGCACGGCGCGACTGGTGCCTACCGCGGGCGCCCTGCCCTTGTCGACCACGCTTGACACGGTCTGCGCCATCACGCGCTCGGTGCGCGACGCCGTGACGGTGCATGAAGTGCTGGCCGACAGGCGCGTGGCACTGGCAGGCAAGCCTTTGTCGGCCAGCCGTTTTGCCGTGCCCCGTAGCCTGATGCTAGACGGCTTAGACGCCGCAGTGGCCAGCGCCTTTGAGCACAGCTTGCGCGTGCTGCGCGAGGCTGGCGCGGAGATTATCGCGATCGACCTGAACGAGATCAGCGACCTGGCCAGCATCAATGCCACCGGCGGCTTGTCTGCAGCTGAGAGCTACGCTTGGCATCGGCAGTTGATCGGGAGCAGACAGTCTGACTACGATCCCCGCGTGGCGCTTCGAATTCTCAAAGGCGCGAGCATGAGCGCGGCAGATTACATTGACTTGCACGCTGCGCGGCGCGCGTGGATAGTCCGCATGAACCAACGCATGAGCGGCTTTGACGCCATGCTGTCACCCACAGTGCCGATGGTCGCGCCAGCGATTGCCGAGCTGATCGACGACGATGCCGCTTTCTTTCGCGTCAACGGTTTGTTGCTGCGCAATCCTGCGGTGGTCAACATGCTCGACGGCTGCGCCATCTCCCTGCCCTGCTACACGCCCGAGCAAGTGCACAATCAATTACCTGTTGGCCTGATGCTCTGGCATTCCGCCCTGCACGATGACGGCGTTCTAGACGCGGCATTGCAGGTGGAAGCGGCGCTGAATCTGGCGCACGCGCACTGAGTTTTGACGGGCCGAAAATATCCTCCAACAGCCGCGCTTCCCAGACCTTGAGAAGTCGCCACAATCAGGCATGCACCGCACGCTCAAGATCTCTCAAGAACTCAGCTACCCGCTTTTCGACATCGCTGCCACGCGGCAGATAGAGGCGCAGGCTCAAGCCGATTTGCTAGGACACAGCCTCATGCAACGGGCTGGACTGGCCACCGCCCGCCTAGCCTTGGCGCTGGCACCGCATGCACAGCATGTCTGGGTCGCCTGCGGCCCCGGCAATAACGGCGGTGATGGATTTGAAACCGCACTGCAATTGCGCCGGCTTGGAAAAAACGTCAGCCTGACGTGGACCGAGCTAGGCAAAGCTACGGACGGCAGCCCACACCAGCAACCATCCGACGCCCGCGCCTCACGCCTGCGCGCACTGGCCGCTGGTCTGATGATTTCCCCTGAACCCCCAGCGACTTTTGACTTCGCGATCGACGCACTGCTCGGCATTGGCGGCACGCTGTCAGCCGATCGTCCCGGCACGCTGTTGATGACGCAATGGCTGAACCACATGCACGGCAGCGGAGCGCCGGTGCTGTGCATCGACCTGCCGACAGGGCTTAACGCGGACACGGGCGCGTCTTTGTTTAAAACCTCAAGACTTGGTGCGCGTCACACCTTGAGCCTGTTGACCTTGAAACCTGGCCTATTCACAGCGGACGGGCGAGACGCAGCAGGCCAAGTCTGGCTGGATGATTTGAGCGTAGATCCGCCTTCGGACATAAAGCCCTGCGCCATGCTGCAAGGCGTAAATAGTGAGATGAATTTAACTCAGCAACAGCGAGCACACGCCAGCCACAAAGGCAGTTTCGGCGACGTGGCCGTGTTGGGTGGTGCTCACGGCATGGTCGGTGCGGCCTTGCTGGCCGCACGCGCCGCCCTGCACGCGGGAGCAGGTCGGGTTTTTGTCGCGCTGCTTACCGAAGCAGCGGACAGCGTTTTGTGGGTCGACACGAGCCAACCCGAACTGATGTTTAGAAACCCCTCTGCTCTAGATTTGAAGCAACAGGTGCTGGTCTGCGGCTGCGGTGGTGGTCAAGCCATGCAAGCGCATCTGCCGGCACTATTGGCTGACGCCACACGCGCAGTCTTAGACGCTGACGCCCTGAACGCCATCGCTGCAGACACAACATTGCAGGCACTGCTGACGACCAGACAGTCACATGGTTACGCCACAGTTTTAACGCCACACCCGCTGGAAGCCGCCCGCCTTTTGCAGTCCAGCACGCATGACGTTCAGTCAGACAGGCGCCGTGCGGCTCAGCAATTGGCTGATCGATTTGACTGCGTGGTGGTGCTGAAAGGGTCGGGCAGCGTGATCGCCACACCGGGACGCATAGCGCTGATCAACCACAGCGGCAATGCCCTGCTGGCCAGCCCCGGCACCGGCGACGTGTTGGCCGGCATGATCGGGGCGATGTTGGCTGCAGGTCTTCCCGCGAGAACTGCAGCAGCCCGAGCTGTTTTCATACACGGCCAGTTGGCCGACCGCTGGGCAGACCCATGCGCAAAAACCAGCGCCACCAGCGGAACGCCTGAAGCACTGACAGCCTCAGCACTGGCCCGATGCGCGAGTGCCTGAAAGCGCTCTCAACCCAGCAGCATCAAGCCAACCTGCAACAGCAGCAGCAAAGCCATGGCCGACAGGTCAATGCCGCCAATCATGGGGACAATCCGGCGCAGCGGCGACAACGGCGGCTCGACCAGTCGGGACAGCAAACCGTGGCCATAAGAGCCGGGCTGCACCCACGAGATGATGACGTAAGCAAAGACCACAATCGTCAAGGCTTGCAGCGCCACGCGGATCAGCATCTTGACGGCAAAAGCCACTACCGCCAGCACCGGCACGTCGCCTGAGAACCAGCCAAACAGCAAGGCTGCCAACAAGGCGTACAGCAATGACAGCAAAGCCGCCGCAAACAAACTGGCGGAATCCACCTTGGAGCGAGCCAACGCCTGCGGCAGCATGCGCCGCAGCGGCTTCACCAACCAGTTCGTCAGCGCCATCACAAACGTGCCCGGCTGGGCCGTCATGCTGATGCGCAGCCAGTTCATGTAAGCACGCAACAAAGACGCACCGATCAGCAGATAAAAAGCTGTCTCCAGCAAAAAACTCACAGCACGCATCTACATCACCGCCTTGATTTCTTGCTGGGTTTGCTTGACTTACGCGGTCCGCCCGCAGCCGCTTTTTTAACGGCGGCTTTGAGCGACTGAATCGGCGACCGGGCCGCACCGCGGTCTGATGCACCACCACTGCGTGCGGCAGAACGATCAGGACGTTCTGAGCGCTTGCCGGCACTTTTGTCTGCTCGTTTGTCCGCGTATTTGTCGCCACCTTTGCGGCCACCGTCGCGTTCACCAGAGGGGCCGTCGAATGCGCCACCGCCCGACTTGTCCTTCATGGCGCGAGTCATCAGCTCCTCGCCTTCGTGTACCAACCTGAAGTCAATCTTGCGACCATCTAGGTCGACGCGGCTGACCTGCACCCGAACCCGCGTGCCGATGGCGTAACGCATGCCGGTACGCTCACCACGAAGCTCTTGCCGGGCTTCGTCAAAGCGGAAGTACTCGCTGCCGAGTTCGGTGATGTGCACCAGCCCTTCGACATACATCGCATCTAGGGTGACAAAAATACCGAAGCTGGTTGCCGAGCTGACCACACCGCCAAACTCTTCGCCCAAATGGCCGCGCATGTATTTGCATTTGAGCCAGGCTTCAACGTCGCGGCTGGCCTCGTCGGCCCGGCGCTCGTTGGCGCTGCAATGCAGGCCGGCGGCTTGCCAGGCAAGTTGGTCCATCGTCGGTTTTTTCGGCTTTTGATCCGACTCCACCGCCCGCGCAGCCAAACGCTTAGACAACTTGGCATGGGCCTCGCCCGGTGTCGGCAAGGCTGGCAACTGGTATTTAGCCTGCTTCAGAACAGCCTTGATAACGCGGTGCACCAGCAAGTCTGGGTAGCGCCGAATCGGGCTGGTGAAGTGCGTGTAAGCCTCGTACGCCAAACCAAAGTGGCCGTTGTTCATTGGCGTGTAAATCGCCTGCGACATGGAGCGCAGCAACATCGAATGGATTTGCTGGGCGTCAGGGCGGTCCTTGGTGGCCAAGGCGATCGACTGAAACTCGCCAGGCATCGGCTCTTCGCTGATGGTCAGCCCCAAGCCGATGGCTTTGAGGTAGCTGCGCAGCAGGTCTTTTTTCTCAGGCGTCGGGCCTTCGTGCACGCGGAACAAGCCGACATGCTTGCTCTGGGCAATGAAGTCTGCCGAGCAGACGTTGGCCGACAGCATGGCTTCTTCGATCAAGCGGTGCGCCACATTACGGGTGCGCGGCACGATTTTTTCGATGCGGCCTGCGTCATCGCAGACGATCTGTGTTTCTGTGGTTTCAAAATCGACCGCACCGCGCACGCCACGCTCTTTCAGCAGGGCTTGGTAAACGTCATGCAAGTCCAGCAGGTGCGGCACCAGCGCTTTGCGCTGAGCAGCTTCGGGGCCGCGCGTGTTGGCCAAAATAGCCGCCACCTCGGTGTACGTGAAACGGGCGTGGCTGAACATCACAGCCGGGTAAAACTGATAGGCGTGAACTTCGCCTTTGGCGGTGATCAGCATGTCGCAAACCATGCACAACCGCTCAACGTTCGGGTTCAGTGAACACAGGCCGTTGGAGAGTTTTTCAGGCAGCATCGGGATCACGCGGCGCGGGAAATACACGCTGGTGGCCCTGTCATAGGCGTCAATGTCAATCGCGCTGCCGGTCTCTACATAGTGGCTCACATCGGCAATCGCCACCAGCAAACGCCAGCCCTTGCCACGGCCGACTTTGGCCGGTTCACAATACACGGCGTCATCGAAGTCGCGTGCGTCTTCGCCGTCAATCGTCACCAACGCAATATCGGTCAGGTCGACGCGGCCTTGCTTGTCAATAGGACGCACGGCGTCGGGCAAAGCGCGTGCCAGCGCCAACGCCTCATCGCTGAATTCATGCGGCACGCCATATTTACGCACCGCAATTTCGATTTCCATGCCGGGGTCGTCCACCTCGCCCAGCACTTCTTTGACGCGCCCGACCGGTTGACCGAACAGCGCGGGCGGCTCGGTCAGCTCGACCACCACCACTTGGCCAGGCTTGGCCGTACCGGTGGCGCCTTTGGGAATCAGGATGTCTTGACCATAGCGCTTGTCTTCGGGAGCGACCAACCAGATGCCGCTTTCTTGCAATAAACGGCCAATGATCGGATTCGGCGAACGCTCAATGATCTCAGTGACGCGGCCCTCAGGGCGGTTTTTACGGTCATGGCGCACGATGCGCGCTTTGACGCGATCTTTGTGCAGAACCGCACGCATTTCGTTCGGCGGCAGGTAAATGTCGGCTTCGCCGTCATCGCGCTGAACAAATCCGTGGCCGTCGCGGTGACCCGAAACGGTGCCTTCAAATTCGGCCAACAGGCTAGAAACCTGGCTCGAAGGGTGTTGAGTTGTTTTGATAAGTAATCTCTTTCGTGAGATGGTCGATAAAAAATAGCGTGCTTGTTTAAGCTTACGCCGAGTGGGCCGCTGCCTGCGAATGAGGGGCTAAGCACGAGGCGGTACCTTGATAAAAGCAGCTTGCACGGCCATCAGCATAAGGCATGGACGTTACAAACCGGAACATGGCGAAAAGTTGAATTTTTTGCGCATGGCCTTCAGGAAGCCGCTTTTCTAATGGTACATTACTAGTTGTGCCCGGGTGGCGGAATTGGTAGACGCGCACGGTTCAGGTCCGTGTATCGCAAGATGTGGAGATTCGAGTTCTCTCCCGGGCACCACAGATACTCAAACGACAAAAAGCCGCTGATCCCAGCGGCTTTTTGTCGTTCTGGCCGGGGTTTTCAGACCGGCACAGCCACCAGATCATGGCCTTGCGTGCCGACGATGCGGGCACGCGTGAACTCGCCCACCTTCAATGTCTTGCTGATCTTTTCAGGCGGCAACAACTTCACGGTGCCGTCAATTTCAGGCGCATCTGCGTAGCTACGGCCGATACCGCCTTTGCGGCCCAAGGCAGGCGCTGAGTCCACCAGCACTTGCATGGTGGCACCGACACGCTCCTGCAGCTTTTGGCTGGAAACTTCTTCGGCCACAGCCATGAAACGGGCACGACGCTCTTCGCGCAGTTCCAGAGGCAACATGCCCGGAATGTCATTGGCAGTCGCACCCGCCACAGCGCTGTAGGCAAAGCAACCGGCGCGGTCAATGCGGGCTTCGCGCATGAAGTCGAGCAGATGACTGAACTCCGCTTCGGTCTCACCCGGGAAGCCGGCAATGAAGGTGCTGCGAATAACGATCTCAGGACACATCTCGCGCCAGCGCGCAATGCGTTCTAGGTTTTTCTCGCCACTGGCAGGCCGCTTCATCCGCTTCAGCACATCAGGGTGGCTGTGCTGCAAAGGCACATCAAGGTAAGGCAAGACCAAACCCGTCGCCATGAGCGGAATCACCTCATCAACGCTCGGATACGGATACACATAGTGCAGGCGAACCCAGGCACCGTAAGGTTCAGCCAACTCGCCCAGCGTTTTGACCAGCTCCAACATGCGGGTTTTGACCGGTTTACCATCGAAAAATCCGGTGCGGTATTTCACGTCGACACCGTAAGCCGAGGTGTCTTGGCTGATCACCAGCAGTTCTTTGACGCCACCTTCGAACAAGGCACGGGCCTCCACCAGCACGTCGCCAATAGGCCGCGAGACAAGGTCACCGCGCATCGATGGAATGATGCAAAAAGTGCAACGGTGGTTGCAGCCTTCGCTGATCTTCAGGTACGCGTAATGCCGCGGTGTCAGTTTGATACCGGCAATACCGAACGAATTGGGCACCAAGTCGACGAATGGGTCGTGTGGCTTGGGCAGGTTCAGGTGCACCGCATCCATCACTTCTTGCGTGGCGTGCGGTCCGGTCACGGCCAACACGCTAGGGTGCATCTGCTTGACCAAGTTGCCGCCCGCCTCACCGGCCTTGGCCCCCAGACAACCGGTGACGATGACCTTGCCATTGGCTGCCAGTGCTTCGCCGATGGTGTCCAGACTCTCACGCACGGCGTCGTCGATGAAACCACAGGTGTTGACGATCACCAGATCGGCGCCCTCAAAGGTCTTGGAGGTCTCGTAACCTTCAGCGCTCAGCTGGGTCAGGATCAATTCTGAATCGGTCAATGCCTTGGGACAGCCGAGACTGACAAATCCAACACGGGGCGCGGATTTAGAGGTGATTGACAAAGGAGATGCCACAGATGTGGACGGGGTGCCGGAAAGGGTTTCGCTCATGCGGGTATTGTCTCAGAGGCTGCTGATGAACGTGCAGGCACCATTTGACGGTAGAGTTGTGCTACAGCGCCTAGCTCAAATTAGGCAAAAATAACGACTCCAATGCCCCCCGCACAGACAAAGACTAAGGACACCATGATTCTCGAACTCGCTGACATTCGCATTCACACTGGCCAGCAAACGGCTTTCAACGAAGCCATCGAACGCGGTCTTCGCACCGTGATTTCGGGTGCCCACGGCTTCCATGGCTTCAAGGTCAATCAAGGTATTGAAAATCCGGAGCGCTATGTCCTGCAAATATTTTGGGCCTCGCTGGAAGACCACACTGTAGGCTTTCGGGAGTCACCCGCTTTTGCCAATTGGCGGGCGATTGTTGGCCCCTTCTTTGCTGCACCGCCGGTGGTCGAGCACTTTAAACTGCTGCTGAAATCTGAGTAATCGGACTGCTACCGACGTCAAGCTGCGCTACATTAATTCAGACCGTCCGGTGCATGTCGCATCGGGCTTACTGCAAGAAGAAAGTGTGTCATGAGTTTTGTTTTCTCGCCACCTGCTACGGTTTCTGTTCCAGTTGTTGGACTGGCTGAACGCTTTCCCGTCAACCGCATTTACTGCGTCGGTCGCAACTACGAAGAACACGCCAAGGAAATGGGCTTCACAGGCCGCGAGCCACCTTTCTTTTTCCTGAAACCAGCCAACGCCTTGGTCGTGGTTGAAAACGATCAGACTGGCGACATGCCTTACCCAAGCTTGACGCAAAATTTTCACCACGAAATCGAACTCGTGGTGGCGATTGGCACCGGCGGGAAAAACATCAAAGCAGCCGATGCCATGAAGCACGTTTACGGTTATGCCGTGGGCCTCGATATGACGCGCCGCGACCTGCAAAACGAAGCTAAAAAACTCGGCCGTCCTTGGGACATCGGCAAAGGCTTTGACCATTCTGCACCGATCGGCCCGATCACCCGGGCAGCGGATGCCGGGGACATTGAAAACGCTGAAATCTATGTGCAAGTCAATGGCCAAGACCGCCAGCGCAGCAACACCTTTAAACTAATATGGAATATCGCTGAAAGCATTGAGCACCTGTCCGCCGCCTGGGAGCTCCAACCCGGCGACCTGATCTACAGCGGCACGCCGGAGGGCGTTGCAGCCGTGGTGGCGGGCGACACCTTGATCTGTGGCGTAGCAGGTATTGGCACGCTGAAAGTCAAAGTCAGCTAACCAAGAGCTGCCGCGCCCCGCAAATTGAGATGGTGAGGCATGGTTTGGCGCGGCGTTTAGCCAGCGTAAGCTTCTCAAGCGCTTGGATTTAAATTTAAATCGTCGATGGATGAGAACGGAAAAAATGTCTGGATTGAATCACGCGGTCACGCGCAAAGAGCTTCACTTTCGAAAAATTGAAATGAGGGGGTGGGAACGCTCCGATGGCCTCTACGAAGTAGAGGGGCATGTGACAGATCAAAAACCGGACGTCTTTACAGCCATCAGTGGCGGCAGGGTGGTACCGGCTGGTGACTACATTCACGACATGGGCGTCAAACTGGTGATCAACCAAGAGATGCAAGTGCTTGAAGCGTCGACCTTCACCACGTCGGCGCCTTATGAAGACTGCATGTCGGCCGGCACGGCATTGCAGTCGATCAAAGGGCTGCGCATCGCCAGCGGATGGAGCAGTGAGGTGCGTCGACTTTTGGGCGGGGCGCAGTGTTGCACCCATCTGATGGAAATTCTGATCCCGATGGGCACTGCGGCGTTCCAGTCTTTGACCATGATTCGCCAAGGTGAACCGGATAAATTGCGGGCCAATGGCACACCCACCAAGGTTGACAGCTGCTACGCCTACGCGGCCAACCGGACGATCGTGATGAAAAGGTGGCCCAATTTCTACACGGGCTCGGACCAAGTCGTGCACAAGGAATAGCACTCAAGCATCATCGGCCCATTGCTTAAAAGAGATTCCGACCTTGAAAACTTTCCACACGCTTGCCAAGTTGTTCGCCATTCTGGCGGGCTTGTTATTGACCTTCATCACACTCATGACCTGCTGGAGTGTGATCGGGCGCAACCTGTTTGACACCTCATTGATCGGTGACTTTGAACTCACAGGCGTGACAACTGGCGCGGCCATCGCACTGTTCATGCCTTACTGCCAGGCCAAGCGTGGCAACATCATTGTGGATTTTTTCACAGCCAAACTCAGTGATAAAAATCAAGTTGGACTCGACCGGTTCGGCGCTCTGCTGTTGGCGCTTGTGTTTGCCTTGCTCGCATGGCGCACCACGCTCGGTGGGTTGAACTCATTGAATACAAACTCTGAAACCCAAATTCTGGGGTTTCCAGAATGGACTGTCTTCGCGGCGATGGTGCCACCTTTTGTGCTGACCGCCTTGATCGGTTTAGGCCAAATGCTCTTTGGCATGGACGCCGGCGACACAGATGCCGGGGAGATGCACACATGAGCCCGCTCAGCCTGGCTCTGCTGATCTTCGGCATCATGCTGGTCTTCATGGCCTTTCGGGTGCCTATTGCGGTATCCATGTTTGCGGCTGGCGCTGCCGGCTACATCATGCAAACCGGCTGGGGACCGTTTTCAAACTTCTTGAACGCGCAAGCCTTTGCGCGTTTTGCCAGTTACGACTTGTCGGTCATTCCCCTGTTCATCCTGATGGGCCACTTCGCCACGCAGGGCGGCATCAGCAAAGCCCTGTTTCAATTTGCCGCCGGTGTCATGGGTGGTTTCAGGGGCGGCTTGGCCATGGCGGCGGTGCTGGCCAGCGCTGCATTTGGCGCGATCTGCGGATCGTCAGTGGCCACGGCCGCGACCATCACCGGCGTCGCCTTGCCGGAGATGAAACGCCATGGTTACTCTGGCCGACTGGCCACCGGCACGCTGGCAGCGGGCGGCACCCTCGGCATCTTGATTCCGCCCTCTGTGCCGCTCGTGATCTACGCGATTTTGACCGAGCAAAATATCGCCAAATTGTTTGCTGCAGCGATGGTGCCAGGCATCATTGCCATGCTCGGCTACATGGTGGCGATTGGCATTTACGTTCGACTGGTGCCTGGGCAAGCCCCTGAAGTCGACTCGAATCGTCCCCCGCTGACACTGGCATCTTTGATGGGAGTCATCCCCATCGGCATCATCTTCGTGATCGTTTTTGGCGGCATTTATGGCGGCGTTTTCACGCCGACCGAGGGTGCCGCAGTGGGCGCTGCAGCAACCTTTTTAGCGGCCTTGCTGAAACGCGAAATCACTTGGTCCAAATTCAAGCTGTGCTTCTACGCCACGGCCAGCAGTTCCGCCATGATCTTTCTGATCTTCATCGGCGCCGACCTGATGAATTCGGCCTTGGCCCTGACGCAAGTGCCGAACCAGTTGGCCGGCTTAGTGGGCAGTTGGGGGTTCTCGCCACTGATGGTGGTCACGGCCATCTTGCTGTTTTATGTGGTGCTGGGCGCAGTGATGGATGAACTCTCCATGCTACTGCTGACCATCCCGATTTTTTTCCCGATGGTCATCGGCATGGACTTCGGCATGCCTCGGGAATCAGTGGCTATTTGGTTTGGCATCATGGTCCTGATGACGGTTGGCTTTGGACTATTGGCACCGCCTGTCGGTCTCAACGTCTACGTCGTCAACGGCCTCGCCAAAGACGTCCCCATCAGCGAAAGCTACAAAGGCGTGATGCCGTTTTTGGTCAGCGATGCCCTGCGCACCACCCTGCTGCTGTTTTTCCCAGGCGTGTCGCTGTGGCTGGTCAAATACATTTCATAAATCACTGATTACAGTCCCTCAAAATCAACTTAATCGCCAAATTCACTTGACGAATAAAAATAATATTCATATATTGCAAACTGAAAGCCATCTTCATCAGCGTCGGACTATTCAGTTTTATTTTCAGACTCCGTCTTGATAAATAACCGGGTCCCAACCAAGAAATCTGACTATGTTTGATCGAGAGTACGGATCCCTCGCCACGATTGGCATCACTGTTCCACAAGCCAACACGACGGTTGAACCTGAGATGACGGCGTTGATGCCAGATGGCGTCAGCATGCTGATCGGGCGTCTTCAAGGGAGTCGCGAGAATTCTCGAAATCGCTTGCTTGAATATCTAGACAACTTCGGTGACACCTTGTCGGACTTTGACACGGCACCGCTGGATGCTGTTGGCTACGCCTGCACCGCAACGTCGTACCTGATTGGTGCTGAGCAAGAGGAGCGCCGCATCGGTGAATTTTCAGCGAAAGCCGGCTTTCCGATCGTCACCGCAGCGCAGGCTATTCGTGCAGCGCTCAAACATCTTGGTGCGCGAAAAATGGC
This sequence comes from Polaromonas sp., assembly GCA_030654695.1. Lineage (GTDB taxonomy): Bacteria > Pseudomonadota > Gammaproteobacteria > Burkholderiales > Burkholderiaceae_C > Polaromonas. The sequence goes on from JAURWY010000011.1 coordinate 17,223, forward strand.
CCTGTTTGCGCCCTATCCAGCTTGGGCCGTTGAGGCCAGCCAGACCTACTGGAAAAATGCAGGATTTTTGATCACAGACACCAAAACTGTCTCGCTCGACACCAGCGACACACGCCATGTTTATCGAATCAGAACCCAAATGGTTCTCGACAGCGTTGCACGCCTCGACTGGACAGATGCTGATGCCGTGGTGCTCACGGGTACAGGCGTGCCAACGCTACGGGCCATCGGCGACATTGCGCGTCGCTCTGGCAAACCGGTTCTGTCTTCCAATTTATGCTTGGCTTGGTATTTGTTAAAGCAACTGAACGCTGACAAGAACCTGCCTGCACCAGGCATCGGCGAGTCTTTGTATGGCGGATGGAATTCACGTATTCGTGCCTGACATTTGCATGCGACATCGGCAGTCACGGACCTCCGAATCCGTCAAAACGCCATCAACGCCATCTGACACGCTGTTCAACATTCGGATAATAAAATGAAAAAATCTTCACTCTAGAAATTTGCGTCAACACGTAAGGGTATTTCATAACCTTGATGGGGCTTTCACCCCTGTTCAAAAGGCGATGATTCCCGTAAGTTAGCTGCATCGTTCCACCGGAGACATTTAAATGATTCAAAGACGCACATTACTCAAAACTGGCGCAGCCGCTGCCCTCGGTACGCCGGCCCTGTCGGGGCTGGCCCAGCAGTCGGTCACGCTCAAGTTCCACACCTTCATGTCCCCGCAGTCGGGTGTTTGGCTGGGCATGCACAAGCCATGGATGGCCAAGGTTGAAAAAGAATCCGGCGGGCGCATCAAATTCGAAGCCTATCCGGCCATGCAACTGGGCGGCACGCCCGTGCAGTTGTATGACCAAGCCAAAGACGGTGTGGTCGACGTGGTCTGGACACTGCCCGGCAACACCGCAGGCCGCTTCCCGCGGGTCGAGGTGTTTGAGTTGCCGTTCATGATGACCAACGCCGAAGCCACCTCCAAAGCTTATTGGGAATATGTGCAAACGGTCGCGGCGGATGAATTTAAAGACACCCAAGTGATCGCCCTGCAGGTGCACGGCCCCGGCGTGATCCACACCGCCGACAAACCCGTCAAGTCGATTGCTGACATGCGCGGACTGAAGCTGCGCGCACCCACACGGCAAGTCACTAAACTACTGGGCGTTTTGGGCGCCATCCCTGTGGGCATGTTGCTCCCTGGCATTCCTGACGCCCTGAGCAAAGGCACCATCAACGGCTGCGCCATTCCCTGGGAAGTCGTACCGGCGGTCAAGGTGCAAGAACTGACCAAGTTCCACGCCGAGTTCGACCCGGCCGGCGGCAGCCTCTACACCACCACCTTCATCATGACGATGAACAAGGCCAAGTACAACTCGCTGTCGCCCGATCTGAAAAAGGTCATCGACAACAACTCAGGCATGGCAACATCGGCTTGGCTGGGCAAGGCCCAACAGGCCAACGACATTCCAGGCCGAAAATCAGCCGTTGACCGTGGTAACTCCATTTACACGGTGAGCCAGGCTGAAGCACAGGAATTTCGCCGCAAGTCCCGCGCCGTGGAGGTTGAGTGGGTGCAAGACATGGACAAGCGCGGCTTTGACGGCAAAAAACTGCTGGACACTGCACGCAGCCTGATCGAAAAACACACGAAAACAACCAAGGCTTGATGCGGCCTTCAGACTGAACAAAAATGCCGGTTTCAGCCGGCTTTTTTGTTGCATCAACAGAGGATAAGACTGCGCACCAAGACGGTCACAGCTCAGCCAAAGCGCTACACTTATTTCATGCATCGTCCCCCTATCAAACATTGCCGTGAATGCGGTATTGCCGTTGTCTATCGCCTGCCAGATGATGGTGACACCCGTCAACGCGCTATTTGCACCCTTTGCCATACAGTGCATTACGAAAATCCGCTCAACGTGGTTGGAACTGTGCCGGTGTGGGGTGACAACGGCGAGCAAGTGCTGCTGTGCAAGCGCAATATTGAACCGCGCTGGGGCAAATGGACGCTACCCGCTGGGTTCATGGAGCTTGGCGAAACCACGGCCCAAGGCGCAGCACGAGAGACCGATGAAGAAGCCGGTGCCGAATACGAAATGCAGGATCTCTTCACAGTGATGAACGTGGTGCGGGTCAGCCAGGTGCATTTTTATTACCGTGCCCGCTTGCTCAGCCCCGTCTTCAATCCAGGCCACGAAACCATTGAGGCGCGCCTGTTCACAGAAGCTGAGATTCCTTGGGACGAAATCGCATTTCGGACGGTCAAGGAAACCCTCGAACACTACTTTGACGACCGGCGCAAAGGTCGCTTCAACACCCACGTGATTGACGTCGCCTAACTTTGGCTAGCGTCGCTTAGCGGCGATCGGCGTCAACGCCCCGCCCCCTCATAACCACTTTTCGATTTTTTCAACGACCGTATTGCATGTTCAAAACCGCTTCCTTTTTCCGTATCGCCACCGACTTTGTCATGCCACCGCTGGACGCTTTTGAAGCAGCCCTGCAAGCCACCCGCTTTGTGCCTTGCGGCCCGACCCAGCCTGAATCCAACGGCTGGGTTGCACCGCGCAGCAACAAGAGCATTTCGATGTTGGAAAGCATTGGTGGCCAGATCATCCTCAAGCTGTGCACCGAGCGTCGCCCGCTGCCGGCCTCTGCCGTGAAGGCTGCTGTTGACGAGCTCATTGAAAAGTACAAACAGGAAACCGGGCAAGAACGGGTTGGCTCAAAAATCAAAAAAGAGTTCAAAGAGCAAGTCGTTTTTGACCTGCTGCCGCGCGCTTTCACCAAACGCTCGACCACCTTGCTGTGGCTCGACCCAGTGCGTCACTTGTTGGTTGTCGACACCGGCAGCTTGTCTGGCGCGGACAAGGTTGTGACCTTTTTGATCGAAGCCTTGAGTGAAGTCCCCGGCTCGCTGCCAGGCCTCGGCGTCAAGCCCGTGTTGACCAATATGTCAGCAGCAGCGTCCATGTCGCATTGGCTCTCGAGCCGAGAAGCACCCGTCGGTTTCACCGTCGACCGCGACTGCGAACTGAAAACCCCAGACGACCAAAAATCAACTGTGCGCTACTCGCGCCACACTTTAGAAATAGATGAAGTCGCCCAGCACATTGCTGCCGGTAAAGTCCCCACCCAGCTGGCCCTCACCTGGAACGACCGCATCTCTTTTGTGCTGACAGAAACTGCGCAAGTGAAAAAGCTAAAACTGCTCGACGTTGTGTTGGACGGTGTGCAAGAAGGCGGCAAAGACGACGACGGCTTCGACACCGACGCCGCTATTTTGACGGGCGAGCTCAGTGCCATGCTGCCCGATTTGCTCGAAGCCTTGGGGGGTGAAGTCGGTGTCGAGAGCCCCGACAGCGTCGAGACAACATCAAAGTGATGTAGCCGCCATCGAATTCAGCATTGGACGTCAGTTCAACCGCTTTTTAGAATCATTCCAACCTCCTCTCTGCGAGGGGGCCTTGAGCGCTAAAAAGTCCGATGACAACGGACAAGACCTTCATTTTGGTCAGTCCTGACCAACTCAGCACCTTCATCTCAAGCGCCTTAAAAAACGCCGGCCTGCCCGACCAAGACGCTGTCAAAGTCGCCGGCCTCACAGCCACTGGAAGACTTGTGCCGCGTGACGCCAGCCGTCTAGCCGATGCAACTCGCGGACTTTTCAACTGAACGTCCGTCCTGCCGGCCAACACGGGTGTCAGGCTAGTCCACGAGGTGCAGAATGGGTGCGTTATCAGTCGATTGAAACTAGGGTATCCCATTAGTCATAAAAGCATTTTTTTGCCCTAATTAACTAATAAATAGGTGCACAATGCAGTCAGAAATAGAGCAACTTAGCTCTAGTTGTCACGACTTTCACAGTGTGACCACCCTGAACCCCAACCCTGCTTAGACTGGCTCGGCACCACATTGCCGACCAAGCCAATCTTGACGCCCGGGTTTTTGGGTTGAACGGATCTGAATCAACTGCTGGCAGTGATTGAAGCCTTCGCGAGAAGGTGACCTTTCAAACCCTCAGAGAAGCTTTGCAACTGGACTGTCACCAACTTCGGTCGGTCGACGCAGCGACGCATTGCACGCAGACCCACTTTATAAAAACTCGAAAGGTAAATTTTGCAAAACAAAAGTCAAGTTGACTTCTATTCAGGACTGCTGTTTGTGGTCATGGGCGTCGCGTTCGCGTGGGGTGCTACGAATTACAACATCGGCGATGCCGCCCGAATGGGCCCAGGCTACTTTCCCCTGTTGCTCGGCACGTTGATGGCGCTGATTGGCGTCCTCATCACCATCAAAGCACTGCTAGCCCAAACCCCCGATGGCGACAAGATCGGCGCATGGGCATGGCGGCCGCTCTTCTACATCATTGCTGCCAACTTCGTGTTTGGCCTGTTGTTGGCTGGCATGCGCAGCATCTCGTTCCCGGCATTCGGCTTGATCATTGCCATTTATGCCTTGACCTTCATTGCCAGTATGGCCCAGGCGAACTGGAAATTCTTGAGAACCTTCTACTTGGCAACAACCCTGGCTGTTGGCAGTTACCTCGTGTTCGTCATGGCACTGGCGCTTCAGTTCCCAGTGTGGCCTGACTTCATCACCGGCTACTAAGGAAAATAAAAATGGATCTAATTGCAAATTTATCCTTGGGTTTTGGCGTCGCCTTCACACCTGTCAATCTGACCTACGCGTTGGTTGGCTGCCTGTTGGGCACCTTGATTGGCATCTTGCCGGGCATTGGCCCAGCCGCTACCATCGCTATGCTGCTTCCCGCGACCTACGCGCTGCCACCTGTGTCAGCGCTGATCATGTTGGCCGGTATTTACTACGGGTCCCAGTACGGCGGTTCCACCACCGCCATTTTGGTGAATCTTCCAGGCGAGTCGTCATCTGTCGTGACCGTGATTGATGGTCACCAGATGGCCAAAAAAGGGCGAGCGGGGCAGGCCTTGTCTGCCGCGGGTATCGGTTCTTTCTTTGCCGGTTGTGTCGGCACCGTGCTGATCGCCGCTTTTGCGCCACCGTTGACTGAACTGGCTTTCAAGTTTGGCCCCGCTGAGTACTTTTCATTGATGACACTGGGTCTCATTGGCGCCGTGGTGCTGGCATCAGGCTCACTGCTCAAAGCGGTTGGCATGATTTTCTTGGGTCTGCTGATTGGTCTAGTCGGCACCGACGTGAACTCGGGTGTGGCGCGCTACAGCTTTGACGTGCCAGAGCTGACCGACGGCATTGGCTTTGTCGCGATTGCCATGGGTATCTTTGGGTACGGGGAGATCATCACCAACTTGGCGCAGCGCCAAGTTGAGGGAGAAATAACCGCCATCAAAATCAAGGGCATGTACCCGACCAAGCAAGACTGGAAGGACATGACGCCGGCCATCCTGCGCGGCACCTTGCTAGGTTGCGTCCTCGGCATTTTGCCGGGCGCAGGCGCCACACTGGCGGCTTTTGCGGCTTACACCATCGAGAAAAAAGTCAAAGGGCGTCCCGGTGAAGTGCCCTTCGGTCAAGGCAACATCCGCGGAGTGGCCGGTCCTGAATCAGCGAACAATTCCGCCGCACAGACGGCCTTCATTCCGCTGCTGACACTGGGTATTCCGTCGACCGTGACGATGGCGCTGATGATTGGCGCGATGACGATTCACAACATCCAGCCAGGCCCACAGGTCATGACCAGTAACCCGGAGCTGTTCTGGGGCTTGATTGCATCGATGTGGATTGGCAACGCGATGTTGATCATCTTGAATCTGCCACTGGTCGGCATGTGGGTCAAACTTCTGAAAGTACCCTACCATTTCATGTTCCCGTCGATTGTGCTGTTCTGCGCGATTGGTGTTTATTCGACCAACAACAACACATGGGACGTCTGGGTCGTCGGCGTGTTTGGCATCATTGGCTACGCCTTCAACAAGCTGCGCCTAGAACCAGCCCCCCTGCTGCTGGGTTTGATCCTCGGCCCGATGATGGAAGAAAACCTGCGACGTGCATTGCTGCTGTCTCGCGGAGACTGGAGCACCTTCATCACCCGTCCGTTGTCTGCCGGTTTGCTGGTCGCCTGCTTAATGCTGCTCCTCGTTGTATTGTTGCCTGCAGTGGCAAAAAAACGTGAAGAGGCATTTGTCGAATAACAATATAGTCGCTATAAAAAGAGCGCCTATGGCCGCTCTTTTTTAACCAAAATCACTGTACCTAGATTTACAAATTAAACCCTAGCAAGCATAAGGCGCCCAATAATAGGTGCTGAAGAAGGTCTGCAGAACCACAGCGGCTGCGGGAGTTGAGCTTTAAAAATTCATCCAATGAAACATGAAGCGCAATTTCACTGAACTTCAGTGCTTTTGGGCTATATCCCATGGCTTTTTCATGTCTCCGTTGGGCACTTGCTCGCAGTGCACGCGCACTCATCCACGTGCACCCAGCCAATGTCTTCGTGCCATCCACACATTGCTCTGAGCAATTTTTACAAATCGGACATCACATTGATGCCAAGGCCGAAGGGTGCTGAACCGGCCACCGCCTCATCGGCGGCGCGCCTACAATATTTGACAGACTTCCGTTGCGGTCAAGAGCCGCAAGGTCATCGTGGAATATTGCGCGAGCAGCGGAGAGATTCACCCTACTGAACACATAAATTCCGGCACAGCTCAACATCAACTTTGTCACCCTAGACAAGCAAGGTAGTTCATGCATTTTTCACTCAAGCGCTTGGCCATGGCCAGCGCTACAGCTGCACTTCTGTGCGCCTTGACCCAAGCTCAGGCACAAACTTGGCCAACCAAGACGGTGCGCTTTATCGTGCCATTCACCCCTGGTGGCGCGAATGACCTGATGGCCCGCGCTGCTGCGGAAGGCGCCGGCAAAGCACTGGGCCAAACCGTCATCGTTGAAAATCGGGGCGGTGCGGGTGGCTCCTTGGGCGCAGACATCGTCGCCAAGAGCAGCCCCGATGGCTACACATTTTTAATCAGCGCTGCCGGGGTTATTTCGAACAGCATGATCAAAAAGTCACTGCCATTCAAAGATGAAGATCTTGTGCCGGTCGTCATGATTGGTGTCGCACCATCGGTTATCGTGGTGCCAAAATCTGCGCCTTACAACACCTTGCGTGAATTTGTTGATGCCTCTAAAAAAGGGCAAGGGTTTAACTTCGCCACGGCAGGGACTGGGAGCACGCCGCACTTTGTTGCAGAAATGCTCAACGTCAAATACGGTGCAAAACTGCAGCCAGTGCCCTACAAGAGCGGATCAGAAAGCACCACCGCCGTTCTCAGCGGACAGGTTGAAGGCACGTCCGAAGCCAGCATCATCGCACTGCCGCATATTCGCGGTGAGGCCCGTTTCAAGCCGTTGGCCACCACGTGGACCAAGCGCATCTCGGCTTACCCACAACTCACAACCGCTGTCGAGCAAGGCTTCCCCGATTTAGAGATCGCGCACTGGGCCGGACTGCACGCCCCGCGCGGCACGCCGCCAGAAATCATGGACAAATTGGCCGCAGCCGTCGACAAAGCCATGCACGACCCCGTCAATTCGGAAAAGTTGCGCAAACTGGGGATTGAGCCGGTTGGCGGCACTCGACCAGCATTCGTCACTTTCGTTGATGCAGAACGCAAACGTTTGGGCGAGATCGTCAAAGCCGCCAACATGAAAGAATAATGATGAGCACCAAGAAACAACTTCGAACCCTCGTAGAGGCACGCCGCGGTGTGATTGTCCCCGGGGCCTTTAACGCCCTGTCTGCCCGCGTCATCGTTGACGCAGGGTTCCAAGCCATTTACATCACGGGTGCCGGCGTCACGAACATGACGTTCGCGTTGCCCGACCAGGCCTTCATGGGCCTGAGCGACATTGCCGACCACACGGCCCGGATCCGCGACGCGGTTGATGTACCCTTGATCGTCGACGCTGACACCGGTTTCGGCAACGCCCTCAACACCTATCAAACTGTTCGCACGCTCGAACGCGCGGGTGCTGACTGCATCCAAATCGAAGACCAAGTCAGCCCCAAACGTTGCGGCCATTTTTCCGGCAAAGAAGTCATCACCACCATTGAGATGATTGGAAAGATCAAGGCGGCAGTTGATGCCCGTCGCGATCCCGATCTGCTCATCATGGCCCGGACTGACGCCTGTGCGGTGTATGGTTTTGAGGCTGCGATCGAACGCGCCCAGTTGTTCAGCGAAGCCGGAGCCGACATTCTGTTTGTCGAAGCTGTGACCACCACCGAAGAAATTCGCACACTGCCATCGCGCTTGAAGAGCCCGCAACTCATGAACATGGTGATCGGTGGCAAGACACCGATTTTCAGCGCCGAAGAGTTGGCGGGACTCGGCTACGGTATCGTGCTGTACGCCAATGCAGCGTTGCAAGGTGCCGTCTCCGGTATGCAAAAAGCGTTGACCGTTTTGCGCGATACGCAGCGCATTGATGAAGGCTCTGGCTTGGTTGTGTCTTTTGCCGAACGCCAACGACTTGTTGGCAAGCCTCAATGGGATGCCCTCGAGAAGAAATACCAGTGAGGCGTGAATCGCAAGATCATCTGGGTACGGCAAAACCAAAACAAACCCCTTAGAAGTCCACACTGGCGGCACGCGTGTCTAAAAACTCAGGCTTGACGGACCGTCGCCGTCCAACGCAGCTGTGCATTTTTGACGCACAAGAGATGGCTCTGTCACCGGCGCCGTCATGAACGCACTTCAACCGCATCATTCTTGCGACCGCCTAGCGTCCTATTTTTGGAGCGGTGATGCTATCCGAAGTCGCAGCGTCAGTGATGTCGTTCTGGCAGGGGTGCTCGACATACCTGCGCCGCCGGCGAGGCTGTCTGTCGATTGGGACCGAGAGATATCTTTACGCTTAGGCTTGGATGCCGGAGACGTCGAGGAATTGTCTTTGACAAGAGCGCGTCTGCGCTGGCCGGACTACAAGCACTGCGTGCAGGCGGCGTCCGATTGGACGCGCAGGCTCGGCCTGCAAGATGTGCTGTCCTCAAGCGATGTCGCCCTGATGGTCTGCCGCGGCGCAAAGTATCACCATGACGGCACGCAATATGGCAGCGCGGCATTTTGCAATCTCTTCCTGAGTGAAGACCGTGGGCTTGACGTGCATTTTCCGGTGACAGACCAACGCATTCCCTTGGTCAGAGGAACCGCTGTGATCTTCGATACCTGCCAGCCTCATGCCGTCATTGATCGCCGCAGCACTGGCTTTAAGATGGCCGATTTTCCACCCAACCGGGATTGCTCTCAAGTCTTCCTGACCTGGGAGCTTTCCATTGAGAATGCCTGCCTTAGGCATGCTCTGCGGATCGCCTTGGATATCGACGCGGCAACCGCTTCAACACTCGATGAACAGCAAGTCTGGTTGAACGGCGCAAGAACCTCGGTCAGCCCAGATTCAGGTCGGTGGTGCCAACCGGAGTCATCACCAACAAGGTGAAAGCCTGCGGAGTCGGGACTGTGAAGGCTTTTCGCAGGAAAAGAGAAGAGTCAACACCAGAGTTGACTTTTGCATCAAAGGCTGGTGTCGCACTTTGCATGTAAATGCGCGGAGGGAACCCCGCGAGTTGCTCTATGTCACTCAATCAACGCGGATGTTGCCTGCTTTGATCACGGCACGCCAACGTTCCGTGTCTTCCCGCATCCAAACCGCCATCTCCTCCGGCGTATTTCCCACGGGCTCAGCACCCACCTCGGAAAACCGTTGGACCATCTCTGGCAAACGGAGAATTTCGGCCACTGTGGCAGACAGTTTGGCCGCAATTTCTGGCGGCGTGCGGGGCGGGGCCACCAGCGCAAACCAAGCCATGGCGACCATGCCGGGAATCAGTTCGTTCAATGCGGGAAGGTTCGGCATGGACGCTTGGCGCGCGGCGCTGGTCACCCCCAAAATACGAAGTTTTCCGCTGCGTGCATAGGCCGATGCAGCCGCAATATTGCCAAACATCACATTGACATGACCTGCCAACAGATCTGCCATGGCCGGAGCATCGCCCTTGTAGGGAACATGCAGCATTTGCAGCCCAGTCTTGAGTTTGAAGAGCTCTGCGGTCAAGTGCGCTGTTGAACCATTGCCCTGCGAGGCATAGCTGATTTTGTCGGGGTTGGCTTTGGCATAGGCCATGAATTCCTGCACCGTCTTGACGGGCAAGGACGGATGCACCATCAGCACGTTGGGAACCAGCGCCATGACCGTGACCGGCACAAACTTGGACGGTACGTAGTTCAGCTTCGGATACAGGCTGACGTTGATGGACAGCGGTGGCGGTGGCGCCGCCATCAGCGTGTAGCCATCGGGTTCGGCATTGAACAGATATTCAGCGGCGATGTTGCCAGCTGCACCCGGCTTGTTTTCAACCACGATGGCTTGGCCTAATCGTTTAGCCAACGGTTCTGCGATGAGCCGCGGAAACAAATCAGCCGTCCCGCCGGGCGGATTGGGCACCACGATGCGTATGAGTTTTTGAGGCCACGCGCCGCCTTGGGCGTGCGCACTTTGCAAGGTCCAGGCAGGCGCCGCAAGCAAGAGAGATGAAGCCACGAACTTGCGGCGACTGGGGTGGGTGTTATCGATGACAGGCAGCGGCATTTTGTCTCTTTCTTTTAATGGGTCCAGGTCACGCACGACATGAAGCTCTGCATTACAAAGGAATCACCAGCAAGGTTTCAATCACGCGCGAATCGTAGATGAATTTCCGGCTTCTGAATAAAACACTTTGAGGGGTCACTTCGACAAGGTCAAGGCATTGACCGGTCGAGTAAATCTTCATGTTGCCGTCCAAGTCCATCGTGCGGACCACCAGGTAGTTGGAGCGCACCATCAGGGCACCGTCTTCCTCGCTGATGATCTGGACGCCCGAGACCATGTGGCGGTAGTGATGCGGTTCATAAATATTGGCAATCCGCATGGATTTGATGCGGTCGCGCAATTGCGCCGCACTGTGGCAGTCAATGACGGCCAAGGGCAATTGACGGTCGCTGTTGAACCGGGAGGTCACCGTGTAGCGGCCTTGCGGGGTCAGCAAATCGCAAATCGCCTCGACACGGTTTTCGTCAATGGTGCGCGCCCATTCGAAAATCAGATTTTCAACAGCACGGTGGTGGTGGTCGTAAGGCATTGGGTGAGCACTCATCACAGGTCCATGTCTTGGCGGTAGTTGTGCCAAAAATTACGAATGGCGCGTTCAGACAGTTTGCTGGCACCGCCGCTGTCAAGCTCACGACCGCCCATCTCGATGAAGGACTCACCACTTTGACCGTCCGCCATGGCGCGCTGCATCATCTCGCAAACCGCCGCGTCTTCAACCGAAACCATGCCGGCAGAACCAGCCAGATTGGCTTGCAATAATCGCATGCGCGTGGTTTCAGCGTCATCGTCTTCAAAACCAAAATAAGTCCAAACCAAGTCACACTGCCCCGGCCCCTTGGGCAGCAGTTGGCGGGTAGCCAAGCTGTTGGCGATCTGGTGCAACACAAAGGACGGGTAGGTCGTCAAAATTTGAATACTGACGCCGTCACCGAACTCGTCGCGCCATTTCAAAATGCTGGGGTCTTCCAGTTTCAGGTCGTCATTGTGGGAGCGAAGGTCTGCCGCCGTAGTGTTGAAGTCTTCAGATTTCTTTTCAGTGCCCGCCTTGGTGTAGAAATAGACATGCCGGCCTGCGCCGTCTAAGACCATGCCTGACTCCTGTGACTGGCGTGACAGTCCAAAGGTGCCGTAAAAGGTATGCAAAATGTTGGCATGATACGAATCCCGCGGGTTCTCGTGATACGCCTTCCAGTTGGCATGAATTCGCTGCGTGTCATAGCCGAGCACTTTGAGCGGTTTGTGCAGCACACGACGGATGCCCGTCGCCACATCCCCAAGCCAATCTTCCAGCGGTTCTGTTTCGTCTGAAAAGGTGGCAAACACCAAGCCGCACAAGGTGGCCACGCGGAGTTTCTGCAGGCCATGCTCGGCCATGTCGAAGTCCTTGGGCAGACCGCCCTCACCTCGCAAGCCATGGCGAAAGGCGGCATGGGTCAAGTCGCCTTTCAAGTTGTAGTTCCACGCATGGTAGACACAGTTCAACTTTTTGACGGTTCCAAAAGCTTCCCGGCAGACCATGTTGCCGCGGTGCGCACAACGGTTGACCATGGCGTTGAGTGAACCGTCTTCGGCGCGGGTGAGCAAGACAGATGTCTCGCCGATGTAGGTCGTTTTGAAGGAACCGGGTTCAGGCACTTCGACCTCGAGACCCAAGTAGTTCCAAGTCTTGCCCCTGAAAATTGTCAACTGTTCCTTCGCGTACACCTCCGGATCAACATAGACCCAATAAGGCGCTCGGGTGAATCCCCCGGCCGGCCATTTTTTCAACGCGCGTTGGGCAGTGGTTTCAGGGCCGCGGACAACGGCTGTCTGATGATTCGATTCTTCTGGGCACATAAGCAATGCGTCTTTCACCGTGCGGCCGGTACTTTTCGAGTGGCCAAAAATGCCTCAAAGGTCTCGCCACGCATCAGCGCATAGACCTGCATATTGCTGACCTTCATCACTCGCGCGAATTTTTCAAGGACAAAAAAATTGGCGCCAATACGAACCAAGCCCAGCCAGTCACAAGCCCGAATCAACTCTTTTTCAAGCTCACTCAAGCCGGACTCTGTCAGCACCGCTTCCGGGTCGGCCACAAAGCGAGCGCGCCAATCGGCACCAATCATCTTCCAGAAAAACCGGTTCAAACGCAAGGCTTTATGGCTGGTCTCAATGTCAAAAACATAGGTACCTGGAATGTCACTCATGCCGATCAGTTGGGGGTTCACAGACTAGCCTCCGACTCAACACCTTCTTCGTAAAGCACAACCGTCATCGCGGTGGTTGTAGCCAAGTAGTAGTTCTGGTGGATTTTCCGAATCGGACCGCCCAAAGCACCGCGCATGGCCAGCCACATGATTTGTTCAACGCTCTCCGCACCACCCAAACGCACAAATTCAGTGTGGGTCATCTTTGTCAGTTCTTCCGGGTCGTGCTGCAGCAGCTCCAAAAACTTCATGTCCCACTCGGTGTTGTTGAAACCGGTTCGCTCTCCATGGATCTGGTGCGACAAGCCCCCAGTGCCAACGACGACCACTCGCAAATCTTCAGGGTAGGACTCAATCGCGCGCCGCAGCGCCTGACCCAAACGGTAGCAACGCCGTGCGGTGGGCAGCGGGTACTGCAGCACATTGATGGCGATGGGCACAACCGTCCCGGGCCAATCCGGTTGATGCGGCCACAGCAAGGGCAGCGGTGAGGCGACACCATGGTCGATCGGTTTGTCTTGAAAAACCGTCAGGTCAAACTCGTCGTTGACCAGACTCTGCGCAATGTGCGCTTGCAGCTTGACGTCGCCACGAATCGGCGGCAAATCACGCAAGCCAGCACCTTCGTCGGCCACCTGAAATTGCTCACCGACGCCGAGCGCAAAGGTGGGGTACATGTCGAAGAAAAAAGTGGTCCCATGGTCGTTGTAAAAGAACACCAACACATCGGCCTTCTGCGCTTCCAGCCAAGCTGCTACCGGCTTATAGCCGTCAAAAAGTGGCGCCCAAGCGGGCTCGTTCTGCCGCCCTTTGTCATACGCCACGCCAATCGTAGGCACGTGTGAAGTTCCAATTCCGCCAATTATTTTTGCCATTATTCATGTCCCCTGTCGATGAGATTATTTTACAAAGGTTGCCGCAACAACTCTTCAATAGCCGTCGTTGAGTTCTCGGCGTGTTCGGCAATTTGCGCAGACATCAGCGCCAACGAGGCCAGCGGGTAGGTGCCGCTGATGACGCTTTTGTAGGCGATCTCAGCGCCCATCGCGTCTTGGCCTAGGCCGTCCACTGCAGCAGCAATGCATTCTTCAATGCTTGACAGGCCGGCGTCTGCGTACAGGTCTTCGCCCTCGTACGTGACGCGGTAGTCGAAGCTGCCTTTTTCAAACTGGTCAATGTGAAAGCGAACAATCATGATGTGATCCCGAAGTGTCGTAAAACGCCCTGCCCGGCCTTGCTGCCACTGGCAAAGCAGGCGGTCATCAGGTAACCGCCGGTGGGGGCTTCCCAGTCGAGCATTTCACCGGCACAAAAAATGGCGGCGCCGGCTGGCTGACTGGTTTTGATTTTCAGATCTGCGTCCACGGCGTCAAAGGACACACCGCCAGCGCTACTGATGGCTTCGTCGATGGGCCGCGTCCGGACCACCGTGATCGGCAGCGCCTTGATGGCAGCGGCTAACTTGGCCGGGTTGGCCATGGCGTCTTTGTCCAGCAACTCATGCAGGATGGCGGCCTTGATGCCGTCCAGACCCAAACGGCTTTTCAGATGGTTTGAGAGCGAACGCGAACCTCGCGGGTGGCGAATCTCCGTTAGCACTTGCTGGGCCGACTTGTCGGGCAGCAGATCCAGCATGAAAGTGGCGCTGCCCGTGCGCTCAATGTCGTCACGCAAAAAGCTCGATGCAGCGTAAACCAAACTGCCTTCGACACCGGTCGCCGTCGCCACAAATTCACCGCGGCGGCTGAACTGTCGGCCCAGCGAGTCAGTGAGATTGATCGCCACTGACTTGAACGGTTGGCCGGCAAAACGACTGGCGAAATACGCCGACCAACCTGAGGCTGAAGGCTCAATCTCAGTAGACCCAGCCAACCCAACCGGTCTCGCAGCGACATCAAAACCGCAGTTGGAAGGCCGCAAGGGCTGCACCTCAATGCCGCGCTGTGCCAACAGCGGCACCCACGCGCCGTCTGAGCCCAAACGCGACCAGCTGCCGCCGCCTAGGGCCAAAACAACCGCATCAACCTGCACCAATTGCTCGCCCGCTGGCGTTGAAAAACGAAGGGCGCCGTTGTCGTCCCAGCCGAGCCAGCGATGCCGCATGGAGAACTGAACGCCCGACGCCCGCAAACGATGCAACCAGCTGCGCAGCAAAGGCGCGGCTTTCATATCTTTGGGAAAGACCCGGCCCGAACTGCCGACAAAGGTGTCCACGCCCAAGCCTTCGGCCCACTGGCGCATCTCAGCACCGCCGAGGTCGGCCAACAAGGGTTCGAGCGAGGCGGCGCGGTCGCCGTAACGCGCGTTGAAGGTGACAGGTGGCTCGGAATGTGTGAGGTTCAGACCGCCTTTGCCAGCCAGCAAAAACTTGCGGCCGACCGATGGCATGGCATCAAACACCTGCACTGACAGCGCAGGGCCAGCGCTCGCCAAAATTTCAGCCGCCATCAGGCCGGCTGGACCGCCACCAATGACAGCCACGCGACGAACCGCAGTGCCGGTTGACAAGGAAGGTGTGTTGCTCAAGAAAAAGTCCATTCGCGCTTGGCAAACTTCAATTATTGCAGTTCCAAATCTAGCGTTCTAAATCCACCTCAAGCAGCTTGCCCTGCGCCGTCAAAAAGGCCGCCTTGACGACTTCCCCGGGGTAAACCGCCTGCACCGCAGCGCAGTAGGTCTGCATTTGCGCGCGCAGCTCTGGCAAGTCTTGCGGGGCTGCGTTTGACTTGTAGTCCAGCACCCACCAATGGCCTTCATGCCCCGCGTCTTTGCGTTGCACCAAGCGATCCAAGCGCAGGCTTTGCCCCTCGTAAGCGAGCTCAACCTCGTCGCCCTGCCAGCTGACGACCGCCGGGTCCCAGGCCCACGCGCCAGCGCCGGCCAAAACTGCTTTGGCACCGGCCAAAGCCGCATGGGCTTGCGCCACGTCTAGCCGAAACTCACGCGTGATGGCCCGCACATGCGCATCAGACATAGCCCCCCATTCGAGCAAGCGGTGCATGGCCTGACCGGTTCGCGATGCAGCTGAATCTGAAGCTGGTTTGGCGATGGCCACCGGCAGCAAAGGCGCGGGCGGCAGCTCGGGGAAATCGACCACTGACACAGCAGCGAGCTCTGTCGCTACCGCCTTCAGGGCCGGTTGCGGCCACTCTCCGGCCAGCGCGTGCAGCCGAAGCCACCAGCTGCCAGGGGCGTTGCGGTGCGACTCAATCGACGACATCGCCAGCGTTGTCTTGGCCCGCGTCAGCGCCACGTACAAGGCGTTGAGTTCTTCGCGGTGGCGCTCGTCTTTTTCGGCTTGCAAGGCATCGGCACAGCAAGCCGGCGGACGGCTTTCGCTGACCAGAAAAACAAAGCGATGCGGCACGGCAGATTCGCCCGGCCAGTCGACCAGCACGCCCATGCTGTCGGCGCTGCGCGGCGGCGTGTCTGTGTCCAGCAGCAACACGGCTTCGGCCTCCAGCCCCTTGGCACCGTGGATGGTCAAGAGCCGAACCGCCTCTTGGCTGACGGTTGCCGGGGCCTGAATGCCGCCGGCTTTGAGCGCCCGCACCAAGGCGTACGGCGTGGTGTAGCGACCACCATCGACTTGCAAGGTGACCGACAGCAAGGCGCGCAAATTGGCCAGCACGGCCACGCGCTGCGCATCAGGCGCGGCAGCGGCAAAACGCGCCAGCACATCACCGTCGTCGTAAATGGATTGCAGCGCGTCGTGCGGCGGTAGCGTGTCCAACCAATTTTTCCAGCGCGACAATTGCTGCGCGACACCGGCCAAGCTTTTAGCCTCGTCGGTTTGCAGTTCTGCCAGCGGACTCGCGGCATCGCCCTGCAGTAACTGGTACCACGGCTGGCTGAGTCGGCGCTGCGCCAAAGCGAGTTGAACCAGCGCGGTGTCGTCAGCACCAAACAGCGGCGACCGCAAAGCCCGCGCCAACGACAAATCGTGTTGCGGCGACACCAATGCATCCAACAGCGCCACGATGTCTTGCACTTCACAGCAGTCAATCAAGGCGGTTTTTTCGCCGATCTGCGCGGGAATATTGAGCGCGCGCAATTCGTTTTGCAAAGGCAACAAGCCTGCGCGTTTGCGCGACAGCACCATGATGTTGGCGGGTTTGAGGGTTGCGGCCTCAAGTTGCATAGCAATCCACGCGGCGGCTTGGCGGGCTTCGAGTGTGCGCAGCGTTTCTTCGGGGACTTCGCGGGGTTGCGTCAGGCTGTCGCGCCAATCGACGGGCTCTTCATCTGCAGACTTCGCAACCTTGACGCGCAAGATCGGCGGCAAGCGCCCGACCGCGCCCAGCTGCGCGGAGTCCGTGCTGTGCGCACGAAAGCCATCGTAGCCGTCGACTTCAACGGCTTGCGCCATGGCCGCATTGACGGCGCTGATGACGCCTTGCGCGTTGCGCCGGGTGTGGTCGCAGCTCAGCAAGTCGCCGCCCAGACCGTTCTGCACAAAGGCTTGCGCCGCCCTAAACACCTGCGGCTCAGCGCGCCGGAAGCGGTAAATACTTTGCTTCGGGTCACCCACGATGAAAACGCTGGGCGCTTGCCCGGCGCCGGTGTAGCTGCCCAGCCAAGCCAGCAGCGCCTGCCACTGCAGCGGATTGGTGTCTTGAAATTCATCGATCAACAGATGCCGCACGCGGGCATCGAGTTTTTCTTGCACCCAGCCTGACAACACAGGGTCTCCCAGCATGACCAGCGCAGCACGTTCGACATCGTTCATGTCGACCCAACCGCGTTCGCGCTTGAGTGCGGCGAACTCGGCAATGAGCAAGCGCGTCAAGCGCGCCATGCGCTGCTGGTAGGCCCAAGCATCGTGTTGATGGCGGGCTGCGGCCACGGCCAGCACGAGTTCTTGGGCTTCCCGCACCGTGCTGATGCCAATAATTTTTTCGCCAAATTTGCGGGCTTTACCGTCGGCCGTCAGCAAGGCCAAGTAGACAGCGCTCCTGTCGCCGGCGGTCAAGGCGCGCTCCAACTCTGCGCCTTTGGCCGAAAAAGTCACCGCTGAAGCACGCCCCAAAGCGATGGCGGCGTCGACCAGCAGTTGGTGCGCTGGACCGGCGGAAAAAGCATCTTCCGGTTCCGCTAGGTCAACGAACGCCGGGAATTGCGCGCCGAAAGTTTTCACTGACGCATCGGTCACACCAGCCGCGTCGGCGAGCGCGAACTCGACCCGTTTGTCGAGCGCCGCTTGCAGGGCTTTTTCGGTTTGCGAACGGCCATAGGCAAAGACGACGGCTTCAAAGTCTCCCTTCAGCGCCGGGTTGCCCACCAGCGCTTGGTAATAGCGCCGCCAGACCAATGCTCGGGCTTGGCTGTCGTCTTCCAGCAAGTCGTAATTGACCGGCAAGCCCAAGCTCTGCAACACCGCCACCGGGGCGCTGCGCAACAAGGCCGCGAACCAGCCGTGAAAAGTGCGGATTTGCACCGACCGGCCGGTGGCCAACATGGCCGCATACAAGCCTTGAAGCTGCGTTGCCAAGCGTGACGCTGTGGCCTCGTCGTGCAGGCCGGGCACACCGCGAATCTGCAATTCGTGAAGCAACTTGGCGCGGTCTGCATGGGCAAATTCGGCGAGCCATTCGTAGAGACGTTCGCGCATTTCGCCAGCGGCACGTTTGGTGAAGGTGATGGCCAGAATTTCCTGTGGCTGCAAGCGGCCATCGGTACCGGCTTTCTCCACACCCTCGAGCAAGGCACGCACCATGCGCGAGACCAGCATCCAGGTCTTGCCAGCACCCGCACAAGCCTCGACCGCCACGCTGCGGCGCGGGTCGCAGGCAATGGCGTAAAAAGCGTCGGCCGTGACCAGCGCGCCGTTGCGTTCGTAAGCGGCTGGTTGCGTCATGCGGCCACCCGAAAGTCTCGCCGGCATAAACCGCGGGCATCACAATAGTCGCAAGCCTTGCCTTCGCCTATTGCCGGCAACCGCGCACCCTCGGTGATGCGGCTCATGTCACTCAAAATGCTGCCAATCAACTCGTCTCGCAGGTCCACGATGTCCTCTTGGTCATAGCTTTTGGTCGGCTCTTTTTCACCCAAATTCACATAGGCCGCGCTCAAAGGATCGTCACTCAGCAACGCAGCATAAAACGGCAGCTGCGTGTCTTCCTGCGGGTCGTTGATGCGATCAGCGGTGGTAGTGCGCGACTCGGTTTTGTAATCCATCACCACCGGTTGACCATCGGGCAAGCGGTCAATCCGATCGATTTTGCCAATCAGTGTGAGCGGGCCGATGGGCATTTCTTTCCATTGCTCGGCCTCGGCGAATTGCGCGCCTGTTGCCTCGTGGCCCGCGAGCCACAGCAGGTAGCCCTCACGCACCCGTGGCCACGCGGCGGCAAAGGGCAAGAACTCGCTGTCGGCAAGCGCCATCTCCCGCGTAGTACGTTCAGCGGCTTGGTTCATCATCTGCACCCGCTCAGGCGCATCGGCTGTCGGGGTTTGTTTGAGCGCCACGTGAAAGTGGCTGAGTAGCGCGTGCAGCCAATTGCCAAAATCGCGCTTGCCCAACTCGCCTTCCAGTTCCTCGACGGCTTGCAGCTTGAGCTGACGCATCGCAAAAAATCGGTAAGGGCAGCGGCGCAAATCTTCATACGCGCTGGCTGACAAACGCACCACCGGCAGCGCTTGACCCGTGGGCGCTGGCATAGTCGTTGGCTGCAAAGTCAGCGATCGCTGCACGCGCACATCTGCCGCCAATTCGACGTCGGGTGCCAGCAGCAAGGCCTGCACAAAACCACTCGGCATGATGCGCTCGCCGCCTTCGCTGTTGCGCCACAGCACGTCGACCGGATTGAACTGCAGGGCGTACAACCACGCCGCGCGGGCGCTAGCCGTCAAGGTGTCGCGTGAAGGCAAACCCAGCAACTCGCGTTGCGCCGGCGTCCACTGGCCGGGCGGCTCGGGCGACACCGGCAATCGGACTTCATCAGCGCCCGGAAAAACCACCGCCTGCATAGGCCGGCCCAGCAACTGGCTCAGCGGCAAGATCACCACTTGCGCTTCGGGCGGGTGTTCGGGCGTGAAACTGGCCGACTCCAGCACCTGATTGACCCAAGCGGTGAAGTCGCGCAGGCTCATGCGCGCACCGAAGGTTTCGAATTCGCTTTCCAGGCCTTCACGCAGCCGCAGCGCGTCCATCACGGCCTGCCCTGCCGTGTCGCTGAGCAAGGCTTCCCATTGCTTGGACGCCTGCAGCACGCCACGCAGCGCGCGCAGCCAGGGCATCAGTGCTTTACCGCCTTGCAGTGGCGCCAGCAACGGGGCCGCCAATGCGGCCAACGCGGCACTGGCGGTCAGCGATGCAGTTTCAGAATGGCTGACCGAACGCCATTCGCGCACACCGGTTTTACGCAATTCGATTTCAGCCGCCGTGACGGCCGCGGCATTGAAGACAGGCGCATTTTTCAGCCAGTCGAGCATGGCGTCGGCCGAGGCGTCCCATGTCGCCGCCCGCAGCAGGCTCATCAGAGTCGCCGCCGACCGGGTAGTCGACAGCTTCCAGCCGGTTTCGTCCCGCACCGCGACACCTTTGTTGGCGAGCATGGCCCGTACGCGTCGGGTCAGCACGCGATCTTGCGCCACCAACGCGACAGGCAAGCAGCCTTGGTTGAGTCGCACCAAGACGCAGGCAGTGGCGCGCTGCGCCTCGTCTTCGGCGTCTTGCGCGAGTTGCAAGTCTGGGGGCGTTTCAATGCTTGGCAACTCGTCATCAACCAAACGCAAAGTCACCGCACGGTCGCCCCACATCGCCTTCAAGGCGTCGGTCAGCGGATCGGTCTGAAAACCTTCCAGCACCAGCAACAAATCGCCCGTAGCACTGAACAAGACATCGGTCGGATAGGCCGAGGTCGACGCCCAAGCCAGCGCAATTTGACCCACCGCCGACTCCAGCGCCAGCAGCGGTGCATCCATGCCAGCCGCCAACAAGCCGCCTAGGCGCTGCCCCCATTCAGGGCGCTGGGCGGGTGGCAAAGCGGCAGCCAGCCGCGCCACAGACCAAGCCGACTCCACCAACCGAGCCGCCAACAAGTCTTTGTGCGCACCCAGACCAGCGCGCTCCAACAACCCAGCGGCCGTCAGCATGTCATAAGCCGCGTCCATTCGGATGTCGCTGACAGCGGGCTCAAAAGGACCGTCCAGTGGCGCCTGCAAACTGTTGGCCCAGTTCATGCTGGTTTCAAAGCGCGGCACAAACGAGGCCGTGCCTTGAGCCGCCCAGGCAGTACGCGCCTGCTGCATCAGCTGCGCATAAGGCACCAGCACGACGCAGGCAGCCGGGTGCAAACCGCGGCTAGCAATGTGATCGTGGATCTGCTGGGTCACGCGGGACCAGCTGGCTTCAATGAAGAGGGGGTGCGTCACAGGCGAAAGTTATCGGGGGAAGTTTTAAGAGAAAGTGGAAAGTTGGTCATCGCGGCCATATAAGAAGCGGAAGGCTTCACCAACGACGAGGGTACTGGCTTTCTGCCACAATAACCTCAACTTTCGCCGTATCTTGAACAACCTTTTGAAGGAGCCATCATGGCCAACGAACTGATTAAACATACCACTGATGCCACCTTCGAAGCCGACGTGCTCAAGTCGACCCAACCCGTGCTGGTGGACTACTGGGCCGAGTGGTGCGGTCCTTGCAAGATGATTGCGCCGATTCTCGATGAAGTCGCCACCACCTACGACGGCAAACTCCAAATTGCCAAGATGAACGTCGACGAAAACCGCGACATCCCGGCCAAGTTCGGTATTCGTGGCATTCCAACGCTGATGTTGTTCAAAGACGGCGAACTGGCCGCCACCAAAGTCGGCGCCATGAGCAAGGCTCAGCTGACCGCCTTCATCGACCAGCAACTGGCCTGAAGCCCACCCAAAAGAAGCTCTGCGGAGCTTCTTTTTTTGGGTCAACCGTTCATTCTTGTGCCGTAGCGCACCGCAGAGCCTCAGAAACCCTGTTTTTTTCCTGTCATAATTTGCCATATTCGCTGCTGTCTTCTGGACAGAGAGTGTGAATTCCAGCACTGGCAGCCGGTTTTAGAAATCTCCCTCTAAGCCGTCATCTTGTTGTTTCGACTTATCCCACCTCCCCCCGTTTTTTCAGTTGAACTCTCTTGAGAGTTCTCATTACGCAGGTAACCCCATGCATTTAAACGAACTCAAGGCACTGCACGTGTCTGAAGTCCTCAAGCAAGCTGAAGCCCTTGAGATCGAAAACGTTGGCCGTATGCGCAAACAAGAATTGATGTTTGCCATCATCAAAAAGCGCGCTAAGACGGGTGAAACCATCGTCGCTGACGGCGTGCTTGAAGTGCTGCCCGATGGCTTCGGCTTTTTGCGCGCACCGGATTCGAGCTACACCGCCTCGACCGACGACATCTACATCAGCCCGAGCCAGATCCGCCGCTTCAACCTGCACACCGGCGACATGATCGAAGGTGAAGTCCGCACGCCGAAAGACGGCGAACGCTACTTTGCACTCAACAAACTCGACAAGATCAACGACGGCGCACCTGAAGACAACAAGCACAAGGTGATGTTCGAGAATTTGACGCCGCTGTTCCCACGCGAGCAGTACAAATTAGAGCGCGACATCAAGGGCGAAGAAAACCTGACCAGCCGGATCATCGACATCATTGCGCCTATCGGTAAAGGCCAGCGCGCCTTGCTGGTGGCACCGCCAAAATCCGGCAAGACCGTGATGATGCAAAACATCGCTCACGCCATCACCGCCAACTATCCCGACTCCGTCATGATGGTGCTGCTGGTGGACGAACGCCCAGAAGAAGTGACCGAAATGCAGCGCAGCGTGCGCGGCGAAGTGATTTCATCGACCTTTGACGAGCCAGCGGCGCGTCACGTGCACGTGGCTGAAATGGTCATTGAGCGCGCTAAGCGTTTGGTTGAGCTTGGCAAAGATGTGGTCATTTTGTTGGACTCTATTACCCGTCTGGCCCGCGCTTACAACAACGTGCTGCCTTCGTCAGGCAAAGTCCTGACCGGTGGCGTGGATGCCAATGCCTTGCAGCGCCCTAAGCGTTTCTTTGGTGCCGCCCGCAAGATCGAAGAAGGCGGCAGCCTGACCATCATCGGCACGGCGCTGATCGACACCGGTAGCCGCATGGACGAAGTGATCTTTGAAGAATTCAAAGGCACCGGCAACTGCGAGATTCATTTGGATCGCCGCCTGTACGAAAAACGCGTGTTCCCGGCCATCAACCTGAACCGCAGCGGCACGCGTAAAGAAGAACTGCTGCTGGCGCCTGAGATTCTGCAAAAGTCACGGATTTTGCGTCAGTTCATGTACAACATGGACGAAATCGAATCGATGGAATTGATGCTGAAAAACATGAAAGCCACGAAGAACAACCACGAGTTCTTTGACATGATGCGAAGGGGTGGGTAACCCCACGCTTTTTAATGCGATAATCTGCGGCTTAGCGGAAAGTGTCCAAGACTGGCTTGGGTGGCTACCGCAACGAATAAGGATAGATCATGAAAGACGGCATTCACCCTAACTACCGCGAAGTTTGCTTCGTGGACTTGTCAAACAACTTCAAGTTTGTCACGCGTTCATGCGTCAACACCAAAGAAATGGTGAAGATGGATGATGGCCGCGAATTGCCTTTGTACAAGCTGGACACCTCCAGCGAGTCGCACCCGTTTTACACCGGCACGCAAAAATCCGTGGACAACATGGGTGGTCGTGTTGAGCGCTTTCGTAACCGCTTCGGCAAAACTGCCGCCAAGTAAACTGCGAATCGTTTCAAGCCGATGCCAAAAGCAGCCTGAACTTCAGGCTGCTTTTTTTTCGCCCTGAAACCTCGGTTTCGGTCATGATCGAAACCCTGATGACGCAACTCATTTTCTGGCAGACCGAACCTTGACCCAGCCGTCCCCCGCCCTCATTGCCCAATCTGCCGTGCGCAGACTGCCGCGCCTTGCGCTGCTGCTTTTTTGCGTGGCTTACGTGTTGCCGGGACTGGTCGGGCGTGGGCCTTGGAAGAACGCGGACATCTCGGCTTTCGGTGTCATGCAGCAAATGGCTGCCACTGGCAGTGACTGGCTGCAACCCAACTTGATGGGTTTCACCGTCGACTTTGACGGCCTGCTGCCTTACTGGATAGGCGCACTGGCGATCAAGCTGATGCCCTTCCTAGACCCGGCTCTGGCCGCGCGTCTGCCCTATATCGGCTTGCTGGCATTGACGCTGGCGGCCACTTGGTACGCGGTGTATTACTTGGCGCGCAGCCCGCAGGCGCAGCCGGTGGCCTTTGCCTTTGGCGGCGAGGCCAGTCCGGCCGACTACGCCCGTGCCATGGCGGATGCTGGCCTGCTGGCCTTGCTGGCGTGTTTGGGTTTGGCCCAGTTGTCCCATGAAACAACCCCAGCCATGGCCCAACTCGGCTTCATGACACTGATGTTTTACAGCGTGGCCGCCAGCCCTTACCGCAGTCCTTGGCAGGTGTTGGGCCCTGGCTCAGCCTTTGTGCTGGGCATGGTTGGGCTCGCGCTGAGCGGTGCACCCACTGTTGCCGCCCTGCTCGGTATCGGCAGCGTGCTGGTGGAATGGGCGCATCGCCGCTGGGGCGGGGAGACCAACGAGCAACCCGACACGCGCGGCTGGATGCTGCTGATGTTGGGCGCTACCTTGGCGACGGCGGTGCTGGCGTACGCGCTCGGTCTTTGGGCGTGGCGCATTGATGTCGCTGCACTGAGCCGGTCTGAAGCCCACAAAGAATGGGGCAGCATCATCCGCCTGCTGCTGTGGTTTCCGTGGCCCGCTTGGCCGCTGGCCTTGTGGACGCTGTATCGCTGGCGCCGGCAGTTGACCAGTCGCCATGTCGCCCTGCCCTTGTGGTTTGCGGTCGTGGCCGTTGGCACCACGCTGCTGACAGGTGCCTCAGACCGCAGCCTGCTGCTGAGCCTGCCGCCGCTGGCCGCGCTCGCCGCGTTTGCCCTGCCGACCCTGCGGCGCAGCGTTGCCTCCTTGATCGACTGGTTCACGCTGCTGTTTTTCACCTCTTGCGCCATCATCATTTGGGTCATTTGGGTCGCCATGCAAACCGGTGTACCGAAACAACCGGCTGCCAACGTAGCCAAGTTGGCACCCGGCTTTGAGCCGAGCTTCTCTGCACTGGCCTTTGGCTTGGCCTTGCTGGCCACGCTGGCTTGGGCTTGGCTGGTGAAATGGCGCGCCGGCCAACACCGTGCCGCCATCTGGAAGTCACTGATCTTGCCAGCCGGTGGCACCACGCTGTGCTGGCTGCTGCTGATGACGCTGTGGCTGCCGTTGTTGGACTTCGCCCGCAGCTACGAATCCCTGTCGAAGCAGGTCGCGTGGCAAGTGAAGCGACAAGATTGCATCGAAGTGCTGGGCCTCAACACCGCGCAGATTGCGGCGCTGCGCTACTACCAAAAGCTGGACTTGCGCAGCATCGGGCCAGAGACTCGCTGCCCCTATCTACTGGTCGACACGAAGTCTTTGTCGAACATGGGCCAGAGCGTCAACCGCGCTGAGTGGGAGCGAATGATCTTGCTGCGGCGCCCGGCCGACCGCAACGAAAATGTCGTGGTGTTCCGCCGCTTCAAGCCCTCAGCAGCCGCTGAACGCCCCTGATTTTCGGCCCGTGAAAGAACTCAAGATCATTGGCAAACACGCCAGCACCGTGCTGGTGGGACAGCTCGCCATCATGGCTTTTGGTGTCGCGGACACCGTCATCGCCGGCCGCTACAGCGACACCGCGTTGGCCGCCTTGTCGGTCGGCTCGGCCATCTACATCAGCGTCTACGTCGGCCTGATCGGCATCATCCAAGCGCTGCTGCCGATCTGGGCTGAAATGCGCGGTGCCCGTCAACACCATGCGGTCGGTCAGTCGATTCGGCAAAGCCTGTATCTGTGTGGCCTCATCAGCATGGCCGGGATTGGCGCGCTGTTGTTTCCGGGACCGCTGCTGCAATGGGCCAAAATTCCGGCCGCCATGCAGGGCGAGGTTCAAGCGTATCTGGCGGTGCTGGCGCTGGCCTTTGTGCCGGCGTTGCTGTTCCGGCTGTTCAGTACCCTGAACCAAGCGCTGGGCAAACCGGTGTTGATCACTTGGCTGCAAATCGGCGCACTGGTGGTGAAAATTCCGCTGTCGATCTGGTTCGTGGCTGGCGGTGGTGGGCTGGACGCCATGGGCGCAGTCGGCTGCGCTTGGGCGACGCTGGTCGTCAACTACTTGTTGCTGCTGCTGGCCGTGCTGCTGCTGCGCACCAACGCGCTGTACCTGCCGTATCGCATCTGGGCGCGGATGGAAAAGCCCGACTGGCGGCAAATCCGGAGTTTTGCGCGGCTCGGCCTGCCGGCCGGTCTGGCCTACATGGTCGAAGTCACCTCCTTCACCCTGATGGCCTTGTTCATTGCCCGGCTGGGCACGGTGGCTGCGGCCAGCCACCAAATTGCCGCCAGCTTGGCAGCCGTGCTGTACATGGTGCCGCTGTCGCTGGCGATTGCCTGTAGCGCCCGCGTGTCGTTCTGGATTGGCGCGGGCGAGCCAGCCCAAGCACGGCGTGTGGTCGGCTTGGCGCTGAGCCTGTCCGCGCTGAGCGCCTCGGCGCTGGCGTTGCTGCTGTGGCTGATGAGCCAGCAGATTCCGGCTTGGTATTCGCGCAATCCAGAGGTTGTTCTCAGCGCCTCAACACTGTTGGCTTGGGTGGCGGTTTACCATCTGGCCGATTCGCTGCAGGCGGTCTGCGCCTTTTTGCTGCGCTGCTACCGCATCACCCTGATGCCACTGCTGATTTACGGCGTCTTGCTGTGGGGCTTTGGCCTGACAGGCGGTTATTTTCTGGCTTATGTCGGGACCGCCGGCATGCCCGCCTCGCAGCTCCCCGCCAGTTTCTGGACGGCTGCCACCGCCGCACTGACCGCGGTGGCCTGCTGCTTTCTGACGCTGCTGTGGCGCGCTTCAAGGCAAGCGATTTCCACGCCGCCCAGCACTTTTTACAAGAAGTGACACCCGCTGCAGGATAGTGTGACAACATCGCTCTGTCACACTGTTGTCACACAAGCGCCATAAAGTTCAGTTTGTTTTTCACGCATCAACCCAAGGGACTTATATGAACACCAAACGCATGCTTCTCAAAACAATCGCCGCCGCGGCATTCGCCAGCGTCGCCATGAGCTCTGCCATGGCCGCTGACCTGACCGGTGCTGGCGCCACATTCCCATTCCCGATTTATGCCAAATGGGCCGAAGGCTACAAAGCCGTGACCGGCGTTGGCATGAACTACCAATCCATCGGTTCGTCCGGTGGTCTGAAACAAATTCGCGCTAAGACCGTGACCTTTGGTGCCACGGATGCGCCTGTCAGCGGTGCCGACTTGGACAAAGACGGCATGGTTCAATTCCCAGCCATCATTGGCGGTACTGTGCCCGTGCTGAATCTGGACGGCTTCAAACCAGGTGAGTTGCGCATCACCGGCCCTGTGCTGGCTGACATTTACCTCGGCACCATCGTCAAGTGGAACGATGCCAAGCTGGTTGCTCTGAACCCAGGCAAAAAACTGCCGAACGACAACATCACCGTGGTGCACCGCGCTGACGGTTCGGGCACGACCTTCAACTTCACCGACTACCTGGCTTCCATCAGCAAAGAATGGGCCGACAAAGTTGGCAAAGGCGCAGCCGTCAAGTGGCCAGCGGCTTCTTCCGTCGGCGGCAAAGGCAATGAAGGCGTCGCAGCCAACGTCAACCGCATCAAAGGTGCCGTCGGTTACGTGGAATACGCTTACGTCAAGAAAAACGGCATGAACTTCATGCAACTGCAAAACGCGGACGGCAAGTACGTCAGCCCGGACGACAAAACCTTTGCAGCCGCAGCAGCAGGTGCTGACTGGTTCAGCGTCCCCGGCATGGGCGTGTCCATGGTCAACGCCAAGGGGGCCGCCAGCTGGCCGATTAGCACGGCTTCGTTCATCGTGATGTACAAGAACCCAGCCGACAAAGCAGCCTCCGCAGAAGCCTTGAAGTTCTTTGACTGGGCCTTCAAAAATGGCAAGAAAATGGCTGACGATCTTGACTACGTTTCGCTGCCAGACAGCCTGACAAATGAGATTCGCGCCAAAGTCTGGTCACAAATTCAGAAATAATTCTGGGTCAACACATAAACCCGTCGAGCTGCCCCAAGCAGGTCGGCGGGTTTTGTTTCATATCTGACAACCACAAGGTATTCACATGAGTCTGGAAGCCATCATGACTTTGCCCTCTACCCCCATTGACTTAGCAAGCGAAACCGGCAGTCAAGACATGGTCGCCGTGGCCAAGCGCCAGCGCATTCAAGACTTCTTTTTCCACCGCATCACGCAGGGCTTTTCGCTGCTGGTGTTGATCGCCCTGACGGGCATTATTGTGTCCTTGTTTGTCAATGCTTGGCCGGCACTGCACAAGTTTGGCCTGCATTTCCTTTGGTATGTTGAGTGGGACATCGTCAACGAAGAATTTGGTGCCGCGATTGCGATCGTCGGCACTTTGGCCAGCGCTGGTATCGCGATGTTGATCGCCGTGCCACTGGCGTTTGGCATTGCGGTCTTTTTGACCGAAACCTGCCCGGTCTGGCTGCGTCGCCCGCTGGGCACCGCCATCGAATTGCTGGCCGCTGTGCCCTCCATCATCTACGGCATGTTTGGCTTGTTTGTGTTCGCCCCCTTGTTCGCCGACTACATGCAAGTACCTTTGCAAAAAGTACTCGGCGGCATGCCGTTGGTGGGCTTTTTATTTGGCGGCGCCACCAACGGCATGGGTATTTTGGCTGCCGGCATTGTGCTGGCCTTCATGGTCTTACCGTTCATCGCCGCCGTGATGCGCGATGTCTTTGAAGTCACCCCCCCCATCTTGCGTGAATCCGCTTACGGCCTGGGTTGCACCACCTGGGAAGTGGTGCGCAAAGTAGTCTTGCCTTACACCCAAAAGGGTGTCATCGGCGGCATCATGCTCGGCTTGGGGCGTGCTTTGGGTGAGACCATGGCGGTGACCTTTGTGATCGGTAATGCCAACCGCATGCCAACGTCTTTGTTTTCACCGGGCACCTCGATCGCGTCGACCTTGGCCAATGAATTTGGCGAAGCCGATGACTTTCACATAGCGGCCCTGTTTGCCCTCGCCTTTGTGCTGTTTGTCATCACTTTCGTGGTCTTGGCGCTGGCCAAAATTTTGGTGATACGGGCTGACAAAGCCAAAGGAGCTTGAGATGATGACCAACCTGAATAAAAAGCTCTACCGCCAACGTCGCTGGGCCAATATCCAAGGGCTGATCCTGTCCATGAGCGCCATGGCCGTGGGTCTGGCAGTGCTGCTGTGGATTTTGTTCGTGCTGTTTTCCAATGGTTTGGCAGCCATTGACTGGAACATGTTCACCCAAGACACGCCCGCCCCTGGCTCCGAGGGTGGCGGCTTGCGAAACGCCATCATTGGCAGCTTGATGATGGTCGGCCTGTCGGTTTTGGTCTCAACGCCGGTTGGCATTCTGGCGGGCATTTACCTGACCGAATACGGCGACCAGAGCAAGACGGCAGAAGTCACTCGCTTCGTCACCGACATCATGCTGTCAGCCCCGTCGATCGTGCTGGGTTTGTTTGTCTACTCCATTGCCGTGGCCACCGTGGGTAACTTCTCGGGTTATGCCGGCAGCTTGGCTTTGTCGCTGATCGCCGTGCCAGTCGTCATGCGGACCACCGAGAACATGCTGCGCCTGGTGCCTGGCAGCTTGCGCGAAGCGGCATTTGCGTTGGGTGCACCGCGCTGGAAAGTCTCGACCTTGGTGACACTGCGTGCCGCCAAAAGCGGTGTGATCACAGGTTTGCTGCTGGCCGTCGCCCGCATCAGCGGTGAGACTGCACCACTGCTCTTCACGGCACTGAACAACCAGTTTTACAGCACCGACATGGGTGCGCCAATGGCCAATCTGCCGGTGGTGATTTATCAATTCGCCATGAGCCCTTACGACAACTGGATTCGTCTGGCCTGGGGCGGTGCCTTGCTCGTCACCATGGCCGTCTTGGTCTTCAACATCTTGGCGCGGGTCTTTTTCCGGGACAAGATTCACAGCTGATTCACACGCATTTATTCGCCTTCCAAAAACTTATTTTCAACAATGGACCTGTCAATGGCTGAAACCACCACAGAACTGAAAAACGCCCTTGAGGTGCGCAACCTCAATTTTTATTACGGCAACTTTCGCGGTCTCAAAGACGTGACGATGAACATCGCTGAACGCAAGGTCACCGCCTTCATCGGCCCATCGGGTTGCGGCAAGTCAACACTGCTGCGCACACTGAACCGCATGTACAGCCTGTACCCTGGGCAGCGTGCTGAAGGTGAGATTAACTTTTATGGCAAAAACATTCTGGACAAAAGCCAGGACCTGAACTTGCTGCGTGCCCGCATCGGCATGGTCTTCCAAAAGCCAACGCCGTTCCCGATGACGATTTACGACAACATTGCCTTCGGCGTGCGTCTCTACGACAACCTGAGCAAGAGCGACATGGACGAACGCGTTGAATGGGCGCTGACCAAGTCTGCATTGTGGAATGAAGTCAAAGACAAGCTCGGCCAGAACGGCCTGTCGCTGTCCGGCGGCCAACAACAGCGCCTGTGCATTGCCCGCAGCGTGGCGGTCAAACCCTCGGTCTTGCTGCTCGACGAGCCGACCTCGGCGCTCGACCCGATTTCGACCGGCAAGGTCGAAGAGCTGGTGCACGAACTCAAGCAGGACTACACCATCGCCATCGTCACACACAACATGCAGCAGGCAGCCCGCTGCAGTGACTTCACCGCCTATATGTACTTGGGTGAACTGATGGAATTCGGCTCGACTGAGCAGATTTTCTTCAAGCCCAAGCGCACCGAGACCGAAGACTACATCACAGGAAGGTTTGGCTAATCATGAGCGAAAAACACATCTCCAGTCAGTTCGATGCCGAGCTGAACACCATCTCCACCAATGTGCTCGAGATGGGCGGGCTGGTCGAAGCCCAGCTGCACCAAGCGATTCACGCGCTGGTTCACATGAACTTGGCGTCCGCTGAGCAGGTGATTGAAAACGAAGCCAAGATCAACCAAATGGAATTGAGGATCGATCACGACATCATTTCCACCATTGGCCGGCGTCAGCCGACGGCACGCGATCTGCGTTTTTTGATGGCTATTTCACGGACCACGCAAAACTTGGAACGTGCCGGCGATGAGGTCGAGCGCATGGCCCGCATGGTCAAGTCCATCATCAAAAGCGGCTCGCCCCGCAACCTGCCCACCTCTGAGCTGCGCATCGCGGCTGACATGGCTGCGGCCTTGCTGCGCAAAACGCTCAATTCATTTGCACGTCTTGACACCAGCATGGCGGTAGCCATCATCAAAGAAGACGACCAAATCGATGATGAGTACAACGGCTTCCTGCGCAAGCTCATCACCTACATGATGGAAGATCCCCGCACCATCTCACCAAGCTTGGACCTGCTGTTTTTAGCCAAGTCGATTGAACGCGTCGGTGACCACGCCAAAAATATCGCAGAACAAATCATCTTTGTCGTCAAAGGTGAGGACGTCCGTCACTCAGCATTTGAAAAGGTTGAGTTGGTCGTCAAATGAGAAAACTACCCCGTGTCTTGGTGGTCGAAGACGAGCCTTCAATTGCCGAGTTGATTGCCGTCAACCTGCGGCACAACGGCTTCTCCCCGATCGTCGTGTTTGACGGTGCAGCCGCTCAGCGAGAGGTTGACGCCGTGCTGCCTGACTTGATCTTGCTGGACTGGATGCTGCCCGGCGAGAGCGGGGCTACGTTAGCGCGGCAGTGGCGCAAAAGTGACCGGACAAAAACCGTTCCGATCATCATGCTCACCGCCCGCAGTGACGAAACAGACAAAGTGCAAGGCTTGGACGCGGGCGCCGACGACTACATCACCAAGCCTTTTTCGACCCAAGAACTGCTGGCCCGCATTCGTGCACTGCTACGCCGCCGCAGCCCAGAAATAGTCAAAGACTCGGTGCAGTTGGGTGAACTGACCCTAGACGCAGGGACTTACCGCGTCACTTTTCGCGGCAATGAACTCAAGATCGGGCCAACCGAGTTCAAACTGCTGCACTACCTGATGAAACATGCCGAAAGGGTGCACACTCGCAGCACCTTGCTCGACAAGGTTTGGGGCGATCACGTCTTCATTGAAGAGCGCACTGTGGATGTCCACGTCAAACGCCTGCGCGAGTCACTGGGTGATGCCGCCAGCATGATCGAAACCGTGCGTGGCGCAGGCTACCGACTGACGGTTCAGAGCAGTGCCGGCAACGCAGGACGAGGCCAGCCCATTTCCGCCACATGACGCAACGCCTGATTGAACTGCTGCTGCTCATCGCGCTGGCCTCCGCTTGGGGCTTGCAGCATGGATCAGCCGGCTGGGCTGTAGCCGGCGCCTTGGCGGGTGCCGTTCTGTGGACCCTGCTTGACGGTCTTCGCGCACGACGGCTGCTGCGCTGGCTCAACAAGGCAGACACGTCACAGTCACCTAAGTTCTCCGGCGTGTGGGCCGAGCTTTTCAATCGAAGCAAGAAAGTCATCAAAAATCTAGAGAGAAAAATAGACAGCAGCAACGTCCGACTGGCTAATTTTCTGGCGGCTATTCAAGCTTCACCGAATGGCGTGATTCTGCTCGATGCGACCGGTCGCATTGAATGGGTGAACCTGACCGCCGCCCATCAACTTGGCTTGGACCCGCAAAAAGACGTGGGTCAATACATCCAAAATCTGGTGCGTTCGCCAGTCTTTAAAGATTACTTCCTCGGCTCTGATTTCAGCAATGCAATACTGATCGGCGGCATCGGCGCTCGTCCCTCTGTGCCCTCCAGAATTTCGGTCCAAATTCACCCTTACGGGCACAAGCGCAAGCTGATGCTGTCGCAGGACGTGACCGCCGTCGAACTTGCGGACACCATGCGTCGTGATTTTGTGGCCAATGTTTCGCACGAAATTCGGACCCCATTGACGGTACTCAGCGGTTTTGTAGAGACGCTGCAAAACATCCCCGTCACTGAGACAGACCGGAACCTCTACTTGGGCATGATGAGCCAGCAGGCGCAGCGGATGCAGATGCTGGTGAGCGATCTGCTCACGCTGTCACGACTTGAAGGCAGCCCCGCACCCGGTCCAGGAGACTGGCTCAACACCGATGATTTATTGTCACCAGCAGTGCAAGAAACGCGTGCGCTCTCGAGCGTCATTGCGCAGCCTCCTCACGAGATCACACAAGTGACCGACGCTGTCTTCTGTGTCTCAGGCAACAAGTCAGAGCTGCACAGTGCCATGTCTAACCTGCTGAGCAATGCCGTGCGCTACACGCCCCCAGGTGGCTCGATTCGAACCGGTTGGCTCTTGCGTCCCGATGGCGGAGCCGAATTCTTTGTGGAAGACAGCGGCCCGGGGATTGCCGCAGAACATTTGCCGCGCCTGACCGAGCGCTTTTACCGCGTTGACCGCAGCCGTTCGCGCGAGAGTGGCGGCACCGGCCTGGGACTGGCCATTGTCAAACACGTGGCGCAGCGACATGGCGGACAACTGGAGGTGAAAAGTACCATGGGCAAGGGATCGACTTTTTCAATCGTCCTACCGCCCTCGCGCGTGCAGCCCATCAACCCGCCGTGACGAGCACTTCCATCTTTTTCTGAAAGTGTGCAAGATCAGGCGTTGACGCTTTAGGCACCTTGGCTAGGTCATCGTAACGACGCAGTCGTACAGCCTCCTCGGCATAAGGCTGCGCGAGAAAACCAGCGAGTTCTTCGCTGGTGTAAGCACCACCTTGCAATTCAAGACTGCGTTGAGAGGCCGGTGACAAACTGGCCCAGTAAGTCGGTTCTGCCGCGCACAGGTAGCGCTTGGCATCGACATGCAGACGTATTGGCTCCAGCACGGCGTCAGGCAACAAGCCACGTAAAAATGGGATGGCGATGAACTGGTGCAAGTCGTCGCGTTGCTGCGTGTCGTCTAACCGTTCCTCTTTTTGGGCAGCGATGAGATGCCCTAGATCGTGCAGCAAGGCCGCCACCACAGTGGCATCGGTTTCACCTGCCATCTCAGCCAAATGTGCACACTGAAGCGCATGCTCCAGTTGGCTCACCGCCTCTCGGCCGTATTGACGCGTGGCACGGGTTTCAAAAAGATGAACGATGTCGGTGGTTGATAAAGTCATGGCCAAGCCTTCAAATCAGAATTTTTCGGATGCGGGCAGAGACCAGGTCAATCGCCGTCACCGACACAATGATGATGATCATCACAGCGCAGGTTTCAGCGTACTGAAAGCCGCGAATGATCTCCCACAACACCACACCAATGCCGCCCGCGCCGACCATGCCCACCACCGAGGCTGAGCGCACGTTGCTCTCCAGTCGGTACAGCGTGAAAGAGATCCACAGCGGCATGACCTGCGGAATGACGCCGTAAACAATTTCATGCAGCGCACTCGCGCCGGTCGAACGAATACCTTCGACCGGCTGCGGGTCGATCGCCTCAACCGCTTCAGAAAACAGCTTGGCCAACACACCGGTGGTGTGTATCCAAAGTGCCAGCACGCCGGCAAACGGACCCAGACCAACGGCCACCACGAACAGCATGGCGAAGACCATCTCATTGATCGCCCGTGTGGCGTCCATCAGGCGACGCGTAGGTTGGTAGACCCACCAAGGAACCAAATTGGCGGACGCCATCAAGGCCAGTGGTACGGCCGTGACAACAGCCAACGCAGTTCCCCACAAAGCGATTTGCAGGGTGATGACCATCTCACCCACATACATACGCCACTGGCTGAAGTTGGGCGGGAAAAACTCAGCGGCGTAGGTCGCCATGTTGCCGGAGTCACGCACCAAATCGAGCGGCCGCATATCGGCCCCTTGCCAAGACCCTGCCAACGCAATTAAAACGAATGCCCAGAGAAAATACCAAGTCAGGCTGCGCTTGGGCGCAGCCGCCTCGGCCATCAACCGGTGCGAATGAGTAGCCGTTGATGACATCAGTTCAACGCAGCCAATTGCTTGTCAATGGCGGCCAGCTGCTCTTTTTTAGCGGCTTCAGAGATGACAGAATCTGACGCGATTTTGGTGCGTTTGCTGAACAAATCGAGTTGACGAATCGGCAGCAACTGACTGTTGCTGGACTCTTTGAAACCAGAGAGTTTTGATATCTTCATCAAAACTTCTTTCTCACGGGAATCGGTTTTCCCATAGCTGTAAAAGAACTGCTTCAGCTTGGCCTTGGTGGCGGCTGGCATGTCTTTGCGCATCACCAGCGGGTCAAGAGCGATCAAAGGTGATGTCCAGACGATTTTGATATCGTTGAACTTTTCTGGATAACGGTTTTGGACCTTCTCCAAGTTTTCGCTGTTGTTGGTGGCGACATCAACCTGCTTGTTGGCAACAGCCAATGCATTGGCTTCGTGGTTGGCGCTGCGGCTCACTCTGAAGTGCGTTTTAGGGTCAATTTGATTCTTTGCAAAGACATAAAAACCAGGCACCAAAAAGCCAGACGTCGAATTGGGATCACCATTGCCAAAGCTCAGGCTTTTTCCGTTCTTGAGGATGTCATCCAGCGTGTTGTGCGGACTGTCCTTATGCACAATCAAATGCGAGTAGTAACCTTGCGAGCCATCGGCATTGACCATCTGCGCGAAGACCTCACCGCTGGCCCTGTCGACTGCCTCCATCGCAGACTTGTTGCCCAGCCAAGCCACATGCACTTTATTGAAGCGCATGCCTTCAATGATGCCGGCGTAGTCTGGCGCGAAGAAGGCGGTGACTTTCATGCCGGTCTGCTTCTCCATGTCTTTGATCAGCGGTTCCCAATCTTGTTTCAGATTCTGGGTTGACTCTGTCGAGATAATGCCGAAGTTGATGTCCTGAGCACTCGCGCCAAGCGACAAGCCCAGCGCAAAGGTCGTGGCCGTGATGGCCAATATTTTCTTAATCATCAAATCATTCCTTAAATATTCAGTCAAAAAATCAAGCGGCCTGAGCCAGTCCAGACTGCCACGCCGGTACGGCATTGGTAGCCGACGGCACCAGCGATACAGGGGCAGCATGCAGGCGTGTGGAGTCGGTCAGAATTTCGTCTACATGCACGCCATAAAGCTCGCGCAGCAGTTGCGGTGTCAGCAGCTTTGAGGGTCCATCAAAGACCACGCGGCCTTGGTGCAAGGCGACCACCCGAGGGCAATATTTCAGCGCCATGTCGACCTGGTGCAAAGAGACAATCACGGTGCAGCCGTCCTCGCGGTTGATGCGCGCCAAAATTTCCATCACGTTGCGCGAGGACTCCGGGTCCAGCGAGGCAATGGGTTCGTCAGCCAGCACCACCTTGGCACCCTGAACGAGTGCGCGAGCAATCGCCGCGCGCTGCTGTTGACCACCCGACAAGGTCGATGCCCGCTGGGCATGGCAGTCCGCAATACCGACGCGGGCCAGCGCATCAAGGGCTTGCGCACGCTCTTGCGCATTGAAAATGCGAAACAGACTGCGCCACCACGGCATGCGGTGCAATTGACCAACCAGCACGTTGACCAAGACCGGTAAACGATCCACCAAATTGAACTGCTGAAAGACAAAGCCGACGTTAGAGCGCACACGGCGAATGTCGTGGTGTATGCGACCGCCCTGCTGCACACGGCGACCGTCTATTTCGATCAAAGAGTCGGTGCGGCCATCGGCCGTGATCAAGCCAGACATGTGCCGCAGCAAGGTTGACTTGCCAGACCCAGACGCACCGATCAGCGCCACCATCTCACCCTTTTTCACGGAGATGTTGATGTCGCAAAGCGCTTGCTTGTTGGCGAAATATTTGTTGAGCTTGTGAATTCGAAGTGCCGCGTCCATCATGAACTCCTTGTAAGTTGTCTAGACATATGGAGTCTCATCGTTGTCTGTGACGGTTTCATGAAACTTAAAAGAAGCTTGTGTGACATGTATTGATCCGCGGCCTTACAGGACACGACGACCTTCACGCCAGACCGCTCTCACGACGGCATGGCGACTGCCATTCGGCAGCGCCGCAATGTGAACCTGGATCAAGTCAGCCCGCAGGCCCACAGTCAGTTCACCGCGATCGGTCAGCCCTGTCGCCCGCGCTGGTGTTGAAGTCACTGTCGCCACCGCTTCCGGCCAAGTCATGACGCCCTGCTCCACCAAGCACATCACGGCCGACAACAGACTGCCCGGCACATAGTCCGAAGACAGAATGTCGAGCAGGCCAAGCCTGGCCAGATCAACCGCCGCCACGTTGCCCGAATGGGAGCCACCACGCACCACGTTCGGCCCGCCCATGACGGTCTGCAAGCCGAGTTTGTGCGCCTCACGAGCCGCCGCCACGGTGGTCGGGAACTCCGACATGATGGCACCTTCGGCATGCGCTTGCTGCACGTGCGCCGCCGTGGTGTCGTCGTGACTGGCCAAGGCAATGCTGTGCGTGCGACTGAAATCCACAAAATACCGACGGTGCGGCTCTGCAAATTCGGCCTGCAGTTGACTGGCATGCGCCACTTGTTGCTCAAACTTCTGCTGGCTCCAGCCCTTTTTACCGGTGTAGTAAATCCGCGCCTGCTCGATGTTTTCCCACTGCCGCTGACCGGGTGTGTGGTCCATCAGCGAGATCAACGACAGCCGTGGATGACCGTGGAACGGCTCAAATAATTCGACCGTGTTGGGCGCCGGCAATTCGCAGCGCACGTGCAAGTGGTGGTCAGCGCGCAGCAAGTCTTGTTGGGTGCAGTTGTCCAGGGTGGCGATCACATCGCCCCAAGCGCTGCCACGCAAACTTTCTGGGTCGGCCTCACCGACGCCCAGCGCATCAAACACCGTGGTGATACCGGCAGCGGCGATCTCAGCGTCATGCGCGAGCAAAGCGGGCAACTCCGCCCAATGCACCTTTGGGCGGGGCATCAGGTGGCGCTCAAAATTGTCCGTGTGCATTTCCACCAGACCCGGCAATAAATAATCGCCACCCAAGTCCACCGCAGCCAAGGCCGAGGTGTCGCCACCGACAGCACTGATACGGCCATTTTCTGCCTGCAAACTGCCGTGCACGACTTCACCCGGCAACACCATCTTGGCATTTTTAAAAATCACTGACGCGTTCATGCGATAGCCTTCATAGTCCTGAAATCAGCCACATTGATGCGGCGGGTGGCGACGGCGTCACCCACATGGGCGTCGTGAAAAATACCGACGATGGCGGCGCCGCGCGCACTGGCTTCGCGTATCAATTCGATGACGGTCTGTGCGTTCTCAGCATCCAGAGAAGCGGTCGGTTCGTCCAGCAACAGCAGCGGGCGCGGCTTGATCATGTTGCGAGCGATGTTGATACGCTGCTGCTCACCGCCTGAAAACGTGGCGGGCGGCAAATGCCACATGCGCTCAGGAATACGCAAACGCGTCAGCCAACGACTGGCCTCGGCACGTGCAGCAGCCAGCGTGTCTGGGTCGTCGCCGGCATCTTCGAGCAAGGGTTCGGCCACCACGTCCAGCGCCGGCACCCGTGGGATGACCCGCAAAAACTGGCTGACATAACCTATCGAGTCTTTGCGCAAGCGCACCAGTTCATGCGGCGAGGCGGTGGTCACTTCGATCGGCAGTTGGCCTGGCAAATGGAGGCTGATGCTGCCGGCGCTGGTTCGGTAGTTGGCATAAATCATTTTCAGCAAGGTGCTCTTGCCCATGCCGGAAGGTCCGTCCAGCACGATGCATTCGCCGGAGTGAACGCTGAGGTTGGCCTCGCCAAGAACCGCCAGCTCGACGCCGTTTTGGTGATGCAGGGTGAAGCGTTTGGCCACCCCTTGAATGTGAAGCAGAGGGTGGGTCATGGTTGGAGTACCGAAGAAACAAGAAGTTGGGTGTAAGCGTGTTGCGGGTCGTCAAGCACTTGATCGGTCAGGCCGACTTCAACGATGCGGCCGCGCTGCATGACGATCATGCGGTGCGCCAGCAGGCGGGCCACCGCGAGATCGTGCGTGACCACGATGGCCGCCAGTTGCATCTTGCGGGTGAGTTGGCGCAGCATGTCCAAGAGCCGCGCTTGCACCGAGACATCCAGCCCAGATGTCGGCTCGTCCATGAACACCAGGCGTGGTTGTGTGACCAAGTTGCGGGCGATTTGCAGGCGCTGCCGCATCCCGCCGGAGAAGGTGCGTGGTGCATCGTCAATGCGCGCCACATCAATCTCGACACGTTCCAGCCATTCAGCGGCAACGCTGCGCAGCCGGCCGTAGTGACGCTCACCCTGCCCCATCAATCGCTCACCGACGTTGGCACCGGCCGAGACGTCCATGCGCAAACCATCAGCAGCGTTTTGGTGCACAAAGCCCCAGTCCGTGCGCGCCAGCAAACGCTGCTGCGCTTCGGTCATGGCGAAGACATCTTGCAGTCCCTCATGACGCGTCATGAAATGCACACTGCCGGCATCGGGCTGGCTGCGTGCCGCAATCGCATTGAGCAAGGTCGACTTGCCCGAGCCGGACTCACCCACCACCGCCAGCACTTCGCCGGGCCAGAGGTCAAAGGAAACGTCTTGCAGCGCGACGCGGTCGCCGTAGTTTTTGCCCAGACCGCGCACCTGCAGCAGGGGTGCCGGCGGCGCCGAAAAATGCGGAGATAAATTCATAGTCATAT
The DNA here is from genome assembly GCA_030654695.1 of Polaromonas sp. GTDB lineage: Bacteria > Pseudomonadota > Gammaproteobacteria > Burkholderiales > Burkholderiaceae_C > Polaromonas. The sequence goes on from JAURWY010000011.1 coordinate 56,673, forward strand.
CAAGGTTCAATCACAAAACTCAGGCCGTGCTGGTCAAACCCGAGAGATTCATAAAATGCATGCGCCGCGTGGCGCTGGCGGTTAGACGAGAGCGCCAACTTGTAGCAACCAGCCGCACGTGCTTGGTCTTTGGCATGGCTCATCAACTGGCGGCCAATGCCGCGCCCCTGCTGATCGCTGGCCACCACCACATCTTCGACAACCGCCGACGGTGTGCCGCCATGCGCCAAGTTGTGCATGACCAAGAGCGCATAAGTGCCCAGCACCACCGCCCCGTCTGTGGCCACAAAAAGGCGGTAGCTCGGGTAGCGGGCGAACTCCGCGAATATTTGTTGAGCCGCTTGTTCCGACAAAACGCTGCCGTTGTTGAAGTCAAGCTGCGCGTAAAGGGCCAACACCGCAGGCAGATCGGCCGTGTCAGCTTGCCGAATGACAAGGCTCATGACGCATCCTGACGCGACTGGCAATAGTCAGAGTCCGAGCACACATGCATGCGGCTACCGCTGTCATCGGTGATGACCTCATCTAAAAAGCTGTCAGTCGCACCGCACAAGTCGCAGACCGCATCCCAGCGCTGCACTTCAAAAGGGTGGTCTTCAAAGCCCAGACTTTCAACCGAGGTGTAAGGCGGTACGGCATAAATACGCTTCTCCCGGCCGGCACCAAAGAGTTGCAAGGCCGGGTTCATGTGCATCTTCGGGTTGTCAAATTTCGGGATCGGCGAAGGCGCCATGATGTAGCGACCATTGACCAGCACCGGGTAGTCGTAGGTGGTGGCGATGTGGCCGTACTTGGCTATGTCTTCATACAGCTTGACGTGCATCAGCCCGTATTCGGCCAGCCCATGCAGGGTGCGAGTTTCAGTTTCACGCGGTTCTAGCCGCTGCATCGGCTCAGGCACCGGCACTTGGTAGACGATCACTTGGCCCTCTTGCAAAGGGATTTCAGGAATACGGTGGCGCGTCTGGATCAGCGTCGCTGCACGGGTGTGCGTGGTGGTTTCAACACCGGCCGTGCGTTCAAAAAAGCGCCGGATGTTGACGGCGTTGACGGTATCGTCTGAGCCTTGGTCAATGATTTTCAACACATCGTCAGGGCCAATGACCGCCGCCGTGACCTGAATCCCGCCGGTGCCCCAACCGTAAGGCAGCGGCATTTCACGCGAGCCAAACGGAACTTGGTAACCGGGAATCGCCACCGCCTTGAGCAGCGAGCGGCGGATCATGCGCTTGGTGCGTTCGTCGAGGTAAGCGAAGTTGTAGCTGGCCTGAACATCGTCTGTGGCCGTGTCCGACCGCAGCTCTAAACCGGCTTCTTTCAATGCGTTCATGTTGTGACTCCGGTGTCTGGTTGGGCCGCTTTGGCGCTGGCCGCTGCGCGCATTTTTCGGATCAGTTCAAGCTCTGACTGAAAGTCAACGTAGTGCGGCAACTTCAAGTGCTGCACAAAGCCAGAGGCTTCGAGACTGTCACTGTGCGAGAGCACAAACTCCTGCATTTGTGCGGGCGACTCGATCGGCTCGCCCAACTCGTCTGCACGCAACGCCCGGTCCACCAAGCTCATGGCCATCGCCTTGCGCTCGCTGTGGCCAAAGGCCAAGCCATAGCCACGGGTGAACTGAGGCGGCTCGGTTTTGCTGCCAGCAAACTGATTGACCATTTCACATTCGGTGATTTCGATGTCGCCAATCGAAATGGCAAAGCCGAGCTCTTCTGGTTCGATTTCAATCGCAACTTGGCCCAAGCGAACCTCACCGACAAAGGGATGGCTGTGGGCGTAACCGCGCTGGGTGGAGTAAGCCATCGCCAACAGAAAACCCTCGTCACCGCGCGCCAAGTTTTGCAGCCGCGTGGACCGCACCGCCGGAAAACGCAAAGGCTCGCGGGTCAGGTCGACAGGAGACGGATCGCCCGGCGGGATCGGCCGGGTTTCAATCAAACCTTCATGGTTGAGCAGTTCCACCACGCGCGGTGTGACAGCAGCATCAACGCCTGTCGACAACACGCTGGCTGGGGTTTGAACATCAGCCGGTGCGTCTTGCCCGTTGGCCAACAAGGTGAAGTCGAGCAAGCGTTGGGTGTAGTCGTAAGTCGGGCCAAGCACCTGGCCGCCGGGCAGGTCTTTGAAGGTCGCCGAAATGCGCCGCTCCAGCGACATGCGATTGGTCTGCAGAGGTTTTGTCGTGCCCAAACGAGGCAAGGTGGCGCGGTATGCGCGCAGCAAAAATATGGCCTCGATCAAATCCCCGGAGGCCTGCTTGATCGCCAGTGCAGCGAGTTCCGGGTCGTAGACCGAACCTTCGTTCATCACCCGGTCAACTGCCAGCTTGAGCTGTTGTTGAATCTGCGACACGCTGAGTTCGGGCAGTCGGTTGTCACCGCGCCGCTGCTCGGCCAGCAAGCGGTAGCTGTTGAGAATGGCGGTTTCCCCGCCCTTGACGGCAACGTACATACTCAAAGCCCTCCTGACAACTGAATGGATGTGGTGCGCGGCAAGCCGACCAGTTGCTGCGCCGAAGCCAGAAACAAGTCAACGCCACGCGGAAAGCTGGCGTGGTTGGTCGTCCACTGCGCGAGAAAATCAGCGGCCAAACCATCGACTGACACATGGTTGACGTCTTGAATGCCGGGGCCTTTGAGCGACCACTGCGCAGCGCCGCTCTCGCTGCGTGCCTTGGCATCTAACAGAGGCAAGTCCAAGACGCAGGTGGCAGACTGGTCCGGCGCGTTGTCGCTGCCCTGCGAAAAACTGGCCAGTGCGGGCATGGCGTCACCTGCGGCCACCCAAGCAAACATGGCTTGGTCAACGTGACTCACCAGCTGGCAACCAGTGTGAAAGCGAAGCCAAGCAGCGGCATCACTGTTCGCCAAAGAAGGCGACAGCCACAGCGTGCAGTCAGAGTCCAGCAGCGCCAGCAGCAAAGCTGCCGAAGCCGGGTGGCCGGTCTGCGGCACCTCGGCGTCGTGGCTGACCGTCATGCAGCGGCCAGGGTACGAAAGCGCTTCTAGCGCAACTCGAAACATCGCCTGACTGCCGAAGGCCTCATGCGTGAAGCCGGCACCGAGATTAGACAAATCGTGGGCGCTCATGACGCCTCTCCTTCGTCGTCCGCCGAGCCTGACTCGCGGGCCACTGTGAAAAATTCAACCTTGGTGCTCTGCGCACGCTGCTCACGCAGGCTGCGCTGCAGCGCCAGATGTTGCCGCACCGGGCTCAACAAGGTTTGCTCCAGTAAATCCTGCTGCGAGCTGTCTTGCAACAGAGCGTCAGCGACGGCAGCGAGCCCGACTTGGCGGTGCGAGCGACCCAAGGCATAAGCCACACCGACCACGGTGGTGTTCGCCTGAGTCCCCGACAAACGCAAGGCGCAGCGGCTGACAGTCACCTCGCCCAAGTTAAAGCGTTCACCCGTCGAACCTGCGCGCCCCTGCACCATCATCAAACCGGTTTCTGGCGCTCTGAGCCAATGCGGCTTGGTCGGCCAATGCGCGCCAACCGCCGACTCCAGCAAGTCCAGCGGTGCCCGTGACAGCAAGGCCATCCAGTCAGCACGCACCATCGGTGGTGCTGGATCGTGATTGTCAAATGCATGAAACATTCTGGTGATACCCTCAAGTTGTATAGACAAATAAATTCACTTCGCCAAGCTTAACGATCACATAAGTAGATTTCATGACAACACTGACATCAGCTGCACCCAGCCTTGAGCGGCCAACCCGGGATAGTTTTTGGCACCGCATTGCAGCGCAGATTTCTGATGCCATCAGCAGCGGGACTTACCCGCCCGGTGAACGCTTGCCTTCAGAACATGCACTGGCCGAACAATTTGGCGTGAACCGGCACACCATTCGAAAGTCACTGGCGAGCTTGTCGAGCCAGGGCTTGGTGCGTGTGACCCAAGGCAGCGGTACCTACGTGGAAGACTTTGCGGTGGAACTGATGTTGGGCAAACGCACACGCCACCGACACAGCTTGGTTCAAGCCGGTTTACGCGGCGGTCTGCAAGTACTTGAGGCCAGCACCGTGCGGGCGAACAGTGCCCAAGCCAAAGCCTTGGCATTGACTGCACGCAGCAAGCTGTTGTGCTTGAACGTACTGGGCGAAGCTGAAGGCCAAATTTTGCATGTCAGTGAGCGCTATTTCCCGCTGCCACGCTTCAACGGACTGGACGCCGTGATCGCTGAAACAGGCTCGATCACTGCGGCCTTCGCAGCCTGCGGATTGACCGATTACACCCGGCAGGAAAGCCGCATCACAGCTCAGACTCCAACGGCAGCCATCGCTGCGCACTTGCGCCAACCTGTTAGCAGGCCGGTGCTGGAAGTGACCAGCGTCAACGTCGACAGCGCGGGAACCCCGATTGAATTTTCAACGACTTGGTTTGCCGGTGACCGAGTCAAACTAACCATACGCCACGATGACTAACGCCCTGCTCACGCCCTATCGATTTGCGGTTTACTTCGCACCACCGCCAGACAGCCCGTGGTGGCAAGCCGGCAGTCAGTGGCTCGGACGCTGCGCTGCAGGCAGTGCGGTCAAACCCATGCCTGCGGTCAACGGCATCAGCGACGAGGCGTTCCGTCAAGTGACCGCCGCGCCGCGCCGCTACGGTTGGCACGCGACGCTGAAGGCTCCCTTCAGCTTGGCTCCTGGTGCAGATGTGGCTCAGCTGCGAGAAGCACTCCAAACGATTTCCGCAAGCGCCAGCACCTTTGAAATGCCGCCGCTCAAAGTCACACTGTTAGATGATTTTCTAGCCATCGTGCCGCAGCCCCGCAGTGCAGCAGCCGAGGCCCTGGCAGCAAGATGCGTCATGGAACTGCAACCTTTGGCTGCAGCGCTGTCAGCAACCGAGTTGCAACGCCGGCGGCAAGCACAGCTGTCACCCGCACAAGATGCGCTGCTGGAACGCTGGGGCTATCCCTTCGTATTGGATGAATTTCAACTCCATTGCACACTGACAGGCTCACTCAAACACCTGAACTCGCAGCAAGTGCAAAGCCTGCAACAGGCCGCGCAAGACAGGTTCGCCAACTTGCCACCCTGCAACTTTGAATCACTGGCGCTGTTCGCAGAACCCACGCGAGGTGCAGACTTCGTGCTGCAAGAGCACTTCAGGTTTACCGCGTGAACCATCGCCTGATTTATGTGATGGGCCCGTCAGGTGCAGGCAAAGACAGCCTGCTCGACTGGCTCAAATCCAAACTACCCCCGCAGTCGCCCATCCACTTTGCCAAGCGCACCATTGACCGACCACTGCAAGCACAGGGCGAGCAACACGAAAGCGTGGACAGCGACACCTTTGAGCGCTTGCAAAAGGAAAAGTCATTTGCCATGCACTGGCTTGCCAACGGCAGACAGTACGGCGTGCGACATGGCGAGCTGGAGCCGCTGAAGCTGCATCAATGGTTGTTGGTCAACGGGTCCCGAGCCTACCTGCCGGAAGCATTGCGTCTGTTCGACGGTTTGACCGTGTTGCACATCACCGCCAGCGCGGACATTCTTCGCGCTCGACTGTTGGCTCGTCAACGCGAAACGCCTGAGGCGGTTGAAGCACGCGTCCAACGCGCCGTCGCTTTCAGCGTGCCGACGTCTTGTCGTTGCGTGAATGTCTTGAACGACACCAGCCTTGATGATGCTGGTGCCGTGTTGATGAAGGCACTGGCATTGATGCCAGGATGGGCCGCTAAAAATCAATGACTTGCGCAGAGCCGGGGGGCGCCGCGTCATCCAGACCAACCTAGGCAGGGGTGTGCTGGAGTTGACGCAGTTGAGACGGGAGCTAGGGTCCAATTTAGCCATTAATCATGGGTAAATTGAGTCCTTGCTTCTTAGAAGTTTCAATGGCCAGCTCATAGCCCGCGTCTGCATGCCGCATGACGCCTGAGCCGCAGTCGTTGACCAGCACATTGGCCAAGCGTGCGGCGGCTGCATCGGTGCCGTCCGCCACGATGACCATGCCGGAGTGCTGCGAGTAACCCATGCCCACGCCGCCACCGTGGTGCAGGCTGACCCAGGTTGCGCCGCCTGAGACATTCAACATGGCGTTGAGCAACGGCCAGTCGCTCACTGCGTCGGTGCCGTCTTTCATGCTCTCGGTTTCGCGGTTGGGGCTGGCCACCGAGCCAGTATCCAGGTGGTCGCGGCCGATCACAATGGGGGCCTTGAGTTCACCATTCTTCACCATCTCGTTAAACGCCAACCCTGCAATGTGGCGCTCGCCCAAGCCCAGCCAGCAGATGCGGGCGGGCAGGCCCTGGAACGCAATGCGATCACGCGCCATGTCAAGCCAGCGATGGGTGTGCAGGTTGTCGGGGAACAGCTCTTTGATTTTGGCATCAGTCTTGTAAATGTCCTCAGGGTCGCCGGAAAGTGCCACCCAGCGAAATGGCCCTTTGCCTTGGCAAAACATGGGGCGAATGTAGGCAGGCACAAAACCGGGGAAATCAAAGGCGTTGGCAACGCCCATGTCTTTCGCCACCTGTCGGATGTTGTTGCCGTAGTCCACCGTGGGGATGCCCATGCTTTGAAAGTCCAGCATGGCCTGCACATGCACGGCACACGATTTGGCGGCATCGTTGGTCAGTTTTGCGTGCTGCGTGGGGTCGCGCTGAGCAGCCTTCCACTCCGCCACGCTCCAGCCAGCAGGCAGGTAGCCGTTGATCAGATCGTGTGCAGAGGACTGGTCGGTCACTAGGTCGGGGCGAATGCCTCCGGCTTTGACGCGTTTGACCAGTTCTGGCAACACTTCGGCTGCGTTTCCCAGCAGGGCAATGGAGATGGCTTCTTTGGCTGCGCAATGCTGCTGGATGAGACGCAGGGCATCGTCAATGTCTTTGGCTTGTTTGTCCACATAGCGGGTGCGCAAGCGAAAGTCGATGGAGCTTTGCTGGCACTCGATGTTGAGCGACACGGCACCGGCCAGTGTGGCGGCCAATGGCTGCGCGCCACCCATGCCGCCCAAACCGGCGGTCAAGATCCAGCGGCCCGCCCAGTCGTTGTTGTAGTGCTGGCGGCCGGCCTCCACAAAGGTTTCGAACGTGCCTTGCACAATGCCCTGACTGCCGATGTAAATCCAGCTACCAGCGGTCATTTGTCCGTACATGAACAGACCCTTGCGGTCGAGTTCGTTGAAGTGCTCCCAGTTGGCCCACTTGGGCACCAAGTTGGAATTGGCGATCAGCACGCGTGGCGCGTTGGCATGGGTTTTGAACACGCCCACGGGCTTGCCGGATTGCACCAGCAGGGTCTCGTCGTCGTTCAATTCCTTGAGGGTTTCGAGAATTTTGTCAAAGCATTCCCAGTTGCGCGCGGCACGGCCAATGCCGCCGTACACCACCAGGTTTTTCGGGTCTTCAGCCACCTCGGCATCGAGGTTGTTTTGCAGCATGCGAAACGCTGCTTCGGTTAACCAACTTTTGCAGCTCAGGGTGGTACCCCGGGGGGCACGGATGACGCGGCTGGCATCAAAACGGGGATCTTGTGTGTTGCTCATGGAGATTTTCTCAGGATGTAAATGAGGGTTCTAAAGGGGTCTAGTGCAGGCCAAGATAGGCCGCAGTCAAAGAGGGGTCGTTGCGGGCGTCTAGGGCCGAGCCTTTCCATACCGTGCGGCCGGACTCGAGTACGCACACGTCGTCTGCAACGGACAGGGCTCGCTCGGTGTTTTGCTCGACCAGCAGTACGGTCATGCCCTCATTGCGCAAAAGTTTCAGGGCTTGGTAACACTGATCAATGATCTTGGGCATCAGACCCAGCGACAGTTCGTCAATCATGATGAGTTTGGGTCGCGTCATCAGAGCGCGGCCGATGGCTAACATTTGTTGCTCACCGCCCGACAGGTTTCCTGCCAGCGACGTCATGCGCTCGCCCAGGCGTGGAAATAAATCCAGCACACGGTCCCGGTCTTTGGCGTAGACACTGGTGGGATGAATGAGCCCCCCCACGCGCAGGTTGTCTTCCACAGACAGGTCTTTGAAAAGGCGTCTCCCTTCAGGAGAGATGGCGATGCCGGAACGCACCCGCTGGGTCGCGGGGAGTTGGCTGATGTCTTGCTCGCCAAAGAGTATTTTCCCGGCCTGCAAGTCCACATGGCCCGCCACACACATGAGGGTGGAAGACTTGCCCGCACCGTTGGCCCCCAAGAGGGCGGTGATGGTGCCGGGACGCAGTTTCAGAGACAGGTTGGCAGCGGCATTGAAGGCGCCGTAACCGCACGACAGATCTACCAGTTCAAGCATGTTCCGGCTCCTCTTGGGATTGGCTCGTGGCGAGCGTATCGCCACCCAGGTACGCAGCTCGTACGACCGGGTCTTGCATCACCTCGCGCGGCATGCCATCGCCAATCTTCTTGCCGTTGTCCAGCACGATCAGGCGTTGGCACAGGCGCATGACTTCGCTCAGGTTGTGCTCAATGAGCACCACGGTCATGCCGCTTTGGTGAATCTCGGTAATGGTGTTCGCCAGTCCTCGCGCCTCGCTGGAGTTCAGGCCTGCCAGTGGCTCGTCCAGCAAGAAAAGCTGTGGTTTGAGTGCCAGAGCACGGGCCAGTTCAAGCCGCTTGAGAATACCCAGCGGCTGGGTACCCGGCATTTGGTGGGCGCGGTCGGCAATACCTACTTTTTCCAGCATCTGCATGCCTATGGCGAGTTCGTTCGCATTGGAGACGTGGCTAAGCGCGCGCAGGGGCGACACCGTCTTCTGGCCACCGGCTGCCAAAGCCACATTTTCCAGAAGGCTCAGGTTGCGCAGGGGTTTGACCAGTTGCTGTGAGAGCGATAAGCCCTGACGAATGCGCCGCTCAATCGTTAGGCCCACCAGCGGTGCGCCACTGAGATAGACCTCGCCCTCGGTGGCATTCACCACACCGGTGATGGCGCGTAGCATAGTAGTTTTGCCCGCTCCGTTGGGTCCAATCAAGCCTAGCAATTCGCCCTGGTGCACGTCAAACGAGACTTGGTTGACGGCAGTTAGTACACCAAAACGAACTGTGACATTCTCCACTTTTAGCAAAGGATGGCGGCTCATTGCACCCCCCTTTTTTTTCTGGCCAAGGCGTTCACCATGCCAGCCAGGCCGTGGGGTGAGAAGCGCATCATGACGAACAGCAACCCGCCGTATACCAGCAGCTTGTAGTCCCCAATGAACTGGAACCAGCCCGGCAAAGCAGACAGCACGGCTGCGGCAATGGCCACCCACAACACGGAACCAATGCCGCCTACCACCACCATGGACAGCACGGTAATGGACTCCACGAAACTGAAGCTGTCAGGCCCTATGAATTTGAAGTGCGAGGCATACAGCGCACCAGCAGCACCAGCCAGCGCCGTGCCAATGGCAAAGGCGGCCAGCTTGTAGCTCGGCACATCAATTCCCAGCACGCGCATGGTGTCCTCGTCCTCGGCGATGCCGTTGAAGACTCGGCCAATCCAGGCTTTCTGGATATACAGGCTGATGGCTGCGGTGAGTGCTGCCAGCAAAAGCGTCAGCAGCATGAAGCCGGTTTTGCCTAGGCCGGAGTCTGGAAAACCCGACAAGCCCATCTCGCCCCCTAGCCATTCTTGCTGGCGCACCAGGCCGATGAAGAGAAAGACCACGCCCATGGTGGTGATGGCCAAAAAGTCGGCGCGCACCCGCAAGCTGGCCATGCCAACAATGACACCCAGCACCCCGGCCAAGGCCATGGAGGCCGGAATGGTGAGCAAGAACGGCAGGCCTGCTTTGGTTAGCATGGCCGAGGTGTAGGCCCCGACGCCTAAAAAGGCAGCGTGACCTAGGCTGATTTGCCCGCAAAAGCCGGTAATAAGGTTCAACGACAGCGCAAACATGACGCTGATGCCGATGGTGGTGAGTAGCGATATTTCGTAGTCCATGGTCTGCTCATTTCTTGGCAAAAAGCCCTTGAGGGCGCACCATCAGGACGATGATCAAAAAGGCAAACGCAATGGCATTGCGGTCGAGCACCTTGCCCAGGTAGACCGTGCCAAAAGATTCGACCAGACCCAATACCAATGCGGCCATGAGCGTGCCGGGCACCGAGCCCATACCTCCCAGCACAATGATGGCCAGTGCCTTGTACGAAGGCACGCTGCCCATGGTGGGCTCAACCAGGTTGTTCAGCACGGCGACCCACACCCCGGCAAAACCGGCCAGCGCCGAGCCAACCAAAAAATTCAGGTCGCGCACCGTGTTCAGTTTGATGCCAAAAGACTCCGCCATTTGCGGGTCGGAGACGGTGGCCTGGCAGGCAATACCCACACGTGTGTGGGACTGCAGCCACGCCAGCACCCCGAGGATGAGGGCGGCCCCGAGCATTACGGCAATTTCTGCTTCCTTGAACTGCAGTCCCCCAATGCGCACCTGGCCTTGCAGTGGCGTATTGGTGAACGAAAGGCCCGACGCACCAAAGGCAATGCGAAAACATTCTTCTGCAGCGATAAAGAGGCCGATGGACGCTATGAGCGCCACATGCGGCGGTTGCTTGAGCAGCGGCTTGTAGGCCAGGCGGAACATGGCCACCCCGGACAGACCCGACACCAGCATCGCCACCAGCAGGGTCAGCGCGAGGCTGCCGGTCGCGTTGTAGGTCAGCACGCCCACGTAGGCTCCCAGCGTGAACAGGCTGGCGTGCGCCACATGCAGGATGCGTAGCAAGCCATACACCAGGGTCAAGCCCAGTGCAATGAGCGCATAAATACTGCCCTGCACCAGGCTTTGAGCGATGAGTTCAAGGAACAACATGGTCGTGCTTCTGTCAGTTAGTGGTCCGCTTACTTGGAGCTCTTGGAAGGAGGGGCTAGCAAGACCGCGTCAGAAATGATGGAGTGACGACGGAACGCCTTGTCTTTGACGATTTGCACTTGAATGTCTTTTTTGACCTCATGCAAATCATTGAAGCTCAACTTGCCGATGGGCGAGTCGTAGGTGCCTGCAGCCATCGCGTCACGCAGTGCCGCGCCGCCTTTTCCGTCCGTCTTGAGCAGCCCGTCAATCACGACCTGAGCAGCGGTGTAGGTGGAAGCGGCCACCATGTCTGCGCCCGTTTTGTAGGCCGCTTTGTAGTCAGCCAGGAAGGTCTTAGTCGCGGGATTGGCGGAGTCGCGGTCCAATGAGGTGGTCACCAGGACGCCCTCTGAAGCCGGGCCGGCGATTTCAATAAACTTGTCCGAGTCATAGCCTTCTTGCCCGATGATGGTGGCGGTGACACCGGCCGCGCGCAGCTGGCTCACCAGCGGACCTGCGGTGTAGAAGTAGCCACTGGCGTAGATGACTTCTGGGTTTTGTGATTTCACGTTGGCAATCAGCGCACCGAACTGGCGGTCTTGCAGGCTGTATTCATGCTCACCCACGATTTTCAATCCAAATTTGGCAACACCTTCTTTGAAGCCGGCTGCGAGCGACTGGCCAAAATCGTTTTTGATGTTGATGAGCGCTACATTTTTCTTGCCCAGATCGTTGACCAGTTTGGCCCCAGCGCGGCCTTGCACCTCGCCCATGGCCGATACGCGGAACATGAAGTCCCCAGTTTTGGTGATGTCAGGGTGAATGGCGTAGGCCACGGCGTAGGGAACTTGGGCGGCTTGAAACACCGAGGCCGATGCACGCGTAGCACCTGAATAGCTGCCACCAATGGCCGCAACAACCTTGTCTTTTTCCACCAGCTTGGTGGCTGCTGGCACCGCTTCTTTGGGGGATGCCTGGTCGTCGTACACCACCAGTTCAATTTTCTTGCCCTTGATGCCACCCTTGGCATTGGCCTGGGCCACCGCCAGCTTGGCACCGTCCAGAGCTGATTTGCCGTCGGCCGCTGCGAAGCCGGTTGACGGAACGGTGATGCCCACCTTGATGTCGGCCAGGGCCGCGCCAGAGATGCCAAAAAACGCCGCTGCCAGAAGCAGGGTTTGTGCAGTGTTGAGGTTTGAAGAACGCTGATTCATGCTGTGCTACTCCTGTGGGTGAAACGAGGGACGATGAACCCTGCAAGATGGCAGGGGTGGGCGAAGTTTACTTGTATAGACAAGTAAATTCAATACAGGTTTTTAGGTGTTTTCCCTAATCCTTGTACTCTTCATATTTCATTGGCAAAAGTAGATTAATAATGAATTAAAAACTTGCCTATACAAGTAAAACTTATCTGACTAAAATGAGCCACATGAAGCCCGCATACCTTCGCGTCAAACAGTTCATCCAGCAGCACATCAGCACAGGCGAGTGGCGCACCGGCGACGTCGTTCCCAGTGAGGCCACGCTCATGCAGCAGTTCGGCATCAGCCGCATGACCGTGAACCGGGCACTGAGCGAACTCAGTGCCGAAGGCCTTGTCAAGCGGGTGCAGGGGCTGGGAACATTTGTGGCGGAGTTGCACCGCATCTCATCCAACCTCACCATCCGCGACATTCAGGAAGAGGTGGTCGAGCGTGGCCATGTACACAGCGCGCGCCTGCTGCTGTCTCAGGAAGAAAAGGCCTCGGCCGAAGTGGCTCATTCACTGGGTTTGGCCGCTGGGGATAGTGTGTTTCATACAACCCTCGTGCACTTGGAGAACGGTGTGCCCATTCAGTTTGAAGACCGCTATGTGAATCCGGCCGTATCGCCAGGCTACCTGGACACGAATTTCATCAACATCACACCCACTCGGCACTTGCTGAAAGAAGCTCCGCTGACTGAAGCCAGCTACTCCATTGAAGCCTGTCTGCCCACCGCCGAGCAAGCCCGTTACTTGGATGTGTCGCCGCAGGAAGCCTGCCTGGTCATGGCGCGGCGCACTGTCAGTGGCCGCCACGTCGCCAGCGTAGCGCGTCTGGTGTACCCAGGCTCACGCTACAGCTTTGCCGGAAAGTTTCAGGCATGAACTGGCAGTCTGTTGCACTGGCCGGTGTGCCCGCAAGCCCTTGGCGCAATGGCGGTGGGGTAACTCGGGAGCTGACGGTTTGGCCTGGGCAGGGCGAGTGGCAGTGGCGCATGTCAGTGGCCGAAGTGAATGCCAGCGGCCCGTTCTCGGTTTTTGAAGGCATAGACCGCTGGTTTGCGGTGCTGGAGGGGGCGGGCGTTGAACTCACGGTGATGGAGAGCAACTCGTTGCACACCACACATACGTCGCCGTTCCTGTTTGATGGCGGTGCGACCACCACATGCCGTTTGATCAATGGCCATACCCGGGACTTCAACCTCATGGTGCGTCGAGGCAGTGCGCCATCGCGTATGGTGCGTGTGACTGAATCCTTTGTCAGTGAGACTTTCGCTCCTAAAACAATAGCTATATTTGCAATGGATACGTGGGTAAATGTGCTTTTTGACCATAAGTCCGTGCGTGTTCCACCGCACACCCTTGTCTGGACTACAGCTGAACCTGGTCAGAGTATCCGCGTGCAATGCAGTCAGGCCCTGTTTATTGAGATACCCGTATGAGCACTCTCGACCCGACCAGCACGCCAAGCACGTTATGGACAAACTGCCAAGCCGCCACACTGGTAGCAGGTGCCAACTCACCCTACGGCCTGCTGGTGGATGCCGCGCTGGTGGTGCAAGGCGACAACCTGCTCTGGGTGGGCGCACGCAGCCAGTTGCCACCCGAATTGCTGGCAGTCTGCCAACGCCAGCACGATGCAGGGGGTGCGCTTATCACCCCCGGCTTGATCGATTGCCACACCCACCTGATTTATGGCGGAGACCGGGCCACCGAGTTTGAAATGCGCCTGAATGGGGCCAGCTATGAGGAAATAGCCCGCGCGGGCGGCGGCATTGCCTCAACGGTTCAGGCCACTCGCACCGCCGGTGCAGAAGACTTACAGGCCAGCGCAGCCAAACGCCTGCGCCAGCTCATTGACAGCGGCGTGACCACCCTTGAGATCAAATCAGGTTATGGCCTGGCGCTGGAGCACGAGCGCAAATGTCTGCGAGTGGCCCGCGCCCTAGGCCAAAGCCACGCGGTGGACGTGCGTAATACCTTTTTGGGCGCGCACGCCATTCCCCCTGAGTTCGCAGGGCGTGCCGACGATTACGTTGAAGCCGTGCTGCAAATGCTGCCCGTTCTGCATGCTGAGGGGTTGGTTGACGCTGTAGATGGCTTTTGCGAACGCATTGCCTTCAGTCCAGCCCATATCGAGCGTGTATTCGCCGCCGCTGCGGCGTTGGGCATCCCGGTCAAGCTGCATGCCGAGCAACTCAGCGACAGTGGGGGCGCGCAACTCGCGGCCCGTTACGGCGCTTTGAGTTGCGACCATCTGGAGTGGCTATCACCCGAAGGCGTACAGGCCATGGCACGCTCGGGCAGTGTGGCCGTGCTGCTGCCCGGTGCGTATTATTTTTTGCGCGAAACAAAGCTGCCACCGTTTGACCTGTTGCGCCAGCACGGCGTGCCCATGGCTATTTCTACCGACTGCAATCCAGGCAGCTCGCCGTGTACCTCGCTGCTATTGATGCTCAACATGGCGTGCACCTTATTTCGACTCACGCCTGAAGAATCCTTGGCAGGCGTCACGCGCAATGCCGCCCTGGCCCTGGGGCTGCAAGACCGGGGGGTGCTGGCCGCCGGCAAGCGAGCCGACTTCGTTCTGTGGGATGTGCAAAGCCCTGCCGAACTTAGCTACGCACTCGGGGCCAACCCCCGCATTCAAACTGTATTTAAAGGACAAGTGGTATGAACATGCAGACGCCAGACTCTTCGAACTTTTCGGTCTTTAAGCTCAAGCAAGGCACGGTGCCCTTGCTGGTCAGCATGCCGCATATTGGCACCCACATCCCACCAGAATTGCACAAGCTTTATGTACCGCGCGCGCTGGACGCGGAAGACACAGACTGGCACCTACATCGCCTTTATAACTTTTTGGACTCACTGGGGGCCAGCGTACTCACCCCGCAGATATCGCGTTACGTGATTGACCTGAACCGTCCGCCGGACGACGCGCCGATGTACCCTGGCGCGTCCAATACCGAGCTCTGTCCCACACGCTTTTTTAACGGCGAGGCGCTGTACCAGCCAGGTTGTGAACCCGATCCCACCGAGCGCGGGCGTCGGCGCACCACTTTTTGGCAGCCTTACCACGACGCATTGGCGGGCGAGCTTGCGCGCATCAAGGCACAGCACGGCTTTGTCCTGCTCTGGGACGCGCACAGCATTCGCTCGCAAATTCCTTGGTTGTTTGAAGGCCGCTTGCCGGACCTGAACATCGGCACGGCTAGTGGTGCCAGCGCGGATGACCGCATCAGCGCTGCCGTCATGCTGGCCTGCAAAGACCAGCCGTCGGTTTCGTCGGTCCTTAATGGTCGCTTCAAGGGCGGCTACATCACCCGTACTTACGGACAGCCAGCGCAAAAAACGCATGCCGTCCAGCTGGAAATGTGCCAGAGCGTCTACATGCAGGAAGTATCGCCCTATGCCTATGACGACGCGTTGGCCCAGCAAATTCAGCCGGTGTTGAAGGCAATGGTCACCCGTGCCCTAGATGCCTGTGTACGCTGCCATGAACGTTAAACCAAACACCTTTGTCGCCGCCCAAGCCTGGGTACAGGGCGCGTGGGCGCAGGACGTTCTGCTGACGGTGGCAGACGACGGCACATGGAGCCAGGTGCAGCCGCAGGCGACACCTGCACAGCAGGCGGGGGCCACCCGGCTGAATGACCCGGTACTGCCCGGCTTGGTCAACGCACACAGTCACGCCTTTCAGCGGGCCATTGCGGGGCTGACCGAACGGCGTAGTGCGAACGCCAACGCGTCAGACGACTTCTGGAGCTGGCGCGACCGCATGTACTCGGCCGCCCTGCGTATCAGCCCCGAGCAACTGGAAGCAATTGCCACGCAGCTTTATACCGAGCTGCTGGCGGGCGGGTTCACCCAAGTATGCGAATTCCAGTACCTTCACCATGCGCCCAGCGGGCAAGCCTTTGCCAACCCGGCCGAAATGTCGCTGGCGCTGGTGCGTGCAGCGCAGCACACCGGAATGGGCCTGACACTGCTGCCCACGTTGTACATGCGTTCCGGCTTTGCCGCCACGGATTTGCGTGAAGATCAGCGCCGCTTTGCCTCGACGCCCGAGCAAATCATCCGCATCGCTGAAGAAGTGCAGCGCTACACCTTGGGAAACTCAAGAATCAACGTTGGCTTGGCACTGCACTCCCTGCGGGCAGTGAGCCCAACGGCGCTGGCAGACATGGCCACTTATGCTAAACAGGCCGCCTTGCCGGTGCACATTCACATTGCTGAGCAAACCCAAGAGGTAGACGATTGCCTGTCCCACACTGGCCAGCGCCCGATTGAATGGCTTTTGAGCCACGTTGAGGTAGATGCCCGCTGGAACCTGGTGCACGCCACACACACCACGGCAGCTGAACTGTCCGATGTGCAGCGCTCAAGCGCGTCCATCGTGATTTGCCCAGCCACCGAGGCCAACCTGGGTGATGGCGTGTTTGATTTGCCAGGTTACGCTGCCATTGGTGGATATTGGTCGCTGGGTACGGACAGCCATGTCACCCGCAACTGGAGCGAGGAATTACGCTTGCTGGAGTATTCGCAGAGGCTGACCCAGCGCAAACGCAATGTATCGGCGCAAGTATGGGGTTATGAGAGCACGGCTGCAGCACTGTTCGAAGGAGCGCTGCATGGCGGCGTACAGGCCAGTGGACAAGCGTTGGGCGGCATTGCAGTCGGTCAACGGGCCGATTTTGTGGCGATCAATCGTCAGGCGCCGGCACTGCTGGGCGTGCCCGACGCTGACGTGCTGGACGCTTATGTGTTTTCCAGCCCCGCGGCTTCAGTGGCGCAAGTGTTTGTCGCTGGCAAATCCGTGGTGATAGACCACGCCACTGCCTCTCGTTTTACTAGCGTTATGCACGCACTCTGGCATGGAAACCCCTCTGCCGAATGAATCGACGAGCTTTCATTGCACCTGAACGCTATCTGGGCTGATTAAAACTGACTGGTCATAAAAGGACGAGGTCCAGTCAACGGCAGTTTTTAGATTTCCATAAAGAAATGACAGGTTTAGGCACGATGGTGAAGGCCATGAACGCCCGCTGGGCGGCATGGCACTGAACCACCAGGTAGCCGACTTCCGAGCTGAAAGCAAAGCCCGCATCGGCTTGACCGGTCACGATCACCTGAATACCTAGTCACGTTCGTCGATATTTGCACAGACTCAAAACTCACTGAGCATCGACATAAGCGGGTTAAGCGGTTCTCACCACATCCATCTCACGCGGAAACTTGCTGACAGGTCTGGCTGAGACCAAGTTGTCTTGGAACATTTGTCCGGCCTGTCGCCAGCTGAATTCCAACGCCCGTTCGCGTGCATGAGCGCGGTCAACGTCTAAAGCCGCAGCAAAGGCCTGCTTCAAGTCCACATGCAGCACGCCACCCTTGTGCCCGTCGGGGGTGTTCAGCACTTCAAGCGGGCCATCGACCGGGTAGGCCGCGACCGGCGTTCCGCAAGCCATGGCTTCGAGCATGACCAACCCAAAGGTTTCAGACTTGCTCGGGAACACAAACACATCGGCAGCGGCATACACCTTGGCCAGCTCTTCGCGGGCCAGCAGGCCGAGCCAGCGCACATGCGGATAACGCGCTTTGAGTGACGCCTCCAATGGCCCGACGCCACAAACCACCTTGGTCCCGGGAATGTCCAGCTGCAGAAAAGTGTCAATGTTTTTTTCGTAGGAAACGCGCCCCACAAACAGCGAGACGGGGCGCTCGAGCTCTTCAAGTTTCGGGTAGAGCCTGGCCGTTCCATGAAAGCGAAACAAATCGGTGTCAACGCCGTGCGTCCAACTGCGCAGTTGCCCAAAGCCGCGCTGTTTGAGCATCTCCAGAACCCCTTGAGTCGGCACCATGATGCCTGCCGAGGGTTTGTGGAAATGGCGGAACAAGGCGTAACCCATCCACAGCGGAACGCGCAGAGCCGCCTTCAAAATTTCAGGGAACTTGGTGTGAAATGCCGTGGTGAATTGCAGCTTGTGCTTGTTGCAATAAGCCCGAGCAGCCCAACCCAGCGGGCCTTCTGTCGCGACATGAATGGCGTCAGGTGAAAAGGCATCCAACTGCTGGTTCAAAAATGGCCGTGGCTTGATGGCCAAGTCAATTCCCGCATAACCCGGGCAAGGGCGCGTCTTGAACTGCCCCGGATGAATCACCAGCACTTCGTGCTTGCGACCTTCAAGATCTCGCACCAGCTCCAGCAAGGTGGTGACAACGCCATTCACCTGCGGCAACCAGGCATCGGTGATCAAAGCAATTTTCATACACTCACCTGTGGTTCGACCATCGGACTGGAATCGCTGCGTTTTTGGACTTCGTGCGATGGTGCCCAGTGCAAAATTTCCAGACGTCCGTCGTAGTGCTCGACCAAGGCTGTGCGGCTCTCAACCCAGTCGCCGTCGTTGCAATACAAAACACCGTTGATCATGCGCATCTCAGCGCGGTGAATGTGACCACACAAGACGCCGTCATGGCCCCGGCGCTTGGCCTCTTTGGCGACAGCCACCTCAAAGTCGGTGACGTAATTCAGGGCGCTCTTGACCTTTTGCTTCAGATACGCCGAGAGCGACCAATAGGGCAAACCCATGCGGGCACGCAGGGAATTGAAGTGACGATTCATCCTGAGGGTGAACTCATACAGGTTGTCGCCCAAATACGCCAACCACTTGGCGCACTGCACCACCGCATCAAAA
This sequence comes from Polaromonas sp., assembly GCA_030654695.1. Lineage (GTDB taxonomy): Bacteria > Pseudomonadota > Gammaproteobacteria > Burkholderiales > Burkholderiaceae_C > Polaromonas. The sequence goes on from JAURWY010000011.1 coordinate 75,333, forward strand.
TGGTCGCCGTGAATGATCCATAAGCTGCGACCATCCGCCGTGACGTGAATCGCTTCTTTCACGACCTCGACCCCCCCAAAATGATGCCCGATGAATTCGCGTGCAAATTCGTCATGGTTGCCGGGAACATAAATGACACGGCAACCTTTGCGCACACGCCGCAGGAGTTTTTGCACCACGTCGTTGTGGGATTGTGGCCAGTACCATTTGCGGCGCAACTGCCAACCATCGATGATGTCACCGACCAAATACAGCGAGTCACTCGGGTGTGTGCGCAGAAAATCCATCAATGCAAGGGCCTGACAACTCGGCGTTCCGAGGTGCACGTCCGAGATGAAAATAGTTCGAAAACTCTGACCGGTTTCCTCTTCGTCATCGGATGAGGGCGGCGGGTAATTGCCGCTGAAGGAGTCAAGTAGCGCGCGCATCAGTGAGGTTCCGATGGTGTCATGGCGTGGTCTTTCTTTGGCTAGCGTTTAGTCCATGTTGTCGATTGATTGTCTGCAGCCCATGTGTCAAGCTTGTGTCGATTCCAAGGCAGTTTGTTGACACTCAAACGCCCATAAAAAAAGCTGCTGCACCGGTGAGATGCAACAGCTTTTCTGGGTGATTCAGCCTCAAACGCCGATCAAGCCGCCATCGTTTCGCGTGATCACAATGGTGGCTGATCGTGGCCGACCTGCCGCACCGTAGCCTTGATTGCCCGGCCACAGACTCTGCGCATTGAACTGAGCAGAGCCGCCCAGTGCGGGCGTGTCTTCGCCCGGATGCTGGATGTTGACGAACAAGGTCTTGCCGTCTGCGGTCTCCGTGATGCCCGTGACTTCAGCGCCCTTAGGGGCCACCAAGAATCGGCGCAATCTGGCTTCGCCCAACGTGGCACCGATGAAGGTGTTTTGCGTCCCTGTCACGTCAGCGCCGTTGATCGTCATGCGGTTGTTGACCTTGACCTTGCCGCCGTCGCCCACCTGCCCTGGCACGGCTGCCAGCAGCATGCAATTGGTCTCGTCCGTCATGGCGCCATCGTCGGTCTGGATCCAGCAAATACCGGTGGCTTCGCTGAACCACAAGCCATCTGGCGACGAGAAAGAATTCTTGGCTGTGAGCTTTGAGAGATTGGCATCGCCCGCATCTTCTTCAGCGCCAAAGACAAAAATATCCCATGCAAAACCTGCAGCCGTGGCACGGTTGGCGTCTTCCTTGAAGCGGATGATGTGGCCGTTCGGATTGCCCGCGCTTTTCTTGCCGTCAGCATCCATGTAAGCACGCGGATTGGCCGCATCGACCTTGGTCGGTGTGCGATTGCTGGCGTTGTTGTTGGTCAGTGCGAAATAAATTTCACCATTGCGGTGATTGACTGCGCCCCACTCCGGCCTGTCCATTTTGGTGGCACCGACGGCATCGGCCGCATGGCGAGCATTGACCAAGACGTCGGCTTGATTGGCAAACGGGTAAGCGCTGTGCTTGGCAATGCGCGGGTCGCTGAGCGTCAACTCCAGCCACTGGCCGCTGCCGTCGGCATTGAACTTGGCGACGTACAGCTTTCCTTCGGTCAGGTATTTATCGCCAGCCGCCATGCCGCCGCCGATGTCCTTAGCGTCCCAGACGGCCGTCGTGACGAATTTATAGATGTACTCGTTGCGCGAATCACAGCCCATATAAAAGGCCAGTGGCGCCCCTTCTTTGGGCAAACCGCACACAGCGGCTTCGTGCGCAAAACGCCCCATGGCCACGCGTTTGGCCGGCACGGCGTTCGGTGCCAAAGGGTCGATTTCAAGGTTGAAGCCGAAGGTGTTGGGTTCATTGCGAAAGTCTTCTGCTGCGCTGCTGCCCACGGCGGCGACATTCCAACGCGCAAAGCGGTCGTCTGTACTGGACACGGTGTGCCAGCCCTGTGTGCGCTCATTTTTTTGCGCACTGGTCATGGGTGTGTTGGCGACGCCGTAACGCTTGCGCGACGCCATGATCTTTGCATCGACAGCTTGGCTGTCTTTCGGCATTTGAAAATACATCGCCCAGTTTTCTTCGCAAGCCAAGTAAGTGCCCCACGGGGTCTTGCCGTGACCACAGTTGTTCAAGGTGCCACGGCTGGTTGCACCGCTGCGGTCATAACGGGTGCTCATCAGCGCCTTAATCTCAGCCAAATGCACCGCAGGACCAGTGATGCGCGCAGGCGTTTGCGGCGTGATGCGACGGTTCAGCGGCGAGTCCAGCTTGTAAGACCAGCCAGTCGCTGTCTTGCTGAGTTCAACAATCGAGACGCCGTGCAGGTTGATTTCTTTCAGGGCTTCAAGCTCTGGCCGGCTGCCGAGATCCCACTTGCCGAACTGGTCAAATTTACGGCCGCTGACGCCGCTAGAGGTCTGGCCTTTGGGGTGCAAGAAATGCGCTTCGGCCGAGCTTTCGTGGTTCACGCTGAGCACAGCACGACCCGTGTCTTTGACTGAATACTTGCCGGCTGCGTCGACGTAGTAAATGTCCATGCCGTCATGTTGGTCGCCAATGCGGGCGGACCAGTCGTCACGCTCCAACCCTTGGTTCGAGTACGCGCCCATGCTGCGGTTCAGTGGGTCGCCACTGGCGTGCAGAACTTTGTAGCTGTAGCCGGGCGGCAAGATCACGTTGTCGAGCAGGCTCTTGTCAATCGCTGGAAAACCCAGCACCGTGGTTTTGCCAGCGGAGGCGGCGGGGATCAAGCTGGCACAACCCGGCAACATCGCCATGGTCGACAACGCTGCGAGGCCAAAGCCGCCACGAATCATGTTGCGACGCGATGGGTTGTCAAGTGAACGTTTCAGGACTTGCTGAAAGTGGTCGTTGTTCGAGGTGTTGCAGACGTCATCGTCAAAATCATGGGCCATGCGAAAACTCCAATAGGACAGGTGAATAGTTTGGGTAGCTCGGTGCTTATTACATTCAGCGAGTGTGACAAGGTCATGTCAGTTTCAAATGACAGTCACAAAGTTGACACAAATAGTGAGCACAATTCAACTTTTATTAAAGTGTTGACGCAACTGGGGGTCTCCAATGAAAGTGGGTATCAATGGCATGGGCCGTATCGGTCGGCTGGCCTTGCGGGCGGCCATGGGCGCTGCGGATCGCCCTTCTGATGACCCACGCCAAGGGAATCGCCTCCAAGTCACGCACGTCAATGAATTAAAGGGCGGCGCCGCAGCGACGGCACACTTGCTGGCTTTTGACAGTGTGCAGGGCAAGTGGCGCGCCGACATCGCGGCCGAAGGCGAAGCAGCCATCCGCATCCATGGGCAGCCGCTGTCGTTCAGCGCGCATGGCACAGCCGCTGAGATTCCCTGGAGCGATTTGGGTGTTGAGTTGGTGCTGGAGTGCACTGGCAAGTTCCTCACCCCAGAAACGCTGCAAGGCCATTTTGACCGCGGTGCCAAGCGCGTCATCGTGGCGGCGCCGGTGAAAGTTGGCAACGTGCTGAATATCGTGGTGGGCGTCAACGACCACTTGTACGACCCGCTCAACCACCGCATCGTGACGGCCGCTTCGTGCACCACCAACTGCTTAGCGCCGGTGGTCAAAGTGATTCAAGAATCCTTGGGCATCCGGCACGGCCAGATCACCACCATCCACAACCCGACCAACACCAACTTGGTGGTGGATGCACCCCACAAAGACTTGCGCCGGGCCCGCAGTGCCATGATGAGCTTGTCCCCGACAACGACCGGCAGCGCCACCGCGATTGCGCTGATTTACCCGGAACTGAAAGGCAAACTCAACGGCCATGCGGTACGCGCTCCGGTCTTGAATGCCTCTTTGACCGACTGCGTGTTTGAACTGAAGCGCGAGACCACCACAGAAGAAGTGAACGCCTTGTTTGCCGCTGCGGCGAAGGGTTCGCTGGCAGGCATCTTGGGTTACGAAGAGCGCCCCTTGGTCAGCGCCGACTACGCCGGCGACACCCGCAGCGCCATCGTTGACGCCTTGTCCACCATGGTGACCGACGGCACGCTGCTCAAAGTCTATGCTTGGTACGACAACGAAATGGCTTACGCCTGCCGCATGGTCGACTTGGCCTGCCACATGGAAAGCTTGGGGGTCTGAGCGCCATGTCGAACCCAACCCGCAACTACGCCATCGTCACGGCGGCCTACTGGGGCTTCACGCTCACAGACGGCGCGCTGCGCATGTTGGTGCTGATGCATTTTTACCGACTCGGTTATTCGCCCTTCACGCTGGCCTTGTTGTTTTTGCTGTACGAAGCGGCGGGCGTGGCGGCCAACTTGGTCGGCGGCTGGCTGGCCACGCGTTACGGCATTGCGCGCATGTTGGCGGTCGGTTTGAGCACACAAATCATCGGGTTTTTATTGCTGTCGATGCTCAACCCGGCCTGGACAGCGGCGATGTCCGTCGCTTGGGTGGTGGTCGCGCAAGGCATATGCGGCGTTGCCAAAGACCTGACCAAGACGGCCAGCAAGTCAGCCATCAAGGTCACAGCAGACCAAGCCAAAGATCAAGGCTCCGGCCAGTTGTTCAAATGGGTGGCTTGGTTCACCGGCAGCAAAAACGCCATGAAAGGCGTGGGCTTTTTCCTCGGCGGTCTGCTGCTGGACTCGCTCGGTTTCAGCGGCGCGCTGTGGGCCATGGCGGCACTACTGGCCTTGGTGCTGGTTGGTGTGCTGATGTATGTGCCACGCCTGATGGGTAAGAACAAAGCCTCTAAATCGGCCAAGGAATTGTTTGCCAAAAGCCAAGCCATCAACTTGCTGGCGGCGGCACGAGTCGTGCTGTTTGGCGCACGCGACGTTTGGTTCGTGGTCGGTGTGCCGGTGTTTTTGTACGCCTCAGGCTGGACCTTCACGATGGTCGGTGGATTCTTGGCGCTCTGGACCATCGGCTACGGACTGGTTCAAGCCTTGGCACCGCAGATCGTCAAGCGCAGTGTCGACGGACTCAGCCATGAAGTGCCCGCCGCCCGCACCTGGTCAGCCATCTTGGCGGTGGTGCCGATCCTGCTGGCCATCGCCGTTTATCTGCAAGTTCCAAATCTGGAATGGGTTGTCGTCGGCGGACTGGGTTTGTTCGGCGTCGCCTTCGCGGTTAATTCGTCCGTGCACTCGTACCTGATATTGGCGTATGCCGGCAGTGAAAAAGCCGCTGAAGACGTCGGCTTTTATTACGCCGCCAATGCACTGGGGCGTTTTTGCGGCACCTTGCTGTCGGGGCTTTTGTATTTGTGGGGCGGCCTGCTTTACCCACTCATCGCCTCAGCGCTCATGCTCGTCATTTGCTGGCTGGTGACGCTGGCCTTGCAAACGACCTTGAACCCAGCGACGTCGCCAGACAGGCACTGATGCGGATCCGCAAAGGCCCTTTCCCCGCTTCTAACTGACGAAAGGTTTTCAATGACAACACCCATCTTCAATGTTCTGTTCATCTGCACCGCCAATTCGGCACGCAGCATCATGGCCGAGGCCATCATGAACCAACAAAGCGACGGCCTATTTCGCGCCTTCAGCGCTGGCAGCCATCCAGCCGGCCAACTGAGCCAAGAAGCCGTCGATCTACTGCAACGCCATCAGTTCGACACTGCCACCTTGCACAGCAAAAACTGGCGTGAGTTTGCTGGTGCAGACGCACCAAAAATGGATTTTGTGTTGACGGTGTGCGACAAGGCAGCGGGTGAAGTTTGTCCCGTTTGGCCCGGCCAGCCCATCTCGGCACATTGGGGTGTCGAAGACCCAGTGGCAGTGCAAGGCGATGAAGCACACAAACGCAAAGCCTTCAGCGATGCTTTCTTGACGCTGCAACGCCGCATCGCTCTCCTGGTCAATCTGCCGATCGAAAAATTAGACAAACTGTCCTTGCAAAACGAGCTCAACAGAATTGGGACTGAACACAGCTGATGTGTATGTCAAAGCATTCATGACCGTTCGCTCTCAAACCCTGCAAGAAGAACTCGCCAACAGCGTGAGTCATGGTGCGGCATTGCTGGTGGCCATCGTGGCCGTGCCGTTTCTGATGTTTGCGGCCAGCCGACCGGTCGGCGCGTTGGTCTTTGCGTTGACGATGGTGTTTCTGTATTTCACCTCGACGCTCTACCATGCACTCCCTGAGGGTCGGGCCAAGACTGTTTTTTTGAAACTGGACCACGGCGCCATCTACTTTTTCATCGCCGGCAGTTACACGCCTTTTGCGCTTGGCGCGATAGATGGTTCGCGCGACTGGTTGATGCTCGGGCTGGTCTGGGCGATGGCGTTGACAGGCGCCACGCTAAAGGTCATTGATCTCTTGGAAACGCCCTGGTTGTCCACCGGACTTTACTTGGCTATGGGGTGGTTGGTGCTGGTGGCGGCAGTGCCGATTGTTGAGCGGGTGTCTCTCCCGGTCTTCAACCTGCTGGTCGGTGGCGGGCTGGCCTACACCGTCGGCGTTGTCTTTTTTGCACTCGATTCCAAACTGCGCTACGCGCACACTGTCTGGCACGGCTTTGTTGCCGCGGGCACCGGCTGTCATTATTTTGCCGTGATGGGTTATGTCGCTTGACGGGTGCTATGCTCGCCCGCACTAACGACTAGAAGATTATGCAAAATGGAACGCGACTTGCGGCTGTGGACTTGGGGTCCAACAGCTTTCGACTGGAAATTGGCCGCTTTGATGACGGTCAGATTCACCACACTGAATACCTCAAAGAAACCGTCCGCCAAGGCAACGGCCTAGACGCCAACCGAAACCTGACACCCGAAGCCATGCAACGCGGCTGGGAGTGTCTGGCACGTTTTGGTGAACGCCTCGCGGGTTTCAAAAAAAATCAGGTTCGCGCCGTTGCCACCCAAACACTGCGGGAAGCCAACAACCGCGATGAATTTCTCAGCCGTGCGCATCAAATTTTGGGCTTCCCCATTGACGTGATCGCTGGGCGCGAAGAAGCCCGGCTGATTTACCAAGGCGTCGCCCATCTGTTGCCGCAATCGACAGAGCGTCGGCTGGTGATTGACATCGGCGGTCGCTCTACTGAGATGATTTTGGGCTGCGGGCTAGAGGCCAAAAGCATGGAGTCTTGGCGCGTCGGTAGCGTTGCTTGGTCCATGAAATATTTTCCCGATGGTTTGCTCAGCGCGCGTGCTTTCAACAGCGCAGAGATTGCAGCCAAAGCCGTTTTAGACGAAGCCATACAAACCTTTGGCAGCCCGCAGTGGGACACCGCCTATGGCTCCTCCGGCACTGTCGGTGCTGTCAGCGACGTCCTCACAGCCGCTGGATGGCCGGCTGACGTCGTCACCCGTGATGGGCTCGACTGGCTGCTGGAGCGGTTGATCAAAGCCCAAACAGCAGACCGCTTGAAAATGGAAGGCCTGAAGGATGATCGCCGCGCAGTCATTGGCGGCGGCGTCAGTGTGTTGCGGGCTATCTTTGACTTGCTCGACATCGACACCCTGCACACCGCTCAAGGCGCTTTGCGCCACGGCGCGCTGTATGACCTGCTGGACCGCGAGGAAACACAAACCGACTTGCGGTCACGCACGGTGCGTGGGCTGACCCGCAAGTTTCATGTGGATTTGGCCCATGCCGAGCGGGTCAGCCGGATAGCTTCTTCTTTGTTGGCCATGACACATCAGGGGTCAGTTGAAGAGCTTGAGCGTTACCAACAAAAAATCGATTGGGCGGCCCAGCTGCACGAAATTGGGAGCCACATTTCACACAACGAACCGCATAAACACGGCGCCTATATTTTGCACAATGCCGATGCGCCAGGCTTTGCTTTGCCCGAATTGCATCGGCTCAGCCTGTTGGTGCTGGGCCACCGCGGCAAACTCCGCAAACTCGACGCAGACTTCAACGACAGTGTTTTTGTGCAACAACTCCTTGCTTTGCGCTTGGCCGTTATTTTTTGCCACGCAAGGCGTGAGCCAGACCTGAAGGGCTTACGGCTGACACTGGACGGTACTCAGTTCTCGCTGCTGTGCAGAACGGGGTGGGCTGAAGCTTTTCCACAGTCAGCCTATCTGTTGCGGGAAGAGGTATTGGCTTGGGAAAAAACGCTTTGCACTTTGACGCTTAAAGACGCTTAAAGGCGTCTGGTGGGGGGGTCTTGCCAAGACAGATTTAAACCATGTAAACTGTATAAATCGTTCATACTCTTTATTCACTTGCAAAGGATCATCTCATGTCTACCCTCAAAAAGTCCCCTACCGTTTCAGTCAAAGCTTCTACCAAAGTGGTCGCCAAGCCAGCTGCACCTGTCACCGCCAAGCGCGTCACCAGCAAAGCGCTGCCTAAAAAACCGGCTGCAGCCCCAGCCAAACCAGTGACTCGCGCGGTTCCACCTAAGCCAACGACCAAAGTGAGCGTAGCCAAAGAAGTCAAAGTCGAAAAAGTTAAAAAGCCAAAGTTGATGCGTGACAGCTTCACCATTCCAAAAGCTGAATACGTGGTGATCGAAGCCTTGAAAGAGCGCGCTGGCAAACTAGCCCGTGCTGCCAAAAAGAGTGAGTTGTTGCGCGCTGGCATCAAGGCCTTGGCCGCCATGTCAGATGCTAATTTCTTGTTGGCCCTGAATGCAGTGCCAACCATCAAGACCGGCCGCCCGTCGACGGCAAGCTAAACAAATTCGGGCGATTGCACCGTCACCACGACGGTCTGAATTTTTCCATCGCGCTCCCGGCTGCGCAGCCACCAAATGGCACCCTTGCGAAAAGAGAGTTCATCACCATCCACACCGAGCAGACGCGTCACAACGTGTCCGAGTGTGGGTTGGTGACCGACCACCAACACCGGCAGCTTGGCCAAGGGCCACTGCACCAAAGTCAATAAATCGTCAACCGAAGCCCAAGGCGCCAGTTCTGGACAGGTCTTGTACTTGCGCCCTAGCGGCACCACCGTTTGTTCACACCGCATGGCTGGGCTGACCAGGATCCTAGCGCTGTTCGTCAGGGTGCGGTCAACCCACTTGGCCATGCGGCTGGCTTGCTTGTGACCCCGCGCCGACAGACAGCGGTGCAGATCGGCGTCCGCCACACTGAGCGGTCCTGCTGAGGACGGGCCAAAGTCAGGCCCGTCTTCTGCGTCGGCGTGTCTCCAAAGGATTAAGTCCATGGCTTATTTGCTCACGACTGACTTCACGGTTTTGACAGATTTAACGAGCTTGCTGCTCTTGACGCCTTTGGACGCAGTGGACTTGGTGCGAGGCTGAGAAATCTTCACGGTCACCAACTTGGGTTCTGCCGAGTAACGCGCCATGAGCGCTGCTTGCGCACTCTGTTTTCGGCTGCGCGGCAGCAACGCAGTGCGCTTGTACGTTCCGTCTGGCAACAAGTCCCAGGCGTCTTGGGTGTCATGCAGATAAGCCACCAAACATTCGTCGATGATGCGCTGACGAATCACCAAGTCAGTCACCGGCCAAGCCAGTTCAATACGACCAAACATGTTGCGGTTCATCCAGTCCGCACTGGACAAATACAGTGACTCTTCTTCGCCAGCACGGAAATAAAAGACCCGCGTGTGCTCCAAGAAGCGACCGATCACGGAGCGGACCCGTATATTCTCGGTGAGGCCAGGCACCTGTGCCGGCAACATGCAGGCACCACGCACGATCAGGTCAATCTTGACGCCCTGCTGACCGGCCTTGATCAGTGCGCGCATCAGACCTTCGTCGGTGAGCGCATTCATTTTGGCGATCAAGCGACTGTCCTTGCCACTGGCGGCCGCAGTGCCCAAAGCCTCGATCATCTCAACCATTTTGTGATGCAGCTGCAGCGGCGCCAACACCAACTGCCGCAACTTCGGCAAACGACTTTGACTGGCCAAATGGAAGAAAATATTTTCAACATCCAGCGTCAACAGCGGGTTAGCCGTGAGGTAACTCACATCGGTGTAAAGCCGTGCTGTTTTAGGGTTGTAGTTGCCGGTTGACAGATGCGCATAACGCTTGAGTTGCTTACCTTCACGGCGCGTCACCAGCAACATCTTGGCATGTGTTTTCAGGCCGACAACCCCGTAAAGCACTTGCGCACCAATCGACTCCAACATCTCCGCCCAATTGATGTTGGCTTCTTCGTCAAAGCGAGCTTTCAGCTCAACCACCACAGTGACTTCTTTGCCACGCCGAACCGCCTCGCGCAACAAGACCATGAGTTCTGAGTCTGTGCCGGTGCGGTAAATGGTCTGCTTGATCGCCAACACCTGCGGATCGTTGACGGCCTCACGCAGAAACGCCAGCACACCGTCAAAACTTTCAAACGGCTGATGGATGCAGACATCACCTTGCTTGATTTTTTCAAACAAAGATTCAGAGGCGATCAACTGCTGCGGAAACGAGGCTTTGTAGGGCTTGAAAAGAAGATCAGGCTTATTGATCAGGTCGACCATCTGCGTTAAACGCACCAGATTCACCGGCCCATTGACGCGGTAAATGGCCTCTAACGGCAACTGAAACTGTTGCTGCAAAAAGTTCGACAAGTGTTCAGAGCAGCCCGAAGAAATTTCCAGGCGGACGGCCTGTCCATAGTGGCGCTGCTCCAAACCGGCGCGCAGGGCGGTGCGCAAGTTCAATACATCTTCTTCATCGACCGCCAGGTCTGAATGCCGGGTCACCCGAAACTGCGAAAACTGCTGCACATCCCGACCTGGAAATAAATCGGCAATATGGGCGCGGACCACACTGGACAAAGACACAAAAAGAGACTTTCCATCCCCATTTTTGGAAGGTATCTGAATCACACGCGGCAGGACCCGCGGCACCTTGACGATGGCAATCTCGTTTTCTCGACCAAAGGCATCTTTGCCCCCCAATCGAACAATGAAGTTGAGCGACTTGTTGGCCACCATGGGAAACGGGTGCGACGGGTCTAGGCCGACCGGTATCAGCAAGGGACGAACCTCGCGCAAAAAATAGGCTTTAACCCAACGCCGCTGAGCCGTGTCGCGCTCGTTTTGCGACAACAGGTGAATCCCATGCCGCGCAAATTCTGGCATCAGCACTTCATCGAACAGCTTGTATTGGTGTGCCACGATGTCATGTGCACTGGCAGACAGGGCCCTGAAAACGTTTGCGGCTTCGGACTCACCGAGGCCCTGATGGGTCACCGCAGCAAGATGTGGTGCCGCACGTACTTCAAAAAATTCATCTAAATTGGACGAGACGATGCACAAGAAGCGCAGACGCTCGAGCAGCGGCACCTCTGGGCGGGTGGCCAAGTCAAGCACCCGCTCATTGAAGGCCAAGATGCTGCCGTCACGGTTCAGAAATTTGATGCTCAAGGCATCCTTATCATTCAGCACATCAGTGCGATCGCTTGAAAAAGACATAAGGGTAAGGCCTGTAAATTCGACATGAAGATCGAGATCAGGAACAAAGTCATTGCTGAGTTCGGTGGCTATTTTGGAATCGCTTCGTGACAGCCCTGTGACAACTCTGTGAAAAATTTTAGTCAGCGACTGTTGCGAAGTGTTTGCGGTAACGCAAAGGTAAGTCTGAAATGCGCATCATCATGGGCAAATCAGCCGAGTTAAAGTCTGGGTCCCACGCGGGCGCACCCAACACCTTGGCACCCAATCGCAAGTAGCCTCTGATGAGCGCCGGCGGTGCCACCATCAGCGAATTGTCCAACTGCTCAACCGGCAAGGCCAGACGCGGCGTGACATGCCAGTCAATGGCGGCCAGATGGGTTTCGCGAAGTTGCCGCCAGATGCTGGCTGCCGCGTGACCGCTGGGCGTGCCACTGTGCTGCATCGGAATACTGGCGCAACCGATCATGGTGTCGAGTTGGTTGCGCGCCATGAACTGCGCCAATGCGCCCCACAAAGCCATGATGACCGCGCCTTGTCGGTGCTCTGCATGAACGCAACTACGGCCCAGCTCGACCATGCGACTGCGCAGCGAACGCAAGCGCGTGAGGTCAAACTCAAGGTCGCTGTACGTGCTGCCAGCACGCTTGGCCTGGGTGGGTGTCAACGCACGATAGGTGCCGATGACCTCTTGCGTGACCTCGTCGCGCACCAGCAGGTGCTCGCAATAATCGTCGAACAAATCCATGTCATGGCCGGGTATCTTGCAGACCAACCGTGCGCCCATCTCCACCGCAAATACCTGGTACCTCAGACGCTGGGCCTCTCGGACTTCGTCTTGGTGCCGGGCCCAGCTGACCTGAATTTTGGCGGGCGCAGGCCGGACATCCATGGCCGAAGGGATTGCTTGAGAGCTTCGATGAAGTAACCCCCGTGGCAACTCGATCGGCGACAGCGAAAACGTAGGATTGGGCAATTCTTTCATGTGAGCTTCCTAAATTGTGGTCGTGGAGGTCGCGAAATGGCGCGGAAACAAGGACACGCCTTCAAGCCAGGGCTTGGCACCCGGGACAAAATGCAGGCCACCCGGCCCGCTGGCCATCGCATGGGCGGTGCAGCGCAAAATGCGCAAGATGTTGGCTTGATATGAGCTCGAACAGTTCTGCTCGGCTGGTAGGTGCATCTGAACTTCTAAGGCATCGTTTTTCATGCCCTGAAGTTTGAAGTTTCAGCGTGACGTGTTCATGTCGAATTCATGACACTTCAGTGACGCTTTTTCAATCTACAGCGACGCTTGGTTCAAGCGTTCCGACAGCGCCGCAGCGCTTTCTTTGCGCTCGCTGTAGCGGTCGACCAGCCAAGGTGAGACGTCGCGCGTCAGCAGCGTGAACTTGACCAATTCTTCCATCACGTCCACAACGCGGTCGTGGTACGCCGAGGGCTTCATCTGGCCGGCGTCGTCGAACTCCAGAAAGGCCTTGGCGATCGACGATTGATTGGGAATCGTCAGCATGCGCATCCAGCGACCGAGCACCCGCATCTGGTTCAATGCGTTGAAAGACTGCGAGCCGCCAGAGACTTGCATCAGCGCCAGCGTCTTGCCTTGAGTCGGCCGAACTGCACCGACGCTGAGCGGAATCCAGTCGATCTGTGCCTTCAAAATTCCCGTCATGGCGCCATGCCGCTCCGGAGAGCACCAGACCATGCCTTCAGCCCAGGCCGCGAGTTCGCGCAACTCCTGCACTTTAGGGTGCGACTCGGGCGCATCGTCTGGCAGCGGCAAACCGCTTGGCGAAAAAGTGCGCGTTTCAGCGCCCATGGCCCGTAACAGTCTTGCGGCTTCTTCGCTAGCGAGGCGGCTGTAAGAACGCTCGCGCACCGAGCCATAAAGCAGCAAGATGCGCGGTGGATGGGTCGCAGCGCCCGGCGCACCGGCACCCGTCTTGATCAATTCCGGCTTGACGAAGTGCGCAGTCTCCTGAGAGGTCGTGATAAGGGTCATGGATAGATTTTCTTTCGCCAGCTTGTTTTATTTCAACCTTTCAATTATATTTGAACAATGAAAAAAACGCCACGAACATCGAGTACCAACACACTGGCTGAAGATTTGGCTGTGACGTCTTTGGCTGCACTGGCGCAGACACAACGACTGCGTGCCTTTCGGGCCTTGGTCGTGGCCGGGCCGTATGGATTGACGCCAGGCGTCATTGCTGAACAGCTGGAGATGGCACCCAGCGCCCTGTCCTTTCACTTGAAGGAACTCTCACAGGCGGGTTTGGTGAGTAGCGAGGCACGCGGTCGAAATCTGATTTACCGCGCCGAGTTTGCACGCATGAACGCCTTGCTCGCCTACTTGACCGAGCACTGCTGTCAAGGCGAGAGTTGCGCGCTTGTGCCGACTCCAAACCAGAATTAAAAGGATCATTGATGGGTTTGTTTGAACGCTATTTAACACTCTGGGTCGCTCTCGGTATTGGCGCAGGCGTCGGGCTGGGCTTGTTGGCACCATCGGCATTTCAGGCTATCGCAGGTCTTGAGTATGCGCAGGTCAATTTGGTGGTGGCCGTTTTTATCTGGGTCATGATTTACCCGATGATGATCCAGATCGACTGGTCAGCCGTGAAAGACGTTGGCAAAAAACCGCGCGGCTTGCTGCTCACGCTGGTGGTCAACTGGCTCATCAAACCATTCACCATGGCGCTGCTAGCGGTGCTATTTTTCAAATACATTTTTGCACCGTGGGTTGACCCGCAGTCCGCCGCTGAATACATCGCCGGCATGATCTTGCTCGGCGTGGCACCCTGCACCGCCATGGTTTTTGTGTGGAGCACATTGGTCAAGGGCGACGCCAACTACACGCTGGTGCAAGTCAGCATCAACGACCTGATCATGGTGGTGGCCTTCGCCCCGATTGCGGCCTTTTTGCTGGGCGTCACCGACATCACTGTGCCGTGGGAAACACTGGTGCTGTCAACGCTGCTCTACGTGGTGCTGCCGCTGGCCGCGGGCATGGCGACCCGCCACGTGCTGCTGAAAAAATCTGACCACGCCGTCGCTGCATTTGTGGCGCAGCTCAAGCCTTGGTCGATCATCGGCCTGCTCGGCACGGTCGTATTGCTCTTTGGATTTCAAGCCGGCACCATCGTCGCCAAGCCGCTAGTCATCGCCATGATCGCGGTGCCGCTGATCCTTCAGAGTTATGGTATTTTCGCCATCAGCTTTGTCGGCGCCAAAGCTTTGCGTTTGCCACACGACATTGCAGGACCGGCCTGCCTGATCGGCACCTCGAACTTTTTTGAGTTGGCGGTCGCGGTGGCTATCTCGCTGTTCGGCCTGAACTCTGGCGCAGCACTCGCCACCGTGGTGGGTGTGCTGGTCGAGGTGCCGGTGATGCTGTCGCTGGTGGCCATCATCAACCGCACGCAGCATTGGTTTCCTGGGCCTGTTGAGACAACCGATACGAAAAGTGATCAAGAACGTGTGTAGTCCAGCCTCCACGACTCAAACAGCCTAATAGTCCTGCATTTGGTTGGCACCTTCATGGATCGGTAGACAAAATTAAACTGCCCGGACTCTACAAAAACTGATGTTCTCAGGCATTTTCTCGGCCTGAGCGAACCCATGAATAACGATGAATATCAGATCGTAATTTCCAGCCTTGGCTTGCCCAATAGGCTGGCGCCAATGCGTTTGTCTTTAAGACATCAAGATGGCTCTTAAGAATGTCCAAAGACTCCAGCTTAATGAGACAGCTTTCGACCAGTGCCTTGGCGATTCCTTTGCGACGATGCACCGGCAGCACGATGAGATGCTGCAAGTAACCTCGGCGTCCATCGTGGCCAGACATGATGCAGCCTACGATTTGCGAATCAATTTCGCAAACAAAGCTCAAGTCGGGATTGCGTTGCAGATATTGACTTGTCGACTCACGCGAATCGGTATCGCGGAATGAGACCCCCGGCGTCTGCTTCATTAAATCGACCACGGCGTCGTAGTCATCGATGGTCATGGCCCTGAAAGTGTGCATAAATAGTTGAGTTCGCAAGTAGCGGAATTTGAATACCGAACGTTCATGAGGCATCGCGGCACAAGGGATAGAAAGGCGCGACCCCCGCTACCCCTTGAAGAAGATCAGCGCGCTTTCAAAAATTCGCCCACTTCAAGCAAGATCAGCTCGTTGTCGTCCGCCTTGTTCGGCATACGGCTGCTCGAAAACGGCAGGTTGTTGTCGTTGCCCACGACGATGTGATGGGCATCAACGATGTCGACGTTTTCAATCGTGAAAAACGGAAAGGTCAACACGCCATTTGTCAGCGGTTTGCGTGCCCGCTTGTGGGGATCTGCAATCGCCATCAGGTCGATGTAGCCGATTTTTCGCACCGGGCTGTTCACATTGGCTTCGGTCAACTCAATCTTGTAGACACGCTTGAACTTGGCCAGGTCATGAAAACAATCCGTGCGTTTTTGGGCTTCAGGGCACGCTTTGTCGGCAGTCCCTTCGCCGTTGTCCCGCTCAATGATCAGGCCGGTGGTGGCATCGATCATGTTGAAGTCGCCAATGGCGTGGTGGTTGGCGTCCAGTACATATTTCCAATGACGGCCAGTCCACTTTTCGGTCTTCACGTCAAACTCAAGAACACGCAGGTACTGCTTGCCGTCCAACGTCTCGGGGGCGTTGCTCGCCTCGTCCCACAATGCCCCCTCAAGCAAGGGATACAACTTGCTGCCGTCGCTGGAAGCGGCCATGCCCTCAAAGCCTTTGGAACGACGCGACTGGAACTTCACAGCAACATTAGGCGCAGACGGCGTCAACACCGCAGGATGGTCAGGCGAGCGAACCACCTTGCCGTCAACCTGAGTTTCAAAAACAGCCAAGACCTTGCCCTTCAGGTCGGTTTTGATCAAGTACGGTCCAAACTCGTCGCCAATCCACAGCGCGCCACCAGCGATCTGGAAACTCTCGGTGTCAAAGTCGGAACCCGTCAAGTAGCGTTTCTTGCTGCCTTCGTGAACGATGCGAAAAGGCACTTGGCGTTCTGGGTCGTGCAAGAACACCGTCTCCAGGCGCTTGAGATGACCCGACTTGAAGTCAACGCTGTAGCGGTTCAGGTACAGCATGAAGTCCGGCGAATTGGCTTTTGAGCCCGCGCCGTTGTCGGTCAGCAGCCAGTAGCTGCCATCGGCCATGCGCTTGATGCCCGAGTGTCCCTGCACCGGCTGGCCTTTAAAGGGCAAGAAAACGCCGGTCGGACGGCCTGCAGACAGCCCCTCCACACTGCCGATTTTCTCGACCCGTTGGCCGGTGGTGAATTTCCCACTCACCCGCAGATCAGCCGGCGCATCTTTCGGCGCCGCGATCATGGTTTGAGCCGGCAATAGAGCGTGACCGCTGAGTGTGGCCGGAAAGGCGGTTTGAGATGCTGCCAGCAAGGGCGTGGCGCTCAGAGCAATCAGGAAAAGTGCACGTTGAATGGAAATGCAAGACATCATCAAAGACCCTTGTTAAAATCGGTGGATACTGAACATTGGCGTTCAGCGTGGGCCAGTTTGCTGTTCTAGCTTGACAGTGTCATGTCAACCGCTGGACCGTGACAACTCAATTCTGGCGCTCTTGGCGGTGCCGGCCTAAAGCACAGCCGTGCTTGGCCGCTAATTTTTTGGCGATCCTAGGACTTTGCATCTGCACTCATACTCAGTTGCAGAACCGTGACCTTGAGAGAGTCGGTGATGCGTTCAACGCGTTCCTGGAAGAGATTGAAGAACATCAAACCCACTACGGCAATACCGATTCCCAAAGCAGTTGCATACAAGGCAGTACCAATACCGGAACTGACCCCCGCAGGGTCTGACATACCGGATTGTGCGAGGCTGTAAAAAGTATCCACAATGCCAAGGATGGTCCCCAGCAGACCTAGCAGCGGCGCAGCGGTAACGATGGTGTCAAGCATCCACAGGTGACGCTGCAGCTTCTCCTTGGCTGCGATCAACGCAGCGTCGCCCGCAGCCTCAAGATCACTCCCGGCAAAACGCTGGCGTGCTTGCACCAGGTTTTGCACGAGTTCACTGGCCACGCTTGTCTTTTCCTTGAGTGCCAGTTCCAAGCATTCGGCCGGACCCTGGGCAGCTTGTTTAGCGAGGGCAACTGCCTTCTTTTTGTTGAACATAAAGAAGATCGAGCGCTCGACGATCACAAACACCGCCAAGGCCGCCGCACCATACATGATGTAAAAACTGATGTCGTGCAAAAAATCCTGCATGGGTGAAATCCTTAAAAATCGGTGCTGAGCGTCACGCTGACGAAACGTGGAGCGCCAACATAGTAGGTTGGGAGGCCCGAACCTGACTTAGTAGCGTCAACCGTGGTTGTGATGCTGGACCCGCTGCCTTGATTCAGCGCAAGGTAGCGCTTGTCAAAAATATTGGACATGTTCAGGCGCAGCGTTGTGTTCTTAAAAAATGTAGAAGACGCCAGCCGGTAGGCCGCATTCAGATTGAATGTGGTGTAGCCCGGTATTTGCTCGTCGTTCATCAGCGTTGAGTACACACGGCTGGTGTATTTTCCAGACAATGCCACTAAATAGGGACCGCTGCCGTACTGCACCGATGCGGCCAACATAGCGGAAGGCATGTCAGGCAGCTTCTTACCCGTTGTCGCAAGAGTGGAGCTCGCAGCATTTCTGTAGTCGCTCTGTAGCTTGCTGTCGTTGAGTGTCAGAGAACTGTAGTAACTCAGGCCGCCGATTGGCTTGGTGCCAATTTCAGCCTCAATGCCTCGCATTTGAACATCGCCAACGTTGTAGTCACGGTTGCTGGCTGTGATCGGATCGTAGGAGGTTGCGATCCGGTTATTGAAGTTCGTGTTGAACAACGTGGCGGATGCATTGAATGTCTCGCCCGTGTAACGCAGACCGCCTTCTGTACTCAAAGAGGTTTCTTTTTGCACTGAGTCATTGATGTTTAAGCTGTTGCCGGTCAGTACTCCATTAGCAATTGTGCCGCCTGCGACCGCTGCGCTCAATGCAAAATTCGACGGTGCACGCATGTTCTTTGTCACGTTTCCAAACACTTGAAATCTGTCGTCGATCTTGAACCGGCCACCCAAGCTAGGCAAAACATCGTCGTAAGTGCGTTTTACGTTGTAGCTCGCGCCGCTTGCAAAGCCTTCGCTGGCGTTGTTGGTGAAGTCGCGCTTGATGCTTGGCATGCGGACTGCAGGCGTGAGGTCAAGGCGCCCATTCATCAGCGAAATCGTGTCCTGAGCAAACAGTGAGGTGGCCTTATTAATGGTCAGCCAATCCCGGTTTTGATACAGCGTGCCGTCGGCCCGTTTCAGTAATTCAGCCGAGTTTCTCAGCCATATGTCAGTGATATTGCCGCTGTTGTTGACCGTGGTGGCCGGTGCAGTCTGGCGGTGCTCTGCACGCTCCATCCAGTAGCCTGCAAGCACGCGATGGTTGTCAAAATTCCAGTTGGCTTTGAAGGTGATGCCTGGACGGCTGGTATCTGTGACGCTACCGCGGTAAACGCCTACGGTGTCCAGTGTGTCGCCGTCCTTATTGATATCCCTGATGCCGCCGCCGAGCCTGTTGCCGCCTGAAGTTTCCCCGACCGTTGTTTGTTGAACGCCACCAGTACCGTAGCCACTCCAGTAGTACGGCTCGGCAGACAACGTCAGCGCATTGTTGACCTTGGTTGCCAGGCGCGTTGTGATGAGGTAATTTTCAAAGGGGTTGAGTGCGTATCCGTAGAAAGGCATGACAGTTCTAACTGGCTGCGACGTACTGTATGACGAGGTGCCGAAATTTGCAGTGCTGGAATCAGACTGCGCGCCAGCGCCAGGTGCTACATGTTGTGGAACGGCGCCTGAGTAATCGAAATTTGGACCCTTCGCAGCGTATTCAGCTTTGGTCAAAGACAGGAAGTTGTTGTTCACGGCTTTGTTGTAAAGCAAGCTACCGCTGAAGGAAGTATCCGGAGTCAGGTTCCAGGCCCAGCCCGCGTCAATGTGCTCTCTGTCAGCGCCGCCTTGGCCCTTCCACTTGTCTGCTGTCGTCTTCGAAGCTGAGACGAAAGCTTTGAAATCGCCAAGCTTGCCTGTATCGATACGCACAAAGGAACGCGACAAATTATTTTGTCCCACGGTTTGTGAAACGCGACCGCGCCTGACGTCTGCCGGCTCGCAAGTGACCATGCCGACGTTGCCACCTGAGGCACCCACGTGAGGAGATTCGGTGTCTGCAGATCCTTGTGTGACAAAAATTTCGCACAGGTTTTCTGTGTCGGTGTATTCCTGTGGGTAAACAGCGAAATTACCTGAGTCATTGACCGGCGCGCCATTGATGGTGAAACCCAACTGATCGCTATTGAAGCCGCGGACCTTCAGCTGACCACCAAACAGGCCCGTGGCATCAACGTTGTAAGAGCTAACACCAGGTGCAAGTTCAAGCAATTGAAAGGGGTTGCTAGTCGGCGCCACTTTTTCCATGGCGGCTCGCGTGATGGTGCTTTTACCTTTGCTGGATTCTTCTTCAATCATCAAGCCGTTACCTAGCTTATCGCCCTCGCCTGTCACACTCACTGTTCCCACATTGGTGCTGTTTTGAGCCAGTGCGCTAGGCACTAAGCCGATAGCCAACAAGGCAAGCATGATCGCATGCGGTCGCAGGTTCAAAGATTTTTTGATCAAGGTCATCATTTACTCCAAGTTAAAAATTACTCTGTGGTTTTGAGTTCGTAGCTAAGGTGGGCAGAAAAACGGTGCATATCGGCACTCGCAAAAACACCCTCCGGGTAAACGGGGAAATTGCCGGTGCGCACTGTTTTGAGTGCTTCAGAGTCAAGCAATGAAGAGTTCGAACTTTTTTCAATCCCAGCGGCGAGCACCCGCCCCGCACGTGACAAGTCAAACCAGACCGTGACGGTGCCGGAGGGTCGTGTCTGACGCGCTTCCCGGCTCGATGGGTAGCGTTTGATGGATTCGAGGTAACGCAAAATTTGAGCTTCGTAGCGCTCCGTCTGAACCACCGTTTGCGTCACTGCTGGCGGTGGTGCTTGGCGAAGCGGTTCGGCCATCTTGGTCGGCACGACCTGTGGCGTAGCTACTGGGCTGACCGCTGCGCTCGGCGCAGCTTCTGTCGAAACAGCTTTTGAGACCAAGGAGGCGACGACCGACGTGGGACTTGGCGCATCGGCTTTGACGGACGATTGACTGGGTGCAGGCAGGGCTGCGATGGGGGGAGGTCTGACGCTGGTCACCGGTTTCGGCTGCACCGGGACAACTTTTTTTTCAGGCTCCGGCTCGCTCAATTGCAGAAGGGTCACTTCGGCTGCCGCAATGATGGTTTTTTCCATCACGGGTGCAGCCAGTGCCAGCAGCACGGTACCAAGCATCAGTGCAGCACTTGCCGCACCAATCAAGTCGCGCTGTCTGTAAATAGTTTGCATGAGTCGCGACGCCAATCAGCGTTTTCGGGCAGCAATGGATAAGTTGTCAAACCCACTCGCTTTGAGTGAATCCATCACGTCTATCAAGCGCTGCAGTTCGACCGACTCATCGCCATTGATCAAGACAGAAAGCATGCGGCCGCTGCTCAAGCGTTTGGCTTCAAGCTTGCCTGCCAGCGCGCTCAATGTCGTTGATTCACCTTCAACTTGAATGCCCTCGCCTTTAGGCAGTGTGATCACAACGCGCAGTGGCGGATGATCTTCTTTAGCCTGCGAAGATTGCGGAAGTTTGGTTTTTAGACCCAGCGCAGGAATGACATTGAGACTGATGAGTACAAAAAAGACCAGTAGAAACATCATCACATCAATCATCGGAATGATTTCGATGCGGGCTTTTTTAATCGGTGCGTCAGGCCAACGGCTCATTTCGTTTCTTACATGTTAATTTATGTAAATGTTAAAAACAAAAAGTTACGAAGCTATGACGGTTTGACTTAATTTCTGTGACTTGCTCTGTATTTGAGTGTTGCTACTGCCTAAAATTGTGTAGCAGGCAGAGCCTGCTTTTCTGCTGGGAATTTATCTTTCACGTCATGGCATTCCTGCCGCCGAAGGAGGTTTCAGCACCAGCGGGGACAAGGTGTTTTCACCATCATTTTTTTCAGCTTTGACATTCAAAAGATTGACCAGCAGTCCATACACTTCGAGGTTGCTCACAAGTTCGAGTTGTGCTTGACGAATGCGGGGGCCGGAGACAATCAAAATACCGTGCATGTCGGTTAGCTCGGGGTCATAGCCATGCTGACCCAGAGGACCTTTGCGCTCAGGGTTGTCTGAAACGCTGTATCCGATATCAGACAAACAGACAATATCGGGAATCCGACGGTGGGTACCGAAACGAAATCGCTTGGGCATCGATGCCTTGGGCCAGCAAGCCACATTCGATAGCTTTGACAAAGCCGTCATCACACCGTCCGTAGACTCCCCGTTGAGGCGAACCCCAGCAGTAGCACCCAACCACTCCCAACGCGCATCAGGGAATGCAGCCAAAGCCGTTTTTGCCTGAATCACTTTTTCTGGCGGCGACAAAGCCATGCCATGGTCCGACACGATCACCAACGTCGTTTGTGTCCAAACACCGCGTTGTTTGAGCGCCGCCACCAAATGACCGATGGATTGATCAACTTTTCGGGTCGCTAAGCGAACTGCTTCACTGTCAGGACCAGCGCTATGCCCAGCCGAATCCAAATCTGAAAAATACAGCGTCACAAAATCCGGTCGCTGTGCTTCAACGCGTGACAGCCAGCCCAACAAAGTTTCCAGACGAGCCTCGTGCGTCATGTGATGGTTGTAACGCATCCAATCGTTGGGCATCACGCCTTGAATGGGCGCCTCAGATCCGGGCCAAAACAACGTAGAGGCGATCTTGCCCTGTTGCCTCAAAGTTACCCACAAAGGAAGAGCTTCTTGCCACCACATTGGGTTCTCAACGGCTTCACGCGATCCCAGTGTGAAGCGCTGAGTCGTCGCAGGATCTGTCATGGTGTTGTTCACAATGCCGTGATGGTCCGGCGTTTGGCCCGTCACCAGCGTCACATGATTGGGAAACGTCAAAGATGGAAAGGCTGAAATCAAACCCTTAGCCTGAGAACCCTGTTGGGCTAAATAGAACAAATGAGGTGTTTCCACTTCAGTTAAATAGGAAGGCTTGAACCCATCCAAGCTGACCAAGATGACCAATGGTTTTGTTGCGTTTGCAGCGGGGTTCGCCTGCGCCAATACTGCGCACGACAACACGCCCCAACAGCTCACGGCAATCAACAATGCTGACGTAGAAAAAGGTCTCAAAATAAAACTCCATGAATAAGAAGCTGAACGTTAGCTATGTTTCATGAAATCTTGATGGCAATATTGAGACGCCATAAATCAGCCCAGATCACCATTCCTTGCAAATAATTTGTTCCGCGCCAATGCTTTAAAAGCGTATAAACGATATACACCGTTTATTTGTACCGCATAACAAATGATGTGATGCAGAAAAAAGCACGGATCAGTTGACCCATTTGCTGAGAAAGATGAAGACTATGACAACGTCTGTATGGACATGGTGGGCACTGCTTTGCGCAGTGAGCTTGATCAACGTGATGGCATGGACAGCCTCAGCGACGCATCTGTGGCGCCGATCTTTATCTTTCGGCCCCGAGTCTTGGGCCGCCATCCGTTTGCAGATCATTCTGTCTGCTGGATACGTTTTCGGCTGCGCCTATCGTTCTGTGCTGCCGGTTTTTGACATCCAGCGTTTGTGCCTGATCGATTCTTGGCTTTCCAGCGTGGTCGTAGGGCGCTCCGTCGCGACCATCGCAGAATTATGTTTTGTGACGCAATGGGCCATATTGTCTCGGAGCATCGCACGGACGGCTGAGAATCGGGTCGGCATCATGGTGTCTCACGCGGTCGTTCCCATGATTCTCGTGGCCGAGCTCTTCTCTTGGTATGCAGTGCTGACAACGTCAAATCTGGGCCATGTCGTCGAAGAGTCACTCTGGGGGCTTTGCGCGTTGATGTTGGCCGCCAGTTATTTGCATGCTTTGCCACGAAGTCACCGCGAGCACCGCACCATTCTGGCCACCTTCAGCGCCATGGGTGCTATTTACGCGCTTTACATGTTTTTGGTTGATGTCCCCATGTACTGGTCCCGCTGGCTGTTGGACCACGAGCATGGTCGTCCATTTCTCAGCGTGACGCAAGGATTTCTAGACGTCTCAAGCAGGTGGGTGGTGTCACATCGATGGACAGACTGGGAAAGCGAAGTGGTCTGGATGTCCGCGTATTTCAGCGTAGCGGTCTGGATGAGCATCGGCTTGATTCATATGCCGCATTTGAGGCCCCTCGTATCGTCGCCATCGACAGACAGGAGTGTCACGCCATTGACACAGTAAGTTCATAAGATTTTCACAATCTACCGTCCTCAGCATCCACCATCCATGTCGCTTGAAAATCTAATCGCTATGTTGGGCAAACAAAAGCTGGTTGACGGCATGGTCCACAGCCAAAAAATGCACAAGCACGATGTTGTGCAGTCGCTGCTCCAAAAGCAACACGATGCCGAACTGCACAACTTCATCGCCAAACAAAGCTCAACAGAACTTGGTGGTTACTTGGATTCGCTGCCAGCGGAGGATGCCCAAAAACTCTGGGCCAAACTGCCGCAGGAGCGAGAGAACGATGTGCTGTGGGAAATGTCAGATCAAAGGCGAATAGACGTAGCCGGCGACCGACAACCCGACTTTGCTGAAAGCAAGATCAATGTCTATGAATTAAATGAAGGTCGACTTCGCAACATCCCGATGACGGGCAGAAAAGACCTAAAGGGTGCCAAACCTGTATGGGTTGACCTGATCAATTCATCCAAAGCCGAGCGGCTGTTTGTAGGCTCTCACTTTGGCGTGGAACTGCCAGATCCCATTGAGGCGACCGACCTTGAAGTAAGTGCGCGTTTTCACGTCGAAGAAAACGACGATATTCACCTTCATTCCAATTTTCTGCATGACCGGGAAGGCAACTCCAGAAGCGTTCCAGTCGCCTTCATTTTGCATGGCGGCATTCTTTTTTCATTGCGTAACGAAGAATTGCCGGTCTTCAGATTGCAGCGACGTCGGGCACTGACACAGCCGGGTTATGTGACTGACTGCGTTGACCTTCTTTTGGATCTGTATGGTGCAGACGTGGAAGTTTCCGCCGATTCACTTGAAAACATTTACGCCAAACTGGGCGTTGTTGGGCGTCATGTCTTGAGCGAGGCGATCACCGACCAAGAGGCGGCCGGCATTCTTGCCGATATCGCGGAAGAAGAAGATCAAAACGGCCGCATTAGAAGCAACATCCTAGACACGCAACGTGCTTTTAGTTTTTTGATGCGCGGACGTTTATTAACGCCAGATCAAATTTCAGACTCCAAGCAAATTTTGCGCAACATTGAATCGCTGAATAGTCACACCGCTTTCCTGTTCGACAAGATCAACTTTTTGATGGACGCCACCATCGGTTTCATCAACATCAATCAGAACAAACGCGTCAACCAGTTGACCGTCTTCAGCGTGGTCTTCATGCCCATCAATATTTTGGCGGGTATGGGCGGCATGTCTGAGTTTTCCATGATGACGCAAGCTGTTGAATGGCCGGTGGCCTACGGTGGTTTTTTTCTAGCCTCTGCATTGATTGGGCTCGCCACCTATGTGCTGCTGAAACATTTCGAGAAAAGACGTGTAAAGAGGACAAGCCACAAAGCTGGCTGATGTCATCAAAGCTTCATTCGTTCGACTCAAAATCTACTTGTTAACCTTCTGTTCGATGGTTTCAAAGGCTAGGTTTTCATGCGCGATTTATCCCTGGTTACTTTTTATGTCAAGCACATCGCGCCGAGGTTGGCCAGTGCCTATATCGGCACACTGCGGCGGATGCTTCCGGTGGCACCGATTCTGGCAAGCCTCGTATTTGGACGACTCAAGTTCCTGCAGGATTACGCCGGTTTTATTCGAAAAATGCGCATTCATATTGACGCGCTCAGGGAGGGGCCGGCGCAGCACTACTTTGAAGACGTGCTAGGCCGAGCCAAAGCAGTGCCCGCCGACATTAGCGGCTCTTGCGTGCAGTGCGGCAACTGCTGCATGGACAAGCGCTGTGTGTTTTTAGAGCCGATTGACGACGGACGCTACCAGTGCGGTATTTACCACTCGCCATTTCGCAGGCTTTCAAACTGTGGCTCTTTTCCCTTGAACGCCTACGACATCTCGCGCTACGCCTGTCCGAGCTACCACGTGATTGAAATCGTTCGGAAGCCCCAGCCTTCAAGTCATTGAAACGTCATTGATTTGTCGGTGTGCTGACTTAATAACTCGCCACAATCTCGCCGATGCCTACAGGCTTTTACCTCATCATTGCGGCTCAGTTTGTCTCAGCACTTGCTGACAATGCTTTGTTGATTGTATCGATTGCCCTTCTTTCAGAGCAGGGGCTTCCGGCTTGGTGGGCACCGATGCTCAAATTCGTCTTCACCATTTCCTATGTGGTGCTAGCCCCCTTTGTCGGCCCCTTGGCTGATGCGGTCCCCAAAGCCCGCCTGATGGCGTGGATGAACGGCGTCAAAATTCTTGGCGTTGCGGCTTTGCTACTCGGCTTTAACCCGCTCGTGGCCTTTGCCATCGCAGGCTTGGGTGCCACAGCTTATGCGCCAGCCAAGTATGGCCTGATCACTGAAATTGTCGCGCCCCATCTCTTGGTCAAGGCGAATGGCTGGCTGGAAACCTCAGTGGTCTGTGCCGCGCTCTTGGGCGCAGTCTTGGGTGGCGTATTGGTCAACGCGAACGTGATCGCGACCCTGAATGGGCTGATGCGCGTTGAAAGCCTCGAAGGCATCTCACCGCTTTACACCTCTCTGCTGGTGCTGCTGATGATCTACGGTGGAGCGAGCCTGCTCAATCTGGGTATCCCACACAGCGGTGCCCGTTATCCGGCAAGCAGTATCCACCCGTTGGTGCTGATACGGGATTTTTGGCGCGCCAATTTACTCTTGTGGCGTGATGCTGAGGGCGGCCTGTCACTGGCGGTCACCACGATTTTTTGGGGCCTTGGCGCAACGCTGCAATTCATTGTCTTGAAGTGGTCAGCCGATGTTCTATTCCTGCCCCTCGAACAATCAGCCTACCTACAAACAGCTGTCGCGGTAGGAGTCGTTGTGGGCGCTGTCATTGCCGGACGATGGATTCCCCTGCGACATGCAAAACACGTCCTGCCGGCTGGCGTTTTGATGGGCCTGCTCATCACCGCCATTGCCCATGTGCAGGTGGTCAGCACGGCCCTGCTGTTTCTGGCGCTTATAGGTGTGGTTGGCGGCATTTTGGTCGTCCCTCTCAATGCCTTGCTGCAACACCGTGGCTTTGTCCTTTTGAGTGCGGGCAGGTCAGTGGCCGTGCAGGGCTTCAATGAAAACCTGAGTGTGTTGTGCTTGCTGGGGGTGTATGCCGCCTTGGTCGCTGCGGATGTATCCATCGTCCTGCTGTTGACACTGTTTGGCCTGTGCACCGCTGCGGCGATTGGTTTGCTGCTTCAGCGTGGCTTTCGCGCTGGACCAACCCGTTAAAACTCAACCCTCAAAACTCATTCCGCTTCAAACGATGACACGCGATTGATCGATCACCTCTTGCAGCACATCCTCAAACTTTTGCACGATGCAGCCCCAGTCCAGCTGCAACGACGTTTGTCTGGCTTCTATGCCCATTTGCTTACGCTGCAGCGGCTCGGCAGCCAACGCCAGCGCTGCAGTCACAAAGCCATCCGCATCGTCCGTCGGCACTGAGCTCCCATTGACACTGTCGACGATTAACGCCGCTGCAGCGGCGTAATTGAAGGCGACCACCGGCAAACCACTGGCCATGGCTTCGGTGGTCACGTTGCCAAAGGTCTCCGTGAGACTGGGCATTAAAAAAAGGTCGGCTGACGCATAGTGCTCGGCCAATAGCTTGCCTCTCAATTGCCCAGAAAAAATGGCTTTAGGGCATCGGGTTTGCAAATCCTGTCGCATCGGACCGTCCCCGACAAGCACCAACCGGGCTCGTGGGTCGCGTGCCTCAATTGCCTCAAAAGCCTTCAACAGCAACGCTAGATTTTTCTCGTGCGCAAGGCGTCCAACGCAGACCACCGCCACATCATCGGGTGCAAGCCCCCATTGAGCACGCAGCTCTTCGCTGCGGTGTGCCGGGTCAAAGGCAACTGTGTCGACGCCGCGGCTGACCACCTTCAGCCGTTGAAACCCTACGTCAGCCAGAGAGGTACGCAAGGCTTCCGTTGGCACCATGGTGCAATGGGCGTAATTGTGAAATTTTTTCAGGTAAGCCATGATCGGCTTGTTCAAAAAACCAACGCCATAATGCGCGCTGTAGCTTTGAAAATTGGTTCTGTAGTCAGTGGACACAGGCAACCTAAGGTACATCGCAGCGCGCAGTGCTGACCAGCCAAGGGGGCCTTCGGTTGCAATGTGAACAACATCTGGACGCTTCAGCTGCCAAAGCCGGATCAGCGCACTCTTGGACGGCATGCCCATGCGCAACCCCGGATAGCGTGGAATCGGAAAGCCGCGCATCAAGACCTCTTGGTAGCCGGAATGCATCTCATCTTGGCAGGCTGCATCCGTGCCACTCTGGCGCAAGCGAATCAGTTGCACGGCGTGGTTGGCGGCGCGTAATCCATCGACAACTTTGGCCAGCGTCACGGCAACACCATTCACTTCCGGCGGATACGTTTCAGAGACAACTGCGACACGCAGGGAGCGCCGATTGGCCGGATAATTTTCAACGAGCAGGTTGTGCGCATATTCATAAGCCATGCAATGATCATGTCGCCTCTTCGTAACAACTTGATGACAAATCGGCACTTCGAATTGAAACGTTAACGTCACGAAACTTTCATACGGCGGGGCTAAATTGAGGTCGTTAACTTAAGCGACTAGGGCGTACTGCCCCCAACTCCGCGAGGCCCATGTGAACGATTTTTTTCAACAGTTAAAGACCCAGCGTTGGGATGACCACCGCTATTACCACCATAGCCGGATCAACCAAAGCCTGCATCTGCTCAGCGCTGTCAGTTTTGTGATTGCTTATGCGTTGCTGTTTGTCAATCCCGCTTGGGCTGCGTTGTTGGCATGGCTGGTGTCCATGACAAGTCGTCAAGCTGGGCATTTCTTTTTTGAACCCCGAGGCTATGACGACGTGAACCAAGCGACCGATGCGCACAAAGAAGAGATCAAGATTGGCTACAACATTCGCCGCAAAGTGGTGTTACTGGCCGTCTGGGTCTTGGTGCCTGTGGCGCTGTGGCTACAGCCCTCTCTGTTTGGCCAAATTGCACCCGCGGATGGGCTGATGGAGTTCCTGAACGACGTCGGTTTGGCGTGGCTGGCCTTAGGTGTCGCCGGTTTGCTGTTTCGTGTCGTCCAACTGTGGATTCAACAGGACGCTTGGACGGGCATCGTCTGGGCCTTCAAGATCATCACAGATCCCTTCCACGACATCGTGCTGTACCACAAGGCGCCCTTGGCCTTGTTGCGCGGCGAGATGATCGATCCGATGGCGCATGTCAAGCACAAGTGAGCATGATTACCAACAGGACTCATCCGAGTCCTGTTGGTCTGAAGCTCAACGCGGCTGGCGCAACATCTCCCTGAAAATACCTTTGCGTATGGTTTGATTGGTTTGCTCGGGACCACTCCACCAGCCATCATCTTGCATGGCTTTAACGGCGTCTGCGAAACGTTTGACGACCTCCCCAAACTCAACATCCCCATAGTTCAAACTGAAAATGAGACGGCCACTGCCAACCCAGCTCAAGGCCAGCCCATGTGCGCGCAGGTAAAACTGCAGCATCCAGTTGTAGCGGGAAGGCTGGGTGTAAAGCACCGTCCAGACCGTCGACATATTCGCCACCCGGACCGGCAAACCCTGTTCCTCGAGTTGGTTGTTCAGCAGCTTAGCGCGGCCATCCCAACGCTCGTCGATGCCGTCATACAACTGAGCAATCGCGGGCGTCTCCAATGCATCGAGAAAAGCCTTCATGGCACCCATCACATAAGGGTGCGCGTTGAAGGTGCCACGCGCAAAACAAATGTCGCCTGGCCGATCATCCCGGTAACGCTTCATCAGCGCCGAGCGACCGCACACAACGCCCACCGGCAGACCACCGCCCAAGGTTTTTCCATAGGTCACCATGTCGGCCTGAATGCCAAAGTAGGCTTGCGCGCCACCGGGTGCCAAGCGGAAGCCGAGAAACACCTCGTCAAAAATCAAAACAATCCCGCGCTCTGTGCACACCGCCCTAAGCTTTTTAAGCCAGTCCGTGTAAGCCGCCCGGTCATAGGCCACGCGGCGACTGCTGTCGACCAACGACGAGTCGCCGGGCGCGGACGCATTGGGATGCAAGGCCTGCAGCGGATTGACCAGCACACAGGCAATGTCCTTGCGCGTGCGCAACACGTGAAGCGTGCGTTCGTCCATCTCTTTGAGCGTGTGGGTCTCGCGGGGTGGCAGCGGATTGCCGGGGCCGGGTTGAACGTCTTCCCACCAGCCGTGGTACGAGCCACTGAAGCGAACCAGATGACTCCGCTTGGTGTGGTAGCGCGCCAAGCGAACCGCCTGCATCACTGCTTCTGTGCCGGACATGTGAAAAGACACTTCGTCCAAGCCAGAGATGGCTTTGAGTCGGGTCACGTTCTCGAGGACGCAAGGGTGGTACGCACCCAAGACTGGCCCGAGGTCTTTCACCAGTTGCTGACCGGCCTCAATGCTGGCCTTGTAAAAGTCATAGCCCAACAGGTTCACGCCGTAGGAGCCGGTCAGGTCATAAAAAACATTGTCATCCAGGTCGGTCACGGTCACGCCGTGCGACGCCTTCACAAAACTGCCGCTTTTGATGTGTTGGCTCAGGTAGTCGCTGTATTGGTAGGGCACCCGATAACGACCGGTGAACTGCAGGTCCGAAATGATGGCTCGGGCGCTGCTGGTCATGGCAACACTTTTCGGGAAACGCGCGGCGTAAAGCGCCGCCAATTTGGCAAACCCGTCGCGCCGTCGCTGCACGACGGTGCTGTCGGCATGGTCCGAATTAAAGAAGGTGGCTTCGTCATAGGCATAGCCGGGAAGCAGTCCGGCGATGCGCTTGGCAATACGCGAATGACCCGCCAAAGATCGATGCTTGGCGCGGGAGAGTTCTATCCGTCGCTTGGCTTTGGGCAAGACCCAAGCCAGTACGCCGAGTGCCAATAACGGGAGAGCGATGTTGTCGTCCATAGAGTCCTCAGTTTTAAAACTTCACAACGCTAACTATCTTTTTTGACAGGCATATGAAAACTAATTTTTTTCGCCAATTTTTCCTGCAGGAAGACATTAATTTCCTGCTCACCAACCGGGTGCCGCGCATCATGCTCACGCGCTGTATGGGCTGGTTCAGTAAAATACGAAGCCCCCTGCTCGCACGGTTGTCGATCCGGGTCTGGCGCATGTTCACGGAACTTGACCTGAGCGATGCACGGCAAAAAACCTTCGGCAGCCTGCATGACTGCTTCACCCGCGAGCTCAAACCTGGCGCCAGAGTGATCGACCCGAACCCGACGGTCATGAGCAGCCCCAGCGACGCCATCGTCGGCGCATGCGGTCAGGTTGTCGATGGCTTGGTGATACAGGCCAAGGGATTCCCGTATTCAATCGCCGAACTCTTTGGCCCCAGTCAAGACACGACCGCGTTCAACAACGGCACCTACGTCACCTTGCGCTTAACCTCTGGCATGTACCACCGCTTCCACGCGCCACAAGACATGACCGTGGAGCATGTGACCTACATCAGCGGCGACACCTGGAATGTGAATCCGATTGCCCTGAAAAGAGTCGAGCGTTTGTTTTGCCGCAATGAGCGCGCGGTGCTGCGAGCGCGCTTGAAAGACACAGGTCACCCGATTGCTTTGGTGCCCATTGCCGCGATTTTGGTGGCCAGCATGCGTCTGCATTTTTTAAATATTTTGTTGCATTTACGCTACCGTGGGCCAAATGAAATACCTTGCGCAGCCCCTTGCGTCAAAGGTCAGGAGTTGGGCTGGTTCGAACATGGATCAACCATCATTGTGGTTGCGCCCGCAGGTTTTGAATTGTGCGACGGCATTGAATTCGGTCAACAGATCCGTATGGGTCAGGCCTTGATGCACTTGCCCAAACCACAGCCCGCTTAATGTCATTGTTTTGACGCATGAGCGTCATCTGCGCGACACGATTAACAGCGACTATTGCTCTTCAGATAGACCCTGAAAATCTGGAGTGACTCATGAAGATCAGCGTATTTGGTGCCGGCTATGTCGGTTTGGTGACCGCCGCCTGCTTGTCCGAAATGGGCAACAGCGTGATGTGTGTTGACGTCGATGCCAAAAGAGTGGCTGACTTGCAGCAAGGCATCACGCCGATCCATGAACTGGGGCTGGAGCCTCTCTTGCAACGCAATGCTGCAGCGGGTCGGCTGGTGTTTACAACCGACATGGCAGCTGCTGTCGCGCACGGCACCATCCTCTTCATCGCGGTAGGCACACCCGCCGCCGCCGACGGTTCGGCTGATCTGCAACATGTCATGCGGGTGGCACACACGATTGGTGAGCACATGCACGACTACAAGGTCGTGGTCAACAAAAGCACGGTGCCGGTTGGCACGGCGGACAGGGTGCGCAAGACCATTGCAAACGCCTTGCGTCAACGTGCTGCGGTGCTGCCATATTCCGTGGTATCGAACCCGGAGTTCCTGAAAGAAGGCGTGGCCATTGACGACTTCATGCGGCCAGACCGCGTCATCGTGGGCTGCGACAACGAGCAAGCCGAGTTACTGATGCGCGCGCTGTATTCACCTTTCCTGCGCAATCGGGACCGCCTCATCATGATGGATGTTCGCAGCGCCGAGCTGACGAAATATGTCGCCAATGCCATGCTCGCCACGCGCATCAGTTTCATGAACGAGATGGCCATGTTGGCAGAGAAAGTTGGCGCGGATATTGAGCATGTGCGCGTCGGCATCGGCAGCGACTCCCGCATCGGCACCCATTTTCTGTACGCTGGCTGCGGCTGGGGCGGCTCTTGCTTTCCAAAGGATGTTCGGGCGCTGGCCCATATCGCCGAAGAAGCTGGCGCTGAATTAAGCATGCTCAAAGCGACGCAAGCCATCAACGACCGCCAGCGTGGTCTGCTGGGCCGACGCATCGTGTCGCGCTTCGGTCAAGACCTGAGCGGTCTGCAGTTTGCGGTCTGGGGCTTGGCCTTCAAACCGGGCACGGACGACATGCGCGAGGCACCCAGCGTGGACCTGATTGACGAGTTGCTGCGCCGGGGTGCGCGGGTCAAGGCCTTCGACCCAGTCGCGATGAATCGGGCCGAGGAGATCTGGGGCGAGCAAGCAGGATTTGAATTGTGCAAAGAACCCCTCTCTGCCGCGGACGGCTCAGATGCACTCATCGTCGTGACCGAGTGGCGCGAGTTTCGCAGCCCAGACTTTACTGAATTGACCAAGTTGTTGAAACAAGCTGTCATCTTTGACGGTCGCAACTTGTACGAACCGAGCTTGATGGCTGAACTTGGCTTTGAGTACACCGGCATTGGTCGTTCAGCGGGCATCGACGCTTTCGAATTTGATCAGCAAGAATCAAAGTCTCTAACCTCACTGGCAGCGTGATGCTCTCCGGTTTAGCGACGGTTTAACGGAGCTGCGCCACTTATAGTGGCGTAACCCAATGAACCCTCGGAATGAGCGCTACATGACACCCAGCCAGACCCGCACAATCACCTGCTTAGGGCTGGCGCAAACGCTGGCTTGGGCGTCGAGCTATTACTTGCCTGCGATGCTGGCGACCTCGATGGCGCGCGACTTGGGCATCAGCACGCCGCTTGTTTTTGCGGGCTTTTCACTGGCCTTGCTGGTCTCTGCGGTGCTGGGACCGCTGGCCGGAAAATTGATTGACCGTTATGGCGGCAGACCCATTCTGATGCTCAACAGCTTGGTCTTTGCGCTCGGACTGACGGTCTTGGCGGTGGCGCAAGGCCCTGTTGTGATGTTCGTGGCTTGGAGCATTTTGGGTGTGGCCATGGCAGCCGGTTTGTATGAAGCAGCCTTTGCGACGCTGGTGCATTTGTACGGTCAGCGCTCACGCAGCGCGATCACCGGCATCACCTTGATGGCCGGCTTCGCCAGCACCATCGGCTGGCCGCTCTCGGCATGGTTAGAGCTGGAATGGGGTTGGCGCAGCGCCTGCCTGACTTGGGCCGGCCTGCATGTGTTCTTGGGATTGCCGCTGTACAGCTTGTTGTCCAAAACACCCGTACAAGAAGAGCCAGAATCACAAACCGAGCGGGCAGACCGTGCAGTCTCTGCGCCCATCGTGACTGCCGCAGAGACCAGCAGCCACGCAGCGAACGTCACGCGGTCGTCTGTGCTGCTGGCCTTGACCTTCGCCATCACCTGGTTCATCAGCACGGGCATGGCGGCCCACCTGCCGCGGCTACTGCAAACCGAGGGCGTGCCGCTGGCCACAGCGCTGCTGCTGGCGGCTCTGGTTGGGCCGGCACAAGTAGCAGGCCGTTTGCTCGAATACGGTTTATTGAAACGCGTTCATCCGGTGGTCTCGGCACGGGTGGCAGGCGCTTTGCATTCGGTTGGGGCACTGGCATTTTTGCTGGTGGGCGTGCCTGCTGGAGCAGCTTTCACGCTGCTGCATGGCGCGGGCAACGGTGTGCTGACGATCGCCAAAGGGACCTTGCCCTTGGTCTTGTTTGGCCCCAAAGACTATGGGCTGCGGCAAGGTATTTTGATGGTGCCGGCGCGGTTTACCCAAGCCTTGTCGCCCTACCTGTTTGGCTTGGCGATTGACCACTATGGCTCTGGTGCGCTGTGGTTTTCAGCCGCACTCGGCGGGGTGGGGTTCGCCGCCTTGATGCTGCTGCCAGGACCCGGCAAACCGCAGCCTCAAGCGGCAGCCTGAAATTCAGAGTGTGCCAACGCCATCACCTTATGGGGCGGCCAGGTTTTGAGCTTGTGGTCACTCCAGACTTGCCGCCAACGTCGCGAGCCCGGCAAGCCGTGACGCAGCCCCAGCATGTGTCTGGCGATGGCGCTCCACGGCGTACCATGCAAAGCTGACTCGCGCGCCATGTAGTCGACCATCTGCGCCTCAACGAGCTCGCGCGTGAGCGCTTCGGCCGGCGCAGCGTCGCCAAAGAATTCAGTGTCCCATGAGGCCAACCACCAAGGGTTGTGATACGCCTCGCGGCCGATCATCACACCGTCAACGTGCGGCAGTTGCGCGTGCACCTGTTCAGCGGTGTTGATGCCGCCATTGATCATGATGTTGAGTTGCGGAAAGTCGCGTTTGAGCTGGTGCACCATCTCATAACGCAGCGGCGGCACTTCGCGGTTTTCTTTGGGTGACAAACCTTTGAGCCAAGCGTTGCGAGCGTGAACGATGAAAGTGCGGCAACCGGCTTCGCTGACGGTGCCGACAAAATCCCGCACGAAGTCGTAGCTCTCGCCTTTGTCAATGCCAATGCGGTGCTTGACCGTCACCGGCAGACTGACTGCATCGCACATGGCCTTGACGCCGTCGGCGACCAGCTGCGGCTCGGCCATCAGGCAAGCGCCAAAAGCACCGCGCTGCACGCGTTCACTCGGGCAGCCGCAGTTCAGGTTGATCTCGTCGTAACCCCACTCTTCACCCAGCCGCGCAGCCCGAGCCAAGTCAGCCGGTTCGCTGCCGCCCAATTGCAAGGCCACGGGGTGTTCTTCAGCGTTGAAACGCAAATGCCGCGGCACATCGCCATGCAGCAAAGCGCCGGTGGTGACCATCTCGGTGTACAGCAGCGCATGGCGGCTCAAGAGCCGATGAAAATAACGGCAATGTGTATCCGTCCAGTCCATCATCGGGGCGACTGATAAGCGACCAGATAAATAGTGTTGATTTGATTGACTTTTTTCCACTTTTAACAATGACTTTAATGGCACGTCGCCATATCAATTGCTGACGATGGCTCTATTCTCGCAGTTACCCTTGAGTCACAACAGGGCCCCATACCGACCGTTGAACCAACAGCTGCTCAGCTCACTACTTTCTTTTTAGCCCGACAGGCGTCCGAGCAATACAACACAGACTCCCAATTCTTGGCCCAAGCCTTGCGCCACGTCATGCTGCGCCCGCAAACAGCACAGGGCTTGCTGGGCAGGGACTGCTTGTTGCCTTTGAAGTCTTTTTTCATCGCTGCAGTCATCAGAACAAATCGCCTTGGGGTGATGGCTCATTCAGCGCTTTGGCCGTGCGCCCGCGCGTGCTCTTGCGAGCTTGCCCGGTAGCGGGCAAACCACTTTTACGGGAACCATGACGCGCATGCACGCCACTGGCCTCAAGCCGCGCAGCAGCCGTCTGGCGCAGGCCATAAAGCCGATCTTTGGCCAACTTCATGGCCACCTTGTCGTTGACGATCGGGGCTGGATAGTCCACGCCGATGATGCAGCCCACCATGCGCTGAATGCTGATATCCATCTTCCACGGTTCGGCCAAGTAGGGCAGTGGCACACGCGCGAGTTCGGGCACCCAGCGGCGAATGAAAATTCCTTCGGGGTCTTGGTCGTGCGCCTGTTTGGTGGGTGAATACATGCGCAAGGTGTTGATGCCGGTGGTGCCGCTTTGCATTTGCATTTGGCTCCAATGGATACCGGGTTCGAAGTCTAAGAATTGGCGCGCTAAAAAGAGGCCCGGTTCACTCCAGTGCAGCCACAGGTGATAGCTTGAGAAACTCACCAGCATCGCCCGCATCCGAAAGTTAAGCCAGCCGGTGGCTTGGAGCGAGCGCATGCAGGCGTCCACCATCGGAAAGCCGGTTTGACCCGCACACCATGCCGCAAAGTGGTCGTGGTTGAAGTCGTTTTCACGCAGTCCGTCGCAGGCACGTGCAAAGTTGTTGAACTCAATACCCGGCTCGTCTTCCAGCTTTTGTATGAAATGGCAGTGCCAGCGAAGCCGCCCGGCAAAGCCACGCAACGCGTAGGCCAAGCCGCGGTCGTTGGTGCTGGCGACGGTGGCCTCGGTGGCTTGGTGCACCGTTCGCATCGACAGCGTGCCAAAGGCCAAGTGCGGACTCAAGCGACTGCAGCCGTCTTCTGCGGTGAGCGGGCTTGAAATGGCTTTGCGGTAGTTGTGGCCGCGTGCATGCAAAAAAGACTGCAGTGTTTGCTGAGCAGCTTTTTCACCGGCTGCTTGCAAGCTCTTGCCGTGGGGCGAAAGTCCTAAGCTGGCAAGCGTCGGCAAGTCGGGTTGGGTCAACGACACCGCGGCGTTGAAGCGGTCGCTCAGCACATGGACAGGGGCGTCCATGCGCGACTGCCAACGTTTGGCCCAACCCGAACGGCTGCGCAGACGCCGGACAACACCCGTCTGCGTGAATTCCTGCCACTCTACTTGCTGCGAGCGACACCATGCGGCGACATTCAAATCGCGCTGGTAGGACCAACCAGACCCGGTTTCTTCATGGCTGAGCAGGTGAGTGAAGCCCAAATCAGCGTGCAACTTGGCGAGAACGTCTGCCGCAGGGCCCACACGCACCAACAGTGGCAAGCCGCGCAGGGCCAACTCAGCACGTAGTTCGCGCAAACAGCCCAAGGCAAAATCGACGTGACTGGCGTCGCATTCCGGGCTTTGCAACCAGTCGGGCTCGATGATGAACAGGCTAAAGGCGTCATGATGTTGTTGCGCAGCCGCCAAGGCCGCATGGTCATACACGCGAAGATCGCGTTTGAACCAAACCAAAGCACGTGAAAGCGCTGCCACACCTGAGCCTTCTAACGGACTACTGTCGTGTATGAGATGCACGATGCCGCAGCAACTTGGCACCCCGCAGCACGGCGTGCTTGGTCACGCGACCGGCCATTCTTTGGCGCCACATCCTGAACGAGGAGGGCTTCATGTGGAGGCGCATGAGGTTGACCACCCCGGACTCGTTCAGGCCGAACTGCGCTTCAATGGCTTCAAAAGCAGTGCGGTCTTCCCAAGCCATCTCGACAATGCGCGAGATGTCGGCTTCAGCAAGTTCTTGCATAACAGCCTTAGCACGGCGTATCACGACGCGGCCAAGTTGTTATTTGCATCCGATTCGGGCGGCAACCCAGCCGGAAGGCACATTTTTTCGCCGTCCCACACTTGACCGCACCAGCAGACACCTTCTGCGTCAATGAGGCAGGTGCCGGTTCCACAACAACGTTCGTCATCTTGCATAAATTTCCAATAGAAACATTCGGCGATATTTTCTCCATTTCCGCATACCGCGGAATGCCTTGAGGTTATTCACGGAGCGTACTTCAGACCCCTCTGTGGCTGAGCATTGACAAGACAGACTCGGGGTAAATACTGATCAAAATACACGCTCTTTTACTTTACTTCTAAATTATTTAAAACTACATTACATTCATATTCAGTCGGGGCAAAGTAGCCTGAAACGAAAGAAATGTGATGAAGATTGTGTGCATTGGCGGCGGGCCTTCTGGCCTGTATTTCGCTTTGTTGATGAAGCAAAACAACCCCTTGCACGACATCACGGTGGTCGAGCGCAACAAGCCCTATGACACCTTTGGCTGGGGCGTCGTGTTTTCGGATGCCACCATGGACAACATGCGGATTCATGACCCGCAATCCGCGGCGGAAATCCAACAGGCCTTCAACCACTGGGATGACATTGAGCTTGAGTTCAAGGGGCAACGCATCCGTTCCGGCGGGCACGGCTTTGTGGGTATTGGCCGCAAGAAGCTCTTAAATATATTGCAAGTACGCTGCGAGGCTTTGGGCGTCAAGCTTGAGTTTGAGACCGATGCCGAGAGCGATTTGCAGTACCCCGATGCAGACCTTGTCATCGCCAGTGATGGCATCAATTCGCGCATCCGGACCAATTACCAGGACATTTTCAAACCCGACATTGTGGTGCGCCCTAACCGCTTCATCTGGCTGGGCACGCACAAACTGTTCGACGCTTTTACCTTTGCGTTTGAAAAGACTGAACACGGCTGGTTCCAGTCGCATATTTACAAGTTTGACGACACCACGACCACCTTTATTGTGGAATGCCCGGAGCATGTCTGGCTGGCGCACGGACTGGACACTGCGGACCAAGAAGCTTCAATTGCTTTTTGTGAAAAGGTCTTTGCCAAAACGCTGGACGGTGCCAAGCTGATGACCAATGCGAGGCATCTGCGGGGCTCTGCCTGGCTTAATTTCCAGCGCGTCAAATGCGAGCAGTGGTCCTTGTTCAACGGCAAAAGTCATGTGGTGCTGATGGGCGACGCGGTGCACACGGCCCACTTTGCGATTGGCTCGGGCACCAAGCTGGCGATTGAAGATGCGATTGTGTTGGCCAATCTGTTCCGCACGGATGGGCAAACCCGAGAGGCCATTCCCGGTGTGCTGGAGAAGTACCAGGCGGCACGCAACATTGATGTGCTGCGTTTGCAAAACGCGGCCTGGAACGCCATGGAGTGGTTCGAGGTGTGTGGCGCGCGTTACTGCGACCAGCTGGAAGGCCCGCAGTTCATGTACTCGATGCTGACCCGCAGCCAACGCATCAGCCACGAAAACCTGCGTCTGCGCGATGCCCAATGGCTAGGCGACTTTGAACGCTGGTTTGCCAATCAGGCCGGCATGGCACTTTCGCCAGCGCAAACCGCCCCGCCCCCGATGTTCACCCCGTACAAGGTTCGCGGTGTCACCCTGAAAAACCGTGTGGTGGTGTCGCCCATGGCCCAGTACTCGGCCATCAACGGCTTGGTCGGGGATTACCACTTGGTGCATTTGGGTGCGCGTGCCATGGGCGGTGCAGGCCTGGTCTTTGCGGAGATGACCTGTGTCAGCGCCGAGGGACGCATCACGCCCGGCTGCCCCGGCATGTACACGCCTGAGCACCAGCAGGGATGGAAGCGCATTGTCGATTGGGTGCACGCCCAAACGGATGCAAAGTTCGGGATGCAGATTGGTCATGCGGGCGCCAAGGCGTCTACGCGTTTGGCTTGGGACGGCATCGACAAACCACTGGCATCGGGCAACTGGCCCATCATGGCCGCGTCGGCGCAGCAATACTTGGAAGGCGTGAGTCAAACGGCGCACGCGATGAACCGGGCGGACATGGACAGCGTCAAAGCGCAGTTTGTGGCGACGACGCAAGCTGCCGCGGAGATCGGTGTCGACTGGCTGGAATTGCATTGTGCGCACGGCTACTTGCTCTCAAGCTTTATCTCTCCGTTGACCAATCACCGCACCGATGACTACGGCGGCAGTCTGGCGAATCGGTTGCGCTACCCGCTAGAAGTGTTTGCCGCTGTGCGGGCCGCATGGCCTGCAGACAAACCGATGTCGGTGCGCATTTCTGCGCACGATTGGGTCGAAGGCGGCATCACCCCCGAAGATGCGGTGCAGATCGCACTGGCGTTCAAAGCAGCCGGCGCTGACATGATTGACTGCTCGTCGGGTCAGGTGAGCAAGAAAGAAAAGCCGGTCTATGGCCGCATGTTTCAAACGCCCTTCTCCGATCGCATTCGCCAAGAGGCGGGCATCGCCACCATCGCCGTCGGGGCGATCAGCGAAGCCGACCATGTCAACAGCATCATTGCGGCGGGCCGTGCTGACCTGTGCGCTGTTGCTCGCCCGCATTTGGCCAACCCCGCGTGGACGCTGACAGAGGCCGCCAAAATTGGCTATACCGCGCAGCCTTGGCCGCGGCAATACAGTTCAGCCAAACCGCAAATGGAAGCCAATTTCCAGCGTGAAAAAGTGCAGGCTGCGGCAGGCCTCAGTGCCGTTCGGGCGGCTGAAGCATGACAGTATCAGGCCATGCGCTGGTCACCGGCGGTGGCAGTGGCATTGGCGCTGCCGTGGCAAAAACACTGGTTGACGCCGGCCTGCGCGTGACGCTGCTGGGCCGCACCTTGGCGCCCTTGCAACAGCTGGCTGCAGCGCATCCCGGCCACATGGCAGCGGTGCAAGCAGACGTGACAGATGCTGACGCCGTGGCGATGGCCTTCACGCAAGCGCGGGCGCATTTTGGCCCCATCACGGTCTTGGTCAACAGCGCTGGTCAGGCCGGCAGTGCGCCGTTTCTCAAGACCGATGCCGCGCTCTGGCAGCAGATGCTGGCTGTCAACCTCACAGGCACGTTTCATTGCACACAGGCCGTGCTGCCCGATATGTTGCAAGCCGGCTGGGGCCGCATCATCAACATAGCCAGTACAGCTGGGCTGGCAGGCTACGCCTATGTGGCCGCGTACTGCGCCGCCAAACATGGCGTGGTGGGACTGACCCGCGCGCTGGCGCTGGAGTTGGCCCGCAAAGGCATCACCGTCAACGCAGTGTGCCCTGGCTACACCGAGACCGAGCTGTTGCGTGACAGCATTGCCAACGTGATGGCCAAAACCGGCCGCAGCGAAGCCGACGCCCGCGCCGAGTTTGCGGCAGGCAATCCACAAGGCCGTATCGTGCAGCCCGAAGAAGTGGCCGACACGGTGCGTTGGTTGTGCAGCGCTGGAGCCGCGTCCATCAATGGTCAGTCCATCGCGGTCTGCGGTGGCGAAATCATGAACTGAGCACGGATGAAAAAAGACCTTAGCTTGGCCCTGCTGAATGCGGCTGACGAATTAGGCTACGAAGCCCGCAGCGCCACGGGCGACCATGCGGCATTGAAATTGTGGTTGCGGATGCTCGCCTGCACGACGCAAATTGAAAGTGAAATTCGACGTCGACTGCGGGCGCGATTCAACACCAGTTTGCCGCGCTTTGACTACATGGCGCAGCTCTACCGCACGCCCGAGGGCTTGCGCATGAAAGACCTCTCCAGCCATTTGATGGTGACGGGTGCGAACGTCACGGGCATCACTGACGAACTGGAGCGTGATGGGCTGGTGGCAAGGTCGAGCAGCCCAACCGACCGACGCTCACTGATCGTCAACCTCACCACCGAAGGGCGTCGGCAATTTGAAGCCATGGCACAAGAGCACGAGCAGTGGATTTTGGAGCTGTTTGCGTGTCTTGGCGCCACAGAACTCTCGCAAACCTACAAGCAATTGGGCACGCTGCGAGTGCACACCTTGAAGCAGCAATCCACCGCGATGGCTCCCGCCGTATTAGAAAGCTAAGCCCATGAACCAAGCCACGACATCGATGGACCCGGCATTGCTGGCCGGCAACCGCAAGCCTTTGGCGGACTACCGCGCTAGCCATTTTCTGTGGGCCTGCCAAGACGGTGTGGCCACCATCACACTCAATCGGCCTGAGCGCAAGAACCCGCTCACCTTCGATTCTTATGCCGAATTACGGGACCTCTTCAGTCAGCTGAAATACGCCTATGACGTCAAAGTCGTGGTGCTGATTGGTGCAGGCGACAACTTCTGCTCCGGCGGCGATGTTCATGAAATCATCGGACCCCTGGTGGCCCTAGAAGTCCCTGAGTTGTTGATGTTCACGCGCATGACGGGCGATCTGGTCAAAGCCATGCGCGCTTGCCCACAACCCATCGTGGCGGCGATTGACGGCATTTGTGCAGGGGCCGGCGCCATCATGGCCATGGCCTCTGATCTGCGACTGGGAACCGCGCGCAGCAAAACGGCTTTCTTGTTCAACCGTGTTGGTTTGGCCGGTTGCGACATGGGCGCTTGTGCCATATTGCCGCGCATCATCGGTCAAGGTCGGGCCAGTGACTGGCTTTACAGCGGACGCTCGATTGGCGGTGAAGAGGCTGAGCGCAGTGGTTTCTTGAACCGATTGGTGTCCGCAGACAGCTTGGCGAACGATGCTCAAGCTTGGGCACGGGACTTGGCCGCTGGCCCTACCTTTGCCAACGGCATCACCAAAACCATGCTGCACCAAGAGTGGAACATGTCGATCGACCAAGCCATTGAAGCTGAAGCGCAAGCACAAACCATTTGCATGCTGACCGAAGACTTCCGTCGTGCGTACAACGCCTTTGTGGCCAAGCAGCGCCCTGCGTTTCAGGGCAACTGAGTATCGCCATGAGCAACTTGAACTATCTGCAGTGGCCTTTTTTTGAGGCACCTCATGGCGACTTGGCCCAAGCGCTGGAGACATGGAGCAAGACCCACCTAGGCGGTCCGCACAACCACGATGTGGATACCGAGTGTCGTAATTTAGTGACAGCACTGGGCCAAGGAAACTGGCTGAAATACGCCGTGGCAGGGCAAGCCTACGGCGGCGCCAAAGACACGATTGATACCCGCAGCATTTGTCTAATCCGCGAAACACTGGCACGTCACCATGGTTTAGCCGATTTTGCCTTTGCGATGCAGGGCTTGGGATCTGGCGCGATCAGCCTGGCCGGCACCGAAGCGCAAAAACAAGCGTATCTGCCACGTGTCGTCGCTGGCGAGGCGATTGCTGCTTTTGCATTGAGCGAATCCGACGCGGGCTCTGATGTAGCCGCCATGCAGTGCAGCGCACGCATTGAGGGAGATGTCGCGGTCCTCAATGGCCGTAAAACCTGGATTTCCAACGGCGGCATTGCCGACTTTTATGTGGTCTTTGCGCGCAGCGGTGAGGCACCGGGCGCGCGTGGCATCAGCGCCTTTATCGTCGACGCCTCGACACCCGGTTTCAAGGTTTCAGAACGCATCAACGTGATCGCCCCGCATCCGCTGGGCCAACTGCAGTTTGACGAATGCCGGATCCCGCTGACGCAACGCATTGGCAGCGGTGGCGAGGGGTTCAAGATCGCCATGCGTACGCTGGACGTCTTCCGTACCTCGGTAGCCGCGGCGGCGCTTGGCTTTGCGCGCCGGGCGCTGGATGAAGCGCTACAGCACGTGACGCAGCGCAAGATGTTCAATCAAACGCTGGCCGACTTTCAACTCACCCAAGCCAAGCTGGCCCAGATGGCCACCACCATCGACAGTGCGGCTTTGTTGACCTACCGTGCCGCTTGGCAGCGTGACCAAGGCAGCAATGTCACACGGGAAGCCGCGATGGCCAAGATGGCCGCCACCGAGGGTGCACAGCATGTGATCGATGCGGCGGTGCAACTCTTTGGGGGACTGGGTGTCGTCAGTGACCACCCGGTAGAGCGGCTGTACCGCGAAATCAGAGCACTGCGGATTTACGAAGGGGCGACCGAGGTGCAACAACTTATCATCGCCCGCGACCTGCTGAAAGAAGTGGGTTACCCCCAATGACGACCGCCCACTTGGACACCTTCACGCGCGACAACTTGCCGGCGGCAGACTTGCAGCCTGATTTTTTGTTCAAGCTGCCTGA
Organism: Polaromonas sp.; assembly: GCA_030654695.1. Taxonomy (GTDB): domain Bacteria; phylum Pseudomonadota; class Gammaproteobacteria; order Burkholderiales; family Burkholderiaceae_C; genus Polaromonas. The sequence continues at coordinate 118,882 of JAURWY010000011.1, forward strand.
GCTGCAATTCCCAGAACAGATGAACTGCGCCAGCGAATTGCTCGACAAGCACATTCTGGAAGGCCGCGGTGACCGTCTGTGTGTTCGCAGCCCCCACGAAACGTGGACATACAAAGACCTTTTCGACAGGGCCAACCGCATCGCCAACGTCTTGGTCAAAGACATGCGCCTTGTGCCGGGCAATCGCGTTCTACTCCATGCACCCAACACACCGATGATGGTGGCCTGCTGGTTCGGCATCGTCAAAGCGGGCGGCGTCGTGGTGGCCACCATGCCGCTGTTACGTGCCAAAGAACTCAAACCGATGCTGGAAATCGGCCGCATCAGCCATGCCTTTTGCGACGCCAGTCTGACGCAAGAATTGGTCGAAGCAGCGCTCGCTTCTCCTGACTTGAAACACATACGGTACTTCAACAGCGCAGATCCCGACAGTCTAGAAGCCAGCATGCAAGGCCAGTCGGTTGATTTTGAAAACTGCAACACAGCCGCTGACGACACTTGCTTGATCGGCTTTACCAGCGGCACCACCGGCATCCCCAAAGCCACCCTGCACTTTCACCGCGATGTCATGGCGATTTGTGCTTGCTGGCCCCGCTCGGTACTCAAGGCGCGCGAAGACGATGTGTTTATCGGCAGTCCGCCACTGGGATTCACGTTTGGCCTGGGTGGCATGGTGTTGTTTCCGATGTCGATCGGCGCTTCGACCGTGCTGCTGGAAAAAGCCGGTCCGCCACAACTGCTGGAAGGCATCCGCCAGTACGGAGCGACTGTTCTGTTCACAGCGCCGACGTCATACCGGACATTAGCGGCGCACGGTGCCGAGTTGCGCCAGACGCGCCTGCGCAAATGCGTGTCAGCCGGTGAAGCCTTGCCAGCCAGCACCCGCCAACAATGGCACGATGCCACCGGCATTGAATTGATCGATGGCATTGGCGCCACTGAAATGCTGCACATCTTTATTTCTGCCGATGAGCAAGAGGCGCGCCCCGGCGCGACTGGCAAAGTGGTGCCCGGATACGAGGCCTGCGTGGTGGATGACGAGGGCCAAGCCGTTGCTCCAGGCACCATCGGAAAACTAGCCGTGCGCGGACCCACCGGTTGCCGCTACCTGCGCGATGAGCGCCAACGTGACTACGTTAAGAACGGCTGGAACCTCACTGGCGATGCCTATCTGATGGATGCGGATGGCTACTTTTACTATCAGTCGCGCACCGATGACATGATCATTTCAGCCGGCTACAACATTGCCGCTCCTGAGGTCGAAGAAGGTTTGATGATGCACGCGGCGGTGGCAGAATGCGCCGTGATTGGTGTCCCGGATGAAGAGCGCGGCCAGATCGTTAAGGCCTTTGTGGTGCTGCATCCCGGGCACGCAGACGACTCTAGAATGGCGAAAGAGTTGCAAGACTTCGTCAAGAAAACCATTGCCCCGTACAAGTACCCCCGTGCGGTTGAATTTCTACAGAAATTACCGCGCACCCAAACAGGAAAATTGCAGCGATTCAAGCTGCGCGAGTCCTGAACCCGCCTTATTGACCCGAAGTGAATGCCTCCCCCAACGAAAGGAAGATTGCTATGTTTTCAAAGTTCTTACGCAACGCGATAGTTTGCGCTGCAATCGGTGTCGCCCTAGCGGCCTCGGCGCAGTCCACCGAACCGGTGAAAGTTGGTTTTCTGAGCACGTTGTCGGGTCCGGGCGCCGGACTCGGCGTGGACATTCGCGACGGCTTCCAGCTGGCCGTGAAACTGGCGGGCAACAAGCTTGGTGGCCGGCCCGCAGAGATCATCATTGCGGACGACCAAGCCAGCCCCGATGTCGGTCGCCAAGCCGCTGACCGTCTGGTCAAGCGCGACAAGGTTGACTTCATGACCGGCGTGGTGTTTTCCAATGTAATGCTGGCTGTGGGCACGCCGACCTTTGCCTCGCAGACCTTCTACATCAGCGCCAATGCCGGCCCCTCGCAATACGCGGGTGACCAGTGCAACCCTTACTTCTTCAGCGCTTCTTGGCAGAACGACAATCTGCACGAGGCCGCTGGCCAAGTCGTGCAAGAAAAAGGCTTCAAGCGCGTGGCGGTGATTGCCCCCAACTACCCCGCAGGAAAAGATGCGATCACTGGCTTCAAGCGTTTTTACAAAGGCGAAATTGCCTCAGAAACCTTGCCAGCCCTGAACCAGCTGAACTACGGCACCGAAATCTCTCAGTTACGCGCCTCTAAGCCTGACGCGGTTTACATCTTTCTGCCAGGCGGCATGGGCATCAACTTCATCAAACAGTTTGTGGCGGCCGGCCTGTCCAAAGACATGACACTGTTTGCACCGGGCTTTTCGGGTGACGAGGACGTGATCAAGGCCGTGGGCGAGTCGATGCTTGGCATGTTCAACACCAGCCAGTGGGGTCACGACATGAACAACCCGGCCAACAAACGCTTTGTGGCTGAGTTCGAAAAAGAATATGGCCGCCTGCCGTCGCTGTATGCGGCTCAGGGCTATGACGCGGCACTGCTGATCAACGCCGCCGTGCGCGACAGCAAGGGCCAACTCAGCGACAAGGCCGCCGTGCGCAAAGCGCTGCAAGCGGCCAAGTTCGACTCAGTGCGTGGGTCTTTCAAATTCAATAAAAACCAGTTCCCGATTCAGGACTACTACCTGCGCGTGATCGTCAAGGACGCCAAAGGCCGTGTGACCAACCGCACCTTGGGAACTGTTCTGAAGAACCATGCTGACGCCTACGTTGGCAGCTGCAAAATGCCGGGCTGAACTTGAACCAAGTCTTGCTGCTTGAGCAAGCCTTGAATGGCTTGCAGTTCGGCCTCATGCTGTTTTTGCTAGCGGCCGGTCTGACGCTGGTATTCGGCATCATGGACATGATCAATTTGGCCCATGGCTCGCTGTACATGGTCGGGGCTTACTTGATTGCGAGCATCACGGCGGCCACCGGCAATTACTGGTGGGGCTTGCTGTTTGGCGTGATGGGTGCGGCGGCCTTTGGCGCGCTTCTAGAAGTGACTATTCTTCGGCGCTTTTACCAACGTGACCACTTGTCGCAGGTGCTCGGTACCTTCGCGATTTTGCTGATTTGCAATGAAGGCGTGCGCTTGATCTGGGGCTCCCAACCCGTGGCTCTGAGCACACCGGACAGCCTGTCGGGTCCGGTCGAAATCTTCAGCGGGTTTTATTACGCTTCGTTCAGTTTGTTCATCATTGGCGTTGGCCTGTTGGTGGCGCTCTTGATGTACGTGGTGATCACCCGCACACGGCTGGGCATGCAAGTGCGTGCAGGGGCAGCCAACCGCGAAATGGCGATGGCCATGGGTGTCGATGTTCAAAAACTCTTCACCGCAGTCTTTGCGGCAGGCGCTGCCTTGTGCGGCGTGGCGGGCGGCATGTTGGGCCCGGTGATGGCCGTGCAAGTGGGCATGGGCGAGAGCATTCTGATCGTCGCTTTTGTCGTCATCGTCATTGGTGGCATTGGCTCTATTCGTGGGGCATTTTTAGGGGCACTGTTTGTCGGCATCATTGACACCGCGGGACGCACGTTTATGCCGATGCTGTTTGCCCAACTGATGTCGCCCGAGGCGGCGGCGAATGCCGCCCCCGCCGTGGCATCAGTGTTGATTTACCTGTTGATGGCCACCGTGCTTTTTTTCAAGCCACGCGGCTTGTTTCCTGTCCATGGATAAGAAGATGGATCAGGATAAGGCCGCCGGTATTTTGGACCACCGGCTGCATTGGCGCTGGGCTTTGCCGGCGCTGCTGCTGCTGCTGGCTTTCCCGCTGCTGGCCAGTGCCGCCGATGCTGAGTTTTATGTCACGCTGGCGAGTCGCATCCTGATCTTTGCGCTGGCGGCGACCAGCCTGAATTTGATTTTGGGCTTTGGCGGCATGGTGAGTTTTGGTCACGCGGCCTTCATGGGCGTGGGTGCTTATGCGGTGGCCATCGCCATGCAACAGGGTCTGGGCAACGCATGGCTGGTCTGGCCGTTGGCGATGGGACTGAGTGCGCTGTTTGCGTTGCTGATCGGTGCCATCAGTCTGCGCACCCAAGGCGTTTACTTCATCATGATCACGCTGGCCTTTGCCCAGATGCTGTATTTTTTGGCGATCTCGATCAAAGCCTACGGCGGTGATGATGGGCTCCAAATGTCGGCACGATCAGCCATCGGTGGCAGCGTCGATCTGACGCATGACAGGGATTTTTATTACGTCACACTGTTGCTGGTCGTGTTGTCGATCTATGCTGTGGCTCGCTTGCTCAATGCCCGTTTCGGTCATGTGTTGCAAGCCATTCGTGAAAATGAAACCCGCATGACGGCGATTGGTTTTCCGGTCTACCGCTACAAGCTGGTGGCCTTCACGCTGGCGGGCGCGATGGCTGGGTTGTCGGGTGTTTTGCTCGCCAATTTAGGCGGCTTCGTGAGCCCGTCTATCATGCAGTGGAGTCAGTCGGGCATGTTGATGGTGATGGTGATATTGGGGGGGGTTGGCTACCTGTATGGTGGCTTTTTGGGAGCCGTTTTTTTCTTGCTGCTTGAAGAGCTTTTAAGCCACTACACCATCCATTGGCAGTTGGGTTTGGGTCTTGTGCTGTTGTTGGTGGTGCTGGTCGCGCCGAACGGTCTGGCCAGTTTGATCAAAGCGCGGAAGGCTAACTGATGTCTGATTCACCTGACGTCATGCTGCATGTCAACCAATTGGTGAAACGCTTCGGCGGTTTTGCTGCGACCGACCACGCCAACTTGAGCGTCAAACGGGGTGCATTGCATGCCTTGATCGGTCCCAATGGCGCTGGCAAAACCACCTTGATTCACCAGATCTCCGGTGCCCTCCAACCCGATGCAGGCAGCGTGCACTTTGCCGGGCAAGACATCACGGCCATGCCGATGCACCAGCGCGCTTTGCGCGGACTGCTGCGCTCCTACCAGATCACCAGTATTTTTAAAAAGCTCTCGGTGCTCGACAACATCGCGTTGGCGGTACAAGCCCGCAGCGGGAGCAGCATGCGATTTTGGGCATCCGCACGCAGCGAAACGGCCCGCTATGCCGAGGCCGCTGCGGTGGCTGAGCGGGTCGGGCTGGGGCCACGGTTGAGTTCCCTTGCAGGCCTGCTGTCGCATGGTCAACAACGCCAGCTGGAGTTGGGTTTGGTGCTGGCCGCCAAGCCGCAATTGCTGCTGCTCGACGAGCCCATGGCCGGCATGGGCCCGGACGAGTCAGAGAGCATGGTGACCCTGCTGCAAAGCCTGCGCGGTGAGGTCACGATTTTGCTGGTCGAACACGACATGGACGCAGTTTTTCGCCTCGCCGACACAATTTCCACCCTGGTCTTTGGCCAAGTGATCGCGACCGGCTCAGCCCAAGAAATTCGCGACAACCCCGAGGTCAGGCGGGCCTACCTGGGCGACGATGAGGCCGTGGTTTGACATGACGCAACTGCTTGAAATCAAGGACCTGCAGACAGCTTATGGCAGCAGCCAGGTGTTGTTCAACATCGACATGTCGATGCGGGCCGGTGAGGCTGCCGCATTGCTGGGCCGCAACGGGATGGGCAAGACCACGACAGTGCGCTCCATCCTAGGTTTGACCCAGGCGAGCGGCGGTTCCGTGCGTTTTTTGGGTGAGCGTATCGAGCACCTGAGCACGGACAAGATCGCGCGTATGGGCATGGCGTTGGTGCCTGAAGGCAGGATGATTTTTGCGACGTTGTCAGTGCAAGAAAACCTACTGGCTTTTACGTCCAACCGCTGCCACAGCACAGAGCCTTGGACGCTGGAGCGCGTCTACCATCTGTTTCCCCGGCTCAAGGAGCGGGCTCGCAATATGGGCAACCAGTTGTCCGGTGGCGAGCAGCAGATGCTGGCGATTGGCCGGGCCTTGATGACCAATCCGCACCTGCTGATTCTGGATGAAGCCACCGAAGGTTTGGCGCCGCTGGTGCGCGAAGACATTTGGCATTGCCTGGCGACGCTCAAGCAAGCAGGGCAAAGTATTTTGGTCATCGACAAATACGTGCAAAAGCTGATCACACTGGCAGACCAGCACACGATCATCGAGCGTGGCCGCGTGGTTTGGCAGGGCAACTCGCAGGCGCTGAGCTCGCAGCCCGATGTGTGGCATCGCTACATTGGGGTTTGACCCCAAACATGACCAGCGCTGCGATGCCCTTCGAAAACCTCGCCATTCAGTTCCGTCTACGACGCCAGATTGATCGTTCGCACACGTTCATCGCGCAAGGCATGGCGCGCTGGCAACCCCTTTCTGAAGAAAGCACATGATGAAAACTTTGCAACCAGCCCATTGGGCCCGCCCCCGCGGTTATGCCAACGGCGTGACAGCACGCGGTCAACTGGTTTTTGTAGCGGGCATGATCGGCTGGGATACGCAATGTGTTTTCCATACAGACGACTTGGCCGGTCAAGTGCGGCAAGCCTTGATCAATGTGGTTGAAGTGCTGCGAGAAGCAGGAGCCAAACCTGAGCACATCACGCGCATGACTTGGTACGTCACCGACAAGCGCGAATACATCGCGGCCTACCCCGAGATTGGCAAGGTATTTCGCGAGATCATTGGCAGCTTTAACGCGGCCATGAGTGCGGTTCAAGTAGCCGAGTTGATGGAAGACCGGGCCAAAGTCGAGATTGAAGTCACGGCCGTGATTCCCGACTAAAGGCAACGTCTCACGCTGTTGAGCAAGTTGCTGACCACGCCATGCCAAGCCGCTTGAATGCGGTTAATATTTGGTTTCTTCAAAATTTGAGATCATGGTCGCAACTGTTACCCCTTACACCGACCTTCGTAACCGTGCCGCTGTTGGTGAAGGTTTTGATGGCGTGGTGCGTGTCCTCGTCAATGGATTCTATGGCACGGGTGCACTGCTGTTTGATGGCCACGCGATACTGACGGCAGCCCATTTATTTACAAGTGGCAGCACCAGCGGAACAGTGATTTTTGAAACTGCCGCCGGTAGCCAGAGCGTGCCAGCCAGTGGCGCCCAGCTGCAGACGGCCTACGATGCCGGACCAGGCAACAGCGATCTGGCCATCATCTGGCTGTCAGGCAGCGCGCCGATCACAGCTGAGCGCTACAACCCTTACCGCAGCAGCGATGAAATCGGCAAGACCATGACGCTCGTCGGCTACGGAGTGCCTGGCACCGGCGCCACCGGAGAGTTAAGCAATTACAGCGGTAGCCCCATCCGATTGAAGGCCCAAAACCAGTTTGAAGCTGATGCCAGCTCGCTTAAAGCAGTGTTGGGCGCGGGCATGGGGTGGACGCCTACGCCGGGGTCCCAATTGGTCGCCGACTTTGACAACGGCACCGTCAAGCAAGATGCGTTAGGCAGTTTGCTCCATCTGTCGGGAACAGGACTAGGCCAAGGTGAAGGCATGATCACTCCCGGCGACAGTGGTGGACCCGCCTTTATCAACGGACAGATCGCCGGCGTGGCGAGCTACACCACGAGCTTAATGCGCAATGGTGTTGCGACAGATATTGACAACGTGAGTGACAACAGCAGCTTTGGTGAACTGGCCGCCTGGCAGCGGGTGAGCTATTACCAGCAGTGGATTGACCAGAGCCTGCGGGCACACTACCCAGATGCACCCACTCAACCTGGGCAGGTTAAAAAAGCAGTTGTAGAGGGCAACAGTGGCACCAGCTACGCCTACTTTTTGGTGCAATTCACGGGCGTACGGAGCGATGCTGCGCAGTTGCTAAGTGTGGACTACAGCACGCGCGATGGCACGGCAAAAGCGGGGCAAGATTACCTGTTGGCATTTGGCACGCTGGTGATTTATCCCAACGAAAACCAAGCGGTAGTTCCCATCGAGATCATGGGTGACACCACACCAGAGCCCGACGAAACGTTTTATCTAGATATCACCCATCCAGTCGGGGGTAGTTTTGGCGAGGGCGTAATCACACTGACAGCCGTCAGAACTATCGTCAATGACGATGGCTCTTTCTTCGCCTAAGCCGCGAGGACTGCGTTGCCGCTCTGACATCAAGCAAAGCGCGGATGTGGGCGGTCTTTCTTACGCGTCACCACCTGCGATTCTGATGGCTCTTTCGGACCTGAAGGCGCATCTTGGCCTGGCAAAAGATTCAATGAAGACATGGTTTCTTCCTCCTTTTAGATTTTAAAAACCTTCAATGCACCTTCCACCACATACCGGTAACCGGTGAATGGCAAATCCATCGATATCAGCGCAGTGGCGCTCGCCAGCAATGCGACAACGGCGCAATACAACGCAATTCCCAAAGAAAGTTGATGCGCACTGAACCAATCAGTGACTTGGGTGAATCTCAACATAAATACGCGTCATGGACAGTTCTTGTGAAAGTATTTCATGATGAACGAATCTCTGCTGTTGAGGTATCAGCCAAACCAAGCGTTTGATGTCAGTCCGTTCTTACAGCTGAGCCCCATTGCCGCATCGAAATATTTCGTGAGGCGTAAAAAAACCTGCTTGAAGCAGGTTTTTCATAAGCATCAAAGGCCATCAGCCCATGTGCAAACCGCCGTTGAGCGAGAAGTCTGCACCTGTGGCGTAACCACCTTCTTCGGACGCAATCCAAGAAATGATCGAAGCGATCTCTTCTGGTTTGCCAAGACGTTTGGCGGGCACGCCTGAAACGATTTTTTCGAGCACGTCAGGGCGGATCGCTTTGACCATGTCGGTGCCAATGTAACCTGGACTGACGGTGTTGACGGTCACGCCTTTGCTGGCTACCTCTTGCGCCAGCGCCATGGTGAAACCATGCAGACCGGCCTTGGCCGTCGAGTAATTGACTTGCCCAAACTGGCCTTTTTGGCCATTGACCGAAGAGATGTTGATGACGCGCCCAAAGCCCGCTTCAATCATGCCCTCAATGACCTGCTTGGTCACGTTGAACATGCTGTCCAGGTTGGTCGAAATCACGGCGTCCCAATCGGCCTTGCTCATCTTGCGAAACTGGCCGTCGCGCGTGATACCGGCGTTGTTGACCAGCACACTGACAGGCCCGTGTTCAGCTTTGACTTTGTCAAAAGCCGCAACGGTGGAGTCCCAGTCACCTACGTTGCCGACGGAGGCGTAGAAAGTGTGACCGAGCAATTTTTGCTCAGCCAGCCATTTGGCGGCATCCCGGGTTGGGCCGCAACCAGCGACGACCTTGAATCCATCTTGGTCTAGTCGCTGGCAAATAGCCGTCCCAATACCACCCATGCCGCCTGTGACGTAAGCAACTTTTTGTGTCATTTTTCGCTCTTTCGGTTCTTGTTAAAAATTATTACCATCACATCCCGGGCCCAACCTTGAACGCTATCTTTTAAATAGCGGCAGGTACCCTGAATTTGTCTCCGCCGAGAGTATTACCCTAAATTCAGCGTTCCAGTGTCAGCGCAACACCCATTCCGCCGCCAATACACAGGCTGGCAATGCCTTTTTTGGCGTCGCGGCGCACCATCTCGTGCAGCAAGGTCACCAAAATACGACAGCCGGACGCACCGATCGGATGACCAATCGCAATCGCGCCGCCATTGACGTTGATCTTGTTGGTGTCCCAACCCATCTCTTTGTTGACGGCGCAAGCCTGAGCTGCAAAGGCCTCATTGATTTCAAGCAAATCGAGGTCTTGCGCGTTCCAGCCCGCGCGCTGCAACGCCTTGGTCGAGGCCGTCACCGGACCCATACCCATGAGGGCGGGGTCTAAGCCGCTGGTGGCGTAGCTGGCAATGCGCGCCAGTGGCTTCAAACCCAAGGCGGCGGCTTTTTTGGCCGTCATGACCATCACTGCAGCAGCACCGTCGTTGATACCAGACGCGTTGCCGGCGGTCACGCTGCCGGCCTTGTCGAAGGCCGGACGCAAACCCGCCAAGCCGTCTGCGTTGGTTTTGCGGTTGATGAATTCGTCGGCTGAAAAAATGATCGGATCACCCTTTTTCTGGGCAATCGAAAACGGCACGATCTCATCTTTGAACTTGCCGGCATCTTGAGCCGCTGCGGCCTTGGTCTGGCTGGACAGCGCGAGGGCGTCTTGCATGGCGCGGTCAATGCCGTATTTCTTGGCGACGTTTTCAGCCGTGATGCCCATGTGGTACTGGTTGTAAACGTCCCACAGGCCGTCGACGATCATGGTGTCGGTCATCTTCCAGTCGCCCATGCGCTGGCCGTCGCGCGAGCCGTTCAGCACGTGCGGCGAGGCGCTCATATTTTCTTGACCGCCGGCAATGACGATCTCGCTGTCGCCAGTAGCCACTGACTGCGCGGCCAGCATCACGGCTTTCAGGCCGGAGCCACACACAGCGTTGATGGTGAGGCCAGGAATAGCGTGCGGCAGACCCGACTTGAGCACCGACTGACGCGCTGGGTTTTGCCCCACGCCCGCCGCCAACACTTGGCCCATGATGACTTCGCCGACGAGATCGGCAGGCAGGCCGGAACGCTCCATCAAGGCTTTGATGACAGCTGCGCCCAACTCAGTGGCCGGCGTCTTGGCCAGCGAACCGCCGAACTTTCCGACAGCCGTGCGAGCGGCTGAAACGATAACGATGTCTTCCATTTTTGTCTCTTTCTAGTAGTAGTTGATAGTTGCTGATCGCATAGCTCAGGCCTTGACTTTGACGTAACGACCGGGCGCTGGCTCGATGACTTTGTATTTCCGGCTGCCGTAAGTCTTGGGTGCGGCCATTTGCTTGCCAGCTTGGCGCTTGAGCCAAGCCGACCAATCTGACCACCAGCTACCCGGGTGCTCCGTCGCGCCGGCCAGCCATGCTTCTTGGGTAGGCGTCAGCTTGTCACTGGTCCAATACGAGCGCTTCTTTTTAGCTGGCGGATTGATCACGCCAGCAATATGGCCCGATGCACCCATGACGAAACGCTTGGTGCCCTTGAGTACTTGGGTCGAGGCATAGGCGCCCTGAATCGGCACGATATGGTCTTCACGCGAACCGTAAATATAGGCCGGCATGTCGAGCTTGGACAGATCCACGGGTTGACCACAGACGGTCAGTTTGCCGGGCTTGATCAGGTTGTTCTCAAAGTAAGTGTTGCGCAGGTACCAAGCGTAAAACGGACCGGGCAAATTGGTCGAGTCACTGTTCCAGTAGAGCAAGTCAAATGGCGGTGGTGTTTCGCCTTTGAGGTAATTGCCGACGACGTAATTCCAGACCAAGTCGTTGGGCCGTAAAAAACTGAAGGTCGAGGCCAGGTCTTGGCCTTTGAGTAGTCCGCCCTGCCCCATCTGCATTTCGCGAAACTTGACGGCTGTCTCATCGATGAAGATGTCAAGAATGCCGGTGTCCGAAAAATCCAGCAAAGACGTCAATAACGTCACGCTGGAGACCGGCTTTTCGCCGCGTGCCGCCAACACCGCCAGCGCTGTGGCCAAGATCGTTCCGCCAACACAAAAGCCGAGCGCGTTTATGCTCTTGGCGCCTGTGATCTCACGCGTCACCTGGATGGCCTCAATGGCCGCGTGCTCTATGTAGTCGTCCCAGGTTTTGTCCTGCATCGACTCATCCGGGTTGCGCCAGCTGACGACAAACGTGCGGTGGCCTTGCTCGACGGCGTAACGAATCAGTGAGTTCGCAGGCTGCAAATCAAGGATGTAAAACTTGTTGATGCAAGGCGGCACCAACAGCAAAGGCTTTTCAAAAACCTTGGCCGTCAACGGCTTGTACTCCAGCAACTGGAAAAATGCGTTCTCGTAGACCACCGCGCCTTCACTGGTGGCGACATTTTTGCCGACTTCGAAATTGCTTTCATCGGTCATGGAGACGTGCCCTTGACGCATGTCGTGCATCAGGTTTTGCAGGCCTTGGGCGATGCTCTCGCCTTTTGTTTCAATGGCTTTTTTCTGCGCTTCAGCATTCAGTGCCAAAAAATTACTGGGGGCCGCGGCGGCCAGCCACTGCTCAACGGCAAAGCGCACCCGGGCCTTGGTTTTTTCGTCGCCCTCGACGGCCTCAGCCATGCCCATCAAGGCTTGCGAATTGAGCATGTAAGAAGTAGCCGAAAAGTGCGCCAAGGGATTGGTGTGCCAAGCCTCAGCAGAGAAGCGTCGGTCCGTCGGCACGCTGGCTGGGGCAGCATTTGGCGTCAGGCCGTTGTTCCACAAGGCACTTGCATCTTTGATGTAAGCCTGCTGGATTTCTAGCAGCTTGGCAGGATCAAATTGAAGTCCCGACACAGCACTGCTGATGGGGGGCATTGCCTTTGTCAACACGGTGGGGACCACGACCTTGTGCATACTCGAACCCAGGGTTTCCTGGAATTGCTGAGCGATCTTGACCCAATTTGCTTCAGAATTCATGTTGCCTCTTCAATGAGCGGGTAGCGATGGTCTTTTGAACAAGACTCTCATGCCAACGTCTACAGCCAACTCGACTATGAACAAATATCATTGCACCCAGCTTACTATGCCTCAACTTTTATGTACTTAATCGCCATCGCCTGGATTTATGTTGTGCTCATGATGAGCATCGTCGAAGCCACCAACTCCACTGGCACCCTCCTTGGCGGGCTGATTACATTTTTGCTTTATGGTCTGCTACCGCTGTCCTTGGTGCTCTACATCCTGCGCACACCTGCCCGAAAAAGGGCCATCAAAGCCAAGGAAAAAATAGAGTCCGAAAGAAGTCAAAACAAGCCGTCGCACTGAAAAATTGACACTAACCCGTTAAACCCGCCAAATACAAGCGGCCATGCGGCCCGTAGTCTGCCCGCCTCCCGCATCACGGCGGTGGGAAAAATACCTCGAAGGTCGGCTCACCGTGCACCAATCGGCACTGCCGTCGTTGCCGAAAATCTGAGTGATGCCCAATGCTCGCAATCTGAGCCGCGCCAAGCCCGGCAAATCGGCCCAAAATTTGACTGGGTGGGACTGACCTGGTACCGGCACGAAAAACGCACCCGCGGCAGGATGCCCAACTTCAAATGCAGCCTTCACCTCGGCGCCAACCTCAAAGGCAGTTGGCCCAATGCAGGGGCCCAACCAAGCGATGGTTCGCTTCGCCACAGAGGCACAATCGGCGCCGACCAACGCGGTAAACCGTCTGAAGGTGGCCTCCAAAACGCCATCAAAAGCGTTCTGCGCTGCATCATGATTGGAATCCCGTTGGGCTGACGTAGCGGGCCCCGCCAAACCACGCCAACCCGCATGCGCAGCGGCCACAACAGGTTGGTCCAGATGCGCAAATAAAACCGGCAAGCAGTCAGCGACCATGATTAAGCAAGCGATGCCTCGCTGGCTTGTCAGGCACGCATCTGCTATTTGACCATCTCCGCAGCTTTGGCTGAGTTCAAGTACGCCCGTGCCGTGTACCTGCTGCAAAAACACTGGCTGACAAGCGATAGCGCGCTGCAAGATCAGTCGGTTGGCAGCAACCGCAGCCGCGACATCCCCCACGTGATCACCCAGATTCAAGGTGCCGAAGGGCGACAGCGAAACACCGCCCTGACGGGTGGTAAATACCGCGCGAACAGACGCTGGCGCAGGCCATTGTGGAATAAACCAGTCTGGCGGCAAGTTCGGAATCAACGGCATCGGCCAACCATCACCCAACGCGGCTGACCTTATTCGCTGTCCGGGCAGGCCGAGGGTTCTGCGAGTTTGAATGCCGGCAGTGCTATGCAGGCCTCGTAAGCGCGCATGGTGCGCGGCAGACCCTCAAAGCTGACGTCAAAACGGCTGGCATTGAAAATTTGCGGCACCAAGCAACAGTCAGCCAAACTCGGGGTGTCGCCATAGCAGTAAGTCGCCTCTGGCAACTGCGCTAACTGGCGTTCGAAAGCTTCGAGACCCTCACGGCACCAATGCCGATACCAAGCATTTTTGGCTTCGTCATCGACCTTCAGTTCACGCACCAAGTACTTCAGCACGCGCAGGTTGTTGAGCGGATGAATGTCGCAGGCGATCGACTGTGCCAGCGCCCGCACCTTCGCACGGCCCAAGGCATCCGCCGGCAACAAGGGCGGCTCAGGGTGCGTTTCGTCGAGGTATTCGATGATGGCCATCGACTGCGACAAGCGCTCGTTGTCGGTTTCCAGGAGGGGCACCAGTGTGTCGGCTGACAGATCGACATACGGCGGCTTTTTATGGTCGCCGCGTGCAATGTGCACCGACACATAGTCATAGCCCAGTCCTTTGAGATTCAGGGCAATACGAACTCTGTAAGAGGCCGAAGAACGGAAGTAGTTATGCAGTTTCATACCGAAAGCATAACGCAAGGAAAGTCAATAATCACCGCCGCTGCTACTGCCGCCCGCCAGACTTTCAAACTTGGTGATGCGGCTGATGAAGGCCAGTTTCACCGTGCCAGTCGGCCCGTTTCGCTGCTTGCTGATGATGACCTCGGCAACACCCGGCTCCTTGCAGGCTTCCTTGGTGTAGTACTCATCGCGGTAGATGAACATGATCACATCGGCATCTTGTTCGATGGCGCCGGACTCACGCAGATCGCTCATCATCGGGCGCTTGTCCGTGCGTGACTCGACACCGCGACTGAGCTGCGACAAGGCAATCACAGGGCACTGCAATTCCTTGGCCAGCATTTTCAGGCCCCGGGAAATTTCACCGACAGCCGTCGCGCGATTTTCGTCATTCATGCTCGTTGAGACACTCATCAGCTGCAAGTAGTCCACCACGATCAAACCGAGCTTGCCGCACTGGCGCGCGAGGCGTCGCGCATTGGCGCGCAACTCACTCACCGTCAGACCCGGCGTTTCGTCAATGTGCAATGAGATATTCCGCAGCTTTTCAATCGATTCCGTCAGCCGCGGCCATTCTTCGTCGGTCAACTTGCCCGTGCGCAGATGCCCCTGGTCAATGCGGCCAATGGAACCAACGATACGCACGGCCAGTTGTGAGGCGCCCATCTCCATCGAGAAGACCGCCACCGGCAAACCTTCGTTGAGCGCAACGTGTTCGGCGATGTTGATGGCCAGAGCCGTTTTGCCCATCGAAGGACGTGCCGCCAGAATGATCAGATCACCCGCCTGAAAACCGGAGGTTTGCCGGTCTAAGTCGTAAAAACCTGTCGGCACGCCAGTGATGTCGTTCGGGTTTTCCGACATCTCAGTGACGCGGTCCAGCAGTTCGACCACCAGCGTGTCCATGCTGTGAAAGCCCTGCTTCATGCGCGAGCCTTGCTCACCGATCTTGAAGATCTTCTGCTCTGCTTCGTCCAGAATCGTGGCGACAGGCTTGCCCTGCGGGTTGAAGGCGTTGGTGGCGATCTCGTCGCTGGCCTTGACCAGTTTGCGCAGGATGGAACGCTCACGCACGATCTCGGCGTAGCGCCGCACATTGGCCGCGCTCGGCACGTACTGGGCCAGTGAATTGAGGTAGCCCAAGCCGCCAACGTCATCGGCCTTGCCCAGGCTCTGCAGGTGCTCAAACACCGTGATCACATCGGCCGGCTTGCTGGCGTTGATCAACGCGCCGACCGAGGCGTAAATGAGCTTGTGTTCGTAGCGGTAAAAGTCTTCGTCAACCAACAGGTCGCCGACGCGGTCCCAAGCGCTGTTGTCAAGCAGCAAACCGCCGAGCACGCTGGACTCGCCTTCGATGGAGTGCGGAGGAATGCGGAGCTGGGCTATTTGCCGGTCGGTGCTGTAGCCAGCGTCATCAAGGGTGGAGAGTACGGCAGACATGGGTTTCCTGTAAACACGACCATGTTAAAGCCAGAGTCGTTAAATGCATTGGGATAAACCTGTGCATAACAGGTGCACCTGATGTGAATAGAGCGTGGAAATACGGTGGAAATCGAATTGCCGCACCGCCCTTCTGTTCAGCCAAAGAAAAAGCCGCCCCGAGGAGCGGCTTTTTCGAGGGAGCCAGAGCTCTCTAAATCGCTGTTATGCGGATTCGCCGTACACCGTCACGGTGACGTCAACTACCACATCAGTGTGCAGTGCAACGCTGACCGGATGATCACCAACGACCTTCAAAGGACCGTTAGGCATGCGGATCTGAGCCTTCAAGACAGCGAAGCCTTGCTTGGTCAGTTCCGTAGCGATGTCAGCATTCGTGACCGAACCGAATAGACGGCCGTCAACGCCAGCCTTCTGTGTCAGCTTGATCACCGTGCCACCGAGCTTGGCACCCTGGGCTTGGCATTCAGCCAATTTAGAAGCGGCGACTTTTTCAAGATCAGCGCGCTTAACTTCGAATTCCTTGATCGCTAAAGCGGTAGCGCGACGTGCGCGGCCCGATGGGATCAGAAAATTGCGTGCGTAGCCGTCTTTAACTTTGACGACGTCACCCAGATTGCCCAGGTTGACAACTTTATCGAGCAGAATAATTTGCATGCTTGTGCTCCTTACAGGCTACGGTGTTGGTCGCTGTAAGGCAGCATCGCGAGGAAGCGAGCGCGCTTGACGGCGGTATTGATTTGGCGTTGGAAAATCGCGCGCGTGCCGGTCAGGCGGGCGGGGATGATTTTTCCGTTTTCGGCAACGAAGTCACGCAGGGTGTCGATGTCTTTGTAGTCAATCTCTTCCACGCCAGCAGCGGTGAAGCGGCAAAAGCGCTTGCGCTTGAACAGCAGAGATTGTGTGTTGCGCTTAGGGCGCTTGTCTTTGTTAAAACGTTTTGGTCCGGGCATGAAGGACTCCTTAAATAGGGTTCAATTCTTGAATATGAAAAATGACGCTTTTGTTGGTGCGTGCACTGATGAGAAATCCGCGAAACCTGAAGACTTTTCCCAAGGGAAGCTGAGCTGTTTGTTCAGCCATCTTTCCAAAGGCAACCGCCTTGATGCTTAATTTGACTTGCCGGGTACTGCCTGCCTCTTCAACTTCGGACTCGTGATCGAGAACAAAATTAGCAGCGGGGAGTCCAGCTGGCGTGTAGCGCAGAGGACTGACCTCCACAATACTCGCCGTCAGATCAACATGGTTCACTCAAATCATCAAATCAGTAAGGCTACATTCAATCGCGTACAGCGCAGGTTTTTAGCGGCTGATTAAGCTGAGTATTCCTGTTGCTGGGCTTTACGGGCTTCTTCTCTCTCGACGTTGCGCATCATGAGGGATGGGCCGGTTTCAGCCTTTTTCTTGACCACAGTCATGTGACGCAGCACAGCATCATTGAACTTGAACGCGTGTTCAATTTCGTCCATGACAGCTTGCGTGGCTTCAATGTTGATGCACAGGTAGTGGGCTTTGGCCAGCTTCTGGATCAGGTAAGCCAGTTGACGGCGACCCCAATCTTCGACGCGGTGCACTTTGCCACCGCCAGCGGTGATCATGGTTTTGTAGCGTTCCAGCATGGCCGGGACCTGCTCGCTTTGATCCGGGTGGATCAGCAAGATGATTTCGTAATGACGCATAAACTCTCCTTTTGGTTGATGAAAGCTGCCCCAGCGTCGTTAAGGGTGCAGCAAGGCGAAGCCCATGATTATAGCCCGCCAATTCCACCCGGGCGGTTTTTAGAAACTGTCAGGCTCGGATAACGCACATAGTCCACCAATTCCTGCACGGAGGGGTCGGGCCGCTTTGTGAGCAAACTGACCGCAATAATCACGGCAAAACCCACTGGCACACCAAAGACGCCGGCCGAGATCGGTTGAATCCCCCACCAAAGCTCGATGGGCCGGGTGACGTCAAACAGGCTGCGCATCCAGGGCTGGGTCAGCACCATGTAATACAGCGTCGTACCGAGACCCGCCACGATACCCAAAGAGGCGCCGAGGCCGGTCGCCCGCTTCCAGAAGATGCCCAAGGTCAAGGCCGGAAAGAAAGCTGCAGCCGCAAACGAAAATGCCGCAGACACTAAAAACAAAATGTCTGCCGGCTTGTGAGAGGCCACATAAGCAGCGCCCAAGGCCACCACCAGCAACATCACTTTGGACAAGGTCACCCGACGCGCTGTCGATGCGTTCGGGTCAATCATCTTGTAATAAACGTCATGACTGAGCGAGCTGGCGATGGTCAACAACAGGCCGTCTGCGGTTGACAAGGCTGCAGCCAAACCGCCAGCTGCCACCAATCCCGAAACGACATACGGCAGGCCACCAATAGCCGGTGCAGCCAGCATGATGATGTCGCCGCCAATGGACATTTCATTGAGCTGCAAGATGCCATCTTTGTTGATGTCGACCACCGACAGCAAGCTTGGATCGACTTTGTTCCACGCGGTGATCCAATCGGGTAGCTGATTGAAGGGCGTGCCCACCACCAAAGTGAAAACCTCGTACTTCACCAGCACCGCCAAGGCGGGCGCTGTGATGTAAAGCAACACAATGAACAACAACGACCAAGCGACCGATTGCCGAGCCTCCTTGACGCTCGGCACGGTGTAGTAACGGATCAAGATGTGCGGCAACGCAGCAGTGCCCACCATCAGACAAAAAACCAGTGCTAAAAAATTTCGCCGCGACACGTCAAACTCTTCGCGCGCTTTGGCGTCGCCGGCCGGATCGCCGACAAATTGCTGCGCGTGCGGCGGCATGCCGTTGAGTGGGCGCGACTTGGCATCCGCTTCAGTCTTTTCTATCCTCCAAACTTTGAGTGCTGCATCAGTCGATTTTGGCAAGTTGGAAAGCGCCCGATCGGCCGCATAAATCGAGGCCAGAGGCGCATCTGTCGCCTTCAACTCTGCCAACAGCTTGGTGGCGCGCGCTCGGTCTGCCAGCAAGGCAGCGTGCGGATCGAGCAGTTTGGCCGCCAGTTCAGACGCGCGCTGCTTGAATATTTGCTGTACTTCCAACTCTTTCGAATCAAGGCTCAGCTCTTTTTCGCGGGCAGTGACTTTTTCCAACTGATAGCCATAAATCGCCTGCGGCACAGGCACGCCCGTCTGTTTCACCGACAACCAGACTACCGGCAACAGATAAGCCACGATCAGCACCAAGTATTGAGTCACTTGGGTCCAGGTGACAGCGCGCATGCCCCCCAAAAATGAACACAATAAAATCCCGCCCAAGCCGAGAAAAATGCCCAATTCAAAGGCTACGCCAGTCAGCCGCGCGGTGATGATGCCAACACCGTAGATCTGCGCGACCACGTAGGTGAAGGAGCAAAAGATGGCCGCCATCACGCCCAGCAATCGCGGCATGTTGCCGCCGTAGCGTTCGCCCAAAAAATCGGGGATGGTGAAGTGCCCGAATTTACGCAGATAGGGCGCCAGCAAGAAGGCCACCAAACAATAGCCTCCCGTCCAGCCCATGATGAAAGCCAGCCCGCTGTAGCCCGTCAGGTAAAGCGTTCCGGCCAAGCCAATGAAAGAGGCTGCCGACATCCAGTCAGCGCCGGTGGCCATGCCGTTGTAAACCGCCGGCACACGGCGGCCAGCGACGTAATACTCAGCGGCATCGGTGGTGCGGCACATGATGCCGATACCGGCATAAAGGCCGACCGTGGCGAGCAAAAAAATCAAGCCAATCCACTGCCGTGACAAGCCCAACT
This sequence comes from Polaromonas sp., assembly GCA_030654695.1. Classification (GTDB taxonomy): domain Bacteria; phylum Pseudomonadota; class Gammaproteobacteria; order Burkholderiales; family Burkholderiaceae_C; genus Polaromonas. The sequence goes on from JAURWY010000011.1 coordinate 138,273, forward strand.
GCTCCAACGCGGCCAGCGCCAGCAAAAAGGCGAGAAAGCCAGCCGCGTACCACTTGTACACGTAGTTCAGCGCCGACTTGAATTCAGCCTTTGTTTGCGCGCTCTGTGGAACATCTGAATCAGCCTTGGACGGCATGCGGGGCCTCGCTTATTTCAAACCGATCTCGCTGGCCAGTCGGGTGGCTACTTGCGGCTCAAAGCTTCGCAATCGGCGAATCACCTCAAGCGCTTGTTCGGGTTGCGCGAGTTTCGCATGTGTTTTGGCTAATTGGTACCAACCGTGCGGACTCAAAGGCTGAAGACGGGTGGTGTGCTCGAGTGCTGTGACGGCCTCGTCGAGTCGCGCTTCGCGCACCAGTAGCATTGCCAACCCGTACCAAGCCTCGTCCATCTCTGGATCAATGCTCAGCGCAGATCGAAAGGCCGGCTCAGACTCGGCGTGGCGTGCCGTACTTTCCAGCAGATACGCCAGTTGGTACCAACTCGGGGCATGGGCGGGATGATCAATCAGCAACTGCTGCAAACACTTGATGGCGGCGTTTTTCTGACCCAAGTCGGCCAGTACTTTGGCACGACGGACCCCAGCGTATAAATCGCTAGGCCTTAAGACCAATAGACGATTCAAAACAGCCAAGGCCAGACGCGACCAGTCAGCGGACACCAAAGCCATGGCCAGCCCGCGCTGCATCCAGTAAGCGGCGGCAATCATGGCAAAACAGTCCGGCGGCTGATTAGCCGGCGAGCTTTTTCCAAGTGTCGATGACCGTGTCCGGGTTCAAGGACATCGAGCCAATGCCCTGCTCTTTCAACCACTGCGCAAAGTCAGGATGATCGCTAGGGCCTTGACCGCAGATGCCGACGTACTTGCCTTGGCGCAAGCAGGCTTTGATGGCCAAGCTTAGCAAAGCTTTGACCGCCGGGTCACGCTCGTCGAAGTCTTTGGCCAGAATTTCAAGACCGGAATCACGATCTAGGCCCAGCGTCAGCTGCGTCAAGTCATTTGAACCGATTGAGAATCCGTCAAAGTATTCAAGGAACTCATCGGCCAACACGGCGTTGCTCGGGACCTCGCACATCATGATGATGCGCAAGCCGTTTTCGCCACGTTTCAGCCCATGCTGACCCAACAACTCGATGACGGCCTTAGCCTGACCGAGCGTACGCACGAAAGGCACCATGACCTCGACGTTGACCAGACCCATCTCGTTGCGCACGCGTTTGAAAGCCTCGCACTCCATGGCAAAAGCCCCGGCAAAGTCGGCGCTCAGGTAACGCGCAGCACCGCGGAAACCCAGCATGGGGTTCTCTTCCTCAGGCTCGTAACGCGAGCCACCAATCAGCTTGCGGTACTCGTTGGACTTGAAGTCTGACAGACGCACGATGACGGGTTTTGGCCAGAAAGCCGCGCCAATGGTGGCGATCCCTTCGGTCACTTTGTCAACGTAAAAAGCCCGTGGTGAGGCATGGCCACGGGCCACACTCTCAACTGCTTTTTTCAAGTCAGCATCGACATTCGGGTAGTCCAAAATGGCTTTCGGGTGAACGCCAATGTTGTTGTTGATGATGAACTCCAGCCGCGCCAAGCCAACGCCGTGGTTCGGAATCTGGCAGAAGTCAAACGCCAGTTGCGGATTGCCAATGTTCATCGTGATCTTGACGTCAATCGGCGGCATTTCACCGCGGATGACTTCAGTCACCTCGGTCTCCAGCAGGCCGTCATAAATATTGCCGGTGTCTCCTTCAGCGCAGCTCACGGTCACCAGCATGCCGTCTTTCAGCAGCTCGGTCGCGTCACCGCAGCCGACCACCGCTGGAATACCCAACTCACGCGCAATGATGGCCGCGTGGCAAGTCCGGCCACCGCGGTTGGTGACGATGGCAGAAGCGCGCTTCATCACCGGCTCCCAGTTCGGGTCGGTCATGTCGGTGACCAGCACGTCGCCGGCCTGGACTTGGTCCATCTCGCTGATGTGGCGCACGATGCGCACTGGGCCAGTGCCGATCTTTTGGCCAATCGCACGGCCTTCTGTCAGCACGGTGCCGGTGGCTTTGAGTTTGTAGCGCTGCTCGGGCTTGCCCTTGGACTGGCTTTTGACGGTTTCTGGACGGGCCTGCAAAATGTAAATTTCGCCGTCGGTGCCGTCTTTGCCCCACTCCACATCCATGGCGCGGCCGTAATGGTCTTCAATGATCAAGGCGTAGCGAGCGAGCTGCTCAACATCAGCATCTGTCAGCGAGAAACGGTTGCGCAACTCGACCGGCACATCGGTCGTTTTGACCAACTGGCCAGTGGCTTTTTTCTCGTCAGCGCTGGTAAATTCCATCTGCAACAGTTTGGAGCCCAGATTGCGGCGGATCACCGCGCGGTTGCCGGCCCGCAGCATCGGCTTGTGGACATAGAACTCGTCTGGATTGACGGCGCCCTGCACCACGGTTTCACCCAAGCCGTAGCTGGAGGTGATGAAAACCACGTCTTCAAAACCGCTTTCGGTGTCGATGGTGAACATCACGCCGGCAGCGCCCAAGTCGCTGCGCACCATGCGTTGAACGCCGGCCGACAATGCGACATCGGCGTGTGCAAAACCTTTGTGAACTCGGTAGCTGATGGCCCGGTCGTTGTACAAGGAGCCAAAGACTTCCTTCATCTTGTGCAGCACGTCCTCAATGCCAACCACGTTCAAAAAGGTTTCTTGCTGACCGGCAAAAGAAGCGTCTGGCAAATCTTCGGCGGTGGCCGAAGAACGCACGGCAAAGCTGGCTTGTGGGTTGCCAGCGCTCAAAGCGGCAAAGCTGTCGCGAATAGCGGCTTCAAAGTCAGCCGGGAAAGGTTGAGCTTCTACCAGTGCGCGAATCTGCGCGCCGGCTGCGGCCAGTGCCCGCACGTCTTCGGTGTCGAGCTTGTCGAGCACGCCGTTGATCTTTTTGTCCAGCCCGGCATGTGCCAAAAAAACGCGGAAAGCGTGTGCGGTGGTGGCAAAACCGGTCGGCACGCGCACGCCGTTGGGGCCGGTTGGCAGTTGGGAAATCATCTCGCCAAGGCTGGCGTTCTTGCCGCCGACCGAGTCGACGTCGGTCATCCTCAGGTTTTCGAAAGGTACGACCAGGGCGGTCGCCTCAAACAAGTTAGACATAGAAATACTCCGGGAGGTTTTAAAAACGTGAAAGTCACCATGGGCGGCAGCCAACCTTGTTGTTGTTTGAAGGGGTTGTGGCGGAACATGGCGACAGAATCTGGATAATTGGAGTCGATTGTAGAGGCCCGCTAAATATTCAGCGCCTCGGCAGTCTGTGTCCCTGAAATCACACCAGAAGAACAACCTATGTCCAATCGCACCGTATTTTTCATCTCTGACGGCACGGGCATCACCGCCGAAACCTTCGGCAACGCTATCCTGGCCCAATTTGAGATTGATCCGCGCCATGTGCGTCTGCCGTTTATCGACAGCGTAGACAAGGCGCATCAGGCCGTCCGTCAAATCAACCACACCGGTGAAGTGGAGGGTCGCAGGCCTATCGTCTTCACGACGCTGGTCAACATGGAAATCTTGTCCGTCATCAAGACCCAGTGCAACGGCATGCTGCTCGACATGTTTGGGATGTTCGTGGCGCCACTGGAAAGCGAGCTGGGCTTGAAGTCGAACCACCGGATTGGGCGCTTTTCAGACGCCTCCAAAAGCAAAGCCTACGATGCCCGAATTGAGGCGATCAACTTTTCACTGGATCATGACGACGGACAGAGCAACCGCGATCTGGCGGGCTCTGACGTGATTCTGGTGGGCGTGAGCCGCAGCGGGAAAACGCCGACTTCGCTGTATTTGGCGATGCAGTTCGGCGTGAAAGCCTCTAATTACCCTTTGATTCCGGAAGACTTTGAGCGCCGCCAATTGCCACCCGCACTGGTGCCCCACCGCAAAAAAATCTTTGGCTTGACGATTGCCCCCGAGCGGCTGAGCCAGATTCGCAACGAACGCCGGCCGAACTCTAACTACGCCAGCATCGCTAACTGCAACCATGAGATTCATGAGGCCGAAGCGATGATGCGACGCGAAGGCATTCGCTGGTTGTCGACCACCAGCAAGTCGATTGAAGAGATTGCCACCACGATCTTGCAAGAGGTCAGGCCTGAGCGGCTAGGGTATTGAGAAGGCACTCAAGACTGACATCAATGACGGTGGAAAACGGGCGATCGGGCCGATTTTTCATGGCATCCAATAGGAAGGGTTAACCCTTTAAATAGCCAAAATCTATCAGCAACGCTCGCCATGCGTGGTTACACTATTAACTATTAAAACTCGATAGTAACTACCTAAAACCAACCATGTCCTTAATCAATACAGAAATCGTTCCATTCAAAGCAACTGCTTACCACAACGGCAAATTTGTCCCTGTCAGCAACGACAACTTCAAAGGCAAATGGTCTGTCGTGGTGTTCTACCCGGCAGACTTCACCTTTGTCTGCCCAACCGAACTCGGCGACTTGGCCGACCACTACGCTGAATTCCAGAAAATGGGCGTCGAGATCTACAGCGTCTCAACCGACACCCACTTCACCCACAAAGCTTGGCACGACACGTCGGACACCATCGGCAAGATCACTTACCCGATGATCGGCGACCCAAGCGGCCAACTGGCCCGCGCCTTCGAAGTGATGATCGAAGAAGGTGAAGACGCCGGTCTGGCTTATCGCGGTACCTTCGTGATCGACCCAGCCGGCAAGATCAAGACCATCGAAGTGCACGACAACGGCATTGGCCGTGATGCCGCTGAACTGATGCGCCGCGTCAAAGCCGCCCAATACGTCGCCGCTCACCCAGGTGAAGTTTGCCCAGCCAAATGGACTGAAGGCGCTGACACGCTGAAGCCATCTTTCGACCTCGTCGGCAAGATCTAAGCGCCTGCTTGCGCCCAGCCCGGGCGCTTGCGTCCGGGCTTTTTTATGGGCGCTCACTTGCGGCGCCGGTTTCACAGTTCCATCATTTTCAAAGTGAGTCTTCATGCTCGACGCCGCCACCAAAGCCCAACTCAAGAGTTACCTCGAACGCGCCACGCAGCCGATCGAAATCGTTGCTTCGCTCGACGACAGCAAGGCCTCGGTAGAGCTGCAGTCGTTGCTGAAAGACATCACCGATTGCTCGGCTTTGGTCAAAGTCACGGAAAGCCGTGACGACAACCTGCGCAAGCCTTCTTTCTCGATCAACCGCCCTAGCGAAAACCACGGCCCGCGCTTTGCCGGGCTGCCGATGGGCCACGAGTTCACCTCGCTGATCTTGGCGCTGCTGCAGATCGGCGGCTACCCGCCCAAAGTCGAAGAAGACGTGCTGCAACAAATTCGCGCACTCGACGGCGACTTTGAATTTGAAATTTACGTCTCGCTGAGCTGCCACAGTTGCCCCGATGTGGTCCAGGCGCTGAACCTGATGGCCGTACAGAACCCACGCATCCGCAGCACCATGATCGACGGCAGCCTGTTCCAAGACGAAGTCAAAGCGCGCCAGATCATGGCTGTGCCCACCGTCTTTTTGAACGGCACCGAATTCAGCCAAGGTCGGACCAGCCTGGAAGAAATTCTCGCCAAAATCGACACCAGCGGCGTCGAACGCGAAGCCAGCAAAATTGCGGCCAAAGCACCCTTTGACGTCCTCATCATTGGCGGCGGCCCGGCCGGCGCAGCCGCTGCGGTGTATGCCGCACGCAAAGGCATTCGCACCGGCATCGCCTCAGAGAAATTTGGAGGCCAGACGCTCGACACCTTGGGCATCGAGAACTTCATTTCGGTCAAAGAAACCGAAGGCCCCAAGTTCGCCATGGCGCTTGAAGAGCACGTCCGCGCTTACGACGTAGACATCATGAACATGCAACGCGCCAAGGCGCTGATCCCGAACAGCGGCCCCGACAATGACTTGATCGAAGTTCAACTCGAAAGCGGCGCCTCGCTGAAGAGCAAAGCCATCATCATCTCGACCGGCGCACGCTGGCGCAATATCAATGTGCCCGGAGAAGCCGAGTTCAAAAACAAGGGCGTGGCGTACTGCCCGCATTGCGACGGCCCACTGTTCAAAGGCAAGCATGTGGCGGTGGTCGGCGGTGGTAATTCTGGTGTCGAGGCGGCGATTGACTTGGCCGGGGTGGTTGGCCATGTGACGCTGATCGAGTTTGACAAGGCATTGCGCGCCGATGCCGTGCTGCAGCGCAAACTCCACAGCCTGAAAAACGTGACCGTGCTCACCAACGCGCAAACCACAGAGATCACCGGCGACCAAACCGTCAACGGTTTGGTCTACAAAGACCGCGCCAGCAACGATCTCCACACGGTCGCGCTGGATGGCGTGTTCATCCAGATCGGGCTGGTGCCGAACACCGACTGGCTCAAAGGCGTGCTCGAGCTGTCCAAGCACGGCGAAATCGTGGTTGATGCCAAGGGGCAAACCTCGGTGCCGGGCGTGTTCGCTGCGGGTGACGCCACCACCGTGCCGTTCAAGCAGATCATCATCGCCGCCGGCGACGGTGCCAAGGCCGCACTGGGTGCTTTTGACCACCTGATCCGCTCGTCTGCGCCGGCTTGAGGCTGCAAATCCATCGACATTAAAAAAGGGCTTCGGCCCTTTTTTATCGCCCAACACTTAAATCTAATTGCGAATCATTCTTATTCAATGTAAACTCTCGACTCACAGCCAGCCAACGAGAACACATTGACACATCTACAAGCGCCCACATCTGCCGGACCACACTCCGAATCTGCCTCTGAAAAGGCCCTCCTGCCCTTGGGCGCCTTGATGCTGGCCATGTCGGTTTCAAGCTGGGCCCAAAGCACCTTGTCACCGGTCGTTGTCACCGGCGCTCGAGAGCGCGACCAACAGACCTACCAAAGCGGCATCACCAGTTCGGGCAAAGTGCCGGTCTTAGCCAAAGACATCCCGCAGTCGCTGACCGTGGTGAACGAAAAACTGCTGCACGACCAGGGCAAAGACAGCATGAAGAGTGCCTTGGAAAACGTCATAGGCATCACTTTTGAGGCTGGCGAAGGCGGCCGCGTTGGCGACAACATCCGCCTGCGCGGCTTCAGTGCGGCTGGCGACATTTACCAAGACGGTATGCGCGACATTGCGCAGTACAACCGCGACACCTTCCATGTCGAACGCATTGAAGTCTTGCGCGGTGCGGCCTCCATGCTGTTTGGCCGGGGTTCTACCGGCGGCATCATCAACCAAGTCAGCAAGCCAGCGCGCCTGATCACCGAGCATGAGGTCAGCGCCACTGTCGGCACACAGGGCTACCAACGCTATCAAGGAGACTTCAACTTCAAACTCGATGACGACGCCGCGCTGCGCATCAACGCCATGAACACCGATGCAGACGGCCGCGGCGACAATGCCAGCGCCAGCACACAGCGGCGCGGCTTGGCCATCGACTACAGCATCGGCGTCGGCACGGCCAATGAATTCCAGCTAAGCTACTTTCACCTTGACTACGACGACAAGCCCGACTGGGGTACCGCTTGGGTGAGCAACCGCCCTGCGCCAACGCCGACCAACCGTTATTGGTACGGACTGGATTCGGACTTCCAAAAAGACCAGGCCGATGCCGTGACGCTGACGCACATTCACCGCTGGAACGACGGCAGCAGCCTGAAAACCAGCGTACGCGACGGTTATTACACCCGCTCCATTTGGGCCACACAGTCACGTTTCGCCACCGGCACGACGGCAGCCAACTTCAGCCCATCGACCATGGTCAACCGAAGCAACAACGCCAAAGCCGGCGAAGAACACCACACCTTTTTGCAGACCGATTACCTGACCAACACGCGCTGGTTTGGGTTGAAAAACAACATTCTGGTGGGCGCCGAGTACGCCGTCGAGAACTCCAGCAGATCGACCTATCCTGGACTGTCGAGCAGCTTGACGCCCAAAGCCAACACCACCGTTGGCAATCCAGACAGCACCGCCATCAGCGGCAACCTGACGCAACAAGTCGCCACCCAATTCAAAGCCACCACACTGGGCTTGTATCTGCAAGACACGCTTGACCTGACGCGGCAGTGGAAGCTGGTTGGCGGCGTGCGACTGGACAATTTCACTGGCAACTACGATCGTTCTGGGAGCGTAGCCCCCAACAACACACCGCTGTCGCGCTCAGACACGCTGCTGAGCAAACGCCTAGGCCTCATGTACCAGCCGACCGATGAGGTCAGCTACTACGCGTCTTACGGCACCTCCTTCAACACCTCCGGCGACCTCTACCAGTTCGACCCGCAATCTGCCAACACGCCCGCCGAAAGCAGTCGAAACATAGAGGTCGGCGCCAAGTGGGAACTGTACGAAGGAGATTTGTCGCTGCGCACGGCCCTCGCTCGCACCGACAAATACAACGAGCGCAACACCGACATCGACACCGCGACCAACTCTTACCTGTTGTCTGGCAAGCGGCACACCGACGCGCTGGAATTCGAGGTGGCGGGTCGCATCAACCCACAGTGGGACATTTTTGCCGGGCTTGGCTTCTTGCGCGCCGTCATCGATCAAGCCGGCTCGAACGTGGCCGGTCAGGCCGAAGTCGGCCAAAACCCGGGCTTGAGCCCGAGCCGCCAAGCCACGCTGTTCACCACTTACCGCCTCAACCAAGCCTGGCGCATCGGCGGCGGCATGACCGCCGTCAGCCAAAACAAACCAGCCAACAGCGTCACCACGCAGAATCGCGCGCCAGGCTACGTGAAGGCTGATGCGTTGGTGGAATACCGCATCAACCAGTCCAACGCAATCAAACTCAACATCGACAATCTGTTCGACAAGGTCTACTACAACACCTTGTACCGCGGCTTTGCAGCGCCGGGGCAGGCCCGTTCGGTGCGTGTGACACTGACCAGCAAGTTTTAAAAAGGGACCCCATGCTGCTGCGTATTCCCCAAGTCTTGACGCCCGAAGAACTGACACAATTGCGCCAACTCGTCCTTGGTGCCGACTGGGCCGACGGCCGCGTCACGGCGGGCAGTCAAAGCGGCAGCGTCAAAAACAACCGACAGCTGCCTGAAGAATTACCGGCCGCCCAACAAGCACGGCACATCGTTTCTGTCGCGCTGGCGCGCAACCCTATGTTTGTCACCGGCGCCCTGCCGAAGTCGGTTTACCCGCCGCTGTTCAACCGTTACAGCGGTGGTGCCAATTTCTTTGGCAACCACATCGACAACGCGGTGCGCACGCATGCCGCCACGGCTCGCCATGTACGAACCGACATGTCATGCACCTTGTTTTTGAGCGCTGCCGACAGTTACGACGGTGGCGAACTGGTGGTGCAAGACACCTATGGCGAGCAGCGCATCAAATTCGCTGCGGGCGACCTTGTGATGTATCCCGGCACGTCGGTGCACCGGGTCGAGCCCGTCACCCGCGGCGAACGCTTGGCTTGCTTTTTTTGGGTTGAAAGCATGGTCAGGTCGGACGCACAACGCCGCTTGCTGTACGACATGGACATGGCCATCACGGCCTTGAGACGACAAGATTTGTCACTAATTAACGAGTCAGGCCAAAATCCGGTAGTCAGCGAAAGGCCTGAAGTGGTGAAGCTCACAGGTTGTTATCACAACCTGTTGCGCATGTGGGCAGACGTCTGAAAAACTAAAGCCATGACAGTCGATTTAAATGCGAATAATTCTCATTTAATGCTTTATACTTTTGTGTTCTGAACGTAAACTGATCAATTACCCGCTCGCATGCCGTCTCTCTTGCCCTCTCCCACAGCCGTCAAGCCTCTCATCAGCCGCAATGTGACCATTGCACTGAGCGTGGTGCTGCTGCACGCCGGCCTGATCTGGGCCTTGCAAAGTGGCTTGTTGATCCGGGCGGCCGAGATCCTGATACCCGTCACCGTGTTGTCTCAGTGGGTCGACGAGCCAGTACAAGCGCAGCCCGCCAAGCCCCAGCCACCCGAACCGCCGAAACCAGCGCTACCGACACAGCCGACGCCCGCTCGCCCAGCGCCTGTCAGCCCAGTTGCGCCGACACCAGCGCCACCCTTGGCCGTTGCGGCCCCAGCCGCACAAGCCACCGTGCAAGCAGCGCCTGCACCCGCGCCATCACCACCAGCCAAGTCAGCGGTACCTGCGCCAGCTGCCAATCCGCCGGCAGCCCAGGCAGCTGCTGCTGCGGCCGTAGTGCAACAGCCCTCCAGCAACGCCGATTACCTGCAAAACCCCAAACCCGCCTACCCCGCGCTAAGCGCGCGGCTGGGTGAAACCGGCCGGACCGTCTACAAGGTCTGGATCGGCACCGACGGCAAACCGCAACGCGCCGAACTGGTCAGCTCAAGCGGTTTCCCGCGCCTCGACAAAGCCGCTTACGACACCGTCATGTCTTGGCGTTATGTGCCGGGCATGCGCAACGGCGTGGCCGAAGCCATGGCTGTCAACGTCCCGATCCATTGGGAACTGCGCAGTTAACCGAGCTGCTCAGCCCTGTCAAAATTTCAAAATCACGCAACCGGAGAACTGCTTCATGAATTCCCAATTTGGCCTGGCCAGCGTTTGGTCGCAAGGCGACATCGTCATCCGATCGGTCGCTGTACTGCTGCTGCTGATGTCGCTGGCCTCCTGGATGGTCATCATCATCAAGTCGCTGGACTTGCTGCGCTACAAAAAAATCGCCCAAAACGCCGATGGTTTCTGGCGCAGCAAAGACTTGGCGGCCGGCTTGGCCAGTTTGGGATCCGATCCAAGCAACCCGTATCGGCAGTTGGTTGAGCACGGCTGCGAAGCCACCGCGCACCACCGCGACACCGCCCCCCAGTTGCGCGACACGCTCGACAAAAGCGACTGGGTCTCACGCAGCCTGAGCCAAGCCATCGATGAATTCACCAGCCATTTGCAGTCGGGCATGGCGATTCTCGCCTCGGTCGGTTCCACCGCACCGTTTGTCGGTTTGTTCGGCACGGTTTGGGGGATTTACCATGCGTTGCTGTCAATTGGCGCCTCTGGAGCCGCCACCATCGACCAAGTCGCCGGCCCAGTCGGCGAAGCGCTGATCATGACGGCGTTGGGTCTGGCCGTCGCCATTCCGGCAGTGCTGGGCTACAACGCCTTGGTGCGCGGCAACAAGGGCGTGCTGCACAAAGTCAACCGCTTTGCGCACGACCTGCACGCTTACTTTGTTACCGGGACGCGCGTCAGCGCCGGCAGTCCCGCCAAAATGCCGCATCTGGCGCCCGTGGCAAAAGTCTGAGCGAGAACAGCATGGCCTTTGGAACCCAAGACAACACCGACGAGGTGATGAACGAAATCAACATGACGCCGTTGGTCGATGTGATGCTGGTGCTGCTCATCATCTTCATCATCACCGTGCCGGTCATGAAGCATTCAGTGAACATTGATTTGCCACTCGCCAGCAACGAGGTGCAAATCAACAAGCCTGAAACGCTGCGACTCAGCGTCGACGCACAGGGGCGTTACTTCTTGAACGAAACGCCGGTGGCCGACGAAGCACTGGCGCCACAACTCAAGGCGGCCGCCGCCAAAAACCCGCAGCCCGATTTACACATCCGCGGTGACAAGGCCGTGCGCTACGAGCGCGTGGCCCAAGCCATGGCAGTAGCACAACAGGCCGGGCTGCGTAAGATTGGCTTCATCACAGAGCCGCAAAATTAAGCTTTAAGGACATTAAACAATGCGAATTCTGCTGGCCGAAGACGACGAAACCTTGGGCTCAGGACTCAAGGCAGGTCTGGCGCAGCATGGCTTTCAGGTGGACTGGGTGCGCGATGGCGTTGCCGCAGAACGAGAAATGATGACGCTGGTGCATGAAGCCATTATTTTGGACATGGGCCTCCCTCGTCAAGGCGGCTTGATCAGTTTGCAAAAAATTCGCCAAAGGAATATCAAAACCCCGGTCTTGATTTTGACTGCCCAAGATGCTGTGTCGTATCGCATTGAGGGCTTGGATGCGGGTGCAGACGATTACTTGGTCAAACCTGTCGATCTCTTAGAACTGGCAGCCAGACTGCGGGCGTTGGTCAGACGATCGCATGGTGAAATTCAGAGCATGGTCGCGGTTAAGCACGTTCGTCTGAATTCGACTACGCGAGTGGTCGAGATCAAGGGCAAGCCCATTGACTTGTCAGCCAGGGAGTTCGATTTACTGTTCATCTTCATGATGCATGCAGGGCATGTATTAACCCGGGACCAACTGGAAAAGCACCTTTACAGCTGGGGCACTGAAGTCAGCAGCAACACGGTTGAGGTTCATGTCTATAACCTGCGGCGCAAACTTGGCACTGATGTGATTCAAACCATTCGTGGCGTCGGCTATGTCATGCCCAAATAAAAACAACATGCAAACACCGGTCAAGCAGCGTTCACTGCAATCGCGATTGCTCACATCCTTGATAGCGGTGACCGCTGCAGCTTGGCTCTTGGTGTTGGGATTGACTTGGTCAGAAACCGATCATGAACTGAATGAGCTTTTAGACGGGAATTTGGCCCAAACTGCTTCGTTTTTGATAGCGCAAGCAGGCGATGGTCATAAGGACCATCCAGACTTCACCACCACGCCAACATTGCACAAGTACCAGCCGCGAGTGGCCTTTCAAATTTGGCACGACGGTGAATTGGTTGCCCGTTCAGAAAAGGCCCCTGAAACATCCTTCAGAACAGATGGCCAAATCGGATTTACGCACAGAACTGTCGACGGCCAAGTCTGGCGTATTTTCAGCATACAGGGCCGAGAAAAAGACGTTTGGATTCATGTGGCCGAGTTGGGGAAATATCGCCAAGATATTTTGTACGCAGGACTTGAGAGCGCAATCGTTCCCTTGCTCTTTGTTTTTCCGCTACTGGCGCTGTTCATTTGGTGGTCAATCCGTATCTCCTTAACGCCCTTGAAAAAATTGGGCCAAGAAATTGGACTCCGCAAAGCATCTTCTTTGAACCCCTTGGAAGAAATAAACGCTGTGCAAGAAGTACAACCTTTGGTTCAGGCGCTGAATCAATTGTTCAAGCGGGTTGAATTTCAGATGGTCAGTGAACGGCAGTTTATGTCGGACGCAGCACACGAACTGCGAACACCCGTCGCGGCTATTCGCATTCAAGCGCAAGTGGCAATGGGAGCGAGAGATCAAGCGGGTCAGCAAGTGGCTTTGAATGCTTTGCTAGAAGGTTGTGACAGAGCAACACGCTTGATTTCACAATTACTGGAACTGTCCAGATTGGATGCGGCAGCGCTTGTGTTGGATGTGTGTACAGAGGCCGTTGATGTGATTGCTTTGACGCGGCAGCAATTGGCTGAGTCTGGCCATGCTTGGGTGAGCAAAAATCAGCAATTGAATTTTGACGCACCTGCGTCTTTGATGCTCAAAGTCAAACCTGAGTGGATCCGCATTGTTGTTCGTAATTTGGTCGACAATGCCAGCCGGTATAGCCAAGAGGGATCAAGCCTGCATGTCAGTTGGAATGCATCACCAGCCCCCACGTTGACCATTGAGGATAGTGGCCCGGGTATGTCAAAAGATGATCAAGCCAGATTGGGCAATCGGTTTTTTCGTGTTCTTGGTAACGATTCTTCAGGGTCTGGCCTTGGGTGGTCAATTATTCAACGTATTGCCAAACTCAGCGGTATAAAAATCAACTTTGGGCAAAGCCAAGCTCTCGGCGGTCTCAAGGTGGTTTTGGAATGGCCGCGGGACTCTGCTCCCACGTAGCATTTTTGAGGCTTCAGCGCATTTCGGTTCTTAAGCTTGGCTTCATCTGAGATCTTTAAATTCTAGTTCTCAGCAAAGCATCTCTAAGGAACGATATGAGCAACGATTCAAACAAGGGCTACCAATTTAACATCGCAAATGGCACAGTCACTGCCGTTTATGAAATCAAAAACGGGCGTTCCAAGCTCAAAGGAATGGACAGCGACGAAACATGGTCTGTAGATGGTGGCAACATCATCAAAACGGAAATGGAACATGGTCGTATTGAAACCACGGTCTACAGCGACATGAACGGTGACGGTATTTTTACCAAAATGTCGAAATCTTATGACGCAAGCACCGGTTCAAATTTGACCTCGCAGCCCTCGAACATCTTCGCCCCCGTTCACTCATCACAGGACGGCTATAAATTTGATGTATCAAATGGCAGTGTCACGGCTGTTTACGAGATCGAACGAGGTATTCAACGTCTAGACCGCATCGACTTCAATGAAACGTGGACCGCAGAGGGGAGCCAGATCATTAAAACTGAAGTAGAGCACGGCGTCACCGAAATTTCTATCTATTCAGATGACAACGGCGATGGCATATTCGCAAAAGTATCTAAAAGTTACGCATCCACTGACGGAACTTTGTGGAATGGAACCTCAGAGAGCGATAACAACGATCGTTGGCAAGGTAATTCCAACGACGACCACTACTATGCAGGCAATGGCAACGATAGATTGACGGGCGGACAAGGGAATGACGATCTCTATGGCGCAGACGGCGACGACCGCCTGAGCGGTGATGCAGGATCTGATGATCTTTATGGCGGCATCGGCGATGACATTTTGACCGGCGGCGCTGGATCGGATGATCTCTATGGCGGCGCGGGAAACGACGTTTTCAAATTCGTTAACGTTGACGAGTCTGGTCTGACTTCAACAACATGTGACCATGTTTTTGACTTCGCAGTCGGGGACAAGGTTGATTTGTCAAGCATTGATGCGAAAACAGGTAACTGGACCAATGATGCATTTGTCCACATCGGTTCTGCCAGCAACTTAACCGCAGCGAACGCGAATGGTGCGGTTTGGTTTGAAAATGGTATTTTGTACGCCAGCAACGACCGTGACACAGATGCGGAATTCCAGATTCAATTGACGGGTGTGACTGAGTTACTTTCAACAGATTTGATTCTGTGAAACTGTTCGCGCCAAGGGTGGGGCGCAATTCAAAAGCGAAGTTCAACACCCACGTGGTCGATAACGAACTCGGCGTTAGCGCTGCTTGATGAGTAAATCGGGCCACGATCGTGAAAATGATCGTGGCCCGATGGCCTTTTTAGCCCGTGACAATGGCCGCGATACCAGCGCGCGCCACTTGCGCGTCTTCGTTGGACTTGACACCACTGACGCCCACAGCGCCCAAGCAAACGCCGTCTTTCAGGATGGGCACGCCACCTTCGAGAAAACCTTTCAAGTACGGTGCACTCAAGAACGAGATACGGCCGCCGTTGATCACGTCTTCATAGACCTTGCTCTCGCGCCGACCCATGGCGGCGGTGTTGGCTTTGGCCGGCGCGATATGCGCAGAAATGGGAGGCGCGCCATCCAAACGGACCAAATGCAGCAGGTGGCCGCCGTCGTCGACGATGGCAATGGTGACGGCCCAGTTGTTCTTCAGGGCTTCAGCTTCCGCAGCGGCAGCGATTTTCTTGACGTCTGAAAGTTCGAGGACAGACTTGGTTTGCATGTGGTTTTTTCCCTGTAATTCTAAAAACCCAAGCATACGCAGGTTTTTCAGTCGGCAAGTTAGGAATTGCCCCCATCATGGCTGAAAGAGCCCTTACAAATAGTAGGCAGTGCGTTGCAGAAAGTTTTCAAAAAACGGCCGAAGTCTTTAGAATGGAATGAGTCTGCTCTTTTTCAGAGCCTTCTGTCATCGAACAAGGAGAACACTTTATGAACGACAAAACTCAAGACTTTAGCTACGGCTACCAGCCAACGAGCTTGGAGCGAAACCGGGTGCTGCGCAACACGTATTGGCTGCTGGCCCTGAGCATGCTGCCTACGGTGCTGGGCGCCTGGATGGGTGTTGCCACCAGCATCACTGCCAACTTGGGAGGCGGCTTAGGATTGGTCGTTTTCTTGGGCGGCGCTTTTGGTTTCATGTACGCCATTGAGAAAACCAAAAATTCAGCAGCTGGCGTGCCTGTCTTGCTGGCCTTCACTTTCTTCATGGGCCTGATGCTGTCACGCATGATCGCCATGGTGCTGGGCTTCAAGAACGGCACAGATCTGATCATGACCGCTTTCGGCGGCACGGCCGGTGTGTTCTTTTTGATGGCCAGCCTGTCCACCGTCATCAAGCGTGACCTCTCCGGCATGGGCAAATGGCTAACTGTGGGCGCTATCGTGCTGATGGTCGGTGCGGTCATCAACATGTTCGTCGCCTCGTCGGCTGGCATGGTGGTCATCAGCATGATGGCGATTGGTATCTTCAGCGCGTTCATCTTGTATGACCTGAAGCGCATCATCGACGGCGGCGAGACCAACTACATCACTGCCACCATGGGCCTGTACCTGAGCGTCTTCAACGTGTTCCAAAGCTTGCTGGCACTGCTCGGCATCTTCGGCGGCGAACGCGACTAAGGCCTGCGCCAACAAGCTGACTTCAGCTGACGAAAAAAGGGACCCGAGGGTCCCTTTTTTCATGGCCTTTTCAAAACACTCAAGGCCGTTCAAACACCGCCAACGACTCCACGTGCGCCGTGTGCGGGAACATGTTCACCACGCCTGCAGAGACACAGCGGTAGCCGGCTTCGTTGACCAGCAGACCCGCATCTCGCGCCAAGGTGGCCGGGTTGCAGCTGACATAGACAATGCGTTTTGGCGCTGACCAATCCGCTGGCGGCATGACCGCGGGAATCGCGTGCACGCCAGTGTCGACGCCGTCTTCCCAGACCGTGGCCCGGACAGGCCCGAACGGGTGTAACGCCACCAAGGCTTTGAAAAGCTCGAAAGCACCCTCGCGCGGCGGGTCAACCAACCACTTGTCGGCTTGTCCATCCTGCACCAACAGACCAGTTGTCATCTCAAACAGATTGCGCGCCACAAAGCGGGTCGGCGCCAACGGAGCCAAGCCGGCAGCGGGACGTGTGGTTTGGTTGCTGGCGTAATTGGCCTGCGAACGGGCAACCAGCACTTCGCTGCCTTCAATCCCAAGCACCTCAGCAGCATGGCTTGCCAGCGGCAGCGTGAAGTTGCCAAGTCCGCAAAACCAGTCGATCACGCGCTCCGTCTTTTGCACCTCCAGCAAGCGCAAAGCCCGTGCCACCAAGACGCGGTTGATGTACGGATTGACCTGCGTGAAATCAGTCGGCTTAAAAGGCATGCTAACGCCATAGTCCGGCAAGGCGTAGGCCAGTTGCAGGTCGCCCTCTTGCGCGGGGTCGAGCAGCTTGACGGTGTCAGGCCCCTTTGATTGAAGCCACCACTGCAGCCCCGGCCGCTCAGCGGCAAAGGCACGCAGGCGCGCTAGGTCAGCGTCGCTCAGCGGTTCCATGTGGCGCAGCACCATCGCGGTAATAGCCGGTGTGCCATCGCCCGGCGCGTCGCCGCAAGCGAGTTCAATTTGCGGCAAGGTTTCACGTGCTTCCATGCTGCCAATGAGTTCGCGCAGCGGCAACAGCATCGCGCTGACATGCTTCGGCAACACATGGCACTCCCGAATGTCCGCCACATACGTGCTCTTGCGCTCATGAAAGCCGACCAGCACCGTGCCTTTTTTGCGCACGTAACGCACAGACAAACGGGCGCGGTAGCGGTAATTCCAAGCCGGCCCTTCAATGGCCCGCAAGATGCTCTCGGCATGAACCTTGCCGATGTGCCACAAGTTGTCTTCCAGAACGCGCTGCTTCACGGCCACTTGTGCGCCTACATGCAAATGCTGCATCTTGCAGCCGCCACAGGCGCCCACGTGCATGCCAAAGTGCGGGCAACCGGGCGTGACCCGCTGTGATGATTCGCGGTGGACTTCTGTCAGCGTGGCTTTTTCAAAGCTGGTTTTCTTACGAAAAACATTCGCCGTGACCCGCTCAAAAGGCAAGGCACCTTCAATGAAAACCACCTTGCCATCGGCCCGATGGGCAATGCCCTGAGCCTCCATGTCGAGCGACTCAACGTCTAAAAAATCAGGGGGATATTCGGGCGGCAAGGCCCAAGCGAGTGTCTTTGTTTCTTCCGTCATGGCTGAATTGTCTCAGGTCAATGACCCACCGCGCGGCACAACTCCTTCAACCCAAAAAATCAGGGCCAAGCGTCTAGATAAGCCTGCCAATGTGGTTCCAACGGCACCAGCTGATTCAAGCTTTCCTTGACCATCGCGATTTCCTGCTCGTACTCGGCTTCCAGCAGGCCCCCGCGCATTTTTTGAAAGCGGCAATACAGCAAATACGTGTTCATCACGTCAGTTTCGCAGTAGCGGCGAATCTCTTCCAGCTGACCGTCTAAATAAGCTGGGTACACAGCAGAGCCGTCCATCCCGAGCTTGCCCGGGAAGCCGCAGAGCTTGGCCATGGCGTCGAGCGGGGCATTGTTTTTAGGCTGGTACATCGCCAGCAAATCCATCAAGTCAAGGTGCCGCATGTGGTAACGGCTGATGAAGTTGTTCCACTTGAACTCGCGGCTGTCATGGTCGCCGCCCTCGCCCATGTCCCAGTATTTGCTGGCCACCACGCCGTGCTTCAGGCCGCGGTAATGCAACACTGGCAAATCAAAACCGCCACCATTCCAGCTGACCAACTGCGGCACGTGCTTTTCAACAGTGTTGAAAAAAGTCTGAATGACCTTGCCTTCCTGGCTCACTCCCTCGGGCTCGCGGTCGACAAAGGAATGAACACGTAAGCCTTCTGCGTTGCGAAAGACACAGCTGATGACCAAGATGCGCTGCAAGTGCAGTGGCATGAAGTCACTCTGGCCCCTAGCCTTGCGCTCACTCACATAGTCAGCGTAGACCTCGGCGTCACTTTGCTCAGCCGGCGCGGCGCGCAAGGCCCGCAGACCGGCGACGTCTGGAATGGACTCAATGTCAAAAACCAGAACCGGCCAGGCCATGCGTCAGCTCAGTTCAGCGTGCGGGCAGGTATTTAAGCGGATCGACCGGCTTACCTTGCCGGCGAATCTCAAAGTGCAGTTTGACACGGTCGGCGTCGCTGCTGCCCATCTCGGCGATTTTTTGGCCCTTGCGAACCGCTTGGTCTTCTTTCACCAGCAGCGCCTGGTTGTGGGCATAGGCCGTGAGGTAAGTGTTGTTGTGCTTGAGGATGATCAGGTTGCCGTAGCCCCGCAAACCGGCGCCGGAATAGACCACGCGACCGTCTGCCGATGCCAGCACCGCATCGCCTGCGCGACCCGCGATGTCGATGCCCTTGTTCTTGACTTCATCGAAGCCGGCCAATTGAGCGCCTTGCGCCGGCCAAAGCCAAGCCAGGTCATCTTCGCCGCCACTTTGCGCTGGAACAGGCTGATCAGTGCTTGCCTGCGGCGCAGCAGTGGCAATCGGCTTGGACGTGCCAACACCTTGGGCCGGCAAGGCTGTCGACACGGGTGCCGCACTGGCCACAGGGCGAGCCATGACACCTGGAGCGCTAGGCGGTGGTGTGATGCGTAAGACCTGACCCACCTCAATCTGGTTCGGATTGTCAATGGCGTTCCAGCGCGTGATGTCGCGCCAGTTTTGTCCGGAATCGAGGCCAATGCGAATCATCGTATCGCCGGGTTTGACGGTGTAGAACCCAGACTTTCCAGCATTCTCTGCGCCTGACATCGGGGCGATCGGCTTGGCAGGCGCACTCATCGCAGACCGCGCGGTGCCGCGGTCTTCCACCGGGGCATTGGTCAGGGAGCGCGAGGAGCAGCCTACCAGCAGCGTCAGCAAAAGCGCCAGAGAGACGGCCACCAAGCCATTTAAACGACCAGCACGTGCGGGATGATTCATCAATTCAAGTCCTCAATCTTCGAAGCCCGACAAGGGCTCAATTACAAGTGAGCCATGGCGACACAAGGCTTTAGGATAAAGACACACAGCCAGCTCAGTTGGTTCCTGATTTTAGAGGCACAAAGTGAACAGCCTCAAGGACGGTCTGGCGAATCCCTTGCGCCGTTTTGTCTATGACGACCAGTGCTTGTTGCCCACTGGCGGTTTGCATGGGTGCGACCAACCGTCCACCAACGGCCAATTGCGCAATCCAGGCTGGTGGAATGGCCTCGCCACCCGCCGCCGCAATGATCGCGGCATAAGGCGCGCCCTTGGCAAAGCCCTCCATGCCGTCACCAAACAACAAATGCACATTGGCGAGCCGAAAATGCCGCAGGTTTTCGCGGGCTTTTTCATGCAGTCCACGCAGACGCTCAATGCTGTACACCTCGCTGGCCAAGTGACTCAGCACCGCCGCCTGATAACCACAACCGGTGCCGATTTCAAGCACGCGACCCAGTCGTTCGCCCTTGCCTTCGCGCAGCAACTCGAGCATGCGGGCCACCACATTGGGTTTGGAAATGGTCTGCCCGAGACCAATCGGCAGACTTGTGTCTTCGTAAGCTTGATTGGCCAGCGCTGTGTCCACAAAGCGGTGTCGCTCAACCTGCCCCATGGCAGCCAGCACGGCAGCGTCCTGCACACCTTGCTTAGCCAACTTCTCGACCATGCGGGTGCGCACCGCCTGCGAATCAAGTCCAACACCGGCCGGCAAGGGTTTTTGCAAACCCTGCACAGCATGCTTCAACGGTAAGGGTTTGAACGCATCGGTTGCGTTTGTGCTTTTTTTGCTCGCCGATGGCACGCCAGCATGGGGTGATAAACGCACCGGAAAACTCGGCCGCTTGTCTCCCGCTGCCGCTTCTGGCCGCTCGGTCAGGCTCATGACTGGATCTGAGTCAAGCGGGCCGCCGTTTGCGCCCAATAGGGCAAGCGCTCATGGTCGGTCAAATCCACTTGCAGCGGTGTCATGCACACAAAGCCCTGTTTGGTGGCATGAAAGTCCGTACCGTCGCCGTCATCCTTGGCCGGGCCAGCGCTGCCAATCCAGTACATGGTTTCGCCGCGTGGACTGGTTTGCGTGATGACGCGTTCAGCCGCATGGCGACGTCCAAGCCGAGCCACTTTGACACCCTTGATCTGGTCATTTGGCAAATTGGGAATATTCACATTCAACAGCCAAGGCGCCACCGTTGGCAGCGCGCCATGCGCCAAAACCTCAATCGACGGTGCGAGCTGCAAGACCAAGTCGCGTGCGCGCTGAGCGGCCACATCAATGTGCGCCCAGCCTTTTTCAGTCTGCGAAAAAGCAATCGCCGGAACACCAAAGAGATAACCCTCCATGGCGGCACCAACCGTGCCTGAATAAATGGTGTCATCGCCCATGTTGGCGCCGTTGTTGATGCCTGAAACCACAAGATCGGGCCGATAGCCCAACAGGCCGGTCAGCCCGATGTGAACACAATCGGCCGGGGTGCCGTTGACATAACGAAAACCGTTGGCGGCCGTCTGAACATACATCGGCGAATGCAGCGTCAGCGCGTTTGACTTGGCGCTGTTGTTTTGCTCAGGCGCGACCACCGCCACATCGGCAATATTTTTAAGGGCTTCGTACAACGCGACGATGCCTGGTGCCTGATAACCATCGTCATTGCAAATGAGTATTTTCATGAGGCTGATTCTAAGGTCAGCTTTGTGACGGAAACAGGGCGGGTGCAACTGCCGCGTCATCGCTCAAAGAAATACCTTCGTGCACAGCCACCATTTCAAGAGCGCGCTCAAACATGGCCCGGGCTGAGCCCGAGACAGCACGCAAATAAGCATGCAAGTGGGCATCTTCGGCGCTGTTGTTGAGGCACTCTTGGCTGTATTGCTCAAAGCTGGCCAGCTGACCAATCAGCTCCGCCACATGCCTCGGACATTCGCACAGAATGTTGCTAGAAATGCCAGCCACTCGCGTCAACGTAGCGTCGGAATATTTGCGCGCAGGAATCAATGCGTTGGCGCCTGACAGTCCCATCGACTTAGACGCATCAACCAGCAGCACGGAGCTGAGGAGGTCAGACAGTTCGTAGTCAGACAGGGGCTCCCGACGCACCAACATACCCAGCACTTTCAGCGACTCGACCACGCCCTCTTGCCCATAGTTGTAAACGACGATGGTCTGAAGGACTGCTTGTCGCGCCGCCAAACTTTCGATTTGCGCACGAGCGCTTTCATTCAACGTATTGACCTTGATCAGCAAGATTTTCGGTTGATCGCTGAAGAACGCCAAGGCAGCTGCCGCAAGGTCTTCGAAAACATCAGTGACCTGAATCGAATGCGTTAAAAATTGAAGCGTGAATTTGGGCGTAGAAATACGATTCGCCATCGCCAGCCCCACCACCGCCATCGCCACGGTGTGGCCTTGCGCTGTTCTCGGCCCGTTCGCCGCCATTGAAGGGTGCTGAGGCAGCAGCAAGCGACGCAAGCTGGCAGCGTCCAGATTGGCAATGGCGCTGATGCCATGCCCGGCGTCGCAAAGCTGCTTGAGTTGGCCGGCCTTGACTGCATCCGCATGACTGTAAAGGCGGTGGTGCCCCGCGCTTTTGTTGGGCGAAAAAGCGCCGTAACGAATTTCCCAAATCCGCAAGGTCGTCACCGGCACACCGGACAGCTTGGCCACCGCGCCAATTCTGTAGTGCGGACTTTGGTGATCAGTTGAAGTTGAATCTGTTTGGTTCATGTTATTTGAGTAGAATTTGAGTAGAATTTATCTCTTAAACTCACCAAAGTCAAGTTACACAATAAACTTTACGCGCTTTATTTCAAATTTGAGTAGTTTATTTTGGATATTTGTGCAATAGTCTACTCAAGTCAACCACCTAGCAAACCAATTATGATTTCCAAAAAAACCATCAAGGCCATCGAAATTGCGACCGTCGTCGCCCGCTACAGCCCCGGACAGCCTGTACCCGCGCATGAAATTTCTGCATTGTTGGGCTTGTCAATTTCCTACATTGAAGTGACCTTGAGTGAGCTCAAGAACCACGCGATCGTGCGGGCCTACAAAGGTCCTGGCGGCGGTTACCAGCTGGATGAAAAACAGCGTCCCATTTCTTTATGGGACATCGTGAAGATTTTTGAACAGCCGGACACAACCGGCCCAAAATCGACACGGGACCCCTCACCTTTAGCCGACATGGAAAAGGTCATGCGCTTGCGAATTCAGGGCTTTTTCGAATCGCGCAGCCTCACTGATCTGGCCCGCCAAGCCAATTTGCCAGTCCGCCAAAAAACCGAAGTTCGCAGCATTTTCAAACTGAAACCCTTGCCACAGCGTGTTGCTGTCCGCGTAGTGAATTCTGTTTTCGATTGGAAGATGGCCACATTGGCTTGAGGCACTCTCCCATGAAGGTCAGTTACGTTCTGCGCAATCACGCCGGCAAATCAAGGAAGATCCCGGCCGGAGAATCTTGGCAATGGCACCATTTTGTAGAAGACGAAGAACAAGCCAATGCCGTGCTGGCAGACCTCAAAAAGAAAATTAGAGAAAACCGGCTGCAACTTGTCAATCTCTTTGTAGACCAATTGAGCATTCACGATTTTCAAAAACTGAAAGTTCAGTTCAACTACAAAGGCGAAGTCCAATATGACGACCAATTGCGCCCCAAACGAATCATCAACCAGCACGAAGACGCAGTTGAATAATGGCTGATATGACAAAGTCGCAGATCTCTACAACGCCGGCTTGTGAATCGCTCACTGTGATGTATGACGGCGCTTGCCCACTTTGCCGTCGCGAAGTCGGTTTGTACCGTGGACTTGAACCCCTGCAACCGCTGTTGTGGCTGGATGTGAGCGCAGCAACAACGAGCTTTCCTGACGCCAAGGACTCATCCCGTTTTCTGTCGCGTTTTCATGTTCGTCGTGCAAACGGAGAGTTGCTCAGTGGCGCAAAAGCCTTTGTGGCACTTTGGCTGCAATTGCCGGGCTGGCGCTGGCTCGGCCGTGCCGCTTCACTGCCAGGTGCGACCGCATTTTTGGAACTGCTCTACGTCAGTTTCTTACGCATCAGACCGGCCCTGCAGCGTCTTGCAAGGGCTTGCGAGCCATCCAAGTGAACCCCAGCGGCCAAGCCGTGAATGACAGCAAGTTTCAGTCTTTCATTGCCGGCCGTAGCGTTTTATGAATCCGCCGGATCGTCGCCCATGACGCCCACAACACCAGCGGCACAGACGCGCCAGCCGCCATCTCGGGATTGATCGGCAGCCCCATCGCTTTCAGCGCTTTGCCGCAGTACAGCAGCAAACTCACCACGTAATAAGAAATAGCCGCAATCGACAAGCCTTCAACGGTGGCTTGCAGGCGCAGTTGCAGCTCTTGTCCGCGCGTGAGCTTTTCGAGCAGCTGCTGGTTTTGTACCTCTGTCGCGATGTCAACCCGCGTGCGCAGCAGCGCGCTGGTGCGGGCCACCCGCTCGGACAGCGACGCCAGCCGCTGGGCGGTGGCCGCCACAGTGGCAATCGCTGGTGACAAACGCCGCTGCATGAAATCGCCGATGGTCTGCGTGCCTGGAATGGCTTTTTCGCGCAGCTCCATGGTGCGCTGCGCGACCAAACCGTCATAAGCGCGCGTAGCCGCAAAACGGTAAACGTGCTCGGCTGTAGCGCGCTCCACCCGTGCGGCCAAAGAGACCAGCGTGTCCAGCAATGCCTGGTCAGCAGCCGCCTTGTTTTCAAGGCTCGCCATGATGTCGGCCAGCGCATTTTCAAACTGCGCCAGCATCGGCCCCAGCAGCTTGGCCACTGGCAAACCGCGCAGCCCCATCAGGCGGTAAGTTTCGAGCTCCAGCAGCCGCTGTGAGACCCGCCCAGCGCGTGTAGCGCTCATGTCAGCGGGAGCCAGAACCAACATGCGTTCAAAGCCATCTGGCCTCAGCAAGAAGTCGCTCACTGCCCAAGAGTGACCGTTCTGCCCTAGCACCGACGCCATCACAGGCGTGTCGCCCAACCACGCTTTAGCCAGGTCCAGTGTTTCGTCCTGCGCCGCTAAATCACCATAAACCATCGACAGCATGATGGCGGCAATTGTGCGCCCCGGAATCTCACGCAACCACTCTGGCGTCACTGCCAAGGCCGGTATCAAGTCTGGATTGGACGCCCCCAGAACAGCGTTGTCGGGCAAGGGTTGCACGATCGAATAACGGGTGAACTCAGTGTGACGCTCCCATTTGACGGTGTACCCATCCAAACGAAGACGTAAGAAATTGGCCGCCAATAAATCAGTTGTCAGTGCTGATTGACCTGGCAAACGTCTCAGGTGCTCACACTCCTGCTCGCGACTGATGCCATCGTTCAGCACCGCCACATAGACCACCAGCGCAGGCAAGCGGATTCGCGCCGTGGGGCGTGCATGCACTTCGTTGTGCAGCACTTGGCGCTGCGGATCATCTGGCGGCAACAAGGCGGCTGACGAACTGGCGGCGAAAGGGATCCGGGTTGAACTCATGATCGGATTGTGAGGGATCGATGCCATGGCACAGTTTTTATCCAGACGTCTTGACAGCAACACCGAACTATCAAGTCACGGTATCCGGCTTTGCCAAGCCCGCGCAGAAATAGGGAAAACCCTGATTTACCGCAAAGTACGATTAAAATACCATAAAGAATAAATTGTATCTTTTGAGTAAAAAAAATCAGACACAACTGTGAAAATTACCCTGCGATACGCTCTCGTGAACTTCAATCATCGTCGCGGCGAAAGCCACGATGATCTGCAACATTCAAACCAAAGTGAGTAACCATTGAGTCAAGAAGCATGGAAGCGCTGGGGCGCTGAAGACGAACGCGGTGCACTCAACTACATCGGCCCAGACGAAGTGCGCCGAGCAACAGCCCTGGTTCGCACCGGTGAAGTCCTTCGACTGGCGCAGCTGCTGTCAAGCAAAACACCCGTGCCCGGTCATCGTTGCGGCCTGCAACACTTCATGGGTCGTGATGGGGGCGATTATGCCGCCGGCAGCAAACGACCTGGCGGTTTCCAATTTGCCGAAGACACGGTGGTCATGCCACTGCACATCGGCACCCATGTCGATGCCCTGTGTCACGCTTGGTACGACGACAAAATGTTCAACGGCTTTTCTGGCAACGAGGTGCGCAGCGCCCGTGGCGCAGAACGGCTGGGCATGGAGAAAATGCCGCCCATCGTCACACGGGGCGTGCTGCTCGATCTGGTCAAACTCAAAGGCCGTGTGATTGCACCCGGCGAGGTCATTGACCGCGCCGACCTTGAAGCCGCAGCCGCAGCCGCGGGC
The DNA here is from genome assembly GCA_030654695.1 of Polaromonas sp. GTDB lineage: Bacteria > Pseudomonadota > Gammaproteobacteria > Burkholderiales > Burkholderiaceae_C > Polaromonas. The sequence goes on from JAURWY010000011.1 coordinate 164,269, forward strand.
ATCACGCCCGGACGTGGCGACGCCGTGCTGATCCGCACCGGCTGGCTTGAATCACAAAAAGGTGTGAAGCAACCCTCCTTTGACGTCGAGCCTGGCATCAATGTCGAGGCCGCCCGCTGGCTGGCCGAATCAGGCGTCGCCATCGTTGGCGCAGACAACTTCGCCATCGAAGTGATGCCTTTTGCAGCCGACACCGTGTTCCCTGTACATCAGCTCTTAATTCGGGACTTCGGCGTGCCTCTGCTAGAGGGGCTGATGCTGGACCCGCTGGTTGACAGCGGTCGCCACGAGTTTCTGTTCATTGCCAGTCCGCTGCCGATCGTCGGCGCCACAGGCAGCCCATTGGCCCCGGTGGCCGTTCTCTGAGTTGACATGACCCAAAAACGCCCCCTTGAAGGCATCCGCGTTCTGGAAATCGCGTCCATGATCTTTGGCCCGCTCGCGGGTCAGTACTTGGGCGACATGGGTGCCGAGGTGATCAAACTGGAGCCGCCTGAAGGTGATTTAACGCGCGCCATCGGGCCCCGTCGCTCCCCGAAAATGGGCGCCTTTTTCTTGACCAGCAACCGCAGCAAGCGCAGCATTGTGGTCGACTTGAAAAAGCCCGAAGGACGCGACATCCTGCAACGCTTGGTCGGCAAAACCGATGTGCTGCTGCACTCGATGCGAACCTCGGCGGCCAACCGACTCGGCCTCGATTACGCCACCCTCGCCGCCAACCACCCGACCCTGGTCTATTGCCACGTGACCGGGTTCAGCGACGACGGCCCCTATGGCGGCAGACCGGCTTATGACGACATCATTCAAGCCGCCTCCGGCTTGGCCATGATGCAAAAAGTTATCAACGGTGAGCCGCGTTATGTGCCGACTATCATTGCCGACAAAATCAGCGGTGTGCATGCGGCTTATGCCATTGTGTTGGCGCTGATGCACCAGATGCGCACCGGCGAAGGTCAGCAGGTCGACGTCTCAATGTTTGAAACCATGACGGCGTTCAACATGCTGGAACATCAATGGGGCCATGCCTTTGAGCCGCCTATCGCCCCGATGGGCTATGAGCCGGTGATCACCGCAGCACGTCGCCCTTACAAAACGCTCGACGGTCACTTGGCACTGCTACCATATTCAGACGCCCACTGGAAACGCTTTTTCGAACTGGCCGGAGAAGCACAGATCATGCAAGACCCGCGGTTTTCGACCTTCGCGGGCCGACAGAAAAATGTCAGCACGGTCTGGGGCGAAATCGAACGTCAGGTGGCTCGCAAAACCAATGCTGAATGGCTTCAATTGTTGGGTGCCGAGGACATTCCGTTTTCAGTCGTCAACAGCATCGAAGACTTGCCGAATGATCCGCACCTGAATGCCATTGATTTCTGGAAAATCATGGAGCACCCAACCGAAGGTAGCCTGCGCCTGCCCATGAATCCAATTCGAATGAGCGCCTCGCCACCGGAGATCACACGCTTGCCGCCTGGCTTGGGCGAGCACAGCGCAGAAATTCTGCGCGAATGTGATTACGAAGAATCTGCCATCCTGCAGTTGTTAGCCCAAGGCGGAGCCTGCGCCGCCGTTTAGTCACTGAAAATCATGATTCCACGCACCATTTTTACCCCCGACCACGACACCTTTCGCGACAGCGTGCGGCGCTTCATTGCCGAGCATGTGGTGCCGCATCATGCCGATTGGGAAAAAGCAGGCCAGGTCCCTAGGTCGCTATGGCTGAAAGCTGGCGAACTCGGTCTGCTGTGCTGCAATGTGCCTGAAAAATACGGCGGCATGGGCGGCGATTTTTTGCACAGCACCATCCTGATTGAAGAGATGGCGCGAGTCGGTGCCACAGGGCCGACCTTTTACCTGCACTCTGACATCGTTGCCCCCTATCTGGTCGATTTCGGCACTGAAGAGCAAAAACAAAAATGGCTGCCCAAAATGGCGACCGGTGAAGTGGTTGCCGCGCTGGGCATGAGCGAGCCCTCTGGCGGCAGCGACGTCCAAGCCATGCGCACGCAGGCCCTGCGCGAGGGTGACGAGTATGTCATCAATGGACAAAAAGTTTTCATCACCAATGGCCACAGCGCTGACTTGCTGTTGCTGGCCTGCAAGACAGACCCCAAAGCCCGCGGCAAAGGCGTCAGCTTGATCCTGGTCGAGACCGATCGGGCGGGCTTCAAGCGCGGTCGAAAACTCGAAAAGATGGGTTGCAAAGCGCAAGACACCTCAGAACTCTTCTTTGCCGATGTCCGCGTGCCCGCAGAAAATCTGCTGGGAGCAGAAGGCAGCGGCTTTGTGCAACTCATGACCCAACTCGCGCAGGAGCGACTGATCCAAGGGATCCGCGGCGTGTCGAGTTCTGAAGCTGCGCTGGAATGGACGATTGCCTACGTCTCGGAACGCAACATGTTTGGCCAGACCTTGGCCGATTTTCAGAACACCCGTTTCAAGCTGGCCGGTTTGCACGCCGAAGTCTTAGGACAACGGGTGTTTGTCGACCGTTGCATTGAGCTGCACTTGAAGGGCCAATTAGACGCCTCGGACGCGGCCACCTGCAAGCTCATCACCACCGAATTGCAAGGCCGTGTGATGGACGAATGTTTGCAGTTTTTTGGCGGCTGGGGCTACATGTGGGAATACCCCATTGCACGCGCCTACGCCGATGCCCGCATGTGCCGTCTTGGCGGAGGCACAGCAGAAGTGATGCGCCAGATCATCGCCAACTCGATCTTGCCGAAAGTCCGCAAGGCAGCCTAGAAATTCATCGCTCATCCGACATTGAACCAACCAACATTAATCTTATGATCTCACGCCGCAAACTCATCCAATCCGCTATGGCCACCGGTGCCACCATGACCTTCCAAATGGGCCATGCCCAAACCAGCTGGCCCACGGGCCCCGTCAAAATCATCGTGCCGTTCACTGCTGGTGGCGCATCCGACCTGCTGACCCGCTTGATCGCTGAGCGACTGACGAGCAAATTTGGTCAAAACTTCGTCGTGGAAAACCGCACGGGCGCTGGCGGCAATCTTGGCATGGAAGCTGTTCGCACGGCACCGGCTGACGGCCACACCATTTCTTCGGCCACCATCGGTACCTTGTCGATCAATCAGTTCCTCTTTTCGAAGATGAGCTACGACCCAGTCCGGGATTTTGAGTATTCATCCATGATCTGGGAGAACTGCAACGTTCTGGTTGTGTCGCCAAAACACCCTGCTACAACAGCTCAGGAATTTTTGGCTTGGGCCAAAAAACAACCTCAAGGCGTGACCTTCGGTTCAGCCGGCGTCGGCACCACGCCGCACTTGGCGGGCGAATTGTTCGGCGCCCGCAATCATTTGAAAGCCCTGCACATTCCTTTTCGGGGTGCGGCGCAGTCGATGCCAGCGTTGATGGCGGGCGACACCGATTTCGCGATTGACAACATTGCCAGCTACATGCCGCTGATCAAAGCCGGCAAGGTCAGGGCATTGGCGGTGACGTCGTCCGAGCGTTGGCCAACACTGCCAGACGTCCCCACGATGGCGCAAGTCGGCATCAAGGATTTCATCATCACGTCTTGGGGGGCCTTTGTGCTGCCGAAAGGGACACCTGCGGCCATCGTCGCCAAGCTGTCTGACGCGATCAAAGAAATCGCCGCTGATCCAGCCATGCAAAAACGCTTTCTTGAAGGCGGTGCGCGCACCGTCGCCACGACGCCGCAAGACACTTTTGCCTTTGCCGAACGCGAGCGCGTCAAATGGAAAGCCATGGTCGAGATGACTGGCGCTAAGTTGGACTGAACCATGATGACGCCGCCCTATTCCCGGACGCTGATCGAGCTGGTTCGCGAACAAGCAGATCGCTCACCGATGCAGACCGCCTTGGTCTGCCCGCAGGGGCGGTTCAGTTACGCTGACTTGGCCGCCCGCGCAGCGCTGGTGGCCGGCGCCATGCACGCACTGGGTATCCGCCGCAGTGACCGTGTTGGCCTCTTGATGAGCAACCGAGTTGAGTGGCTGGATGTGTGCCTGGGTGCGGGAGCGCTGGGTGCGGTGACCGTGCCGCTCAGCTCTTGGTCAACGCGTGCAGAGTTGGCCGTTCTACTCAAAGATTCCGAGCTGTCATTGCTGGTCACGGCGGCCCGTTTCGGGGACAGCCATTTCGAAGCTGATCTCGTAGCGCTTCAAGATGCACCGGGCATGCCGTCCTTAGATCGGCTTTGGTTGATCGATGGCGAACTGGGACAGTTTCCAGACTTCGCTACTCAGGTGAGCCGCGCCGCGCCGCTGGAAGTCGCCGCCCCTGGCGACGGTCCCAGTGCAGGTGACGATGTGTTCATCCTTTACACCTCTGGCTCGACCAGCGCACCCAAGTCGGTGCCACTCCAGCAATTTGCCTTGATTGAAAACGGCTTCAACATCGGCGAGCGTCAAGGACTCACAGCCGCCGACCGCGTCTTGCTGGCGGCCCCGCTGTTCTGGGCTTTCGGTGGTGCCAATGCATTGCCGGCAGCGTTCTCACACGGCGCGACGCTGGTACTGATGGAACGCTTTGACCCCGCGCTCGCCTTGAGCGTGATTGAGGAAGAACGCTGTACGTCTATTTACACTCTGCCCGCCATGACCTCGGCGCTGGCCCGTCATCCAAGCTACCAAGCCAATAAACTCAACAGTCTGCGTACCGGCGTGACCATCGGCAGCGCCGAAGACTTTCTTTTTGCTGTGGAGAAACTGGGGGCTTCAGAACTGTGCAATATCTATGGGGCGACCGAGACCTATGGCAACTGCGCCGTCACGTGGCACCACTGGCCTCTGGCCAGACGGGCTCACTGCCAAGGTCCTCCCTTGCCGGGACAACAAATGCGCTTTGTCGACGAAGTCACGGGTGCAGTCGTGCCGACAGGCACACCAGGCCTGACCGAAGTACGCGGCTACACCACCCGCGGCTATAGCGGTGCCAGCGCTGCGCAAAATGCAAAATCATTTTCCGATGACGGCTACTACAAGACCGGTGACATGGGCATGCTCAATGCCGATGGTGACTTTGTCTTCGTCGGTCGCGTCAGTGAAATGATCAAGCGCGCTGGCATCAACGTCTCGCCAGCAGAAGTGGAAGAAGTGCTGCGGCGCCATCCTTACGTCCAAGACGCGGCAGTGGTCGGCGTCCCCGATGCAGCGCGCGGCGAGCGCATCTTTGCCTTTGTTGTCCCAGTGACACTTGGCATGTTTGACTTGGAGGCGCTCAGCCTCCATTGCGCCAAGGAAGCCTCCAAGTACAAATTGCCAGACCATATTGAGGTCTGCGAGAGCTTGCCGCTGACGGTGACGGGCAAGCTACAACGCAACGAGCTGAAAAAGTGGGCTGCACGACGAGCCGACGAATTGAGCACGAACAAGGTCTGACTCGGCTCTGATCGAGATGACATTTGCGGGCGGTAGGTTGATGAATAAAGTTATTTTTCTGAAAGCAAAATTCTGATGCAACCAACAACAACAAATCAAGAACGGGTCGCTGTGATCGGTGCTGGTGCTGCGGGCCTGTGCGCGGCCAAGCACCTACTGGCACGTGGCATTGAGGTGGTTGTGTACGAAATGGGTTCCTGCATTGGCGGGCTCTGGGTGTACAACAACGACAACGGCATGGCGCCAGCTTACAAGAGCCTGCACCTGAATTCCGAAGTGGCCGTCACAGCCTACAAAGACTTCCCCTTTCCTGAGGGGAGCCCACTCTACCCAGATCATGCCGGTATCAGGCGTTACTTAGAGTCTTACGCCGCCCATTTCGGCATCGTGAAACACATTCGCTTTAACGCCAAAGTGGAGGATGTAGCCAAGCATGAAGGCCGCTGGCAAGTCCGTTTATCCGACAACAGTGTCGATATTTTCGACGCCGTGGTCATCGGCAGCGGACACCAAAGTGTGCCCACGCATCCCACTTGGCGTGATGAGTTCAAGGGCGAGTATCTGCACTCGCACACCTACCGTGTCCCTGAACCTTTCCGCGACAAACGCGTGTTGGTGGTGGGCATGGGCAACAGTGCGGTTGATATCGCCGCAGACATTTGTGTGGTCACCGAGTCGACGGTGATCTCTGCCCGCTCCCCAGTGCTGGTGATGCCGCGCATGTTGTTTGGACTGCCCAACTCGCGGGCGCTGGCCTTGCTTGAAAAGTCCTGGATGCCTTGGCCAGTCCGCCGCACGATTCGCGAAATACTGGTGCGCATCATTTATGGCCGTATGGAGCAATGGGGCTTCACAACACCCAAGACGCGGACCCATCCCACCAGCCACCCGACCTTGATGTCACATATGGTGTGGAACCGAATCCGAGCCAAACCGGGCATCCAATCCATCAACGGTCAAGAAGTGACCTTTCTCGACGGCAGTAAGGAAACTTTCGACAGCATCATTGCGGGAACCGGGTACTCGGTCAGTCTGCCGTTCCTGGCCCCCGCCATACGCCCCATGGACGGCCACCGGGTCAAGCTTTACCTGCGCGTCGCGCACCCGACCGAAAGCGGCCTTTATTTCACAGGCCTGTTCAATGTAGCCGGTGGCGGCAACATTCGCATGATGGACGACCAGGCTGAGTGGGTCACAGAGTTGGTGTGTGGAGAACAGACCTTGCCAGATCTTTCGCAAATGAACCTGGCCATGGAAGAAGAGCAAAAGTACCTGGCCAAACATTTCCCGGGCAGCACCCGTTATGCGTTGGAACTCGATCCCATCTTTTACCGCAAGCAAATCGCCAAGCAACGCAGCCGAAGCCAGTCCAGGGCTGCGCCGACAGTGTCTCAAAACGTGAACAAAGTGGGGGCATAAATGTCTCTTTCAGACAAAGCCTGCGTCACCGGTATTGGCGAGACCGTCTACATGCGCGGCTCGACCAAGACCGCCTTCGAGTTGCAGATTGAATCCTCGCTGACAGCTATCGCTGATGCGGGCCTGTCGCCCAAAGACATCGACGGCGTCATCCCCATCGGCCTTGTCAGCGGCACGGCTGATGACTTCATTGACAACTTCGGTCTACCCGACTTGCGTTTTTCAGCCTTGATCCCACACGGCGGTGCCAGTCCGACGATGGCTTTGCAAGCGGCAGCCTCAGCGATTGCCGCCGGCGTTTGCAAGCATGTGCTGATCACTTTTGGCCGCAACGTCACTGCGGCCTCCAACAAAGCGGGCGCGCGCATTCACCAAATGCCGCAGTTCCATTTTGTGACCGAGTTCGAATACCCCATGGGGGCGATCGCCCCAGCGCAGCTCTATGCCCCGATGGCGCGCCGACACATGGAGCTGTACGGCACCACCGTCGAGCATTTTGGCGAGGTGGCAGTGGCCTGCCGGGAACACGCACTTCTGAACGGCAATGCCGTGATGAAAAAGCCGATCACACTGGAAGACCATCGCAACTCGCGCATGATCGCCGACCCCTTCCGTCTGCTGGATTGCAGCTTAGAGAGCGACGGTGGCGCGGCCATTGTCGTCAGCGCAGCGCCGCAAGCCGCCGATCTTCGTCACAAACGCGTTTTTATCTCAGGGGTGGCTGCAGGTCACCCAGACTCGCCAGGGTCCATCACGCAACGGCCTGACATGACCAGCTTGGGCATCGCCAAGGCGGCACCACGCGCTTTTGAGATGAGCGGCTTCACCCATGCCGACATCCAAGTCGCCGAAATCTATGACTGTTTCACCTATGCCGTCATTCGGCAGTTTGAAGACATGGGTTTTTGCGAAAAAGGCGAAGGCGGACCCTTCGTCGCGGGCGGGCGCCTGCGCTTAGGCGGCGCCTTACCCACCAACACCCACGGTGGTCTGCTGTCGCAGGCCCACGTTTGGGGGTTGAACCACATCGTCGAATTGGTACGGCAGTTGCGCGGCGATGCCGGGCGCGCCCAAGTGGCCAACGCCAAAGTGGGTCTGGTCACGGGTTACGGTGACCAAGGCGATGGCGCGTTGGCCATCATGCGTGGGGAATAACGCTCATGGAAAAAATACTCAAACCCATCCCACAGCCCTCTGAGATGTCTCGCCCTTTTTGGGAAGCAGCGGCTCAAGGTCGATTGATCCTGCAGTCCTGTGCTGCTTGCGGCCGGACTCGGCACTATCCGCAACTTTTGTGCAGCCATTGCTATTCCGACGCAGTCATTTGGAAAGACGCCAGTGGTCGCGGCAAGGTGCACAGTTGGACCGTCGCCCACCACGCCTTTCACCCAGGCTTCGCAGCGGATCTACCCTATACACTGGTGACTATTGATCTTGAAGAGGGTGTGCGGGCACTTGGGCTATGGCGCAGTGATGGTCCACCCTCACTTGATCTCCCGGTGCATGGCCAATTTGAGACACGTGAAGATGGAATCGATCTTGTTTTTCGACCTGTTGCCAACCGCCATAATCCAATCGCATAGCGTCGCCAGACAGAGAAAGCATGAACAAAAAACCCAAACCCAAGGTGTTGAGCGCCATAAAAACTCCCAAACGAAGTTTGCCGGAGCACCCTGGTGCTGGGGCTGATCTGAACGTCGAAGAAGATATTCGTGACGCAGTTTCGCGGCTGAAACGCGAGCGCATTATCGCAACGGCCGTAGAGCTTTTTCACCACAATGGATTGAGCAACACGACGCTGGAAGCGGTCGCTGAAAAGATGAATGTCACCAAACCATTCATCTACTCACACTTCAAGTCGAAGCATGCTTTGCTGGCAGAAATTTGCTCCCGCGGGATTCGTGCCTCACTCGAGGTCCTGAACCGGGTGGTCGCATCAAAAGCGTCGGCTACCGAAAAAATTCATGATTTGGCTCGAGACTTCATGCTGGCTGTGATTGAAAATCAGGGCCACATCGCTATTTACAACCGCGAGCAAAAACACCTGTCAACCGAAGACAGCGCCGCCATCGACAACATGCGCCGCGAATTCGACAGGAAAATTTTTGCACTGCTCACCGAAGGCGTGTCAGCCGGGGAATTCGAAGTTGATGATGTCAAAATCACTTCACTGGCCATTGGTGGCATCATCAGCTGGTCCTATGTCTGGTACCGCCCAGACGGTCGCCTGACACGGGCCGAGACCGCTGAAAAGATCGCCACCTTGGTGTTGAACATGGTGAAAGCCAAGCGTCCTCTCTGACCGCTGAATCTGCCCGACATCACGTTTGATGCGATGCCAACGAACGCGTTGGGTGGGCTGATTCAGATGCGGGCTTTTTCGCATGCCCCAAAAGCTCGTCGTTGTGCTGACCTAGTGCCGGTGGCAAGCGACTGATGACACCCCCCTGACCGTCCATCAAGATCGGTTGTCTGACGTATTTCTGCACGCCGTCAGCCGTCGCCAGTGTCTGCGTCATGCCGCGCACGACCATCTGCGGATCATTCAGCACCGCGTCAAGACCCAGCACAGGCCCGAAGGCAATCGAATGATCTTTCAATTGCTGATAAAAAATTTCAAATGGTTGCGTCAAAATCGCTTCCCGCAGAAAGGGCGTGATCTCTTTGTTTCTCATACTGCGCTCATGCTCGCTCAACTCGGCGAACTGCGGCAATGTGAGAATCTTACAAAGCGCTATCCACATGCTGTCCTCACCGGCAATGCTGAGCGTGATTTGCCGACCATCGGCGGTCAAAAATATCCCATAGCCTGGGTCTAACGGTGGCAACTCCCGGGTTGCCAAGTTGTTCATAGGCGGCATCAAAAATGGCGTCATCCAACTCACAAGGGAGTCGAGCATGGAGACATCCATCGTCGACCCAAGACCCGAACTTTTGCGTGCAAACAAAGCCGTGACCACCCCCAAAGCGGCGAACATCGCCGAGGCAATGTCGCCCAAGGGCAACATCGGCAACGGCGCCTGGGCCTCTTGCCCGATAGGCACTTGCACCAAACCGGCCGCTGCTTGAATGCTCAGATCGTGGCCGGCCACACCGGCCAGCGGCCCGTTTTGACCAAACGCCGAAATTGACACGAACACCAAATCCGGCTTTCGCAGCCTCAACGCCGTCGCACCAAGCTTGAGTCGATCCATCACACCGGGACGAAAACCTTCCATCACCACATCGGCGGAATCAACCAGTTTGAGGAAATCCGCATGACCTTGTTCAGACTTTAAATCGAGGACCACCGAGCGTTTGTTGCGGTTGAACGATGCAAACAGCCCAGGGAATCGACGCGATGGATCGCCGCTACCGGGTCTCTCAATAAGAATGACATCCGCACCTAAGTCAGCCAGCAACATGCCGGCGTATGGCCCCGGGTACTGCTCAGCCAAGCTGAGGATTCGCACGCCGGACAAAGGAAGTGTTGTCATACTGAAATTTTCTATTTAGAATAAATTTGTACCGACAAGTATATACCTCGGTTTATGACAACCAAGGATTTTTGCCTAGCCATCTTAAGCAGCGTACAAGAAAGAATTTACGGGGCAGTATCGCGTGCTATGATTTCGAAAATGCGGAGTTAATTTCGAAATACCGAATAACATCGGCACCAGAAGCTAGCACCAATTTTCGGTAATTTGACATATTTTGGAAGGCAGACAATGGAAAAACGACCTCAAGTCGGGGTCATCGGAAGCGTCATGTACGCACCCCGACACCCCGAACAGGCTTACCTAGAAGAGTTTCTGCACGCGGTTGTGCAGCAAGCCCTGCGCGATGCAAATATGACGATCGAAGAGATTGATGGCATCGTCGTTGCGGGCAATGACCAGCTCGACGGCCGGGCCATCTCCATCATGATGGCTTCAGGCTCAGTGGGTGGTGTGGGACGCGACATTCTGTCGACCCCGTCATCCAGCGAGCATGCATTTGTACTGGGTGCCCTGCGCGTGCGTTCCGGCATGTACAAAACGCAATTGGTGGTGTCGTGGAATCCTGAGGAAACCGCCGACATCAGCGAAACGCAGCGTCTCACCAACGACCCGTACTTTCATCGCGCTTTGCCGCTGGATGACTTGGCCTCGCACGCGTTGCAGGCCAATGCGCTTGAAGCCCAAGTGCCAGGCTTGCGTGAAGCGGCCATCTCGATCACTGCCAAAAATCGGCATCAAGGTGCGGCAGCTTACCCCCATCTTTCGCCCTTCCCGCAAGAACGCGTGACGATTGCCGGCGGCAAGATGCTACGTTGGCCGCTGACAGAAGGCATGGTCAGCAAATCCAGTTTTGGTGCCGTGGCCATGGTGTTGGCCAGTGACGAGTGGATCGCTGAGAAAAAATGCCAAAACGTGGCGTGGTTACACGGCATGGGCTGGGCCACCGAGACCGCATTTTTGGGTGACCGCGATCTGGCAACGGTGCCTTCGCTTGCCGCCTCTGCCAAGCAAGCTTACGCAGAAGCAGGTATCACAGAACCCAAGCAAGCCTTTGACTTGGCTGAGGTGGCAGACGCCACGGCCTACCAGGAACTGCTGGCACTTGAAGGCTTGGGCCTGTGCGAACGCAGCCAATGGGTCAAGGCAACAGAGAACGGCGACTTCGCCGCCGGCGGCACTGTGCCGACCAATCTCTCGGGCGGTGCCATCTCGTACAACCCGATCTTTTGCAGCGGCCTGATGCGCATTGCTGAAGCCGCCAATCAGTCGCGCGGTCGTGCTGGTGTTCACCAGAAAGCCGGCGTGCGCCGATCTGTGGCCCATGGCGCCAGCGGCTTTGCCATGCAATACAACACCGTGGTCGTGTTCGGCCACGAACCCAAGGAGACAACACAATGAATGTGCCACGCGTTGGAATCGTAGGGATTGGTCAATCCCAGTTCAAGGCCAAGCGCCCGGACGCCAACTACACCGAACTGGTGAGAGAGGCTGTCACGCTGTGCATGAATGACGCCAAGATGGCGCTCGACCAGATCGATGCTGTGGTGTACTCGCTCGCACCGGATGCGCTGCTCGGCATTGGTAACGCAGAACGCCTCGGTGTTGATGCCGTGGGCGCACGCAACAAGCGCTTCATGCGCATCAACACTGGCGGCTCGACCGGTTTGTCTGCGCTGGCAGCAGCGCACTCGCACATTGCGGCGGGTGCTTGCGAGGTCGTCTTGGTTGCTGGCGCGGACAAAGTCGGCGAGTGCGGTGACTCACAAACCATTCTGAACAAAATTTGGGACCCCGCCTACGAACGCGCCCTGCCCTTGGGCACCATCACCATGTTGGCGATGTCGGCTATTCGCTACATGCACAAGTACGGCATGACCCAGGAAGACATGGCCAGCATTGTGGTGAAAAACCGTTACCACGCGTCCCTCAACCCGAACGCTCACTTGCGAGAAGTCACCACCATCGAAGAAGTCATGGCGTCGCGTATGGTCTCGTGGCCCATCAAGCTGTTTGACGCCTGCCCGCAATCGAGTGGTGGTTGCGCCATGGTGCTGGCCTCGGAAGACTACATTCGCGACAACAAGTTAGAAGCCGTCTGGATCACCGGTGTGGCGCACAACTCTGAGAGCTACTTCATGGGCGACCGCATGGGCAACGGCTTCACGGCTGACCACGCGGATGCCAAGGCACTGGGTGAAGCCTGTCACGCGTCCTACAAGATGGCCGGTATCACCGATCCGACCAAGCAGATCGACGTGGCGGAGATGTACTCGCCATTCAGCAACACCGAGTTTCACGCCATCGAAGCAGCGGGTCTGGCCAAGCTCGGCCAATCGCCCAAGATGCTGCGTGAAGGCTACTTCAAACTCGGTGGGCAAAACCCGGTCAACCCATCGGGCGGCACACTGTGCGCCAACGCCATTGCGGTGACCGCGATGGTGCGGGTGGCCGAGGTCGCCTTGCAAGTCTGGGGCCGCGCCGGTGGTCACCAGGTCAAAGGCGCCAAGCGCGGGATTGCCAGCGGCAACGGCGGTGACCACCAATTCTTCGGCACCATGGTTGTTGAAGCCTGATCTCAAACACCCCCTATCCCCTCAAACAATTGAACTGAATCACCAAGGACACGAACATGGAACTGATGACACGTACCGAGAACTGGAACATCACCTACAAGCACGCGCTGGGAGAGACCGCCAGTTATTTCTTCACCCAAATCCGCGACAACAAGCAGATCTACGGTCGTCGCGACCCAAAGTCTGGCCGGGTGTTGGTGCCACCACGCGCTTTCTCTGATGAAACACTGGAGCCCACAAAAGACTGGGTGGCGGTCGGCCCGGAAGGCACGATTGAATGCTTCACCATTGTTTACCAAGGCTTCAAAAGTCTTCCAGACCCCCCTTACGCTTTTGGCTACGTGCTGCTCAAAGGGGCGGACACGGCGATTGGCGGCTACTTCAAAGGCCTGGACCTGACCGACGGCGCAAAAGCAGCCGCTCAATTGGCCATCGGCACGCCGGTGATGACGCATTTCGCTGAAAAGCGCACTGGCGATGTACTGGACTTCTGGTTTGAACTGGTGAAATAAAAATAGCCCCAGCAGCCTTGAATAAGACTTCAAATCAAGGCTGCCTTTCAATGTTGTGATCAGCGCATCAAAATGCGTATAAAAAATAAGGAGACAAGTCATGCGCAAGCCAAAAAATTTATCCTCAACAGGTCGTCGACAAATCATGTTGGGCAGTGCTCTGGCACTGGCCACCGCCACACTGGGTCTAAGCCCCGCAGCGGCACAGTCGTCCGATGGCCCGATCAAAATTGCGGTCGGATTTCCGCCCGGCGGCTCCGGCGACCTCTTCGCTCGGATTCTGGCCGATGGTCTGCGCGAAGAACTGTCGCGCCCGGTCTTGATTGAGAACAAACCTGGTGCCGGTGGCTTGACAGTGGCCATCGGTTTCTTGCGCAGCCCGAAAGACGGCAGTCAGCTGATGCTGGCGACCGGCTCGACGGCGATCTCCGCGCCCATCTCCAGAGCCAAACCGCCCTACAGCCCAGTGGACGACTTCACCTGGATCGCCCTGCTCTCGAACGCCCCATTTGTCATTGCCGTCAACCCGGCACTGCCGGTGACGACGTTGAAAGAGCTGGTCGCCTACGCCAAGGCTCACCCCAACAAAATGTCTTACGGACATGCAGGTCTCGGCACCACGGTGCACTTGGCGGCTGAATTGTTCAAAGATCGCGCCGGCATTGATGTGGTAGATATCGCCTATGCCGGCAGCGCCGGTGCCATCGTTGACACCATCGCCGGCAACGTCCAGTTCATCGTCGAAACCTCAGGGACACTGCTACCGCACCACAAGTCCGGCAAGCTGCGCATCATCACCACAATGGCTGAAGCACGTGAGAAAAATCTCCCGGACATCCCAACTGCACGTGAATCAGGTTATGACATATTGGCCGGCACCTGCAACCTGCTGGCCGCGCCACTCGGTACGCCTGCTGAAGTGATTGAACCGATTGCAAAAGCCGTTGGAAGACTGATGAATCGACCGGCCGTTTTGGAGCGACTCAGTCAACTGGGCATACAGCCGATCACCAACTCCAACCCTGCCCAGGCTCGTGCTTACGTAGCGGCGGAAATTGCGCGTTGGACCCCTGTCGTTAAAAAATTAGGGATTGCACTTTGACTCGACGGAGCCAAGAAGTTGTCGTCAACGCATCCGCGATCGACGGTGTCAACCGGGACGCTGTCGCGGCTCTGTTGACACCGAGCGCCATCGCCATCATCGGCGCGTCAGATCGATCGCGCTGGTCGAGCACCGCCTTTGAGAACCTGACCGAGGGCGGCTACCAAGGGGCTTTGCACCTCATCAACCCGCGTGGCGCACTGGCCCATGGGCGTCAGACCGCCACGTCCTGCATAGCCCTCGGCACACAAGTTGACCTTGGCCTGATCATGACACCAGCCGCTGCGGTGGCTGATGCCATTGCTGACTTGGCCGCCGCGGGAGGCACATCTGCCGTGATTGTGACGGCTGGTTTTGCAGAGACGGGCAGCGCCGGCCAAGTACTCCAGGACAGCCTGCGCGAACTGGCGGCTAAACACCGCATTCGCTTGCTCGGCCCCAATTGCTTGGGCTTCATCAATTTTGTCAACCGGGCCTATGCCTGGACCACGCAGGTGATGGCGCCGTCGCGCAATTCGGGCGTGGCAATCGTCTCCCAAAGTGGTGCCACCGCGTATTTTTTGTCGACGCTGGCCCACCAGCAGGACATCGGACTGAGCCATGTGGTCTCCACTGGCAACGAAGTCGATCTCGATGCGGCCAGTTTCATCGACTACTTTTTAGACGATCCCCACACACAGTCGATTGCGGTCTTTGCCGAAACCTTCAGGCACCCTGAACGCTTTCGCCGAGTCGCTGAGCGCGCGTTGACCATCGGCAAGCCACTGGTCGTCCTGAAAGTTGGCGCTAGCGAAGTGACTGCCCAATCAGCCATGGCTCACACCGGCGCTCTGGTCGGTGACGACCGTGTCTTCGAAGGGATCTGCGAGCAATACGGCATCATCCGTGTGCGCTCGATGGAAGACCTGCTGGCCACCGCAGACATCGTCGGCCGCACTGGCGTTTTACGCCCAGGCGGTTTGTGCGTCTTGACCAATTCCGGCGGCGTCGGTGAAATTGCCGCTGACACGGCAGACCTGCGCGGCATCCAACTGCCGGCTATCTCAGCGGCAACAGCAGCGCTGCTTGAAAAGAATTTGCCAGACATTGCCACCGTTCACAATCCGCTGGATCTGACGGGCTCCGTCACGCCTGTGCAATGCGAAGCCATCGTGAACATACTGGGCGTTCAGACTGACCATGCGGCGATTCTTTGCCCTTGGTATGAAATTCCCAACGAACCCGCTCAAATGAGCGAGCGATTAACACAGTTGCATGCGCATCTCGCGACTGGCTTGGCAGCTGCGCCCATTCCCGGCCTGCTGGTGAGTTACACCAACACGCGGGTGAATGATTTTTCGCGAAAGATCATTGCAGAAACAGGCGCTAATTACCTGGCGTGTGGTCTGGACCGAGCGCTGACCGGACTGGCGGGTGCTTTTTGGTGGTCTCAGCGGCAGCGCGAACACGCCAGCGTCAACACAGTCAAGACCACAGCAGATGTCGCCGTGGCGCCCACAACAGACCTAGGCCAACGTCCGCGCTCAGAACACCAAGCCTTAGCATTTCTTGCCCGTCAAGGTGTTCCTGTCGTGCCAGCCGTACTGGCCAGCCATGCTGATGAAGCGGTGGCAGCAGCACGTGCCTTAGGCGGTTCAGTCGTCGTCAAAGTAGCCTCCCCGGACATCGCCCACAAGAGTGATATCGGCGGTGTTGTTCTCAACGTGCAAGGTGATGATGCGGTGCGCGAAGCCACGTTGCAGGTGCTGCAAGCGGCGCGTGAGAAATGCCCGACAGCGCATATTGAGGGCGTCATCGTTGCACCCATGCGCGAGCGCGGTATCGAGCTATTTGTTGGCTACACCCGTGATCCTCAATGGGGCCCTGTGTTGGCGGTCGGGCTGGGCGGCGTCTGGGTTGAAATTCTCCAAGACGTCGCGCTGCGGCCACTGCCTGTCGATGCCCGGGAAATCAAACGCATGCTGACGGGTCTGCGCGGCGCCAAGCTGCTGACGGGCCAGCGCGGCGTTCCGGCAGCAGACCTAGATGCTGTGGCAGACGCCATCGAACGCATTGCGCAAGCCATCATGAACCTCGGGCCAGAACTCGAAGCGCTGGACGTCAACCCCTTGTGGGTTCGCGGCAGCCAGGTCGAGGCACTGGATGCCTTGTTTGTCTGGCGCGATGTAGAAGCCACGCCATCGGCAGCCATTGGCACCCACTGAAACCGACTCCTGACTGATCAACATCCTCTTTACAAGTTATCTATGCGTACCCCACTCTGTGAAAAACTGGGCTGTGAATTGCCCATCTTTGCGTTCTCTCATTGCCGCGACGTGGTGGTTGAAGTCACCAAGGCCGGTGGCTTTGGCGTACTGGGTGCCTCCACCTTTTCACCGGAACAACTGGAAGCCGAATTGCGCTGGATCGACCAGCACGTGAACGGCAGACCTTACGGTGTGGATGTGATCATCCCGACCAAATACGACAAGGAAGCCGAAACCACAACGGCCGACTTGGAGACCATGATCCCGCAAGAACACCGGGCTTTCATGGACGACTTCTTGCAAGCTGAAGGCGTGCCCGAGCTGCCGCCCGACGAGCGCGAACGCATTCACCGCGAAATCATCGATGGTCGCGGCAACATGACGCCCGATGGCGCACGTCGCCTGCTGGCGGTCACGCTCAAGCATCCCCAGGTCAAGCTGGTGGTCAGCGCCTTGGGGTCGCCACCGCCCGATGTGGTGGCGCAACTGCGTGAACACAAGGTGATGATTGGCGCCATGTGCGGCAAGGGCGAGCACGCTGCTCGCCACCGGGAAGCCGGCGTGCAATTGATCGTCGCCCAAGGCACTGAAGCTGGTGGTCACACCGGCGAAATCGCCACCATGGTGTTGGTGCCCCAAGTGGTCGAAGCCTGCGGCGACGAAGTCGCCGTACTGGCTGCGGGTGGCATCGCCAAAGGCAGCCAAATTGCTGCGGCACTGGCACTTGGCGCGCAAGGCGTCTGGTGCGGAACCGTCTGGCTGGGCACCACCGAAAGCGAACTGGACCCGTTTGAAAAAGAAGCGCTCTTTGCCACCCGTGCGCAAGACGCCGTGCGGCGCAAAGCACGCACTGGCAAGACCGTGCGCATGATCAAAAGTCGCTTGTCAGAAGCGTGGGAAGCGCCCGGCGCTCCTGAGTACTTGCCGACACCCTTGCAAGGGATTCTTTACAACGAAGCCCATGCGCGTGTCGTCCGGGCCAAACGCAAAGACCTCTATTCTTTCCCGGCCGGCCAAGTGGTTGGCATGATCAATGAAGAGAGCAGCGTGCGGGACGTGATGTACCGCATGCAGCTCGAGTATTTGGAAACGATGGAAAGATTGCACCGACTTAGCCCCGCAGAAATCTAAACCGCACTGATCAAAATCACACACGGAGAACAACGATGACAAACCACTTCAAACCTCTTGCCATTTTCATGCTGGCGTCCCTGCTGGCTGTTGCCGCCCACGCCTTTCCAGACCGACCCGTGCGCTTGGTCGTCGGATTTGCGCCAGGCGGCTCCGACATCTCGGCCCGACTGGTCGGCCAAAAACTGTCAGAGCTGTGGGGGCAACCGGTGATCGTCGACAACCGGCCCGGGGCTGCCGGCAACATCGGTGCAGACGTCGTGGCCAAAGCGGTTCCAGACGGTCACACTATTTTGCTGTTGGTCAACTCGTACACCATCAACACGTCCTTGTATCGAAACTTGCCGTGGGATTTGCTGCGTGACTTTGCACCCATCGGCCGCTACGCCACTTCACCCATGGTGGTGGTGGTCAATGACAAAATGCCGGTCAAAAATTTTGCTGAATTTGTAGCCTACGCCAAAGCCAATTCCGGAAAAATCAACTACGGATCTGCCGGCACAGGCACCGCCCCGCATTTGGCGGGTGAGTTATTTGCGTTGAGCTCCGGCATCGACATGACCCACATTCCCTACAAGGGATCCGGCCCGTCCGTCACGGCACTGGTCGCCGACGAAGTGCAGGTGTCCTTTGGCGCGATGTCAGCGTTTGATGGACTGGTTCAACAAGGACGCTTGAAGCCCTTGGCGGTGACGACGGCAGCGCGTTTTTCTCGGCTCCCCAATGTGCCCACGGTCGCAGAGAGTGGCATCGCAGGATTTGACGTCGACATTTGGTATGGCTTGCTAGCACCAGCCAAAACACCACCGGCCATCGTCAAAAAAATCAGCGACGACTTGGCGCGTGTCATGACTGATCCCGATCTCTTGGCCAAACTCAAAGAGCGTGGCTTAGAGCCGGCTTATCTGGACAACGCGAAGACGGGTCAATTGCTCAAACAAGATGTGCAGCGCTGGCGCGACATCATCAGCAAGTTGAAACTGTCGCTGGATTGAGAAATATGCAAAAAACGTCGCGTGAAACGTGGCTCGAGTGTGCCGAGAACTTGCGTGACGGTGCGCTCAACAGTTCCGACCAAGGGTTGCACAGGGTTGGCGCCGAATTACAACGGCCTGAGTGCGTACTGGCTCATTCGTCAGGCCGTCTATTTGTGTCTGACCGACGCGGCGGTGTGACGACCCTCTGGCCCGATGGTCGACAGCAACTCAGCTGTCAAACCTCCCTGCTGCCCAATGGCATCGCCCTGCAGCGCGATGGCAGTTTTCTCATCGCGAATCTAGGACCCGATGGCGGTGTCTGGCGGATTGCGCCTGATGGAAAAACAACCGCGTGGATGAACGACGTCGAAGGTCGGGCGATCGACCGCGTGAATTTCGTGTCAAACGATGCTTCAGGCCGCGTGTGGGCCTGCATCAGCGCCACCGATGGCAGTGACAAATACCCACTGCGCAGCGCCAGCGGCAGCATCGTGCTGCGCGATGCTGTCGGTACACGGGTGGTGGCGGATGGC
Source organism: Polaromonas sp. (assembly GCA_030654695.1). Taxonomy (GTDB): domain Bacteria; phylum Pseudomonadota; class Gammaproteobacteria; order Burkholderiales; family Burkholderiaceae_C; genus Polaromonas. Next base: position 183,616 of record JAURWY010000011.1, read on the forward strand.
TTGCACTACACGAATGAATGCCGGGTCAGCGCTGACGGCAGATTCATGTATGTCAACGAAACCTTTGGACGCCGCTTGTCGCGCTTTCGCATCGCCGACAGCGGCGAACTGAAAGACCGGGAAACCATTGCCACGTTTGCTGATGGCGATTTCCCTGACGGCTTGACGCTGGACGCTGAAGGTGGCGCTTGGGTGGTCTGTGTCGGCAGCAACCGCGTTTACCGCATTGCATCAGACGGCGAAAAACAAACCATCATTGACGATGCCGTGACAGCCACAGCCGCTGAGCTGGAAGCCGCCTTTGAAGCTGGCACACTCGACCGAACGCAATTGTCGGCAGCGCGTGGACACCGCTTGTCAAACGTCACCTCGTTAGCTTTTGGCGGGCCTGACTTGCGTACCGCGTACATGGGCTGCCTAGCGGGCGACTCGCTGGTGAGTTTCCGCTCCCCGGTGGCAGGTCTGACGCCCGCTCACTGGCACTGGTGATTGATCAAAAATGGAGAAGCAACATGAGCGATGAAGTACTGGTTGAACACATCGATGGGATGGTGATTGTCACGATCAACCGACCTGCGCAAAAAAATGCAGTCAATCGCGCTGTCTCCTATGGTGTGTGCGCGGCCCTGGACGAGATGGATCACCGCAACGACTTGCGCATCGGCATTTTGACGGGCGCGGGCGGTACCTTTTGTGCCGGCATGGACCTCAAAGCATTTCTGCGTGGTGAAGTCACGCGCGTCAAAGGCCGAGGCATTTTGGGCATCGCCATGACCCCCCCGCGAAAACCGCTGATTGCCGCCGTAGAAGGCTACGCTTTGGCCGGCGGGTTTGAGTCGGTGCTGGCTTGCGACCTGGTCGTGGCAGCACGTGATGCCAAGTTCGGTTTGCCAGAAGTCAAACGCGGACTGGCCGCTGCGGCCGGCGGGCTGATGCGCCTGCCGAGATTGATACCGCAACGTATCGCCATGGAGGCCGCATTGACCGGTGACATGATCAGCGCGGAGCGGCTGTATCAGTATGGTTTGATCAATCTGCTGGTCGAGCCTGGCCAAGCGCTGGAAGAGGCCAAAAAACTGGCACAGCGCATCATGGTCAACGCACCACTGGCAGTGGCTGCAAGCAAGCAAGTCATCATCGAACAGCACGACTGGCCCATTGACGAGATGTTCGCCCGGCAAGAAAGCATCACCGGCCACCTGCTGAAGTCTGCAGACGCACGCGAAGGCGCGAGCGCCTTTGCCGAAAAACGTGCACCTCAATGGCGCGGCGAATAAATCAGTCTGCCACAACCAAGGCCGCTGCCGGGAACTGCAACACGAGAATCTCGAGCCCTTCAGGGCCCGACTGAATATCCACGGACTCGTCTGGCGTCACATATGCGGTGGACCAAGCCGGCATCCATGCTTGGCTGATCAGCGCAGACCCTTTGCTCACCACATAAAAACGCCCGCCTCCCAAAGCCTGCCCATCTGGGGCAGGCATTTTGGTGTTTGGCGGCAGACGCAGCAGCCAGGCAGCCAAGCCACCTGGATCCAACTCGAGCAGCGACTCTTGTGAAGGTGCAGACCAATTTTTCAAGGCTTCGTGACCGATAAGCTCAGCAGGCTCAGCATGCGACTGCTGCTTTTTGATCCGTACTTTTAAATGCTCCCGCGCTTCTGGCAAGTACCATGCGCCGGTGTCGCTCATCGCACGCAAGGTGAAATACGAAATGCCTTCGGATTGGGAAATCAAAGGTCCGTAACCCGAATGCGGCGAGGCATAGTGAACTGTCAGTGGATGAATGGGGGTTTTACCCAGCGAACCGCTGCCGGCCGTAAAGACTTGAAACTGGTGCTCTAAATGAAAGTGAGTTGGCAGGGTCCAGTTCGCTGATTGCTCGACCAAAAACGACTGCGGCCGAGGCCCAGAGCTTGCTTCTGAGACAAACAAGTCAGTCACCACGCCGACGAACTCTGCTTTGTTGACAACGCGCGGCGTCGATGATCTGGCGCGCTCCAAACTTTCAGAAATTATCATTGCTGGCCTTTGATCATGGTTTTTATTTCGAATTTACGAAAATATTTTCAACTAAAGTACAATGTAGCATGGCTTTTTGTGAGCGGTCAAGTGAGGTTCTAAAAGATCGAATTTTCCAAGGGCTGCTGAAGTTGTCCAATGCTAAAAGTTTTAAACTACTCGATCTACCTGTCGCATTTGACAGTAAATCCGACTGGCCTCCACAGCAGCGCAAAGTGCCAAGCGATATTTCTCGCATCAACTTTATCTAGCCAACCTCTCGCTCGAGGTTCAAGTCCCACATGAGTCCAGATCGTTACCTCCGCACGTTCGACGTCCTGAACCTGCTTGTGCAGCATAAAGAGGGGCTGCGCCTGACTGAGATCAAAGACGCGCTGGGCTTACCCGTGAGCAGCGTGCACAACATGCTGCAAACCATGGTGAGTGCGGAAGTCGCCAGCATGACCGAAGACCTGCGCTACTCCGTGGGTCCGCGCACCGTGGCACTGGCGCTGCAGACCCTGCAGTCTCTCGACATCCGCACCATCGCTCGCCGACATTTGCAAGATCTAGCCAAAGATATCGGCGACGATGTTTACTTGGCCGTGCAAGTCGGCAAACGCGTCATTTACGCAGACCGCTGTTTGGGCACACAGCGTATATCGCTGGACATTCGGCTTGGAGAATCCCTGTTTCTTCACTGCACCGCCACTGGCAAACTGTTTGCGGCGCACGACCCAAAGTTAGCCGCGCAAGCCCTCGCCGGCCGCAGGCCCAAGCTGACCTCGGTCACGATCACAGATCCTGTCAAACTGGAAAGCGAGTTCAAACGCATCCGAACCCAAGGCTACGCCAAGAGCGATGAAGAGTCCGTAGAAGGCATCATCGGCTATGCCGTTCCGATCCAAGACGGCGCCGGCAAACTGGCAGCAGCCATCCACATTTCCGTCGTCGGCAAGCGGGCGACCAAGTCGCACGAGCGGAAATTGCTGGACACAGCCCGTGATTGCGCGACTCAAATTGAGAGGCACCTAGGTCGCTCTGCACCCAAGCCCTGAACGCAAACAGCACCACCGTCGCGCCTACCAGCCTTCTCGGGCATTCACCCACCTACCTGCGACACGATGACCGCCACCACATCAACCACCATTGCGCTCGCAATCCTTTTGTCGAGCGCTGGACATGTGTCCGCACAAGCGCGCCTGGCAACACCTGAATCTGAAAATGCGGTGCAAATATGTGCAGCCACAACAGACAACACTGTCCGGCTCGAATGCTACGACCAATGGGCTGGACGGTTTTCAATGTCCAAGGAAACGACGACAACAGCCGAATCAACAGCACGTAAGCCGCCCAAACAGATGAACGCTGCAGACAATGCAGATCCATCGAGCAGCACGGAGATCGCCCGTACCGATGCCTGTCATGACAAGCGCTACAGCACTTTGTCGCGGTTTTGGGAGCTTGAAAACGGCACGGATTGCGGCACGTTCCGCATTCGTGGCTACCGGCCGCTGTCGTTCACCGTCATTGGTTCCAACACGGTGAACGAGCAACCCAGTTCGAGCGCGGCCAATCACACAGCGCTCGCGCCTGTCAATTACAGCAACACAGAAACACGGTTGCAGTTGTCCATGCGAACCAAGGTGGCACAAGGGCTGCTCACGCACGGGGATTCCGAACGCAAGGACTCGCTCTGGTTCGCCTACTCACAGCAGTCGTACTGGCAAGTGTTCAGCAGCAACATTTCACGGCCCTTTCGAACCACCGACCATGAGCCAGAGCTTGTGTATGTCTACCCGACGGACGCGAGGCTGCCATTTGACTGGCGTTTGCGTTACAGCGGTGTGGGCTTGGTCCATCAATCCAACGGTCAAAGCCTGCCTTTGTCGCGCAGCTGGAACCGGGTCTACTTGATGGCCGGCGTTGAATTGGACAATCGCTGGATGGTGCAAGCTCGGGTCTGGAAGCGCCTCGCAGAAAACGCGGCCAGCGATGACAACCCGGGGATTGAAAACACCGTCGGCCGCGCTGAATTGAAAGCGATGTGGAACGTCAACCAGAAACACTCGGTCGGCCTGACCTGGTTGCATTCGCTGCGTCAGGACGGCAACGGCTCAGCGCGACTGGAGTGGCTGCGCACCATCGGCTCGCGCGATGATGGCGGCAGAAGCAACCTGCGCCTGCACACGCAGCTGTTCAGCGGCTACGGCGACAGCCTGATCGACTACAACCGCAAGCGGACTGTCTTCAGTGTCGGGCTGAGCCTGCTGGATTTTTAAACGTCAAAACCGCGTCAGCATGAATCTGTCTGTTTTCACCACGGGACGTGGTACACCTTGCCGCTTGGCTCGACGTTGACACCCCCTGAGGCACACCATGAACCAAGAATTACCCCCTCAAAAAACACTCAAACCCGTTTTAATCGCTGGACTGGCTGCCATGTGTGTGGCTGTTTTAGGTGGGCTGTTGACCGACATCGGGCCTTGGTACAAAGGCTTGTTGCAGCCAGCCTTCAAACCGCCAGACACATGGTTTGGGCCCGCATGGACGCTGATATTTATTTTTGCCGCCGCTGCTGCGGCAGTGGCTTGGAAACAGACACCAGACCGGGCTAGCCGCTATTGGCTGGTCGGTCTGTTTGCTCTAAATGCTGCGCTGAATTCGCTTTGGAGCCTCTTGTTCTTCAAGCTACAACGTCCCGATTGGGCGCTGCTTGAAGTTGGTTTTTTGTGGCTTTCCATCGCCGCTTTGATGTGGGCGATGAAAAGCTACTCACGCCGAGCCTGCGCTTTATTACTGCCCTATCTGTTGTGGGTGTCCTTGGCGATTGCAATCAACTACGCCACCGTGCAACTCAACGGGCCGTTCAGGCAGGCTTTTTGATCAGGCCTTTTTGACGTAGGCACTGCACCAGCCATTGCCAGCAACCTGCTTGCCAGCAAACAGCGGGCAGCCGCCTTTTGCATCAGTTGGTTTGCCTGCGTAAAGCTGGCAATTGACGCACTTTTGTGCGGCAGTGTGCTTAGGGTTTTTCTTGGCGTCTACCTTGGTGGTGTCTGCGGCATAAGCCAGAGCCACGGCCTGTGGGTCTTTTTCGTCAACCATAGCCTGGGCCATGGCTTGCGATGCGATAAGTGCGGTAGAACCCACAGCGACTTGCAGCATGAATACTCGGCGGTTTGTGTTTTGCATAGCTTGATTTTTCAATGGTTATAAAAATACGAATTCTAGGCTACTCAAATCAAAGGGCTGCGTGACTTCACCCCCGTGCTGAAACCCGTGAGTGCCAGCATGACTCAACAACATGTCCACCCAACGGACAAAGAACCAATCAACGAAGGTCTGACGGCCAATAATCAAACATGAGCGGCGGCTACTTGCCGCCTCACCAGACCCAGAGAGATTGACCATGCACTCAGACCCATCAACCCTCCCCCTTCATGGCAAAACCGCAGTTGTCACCGGAGGCAGCAGTGGCATCGGAGCCGCTGTCGTCCAACTGCTCGCAGCGCAAGGTGCACGGGTCGTCATCGGTTTCAACCAAGGTGCGGATCGCGCTGAGGCTTTGCGCGCAGCGTTGCCCGGCACGGGTCATCTGGCCATTCATTTACCACTCGGAGACACGTCAGTCCACGCCGCAGTGACCAGCCAACTGACAAGCTTGGTCGGGTCTGTCGACATGCTGGTGAATTCAGCCGGCTACACCAGTCGCATTCCACACACTGATCTGGCGACGCTGGACAGCGCCTTGTTCAACGAGATTTTGCTGACCAATGCAGGCGGCACTTTTTCCATCACGCGCGCGCTGATGCCTTTGCTGCAAAAGTCAGGCGATGCGACGGTCGTTTCGGTCTCTTCTATTTCAGCGTTCACCGGGTCCGGCAGCAACATCGCCTACTGCGCGGCCAAGGCGGCGCTGGACACCATGACCCTGTCTCTGGCCCGTGTATTCGGCCCGACAGTGCGTTTTTTATGCGTCTCGCCAGCCTCGGTCGACACGGGATTTGTACCGGGACGCACCCCTGAGGACGTGCAAAAAAAGAGCGCTGCCACCCCCCTTGGCAGAGCTGTCACACCGGAGGATGTGGCACTCGCAGTGCTCGCCTGCGTCACGCACCTGCGCACAGCCACAGGCACACGTATCATCATCGATGGTGGGCAACACCTTTGAACGCGTCCCGTCAATTCAACGGATCTTTGACCACTTTTCGAAAGACTGAAAACCATGCTTGTTGAACAACGCACTTACACCACGCATCCCGGCAAATGGCGGGACTACTTAAGCCTGTATGAAAAAGAAGGCTTGCCGATTCAACTGCGGATACTGGGCCGCATGGTCGGCTACTACTACACCGACATCGGCGAGCTGAATCAGATCGTTCACATGTGGGCTTACGAAGATCTGGCAGACCGCACGCAACGCCGGGCCGCGTTAGGAAAAGACGCGAACTGGCAAGCCTATGTGCCCAAGATGTTGCCGCTGCTGCAAAGCCAGACCTCGAAGATCATGGTGCCAGCGCCGTTTTTTGAACCGACCTGGAAGTCGCTCTGAGCCGAGCCTGAAAGTTTGACTGCCATTGCGCTAAACCTTGTCAGGGCTGCGAGCGTAGCCGGTCTGCGCACCGTAAAGCTTTGCCCGCTGTGACCAGTCATGGGTTTGGCTCCAGAGGTCCAACACACCTTGGGCCTCGGATTCAAAAATACGATAGCGCGCCGGCGCGCAGGTCCGCGTTGTCAACTCCAGCCGGTGTCCCGACGGGTCAAAGAAATAGATCGATGTGATGAAGTCATCGTGGTTGGTAGGCCCCACCACGCTGACGCCTTTGGCGATCAAATCTGCCTTGGCCTTCAACACCGTCTCTACGCTGTCGACCTCAAAAGCAAAATGTTGAATCCAGTCGGGTGAGGTCAAATCTTTCATGTTGCCGGGGTCGTTCGGGCACTCAAAAAAGGCGATCGAGCTGCCGTCTTCCATCTCCAAAAAAATATGGATATGCGGACTGTATTTGCCCGTCGACGGCACGTGGTCCTCGCCCATGGCGTGCGAGAACTTGAGCCCCAGCACCTGGGTGTAAAAAGTCACCGTTTCTTGCGCATCTTTGCAACGGAATGCAGCATGGTGAAGTTTCTTGCAGAGCATAAAAATCCTTTGAGTGACGCCGATTATTGCTGTGGAATCGCCGAATCGATCACAACCTTCTTCCACTTGAGCACTTGATTGGCCACATAGCTTTTCATCTCGGCACCCGACGCTGAAGGCGAAACCGCGCCGCCAGTGGCTTCCAGCCGGCGCTTGGTTTCAGGGTCGGCCAAGGCGGCAAGGATAGCGGCTTGAAGCCGCTGTGCAATGGCAGGTGGCAGGCCTTTGGGAGCCGCAATCCCGGTCCAAGACGTCACTTCAAAACCAGGCACACTGTCGGCCACTGGTGCAACACCAGGCAACAACGGAACCGGCTGCACAGAGGTCACACCCAGCGCACGCAGCTTGCCGCCCTCGACCTGCGAGCGGGTCACCGTGACGGAGTCAAACATCATGTCGACGCGTCCACCCAGCACATCCTGCAAAGGGCCAGCGCCGCCTTTGTAAGGCACATGAATCAGCTTGGTGCCCGACATCGCCTGAAACAATTCACCCGACAAATGTTGTGTGGAACCGATGCCGACGGAGCTGTAGGAAATGCTGTCGGGCGCTGCTTTGGCCGCGGCGACAACATCGCGCAAGTTGTTGAACTTGCTGGCGGAACTGACAGAAATAACAAATGGAAATTTACTCACCACCGACAGCCATTCAAAGTCCTCGACCGGATCAAACGGCAGCTTTTTATAGACCGCGCTGGACACAGCGTGGCCCCCTGTGAGCAAGATCAAGGTGTAGCCATCGGCTGGTGCCTTGGCCACCAAACCCGATGCCACATTGCCGCCAGCGCCCAGTTTGGCTTCCACGACGACTGGCTGCCCCAATTCCTTGGCCAGCCCGGCCGCCACGATGCGCGCAATCACATCGGCGTTACCACCGGCGGCAAAGCCCTGCACCAGCGTGATCGGCTTGTCTGGAAAGGCCGCATAGGACAAAGCTGGCAAAGCGGCAGCAATTGAAATCAGGACGCGTCGAATCATCAGAATGTCTCCGTTTGTTGTGTGTCTCGCTGAATTGGGATTTTGGCGCCGTCGTTCGGGCACGGGCCAAAATGTCCACTCAGCGGACATATAATTCTCTGCGAATCGAGCCCAAAAACTAGCACCTACAAAAGTATGCCCTTTGAAGTTTCTACTGAACGTCCGGGCCTGCTGCAGAGGGCTTTCGCGATCTTGCGTTTCCTGGCCACCAAGGGGATTCGTGGCGGTGCACTGACGGAGATTGCCAGACATGTCGAACTGCCGCACCCGACCGCCCACCGGTTACTGCATCAACTCATCTCCGAAGGCATGGTCACGCAGCTCGACAACGAACGCCGCTACGCGCTGGGTTCGCTGGCCTTTGAACTGGGGCTGTCAGCGGCGCAACAATTTGACCTTCGTGGACTGTGTCGGCCGATCCTTCAACGCCTCGCCCTAGAGGCTGGTGACACGGCTTATCTGGTGCTGCGCAGTGGCTTTGAAGCGGTGTGCGTCGACCTGGAGGAAGGCCCGTCCCCCATCCGCGTGATCACGCTCCAAGTCGGCAGTCGGCGGCCCCTGGGCGTGGGCGCGGGTGGCATGGCGCTGTTGGCCGCTTTGCCAAGCACTGAGCGCGAAAACGTTCTGGACGCCATCCAGCCACAACTGGATGCTGACTGGGGTATGTCACGGGACTTTTTGATCGCGTCTATTGAAGAGGCTCAGCGCAAGGGTTACACCTTGATCAGGAACCGAGTGAACGCAGGCGTCAGTGCCATTGGCCGACATTTCACCGACACCACAGGCCGGCCGATCGCGTCCTTGAGTGTGGCCGCCATCAACGAACGCATGACCCCGGCACGGGTCAAAACACTCTCGACACTGCTAACCCAGAGCACGCAAGACATCGGACATGCCCTGCGCTCAAGCAAGGGTCGCTGGACAGGCGTCAACTGAAACTTCGGTCTCACGACGATGTTCAAAATCTGAGGGGTTAGAGAGCATTTGTCGCAGCGAAGCGCGAACATTTTTGAGCCGCGGGTCTTGCGCATGTGCATCGTCAGTGGTGTCGTTGATGCAGAAAAAATCCAGTGCGCCAAACTGCTCTGCCAGCAGTTTGAGTTCTGCGGCTTGATCCACATCGCCGGTGGACACGTAGCGGTGCCGGTAGTTTTTGACGCGGGCGAAGCCATGCGCAAGCGCCCAGCGCAACACAAAGTCGGAGACGATGGTCGGCTTGTCCCAAATTCTAAACACGGTCGAGCGGACGCCGTCAAAGAGTTCGGCTGCCTCCTCTTCAAGCTCCCACAACAGCGACTTGAGCATGGGCCGCGGCGAATGCGCAAAGGTCTGAAAGTTATTTTTGTAGAGCGGATCTATCACCCGGATCGGTTTGACGATGCTGCCAGAGACGGACAGTGACTGCGCTGCGGCTTTATTGGCCAGCCATTGATTCGACAAGCGGCAAGCATTCTCCGGTGCCGTCGCATCGATCTGCAAAACTTCGTCTGAAACTTCCGGGTCGTCAGACCAAGTCACATAAAACCCACCGGGCCAGAACCAGTCATCAAGGTTGACAGGCGCACCAAAAAAAACGTCGTCGTTGAAATAAAAGTAACGTTCGGAGAGACCGGGAATACGGTGAATGTAAGACTCGATATTGCTGGAATCGAAGGTCGGCAATGAGGCCTCAGGGATCAACTCCCGATGGTCCACCAGCGTCATCCGATCCGACGCTTTCAACCAGTCTGGCGACTGTCCGTCGGTGACCAGATAAATGTGACCATGGTCAGGGAAAAACTTTTCGAGCGCACGCAAGCTGTAAAGCAGTTCATCGTTGTCGCGAAAGCGCCCTTCGACGTTACCGTATCTAGCGATGGCGCCGCTCCCATCGGCGCTAAGCTGCCGCAGGGCGTGGCGTCGTTTGGCGCGCCAGCTCACGTCTTTCCCGTCAACCCACAGGTAAACGATGTCAACAGGCGAATCATCGGGCGTGGCCGGTAGGTCTTGGCGCATGAATAAAGTCGGTACGGTGTCCACCAGGCAAGGCGGCAAAAAAGAGCCCAAGTGTACTGACCTCAGTCAGCCGACGCAGTCTCAGCCGCCATCAGCCCCATGACTTCAAACGTTGTGATGGCCTGACCCGTTGCATCCGCACGGGCACTGAGCAGGTTGCGGCGGTTGGTCAACGCGCTGCGCTGGGCATCCAGCACATCGATGAAACCGGTCAATCCATGGGTGTAGAGCGTGCGCGCTTGGGCCAACGCGGCATCGGCCGCAGCGCTGGCGCGCTGGAGTGCCTCGGTGCGCTGGCCGGTGCCTTCGGCGGCCACCAACGCGGCTTCAGCTTGTTGCAGCGCTTGCAGCAGCGTTTGGCGGTACAGCTGGCTGGCTTCACGCACGCGAGAGCGGGCGAGATCGACGCCGGCATCGCGCGCACCACCGTCATACAAGGCGACATCCAGCACCGCCGCCAAACTCGCGCTGACGATGTTGAGGACGCCGCCGCCCAAGCCGGCCGAGGTCAGTGCCAAGGTGCCTGGCAGTTGCAAGCGCGGGTACAACGCTGATTCAGCGACGCCCAAATTAGCAGCAGCCACGGTCAGCGAGCGTTCCGCAGCACGCAAGTCGGGCCGCAAGCGCAACAAATCGATCGGGCGCGGCACCGGCTGTAGGCCTTGGAGCATAGGCAAGCGAGCGGTGTCGGCAGCAGTGGCCAAGGCTTGCGGGCGCTCACCCGCCAACACTTGCAAGGCAGCAGCGGCTTGACGCACGCGCACAGACGCATCGGCGGCATCGGCCTCAATCGCAGCGGTATCAGCCCGCGCGCGATCTAAGTCAATCTGTGGCGCCAGCCCGGCACGCACCCGTACTTGCACGATGCGCAACACCTCGGCTTGCAGGGCCAATTCGTCCGCCAGCAGGCGTTGGTCGAGTCGTGCTTCCTGCCACTCGACGTACGCCCGAGCCGTCAAACCGGCGACTGACAAACGCGCCGCTTGCAGCCAATCTTCGCTGCGCAACACGGAGGCTGCCGCCGACATTTCTGCCTGACGCAAACCACCGCCCACATCCAGATCCAAGTCCAGCGTCAACGCCGCGCTCGGATCGGTGGCACGTTGCCCAGGCTCGCGACGGCTGCGGGCTTCAACGACAGCTTCAGCACCCATGAATGGGCTGCGTTGCGCCCGCGCACCCCTTAACAATGCTTGGGCTTGCACGACCCGTTCGCGCGCGATGTCGACGCTGGGGCTGTTCGCCAAGGCGCGCTCGACCCAACGGCTCAAGACAGGGTCATCGAAACGCTGCCACCACAACAAATCCGCCAACGACGGCAACGGTGCGCCCACGGGGACGGCAGAGAATTTGTCTACGTCGGTGAGTCCCAGCGTGACCGGCTTAGGCGGCAGCGTCACGCTGGCGCAAGCCGTCAATATCAAGGCCAGTGCAAACAGTCCAATGCGGCGCTTCATAAAGCATCACCGGCTTGTTGCGCCGACGCCAGCTTCATCTCTTCGGCCAGTCGCTCGCCTTGGCTGGCGCGTGGTTTAGCAAAGCGCGCCAGACCGAGGTAAACCACCGGGGTCAGAAAAAGCGTGAACAAGGACGCCAATGACAGTCCACCAAAAATCACCCAACCGATGGAGGCCCGCGACTCGGCACCAGGCCCACTGCCCAACACCAGTGGCAACGCGCCCAGCACGGTCGACGCCATGGTCATCATGATCGGGCGCAAGCGTGTGACAGCAGCTTCTTGCGCGGCCTCACGAACGCTGCGACCAGCGTCGCGCAATTGGTCGGCGAACTCGACCATCAAGATGCTGTTTTTAGCCATCACGCCGACCAGCAGCAACAAGCCGATCTGGCTGTAAATGTTGATCGACGTGCCACTCAGCGTCATGGCAAAGACCGCCGCCGCCAAGCCAAAAGGCACGGTCACGATGACCACAGCGGCACTCGTCACGCCTTCAAACTGCGCCACCAACACCAAGAACACCACCAGCAACGCAATCGCGAATGTGATCGCCACATCGCGTCCCGTTTGCTCCAGCGTTGCCGCATCGCCACGAAACAACAGCCCCATGCCGGCCGGCAGCTCTTGGCCAGCCAAAGCGCGTAAGTCGTTCACGGCTTGTTGCAGCGGCATGCCATCAACGGCCACTGCGCTGAGCTGCACAGCGCGGCGTTGGCCGAGACGCTCGAGTTCAGAGGGAATGGCGGTTTCTTCGAGTCGCACAAACTGCGATAAAGGCACCAAACGCTCGCCCTCCACGCCGCTGGCACGCACGCTGTAGGCCAACAGATCTTGCGGGTCGGTCGCACCGTAGGTGCTCGACTCCAGCATCACCGGCAGGTTGCGGTCGTCCACCGTCAGCTCGGTGATTTCGGTGCCGTCGACCAAGGATCGCAGCATGATGTCCAGCCCCTCGACCGACACACCGAGCGCTGTTGCACGTTCACGGTCGACCCGCAGTGTCAGCTGCGGTTGTGACACGGTGTAGTTCACCCGCACGTCGCGCAGGCCTGGTAACTCGCGCTCTATGGCAGCTGCAAAACCATAGGTCGCTTCAGCGATGCGTGCGTAATCGTCGCCTGTCACGCCCATTTGGACGCTACCATCACCGCCGCCAACACCTAAGCTGTTGCCGGCTCGAATGCGCACCCGCACACCGGGAATGTTGTCAAGCTCGGCTTGTAGGCGCGCGGTGAGCTGCGCTTGCGACACCGAACGATCAGCCCAATCGCTCAAGGGCGCGACGATCTCGGCGCGGTTCAAGTCCCAGCGCCCGGTGATGGTGAAAATGTTTTGCACCAAGCCTTCGTCTTGCAGCGGCGTGACCACGGCCAGTGCTTGCTCGAGCTGCCGGTCGGTGTAGCTCAGACCGACGCCGTTGGGTCCCTCCAACCGGATCGACAACAAGCCGCGGTCTTCGGTCGGCGTCAGTTCTTGGTTCAGCTGGGTGTAGCTCCAGGCTGCAGCGCAGGCCAGCAAGCTGCACACAGCGGCGATCCACCAAGCGCGGCTCAAGGCCATGGCCAGCCAAGCGGCATAGGTTTTGACAGCACGATCGCCCCAACCAGAGAGCGTTAGCCAGAACCGTCCGGGTGGTTTTTCTTCTGGCAAACGCGAAGCAATCATCGGCCCCAGCGTCAGCGCCACGAACGAGGAAATGGCCACGGCGATGGCCATGACAAAACCAAACTCGGCAAACAAGCGGCCCGCGGCCGAAGGCAAAAATGAGATCGGTACAAACACTGAGACCAGCGTAGCCGTGGTGGCGACGATAGCAAAAAATACCTCACGCGTACCCAGCACCGCAGCGGCTCGTGGACCCAAACCCTGACCTCGCCGACGCTGAATATTCTCCAGCACAACAATAGAGTCATCCACGACCAAGCCGGTTGCCAGCAGCAGCGCCAGCAGAGTCAGTAAATTCACGGAATAACCCAACAACCAAATGGCAGCCAAGGTGCCAATGAGTGCCACAGGAATAGCCACTACCGGCACCAAGGTGGCACGCCATTGCCCCAAAAAAGCACCCACCACGGCCACCACAATCAACACCGCCAGCGCCAAACTGCCGAGCACCTCAGAAATAGCGCCACTGATGAAATTAGCGTCATCCGAGACCACGCTGATTTGCAGGTCGCCACTGTCCCGATTAAGTCGGTCGACCACCGCGCGCACACCTGCTGAAATCGCCACACTGTTGGATTGCGCTTGCCGGACGATGCCCAGACTGATCACCGAGGCGCCGTTGAGGCGGACATACGACGTGGCTTTGGCTGGGCTGTAGTAAACGTCAGCCACTTCGCCAAGCGCGAGGCCCGGGCGCAAGCGCATAGCCCGCAAGGCTTCAGGCGTGCTCACCGAGGCGTTGGCACGCACCAGCACCTGCTGGTTCGGCGACTCCAGACTGCCGGCGGGCACGTCGATGCGGGCACTGCGCAGCAGCGTAGCAATGTCGTCAACTGCGAGGTTGTGCGCCGCCAGTCGCAAGGGATCAATGCGCACCAGCATGACGCGCTCGCGCGAACCGAAGAGGTTGATGTCGGCCACGCCCTCGACCGAAATCAGCAAGGGTTCGATCTGCTCTTCAACCAAACGAGACAACTCATCGATCGCCAGAGACCGGCTTGAGACGGCCAACTGGATGACTGGATCGGCGTCTGCATCGGCCTTCACAACAATGAGGTTTTCCACCCCTTCAGGAAGATTGCGTTCAACGCGGGCGACCGCATCACGCACGTCGTTGGCCGCCGCCACCAAATCCACACCGGGGTTGAATTCGATGATGACGCGCAGATTGCCCTCTTCGCTGGCAGAGCGCACCAAGTAAACGCCAGGCACGCGTGAGGCTGCGCCTTCGATCAGGCGAGTCACTTCAGCGTCCAAGGTTTCGGGTGCTGCGCCGGGGTACTCGGCGCGCACCGCCACAATCGGTCGATCGATGTTGGGCAGCTCACGCACCTCGACACCCATCAAGGCACCGATGCCAGCGATCACGATCAACAGGTTGATGACGATGACCAGCCACGGCCGGCGGATGGAGAGCGCAGGCAGGTCGTTGGCGCGGTCTTCGTTCATGGCGTTGCGCTACGGCTGTCGGCGCTACCCACAACGCGCACGCTACGCCCTTCGCGCAGGCGCTGCACGCCTTCAACCACCACGGTCTCGCCGCTGGTCAGCGCACCGTCGAGCAGCACGCGGCCGTCGGCGCGGCGCACCGGGCGAACCGCCACCTGAAACACTTTGCCATCCCGTAAAGCCCACACAAATGAACCCTCGCGACCCCATTGAAGGGCCAACTCAGGCACGCTCACAAATTTTTGGCCAGGCATCGTGAGCCTTACCGTGAAAGACATGCCAGGACGCAAGCGGTCAGCCGTGTTGCTGACCACGGCACGCACCCGCACATTGCGCGACAGCGGGTCAATCCGGCTGTCTATCTCAGACACCTTGCCAGCGAATGAACGATCGGGATAAGCCGGATTCACTGCCGAGATGGCGTGGCCGGGTGCGATTCGCGCCAGATAGGGCTCCGGCACGTCAAAGTCAATCAACAACATCCGCCGGTCGTCCAGCGTGGTCAGCGCGCTGTCTGTCGTGACCCGGTCGCCCCGCTCAACGCCAGCCAAACCCACAATGCCAGAAAACGGCGCGTGGACGATGCGGTCAGCCACAGCCTCTTGCGCCTGCGCCAGTTCAATCTTGGCAGCACGCAACACCGCTCGGGCTTCGTCGAGCACGCTCTCCGGCACTGCACCGCTGCCACGCGTGGCTTCGTAACGATCGGCCAACGCACTGGCGGCGTCGACCTGCGCGGCGGCCAGCTCAGCCGCCAAACGTTGCTGTCGATCGACCAAGCGCAGCAACACCTGCCCAGCGCGAACGGCTTGCCCTGTCCGAAAGGAAACCTCTGCAACCTCCCCCGCGACCGCCGGAAAAATCACCACCGAGTGACGTGCCGAACCACTGCCGATCATGTCCAGATGAACAGTGTCATTGGCATTGGTGCTGGCGGCCACGATCACTGGCACAGCGGTGGCATCAGGCGCCGGTGTTTGAGCGATGGCGGGCCCACACAGCAGAAACAGAGTGGTCAGGGTCAGGGCAAAGAGGGGTGTCAGCAAAGCATGAGGGATATTGAGAATTGAACCCAGCAGGGCAAGACTGGGAGTTCAACCCCAACGAATAAAGATAGTACCTTACGACTTATTTTCATTTTTTTGACTACTTTAATATCCTTTATTCAGCGTATGGACCTGCTGAGACGGTTGATCTGTGACTCAAAATGCCAGCGACTCCGACCTACAGAAAACGACGAACAAGCCGGGCAACCAGTGCCTTGGAGACCCATGATGCTTGTAGATAGTTAAGTGTGGTCAGTTATTCAAGCCAGCCATCTCTCTTCAACTTGATCCAATAAAAGTCACTACGTCAATGGCAGAGAAACGCAATGGAAATGAAAATGAAAATGAAAATGGACGCCATGAGTTGACCCCGAGAAACAGCGCGGTTGAGCGCATCTCGGCCAAGGGGCTGAGACGGCGTGGTGATGTCCGCTCGTTTTTTGAAAAAACGGCGCATCCAAATTCAGCCATAGAAGCCGCCGCAGCACTCGATCACAGTGTGCGGATGAGCATGGCATCGATGACGGGCGGTTTGTCGCCGGTCTCGCTCGGGCTGGCGGTAGCCGACTGGGCCGGCCATCTGGCGGCCTCGCCGGGCACCTTGTCGCGCTTGACGACACAAGGCTATCTGGCTTGGATGCTGGCCATGCAGCACGCTGTCACTTGTCAAAGCGTGCCGACCGCGGATCCTCGTTATGCCGACAAGGAGTGGGCTTCGTGGCCTTTTTGCGCGCTGGCCAGCACCCACGGCGTGGCGGAGACATGGTGGAAAGAAGCCACCGTGCTGCGCGGCATGGAGCATCACCACGAGGAGCTGATGCAACTGTTGTCGCGCCAGTGGCTGGACATGCTGGCGCCCAGCAATTGGCCTTGGTCGAATCCCAAGGTGATCAAGACCACCATCGAGACCCAAGGTGCCAACTTGTTAAGGGGTGCGTCACATGCGTATGACGACTGGCGACAAAGTCAGGGCATGGCGCCACTGAAGCCAGAAGAACATCTTTACCGTCCAGGCTTAGAGGTCGCCTGCACACCGGGCGAAGTGGTTTACCGCAACCATCTGGTCGAGCTGATTCAATACACACCGACCACACGCAAAGTGCAACGCGAGCCGTTGTTCATCGTGCCGTCATGGATCATGAAATACTACATTCTGGATCTCTCACCGCACAACTCCATGGTGCGTTACATGGTGGATCAAGGCCACACAGTGTTCATGCTGTCGTGGCGCAACCCGGATGAATCTGACGCGCTGCTCGACATGCAGGACTACGTGCAGCTCGGCGTGCTGGACTCGCTGGCCGTCATCACCGAGAGATGTGGCGGCATCCCCATCCACACCACCGGCTATTGCTTGGGCGGCACGCTGTTGGCCATGGCGGCGGCGGCGTTGGCCAACACCGACGTTGTGCACAGCGCGCCGATTGCGCCACTGGCGTCGATGACGCTGCTGGCGGCCCAGCTGGATTTTCGTGACGCCGGCGAGATGGGCGTGCTACTGGACGAAGCGCAAGTCGCCTTACTCGAAGACATCATGGCCGAGCGCGGCTTCCTCACGGGGCATCAAATGGCGGGGTCGTTCCAGTTCTTGAGGGCGCGCGACTTGGTTTGGTCGGCCCGCATGCGCGAGTACTTGCTGGGAGAACCAGACGTACCGAACGACCTGATGGCGTGGAATGCTGACGTCACGCGCATGCCCGCGGTCATGCACACCAACTACCTGCACAGCCTATATCTGCACAACGAGCTGGCCGAAGGGCGCTATGAAGTGATGGGCGAACCCGTTTCTCTGGGCGACCTGCAGTTGCCGATATTTGCCGTAGGCACCTTGAAAGACCACGTGACCCCGTGGCGCTCAGCCTACAAAGTGAAACGCTTGGTGCATGCCGATGTGACCTTTGTGCTGACCAGCGGTGGCCACAACGCCGGCGTGGTGTCAGAGCCCGGCCATGCGGGTCGCGACTACCAACTGCTGCTCACCAAAGCCACCGACAGGCGGCTGTCGCCTGAAGCGTGGAAGGAACGCGCACCGCACTTCAAAGGATCGTGGTGGCCGGCTTGGCATGCGTGGTTGGTGGCGCATGGCAGCGGCATGGCGCCAGCGCGGCCAGTGTCACCACTCGATTCAGTCGCGCATGCGCCGGGCGAGTATGTGATGACGCGTTATCGGGATTGATGGGCCTGATGGGATTGATGGATTGACGTGACTGGCAGCGGTCGCCTGAGCCTCAACCCAGCGTCGTGTCCAGCACCATCATGATGGCAAAGCCAACCATCAAGCCAATCGTGGCGGAGGTTTGGTGGCCGTTGCGGTGCGTCTCAGGGATGACCTCGTGGGAGACCACAAACAACATCGCGCCCGCGGCCAAACCTAAACCAATCGGGTAAGCCATGGCCGAACTGCCGACCAAGCTGACACCAATCAAGGCACCGAGGGGTTCCAGCAAACCGCCCAGCGCCGCGACGCCAATCGACTTCCAGGCACTGGTGCCAATAGAGCGCAGCGTCATGGCAACCGCCAATCCTTCAGGAATGTCTTGCAGGGCAATCGCTGTGGCCAAAGGCAAACCAACGCTCAAGTCGCCTTGCGCAAAACTCACGCCCACCGCCATGCCTTCGGGCAAGTTGTGAATGGCCACCGCCATCACAAATAACCAGACCCTGTTGCAGCGTTCATTGCCAGGACCACAAGGACCCGTTTTGGCGTGTTCGTGCGGCGTGAACTGGTCCAGGCCCAGCATCAGCATGACGCCCAGCGCCATACCCAAGACCACCAACACAGCACCACCCACCGCATTGCCCGTGAATGTTTCGCCCGCCGCCAAACCCGGCAGCAGCAAAGAAAAAGCCGCTGCGGCCAGCATCATGCCGGCCGCAGCGCCGAGCATCACGTCTTCAGTTTTCTGCTTCAGACCACTCAAAAAAAGCACGGGCATGGCACCCAAGGTGGTCGCCAGAAAACCCGCCATACCGCCCCACAAGGCCCACCGAACCGTGTCATTCTCGGTCGCATTGAGCCACACCTCGCCTTGCAGCAGCAGCGCCACCACGCCCAACACAGAAATACCAAAACCAACCAACACTTTGGGATGGGTTCGGGCATGGGCGGAAATCAACTGAGACCAAGCGGGCGTACTGACAGCATTAGGCATGGGATGGCTTCTTTTTTTGATGTTCGCAGCTTCACGCCGCAGATCCTTGATGATGCACGTTGAAAACACCTGCAGTGGTTCTATTTGTGCATCTCCAAGTTAGCCATAAGCTATTGGAATATATGTCCATGTAGCCAAAAAGAACTCTTTCGGCGACACCAATGCCGCTGCATGGCCCTAATCGTAGACCACCTGCGCCAAACCCCGATCCGCCTGCGCCATCCAACTGGCCAGTGCGGCGTCGGTCGGGTAGAACTTCGCGGCGTCACCGAGTTGCAGTTCAGCCGTCGCGCCATCGCGGCGCAGGCTCAGACGCACCGACAAACCGCGCAAGACCTCACTCTCATCCAAGGCTGAGATTTCTCGCTTGGGCGGGAAGTCTTTGATCAGGCGTGGAATGTCGGGTGCGTTGCCGTTAACGGCCACACGCAGGTATTTACCGAAGCGGCAACGCGCTTCTTCCAAGTCCCAAACCTGTGTGACCTTCAGGCGAAAACCGCCTGCAAAACGGTCAGGTTGCAAGCTGGCTTGAACGATGACGAGCTCGTCGTCTTTGAGCTGATTGCGGTGGGCATTCAGCACGTTTTCATCAGCCGTGGCTTCAATCACACCCGTCTTGTCATCGAGTTTGAACAAGGCCAGTTTGCCGCGCTGACCGTTGATGACGCGCAGGTCATTGACAATCGCCGCGATGAGTTGCGGCTCGCGTGAATCGATCAGGTCTTCGATCTTGCGCTTGGCAAACTTGCGGACTTCGAGCTCGACCGCGTCAAACAAATGCCCCGACAAATAAAAGCCAACCGCCGTTTTTTCGTAGGTCAGCCGCGTTTTCACGCCCCAAGGCATGGCTTCAACCAGTGGCGGTTCTTGCGTGCTGGCAGCATGTGAGTCCGACATGTCGAACAGCCCGCCTTGGTTGGCATTGGCTTGCGTGGCGGCAGAGAATTCAAAAGCGCGGTCTACCGACGCCAACAGCTCGGCGCGGTTCAGGTGCAGGTTGTCAAACGCGCCGGCCTTGATGAGCGCTTCCACCGTGCGCTTGTTGAGTTTGGACTTGTCGACACGCACGCAAAAATCATAGAGCGAGGTGAAGGGACCGCCCTCCTCGCGCGCCGCGACCATCGCGGCAATCGCCTGCTGGCCCGTGCCTTTGATGGCGCCCAATCCGTAGCGAATGCTTTTGTCGGTGATCGGCTCGAAGCGGTAATTTCCGCGGTTGACGTCGGGCGACTCAAAGCTGATGCCCATCTTCACGGCATCCCCAAACAGAATTTTCAGCTTGTCGGTGTCATCCATTTCCACCGTCATGTTGGCGCAGAAAAACTCGGCCGTGTAATGCACCTTGAGCCAAGCCGTGTGGTACGCCAGCAGCGAGTACGCGGCGGCATGCGACTTGTTGAAACCGTAACCGGCGAACTTCTCCATCAAGTCAAAAACTTCGTCGGCCTTGGCTTCGACGATGTCATTCTTGGCCGCGCCATCACGGAAGATCTGGCGGTGTTGCGCCATCTCGTCCGCGTCTTTTTTACCCATGGCACGGCGCAGCATGTCGGCGCCGCCCAGCGTGTAGCCGCCCAGAATCTGCGCGGTCTGCATCACCTGCTCTTGGTAGACCATGATGCCGTAGGTTTCCGATAGCATGTCGGCCACCAGCGGATGCGGATAGATGACTTCTTCGCGGCCCTGCTTGCGCGCCACGAAGGTGGGGATCAAATCCATCGGGCCCGGCCGGTACAGCGCGTTCAGCGCGATCAGGTCTTCGAGCCGGGTCGGACGCGCGTCTTTCAGCATGCGCTGCATGCCGCTACTTTCAAACTGGAACACCGCCTCGGTTTTGCCTTCGGCAAATAATTTGTAGACCTTGGCGTCATCCAGCGGCAGGTTTTCAAAGGCAAAGTTTTCTTGCCCCGCGTGGCGCTTCATGATGAACTCGCGCGCGATTTCCAAAATCGTCAGCGTAGCCAAGCCCAAGAAGTCGAACTTCACCAGGCCAATCGCCTCAACGTCATTTTTGTCGTACTGGCTGACCGCCGAGTCGCTGCCGGGCTGCTGGTACAGCGGACAAAAGTCCGTCAGCTTGCCGGGTGCAATCAACACACCACCGGCGTGCATGCCGACGTTGCGGGTCAGGCCTTCGAGCTTGCGGGCCAACTCCAACAGCGTGCGCACGTCTTCTTCTTTGCTTTCGCGCTCGGCCAAAATGGGTTCGGCCTCAACCGCGTAAACCATCTTGTCGTTTTTGTCGCGGTCAGCCGGCGGCAATTGCAAGGAAACAGCCTGCCCGGGCTTGTTCGGAATCAGCTTGGAAATGCTGTCGCAAAAGCCATAGGGAAAGTCCAGCACACGGCCAACGTCGCGAATCGCCGCTCTAGCCGCCATGGTGCCGAAGGTGACGATCTGGCTGACGGCTTCTTTGCCGTATTTGTCTTTGACGTAGTCAATCACGCGGTCGCGATTGGTCTGGCAAAAGTCGATGTCGAAGTCGGGCATCGAGACCCGTTCCGGGTTCAAAAACCGCTCAAACAGCAAGTTGTATTGCAGCGGGTCGAGGTCGGTGATGCGCAGCGAATAAGCTACCAATGAACCGGCGCCAGATCCCCGCCCAGGCCCGACCGGACAGCCGTTGTTCTTGGCCCAGTTGATGAAGTCGCCCACGATCAAAAAGTAACCGGGAAAGCCCATCTTCAGGATGGTCGCGATCTCGAATTCAAGCCGCTCCACATAGCGCGGCATCTCCGCCTCGCGCTTGGCCACATCGGGGTACAGGTGCGTCATGCGCTCCTTCAGGCCTTCGTGCGAGGCGTAACGAAAGTAGTCCTCCGGGCTCATGCGCTGGCCGTTGACCAGCGGCGTGGGAAAGTCTGGCAGTTGCGGCTTGCCCAGCACCAGGGTCAGGTTGCAGCGCTTGGCAATTTCGACCGTGTTGGCCACAGCAGAGGGCACATCGGCAAACAGCGCCTGCATTTGCGCTGCCGACTTGAAATACTGCTCGCGTGTGAACTTGCGCACCCGGCGCTGGTTGCCCAAAATTTCACCCTCGGCAATGCAGACGCGTGCCTCATGGGCCTCAAAATCGTCCGGCAGGGTGAACTGCACCGGATGCGTGGCCACCACCGGCAACCCGGCACGGGCCGCCAACTGCACAGCGGCAGCCACATGCGCGTCGTCGTCCACACGCCCGGCGCGCTGCAGTTCCAGATAGAAGCGGTGCACAAAAATACTGCCCAATTGCATAGCCACATCCAGCGCACGGGCTTCATCACCCTGCACCAGTGCCTGACCCACGGGCCCGGCCTGGGCGCCCGACAAGGCAATCAGGCCCTCATTCAACTCCTTGAGCCAAGCCAGCTTGACGCTGGCCTGCGCCTTGCCGGCGTTTTGCGTCCAGGCGCGTGCCAGCAATTCGGACAGATTCAGGTAGCCCTGCTTGTTTTGCACCAGCACCACCATGCGCGACAAGGCCGCCTCGTCCTTGCCCAGGCCTTCCAGCCAGATTTCCGCGCCGATCAGGGGTTTGACGCCGCGCTTGCGCCCTTCCTTGTAAAACTTGATGGCGGCAAACAGGTTGCTGAGGTCGGTGATCGCCAGCGCAGGCTGTTTGTCGGCCGCAGCGGCCTTGACAATCTCGTCAATGCGGTTGGTGCCGTCTACGACGGAGAATTCGGTGTGGAGACGCAGGTGAACAAACATAGTCGGTCATTGTTGTTTTCCGCACCTCTTAAAATCAGGGGGTGAACACGACTCTGAACATCTCCGCCTACAAATTCATTCCCCTGCCCGATGCCGCCGCGCTCAGGGAGATACTGCTGGTACGGGCGCTGGACTTGCAACTCAAAGGCACCATTTTGCTGGCCGAAGAGGGCATCAACCTGTTCCTGGCCGGCCCTGGCGACGCTGTGCGCGGTTTTGTAACGCAATTGCACACCGATCCCCGCTTTGCGGACATTTCACCCAAGGAAAGCTGGTCCGACCATCAGCCATTCAAGAAAATGCTGGTCAAGATCAAGCGTGAAATCATCCGCATGGACCACCCGGCGATTCGCCCCGCCAACGGACGCGCACCCGCCGTGTCACCCGCCACGGTCAAACGCTGGCTTGACGCAGGTCATGACGACGAGGGTCGTCCGGTAGTGACGCTGGATACCCGCAATGACTTTGAAGTGGACGCCGGCACCTTTGAAGGTGCGATTGATTGGCGTATCCAGAAATTCACCCAGTTTCCCCAGGCCTTGCTGGACCACAAGACAGACCTTCAGGAAAAGACCGTGGTGAGTTTTTGTACGGGCGGCATCCGTTGCGAGAAGGCTGCGATTTTCATGCGCGAAGCGGGACTGGAGCATGTGTACCAGCTCGAAGGCGGCATCCTCAAATATTTTGAAGAAACCGGTGGCGCCCATTACCAGGGCGGTTGCTTTGTGTTTGACGAGCGTCGGGCGGTAGGTGCGGACCTGTCCGTCATTGCCTCATAGCCATCTGATGAGTCCCTCGGGACGATTGTCATATGAACGTGGTAAGTTCGGGGTTCGGAGGACAACATGGGTCATCACCCACCAACTCTTGCGCCCCAAAACTCATCCCCGCAACAGATCACTCGGCGTCTGGTGCTGGGTACCCTGTTGACTGCATCCTGGTCCGGTTGGCTGGGCGGCTGCGATCGTCGCGAGCCCCTGCGCATTGCCGGTCACCCCTGGCCCGGTTACGAACCCCTTTTTTTTGCGCAATCCCAGGGGAAATTGCCACCAGAACTGGTCATTCAGGAGATGCCTTCTATCAAGGCATCGATCGACGCTCTCAAGGAGGGCCGCGCAGACGGCGCCATGCTGACACTGGACGAAGCACTGGCGCTGCAGGTCAATGGGATGGCGCTCACCGTTGTGCTCGTTTTTGACGTTTCCAAAGGTGCTGACGTGCTTCTGGCACGCCCTGGCATGACGAAACTGGAGCAACTGCGGGGCAAAGTGATTGGCCTGGAAGCCAGTGCGCTGGGCGAACTGATGCTGGCGATGATTCTGGAAAAGGCGGGGCTCACGCGCTCGGATATCACGCCCAAATTCGTCGACTTCATGGAGCAGGAAGCCGCCTGGACAAGCTCCAAACTGGATGCGCTCATCACTTACGAACCCGTGGCGGGGCGTTTGGCGGCCAAATCGGCGCACCGCCTGCTGAGTACCCGCCAGTTGCCCGACACCATTTTTGACGTACTTGCCATCAGGACCGAAGTGGCCCAGAAACATGGCGATACCCTGCGAAAAGCGCTGCGCGCACACTTCGCGGCGGTGGAAGAGTTGCGTCGCAACCCCTGGGACACAGCTTACCGCATGGCGCCGCACCTGGGCATCCCGGCAGAAGAGTTGATTGATTCCCTGCGCGGCCTGGAGTTGCCCGACATCGTGGCCAATCGCAGCTACCTGGCCCCGAAAAAGGGCCATATGGTCACCGTAACGCCTCGCCTGTCGCGCATCATGCAGGCGGCAGGCATTCTGGCTGCGCCAGCGCAGGCAGATACGCTTTTCAGCGACGCCTACCTGCCCGGAGACGCCGCATCATGAAACAAACCCTGCGCTGCCTACTGCTCCTGCTGGCATGGCTGAGCGGGCAGGCACTGGCCACCGAAACCGTCACTTTCGGTATTTTGTCGTTTCGCCCCAAGGCCCAGGCGCAGGCCCAATGGAAACCTCTTGAAAGCTACCTGAATACGTCAGTCTCGGGGCACAGCTTCAAAATTCAGATCTTTGATTTCGATGGTCTGCAGGAAGCCATCCGCCAACAGTCGATCGACTTCGTAATCACCCAGCCCGCCGAATACGTGCGCATGACGCACCAGAATGGTCTCTCCTCCCCATTGGCCACCCTTATCAATATGGAGCAAGGAAAACCGGTTCGCGTGTTTGGCGGCGTCATCCTGACCCGAAGCAAGCAAACAGATATCAACACCCTGCAAGACCTGCAGGGCAAACGCGTCGCCACAGCCTCGACCACGGGGTTCGGCGCCTACCAGGCCCAGGCCTACACCCTGAGCAAGGCCCATGTGGATATAGGTCCCCTGCTG
>JAURWY010000012.1 GCA_030654695.1 Polaromonas sp.
GGATGAGGGCGGCCGCCACACACCTTTCTTCAACAACTACCGCCCACAGTTCTACTTCCGTACCACGGACGTGACCGGTGCGATCGAGTTGCCAGAAGGCAAGGAAATGGTCATGCCAGGCGACAACGTGTCGATCACCGTCAAGTTGATCAACCCGATCGCGATGGAAGAAGGTCTGCGTTTCGCCATTCGTGAAGGCGGTCGTACCGTCGGCGCCGGTGTCGTGGCCAAGATCCTCGCTTAAAAAATTTGAAGATTTCGTAGGGGTATAGCTCAATTGGCAGAGCGTCGGTCTCCAAAACCGAAGGTTGTAGGTTCGATTCCTACTGCCCCTGCCACCTGACGGGCCCGGCCCAGCCGGGCTTGATGGTGATGTGGGAAGAATAAAAACAAGCCCGCCAGAGGTCTCGGATCTCAGGTGGGCTTAAGTGTCTGAAAAGACGCAAGTGACTAAACAGGAAATTCGGCAATCATGGCTTCTACTCAAGTTGAAACCGTCAGCACCGCTGCCGACAAAGCCAAGCTGGTGCTCGCAGCCGCTCTGGTTGTAGGGGCGTTGGTCGGCTTTTACCTGATGGCCAGCCGAGGTCCCATCGTGCAGTGGGCAGTGCTCGTTGTCGGTTTGGCTGCTGCGGTCGTCGCCTTTGGTGTTTCAGAGCCGGGCAAGCAGTTGGTGGCCTTTGCTCGAGACGCTTGGCGCGAAGTGAAAAAAGTCGTCTGGCCAACCCGCAAAGAGGCTGTGCAGATGACGGCTTACGTGTTCGCCTTCGTAGTTGTGATGGCTTTGTTTTTGTGGCTCACTGACAAAACACTCGAGTGGGTGTTTTATGACCTGATACTAGGGTGGAGATAATCATGAGCGACATCAGCACTGAAGTGACCGGCGAACCCGCCGCAGAATCCTTCCTGCCAGCGCCGGGGATGCAGTGGTATGTCGTGCATGCCTACTCCGGCATGGAAAAAGCCGTTGAGCGCAACATTGTTGAACGCATCAACCGCGCTGGGATGCAGGACAAATTTGGGCGTTTCTTGGTGCCGACTGAAGAAGTGGTTGAGATCAAGAACGGTCAGAAAAAAACTACTGAGCGTCGTTTCTTTCCAGGCTATGTGCTGGTTGAGATGGTCATGGATGATGAAACTTGGCACTTGGTCAAGCACACCAACAAGGTCACTGGCTTTGTGGGTGGCGCTAAAAACCGTCCAGCACCGATCTCTGACGAAGACGTTCGCAAGATTGTTGAGCAAATGCAGGTCGGTACTGAGAAACCGCGGCACAAAGTCGAATTTGAAAACGGCGAATATGTCCGCGTCAAAGACGGACCATTCACCGACTTCAATGGGACAGTTGAAGAAGTCAACTACGATAAAAATCGCGTTCGCGTGTCGGTCACGATTTTTGGTCGTGCCACACCAGTCGAGCTTGAGTTCAGCCAGATCGAAAAAACCTGAGAAATTGTGGGACGGACCAACGCAGATGCAAATGATTGCGTTGAGAGGTCCCCAAACCTGAAAAATTGTGGGACGGACCAAAGCTGACGCGAAGCACTGCTTTGCTCGGTCCCCAACTGATTAAATGAATTCTGTGCCTTGCAACTCGGCACAGTCGGTTCGAAAGAACTGTTTTTGAGTTGTGTAACCCCCGGGGAGCCAGAGCCTAGCGTTCTGGTGTTTGACCCGCAAGGAGAAGAGTATGGCGAAAAAAATCGTCGGCTTCGTCAAGCTGCAAGTACCAGCTGGTAAAGCCAATCCATCACCACCGATCGGTCCAGCACTGGGTCAACGTGGTTTGAACATCATGGAATTCTGCAAGGCATTCAATGCGCAGACCCAAGGTGTTGAGCCAGGCCTCCCACTGCCTGTCGTGATCACGGCTTACGCCGACAAGAGCTTCACCTTCATCATCAAGACGCCTCCGGCCGTCACGCTGATCAAGAAAGCCATCAAGCTCGACAAAGGTTCGTCGACACCGCACACCGTCAAGGTTGGCAAGATCACCCGCGCTCAGCTGGAAGATATTGCCAAAGCCAAGATGAAAGACTTGACCGCCGCCGATCTGGACGCTGCCGTCCGCACGATCGCTGGTTCTGCCCGTTCCATGGGCGTCACTGTGGAAGGTGTTGTATGAGCAAGTTGACCAAGCGCCAAAAGGCCCTCGTGGGCAAGATTGACAGCAACAAGCTGTACGCTTTGACCGATGCCATCGTCATCGTCAAAGAGCACGCGATTGCTAAATTTGACGAATCCATCGACGTGGCTGTTCAGCTCGGCGTGGACTCGAAGAAATCCGACCAAGTCGTGCGTGGCGCTGTTGTGCTGCCAAACGGCACTGGTAAAACCGCCCGTGTGGCTGTGTTCGCCCAAGGCGCCAAGGCTGATGAAGCCCGCGCTGCTGGTGCAGACATCGTCGGCATGGACGACCTCGCCGCTGAAATCAAAGCCGGCAAGATGGATTTCGACGTCGTCATCGCATCGCCAGACGCTATGCGTGTGGTCGGTACCTTGGGTCAGATCCTCGGCCCACGTGGCCTGATGCCTAACCCGAAGGTCGGTACCGTCACGCCTGACGTCGCCACCGCTGTGCGCAATGCCAAAGCTGGACAAGTTCAGTTTCGCGTTGACAAAGCCGGTATCGTGCACGGCACGATCGGTCGTCGCTCGTTCGACAACGACAAGCTGCAAGGTAACTTGGCTGCATTGGTGGAAGCTTTGGTCAAGGCCAAACCAGCCACCAGCAAAGGTGTTTACCTGCGCAAAGTCGCCGTGTCGTCAACGATGGGTGTGGGCGTTCGCGTCGACACGCAAAGCATCGCTGCGTAATTGAAAGAAATTTAGGCGGCGCTGAAAGGCGCTGCCCAAAGTGGTGGGCTGCCGGGTCAAACCGGCAGGTCATCCAAGACCGTTGGTGTGTTGATCCAGATTGAAAAATCCAGAAAAGCACTTAATCGAAAGACAGCCAACGCAGATGGCGTACCCGCTGCTTGAATGGTTTTGCAAGAAATCTGAAAACAGTTGGTCGCTGAACATGAGCGTGTTGAAGGTCAGGTTTTAAACCCCGGCTGACAACACATTTTTAAGGAGTAGACCTTGAGTCTCAACCGCAGTGAGAAACAAGCCGTCATTGATGAAGTGACTGGCCTCGCAGCTAAAGCTCAAACGCTCGTGGTAGCGGAATACCGTGGTATCACGGTCGCTGACATGACCCGTCTGCGCAGCCAAGCTCGCGAAAATGGCGTGACCCTGAGTGTGTTGAAAAACACCTTGGCTCGCCGTGCCGTGACTGGTAGTGCATTCGAAGTCCTGGCCGACCAGATGTCCGGACCGCTGATCTACGGCTTTTCCGTCGATGCAGTAGCAGCTGCCAAAGTGGTGGCTGACTTCGCGAAAACCAACGACAAGTTGGTCATTCGTGCAGGCGCATTCGGTGGAAAAATCTTGGATGTCAACGGCGTCAAGCAATTGGCCAATATCCCTTCGAAAGAAGTGCTGCTGGCTCAAGTGTGTGGCTTGCTGATGTCGCCAATGTCGCGTACAGCCGTTGTGCTGGGCGCACTGGCAGCGAAAAAAGGCGAAGCCTCGGCACCTGCCGCACCAGCTGAAGAAGCTGTCGCAGCGTAACCATGAGCCCCTGGCGGAACAGTTCAAAGCGCAATGCGCAAGAGCTGCCCCCAACTGTTTAAGAACTTTTTAGGAAAATCAAAATGGCATTCGACAAAGACGCATTTTTGACCGCGCTGGATAGCATGACGGTCCTCGAACTCAACGACCTGGTGAAAGCCATCGAAGAGAAATTTGGCGTTAGCGCTGCAGCTATGTCTGCACCTGCTGCTGGCGGTGGCGGTGGTGCTGCTGCAGCTGCTGAAGAGCAGACCGAGTTCAACGTCATGTTGCTCGAAGTCGGCGCAAACAAAGTGTCCGTCATTAAAGCCGTGCGTGAAATCACCGGTCTGGGCTTGAAAGAAGCTAAAGACCTGGTTGACGGCGCACCAAAAGCAGTCAAGGAAGCCGCCCCTAAGGCCGACGCCGAAGCTGCCAAGAAAAAGCTCGAAGAAGCTGGCGCGAAAGTCGAACTCAAGTAATCCTTGT
The DNA here is from genome assembly GCA_030654695.1 of Polaromonas sp. Classification (GTDB taxonomy): domain Bacteria; phylum Pseudomonadota; class Gammaproteobacteria; order Burkholderiales; family Burkholderiaceae_C; genus Polaromonas. The sequence continues at coordinate 4,084 of JAURWY010000012.1, forward strand.
GTTTGGGAAGGCTGGAAGACCGGATTCGGGCTTCCAGCCTTTCGTGCTTGAGCAGGCACGCTAAAGGCACCGCAAAGAAGATTAACCCTAGTCTTTTTTGCAGTGTTTTCTGACCCCGACTGCAGAAAACGCCTTGGTTCGGGTGACGTGCAATGCGTCACCGTCCGCCATGGTTGGTAGTGGCCAACCACCAAGTCTGATTGATTACGCGGTGTAGTCAGTCATGACAGTCGCCAGAGCCAATCCAACCAGTTTTTAAACTCGTTCGTGTCCCTTTCAAGCGGAGAACTCATGGCCTATACGTATACAGAACGCAAGCGAATTCGCAAAAGCTTCGGCAACCGCGAAAGCGTTTTGCCAGTCCCTTACATGTTGCAGATGCAAAAAGACGCCTACACGGCCTTTTTGCAAGCAGACCGTGCGCCTAAACAGCGCCAGGTCGAAGGCCTTCAGGCCGCGTTCGATAACGCTTTCCCAATCGTCTCGCACAATGGTTTTGTCGAGATGAAGTTCCTAGAGTACAACCTGGCCAAGCCAGCGTTTGACGTGCGTGAATGCCAGACCCGTGGTCTGACTTTCTCCTCCGCCGTGCGCGCCAAGGTTCAGCTCATCATTTATGACCGCGAGTCGTCGACATCGCAGTCCAAAGTGGTCAAGGAAGTCAAAGAGCAAGAGGTCTACATGGGCGAAGTGCCTTTGATGACTGACAAGGGTTCGTTCGTCATCAACGGTACTGAGCGCGTGATCGTCTCCCAGTTGCACCGTTCGCCAGGCGTGTTCTTTGAACACGACAAGGGCAAGACCCACAGCTCCGGTAAGTTGCTGTTTTCGGCTCGTATCATTCCTTACCGCGGCTCATGGCTCGACTTCGAATTCGACCCGAAAGACATCCTGTACTTCCGCGTCGACCGTCGCCGCAAAATGCCGGTCACGATTCTGCTCAAGGCCATTGGCCTGAACCACGAATCCATCCTCGCCAACTTCTTTGTGTTCGACCACTTCCGTTTGATGGACAGCGGCGCGCAAATGGAATTCGTGGCAGAGCGCATGCGCGGTGAAGTCGCCCGTTTCGACATCACCGACAAAGCTGGCAAAGTCATCGTCGCCAAAGACAAGCGCATCACCGTGCGTCACACCCGCGAACTCGAACAAACCAACACCACGTCGATCAGCGTGCCGGAAGACTTCCTGATCGGCCGTGTTGTGGCTAAAAACATGGTCGATGCCGACACCGGCGAAATCATCGCCAAGGCCAATGACGAGTTGACCGAAGTGTTGCTCAAAAAGCTGCGCACCTCGGGCGTGACCGAACTGCAAGTTCTGTACACCAACGAACTCGACCAAGGCGCCTACATTTCGCAAACCCTGCGTGCTGACGAAACGGCCGACGAGTTTGCCGCCCGCGTCGCGATCTACCGCATGATGCGTCCCGGCGAGCCGCCAACAGAAGACGCGGTGCAAGCGCTGTTCCAGCGTCTGTTCTACAACCCAGATACCTACGATCTGTCCAAAGTGGGTCGCATGAAGTTCAACGCTCGCGTTGGCCGTGCAGAGTCGACAGGCGCGATGGTCATGAGCAACGAGGACATCCTCGCGGTCGTAAAAATCTTGGTTGACTTGCGCAACGGCAATGGTCAGGTTGACGATATTGACCACCTCGGCAATCGCCGTGTGCGTTGCGTCGGCGAACTCGCTGAAAACCAGTATCGGACCGGTCTGGCACGTATCGAGAAAGCGGTGAAAGAGCGTCTGGGTCAAGCCGAGCAAGAGCCGCTGATGCCGCATGACCTGATCAACTCGAAGCCAATTTCTGCGGCCTTGAAAGAGTTCTTCGGTGCTTCGCAGTTGTCGCAGTTCATGGACCAGACCAATCCGCTGGCCGAGCTCACCCACAAGCGCCGTGTATCGGCCCTTGGCCCCGGTGGTTTGACACGCGAACGTGCAGGCTTTGAAGTGCGTGACGTGCACGTGACCCATTACGGTCGCGTCTGCCCGATTGAAACGCCTGAAGGTCCAAACATTGGTCTGATCAACTCGCTGGCCCTTTACGCGCGATTGAACGAATACGGTTTCATTGAGACCCCGTACCGTCGCGTTGTTGAAAGCAAGACGACCTTGCAAATCGACTACCTGTCGGCCATTGAAGAAGGCAAGTACGTCATCGCCCAGGCCAACGCCTCGCTCGATGCCGACGGCAAGCTGACCGGTGACCTGGTCTCTGCCCGTGAAAACGGCGAATCCATTCTGTGCGGCGCTGAGCGCGTGCAGTACATGGACGTGTCGCCTGCACAGATCGTCTCTGTCGCGGCATCTCTCGTGCCATTCCTTGAGCACGACGATGCCAACCGCGCGCTGATGGGTGCCAACATGTCGCGTCAGGCGGTGCCTGTGCTGCGCCCTGAAAAGCCATTGGTTGGTACCGGTATCGAGCGCGTTGCCGCGATTGACTCCGGCACCGTGGTCACGGCCACGCGCGGCGGTATCGTCGACTACGTTGACGCGACCCGTATCGTGGTGCGCGTGAACGATGCTGAAGCCCTCGCGGGTGAAGTCGGTGTCGACATTTACAACCTGATCAAGTATCAGCGTTCTAACCAAAACACCAACATCCATCAGCGTCCGATCGTCAAGATGGGCGACAAGCTGGCCAAGGGTGATGTGATTGCCGACGGTGCATCGACCGACCTGGGTGAAATCGCCATTGGTCAGAACATGCTGATTGGCTTCATGACATGGAACGGCTATAACTTTGAGGATTCGATCCTGATCTCCGAGCGTGTGGTCTCTGAAGACCGCTACACCTCGATTCACATCGAAGAACTCGTGGTCATGGCCCGCGACACCAAGCTTGGTGCCGAAGACATCACACGCGACATCCCGAACTTGTCGGAACTGCAGTTGAACCGTCTGGACGAATCCGGCATTATTTATGTCGGTGCTGAAGTCCAGCCAGGCGACACGCTGGTCGGCAAGGTCACGCCAAAAGGCGAGACCACGCTGACACCAGAAGAAAAACTGCTGCGCGCCATCTTTGGCGAAAAAGCCAGCGACGTGAAAGACACCTCGCTGCGCGTCAGCCAGGGTTCACAAGGCACCGTCATCGACGTGCAAGTCTTCACCCGTGAAGGCATCGTGCGCGACAAGCGTGCTCAGCAGATCATTGACGACGAGCTGAAGCGCTTCCGCCTCGACTTGAACGACCAGCTGCGCATCGTCGAAGCTGACGCGTTTGACCGTATCGAAAAGCTGCTGAACGGCAAGGTCGCCAACGGCGGTCCTAAGAAGCTGGCCAAGGGCACCAAAATCGACAAGGCTTATTTGGCTGATGTCGAGAAGTACCACTGGTTTGACATCCGTCCAGCGGACGACGAAGTCGCGACGCAACTCGAGAGCATCAAAAACTCGATGGAGCAGACACGTCACAGTTTCGACCTCGCTTTTGAAGAAAAGCGCAAGAAACTGACGCAAGGCGACGAGCTGCCAGCCGGCGTGCTGAAGATGGTCAAGGTTTACCTGGCCGTTAAACGTCGCCTGCAACCGGGCGACAAGATGGCCGGCCGTCACGGCAACAAAGGTGTGGTCTCCAAGATCGTGCCTGTCGAAGACATGCCTTTCATGGCCGACGGTACACCGTGCGACATCGTGCTGAACCCCCTCGGCGTGCCTTCACGGATGAACGTCGGCCAGGTGCTTGAAGTCCACTTGGGCTGGGCTGCCAAAGGTCTCGGCCAGCGCATTGGTGACATGCTGCAAGCCGAAGCCAAAGTGGCCGAGGTGCGCCAGTTCATGGACACCATCTACAACAAGTCGGGTCGTACGGAAGACTTGGCCAAACTGTCGGACACCGAAGTCGTCGAGATGGCCAGCAATCTGACGCGCGGTGTGCCTTTTGCAACGCCGGTGTTTGACGGCGCGTCTGAAGAAGACATCATGAAGATGCTGCAACTGGCTTATCCAGACGATATCGCCAAGGCCAAGGGCCTGACGACCACGCGCACGCAAGCGCAGTTGTATGACGGTCGCACGGGTGACGCTTTCGAGCGCACCACCACGGTCGGCTACATGCACTTCTTGAAGCTTCACCACTTGGTGGACGACAAGATGCACGCCCGCTCAACCGGTCCTTACAGCTTGGTCACGCAGCAACCGCTGGGCGGCAAGGCGCAGTTCGGTGGACAGCGTTTCGGCGAGATGGAAGTCTGGGCACTGGAAGCCTACGGCGCGGCTTATGTGTTGCAGGAAATGCTCACTGTCAAGACAGACGACGTGCAAGGTCGGACCAAGGTCTACGAAAGCATCGTCAAAGGCGAGCACGCCATCACGGCCGGTATGCCCGAGTCGTTCAACGTGCTGGTCAAGGAGATTCGCTCCTTGGGCATCGACATCGAGCTCGAGCGTTCTTAATTCAACAGGAAAGAAAAGGTTCACACCATGAAATCACTACTCGACCTGTTCAAGCAATTCACGCCGGATGAGCATTTTGATGCCATCAAAATCGGCATGGCCTCGCCCGAGAAGATCCGTTCGTGGTCTTTCGGCGAAGTTAAAAAGCCAGAGACCATCAACTACCGTACCTTCAAGCCTGAGCGCGATGGTCTTTTTTGCGCCAAGATTTTTGGCCCTATCAAAGACTATGAGTGCTTGTGCGGCAAGTACAAACGCCTGAAGCACCGCGGTGTCATCTGCGAAAAGTGCGGCGTTGAAGTCACGCAAACCAAGGTTCGCCGCGAACGCATGGGTCACATCGACCTGGCCGCACCGTGCGCCCACATCTGGTTCCTGAAATCGCTGCCGTCACGTCTGGGCCTGGTGCTCGACATGACCCTGCGGGACATCGAACGCGTGTTGTATTTCGAAGCTTATGTCGTGACTGACCCAGGCATGACACCACTGAAGAAATTCAGCATCATGTCGGAAGACGACTACGACGCCAAGCGCAAAGAATACGGCGACGAATACACCGCCAAGATGGGCGCTGAAGGCATCAAGGACCTGCTCGAAGGGCTGGACCTCGACGTCGAAATCGACAAGCTGCGCAACGACCTGACCGGTTCCGAAAGCAAGAGCAAGAAGACCGCCAAGCGTCTGAAAGTGATGG
>JAURWY010000016.1 GCA_030654695.1 Polaromonas sp.
GGGATGCTTTTCTTCAGGCCAGCACCAGCGTAGTCTTTCACAAACTTCACGGCACCACCGCCGGCAAAGAACGCGAACGTGGCATCGGGCTTGGCGGCAGCGAGTTCGGTCAACAGCGCCTGAAACTCGACGTTGGGGAACGGCAGGCTCAGCTCGTGGGTGATCTTGCCGCCAGCTTTCTCAAAACCTTCCTTGAAACCCTTGGCCATTTCATCACCAGCGGCGTATTTCCAGGTGATGGTGGCGGCTGTCTTGTGACCCTTGGCGGCCATGGCTTGGCCAATGGCAAAGCCAGGTTGCCAGTTGCTGAAACTGCTGCGGAAGATGTTGACCGCACACATGGAGCCGGTCACCGCATCGGCACCGCCGTTGGGGTTGATCATCAGTGTGCCTGAGCCCTTGGCGACCTTGGCCATGGCCATGGCCACGCCCGAATGCACGGTACCGATCAGCACATCGACGTTGTCACGCTTGATGAGTTTGTTGACGTTGTCCGTGGCTTTCGATGGGTCTGACTCGTCATCTACTTTGAAGAACTCAATTTCACGACCAGCCAGCTTGCCGCCGCTTTCGGCCACGTAGAGGCGAAATCCATTCTCAATCGCAGTGCCCAGCGATGCAAAAGTGCCGGTGTACGGCAACATCAGGCCGACCTTGAGTTTGGCTGGGGCCTGTGCCAGCGCCATGCCGGCACTGGCCAGCAGGCTGATGGCGGCGAGGGCTGTCACGAGGGGGCGGCGGGTCATTTGAGTCTGCGTCATGTTGTCTCCTTCGGGTGGTTTTTAAGTTAGCAGGGTGATTGAAAAGTGTGACTAAAAAAGTGGTCTTTGAAAAATTTTTCAACGCGTGAGATCAGCTGCGCTGGTTGATCTCGGTGCGGGGAATGGCCGCATTCTGCCAGTTCCAGCAACTCGGTTTGCGGCACGCCTGTGGCGATACCGCGAATTTGCTCAAGTGTGCCGTACGCGTCATCGAGTCCTTGCACCGCCAGCAAAGGGCAAGTGATCGCGGCGATCTCCGCCTCGATCGACCACGCCCGGAAAGCCGGGTTCAACCAGATGTTGTTCCAGCTCCAAAAAGCAGAGTCGGGGTCGGCATGGTGACGTGCCAAGCGCTGCCGCAAATCGGTTTCAAGGTAAGCCGTGCGAGCCTTGGCAATACTGCTCACCGACAGGTCTTCCACCAGAATGTGAGGCGCCAACACAATGGCCCCGGCCACGCGATCCGGAAACCGGGCGGCGTACAGCAACGCGATCGAGCCGCCATCGCTGTGGCCTAGCAAGCAAGGCGGGTTCGCAGCGGTGTCCACGCCCAAGGCCAACAGCAAGGCCGGCAAAACGTCATTCGCTTGGCGGTGCATGAAATCGGGGGCCCAGACTTCACCCGTCGCGCGCGGGGTCGACTGGCCGTAGCCGGGACGCGAATACACCAGCCCGCGGCAACCCAAGGCACGGCACAGGGTCTGCGGGAAATCACGCCACATGGAGACGGAGCCCAGCCCTTCATGCAAAAAAACCAGCAACGGCATTTCGGCATTTTCATTGCCCAGCCATTGGTATTCGACGCGCACGGCCCGTCCAGCCCAATCAATCTCGACCGTTAATGCGCGCTGACTGACGTGCTGATCAAGGCTCTGCATCATGCGGCGACTTTGTCCATGTCGCGCAGCTTGAAGCGCTGAATCTTGCCGGTGGCGGTCTTCGGCAGCTCTGGTAAAAATTCGATGACGCGCGGGTATTTGTAGGGGGCCAGGCGTTCTTTCACAAAGGCCTTGAGTTCGTCGGCCGTCGCCGTCTGTCCCGACTTGAGCACCACATAGGCCTTGGTTTTGGTCAAGCCATCGGTGTCCGTCATGCCGATCACCGCAGCTTCGAGCACGGCAGGGTGCTGCACCAGCGTGGCCTCGACTTCGAACGGTGAGACATAAATACCGCTGACCTTGAGCATGTCGTCGCTGCGGCCGGAGTAGGTATAGGTGCCGTCGGCGTTGCGCACGTATTTGTCGCCGGTTTTGGTCCACGCACCCTGAAAGGTTTCGCGCGTTTTTTCGCGGTTGCCCCAGTACAGCAAGGCCGCACTCGGTCCGCGCACATAGAGGTCGCCAGTCTCGCCATCGGGCACGGGCAAGCCGTCGTCACCGCGCAGTTCGACGTCATAGCCAGGCACCGGCCAGCCGGTGGTGCCGTAGCGCACTTTGCCGGGAATGTTCGACAAATAGATATGCAGCATCTCGGTGGAACCGATGCCGTCAATGATCTCCACGCCATAGTGCGCTGTGAAGCGCTGACCCAAGTCGGCGGGCAGTGCTTCGCCAGCGGACGACACCAAGCGCAAGGCCACTTCGTTTTTGCCCGGCAGCTTGGCAGAGGCCAGCATGCCAGCGAAGCCAGTCGGTGCGCCAAAAAAGACGGTCGGCTGCTGTTCTTTCCAGCGTTTGAAGGTGGCGTCTGGCGTGGGCCGCTCGGCCATCAAGACCACGGTCGCGCCGACACTCAAGGGAAAACTCAAACCGTTGCCAAGACCGTAGGCAAAAAAGAGTTTGGCGGCTGAAAAGCACACGTCTTTTTCCAACAAACCGAGGATGGGTTTGCCATACAGCTCGGCCGTCCAATAAGGATTGGCGTGCGTGTGCGTGGTGCCTTTTGGCCGGCCGGTGGAACCCGACGAGTACAGCCAAAAACCGGGATCGTCCGGGCTGGTCGCCGCCGCTTGCGGCAGTGGCGCGCTTTGCTCGATCAAGGCGTCCAAGGAAACTTCACCGCTGTTGAGGGCCGCGCTTGGCCGAGATACAACCACCGCCTGAAGTTCATGACCGCCCTGCGCCATGGCCAGTCGCAAATTGGGGAGCAGCGCGTCAGACACCAGTGCAGCTTGCGCGCGACTGTGCTGCAACATGAAGGCGTAGTCGTCGGCAGTCAGCAAGGTGTTCACCGCCACCGGGACCAGCCCCGCATACATCGCGCCCAGAAAGCTCACCACCCAGTCGCTGCTGTCGTGCATGAGCAGCAACACGCGTTCTTCACGGCGCAGACCCAGCGCCAGCAAGCCGGCAGCAACGCGGCGAATGCGCTCCGCCAACTCGCTATAGCTGAGCTGGCCGACATCGTCGATCAACGCGATCTTGGCCGGTCGGCTGATGTTGCAGTCGATCAAGTGCTGCGCAAAGTTGAAGCGCGGGCCAGGGGCCGATGGCAGTGAGCCGTGTGCAAATGGGGGGGCCATGCGTGTCTCCTCGTTCTCAATTTTTTTTGACAGTGGCGGGCTTATTCGCTGAGCGGTTTCAAGTGCGCCAGCACCGCGGTGCTGGCTTGCACGGCACTCCGGCGATGGTAAAAATTGAGCGCCCGCAGGCCGCCAAGTTCTTCGCCGCCGCCCGCGCGGCCAGGTCCGCCGTGCAGCGACTGCGGCATCACGTTGCCGTGGCCTGTGTGCAGTGCGGCCACGTCGGGCGAGATGATGTGCACGCGGCCGTGGCTGTCGGCCAGTTCCAGCGCAGCGCTGGCCAGTGCCGCCGTGTCACTGCCGTAGAGCGATGTGACGAGTGAGCCTTGACCGCGTCGGACCAGCGCCAGTGCATGGTCGATGTCGCGGTAAGGCACGAGCGTGGCGACCGGCCCAAAGACTTCGGTGTCATGCACGTGACGTGATGCATCGCTGGCATCAGCCGTGCGCAAGCCCAGCAAGGTTGGACCTACGCAGCAAGCGATGGCAGGGTCTGCATCGACCAGTGCGTGGGATGCGCCGTCGTGCAGCACTTCAGCTTCGGTCTTGAGCAGTGCCAAGCCTTCGAGCACGGTGTTGAATTGCGCGCGATTCACCAAGGCACCCATGCGCACGGTGTCATTGCGCGGGTTGCCAACAGTTGTTTTGGCCAGCCTTGCACTGATGGCTGCAGCGGCCTCTTTGTAAAGCGCTTGCGGCACCAGCACGCGGCGAATCGCCGTGCATTTCTGGCCTGACTTGACCGTCATTTCGCGGGCCACTTCTTTGGCCAGCAGTTCCAGGGCTTCGGCGCCTGCATCGGGCAAGAGCAGTGCCGAATTTAGGCTGTCGGCTTCGATGTTGACCCGGGCTGAACGCTGCGTGACAGCGGGATGCGAGCGAATCACAGCGGCGGTTTCTGCTGAGCCGGTGAAAGACACCACATCAAAGGCCTGCAATTGGTCCAGCAAACCGGCCGAGCTACCGCAGATGACGGACAGTGCGCCGGCAGGCAACACGCCTGCGTTCACCACGTCTTGCACCATGCGCTGCGTCAACCAAGCGGTGGCGGTGGCCGGTTTGATGATCACCGGCACACCCGAGAGCAACGCTGGCGCGGCTTTTTCCCACAAACCCCACGCCGGAAAATTGAAAGCATTGATGAACAGCGCCACGCCGCGCGTCGGCGTCATGACATGTTGCGATTGGAACAGCGGGTCTTTACCCAGACGCGCGCTGTCGCCATCCAGTAGATGATGCCGATCACCCAGCGAATCGCCCATCTTGGCGTAGCTGCTGAGGGTGAAGAAACCGCCGTCGATGTCGACGGCTGTGTCATTCTTCACGGTGCCGCTGTTGGCGGTGGCGATCTCGTAGTAAGCCTCGCGATTCGCCTGCAAGACCTTGCCGACTTCCACCAGCAACACGGCACGCTGCCGGTAGCTCAACTGCCGCAAGGCACTGCCGCCCTGCTCCCGGGCAAAAGTAAAAGCTTCAGCCAGATCCATGCCCGTAGCATCCACGCGCACCAGCGGCGTCCCCAACACAGGGTCGACCAGTTCGGTGCCTGCACCGCTGCCGTTTTGCCAGCGGCCGGCCAAGAAATTAGGGAGAAGTTCAGTCATGGGGATGTCGTTTTCTGCGTATTCTGGTTAACGGGTGAAGTCGATGCGGCCTTCAGGCAGCAGATAAAGGACCAAGGCGCGGCCTTGTGTCACGGTCGGGCGGTGGGCGCTGCCGGGAGGACACACCAGCCAGCCAGCCGGACGGCCGTCAAAGCAGGCGCCGCCATCCACCGGCATGATCAAGTCAATTTCACCGTTCGGGTGGCTGTGGTGCGGCCCGGCCACATCCGTCATGTCGACCACATCGACTGAAAAGCCATGCAGGTCGCCGGCGGGCTTGAAGATGCGGCCGTATTTCAAGCCACCGCCCTCGCGGTCGCACAGCCAGCCTTCGGCCACGCCGGTAACGCAAGCTGCCTGCAACTGGGAAAAAGTGGTGCTGCCGGGGCCGTGCTCAGCGTTGAGCCAAACGTCCAATTCGGCATTCAACGGGCGGCCCGCCAGTTGCGTCGTCAGTTGAGCTATCTGCTCTCGAAATTCAAGGGGAGTCATTGGAGAGCTCGTCCATTCACAAAAAGGTGGGGATGCAAGACCTTGCTTGTCAGGCCTAGCAACATGAATTATTATGCGCATCTGAACGATAAAGCGACTAAAGCGTTGTGTCAAGCACTATATTGCATATCTCAGGGATAACACCGAGCCAACCCATGCCAGAAAAGACTGAAGACAGCGGGAAAAACCCATTTTTGGTGGCGCTGGGGGAACGTGTGCGTGGCCTGCGAGCTCGTCGCGGCATGACACGCAAGGCCGTTTCGATAGCCGCGGAGGTGTCTGAGCGTCATCTGGCCAATCTTGAATACGGCGAAGGCAACGCCTCTATCTTGGTGCTGCTGCAGGTGGCGAACGCTCTGCAATGCAGCTTGGCCGAGCTGATCGGTGACGTCACCACGCTGTCGCCCGAGTGGCTGCTGATCAGGGAGCTGCTGGAGCGGCGGGGCGAACCTGACTTGCGCCGCGCCCGCATCGCTTTAGGCGAACTGCTAGGCACCGGCGGCGCGCCTGGCGCGGTCAGCACGCGGGTGGCCTTGATCGGGTTGCGCGGTGCCGGCAAGTCAGCGCTAGGCCAGATGCTGGCCGAAGACCTCGGCTTTCCCTTTGTCGAGCTGAGCCGCGAGATCGAGAAATTTGCCGGCTGCAGTGTCGCGGAAATCCAGGCTTTGTATGGGCAAAATGCCTACCGTCGCTATGAGCGCCGCGCCATGGAAGAGACCATCCAGATTTACCCCGAGGCGGTGATCGCCACCCCGGGCGGCTTGGTGTCAGACCCCGCCACCTTCAATCAATTGCTCAGCCACTGCAGCACGGTGTGGCTCCAAGCCGACCCGGAAGACCACATGAACCGCGTGTTGGCCCAAGGCGACACACGCCCCATGGCCGCCAGCAAGGAGGCGATGGAAGACCTCAAAGTCATTCTGGCCGGTCGAGCTGCTTTTTACTCAAAGGCGCAACTCACCCTCAACACGAGTGCGCAAGGATTGGCGCCTTCATTTGCTTTGCTGCGCAGCCAAGTGCGGGATTTATTGCAGCTGCCGGCTTGATTTTTTAGAAAATAGGCAAAAAAGTGCTTGACCACAATTCTTAATGTGCATTATTATTCACATTAAGAATTTTAAAAGATGCAGTTTTTTGCATCCCTAACAGCACGACGGAGATATGTTCATGACCACAGCCCTTGCACCGCGCGTCGAATACCAAACTGACCCGACCCAGTACAAACACCTCAAGCTCAGCTTCAATGGCCCCGTGGCCACGCTGGCGGTGGACATTGACGAGAACGCGGGTTTGCGCCCAGGCTACAAGCTCAAGCTGAACAGCTACGACCTCGGTGTTGACATTGAGCTGAATGACGCGGTGGGCCGCATCCGTTTTGAACACCCCGAAGTGCGCACCGTGGTGGTGACCAGCGCCAAAGACAAAGTGTTTTGCTCCGGCGCCAACATCTTCATGCTGGGCGTCAGCAGCCACGCCTGGAAAGTCAATTTCTGCAAGTTCACCAACGAAACCCGCAATGGCTTGGAAGACTCCTCCAAGCACAGCGGCTTGAAGTTCCTGGCCGCTGTGAACGGCGCTTGCGCCGGCGGTGGCTATGAGCTGGCCTTGGCCTGCGACGAAATCATTTTGGTCGATGACCGCTCCAGCGCAGTCAGCCTGCCTGAAGTGCCTTTGCTCGGCGTGCTGCCCGGCACTGGCGGCCTGACGCGCGTGACCGACAAGCGCCATGTGCGACACGACTTGGCCGACATTTTCTGCACCAGCGTTGAAGGCGTGCGCGGCCAAAAGGCGGTGGACTGGCGCTTGGTGGACGCCATTGCCAAGACCGCCGTGTTCGCGCAAAAAGTGCAAGAGCGGGCGCTCGAGTTGGCGACCCAAAGCGATCGTCCTGCCGATGGCAAGGGCGTGACAATGACGCCGCTCAAGCGCACTGTTGAAGCCGACGCTCTGCGTTATCAATATGTGAGCGTTGAGATTGATCGCGCCAAACGCACCGCCACTTTCACCGTCAAGAGCCCGACCGGTGCTCAACCGACTGACATCGCCGGCATCGAAAAAGCCGGTGCCGACTGGTTCCCGTTGGCCATGGCCCGCGAACTGGAAGACGCGATTTTGCAAATGCGCACGAACGAGCTCGACATCGGTGTCTGGCTGATCAAAACCGAAGGCGATGCCGCTGCCGTGTTGGCCAGCGACGCCGTGTTGATGGCTCACCAGAGCCACTGGCTGGTGCGCGAAACCATTGGCTTGATGCGACGCACGTTCAGCCGTCTCGACGTCTCGTCGCGCAGCTTGTTTGCCTTGATCGAGTCCGGCTCATGCTTCGCGGGTTCATTCCTCGAACTTGCTCTCGCCTGCGACCGCAGCTACATGCTGGCCCTGCCGGACGACGAGGCCAAGGCACCGTCCATCACCGTCGGCGACAGCAACTTTGGTTTGTTCCCGATGGTCACCGAACAGAGCCGACTCGGCCGCCGTTTTTATGACGAGCAGCCGGCGTTGGATGCGGTCCGCGCCAAAGCCGGCCAGCCACTGGACGCGGACGCTGCTTTTGCGGTCGGCTTGGTCACCTCGAACCCTGACGATATCGATTGGACTGACGAGGTCCGCATCGCGATTGAAGAGCGCGTTTCGATGTCGCCGGATGCCTTGACCGGCCTCGAAGCCAACCTGCGTTTCAACGGCCCGGAAAACATGTTCACACGCATTTTTGGCCGTCTGACCGCTTGGCAAAACTGGATCTTCCAGCGTCCAAACGCCGTCGGCGAAAAAGGCGCGCTGAAGGTTTACGGCAAAGGCGACAAAGCCCAGTTCGACTGGAACCGCGTCTAAAAACTCCTGTTGTGCAGCGTAACTCTGGTGGCGCGCTGCAACCGAATTCATTCCACCGTTGCAGACCTTTTTTATTGGAGACTCTCATGTCCGGTATCAACTACAGCGAAAAAATTCCTAATAACGTCAACCTCAGCGAAGACCGCACTTTGCAGCGCGCGCTGGAGCAGTGGCAGCCTAACTTCATCAACTGGTGGGACGACGTTGGTCCTGTCGGCTCGACCGACTCCGAGGTCTACCTGCGCACCGCTGTCAGCGTTGACCCGCAAGGCTGGGCCCAGTTTGGCCACGTCAAAATGCGCGACTACCGCTGGGGTATTTTCCTGAACCCAGGCGAAGCCGACCGCACCATTCATTTTGGTGATCACAAGGGCGAAAAAGCCTGGCAAGACGTGCCCGGCGAACACCGTGCCAACCTGCGCCGCATCATCGTCACGCAAGGTGACACCGAGCCCGCATCGGTCGAGCAACAACGCCACTTGGGCCTGACCGCACCGAGCATGTACGACCTGCGCAACCTGTTCCAGATCAACGTCGAAGAAGGCCGCCATTTGTGGGCCATGGTGTATTTGTTGCACAAGCACTTTGGCCGTGACGGCCGTGAAGAAGCCGAGGGCCTGTTGGAGCGTCGCAGCGGTGACGAAAACAACCCGCGCATTTTGGCTGCCTTCAATGAACAGACGCCCGATTGGCTGAGCTTCTTCATGTTCACTTACTTCACAGATCGTGACGGCAAGTTTCAACTGTGTGCCTTGGCCGAAAGTTCTTTTGACCCGCTGGCGCGGACCTCCAAGTTCATGCTGACCGAAGAAGCCCACCACATGTTTGTCGGCGAGAGCGGTATCAGCCGCGTGATCTCACGCACGGCCCAAAAAATGAACGAGCTCAAGACCGACGACGTCAACAAGCTGCGTGCTGCGGGCGTGATCGACCTGCCAACCATCCAGCGCTACATCAACTTCCACTTCAGCGTGACCATCGACCTGTTCGGCGCTGACGAGTCGAGCAACGCCGCCACCTTTTACAGCACCGGCATCAAGGGCCGCTACGAAGAAGGCAAACGCGTTGATGACCATGTCCTCAAAGGCCAGACTTACAAGGTGCTCGAAGCGCGCGACGGCCAATTGGTTGAAAAAGAAGTGCCGATGCTCAACGCGCTCAATGAAGTGCTGCGCGACGACTACATCAAAGACTCGGTGGCTGGCGTCGAGCGCTGGAACAAGGTGTTAGAGAAGGCCGGCATTCCAACGCGCATGAAAGTGCCGCACAAAGCCTTCAACCGCAACATCGGTGCGCTGTCCGGCGTCAAGGTTTCGCCAGAAGGCCGCGTGCTGACCCTGCCCGAATGGAAAGCACAAGTTGGCGAATGGCTGCCATCGCTGCAAGATCGCGCGTACGTCGCCAGCCTGATGGGCCGCGTGGTCGAGCCCGGCAAGTTTGCCAACTGGATCTCGCCACCCGTCATGGGCATCAACCGCCAGCCAGTAGACTTCGACTACGTGCGATTCAACTGATCAGCTGTTGTGCTGAAATCATCAGGGGGCCTCGCGCCCCCTGATGCACTTAAGACGTTCAGAACTCAAGAGACCACACCATGGATACGACCGCCACCATCGTCATCAAACAGCACCTGATCGACCCCGAGATCTGCATTCGCTGCAACACCTGCGAAGCGATCTGTCCGGTGGGTGCGATCACGCATGATTCGCGCAACTATGTTGTCGATGCGGAAAAGTGCAACCTGTGCATGTACTGCGTCCCACCTTGCCCGACTGGCTCAATTGACAACTGGCGCACGATGCCGCGCGTCAAAGCCTACACGCCCGATGAACAATTGCTGTGGGACGAGTTGCCCACTGAACTGTCGCCAGAGCAGTTGGCGGAACAAGGCGTTGACGCTCATGCGGCTGACGCCGTTGCAGCCGAGGCAGACACCACAACCAGCACCCTCAGTGCCGACCAAAGTGGTGAGGCCAGCTTCAACAGCGCGCAATACGGCGCCATGGTGCCGCCTTGGTCAGCCGCTCATGCGTACACGAATCTCTACGGCCCGAAAGCCGCTGAAAAAACCATCATGGCTGTTGTCAGCGGCAATGTACGGGTCACTGAAGTCGGCCAGACAGCCGCCGGCGATTACGACACACACCACATCGTGCTGGACTTCGGCAGCCTGCCATTTCCGGTGCTTGAAGGCCAGTCTATCGGCATCATTCCACCGGGACTCGACGCCAAGGGCAAAGCCCACCACGCGCGCCAGTACTCCATCGCCAGCCCGCGCAACGGCGAGCGACCCGGCTACAACAATCTGTCGCTGACCATCAAGCGCGTGCTCGAAGACCATCAAGGCCAGCCAGTGCGTGGCGTCGGCTCCAACTACATGTGCGACCTGCAAGTCGGCGACAAAGTGCAGGTGATAGGCCCCTTTGGTGCGAGCTTCCTGATCCCGAACCATCCGCGCAGCAACATCGTCATGATCTGCACCGGCACCGGCAGCGCGCCCATGCGCGGCATGACTGAATGGCGACGTCGGCTGCGTGCTTCAGGTAAGTTTGAAGGTGGTAAATTAATGCTGTTCTTCGGCGCCAGAACGCAAGAAGAACTGCCGTACTTTGGCCCGCTACAAAACCTGCCAAAAGATTTCATCGACATTAACTTTGCATTTTCGCGCACACCCGGCCAGCCGAAACGCTATGTGCAAGACGTCATGCGTGAACGCGCGGCAGATCTGGCACCGCTGCTCAGCGACCCCAACACCTGCTTTTATGTCTGTGGCCTGAAAAGCATGGAAGAAGGCGTCGTGCTGGCGCTGCGCGACGTGGCGACACAAGCCGGCCTGGATTGGGACACCGTGGGTGCATCGCTCAAAAAAGAAGGCCGTCTGCATTTGGAGACCTATTGATGAAAGCCAGCAGCCGATGAAGTTCGCAGAATTTCAGGTCGGGCAGGCCATCACCGCTGGCCCCTACTTGGTCACTGAAGCGGAAGTGATGGCCTTTGCCACGGCCTATGACCCGCAGTGGTTTCACACCGATCCGGTCGCCGCCCAAGACGGCCGTTTTGGCGGACTGATCGCCAGCGGCTGGCACACCTGTGGGATCGCCATGCGCCTGCTTGCCGATGCTGCTTTGCAGGGTTCAGAGTCCTTCGCCTCACCCGGTTTAGCGTATTTGAAGTGGCAGCATCCCGTGCGCCCCGGCGATGAACTCCGTGTGCGTGCCACCGTTCTAGAAACCCGCCACTCCGTCAGCCAGCCGACGCTGGGCATCCTGCGCTGGCACTGGCAAATGGTCAACCAAGCCGACGTTCAAGTGCTGGAACTGGAAGCCACGAGTTTGTTTGACCTGACACGGACACGCGTCGAAGACTGACCAAACGGAATAAGGCCGCACCTACGTCAATGCCACTGGGCAGAGCACGCAACAGCCGTAGTAGCCTTTATTTTTATGCCAGCAGTGGCGCCAAATAACGCCCGGTGTGGCTGTCCGGATTCGCCGCCAAATCTTCTGGCGTGCCAACACCGACCACCATGCCACCACCGGCACCGCCTTCGGGGCCAATGTCGATCAACCAGTCGGCGGTTTTGATGACGTCCAGGTTGTGCTCGATGACGACAATGGTATTGCCAGCGTCGCGCAGTTGGTGCAACACTTTGAGCAGCAAATCAATGTCGGCAAAGTGCAGGCCTGTCGTCGGTTCATCAAGGATGTAGAGCGTGCGCCCGGTGTCGCGCTTGCTGAGCTCTAACGCCAGCTTGACGCGCTGCGCTTCGCCGCCCGAGAGCGTGGTCGCGGCTTGTCCGAGCTTGATGTAACTCAGGCCCACGTCGAGCAGCGTTTGCAGCTTGCGCGCCAGCGTCGGCACGGCTTTGAAAAACTCCGCAGCAGCTTCCACTGTGAGCTCGAGAATCTGCGCGATGTTCTTGCCCTTGTATTGCACTTCCAGCGTTTCGCGGTTGTAGCGCATGCCCTTGCAAACGTCGCAAGGCACGTAGACGTCAGGCAAGAAATGCATTTCGACTTTGACCATGCCGTCACCCTGACACGCTTCGCAGCGGCCACCAGCCACGTTAAAGCTGAAGCGCCCCGGGCCGTAGCCGCGTTCACGCGCGCTGTTCATCTCGGCCATCAATTCGCGGATCGGTGTGAACAGTCCGGTGTAGGTGGCCGGGTTGCTGCGCGGCGTGCGGCCAATCGGTGACTGGTCGACGTTGATGACCTTGTCGAAGTGCTCAATGCCTTCAATCGCCTCGTGCGGCGCGGGCTCTTCATGCGCCCGGTACAGAGTGCGCGCCACGGCGGCGTACAGCGTGTCATTCACCAGCGTCGACTTGCCGGAGCCGGACACGCCGGTGACACAGGTCAGCAAGCCGACCGGAAATTCAACGCTGACATTTTTCAGGTTGTGGCCGCTGGCGTTGATGACTCTCAAGCATTGCAAATCGCCCTGCGTTAGCTGGTGTGTGGCTTCACGCGCTGCGCGTTTAACGCCCGCAGCACTCGGTGCAAAGCGCGGATTTTTGATCACCAGCGGGCCTCTGGCCACGGTCGGCAACCACGGCGTGCGATGCGTCGGCACGGCGATTTTCAACGTCCCCGCCAAGTACTGGCCGGTGAGCGAATTCGGATTCGCCTGCACCTCGGTGAACGTACCTTGCGCCATCACACGACCACCATGAATGCCGGCGCCCGGACCCATGTCAATCACATGGTCGGCGGCGCGAATCATGTCTTCGTCATGCTCGACCACCAGCACGCTGTTGCCGATGTCGCGCAGATGCTTCAGCGTGCCGATCAAGCGGTCGTTGTCGCGCTGGTGCAGGCCGATGCTGGGCTCGTCCAGCACGTACATCACGCCGGTCAGGCCCGAGCCAATTTGTGAGGCCAGACGGATACGCTGCGATTCGCCGCCCGACAGCGTTTCAGCGCTGCGGTCCAGACTCAAGTAGTTCAGGCCGACGTCGTTCAAAAACTTCAGCCGCAGGCCGATTTCTCGCACCACCTTGTCAGCGATTTCGGCCTTGGCACCCTGCATTTTCAGCGTGTTGAAGTACTCAAAACTCTCACGCAAGGTGATGGCACTGACCTCGTAAATCGCCTTGCGGGTGGGTGCTTCGCCCTCGGTGCTTGGCGCACCGACGATGTAGACATGGCGCGCCTCTTGGCGCAGCCGCGTGCCTTGGCACGATGGGCAGGGTTGCACGGCACGGTAACGCGCCAACTCTTCGCGCACGGCTGACGAATCCGTCTCGCGGTAGCGGCGTTCAAAGTTGGTGATGACGCCTTCAAACGGGTGTTTCTTGCTGACCTTGCGACCGGCTGAAGCGCCAGAGTCCATGATGTAGCTGAACTTGATTTCTTCTTCGCCGGAGCCATGCAGCACGACTTGCTGCACGAGTTCGGGCAGCTCCTCAAACGCGGTGTCGATGTCGAAGCCGTAATGTTTCGCCAAGCTCTCCAACATGGAGAAGTAGTAGCCGTTGCGCCGGTCCCAACCCTTGACCGCGCCGCTGGCCAAGCTCAGCGTCGGGAAGGCCACCACGCGCGTCGGATCAAAGGTTTCGGTGTGCCCTAAGCCGTCGCAACTCGGGCAAGCACCGACCGGCGAGTTGAAAGAAAACAGGCGCGGCTCCATTTCGCTGAGCGAGTAGCTGCACACCGGGCACGAAAACTTGGCGCTGAACAAATGCTCACCGGCTGTGTCCATTTCCAGTGCCATGGCCTTGCCATCAGCAAGCCGCAAGGCGGCTTCAAAACTTTCAGCGATGCGCTGTTTGAGGTTATCTTGCTCTTGCCTGCTGGCGTCGAGCTCGCCCTCGGCTAAATCGGCGTCTGGTGCGGTAGGCCGGCGCACTTTGACGCGGTCAATCACCACGTCGATGTTGTGCTTTTCTGTCTTTTTCAGCTTCGGCAGCTCATCAAATTCGTAGATCTTGCCGTCGACCCGAAAGCGCACATACCCTTGCGCCTGCATCTCGGCAAACACATCGACAAACTCGCCCTTGCGCTCACGCGCGACTGGCGCCAAGATCATCAGCCGCGTGCCTTCTGGCAAGGCCAGCACGGCGTCGACCATCTCGCCCACGCTCTGCGCTTGCAGCGGCAAATCATGCTCGGGGCAATACGGTGTACCCGCACGCGCAAACAACAAGCGCAAATAGTCGTGGATCTCAGTGACGGTGCCGACGGTCGAACGCGGGTTGTGGGAGGTGGCTTTTTGCTCAATCGAAATCGCCGGGCTCAAGCCCTCGATCATGTCGACATCGGGCTTGTCCATGAGCTGCAAAAACTGCCGCGCATAGGTCGACAAACTCTCCACGTAGCGCCGCTGGCCTTCGGCGTACAGCGTGTCAAACGCCAGGGACGACTTGCCGGAACCGCTCAGACCGGTGATCACCACCAGCTGATTGCGCGGGATGTCGAGGTCAATATTTTTGAGGTTGTGCGTGCGTGCACCGCGGATGCTGATCCGCTGCGCGGCCAGTTGAGTGCGCAACTGCGTGGCCAAATATTTGCTGTCAGACGGTGAGTTCAATGGGAGGGGCCGGCAAAACCGTACATCATAAACGGACAGGCGGGTCTGCGCTATGGACTGCCCAAGCAAGACAGAAGGAAGGCTGCTCCTCAGGGTCTGGCGAATGGAAGACAATAAGCCCTTCGTTTTTTGGCTTTGACCGCCACAGCTGAAACGTCACACCCGATGCGCACCTCCACTCTCAACACCCGCATGACCGCCACCGAGCGGCGCGCCAGCTTTTCATTGGCGTCGATTTTTGCCCTGCGCATGCTGGGTCTTTTTTGGGTGCTCCCCATATTTGCGCTGGAAGCGGCACGCTTACCGGGTGGCGATGATCCTGCTCGCGTGGGTTTGGCCATGGGCATTTATGGCTTGACGCAAGCCCTGCTGCAAATGCCATTTGGACTCGCCTCAGACTGGTTGGGTCGCAAACGTGTGATCATTTTCGGTCTGCTGGTCTTTGCCTTGGGCAGCTTTGTCGCTATGGCCGCCACCGATTTGACCTGGCTCATCATCGGTCGCTCGATTCAGGGCGCAGGTGCCATTTCAGCCGCTGTCACAGCGTTGTTGGCAGACCAAACGCGTGACGAAGTGCGCACCAAAGCGATGGCGCTGGTGGGCATCAGCATTGCACTGATGTTTGCGCTGTCTTTGATCATCGCACCGCTGCTGGCCGCGCATATCGGGCTGGCCGGCTTGTTCGCCCTGACAGGACTGTTGGCGGTAACCGGGATTGCCGTGGTGGTCTGGGTTGTTCCACCCGAGCCGGCCAAGCCTGTGCACCGTCCGAGCGGCAGTTTGAAGCTGGTGCTGCAAGAGCCCGCGCTGCTGCGCCTGAACCTCGGCGTGTTTGTCTTACACGCCGTGCAGCTGGCCATGTGGGTCACCATTCCGGCGCTGCTGGTGCAAGCCGGCTTGGACAAAGCGGCCCACTGGCAGGTCTACTTGCCTGCGGTGCTGGCGTCTTTTGTGGTGCTGGGCGGCGTGCTCTTTCCGCTGGAGCGGCGCGGCTATCTTCGGGCCGTCTTTTTAGCAGCCATTGGCCTGATTTTTCTGGTGCAGCTGGGTTTCATCTGGTCCGCCCATCAAGCCAGTCAAGGCACACCGAGCCTGACCGCGCTGGCCTGCCTGTTATTTGTCTTTTTCTGCGGCTTCAATGTGCTGGAGTCTAGCCAGCCCAGCCTAGCGTCGCGGGTCGCACCGGTGCATGCACGTGGCGCGGCGCTCGGGGTCTACAACACGCTGCAATCGCTGGGGTTTTTTGTCGGTGGTGCGGCGGGTGGCTGGCTGGCCAAAACGGCTGGCCCCAGCGCCCTCTTCATGGCCAGTAGCGCGCTGATGCTGCTATGGCTGCTGCTGGCCTGGCCCATGCGTGCGCCCAACCGCCATCTCCAACCTACGACGAACCCAGCAACGGCCAGCTCAGCCAGTTAAAATCCACCAATTAGGAGAACACGCCATGGCATCGATCAACAAAGTCATCATCATCGGCAACTTGGGGCGTGACCCTGAGGTGCGTTACACACCCAATGGCGCGGCCATCTGCAACGTCAGCCTCGCCACCACGCGCAACTGGAAAGACAAGTCTTCTGGTGAAAAAGTCGAAGAAACCGAATGGCACCGTGTCGTTTTTTACGACCGCTTGGCAGAAATCGCTGGCGAATACCTCAAAAAAGGTCGTCCGGTGTATGTCGAAGGTCGCCTGAAAACCCGCAAGTGGACCGACAAAGACGGCGTCGAAAAATACACCACCGAGATCATCGCCAACGAAATGCAATTGTTGGGCGGCCGTGAAGGCATGGGCGCTCCCGGCGGTGACGAAGAGGGCGGCGAGCGCCAAAGCTATGCACGCCCACCGGCCGCTGCCCGTCCACCCGCCGCACCTGCGCAGCGATCGGCCGCACCGACACCGTCCAAAGCCGCCAGCGGTTTTGATGACATGGACGACGACATTCCGTTTTAATATCTGAACCGCCAGCGGTCCATCAAAGCCCGCTTCAGCGGGCTTTTCGCTTTCTACTTCCAATCAAAATCAGCTCCATGACTCAACGCTCACACTTTTGCGGCTTCGCCTGCGCCGCATTGCTGGCCGCGGTGCCCGCCGCCCAAGCCCAAAACTACGCCTCCGGTCTGGCCGTTGACTTGCCCGAGCCCAACAGCGCTGCACTGGGTTTTGCAGCCCGAGTGGAACGCTCTCCGTACGTCGGCGACGGCAGCCGTTTTGATGTGCTGCCCTTGTACATCTACGACGGCAAGCACCTTTTTCTGGATGCCAACCGTGTTGGTTTGAAACTCTTGGACGAGCCTGCGCAACGCCTAGACCTGGTGGTCGAGCGGCGCCTTGAAGGCTTTCCACTGACCCAAGCGCCTGCCAGCTTGACCGGCATGGCAGTGCGTGACGCCAGCGTCGATGTCGGCGTGTCCTACAGCATTCGCCAGCCTTGGGGCCAACTCAAGGCCGAGGTGGTGCATGACTCCAACAGCACGCACCGAGGGACAGAAGCGCGTCTGGGCTACGCCAAGGATTGGCGCTCCGGCGCTTTAACTTGGCGCCCCAGCCTGAGCGTGGCCTGGCGCAACGCCAAACTCAACGACTATTACTACGGCGTCAGGGCCAGCGAGGCCACGGCCACGCGCGCCGCTTATGAGCCCGGTGCAGGGTTGGAAGCGCGCGTCGGCTTGCACGCGACCTACGAAGTGTCGCGGCATTGGAGCCTGCTGACCGGCGTCTCAGCCACCGTGCTCGGCAACGGGGTTAACAACAGCCCCATCGTGGAACAACGCGTGTTGCCAAGTTATTACTTGGGTGCGGTCTACAACTTTGGCCCGCATGACAGAGAGTGGGTGGGAACCAGTTCACCGACCTATTTCAAGCTGCTTTACGGCAAGGCCACCGCCGACGGTTGCCATTTGCTCAAAATCATCACAGCGCAATGCCTGTCCACCGCCAGCGTCAACCCGACCAGCATCAGCGCCGTGCAGATCGGCCGTCCCTTCATTCAGAACTTCAATGGCCTGCCAATTGATGTGGTCGGCTACGTTGGGTTGACTCAACACAACGACAGCGGCCTGCAGCCCAATGGCCTGCAAGTGGACTTGTTCATGAAGGCGTTTTACACCGGTTTCCCGTGGCAAGACCGCATCAAAACCAGAGCCGGCTTGGGCATGGGCGTATCGATGGCTCAGCGCGTGCCTTACCAAGAAGTCAGCAGCCAAGCTGCCAATGGTGAGCAGACCTCGCGCCTGTTACACCACCTCGACCCGTCGCTGGACGTGAGTTTGGGTGATTTGATTGGCTCACGGCCCCTGAAGGACACCTACATCGGCTTTGGCGTGTCACACCGCTCTGGCATTTTCAAGTCGTCACGCCTGCTCGGCAATGTCAACGGCGGCTCGAACTACATCTACACCTACGTCGAAACGGTTTACTGATTCAACGTTATGGCGCTGCGCGAGATTCCTTTTGCAAAGCTGACTCGCGCCAGCGCAAAACCAGCAAGGCCACCACGCCGCTGCCCAGCAGCCAAAACGACACATGGATGGCGTTTTGACTTGCGGCGTATGTCACGCTGGAGTACGTTAAGAAGCCGCAAGCAGCGCAGAACACCCAAGGCGTGAAAGGGTAAAGCGGGACGCGAAAAGGTCGTTCGGCCAAAGGGTCAGTGCGGCGCAGCCACAGCAAGGCGAGTCCGACCAGCAACAAGAAACACCAGAACATCGGCGCGGTGAATTCAACCATCGCAGAAAAGCCGTCGGCCTCGCGCATGCCCAAGCCAATCAAACCAACGCTGATAACGGCTTGCAGCACATGAGCCCGCGTCGGGCTACCCGAGCTAGCTTGCCATTGGCCCAGCCGGCGCAGGCTGACCCAATCTAATCCAACCGCATAGTTGGCGCGCGCGCCCACCACCATGGTGGCGTTGATGCTGGTCAATGCGGAAATGGCGACGAAAAGGCCCAACGCCTTTTGCGCCCAAGGACCCCACGCAAGACCCAACACATCCGACGCTGCGGTGGTACTTCCGCTCAAACCGCGCAAACCCAAGCCATGCAACAAAGCGACATTCACTAGCAGATAAATAGCCGTCAACACCAGCATGCTGATGACGATGACACGGACGATACTGCGCGCGCCGCCGCGCAACTCGGCGGAGATGTAGGCCGCCTCGTTCCAGCCGCCAAACGTCAGCAACACAAAAACCAAGGCCAGTCCGAATTGCGAAGTTGCGGGCATGCTGCCGAAAAAAAGAGGCGTGTCAGCGGCCGGCGCCTGAACCCAAAATCCGGCGACCACCACGGCCAGCAAACCAATGACTTCCAACACCACCAGCGACGACTGGATATTGGCCGTTGCGCGAATGCCGATCACATTGACCAAGGTCAGCAGCAACACGATGGTCAAAGCCCAGATGGCACTGGAGTGCGGCCCCAGCGGCACCACCTGGCTGAAGTAATCGCCAAAGACGAAGGCCAGCAACGCAATCGCACCGGGATTGATCACCGTTGCGCGGGCCCAGCCATAGAGAAAAGAAACGTGCCTGCCGAAGGCACGATGCAAGAAATGATAGTCGCCACCGGCATGCGGATAAGCACTGCACAACTCGGCGTAACAGAGAGCCCCGATCACGGAAATCAGGGCACCCGCCAGCCAGACCATCAGCGTCCAGCCAACGTCATTGGTCAGCGACGCCACCAATGCCGGCGTTTTGAAAATGCCGGCACCAATGACGATACCGACAATCAGGGCTACCGCGCCAAACGGGTCGAGCAAGCGCTGTGGCTGTCCCGCACTGTCAAGCGAGTTCACCGGCGCTTGGCCTGAAAAGGATGAACACGACCGTAGGACGTGTGATGGCCCGCGAGGGCATCCGCCGTCACGGTCGCCGTGACGCTCTGCGCGATCTTGTCGCTCCCAAGGAAGTGAAAACTCAGTTGGTCACCACGCAACTGCGCGCCCAACAAGGGTTGACTGACACCGGCCATCGTGAGAGTGCCGCCGACCTGCTGAAAACTCTGCTGCAGGCTCAGTCTGGCCGGCACACGACCCTCAAACGGCAGGAAGTCCCATTCGCCCGCCACCTGCGCTGGAATGATCCACATAAAACCCTGCTCCGAGCCCGCGCTCAAGGTCTGGTCGGGCGTCCATTCCTGCATGTCAAATGCATTCGCGACGATGCGCGTGCCTGGCTTCATCTTCAGCAGCGTGGCGCGCAGTTGCAAGTTCAGCTCGGGCAACAGATACATGGTGACCACCGTGGCTTCGCTGAAGTCCTCGACAAAGATGTCGCCGCGAATGATCTTCACTTTGTCCGCCACGCCCGCCTGTTGTGCATTCTTCTGGGCAAATTCAGCGAGCTTGGCGTCGTACTCGATCCCCACAGCGCGGGCCTTGAACTGCTGCGCGGCCGTGATCGGGATCACCCCATCGCCAGAGCCTAGGTCGTAGACGATGTCTTGCGGTGTCACTTGCGCCGCCGCCAGCATCTTGTTGACCATGTCCTGCGAGGTGGGCAGCCACATCACATCCTTGCCGGACTGGCGCAGCACCGGTTTGAATCCATCGTCTTTTTGTCCCAGACCCGCGCAACCTGAAAGGACGGCGACAGTCAGACCAAGGGCAACACAGCGGCGACAAAAATCCATGCAGGACTCCAGACAATAAGTTCTGCGGCCAAGAATACCTGAAAGCGGTCAGGCGTCTTAAGCCGAGCCAGGCACGTTGCTGGTCGCAATCACACCGCCGCCCAAACAGACCTCGCCAGCGTAGAGCACGGCGGATTGACCCGGCGTCACGGCCCACTGGGGCTGCTCAAAGTGCAGTTCACAGTGGCTGATGGAGGCTGAGCGCAGTGCGCAAGCCGCATCGGCTTGCCGGTAACGGGTCTTGGCCGCCAATGCGCCCAAGGCTGGCGCGCTGCCTGCCACCCAGCTGCAGTCTTGCGCGGTCAGCACGGTCGATTGCAGCCACGGATGGTCGTGGCCTTGCACCACCCAGAGCGTGTTGGTCTCCATGTCTTTGCGCGCGACAAACCACGGCTCATGCTCACCGACGCCGCGTTGGCCACGGGCTAACGCGGCTTTGAGGTCTGCGCCTTTGGCCTTGACGCCGCCGATACCCAAGCCTTGCCGTTGGCCCAGCGTGTAAAAGCTCAAACCCACGTGCTCGCCCAGCACCCGGCCTGTGTCGTTCTTGATCGGGCCCGGCGCTTTGGCGATGTAGCGATTCAGAAATTCGCGGAAAGGCCGCTCGCCAATGAAGCAGATGCCGGTCGAGTCTTTTTTCTTGGCGTTCGGCAAGCCAATCTCGTCCGCGATGCGGCGGACCTCGGTCTTGTGCAGCTCACCCACCGGGAACAGCGTTTTAGACAGCTGCACCTGGTTCAGCCGGTGCAAAAAGTAACTCTGGTCTTTGGTCGGGTCTAGGCCTTTGAGCAGTTCATGCAGACCTGTGGCGTCATTCAGTCGCACCCGTGCGTAATGGCCCGTGGCGATTTTTTCAGCGCCCAGCCGCATGGCATGGTCTAAAAAGGCCTTGAACTTGATTTCAGCGTTGCACAGAATGTCTGGGTTCGGGGTGCGGCCGGCTTGGTATTCGCGCAAAAATTCGGCGAACACGCGGTCCTTGTAATCGGCCGCGAAGTTGACGTGTTCGATCTCGATGCCGATCACATCGGCGACGGCAGCCGCATCGACAAAGTCGATATTCGATGAGCAGAACTCGCTGTCATCGTCATCTTCCCAGTTCTTCATGAAGATGCCGATGACCTCGTGGCCCTGCTGCTTCAAAAGGTAGGCCGTGACGGCCGAGTCGACCCCGCCGCTCAAGCCGACCACGACGCGCTTTTTAGGCCCTTGTTTTCCTTGATGATTTACCGTTTGCATGGACGCAGATTATCCGCGCCATGCTTTGGATCCGCTGCAGCCTGAGCGCAAAGACTCAGACTTGGCGCGCCGCCAGCACACGGTCAACCATCACGCCGGCTTGCCCGAGGTTGTTCATCGGGTCGCAAAAGCTCGCCAGTTGCTCGCGCGTGACGTGCTTGTTGATCTCTGGGTGCTCGGCCAGCAGCTCGATCAGTGGGCGTTTTTTCTGCGGCGCGTCGCGGCAGATGTCATAGACCAAGTCGTGGGCATACTCGCGGCCGATGTAAGGGCCAAGGCCCATCATCACGGCCTCAGACATCACCAAACCGTGCGTCATGTCGATGTTGCGGCGCATCTGCTCGGCGTCGACTTCCAGCCCGGCCAAGATGAACTTGGTCTGCTTCAAGGCACCCGACATCAGACAGAAGATTTCGGGCATCGCCACCCATTCAATTTCCCACGGGCCGGTCGAGCGCTCGTGGTCGGCCACCATCGCGTCCATCAGCGACGCCGACAGCTGGCGCACCACCGAGATGTTGGCGTGAATGTACAGGCAAGAAATCGGATTGCGTTTTTGCGGCATGGTCGACGAAGAACCCCGGCCGGTCGCAAAGGGCTCAAAGACCTCGGCCACTTCGGTTTGCATCATCAACTTGACGTCCATGGCGATCTTGCCGAGCGAACCGCCGACGATGCCCAAAAAGGCGCCGACTTCGGCAAAGTTATCGCGCACGGTGTGCCACGAGATCAAGGGCTGACCGAGGCCGAGCTCTTTCATCAGGCCGGCTTGTGTTTCCATGGCGCCGGTTTTCAGCGACGACAAGGTACCCGAAGCGCCGCCGAATTCACCCACCAGCACGCGCGGCTTGAGTTGCTCCAGTCGTTCGCGGTGGCGCTCAATGCCCGCCAAGATGCTGGCCATCTTGTAGCCGAAGGTGATGGGCGTGGCTTGCTGCAAATTGCTGCGGCCGATGATCGGCGTGTCACGGTGCGTCAAGGCCAACTTGGCGAGTGAGTCTGAGATCTCTTTCAAGTCGGCTTCGACCAGCGCCAGACCTTCACGGATTTGCAACACCATCGCCGTGTCAGTGATGTCTTGGGTGGTGGTGCCCCAGTGGCAGTACTCGCCGAGTTTGTCTTTGCAGTGGGCGTTGATTTGATTGACCACCGCAATGATCGGGTAACCGATTTGCTCGGTCTTGGCCTTGAGCTTGGCCCAGTCGATCTGGCTGGGTTCGCAGTTCTTGACGATTTCGTCGGCCGCTTCTTTCGGGATGATGCCCAGTTCGCCCTGCACCTTGGCCAGCGCGCGTTCGATGTCAAGGTATTTGGCGGTGCGGTTTTCGTCGCTCCAGATGTGGCGCATGGCGGCGTCACTGAACATGTCGCCGAAAATTTTGGAGTCAATGATGGATGAGGGCATGGCTTCTTCTTTGGAGATTGAAAATGAAGGGGCTGAATTTACTCGACTCTGATTTTGGCGGCAGTAACGACATTTTTCCAGTGCGCCACTTCTTTTTGCACCAGCGTTTTGAGCTGCTCGGGCGTGCCGGTTTCGACTTCGGCGCCCTGGTCTTCAATTCTTTTGGCGGCTATTTTCTCTGCTAGCACGGCGTTCATCTCGCGGTTCAGCCGGTCAACGACGGCCTTCGGCGTTTTGGCTGGCGCGAACATGGCGTACCACTGCGACATGTTGACATTCGCAATGCCTTGCTCGGCGAGCGTCGGCACGTCGGGCAGCACTGAAGAGCGCTTTTCACCGGCAATGCCCAAGGCTTTCAGCTTGCCGCCCTTGATCTGCGGAAAGGCCGTGAAGAGACTCGGAAACATGTACTGCGTGTTGCCGGCAATGGTGTCGACCACGGCGGGTGCCGAGCCTTTGTAAGGCACGCTCACCACGTCAAGACCAGCCGACAGCTTGAAGAGTTCGCCGGCGATGTGCGGCGCCGTGCCGTTACCGGCGGTGGCGTAGCTGAAGGTGTTCGGCTTGGACTTGACCAGTTGCACCAGCTCTTTGCCGTTTTTGACCGGCACCGCGTTGTGGGCCACCAGCACCGTGGGCGACGCCGCCACCATGCCGATCGGCTCGAAGTCGGCCACCGGGTCGTAGCGGAGTTTTTGCAGCGCCGGGTTGATGCCGTGGGTGGCGATGTAGCCAAACATGATCGTGTAGCCATCCGGCGCGGCGCGGGCGACGTGTTCTGCCGCGATGGCACCGTTGGCACCGGCCTTGTTGTCGACCACCACTGGCTTACCCAAGCGCGCGCTCAGGCCCTGCGCAATGATGCGTGCCATCGCGTCGTTGGCGCCGCCGGCAGCGGTCGGGACGACGATGGTGACGCTTTTCTCGGGCCAGGTTTGCGCCAGCGCCGGGCCGGCCAGAGCCAGACTGGCCGTCAAGGCGGTCAAGAGCGGCGTCAAGAACGCCGAAGTCAAAGTTGTTTGGGGTCGCATGCAAGTCTCCAAGGGGTTGTCGTTCTGGACGTGATGATGCGACGGACGAATAATTCAGTGAAGTGCAACTTTTGATAGCATTACTGCATGTCACGCATCAATTTCGATTTGCAGCAATTGCAGGCTTTTGTCGCCGTCGCCGAGCGTGGGAGTTTTCGGGCAGCGGCTGACCACATCCATTTGTCCGCCCCGGCGCTGAGCCGGCGCATCGACAAGTTAGAAACGATTCTGGGTGCGCGACTGTTCAACCGGACCACGCGCTCGGTCGAATTGACCGCCATGGGCCGGGTCTTTTTGGAGCGTGCCCAAGCCGCGTTGGACGATCTCGAATTCGCCATCCTCGGCATCTCGGACATTGCCGCCAGCGGCAGCGGCCGGGTGACGGTAGCCTGCGTGCCGTCGGCGGCGATTCATTTTTTGCCTTCGGTGCTGGGCTCGTTCGCCGAACTCTATCCCTTGATCCGGGTCCGCGTGGTCGACGAAAGTGCCGGCCAAGTGCTGGCCAGCGTGATGTCCGGCGAGTCTGATTTCGGCATCAGTTTTTTGGGCAACCAAGTGCCAGGCGTGGACTTTGAGCCGATCCACACCGACCCCTTTGTGCTGGCCATGCGGCGTGAACATCCGCTGGCCACGCAGCCCTCAGTCGCGTGGTCCGCGCTGAGCGATGAGCGCTTAATGACGGCGGCACGCTCCAGCGGCAACCGCCAGTTGCTGGACGACGCCATGGCCAAGGCGGGCATCGACCCGGTCTACCGCTTTGAAGTCAGCCACATGGCGACACTGCTGGGCATGGTTGAGGCCGGACTGGGCGTGGCGGCGGTGCCAAGGCTGGCCCTACCCGAGTCGCACCCGAGGATGGTGGGCATTCCCTTGCAAGCGCCGGCTGTGTCGCGCGTGCTCGGGCTGACCACGCGCCACGGCGCTGCCTTGCGGGCGCCGGCCAAGATGTTTCATGCGCATTTGCGCGCAGCGCTGACGGCCCGCGCCTGAGCGGTTTTAAGCGCTAAGAGGCTTTGCCGATTTGGTAAACGCTCGCGTCGGTGGTGATGACATCCACCGGATGCCGATGGCCGGCCAGATAGTCGTCCATGCACTTGATCAGCAGCGGGCTGCGGTGGCGCTCGGCGCTGGCGCGAATCGCCTCGACGCTGAGCCACACCGTGCGCACAATGCCGTCGTCAAGCGCTTGGCTGGCCACGAACTCACCCAACTCGCCGCAAAAGGCAAAGCGCAGGTAGGTGATGTCTTCCGTCTGCGCTTGACCGGGCAGCGGCTTTTCAAAGCGCGACAAGTAAACGCCGACCAAGGCGGTTGGCTTGAAATGAAATGCAGTTTCTTCCAGTGTTTCGCGTGCGCAGCCTTCAAGCGGGCTTTCGCCAGGGTCTAAGTGGCCGGCCGGGTTGTTCAAGCGCAAGCCGTCTGGCGTGTGTTCTTCAACCAGCAAAAATTCCGTCACGCCTGCGACATCGCGAGCGATCACGGCGGCTACTGTGACGCTGGGTTTCCATCGAGTGTTCATGGTCAAAATTATCCTTGTGTGGCGCTTTGGTTGCCGCTTAGGTTGACGATTTGATGAGCGCTTGGATTGAAGCCTTGCGCGAAATAGGCGCGCAAGTATTCAACCAAGCACTGCACCGCCTTCGGCACCTGCGCCGACCACGGCCGCAGGGCGTAAATACGGTCGCCAAAAAAGCCTTGGACTTGCCAATCGGGCAAGACTCGCACCAGCGGCAACTCGCCGTCGGTGTTGGCTGGCGGCAGGCTGAAATCGGGCAGCAGGCCAATGCCCAAACCGGCCAAGAGCGCGTCGCGCAAGACCTCACTGTTGTTGGCCTTGAGTGAGCCACGGATGTTGACGCCGACGCGTTCATCGGCTGGCGGGGCAACGCTGGCGACTGAAGTCGTCGTGGTGATTGCGGCTTTGGCCGTTGTGCGCAGACGGCGCTTACCCGCTTGGGCGGTGACCTCAGCGCTATTTGAGTTTTTGGCAAAAGTCCAGCTGCTTGAATGGCCGCCGCCCAGATACAGCAAGCAGTCATGCGCGCTGAGCTCAGACGGATGCGTCGGCACGCCGCGCGCCGCCAAATACGCCGGGCTGGCCATCAGCACCGAGCGGGTTTCGCACAAGACCCAAGCGACATGGGTTTCAGGCGGCGTGTTGGTGTGGCGGATCGCCAAGTCAAAGCCTTCATTGGCAAGGTTCACAAAACGGTCGGTCAGTTCCAACTCGATGTGGATCTCGGGAAAGCGCTTCAGAAAAGCCGCCACGCACGGCGCCAGATGTTGCCGCCCCAGCGCCACCGGCGCGGTGACGCGCACCAAGCCGCGCGGCGTACCGACCAAATCTTTGACAGCGGTGTAACTCTCACTGATACGCCCAAAGGCCGGCAGCATGTCATTCACCAGCTGTTGGCCGGCTTCCGTCAGGCCGACCGAGCGCGTGGTGCGCCGCACCAGCAACACCCCAGCTGAGCGCTCCAGCTCGCTGATGCGCATGCTGGCTGAGGCTTTCGACACGCCCAAGCGGCGCGCAGCCTCGGTGAAGCTGCGCGTGGCGGCCAGCACGGTCAACAAATGCAAGTCCGCCAGCAGGGGTGAGAGTTGGTCGGTAGCCATGCCAAGAGATTAGCAGAACTGGCCTCATTGTTCATTTATTTGAACAATGTAATCACAAATAAGGGCGTTATCAAAACGCTTGTAGACGCCTAGACTGGCCCTCACAAGCCAAGATCAGTTCACCCACCAAGGATTCAACATGACCACGACCGCCACCACCCCCAGCACCATTGGCCACCATGTCGGCGGCCGCGTAGTCGCTGGCACATCTGTCCGCCAGCAAGACGTTTTCAACCCCGCCACCGGCGCTGTGACCGCCCGCGTCGCGCTGGCCAACGCAGCAGACGTGAACGCTGCCGTCGTCGCTGCCAAGGCGGCTTTTCCGGCTTGGTCAGACACGCCGCCGATCCGCCGCGCCCGCGTCATGTTCAAGTTCCTGGAGCTGCTGAACCTGCACAAAGACCAGCTGGCGCACCTCATCACCGCCGAGCACGGCAAGGTCTTCACCGACGCGCAAGGCGAAGTGGCACGCGGCATCGACATCGTCGAATTCGCCTGCGGCATTCCGCAATTGCTCAAGGGCGACTTCACCGACCAAGTCAGCACCGGCATCGACAACTGGACGCTGCGCCAGCCGCTCGGCGTGGTGGCGGGCATCACGCCGTTCAACTTCCCAGTGATGGTCCCGATGTGGATGTTCCCAGTGGCGATTGCCGCCGGCAATTGCTTCATCCTCAAACCCAGCCCGATCGACCCTAGCGCCAGCCTGTTCATGGCTGATCTACTTAAGAATGCCGGCCTGCCGGATGGCGTGTTCAACGTCGTGCAAGGCGACAAGGAAGCCGTTGACGCGCTGCTGGTGCACCCAGATGTGCATGCGATTTCCTTCGTCGGCTCGACGCCGATTGCCAACTACATTTATGAAACCGGCGCGCATCACGGCAAGCGCGTGCAAGCGCTGGGTGGCGCCAAAAACCACATGGTCGTGATGCCGGACGCCGACCTCGACCAAGCCGTCGACGCACTGATTGGCGCGGGCTACGGTTCAGCCGGTGAGCGCTGCATGGCGATCTCAGTCGCCGTGCTGGTCGGCGATGTGGCCGAGCGCCTGCTGCCTAAGCTGCAAGCACGCGCCGAACAACTCATCATCAAAAATGGCGTCCACCTCGACGCCGAAATGGGCCCCATCGTCACCGCCGCCGCGCACCAGCGCATCACCGGCTACATCGACTTGGGCATCCAAGAAGGCGCGACCCTGCTGGTCGACGGCCGCAGCTTCACAGGCGCACAAGCCGGCGCAGGTTGCGAGAAAGGCTTCTGGATGGGCGGCACGCTGTTCGACAACGTCACCCCCGAGATGCGCATTTACAAAGAAGAAATTTTTGGCCCGGTGCTGGGCTGCATGCGCGTCAAAGACCTGGCCGAAGCGATCAACCTGATCAACGCACACGAGTTCGGCAACGGCGTGAGCTGCTTCACCCGCGACGGCAACGTGGCGCGTGAATTCAGCCGCCGTATTCAGGTCGGCATGGTCGGTATCAACGTGCCGATCCCCGTGCCGATGGCTTGGCACGGCTTTGGTGGCTGGAAGAAAAGCCTGTTCGGCGACATGCACGCCTACGGCGAAGAAGGCGTGCGTTTTTACACCAAGCAAAAGTCCATCATGCAGCGCTGGCCCGAGAGCATCGGCAAGGGTGCGGAGTTTGTGATGCCGACGGCGAAGTGAGTTTTCAGCTTTAAACCTTTAACGCCGTTACCATGCGCATGAGAGACCTGTTGGTCATGTTTTTGCCAACAGTCCTTAGCTACTCATGTCGCCACCCAAAATCATCATCATTGCCGGACCGAACGGTGCGGGAAAAACGACTTTTGCAAGGGAGTTTCTGCCGCGTGAAGCTGGCTGCCCAGTGTTTGTCAACGCAGACTTGATTGCGGTTGGGCTGTCACCTTTTGCTCCGGAGAAGGCCGCCATTCAGGCCGGCCGATTGATGCTGAATATCATCGCCCAACATGTCGAAAAAAGGGCGAGTTTCGCGTTTGAAACAACCTTGGCAGGCAAAATCTATGCACGCCACATACCCGCGTGGCGGGCGCAAGGCTACAAGGTGACGTTGTTATTTTTGAGTTTGCCCTCAGCCGACATCGCCGTTCAACGGGTGGCCGAGCGCGTTCGTCAACGTCTACCGCCCACTGGTCGATCAGTGGGCTCTTTATGACAACTCAGGCGACCAACCTGTTTTAACGGATTGGAGCGACGCGCCTATGAACACCTCTCACCATATCAATGAGCCTGAGCCTGACTACGGGATGCCACCGATGTCGATGGATGCCGACTTGAAGGGCTCCTTTGCCGCGATTCAGCGCGCCGCGCTACAAGCTAGGCAGCTGGCCGTGCAGACCGGAACGGACTTGATCGTCGTCCGGGACGGGCAGCTTGTTCGTGTGTCGCCCAAAGACGTTCGCCGTTCATAACCTGCACAGAACGACGGGAATCAGCCGACGAGGTCAGCGATACTGAGCCGATGAATCGCCGATTCCCCGCATTAACCTCCTTAACCGCCCTCACTTCGTGGTCTGCTTGGTGCATGGCTCTGGTGATGGCCCTTGTCAGCGCCCCCAACTTCGCCGCACAAGCAGCCAACGACACCTTGCGCATCGGCTCCAAGCGTTTCACCGAGTCCTACATCCTTGCGCAGGTGCTAGCGCAAACATCAGCGCCGCACATGCTGACTCCGCCCGCCGTTCTGCAAGGCTTGGGCAACACAGCCATTGTTTATGCGGCGCTGCGCGCGGGCAGCATTGACCTGTACCCGGAGTACATGGGCACCATCAGCCTAGAGATCCTTCAGCGTAAAACGCCGATGTCGATAGAGGCCATGAACACGGCGCTGGCGCCGCTGGGTTTGGGCGCCACCATTCCGCTGGGTTTCAACAACGGCTATGCACTGGCCATGCGCGAAGACAAGGCACAGCGCCTTGGCATCACCTCGCTCAGCGACCTGGTGAAGCACCCGGCGCTGAAGCTCGGCCTGTCAAACGAATTCATGGGCCGTGCCGACGGTTGGCCGGAACTGGCTCAGCGCTATTCGGCGCCGCAGGTGCCGGTGGCGCTGGACCACGGCTTGGCGTATGACGCGATAGCGCAAAACCAAGTCGATGTGATCGACATCTACACCACCGACGCGAAGATTGACCACCTCGGCCTGAGCGTGCTGAAGGACGACTTGGCTTACTTTGCGCGCTATGACGCCGTGCTGCTGTACCGGCTAGACGTGCCCGCGCGATTTCCCCAAGCGTGGGCGGCGCTGGAAAAGCTGAGAGGCAGCATTGACGAGAAGGCCATGATTGCGATGAACGCGCGGGCCGAGTTACAGGGCGTGGCTTTTGATGTGATTGCACGCGACCATCTCGCGTCTAAGTCAGACGCTGCACCTACCGCAACGACGGGAACGGCGGGAACAGATACCGACCCGGGTCAACGCGGCTTCTGGGCCAAGTTGTTCGGGCCCGACCTGGCGCGGTTAACGCGGCAGCACTTGGCGCTGACCTTGATGGCGCTGGGCGGCGCTGCGCTGCTGGGCATTCCGCTGGCAGTCTGGGTGTTTCCTCACCCGCGCCTGCGCGCCGTGGTGCTGGGCGCTGCCGGCCTGCTGCAAACCGTGCCCTCACTGGCCATGCTGGCGATGCTGATTTCTGCGCTGGGCCTGATTGGTACGCTGCCCGCACTGATAGCCCTGATGCTTTACGCCCTGCTGCCCATCATGCGCAACACCGTCACCGGCCTGGGCGAAGTGCCCATCGGCCAGCGCTTGGCGGCTCAAGCGCTGGGCATGACAGCCGGACAAGTGATGCGAAAGGTCGAGCTGCCGCAAGCACTGCCGTCCATCATCGCGGGTGTGCGCACGGCGACGTCGATTGCGATCGGCACGGCGACCATTGCCGCCTTCATTGGCGCGGGTGGTTACGGTGAACGCATCGTCACTGGCCTGGCCCTGAACGACGGCCAGATGCTACTGGCCGGTGCCCTGCCCGCCACGTTGCTGGCGCTACTGAGCGAGGCACTGTTTGAGACCGTGGAGCACCTGATGCGGGAGCGCAAAGCCTGAATAAAAAACGGCACCCTAGGGTGCCGTTTCCACGTCAGCTCAATACGCTCAAACCGAGCCAGCCTTGACCTTCAAACGCCAAGCATGCAACAGCGGCTCGGTGTAGCCGCTGGGCTGCTCCAGCCCCTTGAAAACTAAGTCGCAGGCCGCTTTGTAAGCCGCGCTGGTAGCAAAGTTACCGGCCATCTTTTTGTACAGCGGATCACTTGCGTTTTGCTTGTCAACGACCGCAGCCATGCGCTCAAAGGTGGCTTGAACTTGCGCCTTCGTCACCACGCCGTGCAGCAACCAGTTGGCGATGTGTTGACTCGAAATACGCAGGGTGGCACGGTCTTCCATCAAGCCGACGTTGTGGATGTCTGGCACTTTGGAGCAGCCCACGCCTTGGTCAATCCAGCGCACCACGTAGCCCAAAATACCTTGTGCGTTGTTGTCGATTTCTTGCTGCTTGTCGGCAGCGCTCCAGTTCGGCGTAGCCGTCACCGGCACGGTCAACAAGCCCGTGAGCAGGCTCTCGGCCTCCTTGTTGGCGTTGATTTTCTCCATGTCTTTTTGCACATCGCTGACCAGCACCTGGTGGTAATGCAGGGCATGCAAAGTGGCGCCGGTCGGGCTGGGCACCCACGCGGTGTTGGCACCGGCCATCGGGTGACCAATTTTTTGTTCCATCATGGCCTTCATCAGGTCTGGCATGGCCCACATGCCTTTGCCGATTTGTGCTTTGCCGCGCAGACCGCAGCTCAAACCGACCAGCACGTTGTTGCGCTCATAGGATTGAATCCAGGCGCTGGATTTCATGTCGCCCTTGCGGATCATCGGGCCGGCATACATGGCGGTGTGCATCTCGTCGCCGGTGCGGTCCAAGAAGCCGGTGTTGATGAAAGCAACGCGGCTTTTGGCAGCGTCAATACAGGCTTTTAAGTTGACGCTGGTGCGGCGCTCTTCGTCCATGATGCCGAGCTTGACAGTGCTGTCTGGCAGACCCAGCATTTTTTCAACGCGTGAGAAAAGTTCGTCGGCAAAAGCGACTTCAGCCGGGCCGTGCATCTTAGGTTTGACGATGTAGACCGAGCCCTTGCGCGAGTTGCGAATGGCGTCTTTGGCGCTGCGCTTGAGGTCATGCATGGCGATGGTGGTGGTCACCACAGCATCCAAAATGCCTTCTGGGATTTCGCGGGTTTCACCTTTTTTGTCGGTGTACAAAATCGCTGGGTTCGTCATCAGGTGGCCGACGTTGCGCAGGAACATGAGCGAGCGGCCGTGCAGCACGACCTTCTTGCCTTTGCCGGCAGGCGGCGTGTAGACGCGGTCTGGGTTCAGGCCGCGCGTCAGGGTTTGGCCGCCTTTTTCAAAGCTTTCAGTCAGCGTCCCTTGCAAGATGCCGAGCCAGTTGCTGTAGGCCAGCACTTTGTCGTCGGCGTCAACCACGGCCACCGAATCTTCGAGATCCAGAATCGTCGAGAGTGCCGCTTCAAGCACCAAGTCGCTGACGCCGGCTGGATCGCTTTTGCCGATCAGGGTGCTGCGGTCGATTTGAATGTCGAGGTGCAGGCCGTTGTGTTGCAGCAGCACCGCGCTGGGCTTGCTTGGCTCACCTTGGTAGCCGGCGAGTTGTTTTGCATCGGCCAAGCTGGTGTTGCTGCCGTCTTTGAGTTTGACAGCCAGCTTGCCGTCTTTGATGCGGTAGCCAATCGAGTCAAGGTGCGAGCCTTTGCGCAGCGGTGCGGTGCGGTCGAGTACGTTGCGGGCGTAGGCAATGACCTTGGCACCGCGTTTGGGGTTATAGCCCTTGCCTTTTTCGCAGCCCTTGTCTTCAGAGATCACATCGGTGCCGTACAGCGCGTCATACAAAGAGCCCCAACGTGCGTTGGCGGCATTCAGGGCGTAGCGTGCATTCAGCACCGGCACCACCAACTGCGGGCCAGCTTGCACAGCGAGTTCGGCATCGACCTTGGTGGTGGTGATGCGGACTTTTTTAGGCACCGCGTTGAGGTAGCCGATTTTTTCCAGAAAGGCGCGATACGCCGGCATGTTGGTGATCGGGCCGGGGTTGGCCTTGTGCCAAGCATCTTGCTCAGACTGCAAGCGGTCACGCTCAGCCAGCAAGGCGATATTTTTAGGCGATAGGTCAGCGACGATAGCGTCAAAGCCTTTCCAAAAAGCGGCGCTCTTGACGCCAATGCCGGGCAACACGCGCTCTTCGATGAACTGGTACAGCGGCGTGGCGACTTGCAGGCGGTGGCTGGGGGTACGTTCTGTGGACATGATTTCTCCTAAAGACAGATTCAAAAACGAGGACTAAAAAATTAAAAATAAAACCAGCGATCGAGCTCAAGCTTCAGCGCTCAAAAAAGGCCAATACATCGCGCAGGTTACTGCCAGTGCGCACAGGCTGCGTGCCGAGTTCTTCAAACGGTAACTTATAGCGGTTGACCCACAAGGTTTGGTAGCCAAACCAAGTGGCACCCAGCGCGTCCCAACTGTTGCAACTCACAAAAACCACTTGCGACGCAGGTAAACCCAGCGCATCGGTGCCGAGTGCATAGGCATCAGGGTGCGTCTTGTACTGTCGAATGCGGTCCACGCTCAGCACGTGGTCGAGCAGGCCCTCAAGCCCTGCGCTGCGGACAGCGATGCCCAACATCTCAGGGTCACCGTTGCTCAAAATACCGGTGACGATGCCGCGCGCTTTCAGCGTTTGAAGCACCTCACGATTTTCCGGAAAAGCCGACAGATGGCGGTACTGGTTCATCAGCTGTTGCTCGGCTTCCGACGTCAGCGTCAAACCCAAGCGCTTGCAAGCGTAGCGCAGACCGGCTTGTGTGAGCGCCCAAAAAGGCTGGTAGACCGACTCGCGTTGAGCCCCAAGTTTGCTGGTGGTGACCAAGCGCGTGTACTCAATTTGCTTGTCGCGCCACAGCACGCTGAGTGCCTGACCCTGGCCCGGAAACAGCTGCTCGGCCAGCAAGCCAACGCTGTACACATCAAACAGCGTGCCGTAGGCGTCGAACAGCACCGCAGTGGGAAGTTGCGGCGCAGCAGCGGGCCGAGGGCGAGTTTTGTCCATGTACTGACTGTATTAGATACACGACCGAAGATTAATCGCCATGGATAGGATTTATCTGTGACTTTTTGGGCCGTAATCTAGGCGGCGGGCGGGTGCGTACAGATTGCTGAAACAATAGTGCAGCGCTAAATCCCTCGCCCAGACCACCCATTGAAATTCACGAGACCCCGCCTGTGCCCATGCAACAA
Organism: Polaromonas sp.; assembly: GCA_030654695.1. GTDB lineage: Bacteria > Pseudomonadota > Gammaproteobacteria > Burkholderiales > Burkholderiaceae_C > Polaromonas. The sequence continues at coordinate 33,899 of JAURWY010000016.1, forward strand.
GCCTTTCTTTCCCCGCCACCCCAAGTGTTGATCAGCGAAGTTGGCCCGCGCGACGGCCTGCAATCGGTCAAAGCGATCATGCCGACGGCCGACAAAAAGCGTTGGATCACCGCGCTCTACGAAGCCGGTCTGCGTGAAATCGAGGTCGGCTCTTTTGTGCCGGCCAAGCTGCTGCCGCAACTGGCCGACACCGCAGACGTGGTGGCGCACGCGCTGACGCTGCCCGGCCTGATGGTGATGGCGCTGGTGCCAAATTTGCGCGGTGCCGAAGCGGCTTTGGCGGCCGGCGTGCACAAGCTCACCTTGCCGGTCTCGGCCAGCCATGCGCATTCCTTGGCCAACGTGCGCAAGACACCACAAGAGATGCTGCAAGAAGTGCGTTTGATTGCAGCGTTACGCAAGGACAAAGCCCCGCAGATCGGCCTGGAAGTCGGCATCTCCACTGCCTTTGGCTGCACCCTGCAGGGCAGCGTGCCTGAGGACGATGTGATCCGCTTAGCCGCCCAATGCGTGGCCGCTGGCGCGGACGACGTCGGCCTGTCTGACACCACCGGCTACGCCAACCCAGCGCAAGTGCGCCGACTGTTCAAACTCCTGCGCGCTGAGCTGGGCCAACATGCCGGTGCCGCGCACATGCACAACACACGCGGCCTCGGGCTGGCCAATTGTCTGGCCGCTTACGACGAAGGCGTGCGCACCTTTGACGCCTCGCTCGGCGGACTCGGCGGCTGCCCTTATGCGCCCGGTGCCTCGGGCAATGTGGTCACCGAAGACCTGGTTTTCATGTTTGAAGCCATGGGTATCCGCACCGGCCTGAACCTGACCCGGCTGATGGCAGCACGTGAGCCACTGCGTGCTGGCTTACCCGGTGAGCCGCTGTACGGCATGACGCCCGAGGCGGGGTTGCCCAAAGGTTGGAATACCGGAGCGACACATGACTGAACACATCACTACAGACAAGACCGACACACCAGCCACACCGCGCTTACCCTACGAAGGCTTGCGCGTCGTGGAGTTCACCCACATGGTGATGGGGCCGACCTGTGGCATGGTGCTGGCCGACCTCGGCGCCGAGGTCATCAAGGTCGAGCCGATTGGCCACGGCCGCGAAGGCGATGCCACGCGCAAACTCATTGGCTCGGGGGCTGGATTTTTTCCGATGTTCAACCGCAACAAGAAAAGTCTGGCGCTGGATCTGCAAACGCCTGAAGGCATGGAGGCCGTGCTCAAGCTGATCGCCACCGCCGACATCGTCAGCGAGAACTTCAAACCCGGCACCATGGCCAAGCTCGGCTTGGACTACGCCAGCCTGAAGGCGCTGAATCCGCGCCTGATTTATGTCAGCCACAAAGGCTTTTTACCCGGCCCTTACGAGCACCGCACAGCGCTCGACGAAGTCGTGCAGATGATGGGCGGCCTGGCCTACATGACCGGCCGGCCCGGCGACCCGCTGCGCGCTGGCACCAGCGTCAACGACATCATGGGCGGCATGTTCGGCGCGATAGGCGCCATGGCCGCCTTGGCGCAGCGCGATCATCCGCAACACGGCACCGGCGTTGGCCAGGAAATCCAAAGCGCGCTGTTTGAAAACAATGTGTTTTTAGTCGCCCAGCACATGATGCAATTTGCCGTCACAGGCCAGCCTGCTGCGCCTATGCCAGCGCGCATATCAGCTTGGGCGGTGTATGACGTCTTCAAGGTCAAAGATGGCGAGCAGATTTTTCTGGCGGTTGTCAGCGACAGCGCTTGGGCAATCTTTTGCGAGGTCTTCGGCTTGGCTGACCTGAAAGCCGACGAACGCCTGAAAACCAACAACGACCGCGTTCGCGCCAGAGACTGGATGATGCCGCTGCTGCGCGAACGGATGGCGGTCTACAGTGCGGCCGAGTTGTCTGCGATTTTCGAAAAACATGCGCTGCCTTTTGCACCCATCACGCGGCCAGAAGCACTGATGAAAGACCCGCATTTGCTCGCCACAGGTGGCCTCGCACCGATCACCTTGCCAGACGGCAGGCCGAGCAAAACCGTGTTGATGCCCTTCACGCTGGGCGGCCACCGGCCCGGCGTGCGGACTTCCGCGCCGCAGCTCGGTGAACACACGCATACGCTGTTGTCCGAGCTGGGTTATGACGAGGCGGCGATTGCGGACATGACCGCGCGCGGAATCACAGGGCGTCACGCGGTGTGACACGCGACTGAGTTTGAAGCTTAGCCAAACACCGCCGCCCACAGCGCCTGAATCGCCGCACGTTCAACTTGCACTGAGGTAAGACTGACCTGTGTCGGCTCTTCGTTGAGCCTCGCTTGGTGCTGCACCCGGCGCAATTTTCGGTACGCGTCTGCCGCTTGAAAGCCAACACCGGACGGTAACAACCCAGCCCGCTCAGCACGTTGCAGCAAGGCAATGTTGCCGACGTTGTCTGCCAGTTCCGGGTGTTGGCCTGACTCAGCCAAGACCAAAAACTGCACGGCAAACTCAGCATCGACCATGCCGCCAACCGCATGCTTGACGTCGAACTTCTCAGCTTCCTGCGACGCGTGCGCCAGCCCCGCCGGTTTGCGCTTCTGCGGATGCGCCAAACGGACTTTGTCACGCATGGCGACAATCTCGGCGCGCAGTGCGGCAACATCGCGCGGAGCGCTGATGACAGCGTGCCGGACCGCGTCAAAGCGCTGGTGCAAAGCAGCGTCGCCCAACACACACCTGGCGCGTGTCATGGCTTGGTGTTCCCAGGTCCAGGCGGTGTTGCTGCCGCGTTGCTGCTGGTAATTGGCATACGCCGCAAAACTGATGACCAACAGACCCGAGCCGCCATTTGGCCGCAACGCGGTATCGATCTCAAACAGGTCGCCTTCAGCGGTCTTCACCGTCAACCAATTGATGATTTTTCGTACCAAGGTGGCGTAGACCTCGCCAGCCTGCTCGTGGTCGTCTTCGTAGACGAAAACGATATCCAAGTCGCTACCGTAGCCGAGCTCTTTGCCGCCCAACTTGCCATACGCAATGACCGCGAATTGGGACTGCTCGCGGTGGCGGTATTTCAGCCGCTGCCAGCACCAGTCAGCGGTCAGGCTGAGCACAGCTTCTGCCAAGGCGCTGAGGTCGTCGGCCACCTGCTCCACAGTGAGCATGTCTTCCAGATCGCGCGCCAATGTGCGGAAAACCTCAGCATGGTGCGCACGCCGCAACAAGTTGAGACAGGCCTCGTCGTCGTCCTCGCCCGTCCGCTTGAGGGCGGCTAGACGCAGCTCAACCTCGGCGATGAAAGTGGCTGCATCGAAACGCTGGTGCAACATGTCGTCACTGGCCAATTCGTCGATCACGCTCGGGTGCTGCTGCAGGTAACGCGCCGTCCATTTGGCCGTGCCCAACAAGCGCAACAAGCGCTCGTGTACCGATGGGCGCTCGAGCAACATGGCGAGATAGCTTTCGCGCCGCAACAAGGGCTCGATCCAATCGACCAAACGCAAAGCAGCGTCTTCGCTGGCCTTGCCTTCGCTGAGCAAAACGGCCGTGCGCTGGAGCAAGCGAATCAGTCGGCCGCGGGACTCTTCGCGCAACGCCAACACGCGCGGATGGCTAGTCCACTCGACGATGCGCGCTCGAAAACGTTCTGGCCAGTCGGCGGCTTGCTGTTCGACCAGCTCACTGATCTCTTGCGGAGCGCTGGCGGTTTTGTTGCAGCCTTTGCATTCGGCATTGCCGCCCAGAAGCTTGTCAAACTCGCCAGCGACCAACTCACGGTGGGTGTCCAGTTCGACCAAAAACGCGCAGCAGTCGCGGTAGCCCAGCGTGTGGGCAATCCAAGCTAGGTCGTCGTCGCGGGTCGGCAACACATGCGTCTGCTGGTCGTCTAGATACTGAATGCGGTGTTCGACGCGGCGCAAAAATTCATAAGCACGGGCCAGCGCGTCGGCGGTTTCTTGCGGCATCAAGCCGGCGTTGGCGACGCGCTGCAACGCGTCCAGCGTGGGCCGTGTGCGCAGCTCGGGGAATTGCCCGCCGCGAACGACCTGCAGCAACTGCACGGTGAATTCGATTTCACGGATGCCGCCGCGCGACAACTTGACATCGTTGGCGCGTTCAGGGTGTCCGGCGCTTCGTCGCTGAGCCTGCTCGCGGATTTGGCGGTGCAAAATACGCAACGCATCAAAGACGTTGTAGTCAAGGTAGCGTCTGAAAACAAAGGGCAGCACCGAGCTGCGCAAGGCTTGGGCCGAGCCGTTACGACTGTTGTTGCTGCCGGTTTCGTGGCTGTTGCCCGTGACCCCGCCACTGAGGCTAGAGGATGGTGCGACGACGCGGCTTTTGAGCCAGGCAAAGCGCTCCCACTCGCGGCCTTGAACTTGAAAATACTCTTCCAGCGCGTTGAGGGACACCGCCGCAGGGCCTGAGTTGCCGTTGGGTCGGAGGGCCAGATCGACCCGAAACACAAAACCATGCTCGGTGGTGTCACCAATCAGCGCATACATGGCCTTGACTTGGTGGGCAAAATACTCATGGTTCGAAATGTGGCCGCGGCCGTCGGCACGGCCCGCCGTCTGGCCGTCGTGGTCATAGACATAAATCAGGTCGATGTCGCTAGAGACATTCAGCTCGCGCGCACCCAGTTTGCCCATGCCGATAACCCACATACTGGCACGGACGGCGGGATTGAGGGGGGACACATCGGTCACGGAATCGGTCACCAACTCAGGCGGCACCAACGGCGCGCCATACAACGCGTCCAACTCCATCTGTGTCGCGCACATGGCGACATTGAGCGCCAATTCAGCCAAATCCGTCATCGCGCGGGTGACCACGGCCAGTGGCGCTTGGGTCGGGCCGTCGCCTTCGCAGTCGAGCACCACCAAGCGTTCCATGACGATTTGGCGCAGCACCCGCAAGGCCGCGCCAGTGGTCAACCCTTGCGCCAGCAACGCCTCCAACACCATTTGCATGGCCGAACGCTCAGGCGGGCCAGCGGCCAAAAGGTGCAATTGATCGGCATAACGCCGCCGCAGGCGCTGGACGCAACGCGAGTACGCAGCACCTTTCGTCTCAAGGCCGGTGGTCAGAGGGGTTGCGTTGGGTTCAGACAAAGCGGTCAAATCAGCGTCAGGCGTTGAGAACATCAAAGTAAACAGTTTTCAGATTGAACCCGCGCCAGCCGCGACAGTCATAATTCCGAAGCCAATGGATCCTGTAACGCCCCCCTCAACCCTGCTGCCACCTCACCACGTTCGCCTGACAGCCCGCGTGTCGCGGGTACTGCTGTGGCTGCTCGTGGGATTCTGGCTGCTGGTAGGTCTCAGCTATGGACTACTACAAATCTGGATTGTGCCGCGGATTGGCGACTTTCGCCCGCGCTTGGAAGTTGCGGCCAGCCTCGCGCTAGGGGTACCGGTTCGCATCGGCAACATCAACGCCCATTCCGGCGGCTTGATCCCCTCTTTCGAACTCACCGAAGTCAGCTTGCTCGACCGCGAAGGTCGCACGGCGTTGCGCCTGCCCCGCGTGGTGGCCGCGTTGTCACCCCGTTCGCTGTGGAACCTGGGTTTGGAGCAGCTGGTGATTGACGGCGCCGAGCTCGATATTCGGCGCACAGCAGACGGTCAATTCCAAATAGCCGGCCTCGACCTGTCGGACACCGCGCGCGGCAACACAGCGTTTGCCGACTGGGCTTTTGAACAAACCGAGCTGGTCTTGCGTGGAGGTGTGTTGCGCTGGACTGACGAAACCCGTGATGCGCCGCCCCTGATACTGACCGACGTGGTTGCCATTTTGCGCAACCCTGGCAAGCGCCATCTGATGCGCATTGATGCAACACCACCGACCTCGTGGGGTGAACGCTTCAGCGTGCGCGCCCAGCTGCGACAACCTTTGCTGTCGGGCAGCGGCTCCTCTTGGAAGACTTGGTCAGGCCAGCTGTACAGCGAATTCAGCCGCGCCGATGTGTCGCAGCTCAGGCAATACATCAGCCCAGATCAGTTCGGCATCGACGTCAACAGCGGCCAAGGTGCATTGCGCGTTTGGGCCGATCTCGCCGCCGGCCAGATCACCGGCGCGACGGTCGATGTCGCTCTGACGGACGTCAGCACACGCCTGGCCCGTGAACTGCAGCCGCTGACACTGGCATCAGTCGCCGGCCGCTTTGGAGGCCAACGGCGGGTCAACGGTTTTAGCCTACAGACCGAAGGCTTGTCCTTTGAAGCGGACGATGGCTTGATCTGGCCGGGCGGTCATGTGTCGCTGACGCACACCGATGCCGAAGGCACCCAATCGGCCAAGACCGAGCTCAAAACTGACCAGCTGGACTTGGCCACAGTGGCCCGCATCGCCAAGCGTTTACCGCTGAACGCCACCACCCACACCTTGCTCGACAGCTTCGCGCCCAAAGGACGGGTCGAGCACCTCGAAGCCAGCTGGTTTGGCGAACTGTCGGCCCCGCTCACACTGGCGGCACGCGGCCGCGTGACGGGTCTCACGCTGGCGCCTGCAGCTGCTAGCGCCAGCAGACCGACACGCCCGCTACCGGGACGACCCGGCATCGAGAATGCCACGGTGGACTTCAACCTGACGCAAGATGGCGGACAAGCGCAAGTCCAAATGGCGCAAGGGGCGCTCGAATTTCCAGGTGTTTTTGAGCAGCCGCGCGTGCTCTTGAACGCACTTTCTACTGATCTGCAATGGAAACACAGCGGCGCTCAAGTTGAGCTACAGCTGCGCAAACTGCGCTTTGCGAATGCCGACGCCGAAGGTCAGGCCGAAGTCCGCTGGACCAGCGCAGACAAAGCCCCGACAACCGCGGGTCAAGCGCTCACGAGCCACCCTGGCATTTTGGACTTGCAAGGCAGCATCAGCCGCGGTGACGCCAGCCAAGTGCATCGCTACCTGCCGCTGGTGTTGGCCGAAACAGCGCGCCACTATGTGCGCGATGCGGTGCAGCAAGGTCGGCTCAGTGAGGTCAAATTCAAAGTCAAAGGCGACTTGTTGAAGCTGCCTTTTGCAAATCCGAAAACCGGTGACTTTATGGTCACCGCCAAAGCCAACAACGTGCGCTACGCCTACGTGCCGCAGGTCCTGTCGGCGACGTCAAGCAACGCCACAGCCAAGCCTTGGCCGATGCTCGACGCCCTGCAAGGCGAGTTGATTTTCAACCGCCAAAGCCTCGAAGTGCGCGCCGCGCAAGGTCGCGTGGCGGGCCTTGACGGATTGCAACTGACACGCGGCAGCGCCCGCGTTCCGAACTTGGCTGAACCCGTGGTGGAGGTCAACACCAACATCCAAGGTCTGCTCGCCCAAGGTCTGCAGTTTGTCAACACATCGCCGGTGTCTGGCCTGCTCGGCGAAGCACTCAAGCAAAGCTCGGCCAACGGGTCAGCCGACTACACCATGCGGCTGTTGCTGCCCTTGTCGAACCTCGACAAAAGCACGCTGCAGGGCACCCTCGTGCTGCCCGGCAATGACGTGCAGTTCGCCACCAACACCCCGGTACTGGGTCGCCTGAAGGGCACGCTCACGTTCACCGAAAACAGCTTTCGCGTGAACCAAGCGCAAGCCCGCATGTTCGGCGGTGACATCCGCTTTGAGGGCGGCATGCAGGCTGGCGCAACGACGACAAACACCGGCCGCAGCACGACTGTCGAAGCCGTCGAAGCGCCGATTTTATTTCGCGGCCAAGGCACGATTTCTGCGCAAGGCTTGCAGCAAGCACGCGAGTTGGGCCTGGTCGCCTCGCTGGCTGAGCATGCCAGTGGCAGCACCGCTTACAGCGCCAGCCTGGGATTTCGCCGCGGCAACGCCGAGCTCAGCGTCAGCAGCAGCTTGCAGGGCATGGCATTGAATTTGCCAGCGCCGATGCGCAAGCTCCCGGGCGTGACGCTACCGCTGCAGTTCGATCAGACGCTGCTGCGCGAATCATTGGCACCGGGTAAAACTCTGCAAGACCAGTTGACACTGACGCTCGGCAAGTTGGCCAGTGTGCGCTATGTGCGCGACCTCAGCGGCACCGAGCCGCGGGTGCTGCGCGGCAGCATCGCGGTCGGACTGGAGGCCGGCGAATCGGCGGCCCAACCCGCGAATGAAGTGGCCGCCAATGTGAACTTTCTGCATGCTGACGTCGACGCTTGGCGCAGTATGCTCAGCGCGGCCAACACGGCCAACGCGCCCGTCAGCACAGCGGCGAAAAAGCCATCCAGCTATATGCCCACTGTGCTGGCATTACGCGCCAATGAATTGACTTTCGAAGGCTACAAACTCAACAAAGTGGTGCTCGGCGCTTCACGCGTGGCGGCTCTCTGGCGCGCCAACATGGACGCCGACGAGCTCAGTGGTTACGCCGAATTCGGCCAACCCAGCGCAGCGCCGGGCAGTGCGGGTGACCGGCTTTATGCGCGACTCTCCCGGCTGCGACTCGGCGCCAGCACCGCACGGGAAGTGGAAACGCTGCTGGAGGGTCAACCGGCGGCTATTCCGGCCCTCGACATCGTTGTGGAAGACTTTGAGCTCAAGGGCAAAAGACTCGGCCGCCTTGAGGTCGAAGCGGTGAACCGAAGCCTGCCGTCAGTGGCCCGTGACAGCGGCGTGCGCGAATGGCGGCTGAACAAACTCAATGTCACGTCGCCGGACGCGACTTTTTCTGCCAATGGCAACTGGGCCGCCGTGACACCCTCAGCCCAGAGCCGCCGAGTACACATGAATTTCAAGCTCGACATCCGCAACTCGGGTGATCTCTTGAATCGCCTCAACATGGACGGCTTGGTGCGCGGCGGCAAAGGCAAACTCGAAGGTCAAGTCGGCTGGCAGGGTTCACCGCTGAGTCTGGACTACCCGAGCCTAGGCGGTCAGTTCAACGTCAACGTTGAAAGCGGGCAATTCCTCAAGGCCGAACCTGGCATAGCCAAGCTGCTGGGCGTGCTCAGTTTGCAATCATTGCCGCGCCGTCTGACGCTGGATTTTCGCGATGTTTTCTCGGAGGGCTTTGCCTTTGATTTTGTGCGCGGCGACGTCACCATCGCCCAAGGTCAGGCACGCACCAACAACCTGCAAATGAAGGGCTTGAGCGCGGCGGTGTTGATGGACGGTAGCGCCGACATCGCCCGTGAAACGCAAGACTTGCGGGTCGTGGTGATCCCGGAAGTCAACGCCGGAACGGCCTCGCTGATCGCCACCGCCATCAACCCAGCCATCGGCTTAGGCACATTTTTGGCACAGATGTTTTTTCGCCAGCCCCTGACCGAGGCGGCAACGCAAGAATTTCATATCGATGGGCCTTGGAGCGATCCGCGCATCACCCGCGTTGAACGCAAACCCCCTAGCGCCACACCCGGCAAAACTACGGGAGGCAGCCCACCGTGAGCCTGCTGAAATTCAAACTCAGTCGCTCGGCCGCGGTGTTGGCACAAGCCGTCTGGGCCAACCGCCACCTGTGGCGCTTGAAATGGAACCCCCGTTGGTCACTGTGGGTCATGCTGGTCGCGCTGCTGCTAAGCATGTTGAGCACGCTGATCTGGCTGGCTGGCCGCTATGAAGGCAGCCAGATTCAGACGCGCCTGGAACGCGACACCGCCGAGGTCGTGGACGATATTCTCACCGGCCTGAGACGTAACATCCAAGAGCTAGAGGCGCTGCAATCGAGTGAATCTCATGCTGAGCTCTGGCGCTTGCAAGTCAATGAGCTGCTGCGCCAACAACGCGAGATCATCCGCGTCGAATGGCGTGACACCTCGCTCGGCTTGATACAAGCGGAGAACACACCCTTCCGGCCTTTTGTGTTCAATCGCGTGAGCCGAGCCAGTTCGGCGCACAACACAGCGCAAGCTTGCGCAACGGCGGTACGCCTGAGCGCAGCAGCCTATTCCGGCAGCTACTTCATGCCGCAAAAAGACGGCCTCGGCATGGAACTGCTCGACCTCTGTATTCCACTGATCGAGGAAGGTCAGCTGACCGGCTACACCGTGGCCACCTATTCGCTGCAAGAAATCTTGACCGAGCTGGTGAACAAGCAGCTGTCGCGCGGACAAGGGCTGTCATTCACTGAGTCGGACGGCACGCGGCTGGCGATTGCTGGCACACCCACCCGGGGCAACCGAATTTACAGCGCGCAACAGCTGCTGGATCTGCCCGGCAACACACTGATCTTGCGCATGGACAGTTGGCGCGGCACGCCCGATTTTTTCCCGAACGTGCTGACGGCGCTGGTCAGTGCCATGGCCATCGCGCTGGTGGCCGTGCTGCTCCTGCTGGGCCGCGACATGCGCCGACGCCTGAAAGCCGAGAACGACTTGGCCGAAGCGCTGGCGTTCAGAAAAGCGATGGAGGACTCCCTCGTCACCGGCTTGCGCGCACGTGACCTGCAAGGCCGCATCACCTATGTGAACCCGGCCTTTTGTGAAATGGTTGGCGTGGACGCTAAAGAATTGCTCAACCACAGCTTGCCCAACCCTTATTGGCCGCCCGAACTTGCCGGCGCCTACGAAGACCGACAAGCGATTCGGCTGGCCAGTGCCAACTTGCCGCGCGGCGGTCATGAATCCATCTTTATGCGGCCCGATGGCACGCGCTTTCCGGTGCTCATCATCGAAGCACCGCTGATCAATGCCACCGGCAAACACACCGGCTGGATGAGCGCCATCCTCGACATCAGTGAGCAGCGCCGGGTCGAAGAAGTCTCGCGCACCAGCCAAGACCGGCTGCAAGCCACTGCCCGGCTGGCGATGGTTGGCGAGATGGCCTCGCTGCTCAGTCACGAGCTGAATCAACCGCTGGCCGCTATCTCTAGTTATGCCACCGGCTCGCTGAACTTGCTCGGGGACGCACGCGGCACCGAGGCCACGCTGGGTACCGATCTGCGGCTGGCGTTCAAGCGCATCAGCGAGCAAGCCGAGCGCGCTGGCAAAGTCATCAAAAGCGTGCACGACTTTGTGCGCCGACGGGACCAAGTGCGCGAACGTGTGTCGCCCCGCTCACTGCTCGACGCCATCATGCCACTGGTCAGTCTGCAGGCCCGAAAACTGTCCGTGCGCTTGATGATCGACATCGACCCGGCCTGTCACGTTGTGCTCTGTGACCGCACCATGGTCGAGCAAGTGCTGCTGAACATGGCCCGCAACGGCATGCAGGCGATGCAAGCTGAGTCCAAAAAAACACACGCCCATGAACGTGTGTTGACGCTGCGCGTGAAACCCGCAGCCGCCAGCGAAGCCAATCGCTGGGTCGAATTTTCGGTGATAGATCAAGGCGTCGGTATTTCTGCGGAAGTCGCCGAAAAACTCTTCACGCCATTCTTCACGACCCGCGCCGAAGGCATGGGCCTAGGCTTGAGTCTGTGCCGCACGGTGATTGAACAGCACGGTGGCTACCTGGGCCACGAACCCGCTAAACCACGCGGTACGATTTTCAAATTCACCCTGCCCTCCGGCCCGATACCGGGCTGCCCGGCGCCGTCGATCACAGCGTTCCAAACCACCCCAGATGCCAGCGAGTTCTTGACATGAAAACCAGCCCCCATGCCACCGTTTATATCGTTGACGATGATGCCGGCGTGCGCGAAGCACTGGCTTGGCTGCTGCGGTCGCGGCGCTTGGTCAGCGAGTGTTTTGACAGCGCTGAAGCCTTTGATGCGCACATCTCCGCCATCAGCCGGATTCGTGAGCCCTCGTGCGTGTTGCTCGACGTGCGCATGGCCGGACTGAGTGGTTTGGCAATGTTTGAAAAGCTCATCACCTACGGCCTGTTGCCAACGCTGCCGGTGATTTTTTTGACCGGTCATGCGGATGTGCCGACGGCGGTCGATGCGGTCAAACGCGGTGCTTTTGATTTTTACGAAAAACCGTTTTCAGACAACGCCCTGGTCGACCGCATCGTCGAGGCATTGGCGCTGTCCGCCGAGGGCTTGGCCCTGCACAACCAGTCGACCGGCTTGCAAGCCCGGCTCGAGGGCCTGACGGAGCGCGAACGCGTTGTCATGCGCTTGGTGGTGGGCGGCTTGCCTAACAAGCTGGTGGCCGATCAACTCGACATCAGCGTGCGCACGGTAGAAGTGCACCGCGCCCGCGTGTTTGACAAAATGGGGGTCAAGTCGGCCGTCGAGTTGGCCAACCTGATGCGCCATGTTTAATCGCCAGCTTTGTCTTTCGTTGGCTTTTTCTCAACCTCCTCATCGGGTTTGATCTCGCCGCCCTGTCGCCCTGAAAACATGGTCCACCACACAATGAACACCAGTATCAGCAAGGCCGCGAGGGCTTCGAGTAGCAACAAAATCATGGCAGTTTTTTTCCAGTTCACAAAGAGATTTTTGATTATCGGCGGCGCGCTCTGGCTCAGCGCTTGCGCCGTCAAAACCCCGTTGCCGGCATGGCCAGCGCCTGGGCAAAGCAGCGTGCCGCCTGCGGCGGTCAGCCAGCCGGCTTCGCCGGTCTCTGCGCCCGATGCTTCTGGCACACGGATTCAAGGCAAAAGCCGCTGGGTGCCGGTGCGCTGGACTGATTTACCTGGCTTTGAGAACGACACCTTGTTTGAAGCGTGGAATGCCTGGATCAAAAGCTGTGAGCGCCCCGGACCGACCTTTGCGCCACTGTGCCCCGATATTCGTCGCCTGAGCATTGCCAGCATGGAAGATCAACGCGCCTGGATGATGTCGCGCCTGCAGCCCTACCGCGTCGAATCGCTGAGTGGTGCGGCCGATGGCTTGCTGACGAGTTATTACGAGCCGGTGTTTCGCGCCAGCAGGCAAGCCACTGCCAGCTACGCTGTGCCGTTGTACCAACCGCCGGTGGGTTTGGCCAGCCGCAAACCGTGGTTCAGCCGGCAAGACATTGAAACCCTGCCAGAAGCAAAAGCGGCCTTGCAGGGGCGCGAGATCGCCTGGCTGGAAGACCCTATAGACGCGATGCTGCTGCACATTCAGGGCTCGGGCCGTTTGCGCCTGACCGAAGCTGACGGCAGCCAACGCACGGTGCGGGTGGCCTTCGCCGGCACCAACGAGCAGCCCTATCGCAGCATCAACCAGTGGCTGCTGGAGCAAGGCGTGAGCAAGATCAACCCTTGGCCCGACGCCACCAAGGCTTGGGCCGCGCAAAATCCGCAGCGTGTGTCGCAACTGCTGTGGAGCAATCCGCGCTACATCTTTTTCAGGGAAGAGGCCCTGCCCGAGCAGGACGTTGGTTTTGGCCCGCGCGGTGCGCAAGGCGTGCAGCTGACAGCCGGTCGCTCGATTGCCGTGGACCGGCAAAGCATTCCCTACGGCACGCCAGTCTGGCTGACCTCCAACGGCCCGTCCGTGCAATTGCAAAAATTGGTGCTGGCGCAAGACACTGGTAGCGCGATCGTGGGCGCAGTGCGGGCCGACTACTTTGCCGGCACCGGCGCTGAAGCCGGCGCGCTGGCCAGCAAAGTCAACCAAGCCCTCAAACTCTGGGTGCTGTGGCCGCGCTGAGCGGCGCCCCCATCCAACACCCACGAAAGCCAGCATGCCCGCCACCGAACTCACCGTCACCTCTGCAGGCAAAGTGGGGGACAAAGAATTGCTGATCCCGACTGGCGTCGAAGGACCCCTGTTGCCGCACATTCAGGACTGGGTCACCGCCAAGCGCACTGCCCGCATTCAGGTGAAAGATGTGAGCAATGCTTTTCTGGTCAAAGGCATCAAACAGTGGTCTATTTTCGAAGAGAAAAAGGGCTCAAAAACAGTGCGGACGGTGTTCAAGATCACGTAGTGAACCCCAACGCACCGCCGCACCGTTGCAGTCACCCCTTGGGTATCAATTGATCTTGATGTTGGCCTTCTCGATCAGTTGTTTGTACTTCGCAGACTCCTGCTTGACGTAAGTGTCGAACTGCTGGTTCGTTGTATTGGAAAAAATATAGGCCTGCGCGCCAAGGCTTTGCACCACCTGCGGTGACTGCATGGCGGTGTTGATTTCGGCATTCAAACGGGTCGCCAATTCAGCGGGCATTTTGGCCGGGGCCCAAATGCCATACCAAGACACCATTTCGAAGTTTGGCAAACCAGATTCGGCCACGGTTGGCACGTCAGGCAATGACGGCAAGCGTTTAGCAGTCGTCACCGCCAGCGCGTGTGCCTTGCCAGATTTGATGTGCTGCATCAGCGACGGTACCGCATCAATCATGCCGCTGATATGTCCGCCAAGCACGTCAATGACGGCTGGCGCGGTGCCCTTGTAAGGGACGATCTGAATGTCAATTTTTGACTCGTATCGAATCGCTTCTTCAGCCAAGTGACTGGCGGAGCCAAAGGCAGGGGTGCCGAGGGTGTATTTTTTAGGCTCTGCTTTCGCCGCCTTGATGAACTCACCCAGATTTTTAATTGGCAGACCAGGATAGGTCAACATCACCAGCGGCACTGAGCCCAGATTGGCAATCGGCGTGAAATCTTTCTCGCGATCATAAGGCTGGCCCTTGATCAACAGCGCAGACGCAACAAAGGTGGACGCCTGCATCAGCAGCGTGTAGCCGTCGGCCGGTGCTTTGGCCACCAAGTCACTGCCGATAGCGCCGTTGGCGCCGGCCCGGTTTTCAACGATGAACGGCTGACCCAATTGCTCTGTCAACCTGACGGCCAGCGTCCGCGCCACAAAGTCAACTGTGCCGCCTGGTGGGTAAGGCACGATGATTCGCACGGGCTTGGATGGAAAAGCTTGGCCAAAAGCCACCGATGTCATGGCAGAAAGACCCAGCACAAAAGCGCCGAGTAGGGTTCGTCTAGTGGTTGTCATGGTTGTCTCCTTTTATCAATAAATGACTTACTTCAACGGGAATTTTGCCGCTCGCGGCTTGCGGTTTTCAAAGACCTGCAGCGTGGCGTCTATGTCTTCTCGGTCAATGCCGCGGGTGATGAAAACCAAGCGCGTGCGGCGGTCATCACTGGGCCACTGATCAAGAAACACCGGGGGATGAAACAGATGCTGCACGCCGTGAATCACCACCGGACGATCCGGGTGCTCGATCACGTTGACGATGCCTTTGACGCGCAACAGGTCGTCGCCGCGCATCTGACTGATCATCTCCAGCCACGCCGAAAAACCAGCCCATGAGATCGGTTGCTCGCGCGTCACCGCGTACGCACTGATGTGGTCGTCGTGACGGTTCCGGTCTACGGCTGCGTGGTCGTGGTCGTGGTCGTGGTCGTGGTCGTGGTCGTGGTGATGATCAGCGTCATGCGCATGGCCAGTTTCATAAGCCTCGACACGCAGCCAGTCCTGAACCTGGTCTGTCTTGCTCGACATGTCAAAAACGGCTGGGCCGAAGAAACCCTCAACCGCCACTTCGCCGTTGAGCACGGTCACCAACGGCGCAGCAGGGTTCAGCGCGGTGATGCGTTGGCGCAATACGTGAAGGTCAGACGCTGTTGCAAGGTCTGACTTGGTCAGCAACACGCGATCGGCCACGGCAACCTGCTTGACGGCTTCGTCATGCTGGTCCAGCGTGGTCATGGCATTGACGGCATCCAGCGTGGTGATGACTTGGTCTAGCCTGTAATGGGCGGTGACAAAAGGATCACTCATCAAGGTGTGCAGGATGGGCGCTGGATCCGCCAAGCCGGTGGTCTCGATGATGACCCGCTCAAAGGCTGCATTGTTCCCGGCTGTGCGCTGCCTCTCCAGCTTGTGAAAAGCCTCAACCAGGTCGCCGCGCACGGTGCAGCAAACGCAGCCGTTGGCCAGCAAGATCAGGTCTTCGTCCGAGCGCTCCAGCAGATCATGGTCCAGCCCCACCTCGCCAAACTCGTTGACGATGATGGCGGTCTTTTCAAGCGCCGGGTTTTTCAAAAGCCGCGCCAGCACGGTGGTTTTGCCACTGCCCAGAAAGCCGGTGAGTACCGTGACAGGCATCAAATGAAGCATGGTCAATCTCCCGATCCGTGCAGCTTGGCAAACGACGACAGCGTGCGACCCAGCCGCTTCAGCAAACCAGAACTCACCTCTGGCGAAGGCTGCACAGTGCCGCCCTCGTCGATGAGCCCCTTGAGCAAGCACGACAAACTCCACAATTGCGTGTCTTCCATGAAGGCCTGCGCCCGCAAGAAAGCAATCACTTCGACGCGCTTGTTTCGCTCGGCCTCGCCCAACAAATAGTCGGCAATGTCTTGCTCAAAATCTTCCAGCAGCAAGGTCACGCCACCCGCCCCGCAGGCGCAACCTGCCGCCATGGAAATATGCTGGCGCGACAGCGTCTCCCACAGGCTGAGCAGGTGACGCGCCTCGGCGCGCAGGTCGGTGTCTGTCGCTGGAAGTTCAGCCATCAAGCCTGTCCTAGGCTTTGGCGCAAACTGGTTGTCGCCGGTGCGTCCACTTCACCGGCCGGCGTCAACGCGACGCCGTAGACCTTGTGCGCGACATCGGCACTCACATAGCCTTCGCGCACGTCATGCGCAACGAGATCAGGGCTACGCTCAACCGGCAAACCGAATCCGCCGCCGCCGCCGGACTGCATTTTGTAAGCATCACCCCGCGCCAGCCGCACATTGAAAATCTTGGCGTTGGGCATGCTGCTGTCCCACTCGCCTTTCTTGCGGATGGCGATGCCGTTGCCGGCCGCTTCGCCGCCGCCCTCCAACCCCCAAGGTTTGCAGTGCACGCGGTCAATCCGCGTCGTGACTGAAAACGGTGACAGCGCCTGCACCACCATCTCAGCGCCTAAACCGCCGCGTTGGCGACCGGCGCCACTGCTGTCTTCACGGATGGAGTAGCTCTCGACCAAAACCGGGTACTTGGACTCCAGCTGCTCCGTCGGGCTGTTGTGGGTATCGCCATCGTTGATGCAGACGGTGACAGACACGCCGTCTTCTTTCGACTTCGCGCCCCAACCGCCACCCAGTGGGCCGATGCCGACAATAAACAGGCGACCATCTTCAGGGGAAATGCCGTGGATATTCGGAAACACCAAGTCGGCATGGTGCGCGGCAATTGAGCGGTCTGGAATGGCCGGTGCCAGCGCCTTGAAGATGGTGTCGATCACCGTCATCGGGATGGTCATCCAGACCCGCATCGGAAAGGGCCGCTCGGCACTGACGACCGTGCCCATCGGCATGATGACTTTCAACGGACGGAAGCTGCCGTCGTTGACCGGGTAGTCTGTCGGCGTGGTCAAGCACTTGTAGGCGACCTGTGCGCAGGCAATGCCGGTGGTGAAGCCCGAGTTGTAAAAGCCCCGCACTTGCCGGCTGACTTCTGACAGATCAATCGTCATCTCGTCGCCCTTGACGATGACTTTGACGCGAATGGGAATGCGTTGCCCGACGTCCAAGCCATCGTCATCCATGAATGACTCGGCCTCATACGTGCCATCCGGAATCGTCACGGTGTTGGCGCGGGCCACGGCTTCAGAGTGGTCCATGATCTGCACGATAGAGCCCTGCACCGCCGGCCAGCCATAACGCTGCACCAACTCACTGAAACGGCGCTCGCCGGTCGTGATCGCCGTGATCTGCGCGCGCAGGTCGCCCATGGCGCGGTCGGCCAAGCGAACGTTCATCGCGATGATGTCCACCAAGTCTTGGTTGACAACACCGGCCTTGCGGTATTTGACGATCGGAATCTGGATGCCTTCGGAGTAAATGTCCGTCGTCACATTGCCCAGCGTCCCGCCGACGTCCAACCAATGCGCCATGCAGCAAGTGAAAGCAATCAACTCGCCCTCGTGGAACACCGGCATGGTGAAGGTGAAGTGATTCAAATGGCTGCCCGTGGTGTAGGCGTCATTGGTGACCAAGATGTCACCGGGGTGAATATTTTCCAGCCCAAAATGCCTGATCTTGGCCTTGACGGTTTCCGACATGCCGCGAATGAACATGGGCAAGCCCAAGCCAATCGACACGGTATCGCCTTCAATCGTGAACAGGCCGACGGTGAAGTCCAGCGCCTCGTAAATGATCAGGTTGTAGGCGGTGCGGGTGAGGTTGGTCTTCATCTCCTCCGTGACCGCAAAGAGACCGTTTCGGATGATCTCCACGGTGACCGCATCAACCGATGCAGCGTTGGCCGCACTGGCTGCGTTTGAAACGCGGGTGGTGATGGTCGGTGCGGTCATTTTTCTACCCCTACGCTGATCTGCAAGTTACCGAATTCATCGACCAGAACGGTGTCGCCAGGCTGCACCACAGTCGTCGAGGCGTGCTCTTCAATGAGCGCCGGACCACTGAGGCGGTTGCCGCTGCGCAGAGCAGGGCGTTTGTAAACCGGTGTCGAGACAAAACCGGCGCTGCGAAAGTACACCGGCTTGTGGGTCCGCAGAGCGTCAGCCACCGCTTGCTCGCTACCCGCAGCCACGGCCTGAGGCGGCGGTTTGCGCATGTGACCCAGCACCGTGACGCGCAGGCTGACCAAGTCGGCCGGCTCCTTCGGCGCGGAGGTGCCGTAACGCACGGCATGCAAGTCATCGAAGTGCTTCTTGATGGCGGCCCGGTCTTGCGTCTTGAAAAATTCTGACGGCAAGTCGACCGTCACCGCGTGTTCTTGACCGACGTAACGCATGTCGGCAGCGCGCTGAATGACGACGGCCTCCGGCGTCACCGCAGAGCCAGCCAGCGCCTTCATGCCCTCGGCTTCCATGCCCGCATAAATAGCTTCAATGTCGTCAAACGAGACTTCCTCCAGCTTGCGGAACACCGACCTGACATAGTCGTAACGCAGGTCACTGAACAACATGCCGTAAGCGGAGAAATAACCGGGCGCGAAAGGAATCAACACATGTTTAATGCCCAGCTCGCGAGCGATCGCCGACGCATGCAGCGGACCCGCACCGCCGTAAACCACCATGGTGAAACGGCCTGCATCGAGACCGCGTTCGGTTGTCACGGCTTTGACCGCATGCGACATGGCGGTGACGGCGATGCGCAAAATGCCATCGGCTGCTTCGACCGGGTCCATCCCGAGTGGACCTGCGACTTTGTCCGTCATGGCGCGCTGCGCTGCGGGCAGACTGAGCGGCATTTCGCCGCCCAAGAAGTTGCTCGCATCGAGTCGGCCCAGCAGCAAGTTGGCATCGGTCACCGTCGGCTCTTGGCCGCCGCGGTCGTAACAAGCTGGGCCCGGGGTGGAGCCCGCGCTTTGCGGCCCCACGCGCAAGGAGTTACCAACTTCCAGCCGCGCAATACTGCCGCCGCCGGTACCGACTTCAAAAATATCCATCATCGGAATCTGAATCGGCAAGGCTTTTTCGTAACCGCCAATCAGCGCACTGCCGGTGGTGAGCGGTTTGCCGTCGCTGATGACGCCGGCCTTGGCCGTGGTGCCGCCCATGTCAAACGCGATGGCGTCGCCCAAGCCCAACTGCTGACAAATGGCCTGCGCGCCAATCACGCCAGCGGCTGGCCCCGACTCCAACATACGGACACATTCGCGCCGCGCATCGGCCAGCGGAAACAGGCCGCCAGTGGACTGCACCGCATAAAAATCACCCTTGAAACCTTGCTCGGTCAAATGCGTTTCAAGCTGGCCCAGATAAGCCGAGACGCGTGGGCCGACGTAGGCATTCGCGGCAACGGTCGAGACGCGCTCAAACTCTCGGTACTCTTGCGACAGCTCGTGCGAGGCTGTGACAAATACGCCTGGGATTTCTTCCTGAACAATGGCCTTGACGCGCATTTCGTGCGCCGGATTCCGGTAGGAGTGCAGCAACAAAATAGCGACCGCCTCGATGTTTTGCGCTTTCAACTGCCGCGCCACCACGCGCACCGCCTCTTCATTCAGCTCTTTGTAAATGCTGCCGTCGGCGAGCAGGCGCTCAGACACTTCATAGCGCAGCGAACGCTTGATCAGCGGTTCATGTTTGGAGAAAAACAGGTTGTAAGCGTCAGGGCGATTGACACGGCCAATTTCATAAATATCGCGAAAACCTTCAGTGATCAGCAAAGCCGTGCGTGCACCACTGCGTTCGAGCAGCGTGTTGATGGCAATCGTCGAGCCGTGCAAAAAAAGATTGCCGTCTTGGATGCTGGCACCCGCGCCATCGAGTGTGTTCTGAATGCCTTTGACAAGTTCTCCATGCGTGGAAAGCGCCTTGCCAAAGAGCAGCTCACCGCTGCTTTCGTCAAAGGCGACCATGTCGGTGAAGGTGCCGCCGATGTCCACGGCGATGCGGAGCCGCCCCGTGACGGCTGCTTTTAATGGGTTCATTGATGTTCCTTAGAGATGTCGGGTAGCGCCGGCTCAGATTTCGTTTTTCACCGTGTTACGCAGCAAGCCGACACCGGTGATTTCCACCTCGACCAGATCGCCGTTCTTCATGTAAACGGGTGGTTCCCGCTTGTCGCCGACACCGCCCGGGGTGCCAGTCACAATCACGTCGCCAGGCATCAGCGGGGTGAAGCTTGAGATGTATTCGATGATCACTGGCAGCGTGAAGATCAGATCGGACATCGACGCGTGTTGCATCACCTGACCGTTCAGCCGGGTCGTGATGGTTTGCGCGCCCAGGTCAGGCACCTCATCGACGGTGGTCAGGCAGGGGCCGAATGCACCCGTGCCCGGAAAGTTTTTCCCGGGCGTCCATTGGTGTGTGTGGCGCTGCAAATCGCGCACCGAACCATCGTTGAAACAGGCGTAACCCGCAATGTGCTTGAGCGCATCGGCTTGCGTGATGTTGCGGCCACCTTGACCGATGACGATGGCGAGTTCACCTTCGTAGTCAAAGCGCTCGGAGATGGTGGGTTTGACCAGCGGCGCATCGTGCGCGACCAGCGTATCGGCAAAACGCGTGAAGATTGAGGGGTAGTCGGAGTCCGCACGCTTCGTCTCGAGCACATGGGTTTTGTAGTTCAAGCCGACGCAAAAGATTTTTTGCGGGTTGGTGACGACCGGCAGCAACGTCACATCGGCCAGCGCCAAGGACGGCGCAAGCGTCGCCGCCGCTTGGGCCAGTTCAGGCAATGCGCCAGCCTCAAGCACCGCACGCAGATCGGCAAAGCGCGAGCCGAAGTAGCGGCCAAGGTCGATGATCTTGTCGGCTGCAAGGCAACCATAGCTGGCTTGGCCGCCGACTTCAAATGTGACCAGTTTCATGGGAGTTCTCTGTGAAATAGTAGGGGGAGTGATGCTCGGCAGGAAGTATAAAATTTGAGCAGCCATTCAAATAGCTCACACGCATGTATCTCAGACATGTGTTTTTAGGCATGACGTAAACCGACATCCGCACCATGAACCACACCGCACTCAAACTGTTCACCGAGGTGGCCGAGCTGGGCAGCTTGACCAAAACGGCCCTGCTCCACGGCACCACGCAGCCGCACATCAGCCGGCAGATTGGCGAGCTGGAGCGCGAATGCGGCGGCAGGCTCTTTCAGCGCACGGGGCGCGGCGTGGTGCTGACGGAGTTAGGCGAGCAGATCATGCCGCGCGTGCGGGCGTGGCTAATGGACACCGACCAGCTGGTCAATGACATCAAAAAGGCCTCGGGCACGCCGGTCGGCACCGTCCGAATTGGCGTTTTGCCATCAACTGCGCACCCGTTGGTCAGCACGGTGTACTACCGCCTCAAAGAAAGCTTCCCGCTGATCAAGCTGGTCGTACGGGAAGGTCAGGGTTCGCAGTTGGACAGCTGGCTTGACAACGGTCAAGTCGACTTGGCGCTGGTGTTTCGCCACGGCGCACAGCCGCGGGAAGGAGAGAGTTGGCTGATCAAAACCGAGACTTATCTGGTCGGCAGCGCCACGGACCCACTGACGCAGCAGCCGACCATTGCCTTCAGCCAACTCGACAACTTGCCGCTGGTGCAGTTCTGCAGGCCCAACAGCTGGCGTGACCAGCTGGATGAGTTGGGTCGGCAAAACGGTGTCGCCATCAACACCGCCATGGAGGCTGACTCGCTGACCCTGCAAACCGAGATCGTCTCACGCGGTGGTTGTTATGCCGTGCTGGGGCCGTACGCGATTGCCGATGGTTTGCGCGCCGGCAAGCTGCGCGCCTCGCGCATCGTCGAGCCGGACATGACGCGCTACATCGCCCTCGCCCTGTCACGCCACACCTTAGGAACGCTGGCGTGCAAGACGGTCAAGCAAATGATCTTGGACATCGTCAAGGACTTGGCGGCCGCTAACGGGACACCGCAAGATGCTATCGACGCCGCCTAGAAACGACCCCTGTATTGGCACAGCCTGATTGCCGACTCAAGGCTGCGTTACTGCTGAATCACCGCCCAGCGCCTTGTACACGGTGACTTGGTTGTTCAAGCGGGCGAGTCGGTTCTCGGCCAAAGCGATGTCCGCCGCGCGGCGTTTTTCCTGCGCGTCTAGCCACAGTTTCAAAGTCGCCGCGCCGGCCCGGTAACGGACTTCGTAGAGTCGCTCGGCGCTGCGCGCGGCCTGCAGCGTTTCGTCCAGTCGCGAGCCCTGCTCAGCCAGTTGCTGGCGCGCAGACAAGGCGTTTTCGACCTCGCCGAGCGCGGTGTAAAGCGTTTGCCGAAAATTCACCACGGCTTCTGCGTGTTGCGTCTCAGACACGCGAATCGTCAGCTGCATGGCGGTGCGCTGCAGAAAAGGCAGCGTCATGCCAAGACCGAGCGTGCCGACCGGGTTTTGCAAAACGTTGCTCAACTGCGCGCTGGACGAGCCGAGGCTGCCCGTCAGACTCAAGGCGGGGTAAAAACTGGCGCGGGCCGCGTCGATGCCGGTGAAGCTGCCGCGCAAACGCAGCTCGGCCGCGCGCAGATCGGGTCGGCGCCCCAGCAAGGCCGCCGGTACGCCTGCGTCCAGCGCGGGCAGCGCCAACGTTGGCAAGCTGGCGGGGTTGGTGAAGTTGCTGCCGGGCGGGCCGTCCAACAGCAGCGCCACGGCGGTGCGGGCTTCGACCGCCAGCTGTTGCAAAGCGCTCTGGCTGGCTTGTTGACTGGCCAGCGTCTGCTGCGCTTCGGCCACCTCCAAGCCCGACACGGCACCGGCACGGTACTGCGTCTGCACCAAATTAAAAGTGGTCTGCGCATAAGCAATGCTCTGGGCATTGGCGGCGAGGCGCTGGTTCAAAAAACCCACTTGCCAGTACAGCGTGGCCGTGGTGCTGACCAGCGCCAATGCGGCGCTTTGCCGGTCTTGCTCGGTGGCCAGCGCTTCCCAGCGGGCCACATCGCGCAGGCTGCCAAGCTTGTTCCACAAATCAATTTCATAAGCCGCGCCGAACAACACGCTGTTGCTGCGTGTCGTCACCGCGCCGGCTTCCAGCGGTAAGCTGGCGCCGGTGCCGAGATTCCCACTGAAACGCGGTTGCAAATTATTGTCAGCCAGACCCGCCAGCAGCTGCGCACGCCGCACGCGAATCGCGGCCGCCGCCAGATTGTTGTTGCGCTGCAAGACCTCGGCCGCCAGACGGTCGAGTTCGGGGTCGTTGAAGCGGCTCCACCAAGCTGCGCCAGACGCTAAAGGCACAGCGCCGCCAACCATCCCCGCAGCGCTGGTTTGGCTGTACTGCGCCGGCAGCGTCAGCGCAGGGGCTTGGTAAGGACCCTTGAAAGTCGAAGCGCAGCCACCCACCAACAGCGCCAGCGTGATCGCAGAGGTCAGCCGGCTGGCGCGGACATTCAAAGTCAAAGAAGTCAAAGGAATCAAGATCATGGGTTTCACAGAGTTCATTCCCGCGACAACGCATCAACAGGGTTGAGTTTTGCCGCGCTGTTGGCCGGCATAAAACCAAAGATCACGCCAATCAGCGTTGAGCAAACAAAGGCCACCACCATCGACAGCGTGGAATACACCAACGTGAAGCTGCTACCCGACTGCTCAAAACCCCAGCCTACCAACAGCGACAACAAAATGCCTAGCACGCCGCCCAACAAACACACCAGCACCGCTTCAATCAAAAACTGCTGCCGAATATCACCTTGTCGCGCGCCGACGGCCATGCGCACACCGATTTCGCCGGTGCGCTCAGTCACCGACACCAGCATGATGTTCATCACGCCGATGCCGCCCACAATCAACGAGATCAGGGCGATGGCCGAGATCAACAGCGTCATGGTTTTGGTTGTGCTTTCGACCGTCTGGCGAATCGTGTCCGTGTTGAGGACGTAAAAATCCACCACCCCGTGCCGCTGCCGCAGCAAGGTGTTGATGCCTTGCTCGGCGACTTCGGGCGAGACGTCGTCGCTGATGCGCACGGTGATGCTGCGCAGGTAGTTTTGACCGATCACACGGCTCATGGCCGAGGTGTACGGAATCCACACATTGAGCCAATCCGGATTGCCAAAGGCGGACTCGCTGCGCTTGGTCACGCCGACCACGCGGCACGGCACTTGGTCAATCAAGATGACTTCGCCGACCGGGTTGGGGTTGTTTGGAAAGAGTTGTTTGCGCGTGTTGTCGTCGATCACGACTTCCTGCGCGAGGCTGGCCACGCTGTCGGCGTCAAAAGGGCGACCCAACGCCATCTGCACGCCGCGCACGCGAAAGTACTGCTCGCCGACGCCGTTGACGGTGCCGGTCAACGCGATGTTGCCGTGGAGCAGCGTGACCGTCGTGTACAAAGTCGGCGTGACGCTGTCGACATAACTTTGTTCGGCCAGCGCCGCCGCGTCGCTCGGCACCAAGGTGCGCACGCGACCGGCGCGCCTATCGCCAAAACCACTGCCCGAAAAAATCTCAATCGTGTTGGTGCCAATGGCACTGATGCTTTTCAGAATCTGCAGGCGCGAGCCTTCGCCCAAAGCCACCACTGAAACCACAGAAGCGATGCCGATGATGATGCCCAGCATGGTCAAAAACGTCCGCAAGCGGTGCGCGTT
The DNA here is from genome assembly GCA_030654695.1 of Polaromonas sp. Classification (GTDB taxonomy): domain Bacteria; phylum Pseudomonadota; class Gammaproteobacteria; order Burkholderiales; family Burkholderiaceae_C; genus Polaromonas. The sequence continues at coordinate 58,608 of JAURWY010000016.1, forward strand.
CATGGCCAATACAGCCATCCGAAAAGCCTCGCTGAAACGGTCGCGCCCAGCTTGCCAGCGGCCACTGCTGCTGGCCACGGGTTTGAGGGGCACGCGGGTATCCATCGCCTCGGGCCGGGTCAATCGATCAGCCACCACGCGGCCGTCGCTGAGCTCGATGATGCGGTCAGCGTGCGCAGCCACTTGCATGTCGTGCGTGACGATGATGATGGTGTGGCCCTCGGCGTGCAGCTCCATCAAAATCTTCATCACCTCGGCGCCGCTTTGGGTGTCGAGAGCGCCGGTCGGCTCGTCGGCCAGCAACACATGTCCGCCGTTCATCAGCGCCCGCGCAATGCTGACGCGTTGCTGTTGTCCGCCCGATAGCTGACCCGGTTTGTGCTGCAAGCGGTCGGCCATGCCAAGGCGCGTCAGCAGCGCGGTCGAGCGTTCGCGGCGCGATGGCCGGTCGCGGCCGGCATAGACCGCGGGGACTTCTACATTGTTCAGTGCACTCAAGTCGCCCAGCAAGTGGTAGCGCTGAAAGATAAAGCCGAAATGTTCGCGCCGCAGCTCGGCCAATTCGTCGGGCCCGAGTTGACTGGTCGGCCGGCCCGCCACACAGTAAGTACCGACCGTGGGTTTGTCGAGGCAGCCAAGGATGTTCATCAGCGTCGACTTGCCAGAACCCGAGGCACCAACAATGGCGACCATCTCGCCCGCGCGAATGTCGAGGTTGATGTCGGTCAGCACGGTGATCGTGCCCTCACCGGCGGGGAAGTCGCGCTGAAGCCCGCGCAGCTCAAGCAAAGCGGGCAAAGCGGTCGCGGGGTTGACGGTGGCGTTCACAAAATCCGCCATTAAAAGCGCATGCGCGGCGGTGTCCGCGGTGCCGGCTGGCTGCCGGGCGCCTGTGCTTCACTCAGCACGACTTTGTCGCCCACCGCCAAGCCATCCAAGATTTCTGCATTGACGTTGTTGTCGATGCCCACTTTGACCTCGCGTTTTTCAGCCTTGCCAGCAGCGTTCACCACGCGCACGCTGGCCGGCCCGCGCCGGCCCACTTGCTGGACAGCGGCCGATGGAATGGTGATGACGCCCTTGGCTTCGTTGAGCACGACGTAGACCTGCGCGGTCATCGAAATGCGCAGCAAACCTTCCGGATTGGGCACGTCGAGCAGGCCGTTGTAATAAATCGCCGTGGCCGTATTGACCGTCGTTGCCGTGTCCGTGACGATCGAGTCAGGCGCCGGGTCAACGCTGCGCAGCGTCGTGTAATAGCGCTTTTCAGGCGCGCCCAAAATTGTGAAGTAGACCTTTTGACCGGGCTTGACGCGGACCACGTCAGCCTCCGAAATCTGCGCCTTGACCGTGATGGTGTCGAGCAGCGCCAGCTTGATGATGATGGGCGCGCTTTGGTTGGCGTTGACCGTCTGCCCCTGTTGCGCCACCAAGGCCACCACGACACCGTCCATCGGCGCCAGAATGCGCGTGTAGCCGAGATTCACTTTGGCGGTGTCGGCAGCAATACTGGCCTGCGCAATTTGCGCCTCTGAGGTTTTGATGTCCGCCCGGGTGGTGCCCAACGTGGCCTCGGCTTGCTCATAGGTCTGGCGTGAGATGGCATCGCCTGACAGCAACTCTTTTTGGCGTTGAAAATTCAACTCGGCCTGCTTCAGCAAGGCTTGTCGCGAACCCAGCAAGGCCTCCGCGCTCAGCAAAGCCGCTTGCGTATTGCGCAAGTCGTTTTCTTGCTTCATAGCGTCAATCTCAGCGATCAACTGACCCTTCTGGATGCTGTCACCCAGCGCCACGCTCAAACTCTTGATTTGCCCCGACGCCTGCGCGCCCACGCTGATCTGCTTGAAAGCCTGCAAAGTCCCCGTCGCCAACACCGACTGCTCAATATCACCCAAGACCGCCGTGGCCGTGACGAAAGTCGGCGCCTTTTTGGTCGGGAAATAATAAAACTTAACCCCCAGCCCTAGCCCCAGCAGCGCCAACGCTGCCAGCGCGTAGCGCCAACGGTTAAGGAAGTTGGAGAGTCTGGAGGTGGAGGACTTCATGGATGCGGATTTTTGCATAGGCTGAACTTTACAAGGCCGGCATGATTCGCGTCGCCCAGAACCTGCAAAGTGCGGGTAAAGCTGGGGGCCGTTTGGCGTCGGCCAAGGGCTTGGGTACATTCAAGGCATACCGGAAACTTCTCAAATTCATCTGCAATGCCAGCTCAACCCCCATGACCCACATTGATCTTTCTGCATGGCGCGTCAAAGCCGAGCACGCCTTCCAGCTCAAAAATCTGGCCACCTTGCCTGCGGAAGCAGACATGACCAAGGACATTCAGGACAACGAGTGGCCGGTGCTGTTCCAAAAAGCCGCCGAAAAGCTTGAAAAACTGCAGCTGATGCTGCACGCCGGGAAAAGTAAGGGCTTGCTGCTGGTCTTGCAAGGCATGGACACCGCCGGCAAGGACGGCAGTATTCGCAGCGTGTTTTCCCATGTGAGTCCCTTGGGCGTGCGCGCCGAAGCTTTTGGCGTGCCCAGCGAAGAAGAACAGCGCCACGACTTTTTATGGCGGATTCACCGTAAAGCTCCCGCGCTAGGCGAGATGGCTATTTTCAACCGTAGCCATTACGAAGACGTGCTGGTGCCGCGAGTGCGCGGCTGGATTGACAAGTCCGCCTGGCTCAAACGCTACCAGCACATCGCCAACTTTGAAGCGCTGCTGCACGACCAAGGCGTCACGGTGTTGAAGTGCTATTTGCACATCTCCAAGCAAGAACAAAAAAAGCGCCTGCAAGCTCGGCTCGATGACCCGCTGAAGCAATGGAAGCTCCAAGCCTCAGACTTTTCAGACCGCCAGTTGTGGCCCGACTACTTGGAGGCCTACCAAGAAGCCATGACCGCCACCAGCAGCGCCAACGCGCCTTGGTACGTGATCCCCGCCGACTCCAAACGCTACCGCGATTTGTTCTTGGCCGAGTTACTGGTACACACGCTTGAAAAAATGGGCTTGGCCTTTCCGCCCAAGTCCTTCGATTTGTCGACGGTTCAGCTCGATTGATCTGCCGCCTGCTCCGCTGATTGATCGGCCAAGCCCTGCAAGAACCGCCGAATGTCGTTGTCAGCCGCCACGCTGACGGCCAAAGCGTGCGCTTGAAGCAAGTCTCGCGAAGCGCCTAGCTTGGTTTGCAGGTCAAGCGCCTGCTGACGCCAGCGCCGTTTGCGCTGCGCGGGCAGCAAGTCGCCTAAGGCCTCTACGCCGTAGCGCAGCCGCTTGGCCAGGATACGGGCGCGGTGCTGGTTTTCTGGACTGGCGTTGCATCGACCGGTTTTTTGACGCGCCCTTGACGCGGCTTGTTTAGCCCGCTTAAAGCGCTCATGCCAACGGCTCAAGCGCTGCCGGGCCCAGCGCCGCAGCGGGACAGTGGCCGATGCCACACACGACGACACACCTGTCAAGCCATCGACCCATGCCGTGAGCGCCAACAAAGTGGCCACCACGGCGGGGCGCTCAAGTTCGCGGCGCACAGACCGACGTTGGGCGTCCGCAAGCCGCTGCAAGGCTTGGCTCATCTGTTGCCAATCTCGTCGCCGCCGGGCCTGCGCTGCGCTGGTCTTCGGGCTGCTGTCAATGTAAGTATTTCGCAACTGCGGCAACGTCTCGGTCAGGGCCACGTCCAGATCGCGCAACGCGCCCAAGCCTTGCAAGAGCGGCTGCAAAGTTGTCAGTACGGGCATCGCCGTCCGAGCCTCATGCAACGCGGGCCTGAACAAGCGCAAGCCACTTTTAAAACGCCGCCAAGCCACCCGCGCTTGATGCACCACCTCGGGATCATCTGAGCCACGCAGGGCCGTCAGATGGCCGGTAAACTGCCCCAGCGACTCACTAAGCACTTTCATGGCAGCCACTTTCACCGAGCACTCGCTTGACAGCGATGCAGGGTCGACGGTCTGCTGGGCAACGGAAGTCTTTCGGTCAAACATGATTGCTAATTTGCACCGTTGACTCCGGCCGTCCTAAGGTCTTTTTCTGAAATTGGCCTAGTCAAACGTCCAAATGCCCCAGCGGCAACGCCCCGCCAGCCTTCACTTCGCCCAATGAAAAGCTGGTGTGCAGGTCTTTGACGTTGGGCAAGTTGATGATGCTTTGCAGCGCAAATTTGCTAAAAGCTTCTAAGTCGCGCGCGACCACCTGCAACTCAAAAGTGCCGGTGCCGCTGATGTAGTGACACGAGACGATCTCGGGCAACTTGCGGATGGCGTCTTCCAGCTCACGGGTGGCTTCGCCGGTGTTGCGCTCGGCGTCGATGCGCACAAAGGCCAGCACGCCCAAACCTATTTTTTGGCGGTTGATTTCGGCTCGGTAGCCGGTGATGAAGCCCGACTCTTCAAGCGCGCGCACACGGCGCCAGCAAGGTGCGGCCGACAGCCCGATGCGCGAGGCCAACTCGGCGTTGGTGAGTCGCGCTTCGCTTTGCAGCTCTTTCAGTATGGCCACGTCAAATTTATCAAGTGTTTGCATAAACCGCATTTTAAGAAAGGATCTTGCGCAGGATAGCTCAAATAGGGCACAAAACGCAAAGACTTATCCAGCCCTGCCGCCTACACTTTGTCGGTATAAAAATTTAAGAATCTGGAGTCCCCGCCATGAACGCACCGCTGCCCGAGCACATCCGCAAGTCGCTGGAAACGGTCACCCTCGACGACAAGTATTCGCTGGATTACGGCTACGCATTTATGAGCGGGGTGCAAGCCTTGGTCAAGCTACCGATGCTGCAACGCCTGCGCGACCAGCAGCAAGGTAAAAACACCGCAGGTTTCATTTCAGGTTATCGCGGCTCGCCCTTGGGTAGTTACGACCAGGCCTTGTGGAAGGCGTCCAAGTACCTGAAAGCACAAAACATCGTCTTTCAACCAGGCGTGAATGAAGAACTCGCGGCGACCGCCGTCTGGGGTACACAGCAGCTGGGTTTTACCCCACCGGGCACCAACAAATACGACGGCGTGTTCGGCATTTGGTACGGCAAGGGCCCCGGTGTTGACCGCACCTCGGACGTTTTCAAGCACGCCAACATGGCGGGCACCACGCCTTGGGGCGGCGTACTGGCGGTGGCCGGCGACGACCACGTGGCCAAAAGCTCGACCGCCGCGCACCAGAGCGACCACATCTTCAAGGCTTGCGGATTGCCGGTGTTTTTCCCGGCCAGCGTGCAAGAAATTTTGGACCTCGGCCTGCACGCGCTGGCCATGAGCCGCTACGCAGGCGTTTGGGCCAGCATGAAGACGATTCAAGAAATCGTCGAGTCGTCTGCCAGCACCTTGATCGATCCTGATCGTGTGCAGATCAAACTGCCGACTGACTTTGTCATGCCGCCAGGTGGCGTGCACATCCGCTGGCCCGACGCGCCGCTGGAGCAAGAGCAGCGTTTGTTTGACTACAAATGGTATGCCGCGCTCGCCTATATTCGGGCCAACCGACTCAACTACAACGCCATCGAGGGCCCGAACGACCGACTCGGTCTGATGGCCAGCGGCAAGGCCTACAACGACACGCGCCAAGCCCTGGTCGACTTGGGGCTGGACGACGCCACCTGCCGCCAAATCGGTATTCGCCTGCACAAGGTGGGCGTGGTCTGGCCTCTAGAAGCCCAGCTCACGCGCAAATTCGCCACCGGATTGCAAGAGATATTGGTGATCGAAGAAAAGCGCCAAGTGCTGGAATACCAGCTGAAAGAAGAGCTCTACAACTGGCGCTCCGATGTGCGGCCCAACGTCCTCGGCAAGTTCAACGAGGTCGACGGCGACTTCAGCGGTGGTGAGTGGGGCATGTCCAATCCGGCGGCCAACACTTTGCTGCGCGCCAACGCCGATTTGTCGCCTGCGCTGATCGCCAAGGCCATCGCGGCGCGGGTCAAAAAACTCGACTTAAGCAGCGACATGCGGGCACGCATCGACGCCCGGTTGGCGCTGATCGCCGCCAAAGAGAACGCTTTGCAAGTGACCGTGGTGGACACCGAGCGCACGCCCTGGTTTTGCTCGGGCTGCCCGCACAACACCTCCACCAAAGTGCCTGAAGGTTCTCGCGCCATGGCTGGCATCGGTTGCCATTACATGACGCTGTGGATGGACCGCAGCACCATCGGCTTCACGCAGATGGGCGGCGAAGGCGTGCCTTGGGTCGGCCAACAACCCTTCACCACTGAAAAGCATGTTTTTGCGAACATTGGCGACGGCACTTACTTTCACAGCGGCTTGCTGGCGATTCGCCAAAGCATCGCTGCGGGCGTCAACATCACCTACAAAATTTTGTACAACGACGCTGTCGCCATGACCGGCGGCCAGCCTGTCGGTGAGCGACCTGAAGGCCATTCAGTGCTGCAAATTGCGCAGTCGATGCGCGCCGAAGGTGCGGTCAAAACCATCGTCGTGACCGACGAGCCGGAGAAGTACGACGGCGTGACCTTGGCCGAGGGCGTGACCGTGCATCACCGCGATGAGTTGGACGCGCTTCAGCGCCAGTTCCGTGAGATCAAGGGCTGCAGCGTCATCATTTACGACCAGACCTGCGCCACCGAAAAGCGCCGACGTCGCAAGCGAGGAGCGTTGGTTGATCCTGCCGCACGCGTGGTCATCAACGAGGCGGTGTGCGAGGGCTGCGGCGACTGCGGCGTGCAGTCCAATTGCCTGTCGGTCGAACCCTTGGAAACTGAATTCGGTCGCAAGCGGCAGATCAACCAGAGCACCTGTAACAAAGATTTTTCATGCGTCAAGGGTTTTTGCCCGAGCTTCGTGACGGTTGAAGGTGGGCAGCTGAAAAAGAAAGCGAAAGGCGACACCAAACTCAACCCGTTTGACGACGCCGCGCTGGGCGTCCTGCCACTGCCACAGGTTCCGCCCTTAGACGGATCAGACGGCCGCACGGATCGGGTCTGGGGCATTGTGATCGCCGGCGTTGGCGGCACCGGCGTCATCACCATCGGCCAGTTGCTGGGGATGGCGGCGCACCTTGAGGGCAAAGGCATCGTCACGCAAGATGCTGCCGGCTTGGCACAAAAAGGCGGCAGCACTTGGAGCCATGTGCTCATCAGCCAGCAGCCGTCGGACATTTGCACGACGCGCGTGGGCATGGCCAGTGCCGACCTCATCATCGGCTGCGACCCGATCGTCGCGGCGCACAAAGAAACCATGCTGCGCATGCGCGAAGGCAAGACCCATGTGGCACTGAACGCGCACAGCGCGCCGACAGCCGCTTTTGTGCACAACGGCAATTGGCAAAACCCGGGCAGCGCCTGCCAAGCCGAAATCACCAAAGCCGTGGGGGCCGCACAGGTCGGCGCTTTCAACGCAGACACAGCAGCCACCAAATTAATGGGCGACAGCATTTATGCCAACCCAATGTTGCTCGGCTACGCCTGGCAAAAAGGCTGGGTCCCGCTGGATTTGGCGTCGCTGATGCGAGCTATTGAACTCAACGCTGTGGCGGTGGAACAGAACAAGGCGGCCTTCACCTGGGGTCGGCGCGCTGCACATGAACTTTCATCGGTCGAGAAACTATTCACGCCTGCGCAGGTGATCAGCTTGCCCACGCCGCGCCAAGGTTTGGACGCCTTGGTGACGCGCCGGGTCGAGTTTTTGACGGCCTACCAAAATGCGGCTTACGCGCAGCGCTATGCGGAGTTTGTTGCTCGTGTGCAAGCCGCAGAAGCCGCGTTACCCGAAGCCGTTCGTGGCAAAAGCCTGCTGAGCCAAGCCGTCGCACGCGGTCTTTTCAAACTCATGAGCTACAAGGACGAGTACGAAGTGGCGCGCTTGCACACAGACACAGGTTTTGAAGACAAAATCAAAGCCATGTTTGAGGGCGACTTCAAAATCAACTACCACCTGGCGCCGCCCTTGCTGTCACCCAAAAACGACCGCGGCGAAATGCAAAAGCGGAAGTTTGGCCCGTGGATGTGCAGCGGCTTCAAAGTGCTGGCCAAACTCAAAGGCCTGCGCGGCACGCCGCTGGATGTTTTCGGTTACAGCACCGAACGCAAGACCGAACGCGCGTTGATTGATGAATACCGCACCAGCATTGAAGAGGTCTTGGCTTCACTGAACGAGCACAACCATGCTGCGGCCTTGGAGTTTGCACGGATTCCGGAACACATCAAAGGGTTTGGTCATGTCAAGGAACGCCATTTGGCAGCCGCCCGTTTGACGTGGGTGCAAGCGCTGCAGGCTTTTCGGGTCAGCGCTAAAGGTCAGCCGTAACAGATCCGCAGTTAAGCGGTCAGCCGCTGAAATCGTCTTCGCTCAATTCGTCTGCGCCAGACACAACGCGGCGAATCGCCTCAGAGCCAAAACCGCGTGCGGCCATAAACCGCATCTGCTTGCCGCGCTCAGCGGCGTCTGTTGCGGGTGCGCCGAACTTTTTTTGCCAGACGCCGCGGGCCCGATCGACTTCAGTGCCCTTGAGGGATTGGACCGCTGCGCTGACGACTTCTGCTTGCAGGCCCTTGCCCTGAAGTTCATGGCGTATGCGGGCGGCACCAAAACGGCTGGCGCGGCGGTTTAAAACAGACTCGACAACCCGGGTTTCGCTGATGAAGTCTTTGGCTTGCAACTCGTCGAGCACTTTGGCCAGTTGGCCGGGTTCTTCTTCATGCGCGGCCAGTTTGCGCTCAAGTTCGGCACGGGAATGCTCCCGGCCGGTGAGCAGGCGCAGCGCCCGCCCCTTGAGCGACAAAGCAAAACCCGTTGCCATGTCGCTCGCCGCTTAAGCCGCTCGCCACAAGGCGATGGCGGCTTTTCTCAAGACTATAAAAACCCAGGCTCCGACAGTCGTCACTCGGTTAGACATCACATTGAACTCCTGCATAAAAATAATGGCGTGGATGCTTGAAGATCAAGCTTTGATGAGTTTTTCGGCCTTGTCAGCTTTTTCAGGCTTCTCGGCTTTTTCTGGCTTTTCAATGGCGGTGGTTTGAATCAAGCGGATGCCCAGTGATTCGCGCACCTTGTTTTCAATCTCGATCGCCAGCTCCGGGTTCTCTTTCAAGAATTCACGTGAGTTGTCGCGACCTTGGCCAATTTTTTCGCCTTTGTAGGCGTACCAGGCACCGGATTTTTCGACGATATTGCCGGCGACTCCGAGGTCCAGCACCTCGCCAAGTCGGCTGATACCTTCGCCATACAAAATGTCGAACTCCGCCATCTTGAAGGGTGAGGCCACTTTGTTTTTGACCACCTTGACGCGGGTCTCGTTGCCGATCACCTCGTCACCTTTCTTGATCGAGCCGATGCGGCGAATGTCCAAACGCACCGAGGCATAGAACTTCAGCGCATTGCCGCCAGTGGTGGTTTCAGGGCTGCCGAACATGACGCCAATCTTCATGCGGATCTGGTTGATGAAAATCACCATGCAGTTGGCTTTTTTGATGGTCGCGGTGAGCTTGCGCAGCGCCTGGCTCATCAAACGTGCTTGCAGACCGGGCAGCGAATCGCCCATTTCACCTTCTAACTCGGCCTTGGGTGTGAGTGCGGCGACTGAGTCGATGACGATCAGGTCGACGGCGCCGGAACGTGTCAAGGCATCTACGATTTCAAGCGCTAGCTCGCCGGTGTCTGGCTGTGAGAGCAGCAGTTCTTGCAAGTTGACACCGAGCTTTTGGGCGTACTGGATGTCCAGCGCATGCTCGGCGTCGACGAAGGCGCAGGTGCCGCCGATTTTTTGCATTTCAGCGATGACTTGCAAGGTCAGCGTGGTTTTGCCGGAAGACTCAGGGCCGTAAATCTCAACCACCCGGCCACGTGGCAAGCCGCCAACGCCCAGCGCGATGTCGAGCCCGAGCGAGCCGGTGGAAACCACCTGAATGTCTTCAATCACCTCGCCAGCGCCCAGCTTCATGATGGTGCCTTTGCCGAACTGCTTTTCAATTTGGGCCAGCGCAGCCTGCAGCGCTTTGGCTTTTTCAGTATTCAGGGCGGAAGAGGGCTTGACGATATCGTTCATGAAAATCTCCTTTAAAACCAACGGTCTAATGACATTTAGCAGAAACATCGGGCTGGGGAATTAACCGGTCAACTGGATGCATGAACAGTACTTTATCAGCTGATTGAATTGTGCAAGTGATATTTATGGTCAGTTTGCCTTACCATTATCAAGATGCATATTCCACGCATTGACAGCGCCTCAGACGCCAACACACCCCGCACACCAAGCGCCACCGAGGCGCCTGAAGGAAGCTGGCGCCAGACCCACCTAGGTCGGCTACTGGGCCATGCGTTGCGCCGCTTTGACGCCCGTGTGCTGGCGTTAATGGCCAGTGATGTGCAGGTGCCCTTGGCACTCTCCAATCTGGCCGCACGGGCGCAGGTTGGCGCGGCGCACATCCACATCACGCGGCACTTGGGCTTGAGCGGTTCGCGCTTGACCGAGCTGGCCGCCAGCGCCGGCATGACCAAGCAAGCCATGGGCGATTTGGTCGACCAATGCGAAGCGTGGGGACTGGTGACGCGACAAGCCGACCCGCATGACAAGCGAGCGCGGCAAGTGGTTTTCACCGCGTCCGGCCTGCTCTGGCTGGCAGCTTTCCGGCAAGCCGTGGCCCGCGCTGAAAACGAGTTTTCGCAAGCCGTGGGGCGCGACGTCGCCACCGTGGTGGCGCTCGGCCTGGAGGCCTATGCCGGTGGTTATGAGGCCTGAGAACAGCCTGTGTCCACTATTTGCAAGGTTGTCAGCCTGCCGGAGGCTGCTTGAGCCTAGAATTTGCAACGGTTACAAAATAACAAACAGGCACGCCAAGCACGTCGGTTTCGACTGGCGGCTAGCGGTAGCCCAATGAGGAGACAGCGATGCGTATTTTGATTGCCGAAGACGATCAAGTCTTAGCCGACGGTCTGCTGCGCACCTTGCGCGCTTCAGGCGCCGCCACCGATCACGTGGCCAGCGGCTCGGAGTGCGATGCCGCCCTGATGACGAACACCGAGTTCGACCTGCTGATCCTCGACCTCGGTTTGCCGCGCATGCACGGTCTGGAAGTTCTCAAACGTTTGCGTGCCCGTGGCTCGACCATGCCGGTGCTGATTCTCACCGCCGCCGACAGCGTCGAAGAGCGCGTCAAGGGTCTGGACTACGGCGCCGACGACTACATGGCCAAACCCTTTTCGCTGCAAGAACTCGAAGCCCGCGTGCGCGCGCTGACGCGGCGCGGCATGGGCGGCGCGACCAGCACCATCAAGCATGGCCCGCTGATTTACGACCAAGGTGGCCGCGTTGCGACGATTGACGGCACCATGGTCGAACTCTCAGCGCGCGAGTTGGGCTTGCTTGAAGTCTTGCTACAACGCGCCGGCCGCTTGGTCAGCAAAGACCAGCTGGTGGAACGCCTCTGCGAATGGGGCGAAGAAGTCAGCAACAACGCGATCGAGGTCTACATCCACCGGCTGCGCAAGAAAATCGAGAAAGGACCGATCCGCATTGCCACTGTGCGCGGTTTGGGCTACTGCCTCGAAAAAATCCCTTGAAGATTTTCCAGCGCGGCAAGCGCAGTCTGTTTGGCGAAATCCTGGACTGGATGCTGACGCCGCTGCTGCTGCTCTGGCCGATCAGCCTCGCGCTGACTTGGTTGGTGGCGCAAAACATCGCAGGCAAACCCTTTGACCGTGCGCTCGAATACAACGTGCAAGCGCTGGCCAAACTGGTGGTGGTGCGGCACAGCCAAGTGGTCTTTTCCATGCCCGCGCCGGCGCGTGAAATTCTGCGCGCCGACGACAGCGACTTGGTTTACTACCAAGTGCTCGGCTCGCGTGGTGAGTTCCTCAGTGGCGAAGCCGATTTGCCGCTACCGCCCTCAGAAAACAAACCCGTCAATGGCGAGGTCCGGATGCGCGCAGACGTGATGCGCGGCGAAGACGTGCGGGTCGCCTACACCTGGGTCGACATTGATGTGCCCGGCGCCCAGCCGCTACTGGTGCAAGTCGCCGAAACCCTCGAAAAACGCAAAACGCTGGCGACTGAAATTGTCAAAGGCGTGATGGTCCCGCAGTTTGTCACGCTGCCGCTGGCGGTGTTGCTGGTTTGGCTGGCCTTGGTGCGCGGCATCAAGCCTTTGGCGCAACTCGAAAAACGCATCCGTGCACGCAAGCCTGACGACATGAGCCCGCTCGATGAAAGCGCCGTGCCCGAAGAGGTGGCGCCGCTGGTCTCGTCCATCAATGACTTGCTGACCCGACTCAAAGCCTCACTGACCACCCAAAAACGCTTTTTGGCAGACGCCGCACACCAGCTCAAAACACCGCTGGCCGGCTTGCGCATGCAGGCCGATTTAGCGCAACGCGAAACCGATGCGGACGAGCTGAAAAAGTCCTTGAAACAAATCGGCCGCGCCAGCATTCGCGCCACGCACACGGTCAACCAATTGCTGGCGATGGCGCGCGCAGAAACCACCGGACGCAGCTTAGCGCAGCTCCCCGTCGATCTGGCCTACATCGTCTCGGAAGCGATTCAGGACACGTTTCCGCACGCGTTTGAGAAGCAGATCGACCTCGGCTACGAAGGCCCGGAACAAGGCGAGGCGTCAAGCCGAGTCCAAGGCAACGCCACGCTGCTCAAAGAACTGGTGCGCAACCTGCTGGACAACGCCATCAGTTACACACCGGTCAAAGGCCAAGTGACAGCACGCTTGCTGACGGACCGCTTCAGCGGTGTCGTGGTGGTGCTGGTCGAAGACACGGGGCCGGGCATTCCCGAGGCCGAACGTGAGCTGGTGTTCCAGCCCTTTTACCGCGCGCTCGGCACCAACGTCGACGGCACTGGCTTAGGGCTGGCGATTGTGCAAGAAATCGCGCAGCAACATGGCGCGACGATCAGCATCGAGGACGCCGGCCGGACTGGCCAACCCGGCATGCCAGGCACACGCGTCACCGTGCGCTTTGTCGGCATGCTGCAGACCTGAGCTGACGCCTCAGCTCAGGTGCTTGCCGACAATCCCGGCCAGTTCAAACATCGTCACCTGCGGCTTACCGAACACCGCCAACAGCTTGGCGTCAGCATTGATAGCGCGCTTGTTGGCTGCGTCCTGCAGGCCTTCGGCTTTGATGTAGTCCCAGAGCTTTTTGATGACCTGCGTGCGGGCTACCGGCTCAGCACCAATCACAGCAGCGAGTGCCTCACTCGGCTTGAGGCCCGTGCCGGGCGTGGTCTTGCGCGGCACCTTCGGTTTGTCCGAAGCAGGTGCTTTCTTGGCAGCTACTTTTTTGGCAGCGACTTTCTTCGCTGCCACCTTCTTCGCGGCAGGCGCGGCGCCTTTGGCGGCGACTGTTTTGCCAAACGGGGTTTTCACGGTGCCGGTGCGCGGCGGTCCAGCGGTCTTGCGCGGTGGGAACTTGGAGGGTGCGAATTCAAAGTTGACCTTGCCAGCTTCTGCGTCCCAAGCCAACATGGCTTTGAAGGGCCGGCGCGTGCGCATCGAGACAAACTTGTCGAGCAGGTCGGTCTTGCCGGTGGTCAGCAGTTTTTGCATCTGCTCAAGGTCGACTGGCTGCTGAAGAATCATGGTGCCGGTCTTGAAGTCACAACTCGGTGTTGGCTGCTCCAGCGTCGGCACGGACTTGGCACAGACGTAGTTTTTGCCGTGCTCGTGCACGGCGCTGCCGCACTTGGGGCAAGCGCCTAAAGAAGGCGTGGCACCGAAGTCGACAATCTCGCCGGTCTCGGCGTTTTTGTCATCGCCAAAGTCGAACTCGAGCTTGTAGTTCTTGGTTTCCTCGTCAAACTTGATGACCATTTCAGCCGTGAATGGCCAGCCGGCTTTGGAGCGAAAACCGTCCAGCGGGCCGATCTTTTTGTCACGCAAAAACTGCTCAACTTCGGCGACTTCAAAGGTCCGACCTGCCGGCGTTTTGCCGAACGAAAAGCCGCAGCCTTCCGCCGCACCGGCTGCGCCAACGCAGGTGTAGCGCCGGTAGTTTTCCTTGATGATGCCGCCGCAGTTGGGGCATGGCGCGGTGAGTGTGGCGTAGTCGCCCGGAATGGTGTCTTTGTCGTAACCCTTGGCCTTGTTCACCAAGCGCTCGGTCATCAAAGCAATGTCGGCCATGAAGCTCTCGCGGCTGAGTTGGCCCTGCTCCATTTGCTTGAGTTTGTGCTCCCATTCGCCGGTCAGGTCGGCGCGAGACAGCTCTTCGACCCCGAGGCCACGGAGCAGCGTCATGAGCTGAAAAGCCTTGGCCGTGGGGATCAGTTCCCGGCCTTCGCGGAGCATGTATTTTTCAGCGATCAAACCCTCGATGGTGGCGGCACGGGTGGCCGGTGTGCCGAGGCCTTTTTCCTGCATGGCTTCGCGCAGTTCATCGTCTTCAATGGTTTTGCCGGCGCCTTCCATGGCACCCAACAAGGTGGCTTCCGAGTAACGCGCAGGCGGCCGGGTTTTCAGGCCCTTGGGGTCGACCGTTTCAACAGACACCAGTTCACCGGGTTTCACAGGCACCAAGTTTTGACCCTTGTCGCCGTCTTTGGGTTCGGCCACTTCAGCGGCGGCTTCTTTGCCGTAAATCGCCAACCAACCCGGCTTGACCAGCACTTTGCCTTCGGTCTTGAAGCTGTGCTGGGCAGCCTTGGTGATGCGGGTTGTCACCATGTATTCGGCGCTCGGGAAGAACACCGACATGAAGCGGCGAACCACCAGGTCGTAGAGCTTTTGTTCGGCGTCGCTCAAACCGCTGGGCGCTTGCAGCGTAGGGATTATGGCGAAGTGATCGCTGACTTTCGCGTTGTCAAAAATCTTCTTACTCGGCTTGATGTAGTTGCCGTTGAGGGCCACCAGCGCATGCGGTGCCAAATGCTTCATCTCGCTGCCGGCGATCATTTCGAAGGTTTGCTTGACGACCGGCACATAGTCTTCGGGCAGGGCACGCGAATCAGTTCGTGGGTAGGTCAGCGCCTTGTGGCGTTCGTACAAACTTTGCGCAATCGACAGCGTGGTCTTCGCAGAAAAGCCAAACTTGCCGTTGGCTTCGCGTTGCAACGAAGTCAAATCAAACAACATACCGGCGGCTTGCGTGGTTGGCCGGGACTCTTCCGTGACGCTGGCTTTTTGGCCTCGCACGGCATTAGCGATAGTGAGGGCTTCAGCTTCAGTCCAAACGCGATCAGCCTTGAGTTCGGCATCAGGCTCAGCGCCTTCAGCTAGATTTGCATTGGCGGTTGATTTTTTCCACTGCGGGTCAAACCACTTGCCTAAGTACTCACCAGCATCAGCAGCAAAGCTGGCGTGCACTTCCCAGTAATTTCGGCTAACGAACTTGCGGATTTTTTCTTCGCGCTCAACCACCACCGACAGCGTCGGTGTTTGCACACGACCGACGGTGGTCAGAAAGAAACCGCCGTCGCGCGAATTGAAAGCGGTCATGGCCCGTGTGCCATTGATGCCGACCATCCAATCCGCCTCCGAGCGGCAACGTGCGGCATCGGCCAGCGGCATCATTTGCTCGTCGCTGCGCAAGCTGGCAAAGCCTTCCCGAATAGCGGCTGGCGTCATCGACTGCAACCACAGGCGTTTGACCGGGTGCTTGGCTTTGGAATACTGCTGAATCAAACGGAAGATCAACTCGCCCTCACGGCCCGCGTCACAGGCGTTGACCATGGCGCCAATGTCTTTGCGCTTGGCCAGCTTGACGATGGCGTTGAGCCGCGTCTTGGTCTTGTCGATCGGCTTCAGATCAAAGTAAGGCGGAATCACCGGCAGGTTCGCGAAACTCCACTTGCCGCGCTTGACGTCAAACTCTTCAGGCGCCTGAATCTCGACCAAATGGCCCACCGCCGAGGTCACGATCCACTCGTCGCTCTCGAAGTACTCATCGTGTTTTTCGAACTTGCCCGCCGTCGGCGTGATGGCGCGCACGATGTCTTGTGCCACTGAAGGCTTTTCTGCAATCACCAAAGTTTTCATAAGTACTTCTTCAAATTTTCTATGTCTTCCGGGACCATTTCCCGGGCCTCTGTGAATACGACCCGGCCATTTCGGCCCCGCACCACCACCACCGGCAACCCGCGCGGCTTGGGCCAGACCTTGGCCACTTCGGGCGTGGCCATGGCTGCCGGAAAGCTATAGCCCTTAGCCTTCAAATGCGCACTGGCCGTGCTGGCCAGACGGTCTATCGAAAGCCCTAACACCACCAGTCCTTCGCTGCGCCCAGCTTGCCACAGCGCCTCCATATGGGGCGACTGCACGGCACAAAACGGACACCAACTCGCCCACCAGTACACCACAAGCACCTTGCCATCAGCTTGTGCCGGCCCCCAAGGGTTGCCATCAAGCAGCGTCAAGGACGGCACAGCCAGCGCACTGCCGAGCGCGGGCAACGGGGCGCCGGCCGGTTCAGCGGCCAGCACACCGGCACCCCAAGGCAGCACGGCCAAGGCCGCAGCAGACTGCATCAACTCGCGGCGATGGACCATCACTTGCTCCTTACAATAAGCATCTCTCGCGTACGCACGCGGGCACGCATGCGCACGCACATGCATGAATTAACCATACCAAAAATTTTCAACGTGTCCAAAATCAGCACCAACGTCAGCGCCAAGGCCACCCCTAAAAGCCCCGTCACCTCAGCGCTTGCGCCTTCTGGCAAGCGCATCCAGACGCGCCTCTCCGGCGTCCACGGCAAGGGTATGTTTGCCGTGCAAGACCTGGCTGAAGGCGAGACACTGATTGAATACATCGGCGAGATCATCAGCTGGAAAGAAGCGCTGAAGCGCCATCCCCACGACCCGACCGACCCCAACCACACGTTTTACTTTCATGTCGACGAAAAGCATGTGATCGACGCCAAGCACGGCGGCAACTCCTCACGCTGGATCAACCACAGCTGCGCGCCCAACTGTGAAGCGGATGAGCAAAAGGGCCGAATTTTCATCAAAGCGCTGCAGAACATTCCTGCTGGCAAAGAGCTTTTTTACGACTATGGACTCATCATTGATGCCCCGTACACCAAAAAGCTGAAAGCCGAATACCCCTGCTGGTGCGGCGCACCGACGTGCCGCGGCACGCTGCTCGCACCCAAGGACAAAAAAGTGAAGTCTGAGAAAAAAGATAAGAAAGAAAAGAAACAGAAGAAAAAGTCGAAAGCCAAAAAAGACTGAGGCAACTGTGTGAGCACCGCCACCGACCCCTTGCGCTCGCCCGTTCGCTTGCCTGCTGAAGCCATCTGGCAAGCCGTGGTGCCGCACCTGCCCGGTTTCACGGTTGAAGTGTTGCCGCAGGTCGACTCCACCAACAGCGAGCTGATGCGGCGCTGTCGGGCCGCTTCGCTGGCGGCTTTGTCTGCGTCAGCGCTGGGCAGCCCCGAGCCGCCTGAAGCCATCTTGCTGGTGGCAGAGCATCAAAATGCCGGTCGCGGCCGTTTGGGCCGTCAATGGCAAAGTCAAGCCGGTGCCAGCCTGACCTTCTCACTCGGCCTGCCGCTGCAACCGGCCAACTGGTCTGGCTTGTCTTTAGCGGTTGGTGTGAGTCTGGCAGAGAGCCTAGAACCCGCCAACGGAAAACCACCCACGCTGCAACTCAAATGGCCTAATGATTTGTGGCTAGGCCAGCGCAAGCTCGGCGGCATTTTGGTGGAAACCGCCAACTGGGGCGATCAACGCTACGTGGTGATCGGCGTCGGCCTGAATGTGACCGCTCCCGAGCAAGACTTCTCTGCGGCGTCCTCGCCGCCTGACGGCGACCCGCAAACACCCCCGCCGATGGCCGCTACGTCGCTGCAAGCCTTGTGGCCGGGTGTCGATGCAGCTTGGGCGCTGCAAGCCGTGGCGGCACCACTGGTTCAAGCCGTGCTGGACTTTGAGCGCGAGGGTTTCGCACCTTTTCGCGCACGCTTCGCCGCGCGCGATGCGCTGGCAGGACGCTTAGTCAGACTGTCCGATGGCACGGAAGGCACCGCTTGCGGTGTCGGCGCGCATGGCGCCTTGTCAGTGCAAACCCAAAGCGGCCGACAAGAGATCAGCAGCCTGGAAGTCAGCGTGCGTCCGGCTGAGCATCCTCGTTGAAACATTAAACTCATCCCGTCGGTGAAACTGCCGATGCATCGCCTTTGAAGGCAGAGGACGCCCCATGTTGAGACTGCTGATCTTGTTGCTGCTGTTGGCCAATGTGGCCTACTTTGCGTGGAACCAGGGCGCGCTCGCCAAGCTCGGCATCACTCCTGCACCACAAACTGAAGCTGAGCGGCTACAGCAACAGGTTCACCCTGAGCGACTACTGGTAACACCTGCTGCTTCTGCGACAACCATACCGGCGCTGGTGGCACCTCTGGCGCCCACTGAGGCCGCCAGCGCACCCGCTCGCTGAGCTCTCATGCGTCTGAACTATCTCGAGTTCGATTACAGCGAAGACGCGGACGGCGTCGGCACTTTTGACGCGTTGGCCGCCACAGCGCCTGCCCACAACGCGGCGGTACTGGCCGAAGTCGCCAGCGTGCTGGCTTGGGCGCATAACGCTTTTGAAGCGCAGCGTGCACCACTCGACGAAGACGGTGAATGGGACTACGACCTACAAGCTTGGCGCGAATTCAGCGCCGTCGACGTCTTGCACTTTGACGACCACAGCGGCGAGCTCAGCGTTCAGCCGCAAGCCGCTGGTACCGCTCGCCACACCGTGAGCTTGTCCGTCACCGGTACACCGGGCTTTTGTGCGGCCTTTCGGGAACGCTTTTACGCGTCTTGAAAATAATGGCGGAATCGCGTCATGCCCTTTTCATTTCCGGCTTGTTGCCGGCTCAGCGGCCATCCCGAGAGGCTTTGCGACATACTGGATTGACGACGCCGCCAGCGATTGAGCGGCAATCAACTCTCGGGAGAATTTTTTGCGCAAGACATCCATCGATAAAAAGAAAATTCATTTTTTACTGCTCGAAGGGATTCATCCTTCCGCAGAAGAAGTGATCCGTGCGGCCGGTTACACCAACATCGACAGCATCACCGGTTCGCTGCCCGACGCTGAACTCAAAGCGCGCTTGGCCGACGTGCACTTTCTCGGTATCCGCTCACGCACACAACTCACCGAAGAGGTCTTTGCGCATGCACCCAAACTGACGGCCGTCGGCTGCTTTTGCATCGGTACCAACCAAGTTGACTTAGCGGCGGCACGCCAACGCGGCATCGCGGTGTTCAACGCGCCTTACTCCAACACCCGCTCGGTCGCCGAACTGGTGCTGGCCGAGGCGATTTTGCTGCTGCGCGGCGTGCCAGAAAAAAGCGCGGTGGCGCACCGTGGCGGCTGGCTGAAGTCCGCCGAAAACGCTTACGAAATACGCGGTAAAACGCTCGGCATCATCGGTTACGGATCTATCGGTACGCAACTGTCGGTACTGGCGGAAGCGCTGGGCATGAAGGTGGTGTTTTTTGACGTCGTGACCAAGTTACCACTGGGCAACGCCCGGCAAATGCTCAGCCTGCATGAATTGCTCTCCGTCAGCGATGTGGTCAGCCTGCACGTACCTGAAACCCGCGCCACGCAATGGATGATCGGCGCCAATGAAATCGCCATGATGAAGCCGGGCAGCGTCTTGATCAATGCGTCCCGCGGCAGCGTGGTGGAGATTGATGTGCTGGCCGAGGCCCTGACTTCGCGCAAACTGCTGGGCGCGGCAATTGACGTGTTCCCGGAGGAGCCGCGCAGCAACGCCGACGTTTTCGAGTCACCCTTGCGCGGCCTCGACAACGTCATTCTCACGCCGCACGTCGGCGGCTCAACCATGGAGGCGCAAGCCAATATCGGCGTCGAAGTCGCTGAAAAGCTGGTCAAGTACAGCGACAACGGCACCTCCACATCGTCGGTTAATTTCCCC
The DNA here is from genome assembly GCA_030654695.1 of Polaromonas sp. Taxonomy (GTDB): domain Bacteria; phylum Pseudomonadota; class Gammaproteobacteria; order Burkholderiales; family Burkholderiaceae_C; genus Polaromonas. The sequence goes on from JAURWY010000016.1 coordinate 78,420, forward strand.
GAGGTAGCGCTGCCAGCCCACCCCGACAAACACCGACTGCTGCACGTGCACCGCAATGTGCCGGGCGTGCTGTCCCAGATCAACCAGATCTTTTCGGACAACCACATCAATATCGCGGCGCAATATCTGCAGACGCATGACGACATCGGCTACGTGGTCATCGACATCGATGCGATCGACTCTGACAAGGCGCTGAGCAAGCTCGGCCAGGTGCAAGGCACCATCCGCAGTCGAGTTCTTTTTTAGCGCGCTTCTTTGTTACAGTCGGCCCAACAACCGGCTGAAAACATGCTCACTTTGCCCTTCACCCTCACCTATTTCAAATTCTTGCGCGTGGTTGCGCTGTTCTGGCTGAGCCAGTCGGCGCTGTTGGCGCACGCACAAACGTTCAAGATCGACTGTGATGCAGAAGCCAGCATCCCGCTATTGGAAAAAAAACTCACGCCCGCCAAAATCACCATCGAGTTGCAAAATATTGGCCGCCACGTGTACTTCAATGTGGTCGGCCCGGCGGACTACCAAATGCGCGTCAGCAGCTTGATCACAGAGCAGTATCTGGGCGCCAACCTGACGACGGCTTCGCGTTTGGGCGCCAACAAGAAAAGCAAAACGAGCGGGCGCGAAAACCAGATCACCATCGAGCGAGAGAGCGTAGCATTCGCCGGCTACAACGACACCGACTACCAAGGCAAAAGCGTGCGCATTCTTTACGAAGGCAAGTGCAAACTGCCCAAGCAATAAACTGCCACGCACGCCCTATTTTTGAGATCTAAACCTTGCCAAAAAACGCCACACTGCCAACGCCAGCGCCTACGGGCAGCGCCATCATCAAAGCCAAAGCACTTGGTTTCCCCTGGGACACCATTGATCCCTTTTTGTTTTGCGCCTACCACGACGATGCCTATCCGGCCGCCAACGCAGAGATGGGTCCGGCGGCATCACTCAGCGGCCGCACCTTGGGTCAAGACTTCAGCCGCAAAGACGGCTGGAGCATGTACCACGGGCAATCGGTGCCGGGGTTTCCATCGCATCCGCACCGCGGTTTTGAAACCGTCACCATCGTCCGCAAAGGTTTGATCGATCACTCTGATTCGCTTGGTGCGGTGGCGCGTTTTGGCCGCGGCGACGTGCAGTGGCTCACGGCGGGTCAAGGCATCGTCCATGCCGAGATGTTTCCACTGCTGGCCACCGAAACAGACAACCCACTGGAGCTGTTTCAGATTTGGCTGAACCTGCCGGCACGCAACAAGATGGTGACGCCGCACTTCACCATGTTCTGGTCGCACGACATTCCGCATCACATCACGCAAGACGCAGCGGGCCTGGTCACCGAGGTGGCTGTCATCGCCGGCCGTCTGGCAGACGCTGGTGCGCCGCTGACGCCGCCACCGGATTCGTGGGCGGCACAGGCAGACGCCGATGTTTCCATCTGGACGCTGCGCATGGAGCCCGGTGCTCGCTGGACTTTGCCAGCCGCCTCGGGCGCAGACACGCAGCGCAGCTTGTACTTCTTCAAAGGCCAAAGCATTAGCGTCGATGGCGAGGCCATCGACAGCCACGCGGCGCTGGAGTTACGCGGCGACTGCGCTGTGGCACTGCTCAACACCGGCAGCAGCGTGGCTGAATTTTTGCTATTGCAAGGCAAACCCATCGCCGAACCCGTGGTGCAGTACGGCCCGTTTGTGATGAACACGCAGGCCGAAATTCGACAAACGCTGGCGGACTACCAGCGCACCCAGTTTGGCGGCTGGCCTTGGGCAGACAGCGCCCCGGTGCATGGTCGTTCGCCGGAGCGTTTTGCGCGGCATCCGGATGGGCGCGAAGAGCGTCCATCGACATCAAACACATGAACCCGAACTGACAGCAAAAAAGCGCCCACGAGAGGCGCTTTTTTGTTGCGTGAAGGCCAAGCCTTCAACTGCGGCAGCTTACTTGGCGACGACGCGCACCATTTCCAGGCACTTGTGCGAGTAACCCCATTCGTTGTCGTACCAAGCAACGAGTTGGACGAAGGTGCTGTCCAGCGCAATACCGGCATCGGCGTCAAAGACGCTGGTGCAGGTTTCACCGCGGAAGTCGGTGGCGACCACTTTGTCTTCGGTGTAGCCGAGCACGCCTTTGAGGGCGCCTTGGCTTTGCGCTTTCATCTCGGCGCAGATGTCTGCGTAAGAGGCTTCCTTGTTCAGCTCGACCGTCAAGTCGACCACCGACACATCAGAGGTTGGCACGCGGAAAGACATGCCTGTGAGCTTTTTGTTCAGCTCAGGAATGACCACGCCTACGGCTTTGGCTGCGCCGGTGCTGGACGGAATGATGTTTTCAAGAATGCCACGGCCGCCGCGCCAGTCTTTGCCGCTCGGACCGTCGACGGTTTTTTGCGTCGCCGTGGTGGCGTGCACAGTCGTCATCAGGCCGCGCTTGATGCCCCATTTGTCGTTCAACACTTTGGCGATCGGTGCCAGGCAATTGGTGGTGCATGAGGCGTTGGAAATGATGGCTTGACCGGCGTAGGTTTTGTCGTTGACGCCGTAGACAAACATCGGTGTGTCGTCTTTGCTGGGAGCTGACAAAATGACTTTTTTGGCGCCTGCAGCCAAGTGCTTTTCAGCGGTGGCTTTGTCCAGAAAAAGGCCGGTCGATTCGAGCACGATGTCGGCGCCAATCTCGTTCCATTTCAGGACCGACGGGTCGCGCTCTTGCGTGAGACGAATTTTGTTGCCGTTGACGATGAGCGTGTTGCCTTCGACCGAGATCTCACCTTTGAAACGGCCGTGCACCGAGTCGTACTGCAGCATGTAGGCGAGGTACTCGGGCTCGAGCAAGTCGTTGATGCCGACGATCTGGATGTCGCTGAAGTTTTGCACAGCGGCGCGCAACACATTACGGCCGATGCGGCCAAAGCCATTGATGCCAATTTTGATAGTCATATCCTGGAGCTCCTGGAGTTAAAGATTCTTTGAATTCTGCGCACGTGCCGCATGCTGCCTTATTTTTTGAACAGCACCTTGCGCACCGTGTTGGCGACGTTTTCCGGGGTGAAGCCGAAGTGTTTGAACAGCACCGGCGCGGGTGCTGATTCGCCGTAAGTGTCGATACCGACGACGGCCGCGCAGCCGTATTTCCACCAGCCGTCGGTCACGCCCATCTCGACGGCGATGCGCGGAATGCCTTCTGGCAACACGTCTGATTTGTAGGCGGCTTTTTGCTTGTCAAAAGTCGTGGTGCTGGGCATGGACACCACGCGCACCGCGATCTTGAATTCTTTGGCCAACAGCTCTTGCGCCTTCAGGGCCAGCTGCACTTCAGAGCCAGTGGCGATGATGACGGCCTGGGCTTTTTTCTTCAAGCCGACTTCTTCGGGTTCAGCCAGCACGTAAGCGCCTTTGCTGATCTGACCGACATCGTCCTTCGGTGCGTAAGGCAGGTTTTGGCGGCTCAGCAACAAGGCGGTGGGTTTGTTTTTGTTTTGCAAGGCCACGGCCCAAGCGACGGCGGTTTCAGCCGTGTCGCCCGGACGCCAGACGTCGAGGTTGGGGATCAAACGCAGGCTGGCGGCGTGCTCGATCGACTGGTGCGTTGGGCCGTCTTCACCCAAGCCAATCGAGTCGTGCGTGAAGACGTGCACCACGCGCAGTTTCATCAGCGCGGCCATGCGAATCGCGTTGCGGCTGTAGTCGCTGAAGGTCAGGAAAGTGCCGCCGTAAGGGATGTAGCCGCCGTGCAGCGCGATGCCGTTCATGATGGCGGCCATGCCGAATTCGCGCACGCCGTAGTTGATGTGGCGGCCGCCCATCATTTGGCCGTCAGCGGTTTCGGTCAGCACCACGGCACCCTTGGCGTCAAAGCGCAAATTCGGCGTGCTCTTGGTGTTGGTGAGGTTGGAACCGGTCAGGTCAGCAGAGCCGCCGAGCAACTCCGGCAGGCCGGCGGTGAAGGCTTCGAGCGCCAGCTGTGAGGCTTTGCGGGACGCCACGGTTTCAGCTTTGGTGTGTGCGCCAACAACGGTGTCTACTGCCAGTTGCGCAAACGATTTAGGCAACTCGCCTTTCATGCGGCGGGTCAGTTCGTCGGCCAAGGCCGGGAAGGCGGCTTGGTAAGCGGCGAACTTGACGTCCCATGCGCTCTCAGTGGCTTGGCCTGCGGCCTTGGCATCCCAAGCGGCATAGACTTCTTCAGGCATCTCGAACGGCGCGTGCGGCCAGTTGAGGACTTCGCGTGTGAGCTTGATTTCTTCAGCGCCCAGCGGCTCGCCGTGGGCTTTGGCGGTGTTGGCGCGGTTTGGTGAACCTTTGCCAATGTGTGTTTTGCAGATGATCAAGGTTGGCTTGTCGCTGCTGTCTTTGGCCTTGGCAATCGCCTTGGCGACGACCTCTGCATCGTGGCCATCAATCGGGCCGATGACGTTCCAGCCGTAAGCACCAAAACGCTGGGCGGTGTTGTCGATGAACCAAGGCGCGACTTGGCCGTCAATCGAGATGCCGTTGTCGTCGTACAGCGCGATCAGTTTGTTCAGCTTCCAAGCGCCAGCTAGGGCAGCGGCTTCGTGGCTGATGCCTTCCATCAGGCAGCCGTCGCCCATGAAAACGTAGGTGTGGTGGTTGACGATGTCGTGGCCGGGGCGGTTGAATTCTTGGGCCAGCAGCTTTTCAGCCAAAGCCATGCCGACGGCGTTGGTGACGCCTTGGCCGAGCGGGCCGGTGGTGGTTTCAATGCCGGGCGTATAGCCGACTTCCGGGTGACCCGGTGTCTTGCTGTGCAGCTGACGGAAGTTTTTCAACTCTTTCATCGGCAGCGCATAGCCCGTCAGGTGCAGCAGCGCATAAATCAGCATCGAGCCGTGGCCGTTGGACAGCACAAAACGATCACGGTCAAACCAATGCGGATTTTGCGGGCTGTGCTTCAGGTGACGGGCCCACAGAGCAACCGCCATGTCGGCCATGCCCATCGGGGCGCCGGGGTGGCCGGAGTTGGCTTGTTGCACGGCGTCCATGGCCAGAGCGCGGATGGCGTTGGCCATGAGGGGGGGGGTGTTGTCAGCCATTTGCGGAGAGTCCAGAGTGAAGTTCGCGGGAATGAAAGGTGAAGTTGCAGGCAGCAGCACGGGTCTTTGGAGAGTCGTTTAACCGAGTTTTTGCGCCGCAAAACCGCCTATTTTACAGGGGCTGCGTTGGCAGCCTGCGATGCCGCCCAGACCAGACGCCAACCGCGCCATGAATCGTCAGCGCGATAATCCGCCTCCATGAGTAATGCCCCCATCCAACACGCACTGATACTCGCCGCCGGTCGCGGCGAACGTATGCGCCCGCTGACCGACGCCTGCCCCAAGCCCCTGCTCGAGGTGCAGGGCAAGCCCTTGATCGTTTGGCATCTTGAAAAGCTGGCACGCGCCGGCGTTAAGTGCGTCGTCATCAATACCGCCTGGTTGGAAGAACAATTTCTGGCACTTTTAGGCGACGGTAGCGCGTGGGGTTTGTCGATTCGCTATTCGCATGAGGGTGCGCAATATGGTGGTCCCTTAGAAACAGCCGGCGGCATCGCGACCGCGTTGCCGCTGCTGAACTTGCCAGAGAACTCACCGTTTTGGGTTTTGGCCGGCGACGTCTACATGCCGGACTTTGCATTTCCGGCTGCCGATGGTGCGCGCTTTGCAGCATCCAAAGCGCTGGCGCATATTTATTTGGTGCCGAATCCGACACACAACTTGAGCGGCGACTTCGGCTTGTCGCCCGGTGGCATGGCCCTCAACAAAGCGCCCGAGCAATACACCTACAGCACCGTTGGCTTGTACCGGGCTGCGCTGTTGGCCGGTACGCCCGTCGGCCAGAAAGCCGCACTGGCACCCCTGCTTCGCACGGCTATGCAGAGCGGGCGCGTCAGCGCGGCGCTATATTCAGGGGCATGGACCGACGTGGGAACACCCGAACGGCTGGCCGCCCTGAATGCGCAGCCGGCCTGACGCTTAAACCCATTGCGAAGCCCTTGTTAAACACTTGTTCACCGATATGACCCGCAACAGGACACCCTCGTGATCAACTCCCGCATGTATGAAAAACGCCGTGCCGTCGTGGCACGCGCCCTCAAAGCCGCAGGTGGCGGCATCGCCCTGCTGCCAACCGCGCCCGAAGTGGCGCGCAACCGCGACAGCGACTTTCCGTACCGCCACGACAGCTACTTTTATTACCTCACCGGCTTCAGCGAGCCAGGCGCTTGGCTGACGATTGACGCGTCAGGCAAGAGCACGCTGTTTTGCCGACCGAAAGATTTGGAGCGCGAGATCTGGGACGGCATTCGCCTCGGCCCTAAAGCCGCCGTGGCGGCGCTTGGCGTGACCCAAGCTTTCAGCGTTGAGACGATAGCCACAACCATGCCGCAACTGCTGGCGAACCAGCGTGCCGTGTGGTTTCCGTTTGCCACGCACAAGGGACTCGAAACGCAAGTTGACGGCTGGCTGAACCAAGTTCGCGCCAAAGTGCGCTTGGGCGCTGAATGCCCTAGCAGCCAACATGATTTGTGCAAACTGCTGGACGAGATGCGGCTCGTCAAAGACAAGCATGAAATCGACATCCTGCGGCGCGCTGGACAAATTTCGGCCGGTGCCCATGTGCGCGCCATGCAAACCTCGGCAACGATGCTGCGCAGCGGTTTCAAAGGCGGCCCGCGTGAATACCACCTAGAAGCCGAACTGCTGCACGAGTTCCGTCGTCACGGTTCGGAATTTCCCGCCTACACCAGCATCGTCGCTGCCGGCGCCAATGCCTGCGTGCTGCATTACCGCGCTGGCGACGCCGAACTCAATGCGGGCGATTTGTGCCTGATTGACGCCGGCTGCGAGCTCGGTGGCTACGCCAGCGACATCACCCGCACCTTTCCGGCCAACGGCAAATTCACGCCGGCCCAGCGCACGCTTTATGACATCGTACTGGCAGCGCAATACGCAGCGGTGGCGGTCACCAAACCCGGCAAGCGCTTCACCGACCCGCATGACGCGGCAACGCGCGTGTTGATCGAAGGCATGCTGGAGACCGGCTTGCTGTCCAAGGCCAAACACGGCAAGGTGGACGACGTGCTGGCCTCCGGCGCCTACCGACAGTTTTACATGCACCGCACCAGCCACTGGATGGGCATGGACGTGCACGACTGCGGCGACTACACCGAACCCACGGGCAAGGCCACACGGCAAACCGATGCGCTCGGCCAAGAGGTGCTGCGCAAACCGTCCCGCATCTTGCAGCAGGGCATGGTCCTGACCATCGAACCAGGTCTGTATGTGCGCCCCGCCAAAGGCGTGCCCAAAGAGTTCTGGAACATCGGCATCCGGATTGAAGACGACGCCCTGGTTACAGCCAAAGGCTGCGAGCTGCTGACCCGCGGCGTACCGGTGGATGCGGATGAGATTGAGGCTTTGATGCGGGGCTGAAGGCTACGCTCCCGAGGATCAGACTTTTTTAACGGGCGGTGAAGGCTGGTGCACCCAGCCTTCACCGCCCGGCGGGCGCTGCAGCATGGGTCGGTTGAAGATCTCCCCGAGTGCCGCGTAATACGGACCACCCAAGCGAGCGACAGGGTTCAGCGCCACCGAATCCACGCGCTGTCCGTCGTAAATATCGGTCGCCAAATGAAAGGCCACCACTTCACCGATGTACAGCGTGTTGCGCCCCTTGCCGAGCACGATGAACTGGTCAAGCTTGCACTCCATCTGGACCGGAGAGGTGGCAATACGTGGCGGCCTGACGCGCGTACTCGGCAGCAGATCAATGTTCAGCGCATCGGTTTCGCTGACGTCAGGCGGGTATTCCGACGCGCTCGCGTGCATCGCCGCCATCGTCGACACGTCGGCCACGTTGACGACGAACTCCCGCGATTCACGGATGTTGCGTGCGGTGTCTTTGAGGATGTCGCCCTTCGACGTGATGTTCACCGCCAGCATCGGCGGGTCGGTGGCCACGTAGTTGTAGGAGCTGAACGGCGCTGCGTTGACGCGGCCGTCTGCGTCAACCGTGGTGATCCAGGCGATCGGCCGGGGAACGACACAACCGACGAGTAGCCGGTAGGCCTCGGCGGTGTCCAAGCCAAGAGCGTCAACATATGCGAATTTTTTCATGACGGCCTATTTGATAGCGGCTGATCCTAAGGCAATCGACAGCGCGTGGCCAGACAAAGCAGAGCTGCTCCTTTTGTCATATCAGGTCTGCTGGCACCGGATAAGCCCTAGGCAGGCAGGTGCCTCAGAGACCCTAAAATTAGCCTGATGTGCGCCACCAAAACGACCACCCTCGAGATCAACCTCACCGCGGACTTACAAAAGTGGCGGGTGTTTCTGGCCATTGCCGAGCTGGGCAGCCTGACCCGTGCCGCCTTGTTTCTCGACAGCAATCAGTCCTTGCTGAGTCGCCAGCTGAATGCACTTGAACGTGAATGCAAGAGCCGGCTTTTTACACGCACTGGGCGCGGCGTCGAGATGTCAGACATGGGAAAGCGCATTTTTCCGCAGGTCAAGGCCTTACTGGAAGACGCAGAAAAACTTGAACACGACATCCGCAGCGAGATACACGAGCCCGCCGGACGCGTTACCGTTGGCATGTTGCCGTCAATCGGCTCGACCATCGTCGGGCGACTCTTCATCACCTTGCGTGAACGTTATCCAAACATCCAACTCAAGATTCTCGAAGGCTCCAGCGGGCAGGTTGATGAATGGCTCGCCAACGCCCGCGTCGACATCGCCATCTTGTACCGCTACGGTGCTGCGGCCATGCCTCAGGACCAATCGCTGGCCACGGTAGAAAGCTACCTGATTGGCCACAAGGGTGACCGGCTGACGGCGGCGCCTGAGATCGCGTTTAAGGAACTGCAAGGCCTCCCCTTCATTCTTCCCAGTGCGCCGAATGGACTGCGCACCGCGCTCGACGCCATGGCTCGCCAAGAACATATTGCACTGAACCCGGTGATTGAAGCCGACTCACTGCCGCTACAAAAATCACTGGTGTCGAGTGAGCATCTTTACACCGTGCTGCCTTTGCATGCGGTCTGGACCGAGATCAACGCCGGCAGCGTCCAAGCCTCGCGCATCGTCTCACCGAGTTTGCAGCGCTCCGTCGCGATGGTTTTCACCAAAACCAAAGGGCCGGCCAAGGCCGTTTCCGCTGTCGCACAACAGATTCAGCAAATCGTCGACGAGATGGCCCGTAACGGCATGTGGCGCCTGGGGCCGATGGTCTGAGTTCGCTGAGGGCATAGCAGCTCTGCTGCTTTTGAGCTGTCTTCGAAGGGTGCGCTGGCTATAGTCCATAGGCTCTCAAAGCCTTTGACTTGGAGCGCTTCACCTAGGAGAAAACAGATGATTGACATGGCCACACGGCGCATCTTGTTGAAAGCGGGCTTATCGGTTGGCGTGGCCAGTCTGGTCGGTACCGCCAACGCCGCCAGTTATCCGGACAAACCGATTCGCTTTGTGGTGCCCTTTCCTGCTGGCGGAGCGACCGACGTCATGGCACGTAGCTTGGGCCAAAAGCTGGCCGAGCGACTGGGCGTTGCTGTGGTGATCGACAACCGGGCAGGCGCCGGCGGCGGTATCGGTGCCGAGGCCGTTGCCAACGCAGCGGCCGACGGCTACACCCTGCTGTTTGCCACCATGGGCTCGCTCACCATCAATCCCAATTTATACAAAAATTTGCGCTATGACTCGGTGAAAAGTTTCGAGCCGATCAGCCTCACGCACAGTACCTCGAACTTGCTGGTCGTCCATCCCAGCATCAAAGCCAATTCTGTGGCGGAGTTGATTGCGCTGGCCAAAAAAGAGCCCGGCACCTTGAGCTTTGCGTCGGCCGGCAATGGCACCACCAGCCATCTTTCCGGCGAACTCTTCAAGAGTTTGGCCAAAGTCGATTTGATCCATGTTCCTTACAAGGGCAGCGCGCCGGCCATGATCGACTTTTTGGGTGGCCGCATTTCCATGATGTTCGACACGGCATCGAACTTTGTCGATCACGTCAAAAACGGCAAACTGCGCGCCTTGGGGCTGACGGGCACCAAACGCTCACCGGCCATGCCAGGGGTTCCCAGCATTTCTGAAACACCGGGGATGGAAGACTACGAAATGTCCCTCTGGCTGGGCCTGCTGGGACCAGCGGGCACCGCCAAAGACGTGACCACGCTCTTGCATCGGGAGATCGGCCTGGCCATGAAAGCGCCAGACTTGGTGCGTCAAATGGCCGAGGCAGGCATTGAAATTCGGCTCAGCTCGCCGCAAGAGTTTTCGAGGCTGATTCGAGATGACATCGTCAAATGGGGCTCGGTGATCAAGCGCGCCGGACTGAAAATGGATTGATGTGCAGCGGGTGAAGTGGCCTAGCGTTTCAGCCGCACAAGCAGGCTAGGCCACCGACCGTCAATTGTCTAAAACAATATTGGCTTGCTTGGCGACCAATTGCCAAGACTTTAAATCGGCAGTGATGAACTGTGCGAACTGATCGCCCAACAACACAGCCGGGTCAAAACCTTTCGCCTTCACGCCTTCCAGAAAGCTCTGATCAGTCAAGACAGCCCCCATATTCTTCAACAAAGTCACCCTGACGTCTGCTGGTAAATTAGCGGGCGCTGCGATGCCCCACCAGTTCACCACGAGAAGCTTGGAATGGCCCAACTCGGTTGAAGATGGAACGCCCGGCATCAGGGCGCTGCGCTGCTTGTCAAGCACCGCCAGTACCCTCACCGTGCCCTCTTTGGCCAAAGGCTCGATGGTCGCGGGGCTCACAATCGAAGCGTCAATGTGACCCGCGCGCAAATCATTCAGCACTTGGGACATGCCTTTGTACGGGATGATGTTGAGTTCGATGCCGAGTAGCGATTGCAAGAGCGACGCGCCCATGTAGTCCAGAGCCCCTACCCCTGAAGAACCGATGCGAAGAGCTCCCGGCTTGGATTTCGCCAATTTGACAAAGTCGGCGAGGCTCGTGACGGGCAGTTGTGCGTTGGCCACGAGTGCAAAAGGGCTGCTGGCGATTCGCGCCAAAAATGTGAAGTCTTTCTCAACGTTGTAGCGCATGGTTTTTCGAATCGCCGGCAAGACGCCCATGCTGGCGCTGGCGCACAGCAGCAAAGTCAAACCGTCTGGCTTGGCTTTGGCGACGAACTCCGCACCCAGCAGCGATCCGGCACCCGGCTTGTTCTCGACGATCCAGCTTCTGCCCGAACTGCGTGCCACCGCATCGGCGAACATCCGGCCAACAAGATCATTAGAGGCGCCTGGCGTGAAAGGCACGACCAAGCGCGTCACGGCATCCGTTTGTGCAAAGGCCGTGGGTATGCCTGCGCTGAAGGCCAGTGAGGCGCCGCCTAACAAAGTCCTGCGCTTCATCGTGATGCTTTGGAGTGGGTGGATAGGTGTCAATGTGTGAGTCTCTTGGTCTGTTGAGGTCGATGAAAAAAGGCGTCCTCAGTCAAGCGCTTGCAGAAAGCAAAGCACTTGCGCGTTGAATTCCTGCGGACGCTCCCAATTAAGGGAGTGACCGGCGTCTGGAATGTTGACCAAGGTGGCGTTGCGCAGGTGGCGCGCCCAAAACCGCATCAATGACGGTGGCGCCAGTAAGTCAGCGCCGCCACTGATGATCAGCGTGCGAGCCTGAATGGTTGAAATCTTGGCGAAGGTGTTCGGCGTTCGCATCGGTTGTGGTGGGGCAGCAGGCTGACGGGCTGCATGCTCCATCTGGACAAAGCGGGCAAGTCCTTCTGGGTCTTCTGCGCGGTAAGACACGCCGACTTCAAGATACATGCGCAAATCGGCATTTCCGGTCAGGCCAGGAACGGCAATTCGGTCGTAGAACGCCTGCATCTCTGGCTCTTTGAACTGGCCGTTGCTGGCGGCAACGATCAATCGACGCAAGCGTTCGGGACGCCAAGCCGCATAGTCGAGTGCGACGAAACCACCGCCAGCGATGCCGACCAGGTGAAAAGACGGCAAATCCAAGTGGTCAGCCAGCGCGTCTAGGTCTTCGGCCACCGAGCTGGGTTGATCCCCCGTCACGGGGTCAGCTGTGCTTTTGCCCCAGCCGCGACGGTCAAAAGCGATCACCCGCAGTCCCGCTTTGGCGAAGACTTCGATCTGGTTTCGCCATGCTTCAACTGTGCCCGTGTTAGCGTGAAGCAGCACCACCGGCGTACCGGCACCTCCGCTGTCAACATACCAAAGCCGCACCCCTAGAAGGTTGACGAAGGCGCCCGCGTGAATGTCAGCCTGCGCAGGCGAGCGTGGCTGATTAGAAAGTTGGGTTGAGGACATTTTCAACACCATTTTATTTTAGGATTGGCGCCCTATCGGTGTCATGTCGATTCAAGCAATACTGACTTGCAACGCTCAACAGCAGAACTGCTCGCCGAGTCATAACAGCCATGCGTTTGATCGGCTCTTTTGTCAGCCTGCGCTGGTTAAGCTGAAGGTCTTCAGGAGTTACACATGGCCCGTATTTCATTTCCCACACCCGACACCATGGATGCAGACCAACTCAGGGTCTACAACAAAATTATTTCCGGCCGTCGCGGCAAAATTCAGGGCCCTTTGCGGGTCGCCCTGCACAACGCTGAACTCGCGGACCGCTGGCAAGCGCTGGGCGAATTGCTGCGCTACAACACCACCTTGACACCCCGCCTGTCCGAGATCGCCATCCTCGTCACCGGCCGTGCTTGTCAGTCGCCGTTTGAGTGGTACGCCCACCGCATCGAAGCGGAAAAGATAGGGCTGTCACCCAGCTTGATCGAGGCCTTGTTGGCACAAACAACCCCCGCGGGCCTGACACCCGAAGAAGCCGTTGTACACCAGGTGGCTGTCGAGCTGAACCAGTCTCGTTCGGTGTCCGATGCCACCTATCAGACAGCGCTTGGACTTCTGGGTGAGCGTGCTTTGGTCGAACTCACCGCCCTGGTGGGCTACTACACGATGGTAGCGATGACACTCAACACCCACGAAATACCGCTGCCTGAAGGCGTCGCACCGGCCTTTCCTTTGCCGCAACACATCCGCCAGCCATGACCGAGGGCTGGGATTGCCACGGGCACGTCTTCGGGCCGTACGAACGGTATCCGCTGGCCACCGGGCGCAGCTACACACCGCCTGAGGCGCTGCTGCCAGATTACCTGTCCCAGTTGGCGCGTCTAGGCCTCTCACACGGCGTGCTGGTCCACCCCAGCGCCTACGGCGGCGACCTGTCGCTGCTGCTGGATGTGCTGGCCGCGCAGCCGCGCCTGCGCGGTGTCATCGTGGCGCGGCCGGGTGAGTTGTCAACACTGAACGGCTTGCACGATGCCGGTGTCCGTGCACTGCGCTTCAGCCACCGCAGCGGCGCAGCAACCAACTTTCAGGGCAGCGCCTCCTTTGAGGATTTGTTGACGCTGGCACCCTCCATGGCGGCCGCTGGACTGCATGCTGAACTCTGGACCGACTGCAAAGTTTTGCCCGACATCGCACCGCAGTTGAGCGCGTTGCCGTTTCCCGTGGTGATTGACCACATGGGCGGCTTTGATGTAGACGCCGGCATTGACGATCCGAACTTTCGCATCCTCTTGTCGCTTGTGGAGAGCGGCAAAGTCTGGGTCAAGCTGTGCGCCTACCGCAACCTGTTGAAAGCCGCCAGCATGGAGCAGGGACTGCCGTTTCACCAAGCGCTGGTAGCGGCCAACCCGGCGCAACTTGTTTGGGGCAGCGACTGGCCCCATCTGAATGTTGCGCCGGCGCCGGACGCGCTGCAGCTGTTGGAATTGATGATGCGCTGGACTGCAAACGACGACATCACGCAACAGATTCTGGTGCGCAACCCGAACGTCCTTTACAGCTGAAGGCGGCCTGCATTTTTACCAGATCACTGCAGCGTGATCTGACCCTTCTTGATCACTTCAGCCCACTTGATCGACTCTTGTTGCATGATCTTCCGGTACTCGTCAGCCGTGGTGCTGATAGCGACGGCACCCAAGGTCGCGATCTGATTTTTCACTGAGGGCGTGTTTAGCACAGTGACCAAGGCATCGCGCATTTTTTGTTGAATGGCTGCCGGCAAAGCCGTTGCCCCAATGATGCCGTAGTTGGACTCCGAGTACACCGCTGGCAAACCCAGTTCGGTGGTCGTTGGCACATTCGGCAGCGCCTCTGCGCGGCGCGGCCCTGAGACCGCCAAAATCTTGACGCCACGGGACGTGAACTGAAGCACCGCAGGCAAGTCAGCCGCCAGTACCTGGATGTCGCCCGCCAGCAAGGCGGTGACGGCGGGAGCCGCGCCTTTGTAGGGGATGTGCGCCATCTTGATGCCAGCTTCTTGCGCAAATAGCTCTGCGCCTAAGTGTGGCGTGGTGGCGTTGCCGGCCGAACCATAGTTGATCTTGCCGGGCTGTTGCTTGGCCAAGGCAATCAACTCTTGCAGGGTTTTGACGGGCACTTGCGGACCCACAGTGATGACCTGCGGCACGCGGGCGACCAGCGAGACATAGTTGATGTTCTCGACCACGTAAGGCAGTTTTTGCAGATGCGGCAAGACCGTGATGCCACCGGGAACGCCGAAGCCAAAGGTGTAGCCATCGGGCTCGGCCTTGATGGCGGCATCCATGCCGATCGTGCCGCTGGCACCCGCCTTGTTGTCAATGATGATGTTCTGTCCCAGGGTCTCGCCCAGTTTGGGCGCAATCGCCCGTGCCAGTTGGTCCACGGGGCCGCCCGGTGGATAAGGCACGATGAGGCGAATCGGTTTCGATGGCCAAGCTGGTTGCGCGCTGACCGTCAGGGCAGCAAACGCGGTTAGGCCAATCATCAGTAAGTTTCTTTTGAGCACAGTGATCTCCGGTTATGGTTTTAGTGAGTAGCAGGGGAAAAAGGTTGCTTCAAGCGTCGCGAATCAGCAAGATGAACTCGGCGACCAGCGCAGGTCGCGTCTGTCCTTCGATCTCGAATTCACATTGCGTGGTGATGCGCGTGGCGCCCTCTTGGCGCACCGCGCTCAACAAGGTCTGGTGCAAACGCAGCCGCGACAGCACCGGCACCTGGGCGGTGTAGCGAATTCGGTCGGAGCCGTAATTCAGCCCTTGGCCGCGGCGTTCGATGCGGAAGATATCGCGCTGCAAACGCGGCACCAAAGACAAAATAAAGAGGCCGTGGGCGATGGTCTTGCCGCCGGGCATGTCGCGCTGGGCACGGGCGACGTCGACATGGATCCAAAAGTCATCGCCGGTGACTTGCGCATACGTGTCAATGTGGTGTTGCCCTACCGTGAACCAGTCGCTCACACCGAGTTTCTGGCCGACATGGGCCAACAGGTCTGCAGGGGTTTGAAGTAACAGCATCGTTCAGCTCGGTAAATCCAGCACGGCTTTGGCCAGGATGTTGCGTTGTATTTCGTTGCTGCCCGCGAAGATTTTGGCGCCCAATGCGTTGAACAACGGCGCCACCACATGCAGGTCAATCTCGTCGGTCTGGCAATGGTCGCGCAGGCCGCCGTAGTCGTCAGCTGATTCAATCAGCAACAACGCCAGCCGCTCATAGGTTTCTGTCGACCAGATCTTCAACATGGAGATGCTGGCGGGAATGCTCTCACCGCGTTTGGCGATGGCGGCAAAGCCGTTGTAAGCCGCACCCAAGTCAGCCGTGTCGAGCTGAAGCTCGGTCAAGCGCGCCAGAAATACCGGGTCTTCCAGCAGACCGCGCTGACGCGCCAGTTTTTCAACCTGATGCAGCGTGTGCTGCGAATGTTTCGGGCTGCCGGTGAAGAGCCGCTCAAAACCCAGCAAAGCCTTGGCGACCGTCCAGCCTTGGTTCAGCTCACCCACGAGGTTGGCCCGCGGCACGCGCACATTGTCGAAAAAGACCTCGCAAAATTCACGCTCAGCCGCCAGATTTTGGATCGCTCGAACCGTTACCCCGGGTGTCTTCAAATCAACCAACAGAAAACTGATGCCGGCTTGTTTCTTGACGGTTTTGTCGGTGCGCACCAGCATGAACATATGGGTGCCGTCTAGGCCCCAAGTGGTCCAGGTTTTTTGTCCGTTGACGACGAACTCATTGCCGTCGATCACCGCCTCGGTGCGCACGGCGGCCAAGTCCGAACCGGCATTGGGCTCGGAGTAGCCTTGGGTCCAGACGTGCTCGCCAGCCAAGATTTTGGGCAAAAATCGGGCGCGCTGTTCGTCCGTGCCATAGCGCATCAAAATCGGGCCGACCATCACCAAGCCTTGATCCGGCGGACGCGCAACGCCCCAAGCTTCGCTTTCTTCGATGTAAGCGATCAGTTTGTCGGCGGGCAGGCCCATGCCACCATGCGCTTTCGGCCAAGCAGGTGCCAACCAACCCAGCCGCGACAGCGTCATGTACCAATCCTTAGACTCCGCCCAGGTCTGGCGATACGGACGGTGGCGCCGTTCGGCCGGGTAGTGCTTGGCAAAGAAGGCGCGCACCATCCGGCGGAACTCGACTTCTGGCATCTTGTCCCAGTCGGCATCCGGCGGAAACTCGGTGTACTCAACCTGGCCGGACGTGACGGGCACAGCAGCACGATTAGCGCCCACGGTGTGTGCGTAGCGACGGCGATGGCTGGCGGGGTTGCCCCATCGGCTCGACAGCGTCATGGCGCGCTTGAAATAAAGCCCGATGTCATATTCATTGGTCGTGCCGATGGCGCCATGCAGTTGAATCGCCATGCGCGTCATCTCGCAGGCCGCAAAAGCGCAGCGTGACTTGAGTCGGCTCGCGGTGCTGGCCCAGAGCTGTGCGTCAGCATCCGGCGAATTCACCACCGCCAAGCCTTCCCGCAAGCAGGCCGCGCCCAACTCGACCTGAATCAAGCCGTCCACCAAGCGGTGCTGTAAGGCCTGAAAACTGCCGATCGGCTTGCCAAACTGCGTGCGTGTGCAGAGGTAGTCCCGCGTCAAGGACAGCGCCCGTTCGGCGATGCCGACCAACTCTGCGGACTGGATGATGCGGGCCACCTCATTGGCGCGGCTCAATGCGGCTTGCGCTGTCGGCCCCACAGCCAGCACCTGCGCAGGGGCGAGTTCGACCTGCGTGAAGCTCACGCTGCACAGCAAGCTGCCGTCCACCGCTTGCTCGGTGCTCAGCTGCACCCCGGCTTGGTCGGCCGACACCCAGACCAACGCGGGCTGCGCGTCCCATTGGCAACTGACGATCCAGCCGTCAGCACCACGGCCGGGTCGGACAAACCGTTTTTGGCCTTGCAAGACCCACACGCCATCGATTGAGTTCGCGCCAGTGAGGGCGTTGGAGGCCTCCAGTTCACCGGCTTTTTCTTGCCAGGCCACGCCCGCCACACAGCGCCCGGTTGAGAGTTTTGTCAGCAACTCGTCGCGCGCTGGACTGGCTGGCAACGCGCACAGCAAGGCCAGCGGATGCACACCCGCATCGACCAAGGGCTCGGGCAACAAATAGCGACCGCATTCCTGCGCGATAGCCGCCACTTCGGCCAAGCCCAGACCGAGCCCATCGAGTGACTCTGGAACCATGATGGACAACCAGCCCATGTCGGCGATCTGTTGCCAAACAGCACGGTCAAAGCCGCCACCACCCGCTTCGAGCGCGCGCACGCGCTGACGTTGGTCGACCGCACCCAAAAAGGCACTGGCGCTGTCGCGAAACAGGGTGATGGATTCTGTGTCCATGCCGCCGGTCTGTGCTGTCATCAGATGACCTTGCGTTGGCGCAGTTCGGTGATGCCTTGCTCGTCCATCTGCAGCACGTCGCGCAGCACCTCAGTCGTGTGCTCACCGAGCAGCGGCGGGGGCCGCTGATATTGAACCGGGGAAGCGGAAAAACGCACTGGGTTGGCCACTTGCGGAATCTCGCCGACGGTAGGGTGCGGCATGTGCAAAAGCATCTCGCGGTGCACGATCTGCGGGTCGGCAAAGACCTCGGCGAAATTGTTGATCGGGCCGCTCGGAACACCGGCGGCATCAAAGTCGGCATACCACTGCGCCACCCGGCGTGTCTTCAACACCTCGGCCAGCAACGGCACCAATATCAAGCGGTGCTTGGCGCGATCAGGATTGGTTTTAAAGCGGCTCTCTGCAGCCAGCTCGGGCAGTCCGAGGCACTCACAGAGTTTCACAAACTGCGAGTCGTTGCCGACGGCGATCATGATGGGTGCATCAGCACATTCAAACGCTTGGTAGGGGCAAGTGATCGGCGAGGCCGTGCCCAACCGCGCGGGCTGTTGGCCCGTCACGAGATAAATCATGGCCAAGTGCGACAACGCCGCTACCTGCGCATCAAAGAGTGCCAAGTCAATGTGCTGACCTTGACCGGAGACCATGTCGCGGTGGCGCAGCGCCGCCAGCACCGCGCTCACGGCGTAAAAACCTGCCGTGATGTCACCCACGGCAAAACCGGTGCGCATCGGCCCGCCACCAGGCTCGCCGTCAGCATGACCGGTGATGCTCATGAGGCCACTCATGGCTTGAAAAATCGGGTCATAACCGGGCTGGTGACTGTACGGGCCAGTCTGCCCGAAACCGCTGATCGAGCAATACACCAGCTTCGGATGCGTTGCTTGAAGGCTTGCATAGTCAAGGCCGTAGCGCGCTAAATCGCCGGCTTTGAAGTTCTCAATCAGGATATCGCTCTCGGACGCCAACCGACGGATCAAGGCTTGGCCTTCGGCTTGCGACATGTCCACGGTGATGGACCGTTTGCCACGGTTCATGGCGAGAAAAGAAGTGGTCTCGCTGGTTTCAACGCCTGCTGCATTCTTAGCGCGAAAGCCTTGTTGGCGGACATCGTCGCCGCGTCCCGGACGTTCGACCTTGATCACCTCGGCGCCAAAGTCCGCCAGCATCTGGCCGGCCCAAGGTCCTGAAAAAACGCGACTCAAATCGAGCACGCGCACACCGGTCAAGCAGGTCATGGCAATTCAGCCTTCAGCGGGTTCGGTCAACACAAAGGAAGGACGCTGCCGCCAAACGGCAAACCATACTGCCAGCGCGGGCGCATGGTCACGCCAACCCAGGTCTTCAAAGCGGTAATCCAGATAGCCCAGAGCGCAGCCGATGGTCACAGTACCGATGCTCACGGGCGCTGCCGCTATGACGTTCACTTCGGCGTCAAGCTGTGCAAGCACCGCCTTGGTCTTCAGGTCAAAAGCATCCATCAGTGCCTGTATGGGGACCTCACGCTCACGCTCGTTGCGCCACAAAATCAGGGCGTCGAGCAAGCCATTGCCCAGCGCATGCCAACGCAGCGCTTGCCATTTGTCAGGGCCGCTGGCGGGAAACAAATGACCCTTCGCGCGATCGTTCAGGTACTCGCAGATGACTACCGAATCAAGCAGCGTGCTGCCGTCGTCGAGCAACAGCGTTGGTATTTTGGACAGCGGGTTGTCACGCATCAAGGCGGCGTTGGGCTTGAGCATGGCCGCCACGGATCGAATTTTTTCGACCTCAATGTCCAAGCCAAGTTCGTGAACGCAGACCATCACCTTACGCACAAACGGCGACTTGGGCGACCAATGAAGTTGCAGCATGTCTAGATCGCTCCTGCGGCCTGAAGGGTCGCTATATCGGTGAGGCCGTAGCCAAGTTCTTTCAAGACGTCGCTGGTGTGCTGACCCAACAGTGGCGGTGCGGCGCAAGTTTGCAGGGCTGCTTGCTCGAAGCGCATCGGGCTGCTCACTTGCGGCAGATCAACGCCGCTCGGATGCGGCACATGCTTGAGCATGCCGCGGGCAATGACCTGCGGATCTTTGAAGACATCCGCGACCGAATTGATCGGGCCGCAGGGCACGCCGACAACGTCCAGTGCGGCGATCAAGGCATCGCGTTCCCAAGTTTCAAATTCGGCGCGCAACAAGGCGGACAAGACAACGATATTGCGAACGCGCTGAGCATTGACTGAGAAGCGTGGGTCCGTCGCCCACTCGGCTTTTTTCAGCACCTCACACAGCTTGGCAAATTGGCCGTCGTTGCCGACCACCAAAATCACCTGCCCATTGCTGCAAGCATAAACATCTTGTGGCTGGATGTTCGGATGTGCGTTGCCATTGCGTTTGGGCAGCGTGTCCGAGACCAAATAATTCATCGCCTGATTGGCCAATGAAGCCACCTGCACGTCGAGCATGCCGATGTCGATGTTGTCGCCCAAACCGGTCTCGTTGCGGCGCGCCAAGGCCGCCAGCACCGACACCGCTGCATACATACCAGTCATCAAATCAACGATGGGAACACCCACCTTTTGCGGGCCACCGCCAGGCAAGTTGTCGCGCTCGCCAGTGACACTCATCAGCCCACCCATGGCCTGAATCAGAAAGTCATACGCCGGCTGGTCACGGCGGGGACCGGTCTGCCCGAAGCCCGTCACCGAGCAGTAAATCAGGCGGGGGTTGATCTTTCGCAGTGATGCTGCATCCAAACCGTAACGCTCTAGTGTGCCGGCCTTGTAGTTTTCCAGCACGATGTCTGCGCGCATCGCCAACTCGCGCACGATGCGCTGGCCTTCCGGCTTGTCTAGGCTCAGCGTGATGGAGCGCTTGCCGCGGTTCACGGCCAAGTAGTAACCAGCTTCGCGGGTGTCTCGGCCCTCTGCATCCTTCAGGAACGGCGGCCCCCAAGAGCGGGTGTCATCGCCAGCCCCGGGTTTTTCGACCTTGATGACTTCGGCGCCCAGGTCCGCGAGGATTTGGCCGGCCCATGGCGCTGCCAAAATTCGGCTGAGGTCGAGCACACGAACATGAGAGAGAGGTCCCGTGCGTGGGTTCAGAGGTTTATCTTCGCTGCTTTTCATAACTAGAAATTTAACCCGTCAGGGCCTGCCCAGCTAGGGCCTTGGCCATCAATGCTGTCATGCGCTGGAGCGCATGACGCTCCAGATCAGCGTAGGCGATCGGCGTCGAGTTCCGCCATCAACGCCGGCAAGCTGCTTTGGGCCTGTTGCGCAGCATCGGCATACAGGCTGTGGCCGTGTGCATCGATCGCCACCGTCGCCGGACCCAGCCCTTCGACCCGCAGACGCACCACGCGGTAATGCGTCAGCATCTCGCGCCAGCCAACGTCCAAAACTTCGCGCACGGCTTGCGACAGCAGCGTGCAACCACCGCCCAAAAACGACAGATAAACACAACCCGTGCGCTGCATGGCGGCAGCAGACGCGGCGTCAAGTCCACCCTTGCCACCGACTGCGTGCAAGGCCAGGCCGTCGATCAGTCGCGGCATGTAGGGGCTAAAGCGCGTGCTGGTGGTCGGGTTGATGTACAGCACCTCAAAGCGCTCTGCATTTTCTTGGCTGTAACTGCCAATGTGAAACAGCGTCTGGCCCTGCATCGCCATGGGCAGCGGCTCAGCACCCTCAAGGCAGCGCACCAAACGCTGATGCGTCGGCAAGCCCGCCGTGACGATGATCTCGCCGTCGATGATGACCTGATCACCGGCGCGCAAAGTACGGGCGTCTTCTGCACTGAGTGGTAACTGCATGCGGTGGGTTTGGGTTGACATGACTACTCCACAATCTCGACGCGGCCATCGTTGTAGATGCGGGCCCGGGTGCGGCGGTTGATCCAACAGTTGAACGACACCGCTACCGGCGTGAAGCCGTGCCCGGCCGCGTAGTTGATGTGCACCGCCATCGCTGTGCTGTCGCCGCCAGTGCCCATGGGGCCAAAGCCGGTCTTGTTGATGGCCCGCGCCAAGCGGCGCTCCATGTCGGCCAAGATCGGTTCGGGATTGACCTCACCGATGGTCCGCAGCGTTGCCTCCTTGGACATTTTGGCGGCGTAGTCAAAGGTGCCGCCAATACCCACACCAATCACCACCGGCGGGCACGGCTGGGAGCCGGCCTTGAGCACGGTGTTCATGACGAACTCCTCGATCGTGTGCAGGTCGGGGAAGCTGAAAATCTCAAGCGCCGCCCAGCGTCCCGAGCCAAGGGCTTTGGGGGAGCAAGTGATGTCGACAAAATCCTGATCGTCGACCATGTCAAAGGTCACGATAGGCATGTCTTTGCCGTGGTGACCGCGC
Source organism: Polaromonas sp. (assembly GCA_030654695.1). GTDB lineage: Bacteria > Pseudomonadota > Gammaproteobacteria > Burkholderiales > Burkholderiaceae_C > Polaromonas. The sequence goes on from JAURWY010000016.1 coordinate 100,401, forward strand.
TCCAGCGTCAACGGGTTGGTGACATGTGGCAGCAGCGGCGGTTGAATGCTGGCGACCAGTTCTGCAAAGCCGTCGGTGATGGCTTGGCGCACGTTGCCACTGAACCTGGCCTGTGTGCCGACGCGCACAAAGTAGACCGGCACACCGGCATCCGAACAGACGAAATGATCGCTGCGTTCGGCCGCTTCAGCGCTGGCGATCATGATGCGCAGCGTGTGACGAGCGGTCTCGTTGCGCTCAACGCTGCCAGCCAGCGCCAACGCCGCCTTGGTGTCTTCCGGAATACGACGCAGTGAGCGGTTGTAGAGCTGCGCCGTGACAGTCTTGATGAGGTCTGCAGTGATGGCCATGAGCGTCTCGATCCGTGGTTTTTAGCGGCCGACAAACACCGGCAGGCGTTTTTCTTTGAAGGCGAGTTGCGCCTCGCGGGCATCTTCGGTCTTGCCGATGGTGGCGGTCATGTCCTGCTCATAGCGATAGCCGTCACGCAAGCTCATGTCCTCGATCACGTTCATGGTGTGCTTGCCCATGCGCGTCGACACCGGGCTCTTGGACGCAATCGTGCGGGCCAGTTCCATGGCGGTTGACATCAATTCTTCCGGCGTGGTGCAAAACTCGGCAATGCCCAGGCGATAAAGTTCAGCGCCCGGCACACGGTAGCCGGTCAGCGCCATACGCCGCAGGCGGGAATGGCCGAAGAGTCGCATCGCATGGCTGCAACCACCGAGCAATCCAACATCTACTTCCGGCAAGCCTAGCGAGGCTTTTTCAGACACCACAAGGATGTCGGCAGAGGCGGCCATGGCCAGCCCGGAGCCGAGCGCTGCGCCGTTGATCGCTGCAATCACCGGCTTGGCACATTCCCGAATGGCATGAAAACATTCGCGGGTGCGGCGCGAATGGGCCGGCAGATCGCCCGGCCCTTTGATGTTGTCAACGCGCCCTTTGAGGTCTGCCCCAGCGCAAAAGACTTTGCCTTCGCCGGTCAGGACGACAACGCGGACGTCGTCCATCTCTGAGATGCAATCCAATGCACGGGTCAGCTCATCGTTCAAGACCCGCGTCAACGCGTTCACCGGCGGGCTGTTGAGTGTCAGTGTGGCGATGTGGTCGGCAATCTCAACTTTAAGCTGCTGGAAGTTCTGCATTCATTCTCCGAAGGGGTTGTATGGGTTGGTAAGAGATAGGCTTCTGGGCGTCACGGACTCAATCCGCGCGCCCAGTCAACGATGGCCGCAATGACCGCAGCAGGCTGCTCCGGGATCAAGGCATGGCTGGCATCGTCTATCACGCACAGGCTGACGGTGTCGCCGAGTTTGTCTTGAAGTTCTAGACGGCTGGCAGGGGGCCGCCAAGGGTCTTGCGCGCCCTGCACCTCCAGAATCGGTGAGTGGGTCGTCTCCCACCAATGCGCTTTCGGCGGGCTCGCAGCGGCCAGACGGTAGTGGACACGCCACTGCGGATGCCAGCCCTCAAGCCAGACCGACGCATCGTTGCCGGGCGCAAAAAAAGCGCGCCTGAGATGCGTCAGCCTTTCCGCCTCTGGGCGCGTGTTGTCAGCAGCGATGTCCAACGACGTGCTGAGCTCCGCCAACGGTTCACGGGCGGCCGCCGCGAGCAACACCACGCCGCGCATACATTCAGGGTGATGAAGGTCCGTCACGCGCGCGACGTAATGACCATAGGCATGGCCGGCGACGATCGCTCTGCCACCGCCGAGTTGCTTGATAACCTGGGCTACATCTGTCGCGAGGGTCTGCAGCGTCAAGCCGGCAACCGGTGCGCTGCTGCGGCCCATGCCACGTGGCTGCGGCCGCAACACGCGAAATCCCTGTTCTGCCAAGCCTTGCGCGAGGTCGTTGAAATCCAGTGAATCACGCTGCGACGAGGGCAGCAAAACAATCGTTTCGCTGCGGCTCCCTTTGTCATCGATCAAGACGTCGATCAGTGCCTCGTCTCGTGCCAGCAACGCCCTTGTCATGGCATCAATTCGCGGTGGCGCCAGATTTTTTCACCAACTGAGCCCACTTGACTAATTCGGCCCGGATCAAGGCGTCGAACTCCGCAGGGCTGCCAAAGGTCGGTTCGATACCAAGCGCTAGAAGTTGCTCTTTAAGCGCTGGCGCGGACATGGCGCGACCCAATGCCGCGTGCAATGTGGCCAGCACGTCTTTGGGTGTTCCAACGGGAGCCAACACACCCAGCCAGTTGGAAACCTCAAAGCCCACCAGACCTGACTCGGAAAGTGTCGGCGTCTGGGGCAAGATGCTCATCCGCACTTTGCTCGTGACGCCCAGCACGCGCACCTTACCGCTCTTGATGTGCTCCTCATACGCCGTCATAGAGTCGAACGTCATGTCGAGGCGACCCGCCAAAAGATCCAACACGACTGGCGCGCTACCGCGGTAAGGCACATGCAACATGTCAACACCCGCCATCGATTCAAATAAAGCGCCAGACAAATGGCCGGTGCTCCCGCTACCCGCTGAGCCGTAAGTCAGCACGCCCGGCTGCTTTTTTGCCAGCGCCATCAGCTCTAAGATGTTCTTGGCCGGTAAAGCGGCCCTGACCATCAACACGCGTGGCGCGATGTGCGTCTGGCTGATCGGCGCAAAATCCTTCAGCGGGTCGTAGCGCAAATTTGGGTAAATCGCCGGGTTGATCGCCTGCGTGCCCACGGTACCAAACAGCATGGTGTAGCCATCTGGCGCAGCACGCGCCACCGTCTCTGCGGCCAAGGCACCGCCAGCGCCACCGCGATTTTCAATGACGATTTGCTGGCCCAGTTCAGCCCCTAAACGCACCCCCATGGCGCGCGCCATCAGATCTCCCCCGCCACCCGCAGGATATGGCACGATCAAGCGCAGAGGCTTCTCAGGAAAAGCCGCCATTGAAGGCGATACCCAACCAATCCAGCCGAGGATGGCAATAGCGATCACATGTTTGATTTTTTTCACTGATGGCTGCCTTGCTGAGAGTGTTTTAAGTGATGCAGAATCTTTAACTCCCTACTTTAAAAGTAAGTACTCCATCAGGCTAGGCGAGCAGGGACATATCAGCTATGACCGAGGCCAACGACGTGCGGTGGTTTTTGGCGTGCGACCTTGTAGCGGTGAGCACTGACTTTTCGTTGTCACTGTAAAAGCAAGACTCGACGCCGCATCGCCTCATGTTGATGATGAATACTGCCAAAGTGCTGGCTCCTGCACTGATCACGCTTTGTCTACGTTCCCCATTTAAAAGTCAAAAGTACCCAACCCCAATTGCAAAAGTCCACACGTACAGCTTTCTGACCCGAGGCCTACAATCTCTTTCCTTACAAGCAAATGACGGCCATATGGCCGTTCCAGCAGGAGACGCTTCAGATGCCAAAGACACCGGTAGACCACGAACAAGAAAAACGCAACGAGCTGCGCCGTGCAGCACTTGAATACCACGAATTTCCGACCGCTGGCAAAGTGGCCATCATGGCCACCAAACAGCTGATCAACCAGCGTGACTTGGCTTTGGCTTACACGCCAGGCGTGGCCGCACCTTGCGAAGAAATTGTCAAAGACCCGAACGCTGCCTACAAGTACACCAGCCGCGGCAATTTGGTCGCCGTGATCACCAACGGCACGGCGGTACTCGGTTTGGGCAACATTGGCCCACTGGCTTCCAAGCCAGTGATGGAAGGTAAGGCCGTGCTGTTCAAGAAATTCGCTGGTGTGGATGTTTTTGACATCGAGATCGACGAGCTGGACCCGGCCAAACTGGTCGACATCATCGCTTCACTAGAGCCAACCTTCGGCGCCATCAACTTAGAAGACATCCGCGCGCCTGACTGCTTCTTCATCGAGCGCGAGCTGCGCAAGCGCATGAAGATTCCGGTCTTTCACGATGACCAGCATGGCACCGCCATCACTGTTGGCGCCGCTATCTTGAATGCCCTTAAAGTCGCCAACAAAGACCCTAAAAAGATCAAATTGGTCACGTCAGGTGCCGGCGCTGCCGCCTTGGCCTGCCTGAAACTCTTGGTCAAACTGGGTATTCCACGCGAAAACATCTTTGTGACCGACTTGGCTGGCGTGGTTTATGAAGGCCGTACCGAGCTGATGGACGAAGATAAGATCCAGTTTTCGCAAAAAACAGCGGCTCGCACCTTGAGCGAGATCATTGAAGGCGCAGACGTCTTCCTCGGCCTGTCGGCTGGCGGCGTCCTTAAAAAGGACATGGTTGCCAAAATGGCGGCGAATCCGATCATCTTTGCGTTGGCCAACCCCAACCCAGAAATCACACCCGAAGACGTCAAATCGGTTCGCAATGACGCCATCATCGCCACCGGTCGCTCCGATTACCCGAATCAAGTCAACAACGTCCTGTGCTTCCCCTACATCTTCCGCGGTGCGCTGGACGCCGGCGCGTCGACCATCACCGTCGAAATGGAAATTGCCGCCGTACACGCCATTGCCGAACTGGCTCAAGCGGAACAGAGCGAGGTGGTTGCCGCCGTCTACGTTGGCGAACAGCTCTCATTTGGCCCTGAATACCTGATACCCAAGCCGTTTGACCCGCGCCTGATGATCAAAATCGCACCGGCCGTTGCCCAAGCCGCAGCCGACAGTGGCGTGGCGCTGCGCCCCATTGAAGACATGGACGCCTACCGCGAAAAGCTGCAAAGTTTTGTCTACGCCTCGGGCACGGTGATGAAACCGATTTATGCCGCTGCTAAAGCGGGCAGTCGCAAGCGCGTGGCTTATGCCGAAGGCGAAGAAGAACGCGTGTTGCGGGCTTGCCAAATTGTGGTCGACGAGGGCTTGGCCCGGCCGACACTGATTGGCCGACCCGCGGTGATTGCCCAGCGCATTGCCAAGTTCGGGCTGCGCCTGAAAGAAGAACTCGATTACGACGTTGTCAATGTTGAGCAAGACCACCGTTACCGTGACTTCTGGCAGACCTACCACCGCATGATGGAACGCCGAGGCGTGACGGTGCAAATGGCCAAGATCGAAATGCGCCGGCGCCTGACCTTGATCGGCAGCATGTTGCTGCACAAGGGTGACGTCGATGGCTTGATTTGCGGCACCTGGGGCACGACATCCCATCACCTCGAATACATTGACCAAGTCATCGGCAAGCGCGCTGGGGTCCATACCTACGCTTGCATGAACGGTCTGATCTTGCCGGGCCGTCAAGTATTCTTGCTTGACACGCACGTCAACTATGACCCGACGGCCGAACAACTCGCCGAAATCACCACCTTGGCCGCGGAAGAAATGATGCGCTTTGGCATCAAGCCGAAAGCCGCCTTGCTGTCCCACTCCAACTTTGGCTCATCGAATCAACCGAGCGCCCTCAAGATGCGCCAAACCCTCGAGTTACTGCGTGATAAGTCGCCTTGGCTCGAAGTTGACGGCGAAATGCACGGCGATGTGGCATTGGATGCAGATGCGCGTGGACTCGTCATGCCCAACAGCACTCTCAGCGGCGAAGCCAATTTGCTGGTGCTGCCAAATATCGACGCCGCGAATATTGCATACAACCTGCTCAAAACAGCCGCTGGCGGCAATATTGCGGTAGGGCCGGTATTGCTGGGGGCTGACAAACCGGTGCATATTCTGACGGCTAGCACCACCGTCAGACGTCTTGTGAACATGACCGCACTGACTGTAGCGGACGCTAACGCAGGTCGTTAAAAAGATCTCCCGCGAGTCAGCGCTAACTTTCAATTTGAAAGACCTTGCGCTGACTGCCCAATCTTTAAGCAGACTATTGCAATTTCTGCGCACATGAGTCAAACTACGCCCCTTGAAGATTCAGGGTTAACCCGACGACACTGGGGAATCTTGAAGTTCAAGAAAGGCGTTTTTCATGTTTCGCAGTCGCTGTTGGAGTTTTAAAAGTTGGGGCGCGCAGTTCCGGGCCATCAGTGTCACGCTGCTGGTACTGCTGACACTGTCAGGGCTGTTCAGCACCATGACGGTGCACGCCAAAAGCTTGGTTACAACCTCCCATGAGCCCATTGCGCTGAGCCAACTGCCCCCACAAGGGCAAGCCATGATGGTGCTGATTTATCAGGGCGGACCATTCAAGTACGACAAGGATGGCACGGTGTTTGGCAATCGGGAGCGTTTACTCCCGGCCCGACAGCGCGGTTATTACCGCGAATACACCGTCCAAACGCCAGGGGAACGTAGCCGTGGTGCGCGGCGTATTGTGTGTGGCGGCGATCGGCCGGCTACACCAGACGCTTGCTTTTACACCGACGACCACTACGCCAGTTACCGCCAGATCGCTCGGTGAAATCGAGCGGTCCAGCCAGTTTTAGTTTATTTGTTGGTTAACTTGTTATTAGAAAGAGACACGAAGATGGACACACCACTTCGTACTGTGAGGCCAAATATTGTTCAATCGATACGCGCATTTCGCGTACCGGAATTGCAAGATGCGGCAACCGAATTAGGCCATCACTTTCTGTATGCGAACCTGGGCAATGCCCAGAGCAAGCAGGATGTGTTGGACATGATTGCGGCCCAGTACACATTCCCCGCCCATTTTGGCAAAAACTTCGATGCGCTGTATGACTGCATGACCGACTTGGTTCACAAGTCTGGCCAACAGCCTGGCTTTATCGTGGTGCTGGAACAAATTCCGGCCAATGCCAAGTTTGACAAAGAAGCACGCGAGCAGCTGCTGGACATCTTCAGAGATGCCGCGGATTATTGGGCGGATCGAAAGATACCGTTCCGATGCTTCTATTCTTTTCTGTAGCCCGCTCCCCAGACATCGGCCAAGGGGATCGGGCGAATGAGGCCCAGCAAGCAGTGGATGAAGGCGGCGAAGTGATGCCGACCGACAAGCTGATCGACGTATCACCATTGGCGCTACGCATGAGCAGTCCTTTCAACGCGGGTTATTGGATGGCTGCAGCTTAAAACTGCACGTCCCAACAACTCGTGGTGAATGCCACGCTTGCACAAGAAAAAGCCCGCTAGAAGCGGGCTTTTTTATGACGATTTCGCCACGACCCCGTTAGCAGACAGCGCCTGCACCAACGCAATGTATTCGGCTACCGGCACTTCTTCAGCGCGGCGCTGGACGTTGAATTCACCGCCAAATTCGCGCTCTTCCAACCAGCGACCGAGCGTGTGCCGCAATAACTTGCGGCGCTGGCTGAAAGCCACTTGCACCACTTCGCTGAGCAACTTCACCTCCAGCACAGCGGGTTCAGCATGCGGGACCATGCGCACCACAGCGCTGTTGACGCGCGGCGGTGGGTCAAAGCTTTGCGGTGGCACCAGCAACACATTCTCCATCGCATAACGCCACTGCAGCATGACACTCAATCGGCCGTAGTCCGATGTCGAAGGCCGAGCCACCATGCGGTCAATCACTTCCTTTTGCAGCATGAAGTGCTGATCTTCGATCATGTCGACCACCTCCAGCAAGTGAAACAAGATGGGCGTCGAAATGTTGTAGGGCAGGTTGCCGACGACGCGGAGTTTCATGGCCCCCACGCTTGCCGCTTCGCGAGTTGCACCGCAGATGTCTGCGGCAAGAGCGCGAAAATCGACTCGCAGCACGTCACCTTCGACCACGGTGAGTTGCGGATGCGCCCGCAACTGCTTGGCCAAATCGCGGTCTAACTCAATCACCGTGAGATGTCCAAGCCGCTCCACCAAGGGCTGCGTCATCGCAGCCAAGCCAGGGCCAATTTCGACCATGGGATCGCTAGGCTTCGGGTCAATCGCTTGAATAATGTCTTGAATGATGCCGCGATCGGTCAGAAAATGCTGACCGAACCGTTTACGCGCAATGTGCTTCATGCGATTTTCAATTTCGAAACTCCACATACGCGCGACCGCGCACATCTTGCAGCCACTGGTTGTACGCTTCGTCTACTTTTCTTGCGCGCACGATGCTCCGAACCGCCTCACGCTGCTCGCGCTCTGACAGCGCTGTCTCGCGCCGCTCCTGCACCTCGATCAGGTGCACGCCAAACCGTGACACCAAAGGTTCGGACACCTGACCAAGTGCGAGCTGATTCATGGTTTGCTCGAATTCGGGGACGAACATGCCGGGTGACGCCCAACCAAGATCACCGCCCTCTTTGGCCGAACCGTCCTGGCTGTTATCACGCGCCAGTGCCGCGAAATCGGCCTGACCGGCAGCGATACGTCGTTTGAAGTCGGCCAATTTGTCTTTGGCGGCCTGCTCGGTCAGCTGGGGGCTGAGCCGTAACAAGATGTGGCGCGCCCGGGTCTGCATGATGCTGGCGCCTACGGCACCGCGTTTTTTCTCGATCAGCTTGATCACATGGAAACCTGCGCCACTGCGCAGCGGTCCTGCCAAACCGCCTGCCGACAGGCTGCGTGTGGCATCGACAAACAGCGTTGGCAGCCGGTCGGCTGGGCGCGGTCCGAGTTCGCCGCCGCTCGCCGCTTCAGGCGAATCAGACATCTCAGCGGCCACCGTGGCAAAGGTCTCGCCCGCACGAATGCGCGCCAATGCGCGCTGGGCCTTGGCTTGCAGTGCATTCACTTGTGCAGGCGTGGCAGACTCCGGCACCGCCACCAAAATTTGAGCGATATTGAGCAGCTCAGGGCTCGACTGTGCTTGGGCGTCACGCTCACGCAAAAACTGGTCGATGTCCAATTCGCTCACTTTGACCCGTGCGTCGACTTCACGTTCGCGCAGCCGCGCCAACGTCAACTCGTCGCGCAAGTCGGCCCGAAAACGCAAGTAATCCATGCCATCTGCGGCCAAGCGACTTTTTAATTCATCCAAAGACAGCTGGTTTTGTTGGGCCACGGTCGCGGCCGCTTGATCGACGGCGGCCTCATCCGGACGCACCGCTAGCTCACGCGCCAGTTGCAGCTGCGCACGTTCGATGATCAAACGTTCCAAAACCTCGCGCGCAAGCTGGTCGCGCGGCGGCACAGTCCCCTGCCGCGACAGTTGCTGCTCGATGCGGACCAAGCGGGTTTGCACATCATTGTTGGTGATGGGCTCTGAGTTAACCACCGCGACGATGAAGTCCCCCGGGGGAGCTTGCGGCCCCGCATCAACTGGCATGGCCAAGCTGGGCGCCTTGGTGGCGCTTGGAAGACGCAAGGTTTGCGCATTCACCGGCAGCACAGCAGCCAGTGTCAGCGCCACCACGAGTCCGCACAGGACCAGCGAGCTCCGTAGAAAGAGCTGGCTGAAGTCGAAGGAGGAAAAGTGCTTAGTCATAGTTGGTAAACCGGCTCGGGGGCGTGGTCTGCTCGCGCAGGAGTTGGTATTTTGGGATATTAGCGCGGAGTGCTTGGAGAGGATTCTCACCAATTCGGGCGAAGCCGACAAATTCGAGCTGAAACATGATTTGGGTATTTCCCGGCTGGGAATAGCCAACAGCGATGGCGCTTTGTGTGCGTTGCAACACGACACGGCCAATCCAGCAGCAACCATCGTATTCAAAGCCGACAACCGAATTCACCAGCATTTTGTCGAACATGCTGTAGTTCAAGCGGCCAACGCTGTACCAGCGGCCGCCCCCTTGGCCGCGACCTGCGCCTAGGTCTTCTCCCTTGTCGCCCCACAGGTCATTGATTGGCCATTGCCAGCTGATGCCGCGCTGATCGCTGGCACCAACGCCAACGCCGACCTGCTTCAAGTAAGACACGTTGATAACGCGGTAATTGCTGGGGCTGTAACGGGCGCTCACGCTGCTTCGCTCAACCTCTCCGAGCTTTGGGTTGTATTGGGTGGTGGCGTCAACAGACCATTCGCGCGTCCAATTGGCCGTCGCACCAAGCAGCAAGTCGCTCAAGCGGTCTGTCACCGGCTCTGCACCCGGGAGTGCGACGAGCTGGTCTTCGAAACGCAGGCGCTGGGCCACGCCAAAGCGCATCAATTCGGCACCGCTGGCCGGGTCCAGCAAGCGCGACGTCAGACCCAACGTCAACAGGTTGGCATCTGAAACCCGGTCATTGCCGGCAAATGCGTTTTCGGTGAAAACCGTGGCGAAATTAAAGCTGTTGTCACCGGAGTCATAGTTGGGCAAGAAGTTTTGATTCCGGTAGGGCGTCCGAACATAAAACGCGCGCGGCTCCAGCGTCTGCGTGAAACTCCGACCAAAGTAAGACGCGTCACGTTCAAACTGCAGCCCGGCGTCTAGGCTGAAGGTGGGCACCACCACGTTGGCAGACGTTAGCCCCACGCCCCCGGCGGTAGTCAACGGCGCATCAAACTGATAACTGGTGGCGCGCAGCTGCAACTTAGGCGTGATGTAGCCCGCCGGCCAGAGAAACGGTCGGCTGATTTCCACCCGGGCGAAGGCGCGCTGTCCATTGGTCGGAAAGTAGCTCGGGATACTCGCCGCCGAGAAGCCCGTGAAGTCGCCATCCAGAGACCAGTCGACGCCGCTCACGCTGCCCAGTGACACATTGCTGCGGGCATAACGCGCGGTGATTTGCGGCAGCCGGTCGTACGGCGGCACGATGGGCGAGGCAAGATCTTGCAGCGCCTGCCACTTCTGTACCCGAAATGAGGTGTTTAAAAACCCTTGGCCCCAGGTCAAATTCAGATCGTTGTTCAACAGCCGCTGCGTCAGACTGGTGCTGCCACCACTGGCGCCCCCCAGACTACTGCCTGTCAGGCTGGTGCCACCAAAGGCAGAAAAATCACGCCAGTAATTGTCATCGCTGACACGATTCAGCGTCAGGCCAACGCCGACATTGCCAATGCTGGAAAGTCCCGTGTTGATCACGCCGTTGTGCTGATAACCCAATGACCAGCGGTCCTCAGTGCGCAGCATGTCACTTGGCAAGTAGCTCGCGCGAAGTGAGCCGCGGTAGCCCGGTTCGAGGTAACGGAATTCGCCCGCCAAATTAACGCCTCGCTTGCTCGCGTAGGTCGGCGTCAGCGTGGCGTCGCGGTTGGGCGCGATGTCGAAATAATAAGGCGCCGTCACCGCGAGGCCACTGATCGAGTCCACCGCAAAGCTCGGCGGCATCACGCCCGACTTGCGCTTGTCGCTCAATGGAAAAGACAGCGAGCCGGGCCAATGCAAAATCGGCACGTCCTTGAAGCGCAGGGTCGCACCGGTAGCGATACCAATCTCTTTGTCAAAGTCAAACGTGAAGCGCTCACCGGTCATCTGCCAATCGGGCATCCAACTGTCTTCGTTGCCGCGCTCGCAGGTCGTGTAGGTGGCTTGGTTCGCCACAAAGTGTTTGTCATCGACAAAAATAATTTGCGAGGCTTGTCCATTACCGCCAGCTAAAAACCGGTAATTCGGCTGCGTGAAAACGCCTTCGAAAGTGTCTATCTTCAGCGTCAGCTCAGGGCCCCAGAATAAATTGCCAGAATGACTGATGCGCACATTACCGCGGGTTTTCACCCGATCGTCGGGCTGAAAGTATTCAAGCCGGTCAGCCCGCAGCGAGGTCTTGCCGCGCCGCAGTTCAGCGCGGCCCTCAAGGGTGGTTTCAATATTGGTGCGGCCAGTGATCAGGTCACCGTAAACAAACGTCGGGACTTCGTAGCCTGGACCTTCGAGCTGGTTTTCAACCAACCTTGGCGAGCTTTTCAGCGTCGTACGCAGCTCGCCCCCGGGGAGGCGGGTGGGCAAGGTCTGGGCGTGCAACGGCGCACCTGTCATGAGACCCAGCGCGATCAAATGGACCGAGCTCAGGACTGCATGCCCGATGGGCGCGAGAATAAGGGGGATGTGAGATGCTGAACGCATCGTTAATGTGAGATAAACCCGGTTTGTCGATTTCCGTCTGATTATCCATGACCCCTTCTAGTTCAAGTGCACCCAAACCCACTGGCGATGTAACACCCGCCGCTTCCGCCATCGTCTGGAGCGATCCAGCGCGGGCCGCCGCCTTTGCAAAGTGGCTGTCCGCCACCAGTGCCGCATGCCAGCTAGACCCCGGGACGCTGCGCCTAGCCTCGGCAGACGCCAGCTTCCGGCGCTACTTCCGGATTGACCAAAGCGCGGGCAGCTGCATCATCATGGACGCACCACCTTCGCAGGAAGACTGCGCGCCCTTCGTCAAAGTGGCCGAGCTGATGGCGCAAGCCGGACTGAATGCGCCGCGTGTGCTGGCCTGGGATCAGGCGCAAGGCTTCATGCTGCTGACGGATCTGGGCTCGCAAACCATGATGGAGGTCATCAAGCAGCAAGGTTCACTGGACATCGTGCCGCAAAACGGGCAACTCATTCACCAGCTGTACATGAATGCGGTAGATGCTTTGATTCAATGGCAGCTGTCTTCACGGCCCGATGTGTTACCGGCCTATGACGACGCCCTGCTATCGCGCGAACTGGCGTTGTTCCCGGACTGGTACATCGCCCAACACCGCGGCATCGCGATAGACAACGCTCTCCAAGAAAAGCTGGCTGGTTTTTTTGCACAAATCAAAGCCAGCAATTTGAATTCGCTGGGTGGCGCGCGCGTCTTTGTGCACCGGGACTTCATGCCTAGGAATCTAATGGCCCCCACGCTCCCCACTGCGTGTGGTTCGCTGCCCCCTCAAGGGGCTAATTTTCCTTGGGGCGGCCCTGCGGAAAATTTCATCCCCGCAAAATCGATCGAGCATCACCCCACGCTTGGCGTATTAGATTTCCAGGACGCCGTCTACGGCCCGATCACGTACGACATCGCCAGTCTGATGCGCGACGCTTTTTTGAGCTGGGATGAAGAGTTCGTCATCGACATCACCATCCGTTATTGGCAAAAAGCGCGCAAGGCCGGCTTGCCGGTGGGCGATGACTTCGGCGAGTTTTACCGCGCTGTGGAGTGGATGGGTCTGCAACGGCACCTGAAAATCCTCGGCATTTTTGCGCGCCTGACTCTGCGCGACGGCAAGCCGCAGTACTTGGCAGATACGCCGCGCTTCATCAAGTACGCCCGCAGCACCGCCTCGCGTTACCGCCAACTCGGACCGTTGATGGTCTTGCTCGACGAGATTGAAGGCAACGAAACCCGCATCGGATACACCTTTTAATGACCGCCCGTTTCTTTGCCGATGTGCCCATGGCGGCAGGTGCCACCTTGAGCCTGCCCGACAGCACCGCGCGCCATGTGCAAGTCCTTCGCATGCAGCCGGGCCACAGCATCACGCTGTTCAACGGTCAGGGTGGCGAATGGGACGCCACCATCACGCGCATGGGCCGCAGCGATGTTGACGTTTGTTTAGGTGCGCACCACCCTAGCGAACGCGAAGCAGGCCGCAGCGTGCAATTGGCTCTGGGCATGCCGGCCAACGAACGCATGGACTGGCTGATCGAAAAAGCCACCGAGCTCGGTGTCAACAGCTTGCAACCGCTGCACACCAGCCGCAGCGTGTTACGCCTGTCGGGCGATCGCGCTGAGAAAAAACAAAACCACTGGCAGTCCGTTGCGGTGGCGGCCTGCGAACAATGCGGAGGCAATCGTGTGCCAACAGTGGCGCCGGTGCGTGATTTCGCGGCTTGGCTGAAAGCTCTGCCTGCGGCCACGGCTGAGCCGCCGGTGCTGCGCTGCCTGCTTTCGCTGACAGACGGCACGCAGCCGCTGGTCAGCGCCCTAGCCGCGTTGCCTGACGACGCTGCGGTGTGTTTTTTGAGCGGCCCCGAAGGCGGTCTGAGCGCAGCAGAAGAAGCCTTGGCCATCGGCAGTGGGTTTGTCGCGGTGACCTTGGGGCCGCGGGTGCTGAGGGCAGAAACAGCGGCCTTGACGGCCTTGGTGCTCGCCTTGAACCATTGACCACGCTTTTAGCACGTTGTGTTGCTGCGAGACCGCCTTACAAGACGACAGCGGCTCATGTATAAACACTAGCTTATGAATCTGAACCTCTGGCTTCTCACGCTCTGCCAAGGGCTGTTTCTGACCAACAACGTCACCTTCATCGCCATCAATGGCTTGGTCGGGCTGAGTTTGGCACCACTGGGTTGGATGGCGACCTTGCCGGTGATGGGCTACGTGGTTGGCGGTGCGCTGTCGACCGGTCTGGTGGCAAAAACCCAAAAACGCTTTGGCCGGAAAAACTCGTTTCAGCTCGGTTTGGCCGTGGCTTTGGGCTCAGCGCTGCTGTGCGCTTGGGCCGCCTACACCAGCCAGTTTTGGCTCTTGGTCGGCGCCACCTTGATCGCCGGGTATTACAACGCCAATGCGCAGCTCTACCGGTTTGCAGCAGCTGAGTTAGCTGTTCCCGCGTTTAAAGAGAAAGCGGTTTCGTTGGTGATGGCGGGCGGCTTGCTCGGTGCTGTGGCTGGGCCAAACCTCGCAGCCTACACCCGCAACTTAACCACCATTCCCTTTGCCGGCGCTTACCTGGCTTTGGCCGGCGTGGCGCTGCTGGCAATGCTGCTGCTGGCGGGCATCCGCTTTCCACCCGTGCCAGCGCAAACAGCCCATTCAGGCGGCCGGCCACTGAGCGTAATCATGCGGCAACCGGCCTTCATCGTAGCGGCGGCGGCCGGCGCCTTGGGTTACGGCGTGATGAATCTGTTGATGGCGGCCACGCCGATTGCCATGCAAGTCTGCGGACTGCCTTTTTCGGACACGGCGCTGGTGTTGCAATGGCATGTGATCGGCATGTTTGCGCCTGGCTTTTTCACAGGACACCTGATCCGTCGATTTGGCACCTTACCCATCATGGGCGTCGGGCTAGCGTTGAACATTTTGTGCGTGATGGTCGCGCTGTCGGGTGTCAGCTTGCACGAGTTTTTGGTGGCACTGTTTTTGGTGGGCGTCGGCTGGAATTTCCTTTTCACCGGCGCCACCACGCTGGCACTGACGACTTACCGCCCGGAAGAAAAAGACAAAGCGCAAGGCGCACTGAATTTCTGTGTTTTTGCGGTCTTGGCGCTAACATCACTGGCTTCCGGCGTATTGGTCACAACGCAGGGTTGGCGGCTGCTCAATCTCGGTTCGCTGTTACCGCTGGCACTGACAGGCGCGGCTCTTGTCTGGCTGGCCTGGCAGCAGCGGCGCCCTGTGCCGAACTGAAGTACGCCGAAGCGCTTAGCCGCGCCGACTGGCTGTGCTCAGGCCGGCATTTGCGCGATGACATGCGCGACCGCAGCCGTGAGTTTTTTGGCGTAGGGCACATGCAAAAATTCATTCGGTCCGTGCGCATTGCTTTTTGGGCCGAGGACGCCGCAGACCATCATCTGCGCCTTGGGGAAACCTTGGCTCAGCATGCTCATGAGCGGGATCGTGCCGCCCTGCCCGATAGTGCCGCAGGAAGCGCCAAAAAATGCCTGTGACGCGCTGTCCAGCGCCTTGTCAAACCACGGCGTTGACGACGGTGCGTTCCAGCCGTTGGCGCCGCCACCGCCCTGAAACGTCACCTTGGCCTGATACGGCGCGTTGTCTTCGAGCAGTTTTTTGAGTTCTTGCACGGCTTGTGCGGCGTCCACCAACGGCGGCAGCCGCAGCGAGAGCTTGAAGGCGGTGTAGGGCCGCAGCACATTGCCGGCGTCTTTCAGGGCCGGTAAACCATCAGCGCCGGTGACGCTCAAGGTCGGCCGCCACGTGCGGTTCAGCAAGGCTTCAACCGGGTCGGTGGTGGTCGGCAGCGTGAAGACGCTGGCGCCTTCGCAGTCGTAGTGCGCCCACGGAAAGCGCTTGTACAACTCGTCACCCAAAATGGCCGCCGTGGCGTGCGCTTGCGCTAGACGGTCGGTTGGTACTTCGCAGTG
Source organism: Polaromonas sp. (assembly GCA_030654695.1). GTDB lineage: Bacteria > Pseudomonadota > Gammaproteobacteria > Burkholderiales > Burkholderiaceae_C > Polaromonas. Next base: position 116,059 of record JAURWY010000016.1, read on the forward strand.
AAAACTGGCTGGCAACAAGCGGCCGGTGGCGCTGTCTTCAAGGCGGTCTAACACCTGCCGCATGATGCGAAAACTCGACGGCACCAAGCCGCTGGCGTCGCCGGAGTGAATGCCCTCAGTGAGCACTTCGACTTTGAGCGTGCCGGTGGCATTGCCACGCAAGCTGGTGGTGAGCCAGAGCTGGTCGTAATTGCCGGCGCCTGAGTCGAGGCAAATCACCAGCCCGACATCGCCCAGCCGGCTGCGCAAAGCATCGACATACGGCAGCAAATCGTAGGAGCCGCTTTCTTCGCAGGTTTCGATCAAACCGACGATGCGCGGATGCCCCACCTTCTGGCTTTTCAAAGCCTGAATCGCCGCAATGCTGGCGTAGGTGGCGTAACCATCGTCGGCGCCGCCGCGGCCGTAGAGTTTGCCGTCTTGATAGACCGGTGTCCACGGGCCGAGGTCGGATCGCCAACCGCTGAATTCCGGTTGTTTGTCGAGGTGGCCGTACATCAACACGGTTTGAGCCGTTTGGCCGGGCACCGACGCGCGCGTCGCCGGGACTTCAAAAAACAGCACGGGCGTGCGACCCGGCAAGCGCACAATTTCCAGCGTCAGGCCCTCGACTTTTTGAGCTTCGATCCAAGCCGCAGCGTTGTTCACAACGGTGTCGATAAATCCGTTCTGCGCCCAGTCACTGTCAAAGCCCGGCGACTTGGCCGGGATGGCGATGTAGTCACTGAGCTGGCGCACGATGTCGCCGTCCCATTGGGCGCTGACCTGCTCCAGCGCAGCGGCCGAGTCAAGAACTGAAGTGGGCAAACGAGCATTCATAGCGAACTCCTCAAAAAGAAATCAATTGAACGGTTGACTCAACGCAAGCGATACGCCTCAAGGCTGCAGCGATCACGGCCGCGACAAGGGACGCGGGACCAAACTCACACGCAAGCCGTTCGGCGTGACCGTGATCTCACCCGGCTCCAGCCCCAAGCCGTTGACCAAGCTCAGGTCTTTGTCACTGAATTGATGCAGCACACGGTTGTCAAACAAGCGCTCCGCCAGCCTTGGCGCATTGCGTGTGATGGCCGTTTGATAAGGCTCCGGCACGCCCGCCAAACTGACGCGGTTGACGCGCGCACCCGTCATGCGAATGGTGTTGTCGTTCGGCTCAAAACGCAGGCCAAAATCCAAGGCGATACTGCCACTGTAATTGCCGCCGAGCAAGCGGTCGGCGACGTTCAGATCAATGTCGGTGGCGAGCCGATTGCTGGTGGCGAGCAAGCTCAACCGCGGCGGCAAGACTTCCAGCTCAATCACCTCGGCCAAGCGCTGCTTGATGGGAAAACGCTGGGCTATCGCCTGCTGCAAGCGCTCCGCGGACACGTTGACACTGCGCGGCGCCAAGCTCGCTAGCAAAGGCGCGCCGGTGCACGCCAGCAGCCAACTGCCCAAGGTGACGAACAAAGCCCAATGGAAAAATCGTTTCATAAAATCGTCTCACATCTCAAAGATGGCTGGCCATAGCAGATCATCGCGCTTGAACATTGTGCGCGTCACGGCCACTTCAAGCGGTCAAGGCCCAGGCACGCTCTTGCATTCCCAAAAAATGCGTGCGGTGCAATGCTTGCAAATCTCCGGGTCGAGCTTGTGAAAAATCGTGGCGATGGCTGTGCGCTTGTCGGGGAACTGATGCTCTGGGCCCAGCAAGCGGGTGAAACCGGTGGTTTTCCACATGCTGATGACTTCCGGGCGCGGCCGGTGAAAGTACAAATCCCCGCCCATCGCTCGGCGTGCGTTGAGCTCGGCTTCCCACAACTCAGCACCCGCCAAGTCGATGAAGTTCATGCTTTTGCCCATCACCAACAAATGCTTTTGCGGCTGCGGCACATGGCGCAGCGCGTGCAGCGTGTCGGCGACATGCTGGGTCGCGCCAAAGTAAACCTCACCCTCCATGCGCAGCAGTTTGAGCTGCGGACATTCCGGCAAGGGGTGAACCTCGGCCGCTGCGGCAGCTGTCACACTTGAATCGCTGGCATCGCTGGGAGTGTCTTCCAACACCACGAATTGACGGTCAGGGTGGGTGCTGTAAAAGCCCATGGTGCGCATGGCCGGCCGCGAGGTGCGGTACAAAAAAGACATCAGCGAGAGCAGTGTTCCTAGCAAAATCGCGATCTCAAGGCGAATCGTGACAGTTGCCGCCATGGTCGCCAAGGCCACGCCAAATTCGGTGCGGCTCAACTGCAGCAGCTGACGCCAGCGCGGCAGGTCGAACAAAGACATGGCCACCACCAACAGCAGCGCAGCTAGCGCAGCCATGGGAATTTTGGCCAGCAGCGGCGCGCTCACGGCCACCAAAGCCAGCAGCAGCAAGGCCGAAAACACCGACGCCAATGGCGTGTGCGCGCCGGCCTGCAAATTCGGCATGGAGCGGTTCATGGAACCGCAGGACACATAAGACGAGAAAAACCCGCCGACGATATTCGACAAGCCCTGACCCCTAAACTCGCGATTGGCGTCAATCCGCTGACCCGAGCGTGCGGCCACCGCCTTGGCAATCGAGATCGACTGACCCAGCGCGACGATCGTCAGCGCAAAGGCCAAACCAAGCAACTCTGACACCGATGACAAACTGATTTGCGGGACTGAAAAATGCGGCCAGGGCACGGCCACGGTGCCGACCATGCGCAAGCTCGAAAAAGAGGCTTCTTGCGTTTGACCAGCCGCCAGCCAAGCGAACAGCGTTGCCGACACCAGGCCTGCCAACATGTAAGGCCAGTGCGGGCGCCAGCGCCGCAAAGTCAGCGCGACCAACACCGTCACCGCAGCCACGGCCAGGGCCGCCGGCTGCGCCCCGGTCCAGTGGCCGGCGACCTGCTGCAACAAAGCCCGAACCCCAGATTCAGCGGCTGCACCGAGTCCCAACAAATCTGGCAAGGCATAGATACCAATGAGCACCGCTGCGCCCGAGGTAAAACCGAACAAAGCCGCGGGGGAAATGAAGTTGGCCAGCGTGCCCAGCCGCAGCGTGCCGATCAGCCACTGCATGACGCCGACCATCACCGTGACGACCAAGGCCATCTGGATGTAAGCTGGGCTGAAGGCCATGGTCAGCGGGGACAACATGGCGAACAGCGCCAGTGAATTGGCATTCGTCGGCCCCGACATGACATGCCAGCTCGAACCAAACAAGGCGGCAATGATGCACGGCACGATGGCCGTGTACAAACCGTACTCTGGCGGCAGCCCGGCCAAGGTCGCAAAAGCAATGCCCTGCGGCAACACCAGCACCGCGCCCAACAAACCCGCCATGCCATCAGCGCGCAAAGTTCGCGCCGATACGTCACGTACCCAAGTACCGAAGAGGCGCTCGAATAAGCTCAGCATAGCGTCAAGCGCGTTGCACCTTGAAGACCGCCCGGCTGGCGCGTGCGTTTGGCCAAAAGCGTATTTCTTCGCCGTCTTGCAGACCAAATTGGTCGAGAATTTTCAGGTGATTGCTCAAGGCCAAGGCCCGGAAATCTTGCAAGGTCCCGACCCGAATGTTCGGCGTGTCGTACCACTGGTATGGCAAGACCTTGGTCACCGGCATGCGACCCCGCAGCACCGCCAAACGGTTCGGCCAATGGCCAAAATTAGGAAAAGCAACGATGCCCAAGCGACCGACACGGGCGGTTTCGCGCAGCATGACTTCAGCGTTGTGCAGATGTTGCAGCGTGTCAATTTGCAGCACCACATCGAACGAGCGGTCGCCGAACAGCGCCAAGCCTTCTTCAAGGTTGAGCTGAATCACATTCACGCCGCGCTCGACACAGGCCTGCACATTGGCATCGTCAATCTCGACGCCGTAACCCGAGCAGCCACGTTCGCGGATCAAATGCGCCAGCAACTCCCCCGTGCCGCAACCGAGGTCCAACACCCGCGAACCGTGTGGCACCAAGCGGGCAATCGACAGCAAGTCCGGCGAGCTTTCTTTCAAGACTTTGGACGGCAAGTTCATACGGCCACCTTGCTGTTGAAGTAGGCGCGAACCACGCCCAAGTAACGCGCATCTTCAAGCAAGAAGGCATCGTGCCCGTGCGGTGCGTCAATTTCGGCGTAGCTGACGTCGCGCTGGTTGTCGAGCAAGGCCTTGACGATTTCCCGGCTGCGGGCTGGTGAAAAGCGCCAGTCCGTGGTGAAACTGACCAACAAGAACTTTGCGCTGGCCTTGGCCAAGGCCAGACTCAGGTTGCCGCCGTGCGCACTGGCGGGGTCAAAGTAATCCAGCGCGCGGGTGATCAGCAAATACGTGTTGGCATCGAAGTACTCGCTGAATTTGTCGCCCTGGTAGCGCAAATAACTTTCGATCTGAAACTCGACGTCTTGCGTTGAATACTTGAACGGGGACGCAGCTTGCGCAGCGCCAAGCGTGGGGGCTAAGGTTTCCTCGCCGGGCCGCCCCAAGGGAAAAGGCGCCCCCTCGGGGGGCAGCGTAGTACGCGAAGCGACGAGCGTGGGGGCTAATTGTCGGCCAAACTTTTCATTCATCACATCGTCGCTGAGATAAGTGATGTGACCAATCATGCGAGCAATGCGCAAGCCGCGTTTAGGCAACACGCCGTAGCGGTAAAAATGCCCACCGTGAAAGTCCGGATCGGTCGTGATCGCGCGTCGCGCCACTTCGTTGAAGGCGATGTTTTCAGCGTTCAGATTCGGCGCGCTGGCCACCACTACGGCGTGCCGCACACGATCGGGGTAGCGCAGCGTCCAGGCCAGTGCCTGCATGCCACCCAGACTGCCGCCCATCACGGCGGCCAAGGTCTGAATACCCAAAGCGTCCAGCAATCTAGCTTGCGCGTCGACCCAGTCTTCGACGGTGACCACCGGGAAGTCAGCGCCGTAAACTTCTTGCGTGTCCGGGTTGATTTGCATCGGCCCGGTGGAGCCGAAGCAAGAACCGAGGTTGTTGACACCAATGACGAAAAAGCGGTCGGTATCGACCGACTTGCCGGGCCCGATCATGCTGTCCCACCAGCCTTCGGACTTGGCTTTGGCCTGACCCGATTCGTCGAGGTAGACACCCGCCACATGGTGCGAGGCATTGAGCGCGTGGCAAATCAAAACGCCATTCGACTTGTCGGCGTTGAGCACGCCGTACGTCTCATAGCTCAAGTCGTAAGCGCGTATCGACGCGCCGCTTTGCAGCGGTAATACGTCTTTGAAATGCATGGTCAGCGGTGCTGCGACTAAGGTCAAATAATCACCTGCATAAAAATCGAAACCCGGCGTCGCCAAAGCGAATCCGGGTTCTTGGACGTCGTCTTTAGCGGTACTTTTTACGCGCCCGCAAGCTGAGCAAATCGGCGCTCATTTAGTATATCCCGCTGTTATCGCTATACCGCCTCAACGCAGACATCACCCTTTTCAACCCGGCAACACAAACGCCAACACGCCCAAAACAGCAAAAATAATCGCCGACACGATGTGCACTACCCGTAGCGGCACCAAGCGGGTGACTCTCTCTCCCAGCCAGACCACAGGCGCATTGGCTAGCATCATGCCTAACGTGGTGCCCGCCACCACAGCGACATACGCGTCAAAACGGGCGGCCAGCATGACGGTCGCAATCTGCGTTTTGTCGCCCATCTCGGCCAAAAAGAACAGCACCACGGTGGTCGCAAAAACACCCCAGCGCGGTGGCTTGCTGTCACTGTCGTCTTCAAGTTTGTCGGGCACCAGCATCCATCCGGCCATGGCGAGGAAAGAAGCCCCCAGAATCCAGCGCAAGACATCGGGACTGAGCAAAGTGGTGAGCCAAGCGCCAAGCGCACCGGCCATGGCGTGATTCGCCAGCGTGGCCACCAGAATGCCCCAGACGATGGGCCATGGTTTTTTGAAGCGGGCGGCGAGCAAGAGCGCCAGCAGCTGGGTTTTGTCGCCCATTTCGGCCAAGGCGACGATACCGGTTGATACGAGAAATGCTTCCACGTTGAATGACTCCGGCCGGAATGAAACCAATGACCGCACAGCATCTCCGGCCAATAGCAGGTATGCGCTTGAAGGCTGTGCAGTCAAAGGTCTCGCCAAGTCTTTTTTCAACCGTTTGCGCCATGTCGGCCTTTCTGCAAGGCCCCACAAGTCTGTTGACGCAAACCCCTCTCGCACTTTGCTTTGCAGCAAATAGGAAGGCGGCTACTCCCCAATGACAAGCGGCGATTGTAGCAACGGCTGAGCGACCGTCATCACAGCATGGCTGGATGAGCGCACCGCACTATTTAGGCCCAATTATTGCTTGCGTTTGGTGCGTTTCTGAGACAGCGCCATAAAGCGCACCAACATAAAACAATTTTGAAGGAAATTACCTCATGGAAGCACTAAAACAGGGCTCTGATGCGCTGTTCATCCTGCTGGGCGGCATCATGGTGCTCGCCATGCACGCCGGCTTTGCGTTTCTCGAACTCGGAACGGTACGCAAAAAGAACCAAGTTAACGCTTTGGTGAAGATTCTCGTGGACTTCTCAATTTCGACCGTTGTGTATTTCGTCATCGGCTATAGCGTGGCATACGGCACTCACTTTTTTGTAGGTGCAGAGCAGTTGGCGGCCAAGAACGGATACGAGCTAGTCCGATTCTTCTTTTTACTTACCTTTGCAGCGGCCATCCCCGCCATCATTTCAGGCGGAATCGCGGAAAGAGCGCGTTTTTATCCGCAACTCATTGCCACTGCTGTGATTGTGGGTCTGATCTATCCTTTTTTCGAGGGCATCGTCTGGAACCAGCATTTCGGCGTTCAAACTTGGATCAAAGCCGTGACGGGCGAAGAATTTCACGATTTTGCCGGCTCCGTGGTGGTTCACGCCATGGGCGGTTGGTTGGCTTTGCCAGCGGTCATTTTGTTGGGCGCGCGCAGCAACCGATACCGCAAGGACGGTGCCGTCTCAGCGCACCCACCGTCGAACATTCCATTTCTGGCGCTGGGTGCCTGGATTTTGACCGTCGGTTGGTTCGGCTTTAACGTCATGAGCGCACAGACGATCGACAAGATCTCGGGTCTGGTGGCAGTCAACTCCTTGATGGCCATGGTCGGCGGCACGCTGGCAGCGCTGGTACTGGGCAAGAACGATCCGGGCTTTGTTCACAACGGCCCACTTGCTGGCTTGGTAGCTGTTTGTGCTGGTTCAGACCTGATGCACCCACTGGGCGCACTGGTCGTCGGCGCCGTCGCTGGCTGCGTGTTTGTCTTCATGTTCATGCTGACTCAAAACAAATGGAAAATAGATGACGTTCTGGGCGTTTGGCCGCTGCATGGACTGTGCGGCGCATGGGGCGGCGTGGCCGCCGGCATCTTTGGTCTGAAAGAAATGGGCGGCTTAGGCGGCGTTAGCTTTAGCGCCCAACTTATTGGCACGGCGATGGGCGTGATGTGGGCGTTGGTTAGCGGCTTTGCCGTGTATGGTTTTATCAAAGCCATGATCGGCTTGCGTATGACTCAGGAAGATGAACATGAAGGTGCAGATTTGTCTATTCACCGCATCGGCTCGACCCCTGAGCGCGAAGTAACCTGGTAAAAGTCCTCGGTTTTGTGTCTTTTTTGCAACGCATCGGCTGTGACCACCGTTTGCGCTAGCGCCCCCTAAAAGGGGGCACTTTGCCTGGCCAAATTGGCGGCCATTTGAAGATCTCTCCTCTCAAAGAAGCTGTTTGATTCGGCCCTCATAAAGACACTGTAGGCGCGAAGGTTCATGCGATGAAGCCCTGTTGCCACATCAAACTGCTGAGAATTTATGGCCAGTCACTGCGATTTATGAAGATTTTTCTTGCTTTTCAACAATCTAGCGCATAATGCGCCGGTGTGGATGGAGTCATCTGCATTAGTTAGGTGATCGGTCAGTTTCGCGCGCTACAGCGGTACGTTTGAAGATTTGTTGTGCTTTCGGGACCCCATCGCTTTTGTTATTGTGTTTTAGAGGAGTCCCTCAATGGGCAACAAACTATACGTAGGCAACCTGCCTTACTCAGTGCGTGACGAAGATCTGCAACAGTCTTTTGGCCAGTTTGGCTCTGTCACCAGCGCTAAAGTCATGATGGAACGCGACACCGGTCGCTCCAAAGGCTTTGGCTTTGTCGAAATGGGCAGCGATGCTGAAGCCCAAGCAGCCATCAACGGCATGAACGGTCAGCCTTTGGGCGGCCGTAGCGTTGTGGTTAACGAAGCCCGTCCCATGGAAGCACGCCCACCACGCACAGGTGGCGGCGGCTTCGGCGGCGGCGATCGTTCAGGTGGTGGCGGCTACGGTGGTGGTGGTGGCGATCGTTCAGGCGGTGGCGGCTACGGTGGTGGTGGTGGCGATCGTTCAGGCGGTGGCGGCTACGGTGGTGGTGGTGGCGGCCGTTCAGGTGGTGGCGGCTACGGCGGCGGTGGTGGCGGTGGCGGTGGACGCGGCGGCTACTAAGCCCTCAATCTTGGCAGTCAGCTCACGCTGACCTCTTCGGTTTCTGACTGAAGACCTGCTCAAAAAGGCTTTGAAACTTCGGTTTTGAAGCCTTTTTACATTTCTAACGTTCCTTTGAACGAAACTCGCAGGCAAATGTGGCTTATTGCCAATATGGCAGGCTCTGCCCGCAAAGCTTCTTTTCGACAGGATGCCACGTTGTCCTGTTAGCTCTCACCGCTACCGTCCATCGCCATTGAATCAAGGACCTACCGGGACACCTTGTTGGGCGCGGAACCCACCACCCCTCTAGGCATCAGGCGGCCTTTGACGCGACCCTTGAGATCGACCACTTGCTCTAAATTGTCATAGGCAAAAGTATCGCCACGAAATTCGTCTGAGCCTCGTTTTAAAACTACCGGCAAATGAGATTTGACGCGATCTCCACTCATAAATACGTGCAGAAATTCACCTCTAAATTCGAGACGGGGCATCCAACTGCCATCGGCGTTTTGTATCGGTTCGCGGATCACCACGGCATTGCCGATCAGCTGTACTTCGGAACCGGCATCGTTGCTCAAAGCGCGATTTGCAGTAGCGGTCGTGAGCCGACCGTCTTGACCCGTGGAACGCATCCTTGCTTGATCAATTTCTAGGGTTTCCGTGTCCTGAAAGTGACGCACCTCAGCCCCAAATATTTCAGTTTTTAGACGGCCCTCGCCATCAAAGGTCTTGACCGTGGCTCGGCGCATGAAATAGTCAACCTCGTGATTCACGGGACGTGCAGCCTCTGCCTCATACGCAGCCGGCGTGTTGCGCACCAGCCAGTAAGTGCCTACCGCCAACAAACCCATCATCACCAATGGCAAGTAGAGCGACAGGCGCTCCCAAAGACCCGCAAAACGATGGCTACAAGTCTTCAAAACTTGCCGCATAAGAGTCATCGCAGTCACAGATGCCGAAATGATCATTCGCTGTACATCCCAAGCAATTTGGCGTAGCCGCCACTGGCGACTAACAACAAGTCGCACAGTTCTCGTGCTGCGCCATGACCCCCTGTGGTTTGTGTGACGTAGTGCGACACGGCTTTGACCTCGGCGTGGGCGTTGGCCGGAGCGCAGCTGAAGGCCGCCCGACGCATCACCGGCAAGTCGGGCCAGTCGTCGCCCATGGCCGCGGCTTGCGCCCAATCACAGCCTAGCGCTTTGAGCGTCAGCTCGGCCGCCGGGCGTTTGTCTTCGGTGCCGAAATGCGCATGGACAATGCCCAGCGCTTGCAAGCGCGCGCGGAGCACCACGCTGTCGCGGCCCGTGATGATGACCGGCGTGATGCCCACCTTTTGCAGCAGCTTGAGACCGTGGCCATCCAGCGTGCTGAAGCGTTTCAGGGTCTCCCCAGCCGCATACAACTGGCCAGGCGTTTCGGTGATGTGCTGCTGACCGTACTCGCTGAAGTACAGACCGCCGTCTGTGAGCACACCGTCAACATCGAAAAAAGCCACTTTGATGCCCTGCGCCCGCAGCAGCAGTTCAGGGGCGAAGTTCAGCGCCGGCACCAAGGGCGTTAAAGCGGACGCAGCACATGTGGATTGAGTCATCAAATCACCTTCGCGCGCATCAGATCATTGGTATTGAGAGCGCCGCACAAGCGACCGGCCTCGTCGATCACCAGCACGCTGGTGATGCGGTATTGCTCCATCAGCGCGACCGCATCGACCGCGAGCGATGCGGCGTTGAGCGTGCGCGGATTGGCGTGCATCACGTCGGCGGCGCACATGGCGCGCAGGTCAGCGCCTTTTTCAATCAGGCGCCGCAGGTCGCCGTCCGTGAATATGCCCAGCACCTGCTGCTGTGCATCCACCACCGCCGATGCGCCCAAACCCTTCGCGCTCATCTCGCGCATGAGTTCGCTGAGGCTGGCCTCTGGCCGTACGAATGGCACGGCCGTGCCGCTGCGCATGACATCCGCCACATGCGTGAGCAGCTTGCGACCCAAGGAGCCGCCGGGGTGGGAGCGCGCAAAATCTTCGGGCTTGAAACCTCTAGCGTCGAGCAGCGCCACAGCCAACGCATCGCCCATGGCCAATTGAGCCGTGGTGCTGGCGGTCGGCGCCAAGTTGAGGGGGCAGGCCTCTTGCGCGACACTGCTGTCAAGCACCACGTTGGCGTGGTGTGCCAAGGCTGACTGCACGCCGCCGGTGAGCGCAATCACCACCACTTGCAAGCGTTTGAGGGTCGGCAAAATCACTGTCAACTCTTCGCTTTCGCCGCTGTTGGAAATCGCTAACACGACGTCGGCGGTGGTGATCATGCCGAGGTCGCCATGGCTGGCTTCGCCCGGATGCACAAACATAGCCGGCGTGCCCGTCGACGCCAGCGTGGCGGCGATCTTGCGGCCGATATGACCGCTTTTGCCCATGCCCATGACGACCACGCGACCGCTGCAGGACAGCACCGCTTCGACGGCCGCCGCAAACTCAGGGCCGACGCGCGCAGCCATGCTCAGGACAGCGGCAGCCTCGATCTCAAATGTCTTGCGGGCCAAGGCCACAGCTTGTGCCGGATCAAAGCCGGTGCGCTCAAAGTTCATCCCTGTATTCTATCGAGACACCCTGCCACGGAGGTGATACGCTCGCGCTGTCTGGCCAATCACAGGCTTAGGTGCTCACTGAAAAACCTCTGCCGCAAGGACGAAAAAATATGAAGCGACGAACCGTGCTGACACTGCTAGCCACAGCGCATTGGCCCTTGAGCCAAGCTCAGAGCGGCGCTGATGTTGCTGCGCTGTTACGCGATGGAGCGTGTGTCGTTCTCATTCGACATGCAGCCACCGAGGCTGGCATTGGCGACCCCGCTAACTTCACCCTCGGCGACTGCCGCACCCAGCGCAACTTGAGCGCGGCCGGCCGCGACCAATCGCGGCGCATCGGCCAGTGGTTTAAGAGTCGCCAGCTGCAGCCGCGTGCCGTGTATTCCAGCGCGTGGTGCCGTGGCCGCGACACGGCTGAACTGGCCTTTGGCCCGCACACGGTTTTAGCGGCCCTCAACTCAACCTTCAACAACGACACACCGCCAGAGCCGCTGACACACATCTTGCGGACGCGACTCCAAGCGGTGCCCGCTGGCGCCTTCGAAGTCTGGGTCACACACCAAGTCAACATCACGGCGCTGACGGGTGAATACACCGCCATGGGCGAAGCCTTGGTGGTCCATGCCAATGGCGCCTTGCTGGCCCGAGCGACTTTGTCATGATGTTCACAACCATGAATGCCCCTTGTGCCTGATTCACATCCAAACCCATCCCCGTCCGACGCCCTCACGCAGCAAACCGTGAGCCAGTACCTGCGCAGCCAAATCCGCACCGTGCCAGATTGGCCGGCACCCGGTGTGCAGTTTCGCGACATCACACCGCTCTTGCAAAACCCAAAGGTGTTTCGCGTGTTGATCGACGCTTTTGTGCACCGCTACATGGACCCGGCGCTGCGGCCTGACGTGGTGGCGGGGCTGGATGCACGCGGTTTTATTTTGGGCGCCGTCATCGCTTACGAGCTGAATGTGGGATTTGTGCCGATCCGTAAAAAGGGCAAACTACCCTTCACCACGGTGCAGGAAACCTACGAACTCGAATACGGCAGCGCCACGGTAGAGCTGCACACCGACGCGGTTCACGCCGGCCAAAAAGTGCTGTTGATTGACGACCTGATCGCCACCGGCGGCACCATGATGGCCGGTCGCAAACTGCTTGAAAAACTGGGCGCATGCGTGATGGAAGGCGCGGCCATTGTCGATTTGCCGGAACTCGGTGGTTCAGACAAACTGCGCGCATCGGGGCTGCCGCTTTTCACGCTGATTAATTTTTCCGGTCATTGAGTCCGGGTTCATCCTCAAGCCCTTTTTAGGAGCCTTTCCGTGTCACTTGAAGTCCAGCCTCTTTCTCCCGCCGTCATTGAAAAGCTCAAGACCATTGCCACCGCCACACTGACGACCGTGCTGCTCAAAAAAGGCTTGCGCAACGTCTGGCTGCGTGGCACCAAACCCTTGCAGCCCGGCCAGCCGCGCACTGTGGGCCGCGCCTTCACATTGCGCTTCGTGCCCGCGCGAGAAGATCTGGCGACGCCCGAGTCATGGTCGTCGCCGATCTCCACCCGGGCGGCGATCGAAGCCATGCCCGCAGCTTGTATTTGCGTGGTTGACGCGATGGGCGTGACGGACGCCGGTATTTTTGGCGACATCTTGTGCGCCCGCATGCAAATGCGCGGTGTCGCCGGGTTGGTGACCGATGGCGTGGTGCGGGATGTCGTCGGTGTGCTGGGCACCGGCTTGCCGGTTTGGTGCCAAGGCACCGCCGCACCGGCGTCTGTGACCAGCCTGACCTTTGTCAGCTGGCAAGAGCCCATCGCCTGCGGTGGTGTGGCGGTGTTTCCAAATGACGTGATCGTGGTCGATGAAGATGGCGCCGTGCTGATCCCGGCCAATTTGCTCGATGACGTGCTCGCGTTGGCCGTCGAGCAAGAAAACCTCGAGGCGTGGATCATGTCGGAGATCAATGCCGGCGCTGAACTGCCAGGCCTCTACCCACCGAATGCCGACAACAAAGCCCGCTACGAAGCCAGTAAAAAGTCCACCTCTTAAAGCGACACAATCAACACTCAACACCTTACGCACCGATAACCAGATCGTCGGTTACTACGAACAAGCAGTCGCCGCCATCGGCGAAGACGTTCCGTTTGTGATCCAAGACTATCCGCTCACTTTCTCGGTCGTCATGGCCCCCAGTGTGATAAACGCATCGTCAACAACCACGCCTCTTGCCTGATGCTCAAACACGAGGATTGGCCCGGTCTGGAAAAAATCTCGACCTTGCGCGATTGGCAACACAAAGGCGAGATGCGTGAGATTTCCATTCTTTGTGGCAATGGCGGTCTGTTTCTGGATCTTGAAGTTGAGCGCGGTGCCAACGGCGCCATGACCGGCTATTGCTTCCCCGATATGCTGGTCGATCTTGTTCAGTTGTCGGCTGCAGGTCAACGCGAAAAGGCGCATAACTTGTTTGACGCGCACCTGCCTTTGATGCGGAGAGGCTTGCGCGGCTACTTACCGATGCAAAATTTAGAGAAAATTTCACCCAGTAAATCATCTGGTGTGAACTCGCCGGTGATTTGACTCAGGGCACGTTGGGCTTGCCGCAAGTCTTCTGCCAACAAGTCGAGCGCTGGTTTTTCAGCCGCCAGCTGTTCATCGGCACGCGTCAGTTGGCTGGCCACTTCGCGCAAGGCTTGGACATGTCTTTCTCGCGCCATGAAGACACCTTCTGGTGCGGATTGCCAACCGACGACTCGCAACAACTGCTGCCGCAAGTCTTGTAACCCTGCCCCTGTTTTGGCTGAAATCACCACCGCGGCGCGGTCGCTGGCCGTTGCTTTGCCAGCCGCATCTGCAGGCGCCGAGTCAGATTTATTCCAGACCTCGATGACCGGTGTGGTGGCGGGCAATTTGTCTGTCAGCGCTTGCTGAATCAATGCGTCAGCGGCCAAGTAAGCCGTTGCTACCTCGGGTTCTGTGGGTGTGCTTTGGCGCGTCAGATCATGCAGAAACAAGACCGCATCGGCGCTTTCAATTTCACCCCAAGCGCGCGCAATGCCAATTTTTTCGACCTCATCAACACCCGCTAAATGGCTGTCGCGCAGGCCGGCCGTGTCGACCACGTGCAGCGGTACACCTTCGATCTGAATGAGTTGCGACACCTTGTCGCGCGTCGTTCCCGCAATCGGTGTGACGATGGCCAACTCGGCCCCGGCCAAGGCATTGAGCAAAGAGCTTTTACCGGCATTGGGTTGGCCGGCAATGACCACTTTGATGCCTTCACGCAAGATCGCGCCTTGTGCTGCGCGTTGCATGACGCCGACCAGTTTTTCTTGCAAGCGCTGCAATTGACCGCTGGCGTCTGCTTGTTTTAAAAAATCGATGTCTTCTTCGGGAAAATCCAAAGTAGCTTCGACCAGCATGCGCAAATGCACCAGCTTTGCCAGTAGCGCCTGCACTTCGTTTGAGAATTCTCCAGACAGCGACCGGGCCGCTGATCGGGCGGCCGTTTCCGTGCTGGCGTCAATCAGGTCGGCAATTGCTTCGGCCTGCGCCAAATCAATCTTGTCGTTCAGAAATGCACGTTCGGAAAACTCACCAGGCTGCGCCACACGCAAGCCTGGCAAGCGTTGCTGCTTGGTTTTTTCATCGGTTTCCGCCCCCGCCTCTAAGCACCGTGCCAATAGCAATTGCAGCACGACAGGGCCCCCGTGCGCTTGCAACTCAAGCACGTCTTCACCGGTGAATGAATGCGGCGCCGGGAAGTAAAGCGCCAAGCCTTGGTCGATGACTTGGCCTTGCGCATCTAGAAATGGCAAGTAGCTGGCTTGCCGAGGCAGCAAGCTGCGGCCGCAGAGTTTTTGAATGATCGGTGCCAGCGCTTGGCCCGATATTCGGACAATCCCAACCGCGCCGCGTCCAGGCGCGGTGGCTATCGCAACGATGGGATCTTGTTGACGTGCGAGCATGCGGTGTGTCTTATTGAAAAGGGCCGCGAAGCGGCCCTTTTGTTATTTGAACTTCGGCAAGTTGAACTGCGGTGGTACGCCCATTCGGGTGTTGATCATCCACTGCTGCGCAATCGACAAAATGTTGTTGGTAATCCAGTACATCACCAGACCAGCCGGGAAGAAGAAGAACATCACGCTGAAAATCAGTGGCATGAACCACATCAGTTTGGCTTGCATGGGATCCGGTGGCGTTGGGTTCAAGGCTGTTTGCAGCATCGTCGTCAACGTCATCACCACCGGCAAGATGAAATAAGGATCGGGCGATGAAAGGTCATGAATCCAGAGAATCCACGGTGCATTGCGCATTTCAACACTGGACAACAAGACCCAATACAGGGCAATGAAAACCGGGATCTGAATCATGATAGGGAAGCAACCACCCATCGGGTTGACTTTCTCCTCTTTGTATATCTTCATCATGGCCTGCTGCATTTCCTGCGGCTTGTCTTTCAGGCGCTCACGCATCTCCATGATTTTCGGATTAACGGCCTTCATCTTGGCCATGCTGGCATAGGCCTTCGCATTGAGCCAGTAAAAAGCGATTTTCAACAACAACACCAAGGCCACGATAGACCAACCCCAGTTCTGGATGAACTCGTGCAGGCTGTACAGCAACCAATACAAAGGCTTGGCCAGAATCGTCAACCAGCCATAGTCTTTCACCAGCTCTAGACCTGGAGCCAAGGCTTCGAGTGTTTTTTCTTCCTGCGGTCCGACATAAAACTTGGTGTCGATCGTCTTGCTGGCGCCAGGCGCAATGCTTTCGAGCGGCGTGATCATGCCGGCAGCGTAGAGGTTGGTGTCGACCTTGCGTAAAAACAAATCGCGCGTCAGGCCGTCTGGCAGGATCCAGGCTGAGGCAAAGTAATGCTGCACCATGGCGACATAACCGTTGGTGGCTTTTTTCTCAACATCCACTTTGTTGTTTTCGATGTCTTTGAATTCGACCTTCTGGTATTTTTTGGCTTCGGTGTAAATGGCCGGGCCTGTGAAGGTTGAATAGAAAGACGACTCTCCCGGCGGCTTGTTGCCGTCGCGCACCAACTGGAGGTAAAGCTGCGGCGTCACCGCTTCGGTGCCGGTGTTAATGATTTCGTGACGCACCGCGAGATCGTAAGCGCCACGCTTCACGGTGTAAGTCTTCACCAGTTTGATGCCACCAACACTCGGTGATTCAAATTTGACTTCAAACTGATTCTGACCGTCTCGCAACGCTCGATCGCCGGGCACTGCCGTCATGATCGTTTTGTGCGTTGGCAAATTGCTGCCTGCGGCACCAATCAAACCGGTCTGCGCCACATAGACCCGCGCATTACTTTCGTCGAGCAGCATGAAGCCACTGTTTTGATCCGTCATGTCGGCGTAGTTGGCAAACACTGAGCGCACCAAAGTGCCACCTTCAGTGTCAAACGTCAATGTCAATACGTCGTTCTTAACCACCAATTGTTCTTTTTTGGCGCCGACAGCAGGCATTCCTGATGGCGGTATAGGTGCCACACCGGGGACCGACGATGCCGTCATGACGGGTGCAGGGATTGCAGTGCTCGGCACCGAAGCCGAGCCTATCGCGGCAGGAGCGCTCGCTACCGTCTTGGCGCTTTGTGTCGCCGCCGATGGGAAAAAGGTTGGTTTTTGACCGTTATGGACTTGCCATTGATCCCACAACAAAACCATGGAAAAACCAAAAATCACCCACAAAATGGTGCGCCGAATGTCGTTCATGACGGTTTCTTTTTCGAAGGGGAAGCAGCCACGGGTGTGACAAGACGGGAAAAAAGGCGTCGCGTGCAGTTGTCTTTGTTGGCGGCACGGCCAACGGAAAACCAGGACGAAGGAAAGAAACTAAACTGAGCCGCGACAGGATCAAGCCCGCCATCACACCACGGGTGGCAACGGACAAGCCGACCCAGCGTGAGGTAAGTACCCGCCGCTGCGCCATGTTGCTGCAGCGCCTGCAAAGAGTAGGCCGAACATGTGGGTTCAAAACGACATCCCGAACCGAGAGAGGGGCTGAGCAAAAGTCGGTAAGCCTTGACCAAGGTGATGAGCAAACGCTGAGGCACACGCACGGTGTAATGCAGCAGTTTCATGGCGTTGTTCATGACTGTCGAGCGCCTTCGTGCATCAACGTTTCCAGTTCTGCCCGCACGTCTTTTTTCAACTGGTCTGAGGTGGCACTCAAATACACTTTTCGTGAGAAGTCACGCCGCAGCCTGACCACGAAAGCGGCCTGCCCTTGCTTTGGTGAAAAATCAGCACTCACGGTGTAGATCTGTCTTTTGATGGCATTACGGGTCACTGCGCGCTTGGCCCAGCGTTTGGGCACCATGGCGCCCATCCAAAGGTCAAGCACCGGGAAAAGCGGATACAACTTCGATTCAGCTGGCGCTACTTTCGCGACCAACTCAGACGAACCGACCCCTGCAACTTGATTGTCGCGAGGGCGGAGTCCGCACCGATGCAAGGCAAAGTGCTCACTTCTGGCCACCGTTGCACCGGCCAGTACTGCCTGGAATTGGGCCCGGGTTTTAAGCCGCTGCAATGTCTTCGCCTGATGGCATCAAGACCTGCCTGCGAACCTTAAACTTAGACGGCCAGACGTTTACGGCCTTTAGCGCGGCGAGCCGCGATGACGGCGCGACCGCCACGTGTTTTCATACGGGTGAGAAAACCGTGCGTGCGTGCGCGCTTAACTTTAGATGGCTGGTACGTGCGTTTCATGATCAATCCTACTGGCTAGAAAATCTTCCCTTGCATGATTCTTGTGAGCTTGGTGGCAGCACGGTACTGCCAGCGTTGCAAGGTCCGCCGGGTTTGCACGCCTGCGCGTGAAAACCCCCTGTGAATCAGGGAAACCGATGATTATGGCAAATTTATCCATTGCTGGCAACCGCTTAGAGACTGCTCTTTGGGTAAAGACTGAAGCAACGCTCGAAGTGAAGCAACAATTAAAAGTCAAATTCCTCTGTCACCAGAGGGTAAAACCGGATCCACCGGCTTGTGGATAACTCCCCTGCCAGACTACAATGGCGGGTGCTGAAAAAAACAATATCCACAAGTCACTGGGCGCTTAAACGCCTCCTGTTTCTCTTGACAAATCCTGCCATTAACCGCCATGAGTGAGGCTACTCTTTCTTCTTTAGGCCAAGGTTTATGGCAAAGCTGCGTGGATCTCTTGGCTCAAGAACTCCCCGAGCAACAGTTCAATACGTGGATCAAACCGTTGGTCGCGGATGTCGCTCATGACCTGAGCAAAGTCACTGTCCAAGTTGGAAACCGGTTCAAGTTGGATTGGGTTAGAGCCCAGTACGCCGCCCGAATTGTCGCCCTTCTTGAGAAAATTTCTGGCCAATCTGTCACACTGGAATTAGCTCTAGCGCCGCGTGAAAACCCTGCAAAGTCCAGTGCGCTCCTTCAAAATTTCAAAATTTTAGGTGCCGCGGAACCCGCCGGCTTGGTTGCCTCAGAAGATCCGGCGAACATTCCTTTCAAGAGCCGGCTGAACACCGCGCTAACTTTTGACACGCTGATTGAAGGCACCGCCAACCGCATGGGCCGTGCCGCTGCCATGCATGTTGCTAGCAGCTTGGGTCAGCTTTACAACCCGCTGTTTATTTATGGTGGCGTTGGCCTTGGCAAGACCCATTTGGTTCACGCCATCGGCAACAAGCTATTGGCGGACAACCCTTCCGCCAAAATTCTTTATATTCACGCCGAACAGTTTGTCTCGGATGTCGTCAAAGCCTACCAGCGCAAAACCTTTGATGAGTTCAAAGAGCGTTACCACTCGTTGGATTTGCTGTTGATCGACGACGTTCAGTTCTTTGCCAACAAAGACCGCACGCAAGAAGAGTTTTTCAATGCCTTTGAGGCTTTGCTGACCAAAAAATCACACATCGTGATGACCAGTGACACCTACCCCAAAGGTTTGACGGACATTCACGAACGCCTTGTCTCGCGTTTTGATTCTGGTCTCACGGTCGCTATTGAACCGCCCGAACTTGAAATGCGCGTAGCTATTCTGATTCGCAAGGCAGAAGCAGAAGGCACGGTAATGCCTGAAGAAGTCGCCTTTTTTGTTGCTAAAAACGTTCGTTCCAACGTGAGGGAACTTGAAGGGGCCTTACGCAAGATC
Source organism: Polaromonas sp. (assembly GCA_030654695.1). Taxonomy (GTDB): domain Bacteria; phylum Pseudomonadota; class Gammaproteobacteria; order Burkholderiales; family Burkholderiaceae_C; genus Polaromonas. Next base: position 135,182 of record JAURWY010000016.1, read on the forward strand.
TTGGCCTATTCACGGTTCAACCAAAAGGATATTTCCATCCAACTGGCTCGTGAGGCCCTGCGTGATTTGCTGTCGATCCAAAACCGACAAATTTCGGTTGAGAACATCCAAAAAACAGTCGCCGACTATTACAAAATCAAAGTGGCCGACATGTATTCCAAGAAGCGTCCAGCCAGCATCGCTAGACCTCGACAAATTGCCATGTACCTCGCCAAGGAACTGACACAAAAGAGCTTGCCAGAGATTGGTGAGCTCTTTGGCGGCAGAGATCACACAACGGTTCTGCATGCAGTCCGAAAAATGTCAACTGAACGGCAACAAATGACTGAACTGAACCAACAATTGCACGTTTTAGAGCAAACACTCAAAGGCTGACAAAACATTTCAGCCCCAGCCCATGTCATCGCGAAAAGCTGGGGACAATTGATGAACAACTTATGAGTTATCCACAGAAAAATCCATTCCCTGCAAGTTGTTCATATTTTGTGGCTGCTTCAACAGCTTGTTCAACACACACTTAAACAGTCTGCAAGTGGTTGATAAAAAAAGGGAAAATGACGATGTGCACAGAAAATCGCACCCCTTACTACTACTACTAATTTGAAACAAAGTATTTTGAAGATAAGAAAGCAAAAGTCATGATCGTTCTCAAAGCCAGCCAAGACAAAGTTTTGTCCGCACTTCAATCGGTTGCAGGAATCGTTGAACGTCGGCACACACTGCCCATACTGGCGAATGTATTGATCCGCAAGACAGGTTCACAAATACAATTGACCACGAGCGATCTTGAAATCCAGATCCGAACAACAGCAGCACTGGACGGCGATGAAGGTAACTTCACAACGACAGTCGGTGCACGCAAATTGATTGACATCTTGCGTTCAATGCCAAGCGATCAGTCAGTCTCCTTGGAGTCAAGCCAAAATAAATTGATTCTCAAAGGGGGCAAGAGCCGCTTTACGCTGCAAACGTTGCCAGCGGAAGATTTTCCATTGGTTCAAGAAGCTGCTAACTTTGGTCCAATTTTTTCAGTCCCGCAAAAGACACTCAAAGAATTGCTAAATCAAGTTTCTTTTGCCATGGCGGTGCATGACATTCGTTATTACCTCAATGGGATTTTGTTTGTGGCTGAAGGCAAGCAGCTGAGTCTGGTGGCCACTGACGGTCATCGTTTGGCTTTTTCATCGGCAACCCTGGATGTGGAAGTGCCCCGCCAAGAAGTGATCTTGCCACGCAAGACAGTGCTAGAAATGCAACGTCTTTTGAGCGACAAAGAGGGTGCGATTGAGATGCAATTTGCCGGCAATCAAGCTAAATTCAGCTTTGAAGGCATGGAATTTGTGACCAAGCTGGTTGAAGGTAAGTTTCCCGACTACAACCGTGTCATTCCAAAAAATCATAAAAACATCATCACCTTGGGGCGTGCACCCCTGCTCGCCAGCTTGCAACGTACGGCCATTTTGACAAGTGAAAAATTCAAAGGTGTTCGTCTGAATATCGAGCCAGGAACGTTGCGCGTTGCTTCTAATAATGCCGAACAAGAAGAAGCGGTAGATGAACTTGACATTGACTACGGCGGTGATGCGATTGAGATTGGTTTCAACGTGACTTACCTCATTGATGCACTGACAAATATGAATCAAGACATGGTGAAGATTGAGCTGGCGGATTCCAACAGCTCAGCGCTGCTCACCATTCCAGACGATGCTGCGTTCAAGTACGTTGTGATGCCAATGCGAATTTAAGTCGCATGGTGCGGGTCATTCACGGCCCTGTTTACCAACCCGCGTCAGTTTTTCGGCGCGGGCGTTGGTTTTTAAAGAGATAAGCGAAAGTTAGTTATGACCGAACAGATCAAGCCCACCGAAGATGCCAACAGCGTCCCTGATCACTCTGCTGATGTGCATTCTGGCGCTGGCGAAGAAGGCAGCTCTAACTTCCAACCTGTTATTGATGCAAATCAGGTTGGTGCATCTGAGGCTTATGGCGAGGGTTCGATCCAAATTCTGGAAGGTCTTGAAGCAGTTCGCAAACGCCCTGGCATGTACATTGGGGATACTTCCGACGGCACCGGTTTGCACCATTTGGTGTTCGAAGTTGTTGATAATTCGATTGATGAATCCTTAGCAGGCCATTGCGACGACATCATGGTCACGATTCACTCCGACAACTCTGTCAGCGTTGTTGATAATGGTCGCGGTATCCCGACCGGTGTGAAGATGGATGACAAGCACGAACCTAAACGCTCTGCCGCCGAAATTGCATTGACTGAACTTCACGCTGGCGGCAAATTCAACCAGAACAGTTATAAAGTTTCTGGTGGTTTGCACGGCGTTGGTGTGAGCTGCGTCAATGCGTTGTCCAAAATGCTGCGCATGACCATTCGACGCGATGGCAAAGTTCACTTTATGGAGTTTTCTAGGGGCTTTGTACAAAACCGCATCACTGACACCGTCAACGGTGTGGAAGTCTCGCCGATGAAGGTCATAGGTGACACAGACAAGCGCGGCACAGAAGTGCATTTTTGGCCTGATACCGAGATCTTCAAAGAGAACAGTGACTTTCATTACGAAATTCTGAGCAAGCGTTTGCGCGAGCTGAGTTTTTTGAACAATGGTGTGAAGATCCGCTTGAAAGACGAACGCACGGGCAAGGAAGATGACTTTGCAGGTGCCGGTGGCGTCAAGGGTTTTGTTAACTTTGCCAACAAGGGCAAAACGGTATTGCATCCCAACATCTTTCACGCGATGGGTGACCGTCAAAGTGATCAAGCTACCAACATCGGTGTTGAAGTGGCCATGCAGTGGAACAGCGGCTACAGCGAGCAAGTGCTGTGCTTCACCAACAATATCCCACAACGTGACGGTGGTACGCACCTGACTGGTTTGCGCGCAGCCATGACGCGCGTGATTAATAAATACATTGATGACAGCGAGCTGGCTAAAAAAGCCAAGGTTGAAGTCACTGGTGACGACATGCGCGAGGGCTTGTGCTGCGTCTTGTCCGTCAAGGTGCCAGAGCCGAAGTTTTCAAGCCAGACCAAAGATAAATTGGTCTCTAGCGAAGTGCGCGGACCTGTTGAAGATATCGTTTCGAAGCTGCTGTTTGACTATTTGCAAGAACGGCCTAACGATGCCAAGATCATTGTTGGCAAGATCATTGAAGCCGCCCGAGCGCGTGAAGCCGCGCGCAAAGCCCGCGATATGACACGCCGTAAAGGTGTGCTCGACGGTATGGGCTTGCCTGGCAAGTTGGCTGATTGCCAAGAAAAAGACCCTGCGATGTGCGAAATCTACATCGTCGAGGGCGATTCCGCCGGTGGTTCTGCGAAACAGGGTCGCGACCGTAAGTTCCAAGCGATCTTGCCTTTGCGAGGCAAGATTTTGAACGTCGAAAAAGCCCGCTACGAAAAGCTGTTGACCAGCAATGAAATTCTGACCTTGATCACCGCATTGGGTACCGGCATCGGTAAGGCTGGCGGTACCACAGGCAACGATGATTTCAACGTCGCCAAGCTGCGCTACCACCGCATCATCATCATGACCGATGCTGACGTTGACGGCGCCCACATCCGCACGTTACTGCTCACATTCTTTTATCGTCAAATGCCTGAGCTGGTTGAACGTGGTCATATCTACATCGCCCAACCGCCGCTTTACAAAGTCAAAGCGGGCAAAGAAGAGTTGTACTTAAAAGATGCCAGTGCGTTGGATGGTTTTTTACTGCGCATTGCTATGCGCGATGCCAGCATCTTCACCGGCGGGCCCAATGGCACCACGATTGAAGGCGATACCTTGTCCGAATTGGCACGTAAACACCAAGTGGCAGAAGCTGTGATTGCGCGCTTAGGCGGTTTTATGGATGCAGAGGCCTTGCGATCAATCGCCGATGGCGTAGCGCTCAATTTGGATACCTTGCCGGATGCAGAAGCGTCTGCCGCCGCCTTGCAGGCACATTTGCCAGATGCTGACGTGGTTGGTGAGTTGGATGTGCGCACAGACAAACCGCTGTTGCGCATTAGCCGTCGCCATCATGGCAACACCAAAAGCAGCGTTATCACGCAAGACTTCGTTCATGGGTCTGATCATGCAGCGCTGGCTGAAGCCGCTTTAACCTTCAAATCTCTGCTTGGTGAAGGCGCCCGCGTCATGCGCGGTGAGGGAGAGCGCAAAAAGGAAGAAAAGATCAGCGACTTCCGTCAAGCCATGCGCTGGCTCATCTTGCAAGCTGAGAACGGCACCTCGCGTCAGCGCTACAAAGGCTTGGGCGAGATGAATCCAGCTCAGCTCTGGGAAACCACCATGGACCCAGCCGTGCGCCGTTTGTTGCGCGTGCAAATCGATGATGCAATTGAAGCGGATCACGTTTTCACCATGCTGATGGGTGACGATGTTGAGCCTCGCCGAGAGTTCATTGAAGCAAATGCACTCCGAGCTGGCAACATAGATGTCTGAAGCCACGACAGCTCCTGCCTGTCCGCAATGTGGACTCGAAAACACCTATCCAGACGGCTCTAATTTTGTTTGCCCAGACTGCAGCTTTGAGTGGCCCATAGTTGAACAGGCTGATGAAGTTGCGAAGGAATCTGACGGAGTCATTCGTGACGCCAACGGCAATCAGCTGGCCGATGGTGACTCGGTCATCCTCATCAAAGATTTAAAGGTCAAAGGCTCATCCATCGTGCTGAAAAAAGGCACGAAGGTCAAAAGCATCCGGCTGCCAGACGGAGCGGGTGACCACGAGGTTGATTGCAAAACCGACCAAGGCGGTTTCATGCTCAAGGCCTGCTTTCTCAAGAAGGCTTGAGCGGTCAAAGACGGTCTTGTCTGACAAACCTGACGCAGCGCAGCGCCAGAATAGCGCTGTGTTCAATGACACCACTGTCAGACCTTCAGGAGCCGCACACCATGGATAAGAAACAGCTGCAGAGAATGAACCAGCCCAAACCGCATGCGCCGGGAATGGGTGGCAAGCTCGAAAATGATGCCAACAAAGCGGGCCATCAAAAGCCAACCCAAAAAAACGAGGGTCGGCGCACAGCCATCAGTCGCAGTGATCGGGAAACGCTGCTTGGTAGTCAGAACCAGACCAGCGCCCGTAAAGGCAGAATCAGTCGCCCAAACGGCGGGCGCTGATGCTGGCAGTCACTTGCCGTCTGGCAATTCGATTTTGACTTCGAGTACATCCAAATTGTCTTGACGCTCAAGGTTCACCTTGATGTCGTTTGGGTTGATGTTGATGTACTTGGAAATAACCGCAATCAGATCACGTTGTAGCGCGGGCAAATAATCGGGTTTGTGGTTCCCGCCTGAACGCTCGTGCGCCAAGATGATTTGCAAGCGCTCTTTGGCAACGCTGGCAGTTTTCTTTTTCTCGCCAAGCAAGAAGGAAAAGAAAGACGTCATGGTTTATTTACCTCCGAAGAGGCGCTTGAGAAAGCTGGGTTTTTGTGCATCGATGAAACGCAGCGGCTTGTCTTCGCCAAGGAAGCGGTCGATCACATCTTTGTAGGCCTCAGAAACATCGGTACCGGCCATGTGCACGGCAGGCACGCCTTGGTTGGAGGCTTGCAGCACAGACTCGGACTCAGGGATGACGCCAATCAGTTTGATGCGCAGGATGTCGGTGATGTCTTCCAGTGACAACATCTGGCCTTGGTCGACACGGTTCGGGTTGTAGCGCGTGATCAGCAGGTGTTCCTTGATGGGCTCACTGCCTTCCATGCCACGCTTGGTCTTGCTCGACAACATACCCAGAATGCGGTCTGAATCACGCACAGAAGAGACTTCAGGATTGGTGACGATGAGCGCTTCATCGGCAAAGTGCATGGCCATCAGCGCACCGGTTTCGATGCCCGCCGGGGAGTCGCAAATGATGTATTCGAAGTCCATGGCGGACAAGTCTTTGAGAACTTTTTCAACACCTTCTTTGGTCAGCGCTTCTTTGTCGCGCGTTTGGGATGCGGCAAGCACATACAGGTTCTCGCATTGCTTGTCTTTGATGAGCGCTTGGTTCAGGTTGGCTTCACCCTGAATGACGTTGATCAGGTCATACACCACGCGGCGTTCGCAGCCCATGATGAGGTCGAGGTTACGCAGGCCAACGTCGAAATCGATGACGGCTGTTTTGTGGCCGCGCAGGGCCAAGCCGGTTGCAAAGCTGGCACTGGTGGTGGTTTTACCCACGCCGCCCTTGCCGGAAGTCACCACAATGATTTTGGCCATTACTGAAAGTCCTTTGATTGAAAACGTGAGGTCTGATTGGTGCGACTGCGAATGGCGTGCAAAGGCGTCATTTTCACATCGCATCCATGACTAATTTGTCACCATCGGGGCCCGCCACCAGCCGCACTTGGGCTGGTTTGCCCAGAATGTTGGCAGGCAGGGAGTTTTCGCTGGTGCGATAAATACCCGCGATAGAGATGAGTTCGGCCTCTAGGCTGAGCGCGAAAATGCGTGCTTCCGTGTTGCCTCGAGCACCGGCCATGGCTTTGCCGCGCAGCGGGGCATACACATGGATGTGGCCATCAGCGATGATTTCTGCACCTGCGTTGACCATGGCCAACACCACAAGGTCTCGGCCACGGGCATAGATTTGTTGACCTGACCGCAGCGGCTTGTTGATGACGAGCGCACCCAGTGGTGCTTCGGGTATGGCTTGTACCGGCGGCGGGACGGGCACTGGCGCTGTGGCGAGAGTAGCCTTGACGCTTGTCGCCGCTTTGGTGGGCGGGGCTAATTGGCGCTCTGGCTCCGGTGTGGGCGGACTGCTGGCGACCACTCGGGCATCCGGGGCAGGCAGCAGCCCGGCGGCCAGTCCATCGGCCATCTGGGCGGGGCTACCACCTTTGATGGCAATCGGCACCACGCTGTATTCACGCAGCAGAGTCAAGAGGGCCGGGAAATCGATGGCTTCGACATCGGCACCATTGCGGCGTGCAGCGGCATTCAGCTGTGTGAGGTCGATCACCAGCGGGTCGTGGTCAAAAAAATCTGGAATATCGCCAAAGCGGGTTTTCAAGTCGCGCGTCAAGACGTCGAGGTCTGTGGACTTGAGCAGCAAAGCAACCAAGGGCAGGTTGGCACTCTTGATCTCAAATGAGGCCGGAGGTGTTGGTGCAGTAGCCGGTGGGGCAACGGTCATGGTTGTTGGGCGGAGCGTGGCCAAGGGTGAGCAAAACACAGGTGTGAAACTAAATACCAAGCGCCGCGTTCTATCGACGGGCTTGAACCGCCAAGCATTTTAACAGCGGTGTTGAACCGCAGTCGCCAAGATCAATGGGCGTTGTGTTCCCGTTCAAAACCCAATCTCTGCGGCCAGTGGCGCGTGGTCAGACAGGTGCGACCATGGTTTGCGCGGCAGCACCATGGGCGCGTGAGCCACCGCATTGCGTACATATATTCGGTCCAGTCGGAGCAGTGGAAAGCGTGCCGGAAAGGTGCGAGCCGCACGGCCGTGGGCTTGCACAAAAACTTCATGCAGGCCCGCTCCTTTCTCCAGCTGTTTGTGCGCATGCACGCGCCAGTCATTGAAGTCGCCAGCAACGACTACCGGTGCATCAGCAGGGATGTCGTTGCGCACCATGTCGCAGAGGAGGTCCATTTGCTGTTTGCGGTGCGACTCCAACAAGCCAAGATGGACGCAGACTGCATGCACATGGCGTCTCTCGCCGGGCATTTGCAGCACGCAATGCAGCAGGCCACGTCGTTCGGGGCCGCTGATAGAGACATCGCGGTTTTCGAAGTGGATGATGGGGAACTTGGACATCACGGCATTGCCATGATGGCCTTTGTTGTAGACGGCGTTACGCCCGTAGGCAAACTCCGGCCAAATACTGTCCGCCAGAAATTCGTAATGTGGCGCCTCCGGGTAGTTGTCGAATTTGTCGGCATGCGTGGTGTGTGTGCCGGCAACCTCTTGCATGAACACCACGTCGGCACCGACCTCACGCACGGCGTCGCGCAACTCATGAAGGATGAACTTGCGGTTGAAAAAGGTGAATCCTTTGTGGATGTTCACCGTCATGACCTTGATTGAAAAAGCCGGCGGAGGGTTGATTTCAGGGGCCTGGGAAACGGGTTGCGATACGAGCATGGATAAGCCAACGAACGAAGGGTCAGAGTGTCTAAAAGGCGTTTTATCGCGGGTGGCTGTGTGGTCGCTGTAGGACAGAGGCCACAGCCTCAAACTGCTATGGTGTCACAGCTTTGGCCAATGTCACGCAAAGAGAAGTTTCTATACTCGCAGCTGAACGGTCTTGCTGTTGAGGCTGCGTTTGGAGATGCGTGATGTTGAGCTATTTGTGGCTGGGTTTGTTGGTATTTTTAGGTGTGCATTCCATTCGACTGGTCGCAGACGATTGGCGTAGCCGCTGCATCGCGCGCATTGGCAAAGTCGCTTGGAAAGGTCTTTTCAGCGCCTTCTCTGTGGTAGGTTTTGCCTTGATTGTTTGGGGGTATGGCGTGGCCCGGCAGCAGCCGGTTCAGCTCTGGAGTCCCCCTGCGGGCATGCCTTATCTGGCCGCTTTGCTGACTTGGCTGGCTTTCGTGTTGCTGGCCGCGGCGTACATTCCGCGAAACTATTTTAAGGCGCGGCTGTATCACCCCATGCTGCTCGCGACCAAAGTCTGGGCCCTAGCGCACTTGCTGGCCAATGGCACGCTGGCGGGCGCTTGGCTGTTTGGCAGTTTTTTGGTCTGGGCCGTCGTGATGTTTGCCAGTTCACGACGGCGTGACCGCCGACAAGGTGTAATTTATGCGCCGAGTTTGCTGAGCCGCAGTTTGGCCAGCGTGCTGGTTGGCACGCTGGCTTGGGCGGCTTTTACTTTTGCGCTACACGGCCTACTGATAGGCATTTTGCCCTTGAGCTGAGGCCTTTCATGAAGGGTTATCCGCGATGCTGATGGCGCTCATGATGGCCACCGCGTGGGCCTGCGTGGCGGCTGAACTGGTCGTCAAAAACTTTCTTCTGATCAGCATTCAAAACGCTATAAAAAGTTTTGGTGGCTTCCGCACGCTGATCCATGCGGGTCGTCATCACCGCCATGTGCTCGGTGTGCAAGGCGCGCATGCGGTCCAGACGTTCGGGTGTTGGCAGCTTGCTGAGCTCTGCATGTGAGGCCGCCATGGATGCGCGAGGCGTTGGTTTGACGGCTTCGGTGTAGGTCGTCCAAGCGTCTTCTTGCGCCGTTGTGATTTTCAACTTGGCCTTGATGTTTGCCAGGCGCTGCGTCATGCGGGCCTGCATCTTGGCCGGATCGTGCTGGCCCATGTGTTGGCCATGTGCTGCTGGACCCGCGCCAGGGCCTGTGCCTGGAGCGGGTTGAGCCACGCTGTAACCGGCCAGGGTGGTGAGAGCGCCCGCCAAGATGAGCGTGTGAAGTGGTTTGAAGTATGTGCGCATGAGGTATTCCCTTTAAGTGAAGCTGAGTGATTAGCAAAAAGGCTTTTGGTCTCAACTTGAGGGTAAGTTTGAGCGGACCTTGTATCGGCGCCGTGACGCAGCGGTATGTGTTTGTAAAGTTTTTGCAACAAGTGTGCGTTCAGTCACCAGCAAGCCCGTCGAGGATCGGACACTCTGGCCGACTGTCACCGTGACAGCCGTGGATGAGGTGACTCAGCGTGCGCTGCATTTCTTGCAATGCAGCAACACGCTGCGCCAGCTCATCGGCATGCTTTTGCGCGATGCGTTTGACGCTGGCACTGGTGCGTCGTCGGTTGTTCCACAGACTCACCAGCTCCGCTATCTCGGCCATCGAAAAGCCGAGGTCGCGGGCCCGTTTGATGAAGCGCAACACGTGCACCTCCGCTTGGTTGTACTGGCGGTAGCCGCTGTCGGTGCGGCGAACTTTGCCCAGCAGGTCGAGTGACTCGTAGTAACGGATCATCTTGGCCGACACGCCGGACTGTTCGGCGGCGCTGCCAATGTTGACCGGTGCGGACGCTATAGCGGTGGCGGTCATGCTTTTAGACGCATCAGTCTGCGACGACATAGCCTTCTTCGGCGATGGCCGTGGCCAGGGCTTCGCGGGCTTGGGTGCTGTCGACGTCAACGCGGTTGGTGGCGCGGTCAATGCTGACTTGGGCTTGCGGGTCAAGCTCTAGCACGGCGTTTTTGACGGCGCGTTCGCAGTGCCCGCAGGTCATACCTGTGACGGTGAAAGTTTGGTTCATGGCAGTCTTCCTTTGTGTGGATGAGAGAATAGTTTGAAGCTTCCCATGGTGGCAAGGTCAAGCGTTTTAATATAACTTGACCTTACCACCATGGCAGGGTTTATGCTCCGCTCATGAACACCCTTCTTGTCGCTGACGCCAACAACTTAACCTCAACCCTAGACCTCGGCATTGAGGGCATGACCTGTGCCTCTTGCGTTTCGCGGGTCGAAAAAGCCTTGAAAAAAGTACCCGGGGTGCAAGACGCCACGGTGAACTTGGCAACAGAGTCAGCGCGCATCACTTTTGGGGCGTCAGACCAAGCCGAAGCCATGCTGCGCCGTGCCGTTCGGGAAGCCGGCTACGGCGTGCGTGAAACCGATCTGATGAGCGATACACAAGACGCTTCACCTTGGGCCGGTTTTGCGCCTGTTGCGGTGGCCTTGGCACTGGCCACGCCTTTGGTGTTGCCGATGCTGGCAGATCTGTTTGGCCGGCACTGGATGCTGCCGGCGTGGCAGCAGTTTTTGCTGGCAACGCCGGTGCAATTTATCTTGGGTGCGCGTTTTTACCGGGCCGGTTGGCATGCGCTGAAGGCGCTCACTGGGAACATGGATTTGCTGGTCGCCATTGGCACCAGCGCGGGCTGGGGTTTGTCGGTTTGGCTGTGGCTGAGTGCCGAGTCTGGCAGCATGCCGCACCTGTACTTTGAGGCCTCGGCAGTGGTGATTTCGCTGGTGATGTTGGGTAAGTGGTTGGAGACGCGGGCGAAGCGGCAGACCACGGCGGCCATTCGCGCATTGCATGCCCTGCGCCCCGCGCTGGCGCATGTGATTTTGCGCTCCGGCGAGCAGGTCGATGTGCCGGTGGCTGAGTTGTTGGTGAACGACCGTGTGGTGGTTTTGCCCGGCGAGCGCATACCGGTTGACGGCGTGCTGACAGAAGGCCGCACCCAGGTTGATGAATCCATGCTCACCGGCGAGCCGCTGCCCGTGACCAAGGAGCTTGATGCGACGCTCACGGGTGGCAGCATCAACGGCGAGGGTCGTGTTGTCATGCTTGTCAGTGCGGTGGGACAGAACACAGTGCTCTCCAAAATCATTGCACTGGTGGAAGACGCCCAAGCCGCGAAGGCGCCGATTCAGCGCTTGGTCGACCAGGTTTCGGCTGTGTTTGTACCGGTGGTTTTGTTGATTGGATTGGCTACCTTGCTAGGTTGGCTGGCCATGGGCGAGCCGCTGGAGGTGGCGTTGATCCGCGCGGTGGCGGTGCTGGTGATTGCTTGTCCCTGCGCGCTTGGTTTGGCCACGCCTGTGGCCATCATGGCCGGCACGGGTGTGGCGGCGCGTGCGGGCATTTTGATCAAGGATGCACAGGCGCTGGAGTTGGCGCACCGTGCTGACACCGTGGCTTTTGATAAGACGGGGACCTTGACGGTGGGTCAGCCACGCTTGGTGGCGTTTGTGGCCGCTGGCGATGCTGATGAGTCAGCTCAGTTGCGCGCGGCGGCCAGTTTGCAAAGTGGCAGTGAACATCCACTCGCGCGCGCCGTTGTGAACGCAGCCAAGGAGCGCGGGCTGGACGTGCTGGCGCCCGACGATGTGCGTGCTGTTGCCGGTCGCGGCACCGAAGGCAATGTGGCGGGTGTGGCGTATTTGATTGGCAGCCTGCGCTGGGTCGACGAGCTCGGCGTGAACTTGGGCAGTTTGGCGCCGGAAGCTGCGCGCATGCAAAAAGAAGGCGCAACCTTGTCGGCCTTGCTGCAACGCACGCCGCAAGGGCCGGCGTTGCGCGCATTGATGTGTTTTGCTGATGAACCCAAGCCGGGTGCTCGCGAAGCTTTGGCTTCCTTGCGCGCTCGCGGACTGCGCATCATCATGATCTCGGGCGACAACCGTGGTGCGGCATTGGCCATGGGCGCACGACTCGGCCTCAGCGCAGACGAAGTGATGGCGGAGGTCTTGCCTGGAGAGAAAGCGGCGAAGGTCGCAGAGCTGAAGCAGGGGGATAAAACAGTCGTTATGGTGGGCGATGGCGTCAACGACGCACCCGCTTTGGCGGCAGCCGATATCGGCATGGCCATGGGCACCGGCACGGACGTGGCGATGCACGCAGCTGGCGTGACCTTGATGCGCGGCGATGTCTCGTTGGTCGAAGGGGCGCTGGATATTTCACACCGCACGGTGATGAAAATTCGGCAGAACTTGTTCTGGGCTTTTGCCTATAACGTGGCCGGCATTCCGCTGGCGGCCTTGGGCTACTTGAACCCCGTGCTGGCTGGCGCGGCCATGGCGCTGTCAAGTGTCAGCGTCATGGCCAATGCCTTGCTGCTCAAGCGATGGCGGCTCAAGCAGGTTCAGCGGCGTTCAGGCGCTGCCGATCAAGCCAACGTTGGATAGTCCGTGTAGCCTTTGGCGCCACCACCATAAAAGGTGGTTTGGTCTGGCGTGTTCATCGTCGCGTCTTCACGCAGGCGCCGCACGAGGTCTGGATTGGCGATGAACGGCCGACCAAAGGCGACCAGATCGGCGCCTTCATCAACCGCTTTTTCAGCCAACGCTTTGTCGTAGCCATTGTTGACCATCCAGGCACCCTTGCCACCAGCGATACGGTAAGCACGCTTCAATGCCGCGTAATCAAAAGGGCGATCCGACATCTCTCGTGCTCCGCCGGTAGCGCCCTCAATGATGTGGACATAGGCCAAGTTGAGCGTTGCCAGTTGGCGCACGACGTACTCGAACAGCGGTTGCGGTTCGGTGTCGTGCACATCGCCAGCCGGTGTCACAGGTGACAGGCGAATGCCCGTCCGGCCACCGCCAACGGCATCTGTCACGGCGCGCACAATTTCAAGCAGAAGACGAGCACGATTCTCAATGCTGCCGCCGTAATCGTCGGTGCGCAGGTTGCTGCCATTTTTCAAAAACTGGTCTAACAAGTAGCCGTTGGCCGCATGGATTTCGACGCCGTCAAATCCCGCGGTTTCAATGGCGTTGCGGGCGGCCGCCTGGAAGGTGTGCACGAGTCCTGGCAGTTCCTCGGCGCTGAGCGCGCGCGGCTCGGAGGTGTCGACAAACGTCGGCACACCGTCTTTGATGAGCACGGTTTTGGCCTTGGCGGTTATCGCCGATGGCGCGACGGGTGCACCGTTCTCAGGCTGCAAGTCGGTGTGTGAAATACGACCCACGTGCCAGAGTTGCACAATTATTTTGCCGCCGGCTTGGTGCACGCTGTCGGTGATTTTTTTCCAGCCATCGAGTTGCTCAGTGCCATACAAGCCCGGCACATCTGAATAGCCTTGCCCTTGTTGGCTGATGGCGGTGGCTTCGGAGATCAGCAGGCCGGCGCTGGCGCGCTGCGTGTAGTACTCGATCATGAGGGGTGTGGGTGTGGCGTCGGGTGCGCGGTTACGCGTCAGCGGCGCCATGACGATGCGGTTTGGGAGGTGCATGTCGCCGACTTGGATGGGCGTGAAAAGAGAGGTCATGGGAGAGCCTTGTTATTGTTAAGAAAGGATTGAAGAGAGCCGGTGGGCGCTGTGTAGTGCAAACATCAGCAGCATGAAAAAATCGGCACCACCGAAGACATTCATGCTAGCGGGTTCTCGAAAGGCTCGCTTGGCTCAGGGCAGCTTTGCGCAGCTATCGGACTGGTCCTACAAGGCTTGGGGCACGCCCGCGATTCACATTTGTCAGGGCATCCTTTAACCTCTAGGCATTGATTGATTTGGGCCTTAGTTGGGGCTTCTTTCATGTTGATCGCACAGTTTTTTCTGCCGACTCAATCGCCAACGCCTCGCTACTTTTTCTACACTTCACACTGTTCGTCATCATGTTCAATGCGGTTATTCGCGACGCGATTGGGAAGGGTGGGACATAACATGACTCGCCAACAAGTTTTGCATCGCGCCCTGCCATCTCACGCCAGTCTTCATCACCGCCAACACGACCGTATGCCAGAGGTTCATCAACGTCGAAGCGTCAGCCTGCAAGCGAGTTTGGCCGAGATGATGCTGGTGAACCGCTTGCGAGCTCACACACGGACAGATCTTGCGCTGGACACGTTGCAGCGCGCTGCCGCCATCATCGAGCTGACGGCGAAATACTGGTTTGCTGACGCCGTGGATCGCCGGGATCGTGGTTTGAATTTTCCGCCAGAAGGGTCGCTGGCTTGTGTGGTTGAGCGCATTGATGAGCATGCGTTACCCGGCTCAGCTGACAGACGCTGAACCCGTGCAAGTTGTGTCGGGAGCGCAGGGGTATTTTGTCGAAGGCGCTGAGCAGTGGGTTGCGATTCATCATCCACTCAGAGGCGCTGTCGCACCCCTGAGGACTCACATCCGCTCAAAAATCGCTGCAATCCCTTGGCCACCGCCGATGCACATGGTCACCAAGGCGTAGCGGCCTTTGATGCGCTGCAGCTCGTGCAATGCCTTGACGGTGATCAGGGCACCAGTCGCGCCGATCGGGTGTCCCAGCGAGATGCCTGAGCCGTTTGGATTCACCTTCGCGGGGTCTAAGCCGAGGTCGCGCGTGACAGCGCAGGCTTGGGCTGCAAAGGCTTCGTTGGCTTCGATGACGTCCAAGTCCTTGACCGTCAGTCCCGCTTTTTTGAGCGCCAGTTGTGTGGCGGGCACCGGGCCTATGCCCATGTACTTGGGGTCGACGCCGGCGTGTGCGTAAGCCACTAGGCGGGCCAGCGGTTGAATGCCGCGGGCCTTGGCGGTACCGGCTTCCATCATTACCAACGCGGCGGCGGCGTCGTTGATGCCGGAGGCGTTGCCGGCTGTCACGGTGCCGTTTTCTTTGATGAAGACAGGTTTGAGTTTGGCCATGTCGGCCAGTGTGCAGTTCGGGCGGAAGTGTTCGTCGGTGTCGTAGGCGACATCGCCTTTGCGGCTTTTGAGCATGACCGGCACGATTTGTTCTTTGAAGCGGCCACCTTCAATAGCGCGCTGGGCGCGGTTGTGGCTTTCAACCGCGATGGCATCTTGGTCGTCGCGTGTGATACCCCATTTGGCGGCGATGTTTTCGGCCGTCACGCCCATGTTGATGGTGTGGAAAGGGTCGTGCAGGGCGCCTACCATCATGTCGATCATCTTGGTGTCGCCCATGCGTGCACCGAAGCGGGTGGCCAGGCTGACATAAGGCGCGCGGCTCATGTTTTCAGCACCCCCGCCAATGGCTATGTCGGTGTCGCCTAGCAAGATGCTCTGGCTGGCCGAGATGATGGCTTGCAGGCCTGAGCCGCAGAGGCGGTTGACGTTGAAGGCGGGCGTGCCTTCGGCGCAACCGCCGTTGATGGCTGCGACGCGCGACAAATACATGTCCTTGGCTTCGGTGTTGACGACATGGCCGAAGACCACATGGCCGACGTCTTTGCCTTCGACACCAGCGCGCGACAGCGACTCGCGAACGACGAGTGCCGCGAGCTCGGTGGGTGGGGTGTCTTTCAAGCTTCCGCCAAAAGTACCGATGGCGGTGCGCACACCGCTGGCAATCACGACTTCACGACTCATCTTTGTCTCCTGTAGTTTAAATATCCAAGCTGTAAATGTTACGCCGCTTGGCTACAGGAGCCTGACAACACCGTCTCAACTGATTGAAGGACAAGGGCGGAGGTTAAAATGTACAAATTAAATATTTTGTACAAATACGATGATTGAGCCATGCAAACCATCCCTTTGAGTGAATTCCGTGCCAATGCTTCGGCCATGATTGATCTGGTCGAGCGCGGCGAGACCGTGCGCATCTTGCGGCACGGCAAACCCGTGGCAGAGCTGGTGCCCGTGACTAGCGACGCCACGCCTCGCGTGCCCAGCTGGAAGCGGGTGATCGAGCCGCTGCACATCGTCAGGCCGGACGGCAAGACGGGCGCTCAGCTCATCGTTGAAGAGCGTGAGGCCGGTTGGTGATGCGCATCTTGATGGACACCTCGGCTCTCTACAAGCGCTACAACGCCGAGCCCGGAAGGGCGCAGGTGATGGCCGCTGGCGAGCGCGCCAGTGAACTGGTGGTGGCCGCCCATTGCAAGACCGAGATTGCCTCGGCCTTGAACCGTCAGCGCCTTGACGGTTTGGTGAGTGCCGACGACTACGCCCGCATCATGCGCATCGTGCAAGACGACTTTGCCGATTTCACGCTGGTGGCGTTGGATGGACGGGTTGAGGCGCATGCCGCCCAAGCCATGGAAAGCAGCCGGCTGCGCGCCACCGATGCACTGCATATTGGTGCCGCGCGTGCGGCACGTGTTGACCTTTTTGTGACCGCCGACAGCCGGCAGGCGCAAGCCGCCCAAGCGCTAGGCCTGAAAACCGAACTGATAGAGGTTTGATGTATGTTTTACCCTGAAGAATTTGACGTGATCGTTGTCGGCGGCGGCCATGCTGGCACCGAAGCAGCGCTGGCTTCGGCCCGCATGGGCTGCAAGACTTTGCTGCTCAGCCACAACATCGAAACCCTTGGCCAGATGAGTTGCAACCCCTCGATCGGCGGCATTGGCAAGGGCCACTTGGTCAAAGAGGTCGATGCGATGGGCGGCGCCATGGCGCTGGCCACTGACGAGGGCGGCATCCAGTTCCGCATCCTCAATTCCAGCAAGGGCCCAGCCGTGCGCGCGACCCGGGCGCAGGCCGACCGTATTTTGTACAAGGCGGCGATCCGCCGGATGCTCGAGAACCAGCCCAACTTGTGGCTGTTTCAGCAAGCCGTGGATGACTTGCTGGTTGAAGGTGACCGCGTGGTCGGTGCCGTGACGCAGGTCGGTATCAAGTTCCGCAGCCGCACCGTCGTGCTGACGGCGGGGACTTTTCTGGATGGCAAGATCCATGTTGGTATGAACAACTACGCGGCCGGCCGGGCGGGTGACCCGCCCGCTGTGTCGCTCAGTGCGCGCTTGAAAGAACTCAAGCTGCCGCAGGGTCGCCTTAAAACGGGCACGCCACCGCGACTGGACGGCCGCAGCATCGACTTCAGCAAGTGCGCGGTTCAACCCGGCGACGGCATGCCAGGCGGCGAGGGCAGCAGTGTGCCGGTGTTCAGCTTCATGGGTGCTGGCATTGCGCATCCGATGCAAATGCCGTGCTGGATCACGCACACCAACGAGCGCACGCACGACATCATCCGTTCTGGCTTTGACCGCAGTCCCATGTTCACCGGCAAGATCGACGGCGTGGGCCCGCGCTATTGCCCTAGCGTGGAAGACAAGATCAACCGTTTTGCGGACAAGACCAGTCACCAGATTTTTCTGGAGCCGGAAGGACTGACAACGCACGAAATTTACCCCAACGGCATCTCGACCAGCCTGCCGTTTGACATCCAGTACGCCTTGGTTCGCTCCATGGCTGGTATGGAAAACGCGCACATCTTGCGACCCGGCTACGCGATTGAGTACGACTACTTTGACCCTCGCTCGCTCAAAAGCAGCTTTGAAACCCGGGCCATTGGCGGCTTGTTCTTTGCAGGACAGATCAATGGCACAACGGGATATGAAGAGGCTGCGGCTCAAGGCATGTTCGCCGGCATCAACGCGGCTTTGCAGTGCCAAGGCAATGAGGCTTGGTTGCCGCGCCGTGACGAGGCTTATCTGGGGGTGTTGGTGGACGACCTCATCACCAAGGGTGTGACCGAGCCTTACCGAATGTTCACCAGCCGTGCAGAGTACCGGCTGATGCTGCGTGAAGACAATGCCGACATGCGGCTGACCGAAAAGGGCAGGGAGCTTGGTTTGGTTGACGATGCCCGCTGGGACGCTTTCAACCGCAAGCGGGATGCTGTTTCACGTGAAACACAGCGACTTCGTGCGCTGTGGGTTCATCCTAATAACCTGCCGACGGCAGAGGCGGAGCGTGTGCTGGGCAAGGCCATTGAGCGCGAATACAACTTGCTTGACTTGTTGCGCCGTCCTGATGTGGACTACGCCAACTTGATGTCTCTGGATGGTGGGCGGTTTGCAAATGCTGAATTGCCTGTCTCGGGGGCGGGTGCGGCAAGCGAAGACGCAGGTGTTTCACGTGAAACCAATATGCCGGCCGACATGCTCAAGGTGGTGATCGAGCAGATCGAAATTGTCGCCAAGTACTCGGGCTACATCGATTTACAAAAGACCGAGGTCGAGCGCTCTGCTCATTACGAAAATCTGAAGCTGCCGCCAGAGCTGGACTATTTGCAAGTCACGGCGTTGAGTTTTGAGGCTCGGCAAAAGCTGGACAAGCACCGGCCCGAGACCCTTGGTTTGGCGTCGCGCATCTCCGGTGTCACGCCGGCGACTATTTCCTTGTTGCTGGTCCATCTGAAAAAGAATCTTTGGAAGGGTCTGGCCAAGCCGGAGTCTAGTCCTGTTGCTGCGTCAGCAAGGGGTGATGCGTGAGTGGCGAAAACGAGCTGACCCTGCGCGCTGGGTTGAAGGCTTTGTCGTTGGAGCTCACGGATGCACAAGTTCGCAGCCTGCTGGACTACCAAGACCTGATCGGCAAATGGACCAAGGTCTACAACCTGACGGCCGTGCGTGATCCCGCAGAGATGCTGAAGCACCATCTGTTGGACAGCCTCGCCGCTGTTGCGCCTTTGCAGAAACACTTGGTGAGCAGCGGCTTGTTAAGCAGAGAGCAGGGCCAAGCCAGGTTGCTGGATGTGGGCTCAGGTGCTGGCTTGCCGGGCGTGGTCTTTGCCATTTGCTGCCCGACCTTGTCTGTGACCTGCGTCGACACGGTCGGCAAGAAGGCTGCCTTCATCAAACAAGCGGCGCTGTCTTTGGGCTTGCCAAACCTGACGGGTTTGCATGCGCGCGTCGAAACCATCACGGAGCCGTTCGATGTGATTTGCTCCCGCGCCTTTGCCTCCTTGGCCGACTTCACGGCTTGGTCTGCCAAGGCCTTGGCGCTAGGCGGTGTTTGGATGGCCTTGAAAGGCAAGCACCCTGCGGATGAGTTGGCGATGTTGCCGGTCGGGGTGTCAGTGTTTCACGTGGAACAGTTGGTGGTTCCGGGCTTGGATGCCGACCGCTGCGTGGTGTGGCTGAAGCCGCTGTCGTAAACTCGCAGCTCAATTCAAGGACATTCCATGCTGGGCTCTTTCGCCGGTGTAGCCGATTACGGCGCTTTTGTGATCGCTGTCATCGTCTTCTTGGCCATTCCCGGCCCGGGTAATTTGGCCTTGATCACCTCGACCAGCAAAGGCGGAATCGCTGGTGGCATGGGCGCCACCTTTGGCGTGATTGCCGGTGACCAGGTGTTGCTGTGGGCGGCGGTGGCCGGCGTCTCGGCTTTGCTCGCCACTTACCCTGCCGCGTTTCACCTAGCGCAGTGGGTCGGGGCGGCTTATCTGGCTTGGTTGGGCGCCAAGATGTTGTTGGCAAAACCCGGTGACGCGCCGATTCTGAAAATGAAAACTGGTCACTACTTTCGCCAAAGCATGCTGATCACGCTGCTGAACCCGAAGGCCATCGTTTTTTACATGGCGTTCTTCCCGCTGTTTGTCGACCCGCATCAGTACCAAGGCCTCAGCACCTTTGGCGTGATGTCTGCGACCATCGCTGCGCTGACTTTCGTGTATGGTCTGGCGGCCGTGTTGTTGACCTATTTTTTGGCGGCGCGCTTGCGCGCCAGCCCGCGGGTGTCGTCCGTGCTTGAAAAAGCAGCGGGCGTTTTTCTGATTGGTTTTGGCCTCAAGTTGGCTTTGTCCCGCTAAGCGGTGATGGCCTGCAAGCTGCTGGTTTTTTAAGCGTCTCTTTTCTCAAGCGTGATCACTTCTATGGCCAAAATATTCTGCGTAGCCAACCAAAAAGGCGGTGTGGGCAAGACCACCACCACGGTCAATCTTGCGGCCGGTCTGGCGCAGGCCGGACAGCGGGTGCTGATGATTGACCTCGACCCGCAAGGCAATGCGACCATGGGTTCGGGCGTCGACAAGCGGCAGCTCGAACTCACGGTGTACGACGTGCTGCTGGAGTCGGCAACGATTGAAGAGGCGCGCGTCACCAGTCAAAAACTGGTCGATGCCGGTTGCAGTTACGACGTGCTGGGCGCCAACCGAGAGCTCGCTGGGGCGGAGGTCGAGCTGGTCGACGTTGAGCGCCGAGAAAAGCGTCTGCGCCAAGCCATACAAGAGGTGGCCAGCCAATATGACTTCGTGCTGATCGACTGCCCGCCGTCGCTGTCCATGCTCACGCTCAATGGCTTGTGCTGCGCGCACGGCGTGATCGTGCCCATGCAGTGTGAGTATTTCGCGTTGGAAGGGCTGACCGATCTGGTCAACACCATCAAGCAGGTGCACGCCAACCTCAACAAAGAACTCGCCATCATTGGTTTGCTGCGCGTCATGTTTGACCCGCGCATCACGCTGCAACTGCAAGTCAGCGAGCAGCTCAAGCAGCACTTTGGCGACAAGGTTTTCAACACCGTCATTCCGCGCAATGTGCGTCTGGCAGAAGCGCCCAGCTATGGTGTGCCGGGGGTGGTGTTTGACCCGGCCTCGAAGGGCGCGCAAGCCTTTGTGACTTTTGCCGCTGAGATGGTCGAACGTATCAAGGTCATGTGAGCGCCGATGTTTTCATGAACCCTCGTTCTGTGCTCATGCTTCCCGGCTGGCAAAACAGCGGTCCTCTGCATTGGCAAAGCCGCTGGGAAGCCGCGCACGGCTACCAGCGCGTCGATCAGCACGACTGGTTGCGGCCTTTACGTGGCGACTGGATCTCGCGACTTGAAGACGTCCTTTTAACGGGGACGCAAGACGAACCCGTGGTGTTGGTGGCGCACAGCCTCGGCTGTCAATTGGTGGCCGCTTGGGCGTCTCACTCCAAAAACACGCACCGCGTCAAAGCTGCGCTGCTGGTGGCGCCGGGTGACCCAGAGCGCGAAGCCTTGCGGCCGGTGCTGCCCAGCTGGTCACCGGCGGTGATGCAGCGCTTGCCCTTTGCCTGCGTCTTGATTGGCAGTCAGAACGACCCGTATTGCCGCCCTGAGCGCGCGCGCCAGTTTGCCGATGCGTGGGGTGCTGACTGGGTGAGCGCGGGCGCACAAGGGCATTTGAACGCTGACAGCCAGCTTGGCGACTGGCCGGAAGGTCACGCACAACTACAAACATTAAGAGTGCTGGTTCAGGCATCACAGCAGACCTGAACCGCCTTCTCAAAAATACTGACATCTCGAAACTAGAAAGACAAGAATATGGTCACCAAAAAACCAAAAGGCCTAGGCCGCGGACTGCAAGCCTTGCTCGGCCCCACCGTCAGCGAGTCGGCCAACGTGCTTGAAAATGGCTCCGAAGCCAACAGCCCCGGCTTGCCTGCGTCGCTGCGCCTCAGCGACATGGTGGCAGGCCAGTACCAACCGCGCACCCGCATGGACGAGGGCGCGCTTTATGAATTGGCTGAGTCGATCAAAGCGCAGGGCATCATGCAGCCGATTCTGGTGCGGCGTTTGAGCAGTGGCGCCAACGACGGCAAGTACGAAATCATCGCCGGCGAGCGACGCTTCAGAGCAGCCAAACTGGCCGGCCTCGACAGCGTGCCAGTGCTGGTGCGCGACGTGCCGGACGAGTCGGCCGCCGCCATGGCCCTGATCGAAAACATCCAGCGCGAAGACCTGAACCCTTTGGAGGAAGCCCAAGGTTTACAACGCTTGGTCAAAGAGTTTGGGCTCACTCACGAACTCGCGGCGCAAGCCGTTGGACGTTCACGCAGTGCCGCCAGCAACTTGCTGCGCTTGCTGAATTTGGCCGATCCGGTGCAAGTCATGCTGATGGCCGGCGACATCGACATGGGCCACGCGCGGGCGCTTTTGGCGCTAGACCGCGCCACGCAAATCACCGCGGCGAATCAAATTGCGGCCAAAAAAATGTCAGTCCGCGAGGCTGAAAGCCTGGTCAAAAAGCTCAGTGCAGAGTTCTCCCTGAAGCCGCAAAAAGTCTCTAAAGAAAAGTCGCGCGACACGCGCCGTGTTGAAGAAGAGTTGGCGGATCTGCTCATGGCAGAGGTTGAGGTGCGCGTGAAAAAGCAGGTCAAACGCAACGGCCGCCGTGAAGACATGGGCGAGCTGGCGATTCAGTTTGCATCACTGGATGAG
>JAURWY010000026.1 GCA_030654695.1 Polaromonas sp.
TGTTCGCACCAAGAGTGACAAAGCAATCAAGGCGCAGAAGTCGGTGATGGAGTTCCTGCTGATTAATCACCCGCTGGATTGCCCCATTTGTGATCAGGGTGGCGAGTGCCAGTTGCAGGACATCGCGGTTGGCTACGGTGCTTCTTCTTCCCGCTACGAGGAAGAAAAGCGTGTTGTGGCTGTCAAGGATGTGGGTCCTCTGATTTCCATGCAGGAAATGACTCGCTGCATTCACTGCACGCGTTGCGTTCGTTTTGGCCAGGAAGTGGCTGGTGTGATGGAGTTCCTGCTCATCATCCACCCGCTGGATTGCCCCATTTGTGACCAGGGCGGTGAATGCCAGCTGCAGGATCTGGCCGTGGGCTACGGCGGCGGTGCCTCGCGCTACGAAGAATAGACTCGCGTGGTGTTCCACAAGGACGTGGGGCCGCTCATTTCCATGGAAGAGATGAGCCGCTGCATCCACTGCACCCGTTGCGTGCGCTTTGGTCAGGAAATTGGCGGCGTGATGGAGCTGGGCATGTCGCACCGCGGTGAACATGCCGAGATCGAGACCTTTGTCGGCATGTCGGTGGACTCCGAGCTGTCGGGCAACATGATCGACATCTGCCCGGTCGGCGCGCTGACCAGCAAGCCTTTCCGCTACAGCGCCCGCACTTGGGAGCTGTCGCGCCGCAAGTCGGTCAGCCCGCACGACTCGACCGGTGCCAACCTGATTGTCCAGGTCAAGAACAACCGGGTCATGCGCGTTGTGCCGCTTGAAAACGAAGACGTCAACGAATGCTGGATTGCCGACCGCGACCGTTTCTCGTACGAAGCCCTGAACAGCGACGAGCGCTTGACCACCCCCATGCTCAAGCAGGGCGGGCAGTGGAAGGCCGTGGACTGGCAGACCGCTCTCGAATATGTCGCCAACGGGCTCAAGCAGATCAAGGCCGACCACGGTGCCGACAGCGTGGGCACGCTGGCCAGCCCGCACAGCACGCTCGAAGAGCTGTTCCTCGCGGCCTCGCTGATGCGAGGCCTGGGCAGCGACAACATCGACTACCGCCTGCGCAATGCTGAATTTTCCCCGTCGCCTTCCGTGCGCTGGCTGGGCACCTCGATCGCGTCGTTGTCGAATCTGCAGCGTGTGCTGGTCGTGGGCTCCAACCTGCGCAAGGACCACCCGCTGTTTGCCCAACGAGTTCGGCAGTCTGTACGCAAGGGCTGTGCGCTGAGTGCTATCACTTCCGTAGCAGAGCTGGCCTCCGCCGATGCCTGGGCCATGCCGGTGGCCAACGCTGTCCTGGCCGAGTCGGATGCCTGGGCGCAGGCCCTGGCCGATGTGGCCACAGCGATTGCGGCGGACAAGGGTATTGCGGCGCCAGCCGCCGGCCAGGCCACGGACGCCGCCAAAGCAGTGGCCAAGTCCCTGCAGGGCGGCGAGCGCAAGGCCATTCTGCTGGGCAATGCCGCCGCCCACCATGCCAACGCCGCCAGCCTCCTGGCCCTGGCCAACTGGATTGGCGAGCAGACCGGCGCCAGCGTCGGCTACCTCACGGAAGCGGCCAACACCGTCGGCGCCCAGCTGGCGGGTGCGCTCCCGGCGGGCAGCGGTCTGGACGCCGGCCAGATGCTCGCTGGCAAGCTCAAGGCCGTCATTCTGCTCAACAACGAGCCCGAGTTCGATTCCGCGGCCGGGGCTTCGGCCAAGGCCGCACTGAGCAGCGCGCACATGGTGGTGACGCTGAGCCCCTTCAAGGCGAACATGGATTTCAGCGACGTGCTGCTGCCGATTGCGCCGTTCACCGAAACCCCCGGCACCTTTGTCAACGCCGAAGGCCGCGTGCAGAGTTTTCATGCCGTGGTCAAGCCGTTCGGTGAAACACGCCCCGCCTGGAAGGTGCTGCGCGTGCTGGCCAACCTGCTCGGCCTGCCGGGCTTTGATTTCGAGTCCGCGCAGGATGTGCTCGGGCAGATTCCCGGTGCCGACGGCCCGATGGTGCCGGCGCAGCGACTTGGTAATGCGACACAGGCGGCGGTCAAATTGACGGCGGCCGGCACTGTGCCTGCCGTGGCCAGCATTTACCAGCTCGACAGCCTGGTCCGGCGCGCCACCTCGCTGCAACTGACGGCCGATGCGCGGCAGGCCGCGCACGTAGAAGGAGCCACCGCATGATTGACGCGATTTTCGGCTTCGGCCAGGGTTTGATGGGCGGCATCTGGCCGGGCACGGTCTGGCCGGTGCTCTGGGCTCTGATCAAGATTGTCGTGGTGCTGCTGCCGCTGATGGGCTGTGTGGCCTACCTCACGCTGTGGGAGCGCAAGGCGATCGGTTTTACCCAGATCCGTCTGGGCCCGAACCGCGTCGGCCCCTTCGGCCTGTTGCAGCCGATTGCCGACGCGCTCAAGCTGCTGACCAAGGAAATCATCATTCCGACGGCGGCCAGCAAGGGGCTGTTTGTGCTTGGCCCCATCATGACCATCATGCCGGCGCTGGCGGCCTGGGCGGTTGTGCCTTTCGGGCCCGATGTGGCCCTGGCCAACATCAACGCCGGTCTGCTGTTCCTGATGGCCATCACCTCGCTCGAGGTGTACGGCGTCATCATTGCCGGCTGGGCGTCGAATTCCAAATACGCTTTTCTCGGCGCCATGCGGGCGTCAGCGCAGATGGTCAGCTACGAAATCGCCATGGGTTTTTGCCTGGTGGTGGTGCTGATGGTGTCGGCCAGCCTGAACATGACCGACATCGTGATGGGCCAGTCCGTCGGCATGGCGGCCAGCAAGGGCCTGAACTTCCTGTCCTGGAACTGGTTGCCGCTGCTGCCGATTTTTGTGGTGTTTTTCATTGCCGGCCTGGCCGAAACCAACCGTCACCCGTTTGACGTGGTCGAGGGCGAGTCCGAAATCGTGGCAGGCCACATGGTCGAGTACTCGGGCATGGCCTTCGCCATGTTCTTCCTGGCTGAATACGCCAACATGATCCTGGTGTCCATCCTGACGGTGATCCTGTTCCTCGGCGGCTGGCTGTCGCCGATCGACAGCGAACTCTTCAACTGGGTGCCGGGCTGGATCTGGCTGGGCCTGAAGACCTTTGTGGTAGTCACCCTGTTCCTGTGGGTGCGTGCCACCTTCCCGCGCTTCCGTTATGACCAGATCATGCGTCTGGGCTGGAAGATTTTCATTCCTGTCACCCTCGTCTGGCTGGTGGTCATCGGGGCCTGGATGCAGACCCCGTACAGCCTCTGGAAATGAACATGCGCCGCCACGTTCGCTCACTTAGCCCAGCTCTCAGGACACCATCATGAGTGCAGTTGCCTCTGTCAAAGACTTCGTATCCAGCTTCATGCTGACCGAGCTGTTCAAGGGCATGGCCCTGACCGGCAAGTACATGTTCAAGCGCAAGATCACGGTCCAGTTCCCGGAAGAAAAGACGCCGCTGAGTCCGCGTTTTCGCGGCCTGCATGCACTGCGCCGTTATGAAAACGGCGAAGAGCGCTGCATTGCCTGCAAGCTGTGCGAAGCCGTCTGCCCGGCGATGGCCATCACGATCGAATCGGACGTGCGCGAAGACGGCAGCCGCCGCACCTCGCGTTACGACATCGACCTGACCAAGTGCATCTTCTGCGGCTTCTGCGAGGAAAGCTGCCCGGTGGACTCCATCGTCGAGACCCATATCTTCGAATACCACGGCGAAAAACGCGGTGACCTCTATTTCACCAAGGACATGCTGCTGGCTGTTGGTGACCGTTACGAAAAAGAAATCGCTGCCAACCGCGCCGCGGATGCCAAGTACCGCTGACACCGCCTCCAGGTCGTTGGCTCAAGAAAGATTCGCAGAACATGGACGCTAAAACAGGTCTCTTTTATCTCTTCGCGCTGGTGCTGCTGTTTGCCGCATTCCGGGTGATCACGGCGCGCAATCCCGTGCATGCCGCCCTGTACCTGGTGCTGGCCTTCTTTCAGGCATCGGCCCTTTGGATTTTGCTCAAGGCCGAATTCCTGGCCATCACGCTGGTGCTGGTGTATGTCGGCGCCGTGATGGTGCTTTTCCTCTTTGTCGTGATGATGCTGGACATCAACATGGAAGGGATGCGCAAGGGTTTCTGGAAACACTTCCCGCTGGCGGCCAGCGTGGGCGCGCTGATTGCCCTGGAAATGTCTGCCGTGCTGATGGGCGGTTTCCGCCTGAGCGAGGCGCCCAAGTCGGCCGTGGTGGCAGGGCAGTCCGCCGCGCAATATTCGAACACCAAGGAAATCGGCAAGGTGCTGTATTCCGAGTACCTGTATCCGCTTGAAATCGCGGCGGTGATTCTGCTGGTGGCCATCATTGCCGCCATTGCGCTGACCCTGCGCGCGCGCAAGGATTCCAAAAACACCAACCCAGCCGACCAGATCCGCGTCAAGCGCGGCGACCGTGTCAGCCTGGTCAAGATCAAAGCCACGCAGGCGGCCCCTGTGGTTGCCGCACCGGAGGAAAAGGCATGATGCTCACGCTGGGACACTTCCTGACACTGGGCGCGATGCTGTTCGCGCTGTCGGTCATCGGCATTTTCCTGAACCGGAAAAACCTGATCATCATCCTGATGGCGATCGAGCTCATGCTGCTGGCCGTCAACATGAACTTCGTGGCTTTCTCGTACTACCTCAATGACCTGGCCGGCCAGGTGTTCGTGTTTTTCATCCTGACCGTCGCGGCCGCCGAATCGGCCATCGGCCTGGCCATTCTCGTTCTGCTGTTCCGCAACAAGGCCAGCATCAACGTGGACGAACTCAACACGCTCAAGGGATAAGAAGAACATGAGCCAGACCCTTTCCGCCGCCACCCTGTTGGCTGTCCCGCTGGCACCCCTGGCAGGCTCGCTGCTGGCCGGCATTTTCGGCACCACGTTCGGTGGCAACTGGATAGGCCGCCGCCTGTCGCACACGCTGACCATCGTCGGTGTGCTGGTGGCCTTCATCATCTCGGCCATGACACTCAAGAGCGTGGCGATCGACGGTGCGCGTTTCAATGAAACGCTTTACACCTGGATGGTCGTTGGCGGCCTGAAGATGGAAATCGGTTTCCTCGTGGACGGCCTGACCGCCATGATGATGTGTGTCGTGACCTTTGTCTCGCTGATGGTGCACATCTACACCATCGGCTACATGGAAGAAGACGAAGGTTACAACCGCTTTTTCGCCTATATCTCGCTGTTCACCTTCTCCATGCTGATGCTGGTGATGAGCAACAACATGCTGCAGCTGTTCTTCGGCTGGGAGGCCGTGGGCCTGGTGTCCTACCTCCTGATCGGTTTCTGGTTCAACAAGCCGACCGCCATCTTCGCCAACATGAAGGCTTTCCTGGTCAACCGGGTCGGCGATTTCGGTTTCATCCTCGGCATCGGCCTGCTGGCGGCCTATGCCGGCACGCTCAACTACACCGAGGTATTTGCCAAGTCGGGCGACATCGCCAAGCTCGGCTTCCCCGGCACCGACTGGATGCTGATCACCGTGATCTGCATCTGCCTGTTCATCGGCGCCATGGGCAAGTCGGCCCAGTTCCCGCTGCATGTCTGGCTGCCGGACTCCATGGAAGGCCCGACGCCCATTTCCGCGCTCATCCACGCCGCCACCATGGTCACGGCCGGCATCTTCATGGTGGCCCGCATGTCGCCGCTGTTCGAATTGAGCGATACGGCGCTGAGCTTCATCATGGTGATTGGCGCCATCACGGCCCTGTTCATGGGTTTTCTGGGCATCATCCAAAACGACATCAAACGTGTGGTGGCTTACTCGACGCTCTCGCAGTTGGGTTACATGACCGTCGCGCTGGGCGCTTCGGCTTATTCGGTGGCGGTGTTCCACCTCATGACGCACGCTTTCTTCAAGGCGCTGCTGTTCTTAGCGGCTGGCTCGGTCATCATGGGTGTGCATCACAACCAAGACATTCGCTGGATGGGCGGTCTGCGCAAGTACATGCCAATCACTTGGATCACTTCTTTGGTGGGTTCACTGGCGTTGATTGGCACGCCGCTGTTCGCTGGTTTTTATTCCAAAGACAGCATCATTGAAGTGGTGAACGAAAGCCATCTGGCAGGCGCTACCTTTGCGTATTACGCGGTGTTGGCAGGCGTGTTTGTCACCGCCTTTTATTCTTTCCGCTTGTACTTCTTGGTCTTTCACGGCAAAGAGCGCTACGACCAGAATCCAGATGCCCACCATGATGCACATCATGACGACGGCCACCATGGCGCACACGCGGCTGAGAAACCGCACGAATCGCCTTGGGTGGTGACGCTGCCACTGGTGTTGCTGGCGATTCCGTCGGCGCTGATCGGCTACTTCGCGATTGAGCCGATGTTGTTTGGAGACTTCTTCAAAGACGCTATTCACGTCAACCTCGAGAAGCACCCGGGGATGGAAGAGCTCGCCCAGCTGTTCCACGGGCCGATGCAAATGGCTGTGCACGGTCTGTCGACGGCACCCTTCTGGCTAGCGCTGTCAGGCGTGGTCTTGGCGTATTACATGTACATGGTCAACCCGGCTTTGCCTGCCAGCATCAAACGTGTTGCCCAGCCGATCTACACCTTGTTGGAAAATAAGTATTACCTCGACTGGTTCAATGAAAACGTGCTGGCCCGCGGCGCACGCGGTCTGGGCATGGGCTTGTGGAAGGGTGGCGATCAAGCCATCATCGACGGCGCCTTGGTCAACGGTTCGTGGAAGTTGATGGCCTGGATTTCGGGTCTCGTGCGGCGCTTGCAGTCCGGCTTCATTTACCACTATGCGTTCGGAATGATCATCGGTATTTTTGTGCTGATGACGTATTTCGTCTGGCTGAACAAATAACAGACAAGAAAGAAGAACAAGACATGGGTTTGTTAAGCCTGGCGATTTGGACGCCTATCTTTTTCGGGATTGTGCTGTTGGCTCTCGGCCGTGACGAGCAGGCGCGCGCAGTGCGCTGGCTGGCGTTGATCGGTTCGGTCATCAGCTTTCTCATCACCTTGCCGCTGTACTCGCGCTTTCAGCTCGGCACGGCGGAGATGCAGTTTGTTGAAAACCAGTCCTGGATTGACCGTTTCAATGTCAACTACCACCTCGGTGTGGACGGCATTTCGCTGTGGTTTGTGCTGCTCACCGCCTTCATCAACGTGGTGGTGATTCTCGCCAGCTGGGAATCCATCACCAAGCGCGTGAACCAGTACATGGGCGCGTTCATGATTCTGAGCGGCCTCATGATTGGCGTCTTCGCCGCGCTCGATGGCTTGCTGTTTTTCGTGTTTTTTGAAGCCACGCTGATCCCGATGTACCTGATCATCGGTATCTGGGGTGGTCCGAACAGAATCTACGCGGCCTTCAAGTTCTTTTTGTACACCTTGCTAGGCTCCATGCTGATGCTGGTGGCGCTGGTGTATTTGTACGTCCAGTCGGGCGGTAGTTTTGACTTGGCCACTTGGCACCAGTTGCCACTGTCGGGCACGGTTCAGACTTGGCTGTTCTTTGCCTTCTTGGCGGCCTTTGCGGTGAAGGTGCCGATGTGGCCGGTGCACACGTGGTTGCCAGACGTTCACGTTGAAGCACCCACCGGCGGCTCGGCCGTGCTGGCCGCCATCATGCTCAAACTGGGCGCCTATGGCTTTCTGCGCTTTTCCTTGCCGATTGCGCCAGACGCTGCGCGCGAGTGGGCTTGGCTGATGGTCACGCTGTCACTGATCGCCGTGATTTACGTCGGTCTGGTGGCCATGGTCCAGAAGGACATGAAAAAGCTGGTGGCGTATTCATCGATCGCGCACATGGGGTTTGTGACGCTTGGCTTCTTCATCTTTAATCCGCTGGGTCTGTCGGGTGGCATTGTGCAGATGGTCGCCCACGGTTTTGTGTCTGCCGCGATGTTCCTGGGCATTGGTGTTTTGTATGACCGTGTCCATTCGCGTGAAATTTCGAGCTATGGCGGTGTCATCAACACGATGCCTAAGTTCGCGGCCTTTGCGTTGC
Organism: Polaromonas sp.; assembly: GCA_030654695.1. Taxonomy (GTDB): domain Bacteria; phylum Pseudomonadota; class Gammaproteobacteria; order Burkholderiales; family Burkholderiaceae_C; genus Polaromonas. The sequence continues at coordinate 7,963 of JAURWY010000026.1, forward strand.
TGTTTGCCATGGCCAACTGCGGTTTGCCAGGCACAGCAGGTTTTGTCGGTGAGTGGATGGTGATCATTGGTGCCATTCAGTACAACTTCTGGGTCGGCGTAGGCGCAGCCTCAGCGTTGATTTTTGGCGCGGCTTACACGCTCTGGATGTTCAAGCGCGTCTACCTTGGCCCTGTGACCAATGACGACGTGAAGAACCTCAAAGACATCAACGGGCGCGACATTCTGATGCTCTCGCTGCTGGCGATTGCCGTGCTGTACATGGGCATTTATCCGAAACCGTTTACCGATGTGATGGATGCGTCAGTGCTTGACCTGCTCAAGCATGTCGCCACCACCAAGCTGAACTAAGCGCCGGTCCCGAGAACAACATTTCAAAAGAATTCAGATGATTGACACCTTTAGCTGGATCACCGTTTACCCCGAAATCATCTTGCTGGTCATGGCTTGCGTGATTGCGCTGGTCGACCTCGGCGTGAAGACACCACTGCGCGGGACAACCTATATTTTGACGCTGCTGACCTTGGCTGGCGTGGCTGCTTTGCAGGCGTTTTATGCCATGCAAGGTGAGACGGTCTACGGTTTCGGCAAGATGGTCGTGAGCGACCCGATGGGCAACTGGCTGAAGTGCTTTGCCGCTGTGGCGCTGATGGTCTCGCTGGTCTATGGTCGGCCTTACGCCGCTGACCGCGACATGATGTCGCGCGGTGGCGAATACTTCACGCTGAGCCTTTTTTCATTGCTTGGCATCTTCGTGATGATCTCGGGCCACAACTTCTTGGTCATCTACATGGGCCTTGAGCTCATGACGCTGTCCAGTTACGCGCTGGTGGCTCTGCGCCGTGACGACGCCACGTCTACCGAAGCCGCCATGAAGTATTTTGTGCTGGGCGCGTTGGCATCGGGCTTCTTGCTCTACGGTCTGTCGATGATCTACGGTGCGACCGGCTCGCTGACTTTGAATGAGGTGTTTCAGGCGATTGCCAGTCGTCAGGTCAAGCACCAGGTTCTGGTGTTTGGACTTGTCTTCATCGTTGCCGGCTTGGCGTTCAAACTCGGCGCTGTGCCATTTCACATGTGGCTGCCTGACGTTTACCAAGGCGCACCCACCGCTGTGACGCTGCTGATTGGTGCCGCGCCACAGTTGGCCGCTTTCGCTATTTGCATGCGGTTATTGGTGCAGGGCATGTTGCCGCTGGCCATTGACTGGCAGCAAATGCTGGTCGTGCTGGCCGTGGGCTCTCTGCTGGTTGGTAACTTTGCAGCCATCGCACAAACCAACCTCAAGCGCATGCTGGCTTTTTCGACGATCGCCCAAATGGGTTTTGTCTTGCTGGCCATGCTGGCAGGTGTCGTCAATGGGCATCAGTTCAATGCCGAGTCAGCCTACGGTGCGGCGATGTTTTATGTCATCACCTATGTCCTGACCACGCTGGCGGCTTTCGGCATCATTTTGCTGTTGGCTCGACAAGGCCATGAAGCCGAGGAGATTTCAGACCTCGCTGGTCTGAACCAGCGCAGCCCACTGTATGCCGGCGTCATGGCGCTAGCGATGTTTTCGCTGGCCGGCATACCGCCGCTGGTTGGTTTCTACGCCAAGCTGGCCGTGCTGCAGTCGCTGATGGCAGCGCAGCAAACCAGTTACCTCGTGCTGACGGTGTTTGCCGTGTTGGCTTCTTTGCTCGCGGCTTTCTACTACCTGCGCGTGGTGAAGGTCATGTACTTTGATGCGCCGAACGTGGGCATGCCAACCGCCATCGTCGCGGGCACCGATGCGCGGATCGTGCTGACCCTCAATGGCGGCCTGTTGCTTGTGTTGGGCCTGGCACCCGGTGGCTTGATGACCTTGTGTGGTGATGCCATTGCTTCGCTGGTCAAGACGCTGGTAAGCTGACACGCATGGGTCAAACTATTCCGGTCTGGTTGGTGGTGCTGGTGTCTTTGTTGGCCGCCAATCTGCCTTTCATGAGCGCTCGTTTCATGGCTTTTTATGGCTTGAAAGAGCCCAAATCACTGGCCCTCAGGCTGCTTGAGTTGGTGCTCTGGTATTTCATCGCTGGCGCAGTGGCGCTGGGGTTGGAGCACCGGGGTGGTCAAATCGCGCCCCAAGGCTGGGAGTTTTACGCCATCACTGGCACGCTCTTTATCACCTTCGCCTTTCCGGGCTTCGTCTATCGCTACCTTTTTAAACTGCGATGAGTTCGACTACTGACGACGCGCACCTGACCGAAACCCGCGTCGCCAGTGAAGAGCTGCTGCGTGGACATTTTCTGCATGCTGTTCGCGACACGGTTCGTCTCCCTGACGGGTCAGAGGCCACCCGCGAATACGTGATTCATCCGGGTGCCGTGATGGTGATCGCCGAGCTGGCAGATGGCAAACTGGTGCTGGAACGACAGTTCCGCTACCCGGTGCAGTCCGTGATGATCGAGTTCCCGGCCGGCAAGCTCGATGCCGGTGAGGCCTCGTTAGACTGCGCACGCCGCGAACTTCTGGAAGAAACCGGCTACACGGCCAAGCAATGGGCGCGAGCCGGTGTCTTGCACCCGGTGATTTCTTACTCCACCGAATTCATTGACATCTGGTTTGCCCGCGATTTGACTGCCGGCCAGCGTCAGCTCGACCAAGGCGAATTTTTGGATGTGTTCAGCGCCACCGCCGAAGAGCTTTTTCAATGCTGCCGCGACGGTCGCGTCACCGATGCCAAGACTTTGAGCGGTGCACTGTGGCTGCAAAACGTGCGTTCAGGGGCATGGCCTTTGGACTGGGTCAGTGTTTGATTTTCGACTCACAATCAAGCCATGAAAGTTCTTGATCTGAAGTGTGCCCACCAGCATGTGTTTGAAGGCTGGTTCGCATCCGAAGATGACTTTCAAAGTCAGCTGGCGCGTGGCTTGGTGGCGTGTCCGCTGTGCGCTGACGTGAACATCAGCAAGCAACTCAGTGCGCCGCGCTTGAATCTGGGCGCGGCAGCGCCGCCCAAGACGGTTTCATCGTCATCTGCGCCAAGCGCCGCTGTCGCAGTGGGGCCCTCCACCCCAACCTCAAAAGAACTTGTTCCTGCGCAAGCGTCATCGACTGAAGTTTCCACGCAAGACAGACAGGCCTTGCAAGACATGCAAGGTGATTGGCTGAAGATGGTGCGTCAGGTGGTAGCCAATACCGAAGACGTCGGCAGCCATTTTGCAGAAGTGGCGCGGCAGATGCATTACGGCGAAACTGACGAGCGCAGTATTCGCGGCCAGACCTCGCGCGAAGAAGCCGTGGCCTTGCTCGAAGAAGGCATCTCGGTGCTGCCCCTGCCGATGCCTGCGGCGCTCAAAGAGACGCTGCAATAAGACGGTCTTTCGTTCAAGTCGTGAACTGCAGCTCTGCCAAGCGCGCGTAAATCCCGCCTAGTTTCACCAGTTCCGCATGGCTGCCTTGCTCCACCAATCGGCCGTGATCAAGCACCAAAATACGGTCGGCTTGCTGCACGGTGGCTAATCGATGCGCGATGACCAACGTGGTCCGTCCGCGCATGGCCGACTCCAGCGCGGCCTGGACCGATCGTTCGCTTTCGGCGTCGAGCGCGCTGGTGGCTTCGTCGAGCAACAGCAGCGGTGGATTCTTCAGCATGGCTCTGGCAATCGCAATACGCTGCCGTTGACCGCCCGACAAACGCACACCACGCTCACCTAAAAAGGTGTCGTAGCCTTCGGGCAAAGCCAAGATGAACTCGTGCGCAAAGGCAGCGTGCGCGGCGGCTTTGACCTCGTCGTCAGAGGCAGTTGGTTGGCCGTAACGAATGTTCTCAAGCGCGCTGCTGGAGAAAATCACGGCGTCTTGCGGCACGATGCCGATACGCTCGCGCAACGTGTGCAGGTCCATTAGCGAGGTGGCCACGCCGTCCAGCGTGATCTGGCCCGACAGCGGATCGTAAAAGCGCAGCAGCAACTGAAACACCGTGCTCTTGCCCGCGCCGCTGGGGCCGACGATGGCGACGGTTTCGCCGGGCGCGACGGTGAGCGTGAAATCACTCAGCGCCGCTTGCGCCGGGCGCGAGGGGTAATGGAATGTCACCGCCTCAAAAGACACGGCGCTACCGGCTTGGGGTGCGGGTGCTTTGACCGGCTTGGCCGGAGACGCAATCGGTGAACGGCTGTTCAGCAGTTCCATCAAGCGCTCGGTGGCGCCAGCGGCGCGCAGCAAGTCGCCGTAGACCTCACCCAGCACCGCAAAAGCACTGGCCAAAATAATCACGTAAAGCACCGTCTCGCCCAAGGCGCCTGCTGTGATGTCGCCGCGCACCACCGCTTGCGTGCCTTGGTACAGGCCCCACAACAAGGCCGCCGAAGTCGCGATGATGATGAAGGCCACCAGCACCGAACGCGCTGCGGTGCGCCGCACGGCCACCTGAAAGGCGTCGCCGGTCGACTTGTCAAAACGCGCCGACTCGCGGGCCTCGGCGGTGTAGCTTTGCACCACCGGAATAGCGTTCAACACCTCCGCCGCGATGGCGCTGGAGTCCGCCACGCGGTCTTGGCTGGCACGGGACAACTTGCGCACGCGCCGGCCAAACCAGACGCTCGGCAACACAATCAACACCAGCACGCCGAAGACCTGAACCATCACCACAGGGTTGGTGTAAATCAACATGGCCAAAGCGCCCAAGCCCATCACCGCATTGCGCAGGCCCATGCTCAAGGACGAGCCGACCACCGCTTGCACCAGCGTGGTGTCGGTCGTCAGGCGCGACAGCACTTCGCCGGTTTGTGTGGTTTCAAAAAACTCTGGGCTTTGCTTGAGCACATGAGAATAGACCGCGTTGCGCAAGTCAGCTGTGACCCGTTCGCCGAGCCAGCTGACCAGGTAAAACCGACCGGCTGAAAAAAGACCCAATGCGGTTGCCACGGCAAAAAGCTCAAAAAAGTGCGTCCGCACGGCCATCAGCTGTTCACCCTTGTCGGCTTCGGCCATGCCGCCATCAATCAGGCTGCGCAGCGCCAGTGGGAACAACAAGGTGGCACCCGCCGCCAGTGTCAAAAAAAGCAGAGCCAAAAAGATGCGGCCCCGGTAAGGTCGCAAAAAGGGCAACAGCCCAGAAAGTGATTTGGGCGAGCCTTTGAGGGGCTGAGTGGAAGAAGTAACCATGCCGTGAGTTTAGCGATGAGCGCCAGCGAGTCAGCGTTCGCCTTGGCGATGACCATCTTGTGGACCATCCTCAGGGCATCGAAATTTCGTGCTGCGCAAAACTCAATTTCATCACCTCACTTTATGATTGCTGTCGAGTTCGCTAAGGTAGAGGGCTCGTCACCGACCGGATATTCACCATGCTCACCGTTGCTGCTACGCCCCAGGAGACTTTGACCGTGGATGTTTTGATCGCCGGCGGCGGCCCGTGCGGCCTCATGCTGGCCAATGAACTCGGTCAGCGTGGCATCCGTTGCTTGATGGTCGACCCCAAACCTGGCACGGCTTTCAACCCGCAGGCCAACGCGACGCAAGCTCGCACGATGGAGCATTTCAGACGATTGGGTTTTGCGCATGAAATACGCGCTGAGGGTTTGCCGCCAGACCATCCAAGCGACATCGCCTACTTCACGCGCTTCACGGCACACGAACTGGCCCGTCTCCGTTTGCCAACGGCGGCCCAAGCTGTGGCGTCGGTCAAGGGCTTGTCCGGCTCCTGGAGTGCGGCCGAGTTGCCGCACCGCGTGTCGCAAAAATATGTCGAAGTGGTGCTGCGTCGGCATGCCGGGAAATGGCCCGCCTGCGATATCCGTTACGGCTGGGCCTTGGATGGTTTTGAAGATCGCTCCGACGGCGACCATCCGATTCAAGCAACCATCCGCTGTGTCTCTACCGGCGAGTCATGGCCAGTGCAGGCGCGTTATTTGGTGGGCGCTGATGGCCCGCGCAGTCCCGTCCGCCAGGCGCTCGGTATTGGCTGGGGCGGTTCCAGCGGCGTGAAGCGTCAATTCATGGGCGGCACGATGTTCGCGGCCTATGTCCGCGCACCGGCCTTTTACACGGCCATGCCGCACGACCGAGCCTGGATGTATGTGGCGGTCAACGCGCAGCGCCGCGGTTTCATCGCAACGGTGGATGGCTGTGGCGAATTCGCCTTTCATGCGGCGGTGCAAGACGGCGAAGATGCGGAGTCGTGGACGGCGGCAGATGCGCGCCGTATCTTCGCCGAAGTGATGGGCTGTGAAATTCCCATGGAGGTCTTGTCTGTCGGCACTTGGTTGGCGGGCCATGCCTTGGTGGCGCAACGCTTTCAGCAAGGCCACGTTTTCATCGCGGGCGATGCCGCGCATCTTTTCACCCCAACCGGTGGGCTGGGCTACAACACAGCGGTTGAAGACGCGGTGAATCTGGGCTGGAAATTGGCCAGTGTGATTCGTGCCCAGGCTCCACCCGAATTGCTGGCCAGCTACGAACTAGAACGCAAACCGCTGGCTGAGCGCAACACCGCGTATGCGCGCCAGTTCGCTGACTCCGTTGGCCTGCTGGAGGCCACTCCGCAACTCGATGACGACAGTCTGGCGGGCGCGGCTGAACGCCTGAGGGTAGGCCAGTACCTTGATCAGCATGTGCGGCTGGAATTCAATATTCCCGGGGTCACCTTCGGTGGGCGTTATGACGCCTCGCCTTTGATCGTGCACGACGGAACGTTGGCGCCACCCGATGCGGCCAACAGCTACACCCCGACGGCCAGCCCGGGCGGAAGGCCACCGCATGCGTGGCTGGCTGATGGCCGATCTTTGTTTGACACGTTTCACACCGAGTGGACCTTGTTGCAATTGGGTGTAGTCGGTGCGGCATCCGATGTGCAGGCCTTCATCGACGCGGCCAGTGCTTTGACAATAGATCTGAAAGTGGTGGCGCACAGCGCGCCTGAGTTGCACGCCCTTTATGAAGCGCCTCTAGCACTGATTCGGCCGGATCAAATCATCGCTTGGCGTGGTCACGATGCGCTTGATGCCGCCGCGGTGTTGGCGCAGGCTTCCGGTCGAGGTGTGCCAGGTCAGAGTCGCAGCGCTGCCGCGTAGCCAGTCATTTCCAAATAACCGCGCCCGACGCGTTGGCCTTGGCTGTTCAGCAGCTCGCTGAGGCCTTCCCAATACACCGCGCCGGTCGACGCGCGGCTGTCGAGCTCTTGCTTGTCAATGACCGCTTTGACCGTGTAGGTCTCTGTCGGCGTGCTCACCTGCCACTCGACCGGGTAGCTGGCCTGCGTCAGCGGGCTGATCCAACGCCTGACCGGTTTGAAAGTCACCTCGCCGCGCTTGAAGACCGTGAGCTTGCCTTGGGCTGAGCGAAAAGAACCGCCCTCCCAAACCGCGCTGCCGCTGGCTGTGCGCAACTGAAAAGCCGTGAGCGCGCTGCCATCGTCCAAGTTCATGCCGATCCAGTCCCAACCTTTGGCGTCCGGGTGCAGCAGTTCTTCGCTCCACTCGTGGTCCAGCCAAGCTTTGCCTGCGACGTCGAAAGTCCGCCCTTGCAGCGTGATGCTGCCGCGCGTGTTCAGCTGCGGGTGACTGTAGTAATAGCTGGCTTGCCGCGCCTCTGGCCCTTTGCGCGACAGGCCGTTTTGGCCTTGCAAAATAAGTGGCTGCGTTTCATTCATTTGCAGTTGTAGCGCAAAGCCGTTGGCCGGTAAGCTGGCGCTGTAGCGACTGACGTCACCGGGATTGCGCTGCAAGGTCCAGTCTTCGAGCTTGAGGTGGGTCTCTTCGGTGCTGGCAAAAGCCACGCCAAAACCGGCGCGGGCAATGCGTTGGTCGTGCCAGAGTTTTTGGCCTTGCACATCGGTCACGGCGGCATGTGCAAAGATGAGTTGCTGCGCCGAAAACTTCGACAGCATGGCTTGGGTGGCGTCCACGCGCGTGCGAAAAAACGTCAGCTGAAAACCGAACTCGCGACTGTCTGAGCCGCGGCTGTTGGCGTGGCCAGTGATGTACCACCACTCAGTGCGCAACTCTGGATGCGCACCGTGGTCACGCGGGAAACGCAACGTGCGCGCTGGCAAAGACCACGCATTAAAAGGCGCGCTGGCTGCGGCCATGCCAGCTGCACTGGCAGCCATGAGTCCGCGTCGGGTCAGCATTGAAGGTGCAAGGTCATGCTGCGATTCTCGCAGCATGACCTTAACCCGATCCCATAAAAAATCTGTGCCGCCTAGATACTCAAGCCGGGTGCTCGTGTCTGATCGGATCAGTTTCAAACACCACTTCACCTGTGTCCACATGAACCACGCGGATGTGCTGGCGGGTCGGGTCGGCCAAGCTTTTGACAGCGACCGCAACGGCTAAGCCGCGGTCGTTGTAAATCTGCCCGGAATTGTTGTGCGGCAGCAAACTGCCGCGCAGAGGCGTGCTGCTTTCAATGCGGTACTGTGAACTGGCCATGATGAATGTCCTAAACGAAATGTCGATGTGCGAACAACAACTTGACTCATCCTAAGCTCTGAATGTGACGTCTTGATCACACAAAAACTCAAGAAAGAGTCAAGAAGGTAACGATTCGAAAAGTCGGTTTGCCCGTCTCGAGGCGTGTTGAGCTTGTTCTGATAGTTAGTCGAAGATAGTGGCAGAAGCGGGGGGCTGATAGACGAGAAAAGAGCTCGGGGTGTTGTCAGCCGAGATCCCTTACCAGTCTTCTTTGACCGCCAGCACCGCATCAGCACTAGCGGCTGCGCGGCCTGCCAGCCACGCGGTCAAGGTGCCAGCCAACACAACGGCAGCGCACAAACCCAATAAGCGCAGCCACGGCACTTGCAGGTCCATCGTCCAGTGGAAGCTTTGCGGGTTGACCACGTGCACCAGCACCACCGAGACCGCCAGTCCCAGCGCCAGACCGGCGATGGAACCCATGACCGTCCAAGCGGCACCTTCACCGGCCACCACCGTCAATATTTGCCGGCGCGTCAAACCCAAGTGAGCCAGCAGGCCAAACTCTTTGCGCCGGGACAGCACCTGAGCACTGAAGTTGGCGGCCACACCAAACAGCCCGATCGCGATGGCGACCGCCTGCAGCCAGTAAGTGACAGCAAAGCTGCGGTCAAAAATACGCAGAGAAGTGGTACGGATCTGACTGGCCGAGGCAAATTCAATCAGGTTGCCTGCGCCCGAAGCCTGCTCCGGGATGTCTCTGATGGCTTGTTGCACCGCTTCGTCGCTGGCATCACTGGAATTAGGCGCCAGCCAGAGCGCCAAGTCGTTGACACGTTGGTCGCCGGTGAGACGCACAAAGTCAGCCTGGTCGATGGCGATAGCACCGAACTGGCGAGCGTAATCGCGCCACACGCCGGCGACAAAAAACGGTGCTGTTGGGGCCCTATCTACAGACGCTGCCGTACTGGTTTTTGTCACCGTGCTAAAGGCTGTCGACAAAGGTGCAAAGGGACCGCCCAGCTTCGCTTGGTAAAGATCCAGCATCGGCTCACTCACATAAATACCGATGGCGCCCGCCGGTACGGCCAAGGCTTCGCCCACCAAGGGCAGGGCACGGGCAGGGTCTTGCAGGTCGCGGGCAATCAACGCCACCGTGGGTTGCGCCGGGTTGAGCAGGAGTTGCGTCACGCGCAAGGTACTGACGCGCTGCACGCCCGGCACTGCGGTCACGCGCTTAACGAAGTCGGGGCTGAAATAAGCGCTGTCGCTGGCGGCTGCGCTGGCCGCTGTGCGCACATACAAATCAGCCGGCAGCACCACGTCCAGCCAACTGGTGACCGATTGCCGAAAGCTCGCCACCATGACGGTGAGCGCCACCGCCAAACTCAGCGACGCCACCACGCCGCTGACCGCCACGCCAGCGCTTTCGCGCACCCTACGCGCACGCTCCACCGCCAGCAGGGGCAGCGCGCGGTGCGCCACCCACGGGCTCAGCCGTCCGTACAGCAAGCCGATCAAACCCGGCAGCGCGGTGATGCCGCCGACCAGCAATAAGCCGACCGAAAAATACGCCCCCAGCGCAATGCCGGCCACAGGCGGGAGCAACGCCAGCACGCCGCTAGCCGCCAGCAGCGCCAAGCTCAACCAGTGGCTGCGCGAGCCACCCAAGCCTGCGCCCAAACCTTTGAGACTTTGCGCAGGCGGCAATTTTTGGGCACTTCTGGCCGGCCACCAGCCACCCACCAACGCGGCCGCCACGCCCAGCCCGCCATAGACCAGCGCGGCCGTGCTGCTCCAGTGCAGCGCGGGAGCGATGCCCGAAAAATAACCGCCGCCCAAGTCGCCACCCAACACGCGCAAGGCCAACGCTGCCAGCCCGGTGCCAAGCGCTATGCCTGCAACGCTGCCCACCAGGCCCAACACCAGCGACTCGTAGAGGACCAGCCGCAATCTCTCAGCGCCAGTCAGTCCGAGCACACCGAGCAGCGCAAACTGTTGTGCACGCTTTGCCACGCTCAGTGACAGCACCGAGAAGACCAAAAAAGCACCCGTAAAAAGCGCCACCAGCGCTAGCACGGTGAGGTTGACGCGGTAAGCCCGCGACAGTTGATTGATACGCTGGGTCGCGTCGCCGGGCTCGCTCAGTCGCAGTTGTGCTGGCCAGTCGGGTGCGCTTTGCAGCGTGCGGATGAAGGCGCTGCGGTCGACACCCGCGCGCAGTTGGAGGTCGATGCGCGACAGTTCGCCGCCGCGCTCAAACAGGTCTTGCGCGGCACCAATGTCCATCACGGCCAGCGGCCCACCGCCCGCCGCCACGCGGCCGACCACACTGACTGGGAGCAAGCGCACGCCACTTTGCAATTCAAGGGTAGCGCCCGTAAGACGTTCATGTGCGGCAGCATTCAAAAAAATCATGCCGGGCGAAAACATGGCGAAGCGGTCAGCGTCTGTGGCCGGCAAGGGCATCAGTTCCGGGGCCACGGTGGCCAGCCGCAAGGCATCGACGCCCAGCACACGCAGCGCCAGCCTTTCGCCGCTGGCGTTTTGTGCGTAGGTGCTCAACTCCAGCACGGGGCTGGCCACGCTGACGTCTGGATGCTGGGCGACGCGAGCGAACACGGCTTCGTCAAAGGTGCCTTGGGCTGAGCGCAGTTCAAGGTCGGGCTGGCCGTTGACAGAGCGCACGGCTTGCGAAAACTCACTCAAGGCCGATGCATTGATCAGGTGCACCGAAAACGCCAGCGCCACACCCAGCATCACCGCCACCATGGCTGCGGCATTGCGCCAAGGGTGGTGTTTGAGTTCTTGCCAGGAAAAGGTGCTGAGCAGTCTCAGCTCGGCAGGTGTTTCAGACCAAACCATCGGCGCGCAGTTTCAGCACCCTGTCAGCTCGGGCTGCCGCCGCTTCTGAATGCGTGACCAGCACCAGCGAGGTGCCTTGTTCTTGGGTCTGGGCGATGAGCGCGTCCATCACCTTGGCGGCTGTGCTCGGGTCGAGGTTGCCGGTGGGTTCGTCGGCCAGCAGCAGGCTGGGGCGGTGCACCAAAGCGCGTGCAATCGCCACGCGTTGCAGCTGGCCGCCTGAGAGCTGCTGCGGCAGCCGACTGCCCAAACCCTCCAAGCCCACAGCCGCCAACATCTCGGTAACGCGTTCGTCATCGGGCTGACCCAGCAGCAACAGCGGCAGGCCGACGTTTTGTGCGACGTCCAAATGCGGCAGCACATGAAAGGCTTGGAATACAAAGCCAACATGCCGGCGCCGCAGTAACGCGCGCTGATCGTCTGTCATCTGGCCCAGCGAGTGGCCTTGCAGCAGCACCGATCCTTCGTCCCACGTGTCCAGTCCGGCCATGCAATTGAGCAAGGTTGATTTGCCGACGCCCGACTCGCCGACGATGGCGACAAACTCGCCCGGCGCGACGTGCAGAGACACGTTGCTGAACACAGGGGTGCCGCCGTAGTGTTTGGCTAAGTTGGTGATGTGCAGGCTCATGAGTTTCAGCTTGGTTTATTCGAGACGGCTGCGCTCACATGCTCCGTCACCAGTGCCAGCACCTGCGCCAACGCATCCGTTGCGTCGCAGGCCACCACGCGGCGTTGCGGCATGCTGCGCAGCCAGGTCAGCTGCCGTTTGGCCAGTTGGCGCGTGGCGGCAATGCCCTGTTCACGAAAGTCGCGAGATGCCGTGTTGAGGTCGACGTCTGTCGCTTGTTTGGCTTGTGCTTCCCGTGCGTCAATGCTGTCCAGCAAAGCCCACGCTTGTCGGTAGCCGACACAGCGCATGGACGGTAAGTCCGGGTGCAAATCACCCCGAGCGCGCAGGGACCGGACTTCGTCCAAAAAACCAGCGCCGAGCATGGCGTCAAAGCGCTCAGCAATGCGGCCATGCAACCAAGCGCGGTCGTTGGGTTCGAGTGAAATGAGCAGCCCGGACGGTTCCATGTCGTCATTGCGAGCGCAGCGCGGCAATCCAGCGGTCATGGACTGCCGCGCTGCGCTCGCAGTGACGGCTGATGGATCGGGGCTCTCGGCTGCCGATGTCGCCGCAATCCGCCGCTGAAAAAACGACAGCGGCTGGCCCGACACGCGAAACACTTCAAGCGCCCTAGAGATGCGTTGCGAGTCGTTCGGCTGAAGCCTGGCAGCTGTGATCGGGTCCACCAGTGCCAGCTCAGCGTGCAGCGCTGGCCAGCCGCGTGCAGCAGCCTCAGCGGCCAAGATGGCGCGCACAGCAGGATCGGCTTTGGGCATCTCGTCCAGCCCATCAAAAAGCGCTTTGAAATACAACATGGTGCCGCCCACCAGCAGCGGCAGCTTGCCGCGCGCGCGGATCTCTTGTATCAAGCGCTGGGCGTCTGTCACAAATTCAGCAGCGCTGTAAGCCTGCAAGGGGTCTCGAATGTTGATCAGATGGTGCGGCACGGCGGCCAGTTCATCGGCGCTGGGTTTGGCGGTGCCGATGTCCATGCTGCGGTAGACCAAGGCCGAATCGACGCTGATGATTTCAACCGGGTATTGCCGGGAGATGGCCAGCGCCGCTGCTGTCTTGCCCGCCGCGGTCGGGCCAGCCAAGGCCAGGTAGTCGAGTGATCGAACAGAGTTGTTCATGCCGGTTCAGCAGCTTGAATGAGCGGTTTGACAATGCCATAGCGGCGCACCAAGGTCCAGGCGATCAGCGCGACCAACAGGGTCCACAGCGCGACACCGTAGGTCAGCGGCCGCACCGTGCCGTCCATGTGCGTGCCGAGCCAAGTGCCCATGACAAAGGCTACCAGCGTTATCAGGAAACCATTCAGTGCTGAGGCCGTGCCTGCAGCTTGTGGAAAGGGGCCGATGGCACCGCTCTGTCCGCAGGGTTGGTGCACGCCGTGCGCCAGCATGAAGAGGGCATAAGGCAAGACGATGGCCCACAGACTGATGACACCAGCCCAGGTCAAGCCAGCCATGAGCAAACCACTGATCAGGCTCAGGCTGGCGGCGATGCCGACCGAGTTTTGCACGCCAAAGCGCGTCAGTAGTCGGCGGCATAAAAAAGTGCCGGCAACGTAGGCCAGACACATGAAGAAAAACACCATGCCGTATTGCGTTTTGCTCAGACCCATGATGTTGATCAGCACAAAAGAGGACGTCGCCAAAAACGTGAACAGGCCGCCGTACGACGCAGCCGACAACGCCGAAAAAGCCAGAAAGGTCGGGTTCCGCACAATTTGCAACCACGTGCGCAGCAAAGCCGCAGGGTTTAAAGCGAGTGGGTTCGGCCGGCTCAGCGATTCCTCAAAGCGCAGGCTGATGAGACCCAGCGCCAGCACCCCAAACACGGCAGGCGCCAACAAGGTGATGCGCCAGCCGCCATATTCTGCGAGCAAGCCGCCCAGCGGCCCGGCGATGCAAGCCAGCACGCCAAGACCGCTCAGGCCTTTGGACATGATGCGCGCGCCATCCGTGGGCCGGTACAAGTCGCGCACGATGGCACGCGCGCACATCACCACCGCGCCCATGGCCGCACCCTGCAGTACGCGCCAGCCGATCAGCCACTGCATCGACGGCGCCAGCGTGCTGGCCACTGTCGCCAGCACATAGGCCCCAAGTCCGAGCAGCAAGATAGGTCGACGGCCAAAGCGGTCTGACAACGGTCCCCACAGAAGTTGCGAGCAACCAAACGCCAACAGCAGTGCGCTCAAGGTGTATTGCGCTTGGGCCATGGGTGCTGCGAAGCTGTCGGCCAGTGCCGGCAAAGCAGGTAAATACAGATCAGTGGTGACGGGTTGTATGCCCAGCAGCATCGACAAAATAACCACCACTAAGCCGGGCGACATGCCGGGTTGGGTGCTGGTTGAAAGGGGGGAGGGCTGTGCAGGCATCCAGAAGAGCGTATCAGGAATTTCCCTGAATTCGCCTCTGGCTCAACGCGAGTCGAGCTTGAAAAGCTGCGCCAGCGCCGCTTTGTACTGCGGCTGGCCAACGGAGTTGGTGTTGTGGTGCGAGCCGTCTTCCACCAGCACAAACAGCTTGGGCTCGGCGGCCGCCTCAAAGAGTTTTCGGCCCAAGTTCGGGTCTATCAGTTGGTCGCGCCCACCGTGAACTACCAGCAGCGGCGAGCCAATTTGGTCGACTTTGCGAACAGCTTCAAAGCGCTGTGTGATCAATGCGGAAATGGGCACCCAGCCCCATTTGAAGGTGCTCACCACGTCGGCGATCGAGGTGAAGGTGCCTTCGACGATGGTGCCAGTTTCATCAGACACTTGCGACGCCAAGTGGATAGCGATGGGCCCGCCCAGTGAGTGGCCAAAAATGTAGCGTGGCCGGTTCGGGTAATGGGCTGCCAGCCAGTCCCATGCGGCGCGGGCGTCTTCGTAAGCCGTGTCTTCGGACGGCAGGCCAGCGCTGCTTTTTCCGAAGCCGCGGTAGTCCACCCCCAACACGGAGAATCCCAGCTCCTGCATCCGGCGCATGCGAAACGCAGAGCCGGTGACGTTCCAGCGGGCGCCGTGCAGATACAGCATCACGGGCCTGTCATCGTTGCTCAAGCTGGCTACCGACACGCCTTGCTGCAATGGAAAGCTGACTTTGAGTAACTTGCCTGTCGCTAAATTGGCCAGCGGTTTGTCAGCTTCTAGCCAGAGGCCGTGCAATTTGCTGGCTTGTCCGGTGACCTTTGACTGGAATTCAATCCAGACGTCGTCCATGTTGCGTGCGGCCTCGACGCCGCCGCCCCAGCTGCGGTCGCTGGGTTGAAAAATCCAGGCTCGCTGGCGTTCGTCGAACGTCGTGCAGCCGGCAACCAATGCCGCCGTCAGAGCGAGCAAGGCCAGGGTCAGTGCAGAGGTGAAGGGGCGCCAGAGTTTCATAAGTTGGTGTGAACATCATCGCTGTTTAAAGTTCAGCTATCCCCACTGGGGTCTTTTAAACTCTCGTCATGAACACACCCGTCACCTCAGAACCCGCCATCGTCACGCCGCCCTTGAGACCCGGGATCGAAGCCTGGGCGCTCGGGATTGCAGGCCTGTTGCCCTTTGTGACGGGTGCCGTCGGTCTTTGGTTGCTGCCACCCGATTGGACTGGCTTGGCGGCCTTGGCGCTGCTCACCTATGCCGCTGTGATTGTGAGTTTTCTCGGTGGCATTCACTGGGGGCTGGCGATGCCGTTGGCACAGACGCGCCGTGGGCTGCTGATTTGGGGGGTGTTGCCTAGCTTGCTGGCTTGGGCTGGTTTGCTACTCAACAGCGCCTGGGGTTTGCTGCTCATGGCTGCCAGCTTGCTGCTGTGCTATGTGGTTGATTGCCAGATTTACCGCTCTCTGCGGCTCGGTGGCTGGATCGGTCTGCGCGGTTTGCTGACGATTGTGTCCGTGCTGTCTTGCTTGGCGGGCGCTGCGGCCTTTTTGGCGCAGGTTTAGCGCCGTTTTCTAGCGGATCCGGCAGGCGTTCAGCGTCCGCGCAAAAACAAACTGTCTAGGTCGCGGATGCTCATTTGTCGCCAAGTCGGTCGGCCGTGGTTGCATTGGTCTGAACGCTCGGTGGCTTCCATTTGACGCAGCAGCGCGTTCATTTCGTCTAGCGTGAGTTTGCGGTTGGCGCGCACCGCGCCGTGGCAAGCCATGGTTGAGAGCAGCTCGTTTTGGGCGCGCTGAATCACGGTGCTGGCGTCGTGCTGGGCCAACTCGGCTAGCACGCTGCGCGCCAACTCGACTGCGTCTGACTGCGCCAGCGAGGTCGGCACCGCCCGCACGGCCAGCGTCTTGGGTGAGAAAGGCGTGATCTCCAAACCCAGCGTTTGCAAGGTTTCGGTGGCGCTTTGTGCGGTGTCTATTTCTTGCGCGGTGGCGGCAAAGGTGGCCGGAATCAGCAGCGGCTGACTGGCGATGGCGGCACTCGCCGAGTTGTCCAACTGGTTTTTTAAGCGCTCATAAACAATGCGTTCATGCGCAGCATGCATGTCCACAATGATCAGGCCTCTGGTGTTTTCAGCCAGGATGTAAATGCCTTGCAGCTGCGCCAGTGCCCGGCCCAGCGGCCAGTCGCCAGGGGGCAAGTTGGGTGTCTCGGCGTTGAAGGCTGTCCCTGTCGGCTGGTTGCGCAACGCATCTGCTGTCGGCCACATGGCTTCGAAGTCGCTGACCCGGTGGTCTATTCGCGCTGAAAAATCCATGCCCGGTTGCGCCCAGCCCAAGCCGCGAGCGGCGCGTTGGGCATCCGACACAAAGCCTTCCAGACCAGCGGTTTGCAAGGGCGCGCTCGCATCCGCAGCGTCCACTGCACCAATGCCGCTACCGACAACAGCCCCACCTATCTGCGAACGCGGCACCGCCAGCGCATTTTCGGCTGCGTGGCGCACGGCTTGGTGCACTTCGCGGCTGTCCCGAAAGCGCACTTCAATCTTGGTCGGGTGCACGTTCACGTCGACGCGGGCCGGGTCCATCTCGACATACAGCGCATAGACCGGCTGTCGGTGGCCGTGCAACACGTCCTCATACGCACTGCGGGCGGCGTGGGTCAGCACTTTGTCGCGCACATAGCGGCCGTTCACATAGGCAAATTGCTGGTCGGCGCGGGAGCGGGCGGCGTCTGGAATACCCGCCCGCCCCCAAACCCGCACGGCCGGCCCACCGCTGCCGTCTAGGCGGCGCGCACTGCTTTCGTAATTCACAGCGATCGATTGCGCCACAAAATCGGCGCCCAACACATCGGCCAAGCGCTTGTCTAGCGCGGCCACGCGGTCGTCGGTTTGCAGCGCCTCGGTGCAGGCTCGCCACTGTTCAACCAGCTTGCCTTCGTGCCAGATGGCAAAGCCAACGTCGGGGCGCACCAGCGCGTGGCGCCTGACGGCTTCAATGCAATGCGACAGTTCGGTGGCGTCGGTCTTTAAAAATTTGCGCCGTGCAGGCGTGGCGTAAAACAGCTCACGCACTTCGACGCTGGTGCCGCGACTGCGCGCTGCCGGTTGGATCTCGCCGGTGCGGCCGTCCAGCTGCCAAGCGTGACCGCCCGCGCTGGCGTCTGCTTCGGCATCGCCCGAGCGCGAAGTCAAGCTCATGTCGGCGATCGAATTGATGGCGGCTAGCGCCTCGCCCCGAAAGCCCATCGTGCCGACGGCTTCCAAGTCTTGCAAAGAGGCGATCTTGCTGGTGGCGTGGCGGCGCAAGGCAATCGCCAACTCGTTGGCTGGAATGCCGGCGCCATCGTCTTCCACCAAAATCAACCGTACGCCGCCGGCCAGCAGCCGCACCGTGACTTGCCGAGCGCCAGCATCCAAGGCGTTGTCGACCAATTCACGCACCACCGACGCGGGACGTTCGACCACTTCACCAGCCGCAATTTGGCTGATCAGTTCATCGGGCAGTTCACGGATGGGGCGGCGGGGTGGGGCGGTGGTGGCGGAGTTCACCGGCGGATTTTAGGCCGTGTCAAAATCGGCGCCATGGAAATTATTAGCTTTTTGATGGACTTCATCCTTCATGTGGACCGTCACCTAGAAACCTTCACGCAACAGTATGGTCTGTGGGTCTATGCGCTGCTGTTTGCCATCATCTTTGTCGAGACCGGTGTGGTGGTGATGCCGTTTTTGCCGGGCGACTCGCTGCTGTTCATCGTCGGCGCTTTGTGCGGTGTGGGTTTGATCAGCCTGCCCGTGTCCATCGCTGTGTTGCTCGTGGCAGCTATCTTGGGCGACCAGTGCAACTACACCATCGGCCGTTATTTTGGCCCCAAGGTCTTCCAGTGGGAAGATTCCCGATTCTTCAACAAGCGAGCGTTTGACCAAGCACATAACTTTTACGAGCGTTACGGCGGCGTCACCATCATCTTGGCGCGCTTCATGCCCTTCGTACGCACCTTTGCGCCTTTTGTCGCTGGCGTTGCCGACATGAGTCGCAGCAAGTTCACGGCCTACAACGTGATTGGCGCGGTCATCTGGGTGGTTGGCCTGTGCGGCGCCGGTTATTTGTTTGGCAACTTCACGTGGGTCAAAGACAACCTCAGCTCGATCATCTGGGCGATGATTTTGGTGCCTGGTTTGCTGGTGCTGGTGGGCGCCGTTAGGGCGCGGCGCGCAGCATAAAGTCTAGGTCGTCAACGACAAAAACTTTTTGAAACCAAACTACAGCGCCCGATTACGCGCCAACGGCGGGTTCTTGGCGAAGTAGCGCAGGATGCCGCGCATCAGGGCATCTGACAGTTGCGCCTGGTAAGCCGGGTTGCGTAATCGAGCTTCTTCATCGGGGTTGCTGATGAAGGCGGTTTCGACCAACACGCTCGGAATGTCAGGTGCTTTGAGCACCGCAAAGCTGGCTTGCTCGACACGCGGCTTGTGCAACTTGCCGACGTTGCCCATCTCGCCCAGCATGGCGCCGCCGAGTTTGAGGCTGTCGTTGATCTGCGCGGTGGTGCTCATGTCCAACATGGCTTTCAGCACATGTGCATCTTTGGCTTTGATGTTGATGCCGCCGACCATGTCGGCTGAATTTTCTTTGTTGGCGAGCCAGCGCGCTGAGCTGCTGGAGGCACCGCGGTCGCTCAGGACAAAGACGCTGGCGCCTTGCGGGCGAGCCGTGAAAAAGGCATCGGCATGAATGCTGATGAAGAGATCAGCCTGCACGCGCCTGGCTTTCTGCACACGCACATTGAGCGGCACAAAAAAGTCGGCATCGCGCGTCAAATAAGCCCGCATGTTGGGTTGCTTGTTGATGCGGTCTTGCAGCTGCAAGGCGATTTGCAGCACCACATCTTTTTCATAGGTGCCGCCCGGTCCGATGGCACCCGGGTCTTCGCCTCCGTGACCCGGGTCGATGGCGACGATGACGAGTCGGTCCGTTTTGACTTTGCGTGCAGACGTTGTTACGCTGTTTGGGTCTAGCTCTGTCCGGCGGCCTTGACCGGCGATCAAGTCACCCAATGGGTCGGCTAGTGCCGCCAGCGCCTCAGCGGCTTGCGAGTCCTTCAGGCGATCAGCAATCAGAGATTCGAGTGGGTCCAGAATTCTTTGTGGATACAGGTCAAACACCAGCCGGTGCTGATAAGGCGCTACCGGTGCCAAGGTGAAGACTTGGGGTTGCACTGCTTGCTTGAGGTCGATCACCAAGCGCACCACGCTGGGCGAATTTTGTCCCACGCGAATGCCCGAGATGTTCGGGTCTTCGGGCCTGACTTTTGCGATCAGCTCGCGCAGTGCTGGCAGCAGTTGAATGCCTTCAATGTCAATAGCGACGCGGGGTGGGTCGGCCAGCAAAAACTGCCGCGCCTTGATTTCCCGGTCTGACTCAATGGTGACGCGCGTGTAGTCTTTGGATGGCCACAAACGTACCGCCAGAATGTCCGCTCCGCGGGCGATGTGTTGCACGCCCAACAGCAACACCAAGCTGCCAAACTGCAGAACGCCGCGGCGGTTGAGAGGCGGTCCGATCTTCATGCGTTGACCAATCGGGCACCGGCCGGCGTCAGTGCTTGCACGCTGACGCGGCGTTCATCGTCTGCGGTCAGTTCAATGGCTACGACTAAATCGGCGCTGGGCAAATGCTGGCCAGCTTTGTCGGGCCACTCGACGAGCTTCAGGCCGGGGCTGGCAAAGATCTCGCGAAAGCCAGCTTCTTCCCATTCGTCGGGGTCATTGAATCGGTAAAAATCAAAGTGCCAGATGCTGATGGTGTTGCTTGGCTGAGCGTCAGAGTCGTTGACGGTGTAGGGTTCGACCACTGCGTAGGTCGGGCTTTTGATGCGGCCTTCAACACCGAGCGCTTTCAGAAAATAGCGCACGAAGGTGGTTTTGCCGACCCCAAGATCGCCGCGCAGATGAATCGACGCATTCAGTTCAGGGCCCGCGCTGTGCACTTGTTTTTTCACTTGTTGGGCCAGCGCTTCCGCAAACGCCCGCGTCTGGTCTTCACTAGACCAGTGCAGACTTTTTACAATAGCGGGGTGAACCTCAATAGCCATCAATTCGTTTCTCAAATTCAAATGTGGGCGCGCGAGCTTGGATTCTCGCAAATTGGCGTGACGGGCATCGATTTGTCTTCGGCCGAAGCTGGATTATCGGCTTGGCTGGCGGCCGGATTTCACGGGGACATGCATTACATGGCCGCGCACGGCCTGAAAAGGGCGCGTCCAGCGGAGTTGGTGCCCGGCACGCTGAGCGTGATCACGGCGCGCATGGACTATTTGCCGAGGATGGATTCCGCCGACTCTACCGACTGGCAAGCCCGTGAATTGGTGCGGCTCGAGCGCCCCGGCGAAGCCGTGATTTCGGTCTACGCCAGAGGGCGGGATTACCACAAAGTGATGCGCGCGCGCCTGCAAAAACTCGGTGAGCGCATCGCCGAACACGCGGGGCAACTGGGGCATCGGGCCTTCACCGATTCGGCCCCGGTGCTAGAGGCCGAACTGGCGGCGCGCAGCGGGCAGGGCTGGCGCGGCAAGCACACACTGTTACTTAATCGCGACGCTGGCTCGATGTTTTTCCTCGGGGAAATTTATCTGGACATGGCGCTGCCACCCAGTGAGCCCGTGACAGCGCATTGCGGCAGTTGCAGCGCCTGCATCGACGTTTGCCCAACGCAGGCCATCGTGGCGCCACATCGGCTGGACGCGCGGCGCTGCATTTCTTACCTGACGATTGAGCATGCGGGATCGATTCCTTTAGAGCTGCGCGCTTTGATCGGGAATCGCATTTACGGCTGTGACGACTGCCAACTGGTCTGTCCGTGGAACAAGTTTGCCCAGCGCAGTGCGCTGCCGGATTTTGACGAACGCGTCGGCCTGACGGGTCAGCAATTGCTCACGCTGTTCGGCTGGAGCGAAACCGAGTTTTTGCGCTTCACCGAAGGCAGTGCGATCCGGCGGATTGGCCATGAACGCTGGTTGCGTAATTTGGCGGTGGCGATGGGCAACGCGCTGCGAGCCGCTCAAGAAGGTGTTGATGCCAGCGCGCTTCAAGCCGCGCTGCAGGCGCAAAGCCAGCACCCCTCCGAAGTCGTGCGGGAGCACGTGCAGTGGGCGCTGCAGCAGGCTAATGTCAGCCCAAAAATCAGCGCAGCACCGCCAACGCAAACGGCAGGCTGAGCATGCCCAGCAGCGTCGACAAGGTCACCAGCCCGGCCACGTAAGCGCCGTTGTAGCCCATGCGCGCCGCCAGCACATACGCGCTGGAGGCGGTTGGCAAAGCCGAAAATGCCAGTAGCACGGTGGTCTGAACCGCAGTCAAGCCGAAAACACGTGACAACCCAAAGGCGACCAGCGGCAGCAGCAGGTGTTTGATCAGCAGCACCGACAGCCCCAGTGTTTTGGCCCGCGCCAGTGAGCTGAACTGCATGCCTGCACCAGCGGCCATCAAGCCGAGCGCCAGCGATGCCGCGCCAATGCGGCTGGTGGTCGGTTCAACCCAGCTTGGGATCTGAAAGCCCAGCAGGTTGGCGACCAAGCCGCTGGCCGTGGCAATGATCAAGGGGTTGCGCACCAACTCACGCAGAAAACCGCGCTTGGCATGCCGCGTCATCGGCCAGACGGCCGCGATATTGAACATCGGCACGCAGACCCCAATCAACACGGCGATCAGCAGCAAACCTTCTGCGCCGGCCAGCCGTTCAGCCATAGCCAAGCCAATGAAGGAATTGAAGCGAAAGGCCACTTGGGCGCTGCCAGCGTGCTCGCGCGGGTCGATGTGGCGGCCTAGCCACGGCAGGTGCGGCAAGCTGTAGGCCAGCGCAATGCCTAAAAGCCCCATCGTCAGACCGGCGCCAATGAAGCTGGAGGCGGCGACAAAATCAAGCGGGCTTTTGACGATGGACTGAAACAACAGCACCGGAAAAAGGAAGAAATAAACCAGGTTCTCGACCTGCTCCCAAACCGTGCGATTGAGGGCTGTGTAGCGGCAGACCAAGTAGCCACAAAGAATCAGGGAAAAGTCGGGGAATAAAAGTTGAGCGTAATTCACGGCTCAAGAATAACCGCCAGTCTTTGTGTCAGCGCTTCCGATTAACATGCGGGCTGTTTTATTTTTTTAAAAGGCCTTTCATGAACCGTCGTCATTTGCTCAATATGGCCTCCTTGGCCGCTCTGGCGCTGACCAGTATGTCAGGTTCTGCCATCGCACAAAACTACCCCAGTAAGGTCATCAAGCTGCAGGTTCCGTTTGCCCCCGGTGGCACCACTGACATCGTTGCCCGTGTGATTTCCGAGCCGCTGGGCAAAGCCCTCGGTCAAATTGTGGTGGTTGAGAACAAAGCCGGCGGCGGCGGCGTGGTTGGCGCCAACGAGACGGCGAAGGCCGTTCCAGATGGTTACTCGTTGGGCATGGCTACGGTCTCGACCACGGCCGCGAATCCGGCCATCAACCCTAAAATTCCGTACAACCCGTTGACCGATTTCACGCCGATCATCAACATCGCCGCCACGCCCAACATCATTGCGGTGCACCCGAGCTTTCCGGCCCGCAATTACAAAGAGTTCCTCGCTGAGGTGCGGAAAAACCCAGGGAAATACTCTTATTCCTCGTCGGGCACGGGCGGCATTGGCCACTTGCAGACGGAGCTGTTCAAGAACCTGACGCAAACTTTCATCACGCACATTCCTTACCGCGGCGCTGGCCCGGCACTGAACGACACGGTGGCGGGTCAAGTGCAGATTATTTTTGACAACCTGCCTTCAGCACTGCCGTTCATTCAGCAAAAGCGTTTGATCCCGATCGTCGTGGCAGCACCTAATCGTCTGGCGGTTCTGCCAGACGTGCCGACTTTTAAAGAAGTGGGCCTGGAGCCAGTGAACCGCATGGCTTATTACGGCATTTTGGGCCCTAAAGCCCTGCCGAAAGAAGTGGTCGACAAGGTCAGCGCCGGCGTGCGCAAAGCGCTGGAAGATCCTGCGGTGCGCAAGCGCATCGAAGACACGGGCTCAATCATCATTGCCAACACGCCTGAGCAGTTCACCGCGCAAATCAAGGCCGAGTTTGATGTCTACAAAAAAGTTGTAGCCGATAGCAAACTCAAGCTCGACTGAATCGGGCTGTTGGCGTTGCAAGCCGTCAGCAAGGTGATGCCGCCGTCGGATGGCAAATAATCTGACAACGGTCGGCACAGCCCTGCGTGGCAAAACTCATAATCGGCGGCGAAAACCGAGCGCGTGAGTCGCAGTTCGGTGGGCTGGCTGATCTGCGGTTTGTAACCGTACCAGCCATTTTTCAGCCGCGCATCTGGCGGTGGTTCCATGCCGGCGGCCGAACCGCGCACCCGGGCCGCTACGGCCTTGAGCACGGCGCCATCTGCCGCCGTGTCAACCACGTAGTCTTCTTCCCAGCGAACTTTTTCTATCGTGTGCACCCAAGCCAGCGTGAACTGCTGGACGGGTATGAAGACCGGCTGGCCTGCAGCGCCCAAAAGCGCCAGACAGACGCCAAGCAGACCCATGCTCAGGCTGCGGTGCTTGTTGCACCAGGCAACTGGCGCACGCGCCAGAGATGCCAGACCACAAAAACAGCCACAGCAGCGAAGCCGATTTCATCGGTCAGCGGCAGCGCGAAGACCAAAAAGCTGGCCGCCACAATCGCAAACGCGCGTTCTGCCCAGTTCAGCCGACCGACCAGAAATCCAATCGCTCCCGCACCCCACATGGCAATCGCCAGCAGCGCTTTGAAGACCACGTAGGTGGTGTCTATCCAATCCCCGCCTTGCAGCATCAGCGCCGGGGTGTAGACGGCCATGAACGGCACAACAAAACCGGCAATCGCCACCCGCAGCGCCTGAATGCTGATTTTCAGGCCGGATTCACGGGCGATCGGTGCCGCCGCAAAGCAGGCCAGCGCCACCGGCGGCGTCAGGTCGGCCATGATGCCGAAGTAGAAAACAAACATGTGCGAGACCACCAGCGGCACACCGAGCTCTAGCAAAATGGGTGCGGCCAGCGAGCTGGTGATGATGTAGTTTGGAATGGTCGGAATGCCCATGCCCAAGATCAGGCAAGTCAGCATGGTCAGCAGCAGCGCCAGAAACAAGCTTTTCTCGCCGACAGCGATGATCTGTCCACCGATTTCTGCGGCCACGCCGGTCAGGTTGATGACGCCAATGATCACACCCACCAAGGCGCAAGCAATGGCCACCGGCAGCGCATGGCGCGCGCCATTGACCAGCGCTTGCAGTGCCAGTTGGCGTGCATCATCACCGGTGCGGCGAATGTAGGTCAGGGCCACCAGCAGTGCGGCAATCACGAAAAAGGTGCCGACACCGAACTCAAAAAAACCAGCGCAGGCAAAACCCAGCAAGACCCAAAACAGGGCCCGCAGCGCGATGCCTTTGACGCCCGTCATCACGGCTGCGCCAAAGATGAGGATCACGGTCAAGCCCAGGCCGACGGTGCCTGAAAACAGCGGCGTGTAGCCCGAAAAAAGCAGACCGACCAGCCCCAGCAGTGGCAGCAGCAGGTACCAGCGCTCACGTATGGCGGTCCAGGGGTTTGGGCATTCATCTTTGGACAGTCCAAGTAGTCCTTTGCGGCCAGCTTCTAGGTGCACCATCCAGAAGGCGGTGATGAAATAAAGAATGGCGGGAATCAGCGCGGCCTTGCAGATCTCGATGTAAGGCACATTGATGGTTTCGGACATGATGAAGGCCACGGCACCCATCACCGGCGGCATGATCTGACCGCCCATGCTGGCGGTGGCTTCGACGCCACCGGCAAACGCCGGGCTGTAGCCAAAGCGTTTCATCAGCGGGATGGTGAACTGGCCGGTGGTGACGACGTTGGCCACGCCCGAGCCATTGATGGTGCCCATCAAGCCTGAGGAAATCACTGAGACCTTGGCCGGTCCGCCGCGCGTGTGGCCGACCGTGCCCATGGCAAAGTCGTTGAAGAGTTTGATCATGCCGGCTTGCTCTAAAAAAGCGCCGAACAAGATGAACAGAAAAATGTAGCTCGACGAGACGTAGGTCGGCGTGCCGTAAATACCTTCAGTGCCAAAGCCCAGCGTGCCGACCACTTGGTCGAGCCCGAAGCCGCGGTGCGCCAGCGCGCCCGGCAGGTATTCGCCAAACATGGCGTAGGCCAAAAACAGGCCGCAAATCAGCGGCAAGCCCCAGCCCATCGTGCGGCGTGCGGCTTCGAACACCAGCGCGATGGTGACCACGCCGATGACCCAGTCGGTGGTGGTCAGCTCCCCGGCGCGCAGCGTCAGATCAGCTTCAAAATACCAGTGGTAAAACCCAAAGGCGAAACCCGTCAGACCGAGCAGCCACGCCAGCATGGGTTGGCCTGCGCCTTGGCTGCGAAAGCCTGGGCGCAGCGCAAACACCAAGAGCAGCACAAAGCCCACGTGAATCGCCCGCACGACTTGACTCGACAAGGGGCTGAAAGCCGCGGTCCAGAGCTGAAAGCTGGAGAACGCCAAGGCGATCCAGAAAATGATGCCGCCTAGGCGCTGCTCGGGGGTGCTGTGGGGGTCGCTCATGAGAACCTTGAGAGGGATGGAAACTTGAAAATTGGATACAAAAACGGCCCCCAAGTTGGATCGGGGCCGTTGCTAGGCTTTTATGGTGCCGGTGATGACGCTGGCGCTGGGAGGTGCCAGCAACGTTTTACTTCATCACGCCGACTTCTTTGTAATAGCGTGCTGCGCCTGGGTGCACGGGCACTGGCATACCTCGGACGGCGTTTTCGCGTTGGATGGTTTTGGCTGCGTTGTGCGCCGCGTACATCGTGTCGATGTTGTCGTAGAGTGATTTGGCCATCTGGTAAGCCAGTTCGTCGGAGACGCCAGAGTGCGTGACTAGGAAGTTGGGAATGGCGGCGGTCGGGATGTCAACCGTTTGACCGGCATAGGTGTTCGCCGGGATGACGGACGGCTGGTAGGCGGCGTCGCCAACACTCGTCACCACGTCAGCTGGAACGGCCACAACAACGATCTTGACCGAGGTGGCCAGATCGCGGATGGATGCAACACCCAAACCGGCGGACTGTAAGGTGGCGTCGAGCTGGCGGTTTTTCATCAACTCGACCGACTCGCCAAAGGGCAGGTATTCAATTTTCGCCATGTCGCTGTAAGACAGGCCGGCTGCTTTGAAAATGGCACGTGCATTCAGCTCAGTACCTGACTTGGCCGCACCCACCGAAATACGTTTGCCTTTGAGGTCGGCCAAGGTCTTGATGCCGGAGTCGGCATTGGCGACGATTTGGATGTAGTTGTTGTACGTTGCCGACAGGCCGCGCAGTTTCGTCAGGGGCTTGGAGAAGCCGGCTTCGGCATTGCCTTTGTAGGCGTCAGAGACCGAGTCGGCCAGCGCCAGAGCGAGTTCGCCGCGACCGGCTTGCAGTAAATTCATGTTTTCTGCAGAGGCTCGGGTGACTTGCGCGGTGGACCGCACGTTGGGTATGTTTTTGGCATAAATCTGCGACAGCGCCACACCCAGCGGGTAATACACACCGCTCTGACCACCTGTCAGGACGTTGACGAACTGCTGTTGCTGAGCCAATGCAGCGCTGGTGGCCAAGGCGGCCCCAAGGCTAAGAACGACGCCCATTTTTTTTATTAAATGCATATTTATGTTTCCTTTTGTATGAATTTTGTTCGGATTACAAGAATACATTAAATTTTTAGTGGTGTTTTTTTAAAAGACTTGATGGCTGACTGCTGATGAAGGTTTGCGTTGAAAAGCTAGTTTTTAGGCGCTAGGTCTTGTGTTGGCGTGTTGGCGTGTTGGCGTGTGGGCAAGTACATTTGTCTGCAGAGTCTGTGAACACGAGTCGTTGGCATAATTTTTAGCAAAGGGTTTACGTGGTTTTAATCGTTGTACGAGATGTGTCCGAATCGGCGGTCGACGCTTTTGTTGACGCGCTCTGGCTGGAAGACGGCCTGTCGCGCAACACCTTGCAGGCTTACCGGCGCGACCTCACGCTGTTTGCGCAGTGGTTGGCGGGGCGCGACAAGGCGCTCAACAACGTGGCTGAAAGTGACCTGAGTGCCTATTTTGGTGAGCGCCATGCCGAGACCAAGGCGACCACGGCGAACCGCCGGCTGACGGTGTTCAAGCGCTATTTTCGCTGGGCTGTGCGCGAGCATCAGCTGACCGAAGACCCGACGCTGAAGCTGCAATCGGCACGCCAAGCCTTGCGGGTTCCTAAAACCATGTCAGAGGCGCAAGTCGACGCGCTTTTGAGCGCGCCACTGGACAACACGCCGCTGGGCTTGCGCGACAAAGCCATGCTTGAATTGTTGTACGCGAGCGGTTTGCGGGTGAGTGAGCTGGTCGGCCTGAAAACCTTTCACCTCGGCATGAACGAAGGCGTGCTGCGCGTCATGGGCAAGGGCAGCAAAGAGCGGTTGGTGCCCTTTGGTCAGGTGGCGCGGGAATGCATCGTGGCCTATCTGGCTGACGCGCGGCCGGTTATTTTGGGCGGACAGCAAACCGATGATTTGTTTGTGACCGCGCGCGGCAGCGGCATGAGCCGCGTGATGTTCTGGATGCTGGTGAAAAAATACGCGCAACTCGCCGGCATTCATTCGCCCTTGTCACCGCACACCTTGCGCCACGCTTTTGCCACCCACTTGTTGAACCACGGCGCAGACCTGCGCGCCGTGCAAATGCTGCTCGGGCATGCCGATATTTCAACCACGACGATCTACACCCATGTGGCCCGTGAGCGCTTGAAAGCCATCCACGGGGAACACCACCCGCGTGGCTGATGCCTCTTAGCATCAACTGCTCACTGGTACATGTAGTCGCGTTTGAACGGATAAGCCGAGGGGCTGTCTGAGGGCCGCGTCGCCAAGACCTGGTGCAGGGCGATCCAGCCTTTCTCAAAACTCATGGCGCTGCCCGCCAGGTAGAGCCGATAAGCGCGCAGGGTTTTTTCAGCGCGCTGGTCGCCACCATCTGCCGCAAGAACCTCGTGGGCAGTGCCAAGCTGTGATTCCAGTGCGTCTGACCAATCCCACAAGGTGCGGGCGTAATGCGGCCGCAAATTCTCTGCATCGACCACTTCAAGTCCGGCCCGTGCCATGTGTTCCAGCAAGCGGCTGACATGCACCAGCTCACCGCCGGGGAAAATATATTTCTCGATAAAGTCACCCATGCCTGCGCCAAGCTGCCGGTTGTCTGCGCCGCCTGCCGTGATGCCGTGATTCAAAGCCAAACCACCTGGCACTAGCAAGCGCAGCACCTTGTTGAAGTAGCGCTCCAAGTTGGCTTGGCCGACATGCTCCAACATGCCGACCGATGAAATTTTGTCGAAGGCTTGGCGCTCGTCGAGATGCCGGTAGTCGCACAATTCCATGCGCACCCGGCCTTGCAAGCCTTTTGCTTCAATCAGGCGCTGCACATGCGCATGCTGGTTTTTCGACAATGTGATGCCCGTGGCGTCGACGCCGTAATGCTCGGCTGCCCACATCAGCAACGCGCCCCAGCCCGCACCGATGTCGAGAAAACGCTCACCCGGCTGTAACATGAGTTTGCGGCAAATGTGGTCTAGCTTGGCGTCTTGTGCCTCGGCCAGCGTCATCGCCTCGTCCCGATAGTAGGCGCAGGAATAGACCCGTCGCGGGTCCAGCCACAAAGCATAAAAAGCGTCGGACACGTCGTAGTGAAACTGCACTTGCGAAGCGTCCTTTTGCGGCGTGTGCAAGCTCAGGGCACGGGCCCGAATGAGTAGGTTGCGCCACCAGCCAGTGTCGCTGTGAACCGGGTTGCCGGGCAACAAGCCGGCAACGACGGTCATGACGTCGCGCATGCGGCCTTCTAAGTTCAGCTTGCCCTCGACAAACTCTTCCGCTAAGGCGCCTACTTGTCCAGTTTTCAGCCGAGCCAAGCTCGACCAAGCCGACAGCAAGAGCTTGACCGGCGCGTCGGCAGGCCCGAGCGTTTGGCCCTGCGGCAGTTGCACCGCAATCGACGTTGACAGCCCACCGAGTTGCGCTTGAAGTGGCGTGTGCAAAGGGAGTGACTTGAGCATGGCTGAACCTTTTCGGTAAACCATCCGAGATTGGACAAGTCAGCTTAATTCCGCGAGGGCCCTGCTACAAGCTGAGCCAAGCAGGAAAAATGGGCACCGTTCTGTAGGCGAAGGAGCTGATTCAAATGCCTGTTATCAAACGCCCGTTGTGAAGACTTAGCCTAGCAGTGCCAGCTCAGTTTCATCAAAGCCTGCAGCACGTCTGGCTTCGAAGTTGAACGGACCTTTGAGCCGCGGTGCGCCGAACAGGTCGGCCAGCGCGGCATAGGTGCTGATCGGGTCCAGCCCGCGCGCCTTGCAAAGATGTCGATACCAGCGGTTGCCAATCAATACATGGCCGATTTCGTCGCGCAGGATGATGTCGATGATTTCGCCGCCCCGGCGGTCGCCGACTGAGATCAGTTTGTTGCGAACCGCTGGCGAGGCGTCCAGCCCACGCGCTTCCAGCGTGCGCGGCACCAACGCCATGCGCGCTATCACATCACCGCGGGTTTTTTCGGCCATTTCCCACAAGCCGTTATGCGCCGGAAAATCGCCGTAGGCATAACCGAGTTCGGCCAAGTGCGCGTGCAGCAGTTGAAAGTGCAGGGCTTCCTCGCGGGCCACTTGCAACCAGTCGAGGTAAAAGGCTTCGGGCATGCCGTCAAAACGCCACATCACGTCGAGCGCCAAGTCGATGGCGTTGCTCTCGATGTGGGCCAGCGCATGCAGCAAGCCAGCGCGACCTTCTGGCGAGCCGACGGCGCGGCTCTTCATGTCTGAGGGCGGACGTAACTCTGGCCGTTCGGGCCGGCCTGGCACGCCGGGTGGCTCTGCCAGCACGGCTTGCGTTTCTTCTAGGCTCAGAGCGCTGACCGGCGGCAGCGCACGCACGGCGGCGGCTTTGTCGTCGGCGTTGCGCATCAAGAGCAGGGCGAGTGCCTGTGGGCGCAATGACTCAGGAGGTGAGGAGGGTGACGAGCTGGAAGGTAAGCAGGCAGAAGACATGCCGGACATTATCCCGGTCACCCACAACAACTCCAGTCTTCCTTACAATTCTGACCTTGTTTGCGCACTTCAAAGGACCTCGATGGCGATTTACCAACTGGGCGACTTGGCCCCCCAATTACATGCCTCCGCTTGGGTGGCTGACAGTGCCGAGGTGATGGGCGACGTCGTCATGGGCGAGGGCAGCAGTGTCTGGTTTGGCTGCGTGCTGCGGGGCGACTCCGACACCATCCGCATCGGCCGTGGCACGAACATCCAAGACAACAGCACGCTGCATGCCGACCCGGGCAAGCCACTGACCATCGGCGACAACGTGTCGGTCGGCCATCAGGTCATGCTGCACGGCTGCACCATCGGCGACGGCACGCTGGTCGGCATTGGCTCGGTGATATTGAACAATGCACGCATCGGTCAAAACTGCATCGTCGGTGCTTGTTCGTTGGTGACCGAGGGCAAAGAATTTCCGGATGGCTCGATGATCATGGGCAGCCCGGCCAAGGTCGTTCGGCAGTTGACGCCGGAGCAGATCGACGGCCTTCACAGAACCGCACAACACTATGTTGACAATGCCCAGCGCTTTCAAGCTGGCCTCAAGAAACTGTCCTGATGAACCTCACTAAGAATGTCTGAACTTCACAAATTTATTTTCGATGGCTTGCCGGTGCGCGGCATGCTGGTCCGACTCGACGACGCTTGGCGCGAAATTCTGAAACGTCGCGAAACCGCCGGTGGTTATCCGCCCGAGGTGCTGCAATTGCTGGGTGAGATGACCGCTGCTGCGGCGTTGATGCAAAGCAACATCAAGTTCAATGGCGCGCTGGTGCTGCAGATTTTTGGCGACGGTCCGGTCAAGCTGGCCGTGGCTGAAGTCCATCCCGACCTGAGCTTGCGCGCCACGGCCACGCTGACGCCCGCGGGCGCTGGCGGTGTGCAGCCGGGCGCCAGTCTGAGTGAGATGGTCAATCTGAATAATTTGGGCCGCTGCGCCATCACGCTCGACCCGAAAGATCGCTTGCCTGGCCAACAGCCGTACCAAGGCGTGGTGCCGCTGTTTGGCGATCAACACGAGAAGCTTGAAAAACTCAGCGAGGTGCTGGAGCACTACATGCTGCAGAGCGAGCAGCTCGACACCAAGCTGGTGTTGGCTGCCAACGGTGAGGTGGCGGCGGGGCTGCTGATTCAGCGTTTGCCGGTCAAAGGGCAGGGCAATCTCGAAGGGCAGATTGACTTTTCGGCGAATGAGGACGAGATTGGTTTGAACGAACACTACAACCGGATCGCCTTGTTGGCTTCCACGCTCAAGGCCGAAGAACTGCTGTCGCTGGATGCTGACACCATCTTGCATCGGCTTTTTTGGGAAGAGCAGATCACGCGTTTTGAGCCTGATGCGCCGAGTTTTGCCTGCAGCTGCTCACGCGAACGCGTTGGCAACATGCTGCGCGGGCTGGGTGTGGCGGAGATCGACAGCATTTTGGCTGAGCGCGGGGATGTCAATGTCGGTTGCGAGTTCTGCGGTGCGCAGTACGACTTTGACCCGGTCGATGCGGCGCATCTGTTCACCGATCAAGGCAGTCAATTGCCGCCGGCTTCAACGGTTCAATAGCAAGTCCCTCAGCAACCGGTGCTCGCAAACCGGGTCGCTGCATTTGTCGCAGGCCCAGACCCAGGGTTTGCGGGGGCTTGATGTTTGGGTTGGCTGCGCTGAGACAGCTGCCAGCGCTTGCTTCAGCCGCTCATCACCCATCCCGTAGATCACTTGAAAAGGCACATCGGCTTGTGTCAGCGAACGTCGTAGCAGCGTGTCCATGCGGCCACGTTCTTCGGCGCTTTGAATTGGCAGTGCCCGTGCCGACGGCGCTAGATCCAAGCCTAGCAACAAGCTGTGGTCAAAGCGGCGTTGCTTCGCCAATGCTTCTTGAAGCTCAGTGGATGGGCTGTCAACATTCGCCCCGCCCCGCGCCAGCAGACGCTGCAACGGTGTGTCGGTGGTGATCTGCCAGCGCAAAGACGTTGATAGCGTCGATGCCAAGGCTTGCGCCAAGCTTTTTTTGCCAGTGCCGGCGGCGCCAAGCAGGGCGATGTTGACCACCTTGCGCACTGTCATGACAACCTGCTGGTAGCGCCTCGGTCGACGCTTGTTTTATTTGGCGATCTGAACAAAAATTTCGTTGGGCTTGACCATGCCCAGTTCCATGCGCGCTTTTTCCTCGACGATCTCAAGGCCTTCCTTGAGGTCACCGACTTCGGCGCCCAGCCGCTCGTTGTGCGCTTGCGACTGCTTGTTTTGGTCGAGCTGTTCTTCGAGCTTGTGCTGCATGTTGCGAACGTTGGGAAGACTCCCCCGGCCCAGCCAGAGTTGCGCCTGGAAACTGACCAGAAGCGCAAGCAAGAGGACGAGGAGAAGGCGTTTTCCCACGGTCTCAGCCATTCACGCAGGGTGTGAATTAACGCAGGTTGTAGAAAGCTGCGCGACCCGGGTAGGTGGCCACGTCACCCAAGTCTTCTTCTATGCGCAGCAACTGGTTGTACTTGGCCATGCGGTCTGAACGCGAGAGCGAACCGGTCTTGATTTGTCCGGCGTTGGTGCCCACGGCGATGTCAGCGATGGTCGAGTCTTCGGTTTCGCCCGAGCGGTGCGAAATCACGGCGGTGTAACCCGCACGCTTGGCCATTTCGATGGCGGCGAAGGTTTCAGTCAGCGTGCCGATCTGGTTGATCTTGATCAGGATCGAGTTGGCGATGCCTTTGTCGATGCCTTCTTTCAGAATCTTGGTGTTGGTGACAAACAGGTCGTCACCGACGATCTGTACGTTTTTACCGAGGCGATCGGTCAGAATTTTCCAGCCGTCCCAGTCGCCTTCGGCCATGCCGTCTTCGATGCTGATGATCGGGTATTTGTCGACCCAGCTGGCCAACATGTCGGTCCACTGCGTGGCGTCAAGGCTCAGGCCTTCGCCAGACAACTCGTACTTGCCGTCTTTGTAGAACTCAGAGGCGGCGCAATCTAGGCCCAGTGCAATTTGCTCACCGGCGACAAAGCCGGCTTTGTCGATGGCTTCCAAAATCAACTGAATAGCAGCTTCGTGGTTCGGCATGTTCGGTGCAAAACCACCTTCGTCGCCGACGGCAACGCTCATGCCTTTGTCGTGAATGAGGGTCTTCAAGGCATGGAAGACTTCAGCGCCGTAACGCAGGGCTTCACGAAAGCTCGGTGCGCCGATCGGGATGATCATCAGCTCTTGCAGGTCGAGGTTGTTGTTGGCGTGTGCACCGCCGTTGACCACGTTCATCATGGGCACAGGCATTTGCATGGCACCGCTGCCACCAAAGTAGCGGTACAGCGGCAGGCCGGCTTCTTCAGCGGCAGCACGGGCCACAGCCATGCTGACGGCCAGCATGGCGTTGGCACCCAAGCGACTCTTGTTGTCCGTGCCGTCGAGGTCGATCAGCGTACGGTCCAGAAAAGCTTGTTCGCTGGCGTCAAGGCCCAGCACGGCTTCCGAGATTTCAGTGTTGATGTGTTCAACCGCTTTCAGCACGCCCTTGCCGAGGTAACGCGACTTGTCGCCGTCGCGCAGTTCAATGGCTTCACGCGAACCGGTGGAGGCACCGGACGGCACTGCGGCGCGGCCCATCACACCAGACTCCAGCAGCACGTCGCATTCGACGGTTGGGTTGCCCCGGCTGTCCAAAATTTCGCGGCCGACGATATCAACAATTGCACTCATGTGTTTTTCTCTTTAATTAAAGGGGGTCAGAGTCGAATTAAATTAAGCGGACAAGCGTTCGACATTAAAGTCCGAAATTGTTTTCAAGAAAACCATTTTTCTTGGTCACGCGGTCCAGCTCTAAGAGGGTTTCCAGCAGGGCGCGCATGTGTTTGAGTGGCACGGCGTTCGGGCCGTCGCTCATGGCATTGGCCGGGTCTGGATGCGTCTCCATGAAGAGACCGGCAACGCCGACGGCCACTGCCGCGCGAGCCAACACCGGCACCATTTCTCGCTGACCACCACTGCTGGTGCCCATGCCGCCTGGCAATTGCACAGAATGGGTGGCGTCAAACACCACGGGCGCACGGGTTTCCCGCATGATGGCCAAGCTGCGCATGTCGGACACCAAGTTGTTGTAGCCAAAACTAACGCCACGCTCACAGGCCATGAAGCGGTCTTCGTCGAGGCCTGCTTCGCGGGCAGCGGCGCGGGCTTTGTCGATGACGTTCTTCATGTCGCCCGGGGCCAAAAACTGGCCCTTCTTGATGTTCACCGGCTTGCCCGATTGCGCGACTGCAGTGATGAAATCTGTCTGACGGCACAAAAAGGCCGGCGTTTGCAGCACGTCGACCACAGCGGCAACCGCTGCGATATCGGTTTCTGAATGCACGTCGGTCAAGATGGGAACGCCCAACTCGCGCTTCACCTTGGCCAGAATCTCAAGACCCTTGACCATGCCCGGACCACGAAACGTGGTGCCGCTGGAGCGGTTGGCTTTGTCGTAGCTGGATTTGAAGATGAACGGAATACCCAGCGACGCGGTGATTTCTTTCAGCGTACCGGCGGTGTCCATCTGCAACTGTTCAGACTCGATCACGCAAGGGCCGGCGATCAAGAAAAACGGCTGGTCAAGACCGATGTCGAAGCCACAGAGTTTCATGCTGCCACCTTGAGTTTTTTGACCGTGGCTTGTTGGTCGAGTGCGGCCTTGATGTAGGCGTTGAACAGTGGGTGACCATCCCACGGGGTTGACTTGAATTCGGGGTGAAACTGAACGCCGATGTACCAAGGGTGAACCGATTGCGGCAGCTCGACCATTTCGGTCAGGTGCTCACGCTGGGTCAGCGCCGAAATCACCAAGCCTGCAGCGCGTAGCTTGTCCAGGTAATTGACGTTGGCTTCGTAGCGGTGACGATGGCGTTCGGTCACGACACTGCCGTAAATTTGATGCGCCAACGTGCCTTCAGTCACGTCCGAGCTTTGAGCACCCAAGCGCATGGTGCCGCCGAGGTCAGACTTTTCGCTGCGCGTCTTGATGGTGCCGTCGGCGTCTTTCCATTCGGTGATCAGCGCGATCACCGGGTACGGGCTGTCGGGCTCGAATTCGGTGCTGTTGGCGTCAGTCATGCCGGCCACATTGCGGGCGAATTCAATGGTCGCCACTTGCATGCCAAGGCAGATACCGAGGTAGGGCGTTTTGTTTTCGCGTGCAAAGCGGGCTGCGCAAATTTTGCCTTCAACGCCGCGCTTGCCGAAGCCGCCGGGCACCAAGATGCCGTCGAACTTGGCCAGCCTTGAGACGTTCTCAGGGGTGATGGTTTCAGAGTCGATGTACTCGATGAAAACCTTGGCGTGGTTCTTCATGCCGGCGTGGCGAACGGCTTCATTCAGCGACTTGTAGCTGTCGCTCAGGTCGACGTATTTGCCGACCATGGCGATGTGCACTTCGTGCTGCGGATGCTCGGTTTCGTAGACCAGGTCGTCCCAGCGCTTGAGGTTGGCTGGCGGCGTGTTCAGGCGCAGCTTGTCGCAGATCAGGCCGTCGAGGCCTTGTTCGTGCAGCATGCGCGGTACTTTGTAAATGGTGTCAACGTCCCACATGGAGATCACGCCCCACTCAGGTACGTTAGAAAACAGCGAAATCTTGTCGCGTTCTTCAGTTGGAATCGGGCGGTCAGCGCGGCACAACAAGACGTCGGCTTGGATGCCGATTTCGCGCAATTGTTTGGCCGTGTGCTGTGTCGGTTTGGTTTTGAGTTCACCGGCAGCAGCAATCCAGGGCACGTAGCTGAGGTGCACAAAAGCCGTGTTGTTCGGGCCCATGCGCAAACTCATTTGCCGCACCGCTTCAAGGAAGGGCAGGGACTCGATGTCGCCGACCGTGCCGCCAATTTCAACGATCGCCACGTCGACAGCTTCCGGCGTGTCGTAACGCGCACCGCGCTTGATGAAGTCTTGGATTTCGTTGGTGATGTGCGGGATGACCTGCACCGTTTTACCGAGGTAATCGCCGCGGCGTTCTTTTTCAAGCACGCTTTTGTAGATCTGGCCGGTGGTGAAGTTGTTGGACTTGCGCATCCGCGTTTCAACGAAGCGCTCGTAATGGCCCAAATCAAGGTCGGTCTCAGCACCGTCTTCGGTGACAAACACCTCGCCGTGCTGGAACGGCGACATCGTGCCCGGATCTACGTTGATGTAGGGATCCAGCTTGATCAAAGTGACTTTGAGGCCTCGCGATTCGAGGAGGGCGGCCAGTGAGGCGGAGGCGATTCCCTTGCCGAGGGAAGACACCACACCGCCGGTGACGAAGACAAATTTGGTCATGTCAAGACGAACTGAAGGTTCGCTGAGGTGGGAAACGGGGATTATAGGCGGCGGCATCTAGTACATTGCGCATTATGAGTATTCAAGCAAACGAAAGTCCCGAAAGTTCCGCCACAGGCGATTTGGCGGGCAAACACATCGTGCTGGGCCTGTCTGGCGGCATCGCCTGTTACAAAGCGGCCGAACTGTGCCGCGCGCTGATCAAGGCGGGCGCGACGGTGCAAGTGGTGATGACCGAGGCGGCCGCCCAGTTCATCACGCCCGTCACCATGCAGGCCTTGAGCGGTCGGCCGGTTTACACCAGCCAATGGGACCAGCGCGAAACCAACAACATGGCGCACATCAATTTGTCGCGCGAAGCCGATGCGATCTTGATCGCGCCGTGCAGCGCCGATTTCATGGCCAAGCTGCTGCACGGGCGGGCTGACGATTTGCTCAGCCTGATGTGCCTAGCCCGCCCCATTGACAGCGTGCCTTTGTTGCTGGCCCCGGCCATGAACCGTGAAATGTATGCGCACCCGGCGACGCAGCGCAATCTGTTTCAGTTGCAGGCCGATGGCGCGACGGTGCTGGGTGTTGGGAGCGGTTTTCAGGCCTGCGGCGAAACCGGCGACGGTCGCATGCTGGAGCCAGACCAGTTGTTGGACGACGTGATCGCTTTTTTTGCGCCCAAGCCGCTGGCTGGCCAGCGTGTGCTGATCACCGCCGGCCCGACTTATGAAGCGATTGACCCGGTGCGCGGCATCACCAATTTGTCCAGCGGCAAGATGGGTTTTGCCGTGGCTCGGGCAGCCCGAGAAGCGGGCGCCGAAGTCACGCTGGTGGCCGGGCCGGTGAGCTTGCCAACGCCGCGCGGCGTGACCCGCGTAGACGTTAAATCAGCACAGCAAATGTTCGACGCCGTCAGCGCCCGCGCCGATGCTGCGACTGTCTTTATTGCCACCGCAGCAGTGGCCGATTGGCGACCGGCTGCTGCGTCCGTGCAAAAAATAAAGAAAGATGGCAGCGGCGAAGCGCCTCAGCTGGCCTTTGTCGAAAATGCTGACATTCTCGCGGCGGTGGCCGGCTCGACGCGAGCTCAAAGCGGTGCGCTGTTTTGTGTTGGTTTTGCTGCAGAAAGCCATGATTTGCTGGCCCACGCCCAAGCCAAACGCTTGAAAAAAGGCGTGCCACTGTTGGTCGGTAACATCGGGCCGGCGACTTTCGGTCAAGACGACAATGCGCTGCTGTTGGTCGATGCCGCAGGCAGCCAAGAATTACCGCGTGCCGCGAAGCTGCATCTTGCGCGCCAGTTGGTCGCCACCGTGGCGGCCCGGCTCCCCAAAACTTTAAAAAATCACCATGAAAATTGACGTCAAAATCATCGACCCGCGCCTGACCGATAACTTGCCGGCCTACGCCACGCCCGGAAGCGCTGGCCTCGACCTGCGCGCCTGCCTTAGCGAGCCCTTGACGCTCGCCCCGAACGCCTGGCAACTCATCCCCACCGGCATTGCTATTTATTTGGAAGACCCGGGCTTTGCCGCGCTGATCTTGCCGCGCTCCGGTTTGGGCCACAAACACGGCATTGTGTTGGGCAATCTGGTGGGTTTGATCGACAGCGATTACCAAGGCCAATTGATGGTCAGCGCCTGGAATCGCAGTGAGGTGGCTTTCACCATAGCGCCGATGGAGCGCATTGCCCAGCTGATGATCGTGCCGGTGGTGCAGGCTGAGTTCAATGTGGTCAGCGAGTTCGCACCCAGCGACCGCGGTGAAGGCGGCTACGGTTCGACCGGGAAAAAGTAGGCTCAGTGCAGCGTGTCGCTGCCTGGTTGCGGTGAATCATCGGCCTCAAGTTTGAAAAAACTGGTCCCAAGCGAGCCTTGGCCGATCTCTTCGACGCTGGCTTCGCGCACAGCTTCAACCACCAACGACAGCCGAATGGCGATGCCCGCCAAAGGGTGATTGCCGTCGAGCACGACGTGCTCGGGGTAAATGTCGGTGACGGTGTAAATCAGCTGCGCCGGTGTTTCTGGGTTGCAGCCCTTCGGCAGAGCTTGACCGTCAAAGGTCATGCCTTCTTCAAGCTCAGCCGGGAACAACTTGCGGGGCTCTAAAAAGACAAAATTCTCGTCATAGTCGCCAAAGGCTTGCTCGGGTTCCAAGTGCAGGTCGACCTTGTCGCCGGCTTCGTGGCCTTGCAGGCTTTCTTCAATTTTGGCCAGCAAGTCATTGCCTCCCAGCAAGAATTCAACCGGCTCGTCGAGTTCGTCAAGGACTTCGCCCAAGGTGTCTTTCAGGACCCAGCTCAGGGCAACAACGCATTGTGGGGTGATTTTCATCCGACAATTGTCCCATGGATATAACTCAATCATCAGCCCTGCTGGGCGGTCTGACGCCCCAGCAATTCATGCGCCGTCATTGGCAAAAAAAGCCTTTGCTGGTGCGACAGGCCTTGCCTGGTTTCAAGCCGATCCTGAGTCGGCCTGAACTGTTTGCGTTGGCGGGCCAAGAGGACGTCGAGTCTCGGCTGGTGCTGCAGGGCACAACCGGCTGGCGCATGAAGTCTGGGCCGTTTGCGCCGCGCAGCCTGCCTGCCTTGAACAAACCCGGCTGGTCCTTGCTGGTGCAAGGCGTTGACATGCACGAGGCCAAAGCGCATGCGTTGCTGCAGCAATTTCGCTTTGTGCCTGACGCCCGCATGGACGATCTGATGATCTCTTACGCCAGCGCGGGCGGCGGTGTCGGCCCGCACTTTGACAGCTACGACGTGTTCTTGTTGCAAGCCAGCGGTCGGCGTCGCTGGCGCATCGGCAAACAGACGGATTTCACCTTGCAGGAAGGCGTGCCGCTGAAAATTTTGCAAAACTTTGTACCGACCGAGGAGTTTGTACTGGAGGCCGGCGACATGTTGTATTTGCCGCCGCGTTATGCCCATGACGGCGTGGCTGAAGACGCTGTCTCGGCCGATGGCAAGCCTGAAGCGTGTATGACCTACTCGATTGGCTTCAGAGCCCCCAGTCAGACCGAACTGGCGGGTGCGCTGTTGCAGCGTTTGGCCGAGTTTGGCTCAGACGATGAAGATGCTGCGGCCGTGCCCAAGCTCTACCGCGACCCGCAGCAGCCGGCTACTGCCAACCCGGCGGCCTTGCCAACTGAGCTGACTGAGTTTGCCCGACACGCCGTGGCGGCGGCCTTGAAAGATCCGCTGGCGCTGGCTTGCGCCTTGGGTGAATACATGACCGAGCCAAAACCATCGGTCTGGTTTGATGAGCCCAGTGAGGATTTAAGGGGTTCGCCCATTTTTGGTGCGGCGTCCAATTTGGTGCTAGACGCACGTACCAAGATGATGTACGACGAGCACCACATCTTCATCAATGGTGAGAGTTATCGGGCCAAAGGCGCCGATGCTGCACTGATGCGTCGGCTGGCTGATCAGCGGCAGCTGAAGGCTGACGAGTTGCGCAAAGCCAGTGTATCGGCACAAAACTTACTTGCCGACTGGCGTGATGCAGGTTGGTTAATTTGATATAAAAGCTGAAAATTTAGATTCTATGTACAGTTGTGCTTTTATCTTTGGCAACTGGGGGTAAATACGAATATACTTCTGCGTTGGGCTGGTAGCGGTCGAATTCTCCTGCCTAAACTAGGAGGCAAACTGATTGAGGTTGGCCTTTTTCGAAAATTGTTTTCTTACATTTATCAAGGTATCAAAAATGAACAAATCACTCGTCTTGGCAGCGATCGTTGCAGCTTTCGCCCTGGCTGCTTGCGGTAAAAAAGAAGCACCAGCCCCAGCACCAGCCCCAGTGGTTGCTCCTGCACCTGCTGCTGACGCATCGGCTCCAGCCGCTGCACCTGCTGCTGACGCATCGGCTCCAGCTGCTGCTCCTGCTGCACCAGCCGCCAAGTAATTCTTCGCTGCATCCAAAAAAAGCCGCTTTCGAGCGGCTTTTTTTCGTCTGGGGGCGGCGTTACAGCATCATGCATTCACCTGAATCCAGTGCGAGCCTTCCGTCGGGTGAGCGACCGATAATTCCGGACTGCCCCAAACCGGTGCCAGACTGTCGAGAAGCGCTTCAAGTGCCAATTGAGGGCTGTTGTTTTGCGCGCTCAAATGAGCCGCCACGACATGTTTGAGTCCCGCATGGGCCAGAGCGGTTGAAATCTCTGCAGCAGCGGCGTTCGACAAATGACCATAAGGTCCGCCCACCCGTTTTTTCAGGAAAGCTGGGTAATTCGACTTGGCCAGCAAGTCGGTGTCGTGATTGCACTCCAGCAGCAGGGCGTGACAGCCTTCCAGGTGCGTCAGCACGTGCGCTGTCGCATGGCCAAGATCGGTCAGCACACCCAGTTTCGCGCTGCCATCGGTGCAACTTAGCTGCAGTGGCTCCCTGGCGTCGTGCGGGACGGTGAAGGGGGTCACCTGCAACTCCCCGAGATCGATTGATTGGCCGTCTGCCGCGATGTGCAGCAGGCCATCAAAGTCGGGGCTGCCCAAGGCTTCATAGGTGCCCCGGCTCATCCAGACCGGAATGCGGTAGCGCTGAGCGAGCTGGCGTGCACAGCCAATGTGGTCGCTGTGTTCGTGGGTGATGAACATCGCGTCAATTGAAGCTGCCTCTAAAGATGTGGCTTCGGCTAAGCGTGAAGAGAGTTGTTTAATGCCCAAACCACAGTCCACCAGCAACCGGGTTGAGCGGATGCCGCTGGCTTCCACCAGCGTGGCGTTGCCCGTGCTACCGCTGCCTAGACTCTTGAAGCGTAGCACCTGAAGCGAACTTGCCCGCGCTTACTTCAGGTCGTCCGCTAACACCTTGATGATGCGTTCTGCATTGACTGAGGTCTCAGGCTTGCCTTCGGCATTGAGCACGGAAACCGAGGTCGATTCATCCTTGCTGTTC
The DNA here is from genome assembly GCA_030654695.1 of Polaromonas sp. GTDB lineage: Bacteria > Pseudomonadota > Gammaproteobacteria > Burkholderiales > Burkholderiaceae_C > Polaromonas. The sequence goes on from JAURWY010000026.1 coordinate 49,448, forward strand.
AATGCAATCCTATATTTCAGGGGCGCCGAGGGGGCCGTTGAGCTGCTGAATAGTTTGCTGAAGAATCCGGATTCTTTGGCATCGGTGGTCAATGAGACATAGCGCACAAAATACAGACCCTGTGCACGGTCGCGGTCTTCGACGGTGAAACCCGTGCGGTCAAGTGCCAGCCCGACGCGACGCCAAGCGCGCTCAAAGCCTTCGTCGATTTGCAACACCGGAATACCGTTGACCGATGCCATACGGGAGGTTTGACGCTGGACGCCACTGGCCACCAGTGCTTTGGACTGTTCTTGCGTGACCCCCAGCTTGACCATCAAGCGACGCAGGAATTCAGCTTCTAGTTCGGGGTCCGCTGGGCGTGGCTGCCAAATGGTGGAGCCGCTACCGCCAGCGGCAGAGGTGCTGCTGACAACTTCGACCATGCCTCGGTGGCTGATGAAAATCTCAGTGCCACCATTGGCTGTGCGCTCTAAACGGGTGCGGAATTTGTCGCGTTCGCCCGTCGAATAAAGGCTGTCTAAGACTTTGCCGATGGTGTTGCGAATGAAGTCTTGCGGTAATTTGGCCCGGTTTTCGGCGAAATCAGTTTCCAGAATGCCGAGTTCAGCTTGCTCAATGGGCAACTGAAAACCACTCTCTTTCCAGAACTCACGCACCGGATCCCACAGCTTGTCTGCTGGGCGGTTGACCACCAACCAACGCTGGTTACCGGCGCGCTCAATGCGGACGTCGCCCATGGTGTTGGCGGCCGTCGGTGTGGCCGTGTTGGGCTGGGTGACTTGATACGCGTTGGCTGAAACGGCCATGCCGGGGACGACGTAGCGGCTGTCGCGTGTGAGCTGGCTGAGATCGGGTGGCACGTCGAGGGATGGACCTTTGGTGGCTGATGCAGACTTGTAGTCCACTTTGCCGCCACTCAGGGTGTCACTGACCGACGTGCAGCCACTGAGGGCCAAACCGACAAGCAATGCGGTAACTGCCAGACCTAGCGAAGTGCGTTGGTAGGAAATAGTCATAGGAGTCTTCAATTCGTGTCCTTCAGATCAGATCAAGCCGCAAACGCGCAAGGCGTTTTCGACAGTGGCTTCGTTGGATGGTTCCAGCGGCGTCATAGGCAGGCGCAGTGTGGGGCCGCAGAGCTTCATGCGGGCCATCGCCCACTTCACGGGAATTGGGTTGGATTCCACAAAAAGATGTTTGTGCAGGGGCAACAGTTGCAGCTGGATCTGCATGGCGCGCAGGGTGTCGCCCGCCACTGCAGCCATGCACAGCTCGTGCATCAGGCGAGGTGCGATGTTGGCCGTTACGCTGATATTGCCTTGGCCACCGCACAGCATCAGGGCCACAGCGGTGGCGTCATCACCTGAATACACCGCGAAATCAGCTGGGGTTTCTTTGATCAGCCATTGCGCACGCTCGATGTTGCCGGTGGCTTCCTTGATTCCAACAATGCCGGGCAGCTGCGTCAGCCGCATCACCGTGGGGTGCAGCATGTCTGCCACGCTGCGGCCGGGAACGTTGTACAAAACCATGGGCAGATCAACCGCTTCGGCGATCGCCTTGAAGTGCCGGTACTGGCCTTCTTGCGTGGGTTTGTTGTAGTAGGGCACGACCTGCAACTGGCAATCGGCGCCGACTTTTTTAGCGAACTTGGTCAGTTCAATGGCCTCAGCCGTCGAGTTGGCACCGCAGCCGGCCATGATTGGCACGGCTTTGGCGCCATGGCTGAGCGCCTGCTCAACCGCGACGCGGATGATTTCGCAGTGCTCTTCAACGTTGACTGTCGGCGACTCGCCAGTGGTGCCGACCACGCCGATGCAGTCTGTGCCTTCAGTGATGTGCCAGTCCACCAGTTTGCGCAAGGTGGGGTAATCGACACGGCCATCTTCGTGTAGTGGGGTCGCCAGAGCAACAATACTGCCAGTGATTTGTTTCATGTTTTGAGTAACCTAGACTTATAAGACAAGTCGGCGAAAAGAGGTGCAATAACGGGCGTTTAAAGCCAATGGCGCATTCTACTCAGCCCGCAGAGCTCCGACTGTATCTGCTGGTGATGCAGATCTTGGTTTTAGCCGAGCCGATAGCGGGCAACCGAGTGCGTGGGTGCTTCATCGTTCAGAGGCCACTCACGGACGGCGACGATGCGCTGAACAAAGCGCGGGCTGGGTTGGTCTTCAAAGCCCTCTTCAAACGCGACGATGCACAGCTCTTGGCAGACTTGCAGCAATTCCCCAGGCTGGAGCAAAAAATCGGCTCTTGATGGTTTGCCCACCGTTTCATTGCCAGCGGCAAAGGTTTCGTAAATGAGGACGCCGCCTGACGCCAGACTGGCCAGCAACGTTGGCAGCAAAGGTCGCCACAGGTAGTTGGTGACTATGACGGCATCAAACTGGCGTCCGGCAAAAGGCCAAGGACCATTTTCAATATCGGCGACACAGGTTTCGCAGCGCTCTGCCGGCAGGCCAATGGCCGCGATGGCCTCGGCAGAACGGTCGACGGCCACCACCTTGAGACCGCGTTGATGCAAGTAGCGCGCATGGCGACCACGGCCACAGGCGACGTCGAGTACGCAGCCACCTTCAGGCACTAAGTGACTCCAGCGTTGCACCCAAGCCGAGGCAGCTTCATCGCCGTGGCCGATCGGGAGGGTTGGCGTTAGCGTCATCAAAAGCAAGCCCACAGCTGATCCGCCAGCATGACCAGCATGTCGGGCCGCGTGTAGAAGGCAAACACCGCCAACGGAATGGCGATGAAGAGCGTCCAGAGCAATGTTTTTTTCAACATCCGAACTATCTTAGACGCCTTGTGGCAGTTTGGCTGGCGTCCGCACAATGGGCGCCTCGCGCACCGGCAAATTGACCAAGCCGGCAAAGACACCCAAGCCGATCGCGATGTACCAAACGAGGTCATAGCTGCCCGTTTTGTCGTACATGTAGCCGCCCAGCCAGACACCCATGAAGGAGCCGATCTGGTGGCTGAAAAAGATGAAGCCGCTGAGCATCGACAAATGCTGGATGCCGAAAATCTGCGCCACCGCCGCATTGGTGGGCGGCACGGTAGACAGCCACAAGACGCCCATGACGGCGGCAAATAAATACACGCTCATGGGGCTGATGGGGGCTGCGATGAAGATAGAGATCACGACCGCGCGCGAAAAATAAATACCCGCCAAAATATTTTTCTTGGCTATTTTTTGACCCAGAGCGCCTGCAGCATAGGTGCCAAAGACATTGAATAATCCAATCAAGGCCAGGGCATAACTGGCGACTTCTGGCGGCAGGCTTTTGTCTTTCAGGTAGCTGGGCATGTGCACGCCGATGAAGACGACCTGAAAACCGCATACAAAATAGCCCGCCATCAGGAGTTGAAAGCTGGGGTACTTGAAGGCTTCTTTCAGGGCTTCGAGAATGGTTTGTTCGCGCTTGGTCGGGGCGGCACCCTTGGTTTTATATTCACGCAGACCGATGGCCAATGGAATCATCAGCAAGGCAGCTGCGCCCAGCACCAGCAAGGCTTCTTGCCAGCCGAAGCGGGTGATTAAAAACCCCTCAATCGGCACCATCAAAAACTGACCAAAGGAGCCCGCAGCTGCAGCAACACCCATGGCCCAAGAGCGTTTGTCGGCCGAGATGTTGCGGCCGATCACGCCGTAGATCACCGCGTAAGTGGTGCCCGCTTGTGCCGCTCCTATCAATACACCGGTCGTGAGGGTGAACAGAAACCCAGTGGGTGACAGCGCCATGCCGACCAAGCCCAGCGCATACAAAACAGCGCCGGCCATGATGACGCGAAAGGCGCCAAAGCGGTCGGCAATCATGCCGGCAAAAATACCGAAAATGCCCCACGAGATATTCTGGATCGCTATCGCAAACGCAAACGTTTCGCGCGTCCAACCTTGCGCTTGGGTGATCGGTTGCAGCCACAGACCAAAGCCGTGGCGAATGCCCATCGACAGCGTGACGATGGCGGCGCCGCAGGCTAAAACTTGCAGCATCGAGAGCTTGCGTGGTTCTGGAAAAGCGTTTGAGTTGGAGGGGTGTGTTGCGGAAGACATAGGTTAAATGTAACGACTCACCGCAGATCGCGCTTTTTGGACAATCGACACGGGATGCGTCAACGTAACTGTATTTATACCCAGTGATTGATGCTTGCCGCGTCTACAATCGCCGCAAATCACAGCACTGCCATGGCCTCCAAACTACCCACCGACTATTCCGAAAGTTCCATCCGCGTGCTCAAGGGCCTTGAGCCTGTCAAGCAGCGGCCGGGCATGTACACCCGTACCGACAACCCTCTGCATATCTTGCAGGAGGTGCTCGACAACTCGGCCGACGAAGCTTTGGCCGGGCACGGCAAAAAGATCAAGGTGACGCTGCACGCGGACGGCTCGGTCAGCATCGAAGACGATGGCCGTGGTATTCCGTTTGGCATGCACCCGGAAGAAAACGCGCCGGTGATCGAGCTGGTCTTCACGCGGCTGCATGCCGGTGGTAAGTTTGACAAAGGTTCGGGCGGTGCGTATAGCTTTTCGGGCGGTTTGCACGGCGTCGGCGTCAGCGTGACGAATGCGCTGTCCAAGCGCATGGAGGTGTCTTCGTGGCGCGACGGCAAGGCGGCGCGGTTGGTCTTTTCGGGCGGTGATGTCATTGAGGCGCTGCAGATTCGGCCTTCCGGGGACGGCGACCGCAAGAGCGGCACGGCAGTCAGGGCGTGGCCTGACCCCAAGTACTTTGAAACCGCAGCGCTGCCCATGAACGAGCTGACGCACTTGCTGCGCAGCAAGGCCGTGCTGATGCCGGGCGTCACCGTCACGCTGATCAATGAAAAGACCAAAGAAACCCAGGCCTGGGTTTACAAGGGCGGGCTGCACGACTACCTGATGCAGACGCTCAACGCTGATCTGGTGATCCCGATGTTTGAAGGCGAAGGTTTTGCCGATGCAGCGCACGACAGCTTTGCTGAAGGCGAGGGCGCGCAGTGGTGCGTGGCCTTCACCGAAGACGGCCATCCGGTGCGTGAAAGCTATGTCAATTTGATCCCGACCAGCGCTGGCGGCACGCATGAAAGCGGCTTGCGCGACGGCCTGTTCACCGCCGTCAAGAGCTTTGTCGACCTGCATTCCTTGCTACCCAAGGGTGTGAAGCTGTTGCCCGAAGACGTTTTTGCGCGCGCCAGCTACGTGCTGTCTGCCAAGGTCTTGGACCCGCAGTTTCAGGGGCAGATCAAGGAACGGCTGAATTCGCGTGACGCCGTCCGGCTGGTCTCCAGCTTTGTCCGGCCGACGCTGGAACTCTGGCTGAACCAGCATGTGGAGTACGGTAAAAAGCTCGCCGAGCTGGCGATTCGCGCCGCCCAATCGCGCCAAAAAGCCGGCCAAAAAGTTGAAAAACGCAAGGGCTCCGGCGTGGCGGTGTTGCCTGGCAAACTGACCGATTGCGAGAGCAAAGACTTGGCCTACAACGAAGTGTTTTTGGTCGAGGGTGACTCTGCTGGCGGCAGCGCCAAGATGGGCCGCAACAAAGAAAGCCAAGCTATTTTGCCGCTGCGCGGCAAGGTCCTCAACACTTGGGAAGTCGAGCGCGACCGGCTCTTTGCCAACAACGAAATTCACGACATCGCCGTGGCACTGGGGATTGACCCTCACGGCCCCGACGACACGCCTGACATGAGCGGCCTGCGCTATGGCAAGGTCTGTATTTTGAGCGACGCTGACGTTGATGGCTCGCACATCCAGGTGCTGCTGTTGACGCTGTTTTTCAGGCATTTTCCCAAGCTCATCGAAACCGGCCATTTGTATGTGGCGCGGCCACCGCTGTTCAGGGTCGATGCGCCGGCCCGCGGCAAGAAGCCGGCATCCAAAGCGTATGCTCTAGACGACGGCGAACTCAACGCGATTCTTGACAAGCTGCGCAAGGAAGGCGTGAAAGAAAACGGTTGGAGCATCAGTCGCTTCAAGGGCTTGGGCGAGATGAACGCTGAACAATTGTGGGAAACCACGCTCAACCCTGACACCCGCCGTTTGTTGCCGGTGCAACTCGGCAATGTTGATTTTGCGCAGACTGTCAACCTCATCACCAAACTCATGGGCAAGGGTGAAGCCGCCGCCCGACGCGAGCTGATGGAGCTGCACGGTGACGCTGTGGATATCGACGTTTGAACGCGTCAATTCCCAATGAAGACCTGAACCCGAAACTGAATACCGATTGATCTGATACCGCCATGGATTTATTCACCCCCGACGCTCCCGCCGTGACCCCTGAACCCGCCGACCAGGATTCGCTGGCGGCTTACGCCCAACGCGCTTACCTCGAATATGCGCTCAGCGTCGTCAAGGGTCGCGCCTTGCCTGACGTCTGCGATGGCCAAAAGCCGGTGCAACGGCGCATTTTGTACAGCATGGCGCGCATGGGTTTGGGCTTTGGCGGCGCCAACGGCGCGACCGGCGCGAAACCGGTCAAATGCGCCCGCGTGGTCGGCGACGTGCTGGGCCGTTTTCACCCGCACGGCGACCAGGCGGCGTATGACGCGCTGGTGCGCATGGCGCAAGACTTCAGCCAGCGCTACCCGCTGATTGATGGCCAAGGTAACTTTGGATCACGCGATGGTGACGGCGCTGCCGCCATGCGTTACACCGAGGCCCGGTTGGCGCGCATCACCAGTTTGTTGATGGAAGAAGTCGACGAAGGCACGGTCGACTTTGTGCCCAACTACGACGGTTCGACCGAAGAGCCAGGGCGTTTGCCTGCGCGTTTGCCGTTCACTTTGCTGAATGGCGCCAGCGGCATTGCGGTCGGCTTGGCCACTGAGATTCCGAGCCACAACCTGCGTGAAGTGGCCGACGCTTGCATCGCCCTGATCAAGACGCCGAACATCACGGACGAAGCGATTTCGGCCATCATCGCCGGCCCCGATTACCCGGGCGGCGCACAGATTATTTCGAGCCCGGCCGAGATCGCTGCGGCCTACCGCACCGGACGCGGTTCGCTCAAAGTTCGTGCTCGCTGGAAGATTGAAGAGCTGGCGCGTGGCCAGTGGCAACTGGTGGTTAACGAGTTGCCGCCGGGTGTGAGCACCCAACGCGTGCTCGAAGAAATTGAAGAGATCACCAACCCGAAGGTGCGGCTGGGCAAAAAAGCGCTGTCGCAAGAGCAAGTTCAGCTCAAGCAAACCGTGTTGTCGGTGCTGGACGTGGTGCGCGACGAATCCAGCAAAGATGCCGCTGTGCGTCTGGTGTTTGAACCCAAAACCAGCCGCATTGAGCAGAGCGAGCTCATCACCACATTGCTGGCGCATACCAGCTTGGAAAGCTCGTCGCCGATCAACATGACCATGATCGGTCTGGATGGTCGTCCCACGCAAAAGTCTTTGCGGCAGATCCTCACCGAGTGGATTGAGTTTCGCCACACCACCATTCAGCGGCGCTCACAGCACCGGCTCGACAAAGTGCTGGCGCGCATCCACATTCTTGAAGGCCGGCAGCTGGTGCTGCTGAACATTGACGAAGTCATCGCCATCATTCGCCAAGCCGATGAGCCAAAGCCTGCGTTGATGGAGCGCTTCAAACTCAGCGACCGTCAGGCCGAAGACATTCTTGAAATTCGCCTGCGGCAGTTGGCCAGGCTTGAAGCCATCAAGATCGAACAAGAGCTCAGCGGCCTGCGCGCAGACCAAGCCAAGCTCGAAGATATTCTGGGCAATCCGGCCACGCTGCGCCGCCTCATGGTCAAAGAAATCGAGGCTGATGCCAAGGTCTTTGCAGACCCACGCCGGACCCTGATTCAGGCTGATAAAAGAGCCGCTTTAGACGTCAAGGTGATCGACGAGCCCGTGACCGTGGTGGTCAGCGCCAAGGGCTGGGTGCGATCCCGCGGCGGCCAAGGCCATGACCCGGCGAGCTTCGCTTTCAAAGCCGGCGACGGCCTCTACGCGACCTTTGAATGCCGCACGGTTGACACCTTGCTGGTCTTTGGCAGCAACGGCCGCGTTTACTCTGTGCCCGTGGTGGCCTTGCCCGGTGCGCGCGGTGACGGCCAGCCCGTGACCACGCTGATCGAGTTGGAAGCCGGCACGCAAGTGGCGCATTACTTCGCCGGCCCGGCGTCTGCGCAGCTCTTGCTGGCCAGCTCAGGCGGCTACGGCTTTTTGGCGGCGGTTGAGAACATGATCTCGCGCAATAAGAGCGGCAAAGCCTTCATCAGTTTGGGCGAGGGTGAAACCTTGTGCAAGCCTTCACATGCAGCGGGCACCTCAGGCGCGCAGCCGCTGCCAGACGCTACGCACGTGGCCTGTGCATCCACCGGCGGACGCATCCTGACCTTTGAAATCGACGAACTCAAGTTGATGGAAAAAGGCGGGCGCGGCCTGATGCTGATCGACCTCGAAGCCAAAGACCAGCTGGCCGGTGCTGCCGCTTACACGCGCAGCATCAAGATCGCTGGCATTGGCCGCGGTGCCAAAGAGCGTGAAGAAACGCTTGAAATCAGGAGCCTGAACAACGCCCGCGCCGCCCGTGCCCGCAAAGGCAAGGCGGCGGATCTAGGCTTCAAGCCGAACAGCGTGACGCGGGTGGAATGAGCCGCGCCGAGATTTAGCTCAGGCGATCTCGGCGATCATTTCAATTTCAACGCAAGCACCCATCGGGATTTGCGCTACACCGAAGGCGCTGCGGGCATGTGCGCCCGCGGCTCCAAAAACGTCGCCGATGAGTTCACTGGCACCGTTGGTCACCAAGTGTTGATCGGTGAAGTCGCCGGTCGAGTTGACCAGACTCATCAGCTTGACGATGCGTTTGACATGGCTCAGGTCTTTGCCGGTGGCGACCAATGCGGCATGTAGTGTGCCCATCAGGTCAATCGCGATGGCGCGTGCGGCTTGTTGGCCTTCGGCTGTTTGCATGGTTTTACCCAATTGGCCGACCCATGCTTTGCCGTCTTTTTTGGCGATGTGACCGCTCAAGAAAATCAAGTTGCCGCTTTGCACAAAAGGCAAGTACGCGGCAGCGGGTGTGGACACGGGTGGCAGCTCAATGCCGAGGGTTTTCAGCTTGTCGTAAATGGCGTTGGAAGCGGCGGCGTTGGTCATGAGTTTCCTGGGTGATGCGGCGGTAAAGCGTTAATTCTAGTGAACGCTCAGTTCTTGGCTCATCCCTCAGGCAGAGGCATCGCTCTGAATAAGGTCGCTGCGTTCAAGCGGTGAGACCGTCACCGCCACGCTCAATGCATGTCGTGCGCCACCGCGAATCACGCCGCGCATGGGCGAGACGTCGAGGAAGTCGCGGCCCGTGGCGAGCGTCACGTAATCTTCGCCGGGACTGCGGTCGTTGGTCGGGTCAAAGTCCAGCCAGCAACCGGGCATCACACGGTCAACTTCAACCGTGGCAGTGGCCGCCGGGCAATACACCGAGGCCCATGCGTGTGAGGCGTCGCTGCCGATCAGTCGCGGCTGGCCGGGCGCTGGATGCGTCAACAGGTAGCCGCTGACGTAGCGCGCGGGCAGGCCCATGGCGCGGCAACAGGCGACCATGATGTGGGCGAAATCTTGGCAAACCCCTTTGCGCTGCTCGAGCGCTTCTAGCGCTGGCGTGTTGACTTCTGTGCTCAGGCTTTCGTACGCCATGCTGCTGTGAATCTGCTGCATCAGGGCTTTGGCGGCCTCGGCCAAAGGCCTGTCAGGGGCAAAGCTGGGGCGGGCGAACTCTGCAAAAGCGTCGTCGCGCGGCACATACGGTGAGGCAAAGAGGAACTCGGCGGCAGGGTCCCAAGCAGCCGCAGCACGGTAGCGAAAGTGCTCGCGCACGCGCTCCCAGCTGGGGCTGGCAGGCAGTACGTCGGCGTTCCAAGCGGCTGTGGTGGAGACCACGCTTTCGGCCACCACGCGCAATCGGTCATGGGCGCTTTGAAAAGAAAAAAAGGTGCTCAGATTGCCGTAAACGTCGACCACCTCGCGCTGCTGCGCAGGCGCTGGGTCAATCTGCAAATGGTGGCTGATCAGTTGCTGCCGTAGGTTGCTGGCGGGTTTGAGATGCACCACATGGTGGGCGTTTTCAACCGCAGGCGTGTAGTCATAGCGGGTCTCGTGGACGACGTGGAGCAACATGAAAAAACCGGTAATGCAGTGAAAGAGGGCTGCGCTTTTAGGCGCCTAAGCTGTGACTGCCGCTGGACGCATGGCTGAAGTAGCGCCGGCTGATGAGGTCAGACAGCTCCAGCGCTGAGACGGCGCAGCGCTCGAGTTGTCGTTGCAAACGCTCATGCGGCTGGGATGCCGTGCGGTCGCTAGTGCTGTCGCTGGCACCGTACAAGTCGGTGAGCGTCCAGCTGCCGGGGTCGGGCAGGTTCATCGCCAATGCGGCCATTTGGCCGAGATCGGTGCCTTCTAGTTTGGCCAAACGCGCCCGCAGGGTTTGCGTCACCCAAGCGATCGAGCGCGGATTGTCGCGGTCTAGCACCAGCAAGTCGAGCAGCGCCACGGTGTCCCGGCGCTGCTGGTACTGCGCATGAAAGGTGATGGTGCTGTCAAACAGCGCGACGATGGCGGCAAAACCACTGTCGTCTTCTGCCGCGCCAGTCTCAAAGCCAAGCATCAAGGCGGACGCGAGTGTGTTCAGTCGCTCGATGTGCCGGCCAATGCTGAGCAAACGCCAGCCGTCGTCACGCATCATGCGGTCGGTTTGTGCGCCGGTCATGGCCGCCAGAAAGGCGCTGGCACCGTCGAGCGCGCGCAGGGCTTCTTGGGTTGAATACGCCGCCCCTTGCCTGCCTTTATCAGCGGCGCTGCTGATTTTTTTGCAGCGTGTGAAAAACTCGGCTTCGGCATGCACGATGGTTTTCCACTGCTCTTGCGACAGCCGCTCGCGCACCGCAGAGGCCGCATTTTTCAGCGCGTGCAAGCTGTAGCCAACGCTGGCGGCTTGGGTCATGTCAGCCAAGTTAGCGATCAGCGAGCGTTCAAAGACACGCTTAGCCTGCGTGGCCGGCGGCACCGTGGGCACCACCAAGGCGTTGTTGACGGCCATGGCGCTGAGCCAAGCCAGCAAAGGCTGAGAGGATTGATCGTCGCCCGACAGACTTTGCAGCGTGAGTTGGGCCAGCCTGACTGAGTTTTCGGCGCGCTCGGTGTAGCGGCCCAGCCAAAAAAGATGTTCGGCCGCGCGGCTGGTCACAGCGCGCTTTTTGCGCAGCGGTGGCAAGGTGGCGATGGCCGGTAAAGCCGGTGCATTCAAAGACGCGGTCGCCGCGCTGGCAGGTGCTGAAAAAGGCGCAGGCGTCGCGCCAAGTGCCCAGACATCAGCACTGCTACCGCCGTGCTGCATTGACGCTATGTTTTCGTTTTTACCCGCCAGCCGGGCCAGTCCACCGGGCAGGACTTGCCAAGAATTTTGGCCATCAGAGACCGCAAAGACGCGGACCATGGCGGAGCAGGGAGCCATTTTTTCGCCTTGCCATGTGGGTGTTTGCGACAGCGGCAAATAAGCTTGCACGGTGTAGTCTTCCCCGTGGCGCATGATGCGACCGGCCCATTCGTCCAGCTTGGCGCGGCTCAACGTCTGGCCGATCACCGATGGCAAGCCCGAGGCTGGGTAGGTGGGTTTGATGACGCAGTCTTTCAACTGAGGCAGCACCGATTGCAAAGCCGCTTGCTCACCGCACCACCACGTGGCCAGCGATGGCAGCGCGAGTTTTTCACCCAGCAAGTGCTCAGACAGGGCCGGCAAAAAGCCCAGTAAGGCCGGTGACTCCAAAAACGCCGAGCCCGGTGAATTAGCCACCAACACGTTGCCGGCGCGAATGACTTGCAGCAGGCCTGGCACGCCGAGGGTGGAGTCAGAGCGCAATTCGAGCGGGTCGAGAAACTCGTCATCAAGCCGTTTCAAAATGCCGTGCACCGGCTCTAGGCCTTGCAGCGTTTTAAGAAACAGGCGGTCGTCCCGAACCATCAGGTCGCTGCCTTCAACCAAGGTCAGGCCGAGGTAACGCGCTAAGTAAGCGTGTTCAAAATACGTTTCGTTGTAGGGGCCGGGTGTCAGCAGGACAATCCGAGGTTCACCGGTGTTCACATCTTGCATCGGGCAGGCGGCCTTCATGCCGTCGACCAGTGCCCTGTAAGACCCAGCAAGACGCTGTACGTTCATCTCGCGAAAAGCCTCTGGAAACTGCATTGAAATACTTAAACGGTTTTCAAGCAAGTAACCCAGGCCCGAGGGCGCTTGTGTGCGCTGCGAGACGACCCACCAGTTGCCGTCAGGGCCACGCGCCAAGTCAAATGCTGCAATGTGCAAGAACTTGCCCCCCGCTGGCTGACTGCCATGCATGGGGCGCAAATAGCCGGGGTGACCTTGAACCAACGCGGCAGGTAACAGGCCTAGCCGTGGCAATTCTTGCGCGCTATAAACGTCGGCCATGATGCGGTCTAGCAAGCGTGCCCGTTGTGCCACACCGGCTTCAATGCTGACCCAGTCCTGCGGCGTCAACAGCATCGGGAACAGGTCCAGCGCCCAAGGTCGCTGCGGCCCGTCGGCATCGGCGTAGACGTTGTAGGTGACGCCGTTGTCGCGGATCAGTCGCTGCAAATTGGCGTTACGGTGGTTCAGGTCAGAAAAACCGTTGGCACCGAGCTGGGTGAAAAACGCGTTCCAAGCGGGCGCCAGTTCGGCTTGGGCCTCAGGCGGCGTGGTCGCTAATGGCTCTATCGACTGTGATTGACTTTGGCTCTGTGTTTGACCCTGGCCCTGGCTTTGAGCTTGGCTTTGGCCAGCGATACCCAGCGGTCCTGGCGGCGGGTTTTGCACCTGTCCGGACTGAGCCCCTGCGGGCAGCTTTTGTGTTGCAACCGGACGCTTCGAGGTGGCCCCTCGCAGCTCGTCAAAATGACCGGTAGCCGCCGACGGCGCAAGGGCCAGCGCCAGATCGGCAGCTGACTCCGGCGCTGCGGCGTCGAACAGGGACGGGTTGTTGTTTTCCACGGGGCCTTAAGTATGCCTTCTGTAAAGCTAGTGCCTTTAGCGCAGGTCCAAAGTGAAAGGGAACTCGCGGCTGACTCCTTCTTTTTGCACGCGCATTTTCCCGGGCGTGTGGCCAAGCTGGAAAAACCGCATCAAGCGACGACTTTCGGCCTCGAACGAATTGACCGGCAGTGAGTCGTAGCTGAGACCGCCCGGGTGCGACACGTGGTACTGGCAGCCACCCAAAGAGCGCTCGTTCCAGGTGTCGACGATGTCAAAGGTCAGCGGCGCATGCACGCCAATCGACGGGTGCAATGCCGAGGGCGGGTTCCAGGCTTTGTAGCGCACACCGCCGACATATTCGCCCACGGTGCCGGTGTTTTGCAGCGGCAGCGGCCTGCCATTGACGGTGATGACGTAGCGGTCGTTGTTCAGGCCGGTCACGCGCATCTCGACGCGCTCCAGCGAAGAGTCAACATAACGCACGGTGCCGCCAGACGAGCCTTCTTCGCCCATCACATGCCAAGGCTCTAACGCGCCGCGCAGCGTGAGTTCAATGCCGCGTGTTTGCACCTGACCGATGAGCGGAAAGCGGAACTCAAAGTGCGGTTCAAACCAAGCCATCTCGAAGGCGTAGCCTTCTTCACGCAGCTCTGCCAGCACGTCCTCAAAGTCCATGCGGATAAAGCTGGGCAGCAAAAAGCGGTCGTGCAGCTCGGTGCCCCAACGCGTGAGTTTGTGCTGGCCTGGCTTCTTCCAGAAACGCGCCACCAGTGCCCGCAGCAGCAGTTGCTGCGCAATGCTCATGCGGGCATGCGGCGGCATTTCAAAGGCGCGCAGCTCCAGCAAACCGAGCCTGCCGGTGGACGAGTCGGGCGAGTACATCTTGTCGATGCAAAACTCGCTGCGGTGCGTGTTGCCGGTGACGTCAACCAGAATGTTGCGCAGCGTCCGGTCAACAATCCACGGCGGCATCCCGGCACCGTATTTAGCGCGGTTGTTTTGAATCTCGCGCAGGGCGATTTCAAGCTCGTAGAGTTGGTCGTTGCGGGCTTCGTCGACGCGCGGCGCTTGGCTGGTCGGGCCGATGAACATGCCAGAGAAAAGATAGCTCAGCGCCGGGTGGTTGTGCCAGTAAGCGATCAAGCTGGCGAGCAGTTCGGGTTTGCGTAAAAACGGGCTGTCAGACGGCGTCGCGCCGCCCATCACAAAGTGGTTGCCGCCGCCGGTGCCGGTGTGGCGCCCGTCGTTCATGAACTTCTCGGCCGACAGATGTGTTTCGTGCGCCACTTCGTACAAAAACTCGGTGTGCTCGACCAGCTCGCCCCAGTTGTAGGCGGGGTGAATATTGACTTCGATGACGCCGGGGTCGGGCGTGACTTGGAGCATTTTCAGGCGCGGATCGCGCGGCGGCGGGTAGCCTTCCAAAACGATTTTCACGGCCAGTGATTCTGCCGTGGCTTCAATCCCGGCGAGCAGGTCAAGGTAGTCTTCCAGGCGCTCCAGCGGCGGCATGAAGATGTAGAGCGCGCCGGTTTCACCTTGGCCTTTGACCTTGTCCGGATCGGCCTTGGCTTTGTTGCCGGCTTTCGGGCCGTTGGCGCGGTCCGGGTCGCGGATTTCAATGCAGAGTGCTGTGCGGCTCAGCCAAGCGGCTGACTCTTGCGGCTTCGGCAGGCGTTCTGACGGGTCGACTTCTGCCGGCACCGCATCCACTGGCTTGGGGGTGGCAGCTGCGGCCACTGTGGGTTTGAACTGTGCAATCCGAGCGGCCACCGTAGGCGCCGCCGTGCGCGTCAAGCGGGCCATGTACTGGGCCAGAACAGTCGCGCTGTTGTGGCGTGTGGGTGGCGCGATAGGCTCAGCGGAAACCGCTGGTGCCGCGGCCATGCGGCCGTGGTCTTCGCTGTAGCGCGTGGCGATCTCGGCCGTTGTCGGCAGCGCTTGGCGTGGTGCAAACGGGTCGGTTTCAATCAGGTACGGATAGTCTGTTTCGGAGACCCATGGCACTGAATCGAGCGGCAAGCGGTAGCCCATGGGCGAGTCGCCCGGCATCAGGTACATGCGCTCATCGCGGAAAAACCACGGCCCGGTGGACCAGCGCGGCGCGCTGGCCGCAGCGGTTTCTTCGCGGGCTTTGAGCGGCAGCACATAACCCACCACGGCATCTAACCCTTGCATGAAGACACGGCGTAGGCGCTCGCGTTCCATGGGTTCTTCGAGCCGTGCGTTGAACGGGTCTACGTTGACCGGCAAACGGCGTTCGCGCCACAGGTAGTACCAAGTGTCTTCGTAGCCGGGGGTAATGTGGCGCGGGCTCAAGCCGAGTTTGGCGGCCAGTGTTTTGGTGAAGCGGTCGGCGTCGGCGCTGGTGTAGTGGCAGGCGCTGTCGGCTTTTTTGCCAGTCTGACGTTCGTCGGCAAACAGGGCCGGGTTTTGCCACACCGGCTGGCCATCTTTGCGCCAAAAAATGCTCAGCGCCCAGCGCGGCAATTGCTCGCCCGGGTACCACTTGCCTTGGCCAAAATGCAGAAAGCCGCCTTCGCCATATTCAGCGCGGAGCTTTTGCACCAACTCGGTAGCGTAGCCGCGCTTGGTTGGGCCTAGCGCGTCGATGTTCCATTCAGCGCCGTCACGGTCTTTGGTGGCGACGAAGGTCGGCTCACCGCCCATCGTCAGGCGCACGTCGCCGGCGATCAGGTCACGGTCGACCACTTCGCCGAGCGCCAACACGGCAGCCCATTGTTCTTCTGTGTAAGGCTTGGTGACGCGCGGGGACTCATGAATGCGCTGCACGCTCATGTGGTGTTCAAACGTCACCTCGCATTCGTCAACGCCGCCTTCAATCGGCGCTGCGCTGGAAGGCTCGGGCGTGCAGGCGAGTGGAATGTGGCCCTCGCTGGCCATCAGGCCTGAAGTGGGGTCGAGTCCGACCCAACCGGCGCCGGGCAAAAACACCTCGCACCAAGCGTGCAGGTCGGTGAAGTCTTTTTCAGCGCCGCTCGGGCCGTCAACTGATTTGACGTCGGCTTTGAGTTGAATCAAATAGCCCGAGACGAAACGCGCTGCCAGACCGAGGTGGCGAAAGACTTGCACCATCAGCCAGCCGGTGTCACGGCAGGAGCCGCAGGCCAGCGCCAGCGTTTCTTCAGGCGTTTGCACGCCCGGCTCCATGCGAATCGCGTACTTGATGTCAGCCTGCAACTTTTGGTTCAGGCTGACCAAAAAGTTATTCGTCTCGCGCGGCGTCAGGTCGATGCTGTCAATATACTTTTGCAGCAGCGGCGTGGCCGGCTCCTTCACTAAGTAAGGTGCGAGTTCAACGGCTTGCGCTTCGCTGTACTTGAACGGAAATACCTCAGCCTGCGGCTCGAGGAAAAAGTCAAACGGATTGAACACCGCCATCTCGACCACCAGATCCACCGTGACCTTGAATGAGCGCGCGGCTTCGGGGAACACCAACCTGGCCTGGTAGTTGGCAAAAGGATCTTGCTGCCAGTTCATGAAATGACCGGCGGGCTCGATGGTCAGCGAATACGAAAGCACCTTGGTGCGACTGTGCGGTGCCGGTCGCAAGCGAACCACTTGAGGTCCGAGTTTGACCAGTCGGTCATATTTGTAGTGCGTGATGTGACTCAGGGCAACATGAATGGACACAAAAGTTCTCGCTTTTAAGGTACAAGGTGGATGCCGCCTTGCTGGCGTGCAAATCGTTCGGTCAATGCTTAAAAATACTCAATCAACCGGTAAGCAAGAGCCGCGCCAAATCAGGAAAAACGACGGGTTGCAAACCCGATTTTCAATCCGGCTAGTGTCACCGCAATCACTGCCAAGGTGGCTAAGGATTTCATTGAACAACGAGCTTTTGCCCGGGCAGCACGCCAAGCTGAGTGCGCCGCCTACGCCGATCTGGCTGTTGCTGGGGCTCGTTCTCGGCACGGCTTTTCAGTTGCAGCAAGCCACTTTGGCGGCCGATTCTTTTTACGCGGCTGGGTTGGCGGCGGGGCTGGTTGGTTTGGTGCTTGGGATTTTTCGCTGGCCACAGTCGATTCAATTGCCGAGGCTGCTCGTGATGGTCTTGGCGGGCATGGCCTTGGGTTTTAGCCTGACGGGTTTGCGCGCTGCAGCTTTTGACGCGCAGGCGCTGAACCCCGCATTGGAGGGGCGCGACATTCAAGTCACTGGTGTCGTGCAGGCCATGCCGCGGCAAGGTGAAGACGCGGTGCGCTTTCGTTTGAAAGTTGAATCTGCCTGGCTGGAAGGGCAGCCGGTGGTGCTGCCGCCGCAGCTTTATCTGGGCTGGTATGCCGGGTTTTTCATGGCCCCACGGCCGACCGCGCCAGCTGACGCTGAAAGCCTCACCTTGCTGCAGTTACAGCGTCAGCCGCAGCCCATGCGCGCTGGCGAGCGGTGGCAAATGACGGTTCGCCTCAAAGCGCCGCACGGCAGCAGCAACCCGCACGCTTTTGACTACGAGCTGTGGTTGTGGGAACAGGGCTTGCAGGCCACCGGCTCGGTGCGGGCCGGTGTGCGCGACACGCCGCCTGAAAAGCTCAGCGACCAAGCCTCGCACAACCCTCGATATGCCGTGGAGCGGGCCCGCCAAAGCGTGCGTGAGGCCATCTTTGAACGCATTGACAGCTCGCAACGGGCCGGCGTGTTGGCGGCTTTGGTGTTGGGTGATCAAAACGCCATTGAGCGCGCGGACTGGGACGTTTTCAGGGCCACCGGCATTTCTCATCTGGTGAGTATTTCAGGCTTGCACATCACGCTGTTTGCGTGGCTCGCTTCACGCGTGTTGGGCTGGTTATGGGGGCGTTCGGCGCTGCTCACACCGCGCTTGTGTTTGTGGCTACCTGCCAGCAGCGCGGCTGCTTGGGGCGGCTTGTTGATGGCGACCACTTACGCTGTTTTTTCAGGCCTAGGCTTGCCGGCCCAGCGCACCATTTTGATGCTCGCGGTGGTCGTGCTGTTGCGGCAAAGTGGCCGGCAGTGGGCCTGGCCCCACATCTGGTTGCTGGCCATGGCGGTGGTGGTGGCGTTTGATCCATGGGCCTTGTTGCAGGCTGGTTTTTGGCTGTCCTTTGTGGCCGTCGGTGTGCTGTTCGCGTCTGATCCCGGGACACCACTGCCGCCCCAGGCGACGGCCGTCAGTGCCGCAGCTTTGCGTTCCGCCCGCTGGCGTTGGCTGCCCTATTTACAGGCGTGGCTGCTGCACGTTGCGGGCGGTTTCTGGCGCATGCTGCGCCAGCAGTGGGTCATCACCTTGGCTCTGACGCCGCTGACCTTGCTGCTGTTCAATCAGGTCTCGGTGGTCGGCTTGCTGGCCAATATTCTGGCCATTCCAGCGGTCACCTTGCTCATCACGCCACTGGCTTTGCTGGGCGTGGCGTGGTCGCCGTTGTGGGATTTGGCGGCTTGGCTGATTGGCGTGCTGATGTCCGTATTGGAAGTGCTGGCAGCTTGGCCGATGGCGACCCTCAGCCAAGCTGCCGTGCCTGTCTGGTGTGCGGCAGCGGGTGTGGTGGGCGGTTTGCTGTTGGTCATGCGACTGCCGTGGCATTGGCGGGTGCTGGGCGTGCCACTGCTACTGCCAGTCTTGCTGTGGCAACCGTTGCTGCCTGAGATAGGGCAATTTGAGGTGCTAGCCGCTGACATCGGGCAGGGCAACTCGGTGTTGGTTCGCACTGCCAACCATGCGCTGCTGTACGACGCCGGGCCGCGCTTTTCGCGCGACAGCGATGCTGGTGACCGGGTGCTGGTGCCCTTGCTGCGCGCCTTGGGAGAGCGACTTGACCTTGTGTTGTTGAGTCACCGCGATGCCGACCATGTGGGCGGCGCTGCGTCGGTGCTGGCGATGCAGCCGCAGGCGGGACTTTCCAGCTCAATGGACGCCGACCACGAACTTCAGCAGTTGCGGCTGGGCACGCGCTGCGCAACCGGCCAGCGCTGGCAATGGGACGGGGTTGATTTTGAGATGCTGCACCCGGACCCAGTGGCGTATGACGCCCCAGCCCGCTCCAACACCATGAGCTGCGTGCTGCGCATTTCTTCGGCGAGTCGGGTCAGCGCGCTGCTGGTCGGGGATATTGAAGTGCGCCAAGAGCAGTCTTTGCTGCGGGCGGGGTCGATTCAATCGGATCTGCTGCTGATGCCGCACCACGGCAGCAAAACTTCGTCGAGCGCCAGCTTTCTGGACGCCGTGCAGCCGCAACTGGCGCTGGCCCAGGCCGGTTACAGAAACCGCTTCAACCACCCCGCGCCTGAAGTGCTCGGGCGTTACCGCGAGAGAAACATCACGGTGCTTCAGTCGGCGCACTGCGGTGCTGCCACATGGCGCAGCGTTCAGCCTGCCGATTGGACTTGTGAGCGTGAGAAAGAACGGCATTACTGGCATCACCGGGTACCCGGTGCAGCACCGGCTTTGCGGCCTTAAAAACGAATAAATACCGCCGGGTCGCGTTTGTTGGCGCATAACTTGCTAAGCTCTTAACGGGAAAAAAAGAGTTGAATTTGCCGGAGATATAAGCCCATGAGCCGACCGATGTTTGACGAAATGAACGCCAGCGCTACCAGCGTGCGAGCCCACTACGATAGCTACCAACGCTGGTTGGCCCAGCAGCCGGCCGACGCGATGCAAGCTCGCAGGGCCGAAGCCGAAATGATTTTTCGGCGTGTCGGTATCACCTTTGCGGTGTATGGCGACAAGGACGAAGACGGAGCCGGCAGCGAACGCTTGATCCCCTTTGACCTGATCCCCCGCATCATTCCAGCCCACGAATGGGCCAGCATGGAAAAAGGGCTGGTGCAGCGTGTCACGGCCTTGAACCGTTTTATCCACGACGTTTACCATGACCAGGAAATCATCAAGGCCGGGTTGATCCCGGCTGAGCAAATTTTCCAGAACGCCCAGTTCCGGCCGGAAATGATGGGCGTCGATGTGCCTGGCAACATCTACTCCCACATCAGCGGCATCGACATCGTCCGCGCCCCGAACGCCCAAGGCGAGGGCGAATACTACGTTCTAGAAGACAACCTGCGCGTACCCAGCGGCGTCAGCTACATGCTGGAAGACCGCAAGATGATGATGCGGCTTTTCCCTGAGCTGTTCAGCCAAAACCGCGTCGCTCCGGTCGCCCATTACCCCGACCTGTTGCTTGAAACTCTGCGCCAAATGGCACCTCCTGCAACTGCTGATCCGACCGTGGTCGTGCTGACGCCGGGCATGTACAACTCGGCGTATTTTGAGCACGCGTTTTTGGCGCAACAAATGGGCGTTGAGTTGGTCGAAGGTCAAGACCTGTTCGTCAAAGACAATTTTGTTTACATGCGCACCACGCGTGGCCCTAAGCGCGTGGACGTGATCTATCGCCGTGTTGACGACGACTACCTAGACCCGCTGGCCTTCCAGCCGAAGTCAACGCTAGGTTGTGCTGGTCTGCTGAACGTTTACCGCAGCGGCAACGTGTCACTGTGCAATGCGATTGGCACCGGCGTGGCGGACGACAAGTCAATCTACCCCTATGTGCCGAAGATGATCGAGTTTTACTTAGGCGAAAAACCGATCCTTAAAAACGTGCCGACCTACATGTGCCGCAACGACGATGATTTGAAATACACCTTGGCTAACCTGAAAGACTTGGTCGTCAAAGAAGTTCACGGTGCTGGCGGTTACGGCATGCTGGTCGGGCCGGCGTCGACGAAGGCTGAAATTGAAGATTTCCGCCGTGCACTGCTGGCCAATCCGTCTGGCTACATCGCGCAGCCGACGCTCAGCTTGTCGACTTGCCCGACCTATGTGGAGAGTGGCATTGCACCGCGTCACATCGACTTGCGTCCCTTTGTGCTCAGCGGCAAAGACGTGCAGATGGTGCCGGGTGGTCTGACCCGTGTGGCCCTGAAAGACGGCTCGTTGGTGGTCAACTCGTCGCAAGGCGGCGGCACCAAAGACACCTGGATTCTGGAAGACGCAGCTTCAAAGCCAGCACATGCCCACATGACAGGAAACGTATGACCATGCTTTCCCGCACCGCCGACCATCTTTTTTGGATGTCTCGCTACACCGAGCGCGCCGAGAACACGGCTCGCATGCTCGACGTTAATTACCAAACTTCACTGTTGCCGCAATCGACCGAGGTGGCGCAAGCTGCTTGGCAAGGTCTGCTCAGTATCAGTGAGCTGAAGCCTGCTTACGCGGCCAAATACGACGGCGACAACATCAATCCGACCGATGTGATGGACTTCATGGTGCGTGACGAAAAAAATCCGTCGAGCATTATTTCGTGTCTGCAAAACGCCCGCGAAAACGCACGGGCTGTGCGCGGCTCGCTGACGACTGAAGTCTGGGAAACGCAAAACCAAACTTACCTCGAAGTTATCCGCATGCTCAGGGGCAAGAGCGCTGAGTTCAAGCGTGACCCAGCGCAGTTTTTTGAGTGGGTTAAGTTCCGCTCGCACCTGTCGCGCGGCGTCACGCTGGGCACCATGCTGCAAGACGAAGCTTTTCACTTCTTGCGCATGGGGACTTTTCTGGAGCGCGCCGACAATACCGCCCGCTTGGTCGATGTGAAGTTCCACGCCGTCGAGACCGCCTTGGGTGGGGTCAACGAGAAAGAGCAGGAATTTGATTTCTACCACTGGAGCGCCATTTTGCGCAGCGTCTCTGGCTTCGAGGTGTATCGCAAGGTTTATCGTGACGTCATCAAGCCCGAGCTGGTGGCCGAGCTGTTGATTTTGCGGCCTGACATGCCGCGCTCTTTGCTGGGTTGCCTGAACGAAGTCATGAGCAATCTGGCCATGGTGACGAGTGACCCGCAAAGCGAAACCCTGCGCCGTGCCGGCAAGCTGCGCGCTGACCTGCAGTACTCACGGATTGACGAAATTCTGGCGACTGGTTTGCACGCCTTTTTGACCCAGTTCTTAGACCGGGTCAACGAGATTGGTGCCAACATCAGCCGCGAGTTTCTGGTCCCGAGCACCCACTGAAAGCTTTTCTCTCAACGCTGGACTTGCTGTTAAGGTCGTCGGCATGAAGTTGCACATCAAGCACACCACCGACTACCGTTACAGCGAACCGCTGCTGTATGCCCTGCAAACTCTGTGGCTGACGCCGCAGAGTGGGCCTGCGCAAACGGTGGATTTCTGGAGTTTGGGTGCGCCCGAAAAGCTCTTCCCCCAGCGCGACGCTTACGGCAACAGTATTCATTCGTACACATTCGTCGGCAAAGTGACTGACGATGTGCGTTGGAGCTTGGTGAATGCGGCGGGGCAGGTGGACACGCTGGGTGTGGCCGAATTTGTCGACGCGCCTAGCTTGCCGCATCCGAGTTTTTTTTTGCGGCCGACGCACTTGGCGGCACCGCATGCGGTTTTGGCTGAATTCGGTCGGCGCTTTGTCTCACCCGCCGCATCTAACACCAACGGCAAGGCCGACTTAGCCAGCCTGCTGGCTTTGAGCCAAGGCATTGCCGATGTGGTGCGTTACCAAAAAAATAGCACAAGCGTCAGTACCACGGCGCTACAAGCCTTTCAGGCGGGCGCCGGTGTGTGCCAAGACCAAGCCCATGTGATGGTTGCCGTGTGTCGCAGCTTGGGTATTCCGGCGCGCTACGTCAGCGGCTATTTTTACGCCGCCAACGAACCCGACTTGGCCAGCCACGCCTGGGCTGATGTGTGCCTCGACGTCGCCGAGCGGCGCTGGGTCAGCATTGACATCACTCACAGTTGCCAGATTGACCAGCGCCACGTGCGCTTGGCCATGGGCACAGACTACGACGCCTGCCCGCCGATCAAAGGCGTGCGACAGGGCGGCGGTGAAGAGTCGATGACGGTGAGCATCACGATCGAGCTGGTTTGACCGGGCCTGAAGCGGACGCTTGCTAATGAGTCGTTCCTTATAGGGACGTCTTAAGAGTCTTGGCAACCCTCATGAACGCTGGATTCCAGCGTAATTCTGAATGGCCAAATCCTTCAGTTAGTTTTTAAATTGGCTCGGCTCTCTGAGAGATTTTTCGCAGCCTCTGGCGGTGCGAGCGCATCGCTTTGCCGATAGATTCAGTCGTTAACTATGGGTTTAATTTTTCCTTGATTGGGGAAATTTTTTAAATACCAACCATTGATGTACATCAAGTCGGCTGGCGGTACGGCCTTCGATACTTGTTATGAAGTCCAGATCAAACGAGCCTTGAGCTTGCCCAAAAAGGAGAAATATCATGCAAACCATGATTTCAAAATCTGTCGCCATGGTGAGCTTGCTGGTTGGCGTCCTAGTCAGCGGCCCCGCATGGGCTGATGATGATTGTGTCGATCCGGTAGCCGACTGGCAGCCACGTGAAGTGCTGCGACAACAGGTCGAGCAGCGGGGCTGGACGGTCAAGCGCATCAAGGTGGACGACGGTTGCTACGAGGTCCGGGGCGTCGACAGCAAGGGCAACAAGTTCAAGGCCACCTATGCGCCGGCATCGCTTCAGATACGAGCGCTAGAAGTTCGCTTTGGAAAAAACGCCGTGACGTCTGACTATCTATTGCCAGGCCAGCTAGCCAAGTGAGCAGATTAGCGCCCGCGCATTCAGCCACAACGCTCATCTATAACGATTTAAACGGAGAAGCTTCATGAAAAAAACCATTGCTTCGTTCTTGCTGGTCAGCGCTGCTGCTTTGCCCGGCGTGGCCCAGGCGCGCACGCTGAACTTGACCACGGAGCTGCAAAATTATGGTGGCGAAGGTGCCTATCTGGCGTTTTACGTGACCGACGCCAGCGGCAAATATCAAAAGACGCTGTGGGTGGCTGGCAAAAAATCGAAATACTACAAGAGCCTGCGCGACTGGGCACGCGGCAGCCGCTTGAATCCGCGCGAGTTCGACGGCGTCAGCGGTGCCAGCGTCGGCAGTGGGCGTTCGTTGACGGTGAAGGTGGAGCTGGCCGATGCCTTGATCGATGCGGGCTATGAAATCCGCGTTGACAGTGCGGTCGAAGACGGGCGCGAAAACGCCGTTGACGTTCGCGTGCCGCTGACGGCTGCGGGTGCCAGCAAGCCGGTTGCCGGGCGCGGCTATATCAAGTCCTTCAAATACGACATGTGACCGCAGCGCCGTGAGGCGCACCGACAGCATGATCCATCGCAACACCCACCAGAAGTAGTCCATACCGTGGTACGTCAGTTTCATTCTTGGCCCGGCTTGATCGCTGCCCTGTTTTTACTGGTGCTGACCGCCAGCGGCGCGATCCTGTCGGTCGATCCGGCGCTGGAAAGACTGGCTGCCAATGTGCTTCCGTCCGGTCAGGTCAATGTGGCCGAACTGGCCGGCCGGGTGGCGCGCCATTACCCCGGAGTCGAGCAGATCCAGCGCACGCCTTCCGGAACGGTCATCGTCTACTACAGCCATGCGGGTCAGTCGGGTGCCGATCACATCGACCCGCTCAACGGCCAACGCCTGTCGGCGCATGTCGGACCGAGCGCTTATTCAACCACCTTGCGTTGGGTTAAAGACTTGCATCGTTCTTTCTTGTTGGACACGCCAGGTCGCGCCGTGGCGGGTATGTCGGCGGTCTTCATGGTCATCTTGTCGGTGTCCGGCGCGTTGTTGATGGCCAGACGGCAAGGCGGCTGGCGTCATTTGTTTCGCCCGTTGCGCGGCCGATTGAGCCAACGCTTGCATGGCCAAGTGGGACGATTCATCGTGTTTGGTTTGCTGCTGTCGGCGTTGACGGGCATGTACGTGTCGGCGGTGACCTTTGGCTTTGTGTCTGATGGCAAGCAGAACGAGCCCGATTTTCCCGCCAGTGTGGCTGGCGGGCGTGCTGCGCCGGTCACCAGTTTGCCAGCGCTGCAAGCGATCGACCTGAATGACTTGCGAGAACTGGTGTATCCGCGTGCGGGCGATCTGACCGATTTTTACTCCTTGCGCACCGCGCAGGGCGATGGTTATGTGGACCAAGCGACCGGCGGCTTGTTGTCCTATCGGAGCCACAGCAAGGTGCGCAGCCTTTACGAGTTGACTAACCAGTTGCATACCGGCGAAGGCTTGTGGTGGTTGGGTCTGCTGCTGGGCGCATGCGCGCTGGGCGCACCGTTGATGAGCGTGACGGGGGCGCTGATATGGTGGCAACGGCGCCGTGACCGGCCGCGTATTAACCATAACGGCGGCGCGCAAGCGGCCGACACAGTACTACTGGTTGGCAGTGAAAACAACAGCACCTGGGGGTTTGCCAGCGTGCTGCATGATGCCTTGCGGCAGGCTGGCCATGTTGTCCACACCGCGCCCATGAACCAGTTGGCGTCGCCGTATCGACGCGCACAGCGCTTGTTCATTCTGACCTCCACTTATGGCGATGGTGCGGCACCGACCTCGGCCAATCAATTCTTGTCGCGCTTTGCCAGCAACAGTGGCACGCAAACGCCAAAGCCAGCCTTTGCGGTCTTAGGCTTTGGGGACCAACAGTTCCCGCGTTTTTGCCAGTTCGCCAAAGATGTTGACGCCGCGCTGCAGGCTCAGGGCTGGCCGCGCCTGATGGCGCTCGAGACCATCGACCGCCAGTCGGAGCAAGCGTTTGCACGTTGGGGCACTGCGCTGGGGCAGGCGATCGGCCAGGATATTTCATTGACCTATGTGCCTAGGCGGCCGCCCACGCGTGCGCTGCAATTGGTCGAGCGCACCGACTACGGCTTGCAAGTAGATGCGCCGACCAGCGTGATGCGTTTTACGGCGGTGCCAGAGGGCCAAGGGCTGCAGCGGTTTTTTGGCGGCAACGGCCTGCCGCATTTTGACGCTGGCGACTTGGTCGGCATTCTGCCGCCCGGCAGTGCTGCTCCACGCTTTTATTCGCTGGCCTGCGGGTCCAGCGATGGCCTCCTTGAAATTTGTGTGCGCAAGCATCCCGACGGCTTGTGCTCGGGGTTTTTGCACAGCTTGCAGATCGGCGACCGCATCGATGCCTTTATCTTGCCCAACCCGAACTTTCGCCCGGCCTCCGGCAAAGCGCCAGTGATTTTGATCGGCGCTGGAACCGGCCTCGGGCCCTTGGCCGGATTTATCCGCAACAACACGGGCCAGCATCCGATGTACCTGTATTGGGGCGGGCGCGACCCGGCTTCGGATTTCTTGTACGAGCCGGAGTTGCGTGGCTATTTGACCGACCATCGGTTGACCCAGCTGCACACGGCTTTTTCGAGAGTCAAGGACCGGGCTTATGTGCAGGACAGCATCAGCGGCGATGCAGATCAGATCAGGCATTTGATAACGCAGGGCGGCCAAGTGTTGATTTGCGGTAGCCGCGCGATGGCGAACAGCGTGGCCGAGGTGCTGGACCAGGTGCTCGAACCTTTGAGTCTGAATGTGCAGGCCTTGAAAGCCGATGGACGCTATCGTGAAGATGTCTATTGACCTTGCCAGCACGCCGACCTTGCAGCGCTACAGCGTTAGCGGAGAAACCATGGGCACGCGCTACAGCGCGGTATTTTTTGCTGCGCCCGGGCTGCTTGCCGCCGCCACTGAGGCGATCAATGCCAGCCTGTTGGCTGCTGTGGACCAAGTGGATCAGCAGATGTCGACGTGGAAAGCCACTTCGGATTTGAACCGGCTGAACGCGGCGCCGACGCAACAATGGCTGGCAGTGCCACGCGCACTGGCCTTGGTCTTGCAAGCGGCGCTGGACATCAACCGGCAATCCGATGGCGCATTCGATATCGGCGTCGGCGCGCTGGTCAATTCATGGGGCTTTGGTCATGTCAAGCCACAGCACATCGGCACGGTCAAGCAGCAGGTGGCGCACGCCACCAGCGAGACGCTGGAGATCGATCATGCCAACTTGCAGGTGTGCAAACTGTTCGACTCCAGGCTCGATCTGTCGGGCATCGCCAAAGGCTACGGCGTCGATGTGCTGGCGCACTGCCTCGATCGCTTGGGCATCGACAGTTATCTTGTCGGCATCGATGGCGAGATGCGGGCGCGCGGCCTGAAGCCGGGCCACGAACCTTGGGCTGTCGCGCTCGAAAAGCCGCTGCCGGGCACGCGCGAAGTGATGGGCGTGATGGAGTTGTGCGATGCGGCGATCGCCACCTCAGGCGACTATCGCCACTTTGTCGATCTAGCCGGCGAGCGGTACGCCCACACCATGCATCCCTTGCTGGGCGTGCCGGTACGCAACCGGGTCGCAGCGGTGACCGTGGTGGCGTCAAGCTGCATGTTGGCCGACGCTTGGGCAACCGCGTTGTTGGTGCTGGGCGAAGAGGCGGGCGTTGCGCTGGCGCAGAGGCGAGGCATGGACGCCTTGTTCGTGTTGCGCGATGGGGCGGGGTTTCAACAAATTTCAATTGTCTCAGGGCAGAAATGCACCCAGTCAGCCGCTTATTCTGACTAACGCTCGCAGCGCGCCATCCAACGTTCAATAGACTGCGCCACCGCCTTTGGCTGCTCCATGGGGGCCATGTGGCCGGCATCTTCAATCACGTCGAGGACAGCCGCCGGCGCCAAGGCCTGCATGGCTTGGTGTTGTGTCACCGGGGACCAAGTGTCTTGCCGGCCACACATCAGCAGCGTGGGCACCGTGATGCTGTGCAGCACATCGCTGCCGTCCGGACGACCCAGCAGCGAACGGATTTGACATTCAAAAATGTCTGCGGTCTTGCGCTCAAACATCGAAATGATGCGCTCTATCAAGTCATCATCTTGGAGGCGAGCCGGGTGCACCATGCCTTTCACCCATTCGCGCGCCATGACAGCAAGGCCTTGCTCGCGTGCCACCGTCAACAACGCAAAGCGCTTGCGCGATTCTTCCTCGCCGTCGACCCCAGAAGATTTAGGCAGAAAACCCGTGTCCAACAGCGCGACGCCACGGATGCGCTCCGGTGCTTGCCGAAGGGCTTCAAGCACCACCCGAGCGCCCATGGAGTGACCCGCCAGCAGCATGTGGGGGGGGGCCGAATCCAGCATCTGGCGTGCCATTTGTGCCAATGAGTCAGCTGAGCCATGGTCTACCACGGTACAAGCGCGTTGACTGCTAAGACTAGGCAACGACAGCTCCCACACAGCGTGGTCGCACATCAGGCCCGGCACTAACAAAAGCGGCAAGGTCGTCATCACATGGTCACGGTTCAACGCGTTTTACCAATGTCCTTGACGTCGCTCACCGTCTCGATTTCCCGATTCCACAGCTGACCGCCGATTTTTTCGACGCGGCGCACATACACGTTGTGCACGACGTCACGTGTGCGCGCATCGATATACATCGGGCCACGCGGACTTTCGAAGACTTGTCCTTTCATGGCGTTGAGCAGAACTTCACCGCCAACGCCTTTGCTTACTTTTGCTGCTTCGTAGATGACGCGCATGCCGTCATACGCGCCAACGGCCATGAAATTGGGGCGTGCGCCGTTGTTCGCTTTGGCAAAGTCAGCCACAAATTTTTTGTTGAGCGCAGAGTCGTGGGCCGCCGAATAGTGGTGCGCCGTTACCACGCCAACCGCGACATCGCCCATTTCGTTGAGGATGTTGTCGTCGGTGACGCTGCCTTCGGCGATCAGGCGAATACCTGCTTTGTCGAGGCCCCGTTCTGCAAACTGTTTCATCAGTGCAGACCCGACGCCTGCGGGGACGAAGGCAAACAGCGCATCAGGCTTGGCGTCACGAACCCTTTGCAGGAAAGGTGCGAAGTCAGGGTTGCGCAGGGGTACACGCAGCGTCTCAATGACTTGCCCGCCGTTGGCAATGAAGCGCTGGTTGAAGTACTTCTCTGAGTCCACGCCAGGTGCGTAGTCGGTCACCAGACTGACGACTTTTTTGACATTGTTTTTGGTGGCCCATTCCGCCAGCGTGGTCACCACCTGTGGAACGGTGAAGCTGGTCCGCACGATGAAGGGCGATGCTTCTGTGATGGCCGATGTGGCAGCGGCCATCACCACCATCGGGGTTTTGGATTGCGTTGCCAGCGGTGCCGTTGCAAAGGCTAGCGGGGTCAGGCCAAAACCAGCGAGCACTTGCACTTTGTCATTGATCAGGAGTTCTTGGGCCAGGCGCTTGGTGGCGTCAGGCATGCCCGTGTCGTCTTTGACGATGAGCACGACTTTTTTCCCGGCCACTGTGTCTCCGTGCTGCGCCACATAGAGCCGTGCCGCAGATTCAAGCTGCATGCCGGTGGAGGCAAAAGGCCCGGTCATTGGCAAAATCAAGCCAATCTTGAAGGTGCTGTCTTGGGCATGGGACACGCCCACGATGCCCGCAAGTGTTATTCCCGCCGTAGCAATGAGTAGCGAACGCTTGAACATGGTATGTCTCCTGTGGGTCTAAATGGTGCGGTGCACCGAGTTTTTATGATTTGAATCTTTGAAGCACGATGATCAGCCAAGGACGCGATCAGAGCCAATGTCTTCAGCATGTCAGCTATGCATTTTGCTTATTCTTCTGAATTTTCAGCCGCCAGCTCGCCAGCGACATCGCGGCAGGTCGCCAACAGGCTCTGCATGCCTGGCGTCAAAAGCACGTCAGACCGTCGAATCAGCCCGATGGTGCGCGCTGCATCCGGCAGCGCCAAAGGCAACACGACAAACAGACCGGCCTTGATTTCGCTTCGAATTTGCCGCGGGGACATCATGGCCAGTCGCTCGCTTTGCATCAGCAGTGACTGCATCATGAGAGCGCTGTTGACCCGCAGCTCCGTGGTTGGCAGCGGCAACCCACATTGGCCTAGCACGCGTTCGAATACTGTTTGGGCGGGAGTGTTGGGCATCGGCATGATCCACTGCGCATCACGCAGGGCCGTCCACTTGAGTTTCTTGCGTTGTGCCAGCGGATGATCGGCCCGTGCGACAACGGCAAGGCGGTCGATGAACAGAGTTTCTTGCAACAAGCCTTGGATTGAAAATTGCGGCCGCAGCGCTCCGATCACCATGTCGATCTCTGCATCTCGCAGTTGTTGAATCAATGCGTCGTAGGTACCGTCAATGACGGTGACCTGCAGCCCGGGGAAGTCGTGCATCACTCGGTTCACGGCCTTGGGCAGCATCGGCCCAACGGAAAAGGGCAGCGTGCCAATGACAATCCGACCCCCAATCTTGCCCGACAAGGCGGCAAGCACCTCATCTGCCTGCTGAAGCTCGGACAGGCAAAGTTTGCAACCCCGCATCACTTCTAAGCCAAACTCGTTCAGGCGCAGCCCATGCTGGCGACTACGGGCAAACAATTCGCGCTCACTCAGGTGTTCGAGCTGGACCAGGGTCTGATGAACGGCAGACTGGCTGATGCCCAACGCCGAAGCGCTGACGGTTTCTGAACCCGTCTTGGCCAGTGACATGAGCACCTGGATATGCCGAGACCTTATGCCCAAGGCCAATCTGCAGGACATCCAGCTGGGCATGTCATTGCGAGAACTTTTATTGGCACCAGCGTTTGGCATGTGTTGAAAGGCACGATTGCAACGCTGCAGCAGACTTGACCATTGCGGGGTCGGCACCATTCCGCGTCCCGAACGATCAAATATCACTTGTTGCACAGCGGACTCCAAAGCCAACACAGCTCGTGTGACCGAAGACTGCGACAAGTGCAGGGCCTGAGCTGCCCGTACGCTGCTTCCCGTCAAGGCCACGGCACAAGCGGCACGCAAATACTTCAGATGTTCGACAAGGGCCATGGGCTGTGGTTCTCGTTATTTCGTTGAATAAGCTAGGCGCACTTTTCGGGGACAGACACCGATTTTGCCTTGGCTCTTGGCGTAAGATCCACGCCACTCATTTGAGTGACCTGCCTTCGAGGCATTGGAGTCTGACTCCTCGTATGCGCCGACAGGTTTTCCTACTATTTCCGGAGTCTCTTTATGACAACCGCACGTCGTACCCTCATCAAAGGTGCGGCAGTCTTGGGCGCGCTTTCTGCTGCGTCTATTCCTGCTATTGCACAGCCTTTTCTTTTTTCCCCAACGACCGAACTGATGCCAAAAGGCAAAAAGCGGCGCGTAGTCATCTTGGGTGGCGGCTGGGGCGGCTTGGCCACCGCCAGGCATGTACGCGAGACAGCCCCCGACCTTGAAGTGGTCTTGCTAGAGAAAAACCCGATTTTTTGGTCATGCCCCTTGAGCAACAAATGGCTGGTCGACGTGGTCGACACCTCGTTCTTGGTTCACTCCTACACCGCTGCGGCCAATCGCAGTGGCTACACCTTCGTTCAAACCGAAATCACCGACATTGACCGCGACAAGAAGCGCGTCCACACGGCACAAGGGTTTGTCGACTACGACTGGTTGGTGGTGTCCGCTGGTATTCGTGTGTCTTACGAACCTTGGTTTGGCAATGACCGTCAAGCGATTGCCTACACGCACACACACTATTCAAGTGCCTATGTGCCGAGTTCGGAGCACTTGGCGTTGAAGGAAAAAATCAAGGGCTTCAAAGGCGGCACGATGGTGATGACCTTGCCGCCACCACCGCACCGCTGCCCACCGTCGCCCTACGAGCGCGCATGTTTGATGGCGTCTCACTTTCAGCGCAACAAGATTCCAGCGAAGATTTTGATCTTGGACCCCAAGCCTGTGATCGCACCGATTGGGGGCGGTTACCGTATGGCGTTCGATGAGCTGTATCACGACATCATCACCTACGTGCCCAATGCCGGCGTTAAAGAGCTGGACCCCTACAACAAGGTGGTGAAAACGGCGGCGGGTGACTTTAAGTTCGATGACGCTATTTTCATGGGCCATCATCAGGCGGCAGATTTGGTCTGGAAGTTGGGCGCTGTGGGCAAAACGGCCGACAGAAAACCGTCCAACTGGGCCGCGGTGCACCCCCAGTTTTACAACATGAAGGACGACCCGAATGTGTTCGTCATTGGTGACAGCGTGGGCGCTGTGTCACCGCAGTTTGGCCATTACCCGAAGAGTGGCCACGTGGCCAACCGCATGGGCCGCAGCGTGGCGCAGTACATCGGGCAGCAAGCCAAGGGGCAGCCAATGACGCCCGTCATGATCGACAACCTTTGCTACATGCTGGTGAATACTGAGCCGCTGGAAGCCATCAGCGTGAAGTTTGATTACAAGATGGGGCCTGAAGGGCACTTGCTTCAAACCGTGACCGATGACGTTTACCGACGTCCACAGCTCTGGCAAGAAGACCTGCGCTGGTATGGGCAGATGGTGAAGGACTTCACTGGCAGTTAAATCCGCTGGAGTGCCCGCTTAATTCTTGAGACGCACTCCCAAGACATTCAGTTTTTTGGCAAATGCATCCCTGCGTTTCGCTGCTTTAGCCGCGGTTTCGACGGCCGCCTGAATGGCCTTGGGCCCCTTTTTGTCAACCGCTTTGATCAATCCGAATTTGTGAGCCGCATCGGCCTCCGCCCTTCTGAAGGTGGCGATGAGTTCGGCATGGGCAACAGATTGATTCACAAGGACCTTCTTTTCTAAAGCGCTATTTTCTGCGCTTTTTCGTGCTCACATTTCCCTTGTGGACGATGTGATGCCAAAGGGTTTGCCAGCTGCCTGTGGAGCGATTGGCCGACTGCAAAACGGATTTCGACCCAAGCAGACGACTGGGCTTTCAAACCCAACCCTGCCGCCAGACGCCGTCATCTTGCAGCTCGCGCCACGCAATTACTTGGGTGGCCTTAGAGAACACCGCTTCGATTTCAACCGACTCGATCGGGTCGGTGGGTAAGGCGGGTTGAATCACGCGGCTGACCAAGAAGTGCTTTTGTTTGGCCACGGGCGTCACTGCCGTCCATTTGGTTAAGAGCAGTTTTTTGGAGTTCAGGGGGTTCATGGGTGAATGGGTCAAGGCGCGTTCTTGACTTCTCGCGCCACCGACTCGGCCAGTTCAATCACTGCCATGGCGTAGTAGCTGCTCCAGTTGTAGCGGGTGATGGCGTAAAAGTTCTCGGTGCCAGCGACGTAGCTGGCGGGGGCTGGCCCGTTGAGCAGCTCGACCAGCGCCAAGGGGCCGTTGTGTTTCAGTGCGTCGCCTTCTAGTACCGCGCCTTTGGCGGTGAAGCTGGCAACACTGAAGGTCGGTAAAATATCGGGCGCCATCAGGGTGTCAAGATCGAGTTTGGCATTGTCAAAACGCACCGGGTAGTGCGTCGGCATGCCGGGCTTCCAGTCGAAAGCTTTGAAGTAGCTGGCGACTGAGCCGATGACGTCGGCCGGGCTATTCCAAAGGTCGATCTTGTCGTCGCCGTCAAAGTCCACCGCAAAGCGAGCCCAGCTGGACGGCATGAACTGCGGCATGCCCATGGCCCCGGCGTAGCTGCCAAGTGGTACCAATGGGTCGGCGCCCATACGGCTTTGCAGGCTCAAAAATTGTTCAACTTCGCCTTTGAAAAACTCGGCGCGCTCGGCGGCCCGTGGGTGCGAAGCTGGAAAGTCAAATGCCAGCGTGGTGATGGCATCCATGACTCGAAAGCTGCCGGTGTTCCGGCCATAAATGGACTCGACGCCGATGATGCCGACGATGATCGCGCTCGGCACGCCGTATTGTTTTTCAGCCCGCGCCAGGGTGGTTTGGTTGTCTTTCCAAAACTGCACGCCGGCGTCAATGCGGGCGGCGTCAATGAAGCGGCCGCGGTAGGCCGCCCAGTTCTTCACAAAAGGCTGGGGTGAGGGTTGCATTAGCCGCACCACGGCGGGCACCAGTGTGGCTTGGCCGATGGCGCGGCGCACCCATTGCGGATTCAGGTTACGGCGCTCAGCGAGTTCGTCGGCAAAGCGCATGACCTCGGGCCGGGTCGCGTAAGCCGGGCCGACCTTGGCTGCTGGTCGGGCCTTGGCGGGCCGCTTGTGTTTGCTGGCATGGGGGCGCTTGGTGGCTTTGACGGCTTTGTCGGTTTTGGTTTTGACGGTTTTACTTTTCACGGGCTCGGTCTGCCCGGCACTTTCTGCGGCCTGTACCGCCAAACCTGTCCCCATGAACACCAGCGCGCACGCCAAGAGTTGCTGCCGCAGTCTGAGCCATGAAGCGTTTGCTGGGCGGGTGCTCGTCTGAAAGGCTGTGGGGTGTGTCAAAAAAAGGGTCCTGCATAAGGCATTGTTGAAAGACAAAAAGCGGCTTGTCGACGGACCAATTTTAGGCATGTCTGTGGCAGATTTTCGGTCCTTTTGAGAAGCCTTTTGCGTCAGCAAACTGAGCGGTTTGGGGCTGATTCGCGTGGTAAGCTAAATCGTTAAAAATGATGTGTTTAATCTAACCTGACCGCCGAATCTGATGAACAAGACTGGCTATTTCACCCACGCAGACTGTCGCAAACACGAAATGGGCCCCGGCCACCCGGAATGCCCCGAACGGCTAGACGCGATTGAAGACCGCTTGCTGATCACCGGGGTGGGCGATGTTTTGGACCGGCGCGAGGCACCCCTGGCGCCGCTGGGTGATATTGAGCTGGCGCACGACCGCATGCTGGTGGCGGCGCTGCATGGCTTGTCAAGCCAACTCTCAGACGACATCAACGCCGGCGGCCCGTCGTATGCACAGCTAGACCCCGACACCGCCATGAATGTGCACACTTGGAACGCCGTGCTGCGCGCTGCCGGTGCCACGCTCGCGGCCACTGACGCGGTCATGGCGGGTGAGCTTGAAAATGCTTTTTGCGCCGTACGGCCACCGGGACACCATGCGTGCCGCAGCAAATCCATGGGCTTTTGTTTCATCAACAGCGTGGCGGTGGCGGCCAAATATGCGCTGGAGCGCCACGGTCTTGAGCGTGTTGCGATTGTTGACTTTGATGTGCACCATGGCAACGGCACAGAAGACATCATCACCGGCGACGAGCGCATTTTGATGGTCAGCATCTTCCAGCACCCGCTGTACCCGAACAGCGGCGCTGACAGCGATGAGCCCAACATGGTGAATCTGCCGATTCCGCCTTACAGCAAAGGCCCGTACATCCGTGACTTGATCGAGAAAACATGGCTGCCGCGCTTGGAGGAATTCAAGCCGCAGATGATTTTCATCAGCGCTGGTTTTGACGCGCACCGTGAAGACGACCTCGGTCAGCTGGGTCTGGTCGAGCAAGACTACGCTTGGATTACGCAACGTATCAAAGAGGTGGCCAAGCGCCATGCCAAGAACCGCATCGTCTCGTCCCTAGAAGGCGGCTACAACCTCAGTGCGCTGGCCCGCAGCGTTGAAGCGCACGTGCGTGTGCTGGCCGACCTGTGAAGGTTTTCTTTTGACTGCCGTAACACCGTCCATCCAAGTTGAAAGCCTGCAAGCTTGGTTCATGGCGTTGGCCCAAAAAGCCGCCCTGATTGAATTGTTGGCGCTGGCCGTTTGCATCGGTCTGGCTTGGTTGCTGACTTGGCTGCTGCGCCGTGTCGTGGGTCGCCAGGACGATCAGTCGATTCTCTTCGGCCGAAAAATTCTGGACGGCGTGATGTTTCCCGTGGTGTTGTTGTGTCTAGGTTACGCCGCTCGGGCGATGCTGGCTGCCGCCCTGCCGATCACCGTTTTCATTGTGGCCATGCCGGTGCTGGTGGCACTCGCTGTCATTCGGCTGGGGGTGAAGGTTTTACAAGTCGCTTTCAAAGACGCACCGCTGGTGCGGGCGCTTGAACGCACCATCTCTTGGCTGGTTTGGCTGGGCCTAGTGCTGTGGCTCAGCGGCTTGCTGCCCCTGATCTTGGCAGAGCTGGACACCATCCACTGGCGCGTCGGTGCCAGCTCGATGTCGGTTCGCACACTCATTGAGGGCACACTGACAGCGGGTGCCGTGCTGATCGTGGCGCTGTGGATTTCGTCGGCGATTGAAACGCGCTTGCTGCGGTCGGCGGTGGGCAACGACCTGTCCTTGCGCAAGGCGGTCAGCAACGCGACGCGTGCTTTGCTGGTGTTTGTCGGCTTGCTGGTGGCGCTTTCAGCTGTGGGCATCGACTTGACAGCGCTGTCAGTACTGGGTGGGGCGATTGGCGTCGGTATCGGTTTTGGTCTGCAAAAAATCGCCGCCAGCTATGTCAGCGGTTTTGTGATTCTGGCTGAGCGAAGCGTGCGCATTGGCGACAGCGTTCGGGTCGACGGCTTCGAGGGCCGCATCACCGACATCAACGCGCGCTACACCGTGGTGCGTGCACTGACAGGCCGTGAGTCCATCGTGCCGAACGAAATATTCATCAGCAGTCGGATTGAGAACTTGTCGCTGGCCGACAGCCGGGTGATGCTCTCGACCGTGGTGTCTGTGGGCTATGAGAGCGATGTGGACTTGGTCTTGCGATTGCTGAGCGAAGCCGCGGCGCAGCAGACCCGCGTGCTGAAAGACCCGGACCCCGTACCATCTGTGAATCTCACTAATTTTGGCGCAGATGGGTTGGAGTTCACGCTTAATTTTTGGGTGCTTGACCCCGAAAACGGCCAGCAAAACATCCGTTCTCTGGTCAATATGGCGATTCTCAAATCGCTCCGCGAGCACGGCATTCAGATTCCTTATCCCCAGCGGGTGGTGCATCTGCCAAGCGCTGTTGTGCCAGCGCCTATTGGCGGCATAGAATGATTAGCTTACGTCAACGTCAACTCAATATGTCTGGAGATTTCCGATGAAGGTTTTGGTACCCGTCAAACGCGTGGTGGATTACAACGTCAAGGTGCGCGTCAAGTCAGACGGCACAGGTGTGGACATCGCCAATGTCAAGATGAGCATGAACCCCTTCGACGAAATCGCGGTCGAAGAAGCCACTCGGCTGAAAGAAAAGGGCGCCGTCACTGAAGTCATCGCCGTCAGCTGCGGTGTCACGCAATGTCAAGAAACCCTGCGCACAGCCATGGCCATTGGCGCTGACCGCGCCATTTTGGTCGACACCACGGAAGAACTGCAGCCGCTGGCCGTTGCCAAGCTGCTCAAGGCCTTGGTCGACAAAGAGCAGCCACAGCTGGTGATTTTGGGCAAGCAAGCGATTGACGATGACTGCAACCAAACCGGTCAGATGCTCGCCGCTTTGCTGGGCTGGCCACAGGCCACCTTCGCGTCCAAAGTCGACGTGGCGGATGGCAAGGTGACGGTCAGCCGCGAAGTCGATGGCGGTTCTGAAACCTTGGTGCTCACGCTGCCAGCGATCATTACCACCGATTTGCGCTTGAACGAACCGCGCTACGTGACACTGCCGAACATCATGAAGGCGAAGAAAAAGCAGATGGACACGTTCAAGCCAGAAGAGCTGGGTGTCGACGTCAAACCGCGCATCAAAACCCTCAAAGTCAGCGAGCCGCCTAAGCGCAGCGCTGGCGTCAAAGTCGCCGACGTGGCTGCACTCGTCGACAAACTTAAAAATGAAGCGAAGGTGATCTGACATGACTTCTTTGGTAATTGCTGAACACGACAACGCGGGCATCAAGCCCGCCACACTCAACACCGTGACCGCCGCCGCAAAATGTGGCGGTGATGTGCATGTGCTGGTGGCCGGCTTCAATGCTGCCGCCGCTGCGCAAGTCGCCAGCCAGATCGCTGGCGTGGCCAAAGTGATCCACGTTGATGGCGCGCACTTTGAACACGGCTTGGCTGAAAACATGGCCGCCCAAGTGCTGGCCATGGCGTCGGCTTATTCGCACATCCTGTTTCCGTCGACAGCATCGGGCAAGAACATCGCCCCACGCGTGGCCGCAGCGCTAGACGTCGGCCAGATCTCCGACATCACGCAAGTTGACAGCCCAGACACGTTTGAGCGTCCTATTTATGCCGGCAATGCCATTGCGACCGTTCAAAGCCTGGATGCCGTGAAGGTCATCACTGTGCGGACCACCGGTTTTGACCCGGCTGCAGCCACGGGCGGCTCTGCTGCTGTGGATGTTGTGACGGGTGTGGCTGACAGCGGTAAGTCGACTTTCATGGGCAGCGAAATCGCCAAGAGCGATCGCCCTGAATTGACGGCTGCCAAGATCATCGTCAGCGGTGGTCGGGCGCTCGGCAGTGCTGAAAAGTTTGATGAAGTCATGACGCCGTTGGCTGACAAGCTCGGTGCTGCGCTGGGTGCTTCGCGCGCTGCGGTGGACGCAGGCTACGCGCCGAACGACTGGCAAGTTGGCCAAACCGGCAAGATCGTGGCGCCGCAGCTGTACATCGCGGCCGGTATTTCCGGTGCGATTCAGCACTTGGCTGGCATGAAAGACAGCAAGGTCATCGTGGCGATCAACAAGGACGGTGAGGCACCAATTTTTAGCGTGGCTGATTACGGACTCGAAGCCGACCTGTTCGTCGCCGTGCCGGAACTGACGGCAGCGCTTTAACCATGAGCTACACCGCCCCCGTCAAAGACATGTTGTTCAACATCCAGCATTTGGCTGCCATCGACGAGTTGGCCAAGCTGCCGGCTTTTGCCGATGCTGGTTTTGAGACGGCGCAGGCGGTGTTGGAAGAGTCAGCCAAGTTCAGCGAGGGCGTGCTGTCACCGCTGAACTGGGAGGGCGACAAGAACCCCTCATGTTGGAAGCAAGGCGTGGTCACCACCACGCCCGGTTTCAAGGAAGCCTTTCAGCAGTATGTTGAAGGCGGTTGGCAGGGCTTGCAACACCCCGTTGATTTTGGCGGCCAGGGTTTGCCTAAAACCATTGGCGCGGCCTGCGGTGAAATGCTCAACTCGGCCAACATGAGTTTTGCCTTGTGCCCGATGCTGACCGACGGCGCGATTGAAGCGCTATTGACCGCTGGCTCGGACGAACTCAACGCGACTTACCTTGAGAAAATGGTCAGTGGTCAATGGACCGGCACCATGAACCTGACCGAGCCGCAAGCGGGCTCTGACTTGGCTGCAGTGCGCAGCCGCGCAGAACCGCAGCCAGACGGCACGTACAAGGTCTTTGGCACCAAGATTTACATCACCTACGGTGAGCACGACATGGCCGAGAACATCGTGCATTTGGTGCTGGCCCGTGTCACCGGTGCGCCCGAAGGTGTCAAGGGCATCAGCCTGTTTGTGGTGCCTAAATTCATGGCCAATGCCGACGGCTCGTTGGGTGCGCGCAATGACGTGCATTGCGTCAGCATCGAACACAAGCTCGGTATCAAAGCCAGCCCAACGGCAGTGTTGCAGTATGGTGACCACGGTGGCGCGGTTGGTTATTTGGTGGGCCAAGAAAACCGCGGCCTCGAGTACATGTTCATCATGATGAACTCAGCCCGTTTTGCGGTCGGTGTGCAGGGCATTGCCATCGCTGAGCGCGCTTATCAAAAGGCTGTTCAGTTTGCCAAAGACCGCGTTCAAAGCCGCCCTGTAGACGGCTCTTTGCCGAGCAGCGGACCGATCATTCACCACCCTGATGTCAAGCGCATGCTGATGACCATGCGCGCCTACACCGAAGGCTGCCGCGCCATGGCCACGGTGGCTGCAGCGGCTTATGACGCCTCGCATCACCATCCCGATGTCGAAGTGCGCCAACAGAATTTGGCGTTTTATGAGTTCTTGGTGCCGCTGATCAAAGGCTTCAGCACCGAGATGAGCCAGGACGTCACCTCGTTGGGTGTGCAAGTGCACGGCGGCATGGGTTACATCGAAGAAACCGGTGCGGCGCAGTATTTCCGCGACGCGCGAATTCTGACCATCTACGAAGGCACCACGGCCATTCAGGCGAATGATTTGGTCGGTCGCAAAACTGCCCGTGATGGCGGTCAGACGGCCAAGGCGATCGTTGCGCAAATTGAGACCACGGAAGCCGCGTTGCGCGAGCAGGGCAGTGCAAACGCCATCGCCGTGGCGAAGCGTTTGCAGGCCGCACGGTTGGCCTTGCTGGACGTCATCGACTTCGTGGCCAGCCACACCAAGACATCGCCCAACGCGGTCTTTGCCGGCAGCGTGCCTTACCTCATGTTGGCGGGCAACGTCATGGCTGGCTGGCAAATGGCCCGCGGCTTGTTGGCGGCAGAGCAGGCCTTGGCGACGGCTGACTGCGGAACATATGGCGTGGGTTTCATGCAAGCCAAGATCACCACGGCGCGTTTTTACGCCGACCATTTGCTGACCCAAGCGCCAAGTCTGCGCGACAGCATTGTCGAAGGTGCTGACAGCGTCACGGCGCTGGCGCTGGACGCTTTTTAGCCCGTCACCATGGCGAGACTTCCCGGTGCCTTGAGTCGTCTGCCGTTACCGATCATCGGCTCGCCCTTGTTCATCATCAGCAACCCGACGCTGGTGATCGCGCAATGCATAGCCGGTGTTGTCGGTGCCATGCCGGCACTGAACGCGCGTCCGGCTTCGCAGCTGGATGAATGGCTGGCCGAGATCACTGAGACACTTGCCGCGCATGATCGTGCGCATCCTGACCGTCCGGCCGCACCTTTCGCCATGAACCAGATCGTTCACAAGTCGAATGAGCGCTTAGAGGCCGACATGGAACTGTGTGTGAAGTACCAGGTGCCGATCTACATCACTTCGCTGGGCGCACGCGAAGACGTCTATGCGGTAGCGCACAGCTATGGCGCGGTGGTGCTGCACGACGTCATCAACAACAAGTTTGCCCACAAGGCGATTGAAAAAGGCGCTGACGGTTTGGTCGCCGTGGCCGCTGGCGCTGGCGGTCATGCGGGCGTCAAAAGTCCGTTCGCCTTGATGCAAGAAATCCGCCAATGGTTTGATGGCCCGGTGGCGCTCTCTGGCGCCATCGCAACCGGTGCCGCGGTGCTGGCCGCGCAAGCCATGGGCGCTGACTTTGCCTACATCGGCTCGGCCTTTATTGCCACCGAAGAAGCCCGCGCCGCAGACGATTACAAGCAAGCCATCATCGACAGCAACTCTGACGATATCGTCTACAGCAACCTCTTCACGGGCGTGCATGGCAACTACCTGGCTGCGTCGATTCGCGCCGCCGGTATGGACCCAGACAACCTGCCCGAGAGCGATGCCAGCAAGATGGACTTCGGCGGCAACCGAACCAAAGCTTGGAAAGATATTTGGGGTTCTGGTCAAGGCATAGGTGCCGTTACCCAGGTCCAGAGCACGGCTGACTTTGTGGCGCAGCTGAAGCAGGAATATGCAGAGGCGCGAAGGCGGCTGCTGAGATAACCGGAGGGTGCCATCGCGCATCTCTGCCGGTGCATCAACATGAGAAGGAAGGTGAGATGAGCGAGATCCGTTACGAAATGCCGACGACCGCAGAGGCTGCAGTTGCCTTACTGGCAGTCGCCACTGGCCCGGCCAAAGTGCTGTCAGGCGGCACTGACCTGATCATTCAAATGCGCTCTGGGCAGCACACACCTTCGCTGTTGGTCGACGTCAAAAATATCGCTGAGATGACGTCGATTTCTGTTGAGAACGGCGGCTACCTGATCGGTGCAGCAGTCTCCTGCATGCGTCTGACAGAAGATGCGGCGTTTGCCAAAACTTGGCCTGGCGTGATCGATGCCGTCAACCTGGTCGGCTCGGTACAAGTTCGCGGGCGCGCAACGATCGGCGGCAATGTGTGCAACGCATCGCCAGCCGCCGACAGTGTGCCGGCCATGATGGCTGCCGGCGCGACTGCCAACATCTTGGGGCCTGCGGGTCGGCGCACAGTACCTGTCGAACAGGTCGCCGCGGGACCCGGCAAAACGTCGCTGGCCAAAGGCGAGATGGTGACTTCATTTACCTTGCCCCCACGCGCACCGCGATCAGGCGATGCCTACTTGCGCTTCACGCCTCGCTCTGAGATGGACATCGCCGTGGTCGGCGTTGGCATCAACCTGACGCTCGATGAAAGTGGCGTCTGCACACACGCTCGGGTCAGTCTGGGGGCTGTCGCTGCGCGTGCGCTGTTGGTGCCTGAGGCGGCCGCTGCGCTGATCGGGACAAAGGTCGATGCTGTGGCACTTGAACGATTGGCCGCAGCGGCCAGTGCAGCCGCCCAACCGATCGACGACAAGCGCGGAACCATAGCGTTTCGCATCAAGGTCTCAGGCGTGCTCGCCAAGCGCGCCGCCATCATTGCGCTCGCCAGAGCGATGGGAAATCATTGACATGTCAAAGCACCACATCACCACCACCATCAACGGCGATACGCGTGAATTTTTGTGTGACACCCAGCAGACGTTGTTGACTGTCTTGCGCGACGAATTGGGCATGACTGGCACCAAAGAAGGTTGCGGCACCGGCGACTGTGGTGCCTGTAGCGTGACGCTGGACCAGCGCTTGGTCTGCGCCTGTCTGGTGCTCGGCGTTGAAGCGCAGGGCAAGTCCATTCAAACCATTGAAGGCATGGCCCAAGGCGAAAGCCTGCATGTTCTGCAACGCAAATTTCTGGAACATGCGGCACTCCAATGCGGCATTTGCACGCCCGGATTTTTGATCGCAGCCCGTGCGCTGCTTGAGCGCAACCCGGACCCAAGCGAAGAAGAAGTTCGCTTCTGGCTGGCAGGCAATTTGTGCCGCTGCACGGGCTACAACAAAATCATCGAAGCGGTACTGGATGCCGCACGCGAAATGCGGAGTGCCACACCATGCTGATGAAAACAAAGCGGCCTGACAAAGTGGCAACACTGATTGGCACCAGCCCCGTCAGGCCTGATGGTGTACCCAAGGTCACCGGTACAGCTCAATACGGCGCAGATTATTCGCTGCCCGGCATGCTTTGGGCCAGTGTCTTGCGATCGCCACATGCCCATGCGACGATCCGCTCGATTGACTTGTCCAAGGCGCGTGCGTTGCCGGGCGTTAAAAGCGTGATCATCGGCAGCGACCTGCCCGAGCAGACATTTGAATATGTCGGCCCGGAACGTGCCGCTGTCAATTACTGGCACATGACGCGCAACGTTCTGGCGCGTGAAAAGGTGCTTTACGAAGGTCATGCGCTGGCCGCTGTCGCCGCCACCACCCAGGCCATTGCCGAGCAGGCCTTGCGGTTGATCGAGGTGGACTATGGCGTACTGCCCCACGTCATCGACGTGGATGAGGCCATGGCGTCTGACGCGCCCTTGTTGTTTTCAGACATGCTCACACGCGGCGTTGAGCCCGCGCCAAGCCGTTCCTCGAATATTGCAAAGAGAGTCGAGTTCAAGATTGGGAATCTGGATGTGGGCTTTGCCGCGGCCGATG
The DNA here is from genome assembly GCA_030654695.1 of Polaromonas sp. Taxonomy (GTDB): domain Bacteria; phylum Pseudomonadota; class Gammaproteobacteria; order Burkholderiales; family Burkholderiaceae_C; genus Polaromonas. Next base: position 92,347 of record JAURWY010000026.1, read on the forward strand.
AAGTTGTCGAAATGAGCTTCAAAACCGCGCCTGTGCACCAAGGCTATCTTGAGCCGCATGCTTGCCTTGCGCGCTTTGGGGCAGATGGTCAAGCTGAACTGTGGTCGTCGAGTCAAGGGCACTTTTTTGTGCGCGTCTACACCGCCAAATTACTCGGCATGGCGATCGGCGACCTGCTGGTTCATCCGGCCGAAATCGGCGGCGGTTTCGGCGGTAAAACCGTGGTGTATGTCGAGCCGATTGCTTTAGCGCTGTCCAAAAAGACCGGTCATCCTGTCAAGATCATAATGAGCCGTGAAGACGTTTTCAGGGCCACGGGGCCGACCTCCGGCGCGTCCATGAACGTCAAGATCGGTGTCAAAAATGACGGCACGATGGTGGCTGCCGATGGTTTGTTTAAATTACAAGCCGGCGCTTTTCCAGGCTCGCCCTTCTTGAACGCCGCTTTGTGCGCGTTTGCCCCGTATGTCATTCAAAACGTCCGCACGGTTGGCTTGGAGGTTGTCAGCAACCGACCCAAGGTCGCGGCTTACCGTGCCCCCGGTTCTCCGATCTCTGCGTTTGCCGTTGAAAGTGTGCTTGACGTGCTGGCAGCCAAGATCGGCATGGACCCCTTGAAACTCAGGCTCAAAAATGCGGTTCAAGCCGGCTCGCCGACAGTCCAGGGAACGCCGCACACGCACGATGGTTTTGCTGAGACGATTCAGGTGCTGCTTGATCATCCCGGCTACAGCGCACCACTTGGCAAGAACCAAGGCCGTGGCGCGGCATCGGGTTTTTGGTTCAATGGCGGCGGCGAATCCAGTGCCTCTGTGCACATCAACGAAGACGGGACGGTTTCTTTAGCGACCGGCAGCATGGATGTGGGGGGTTCACGGGCATCCATGGCCTTGATGGCGGCCGAGACGCTGGGTGTGCCTTATGACAAAGTACGTTCCATCGTGGCCGACACCGCCTCGATTGGTTACACCCACGTCACCGGCGGTTCACGGGTCACCTTTGCAACCGGTATCGCCGTGGTTGATGCTTGCAAAAAAATCATCGAGAACTTGCGCTTGCGCGCTGCGTTGATGTGGAAAACAGACATTGACAACGTGATCTGGGAAGACGGCCATGCCAAGGTCCGGGACAGCCATGTTGGCGACTTTGAACCTCTGTCTCTCAAGGTCATTGCGTCCAAGCGGGCGCTCACTGGTGGTCCGATTGCGACCGAAGTAGCGGTCAACGCCAGTGGTCAAGCACCGGGCTTGTCAACGCAGTTTTGCGATGTCGAAGTCGACCCCGAAACGGGCGCGGTCAAAGTTTTGCGCTTTGTCGCCGCACAAGATGTGGGCCGCGCGATCCACCGGAGCTACGTCGAAGGCCAGATTCATGGCGGCGTGGTGCAAGGGATTGGCTGGGCCTTGAATGAAGAGTACATCTACAACCCGCAAGGCCGGCTTGCCAATGCGGGCTTCTTGGACTACCGCATGCCAGTGGCATCAGATTTGCCCATGATTGAAGCCGTGATCGTCGAAGTGCCCAACCCTAACCATCCGTTTGGTGTGAAGGGGGCTGGCGAGGTCAGCATCGTGCCGGCGATGGCTGCCATTGCGAATGCGATTGCTGACGCCGTAGGCAGGCGCATGACCGAGCTGCCGATGTCGCCGCCCAAAGTTCTGGCGGCTATCGACGCGCCTTAAAACAGCACAACGCCGCGAATTGATTCGCCGCTTTTCATCAGCTCAAAGCCTTTGTTGATGTCTTCCAGCGGCATGGTGTGGGTGATCAGGTCGTCGATATTGATCTTGCCTTCCATGTACCAGTCGACAATTTTGGGCACATCGGTGCGACCACGTGCACCGCCGAAGGCTGAGCCTTCCCACTTGCGACCCGTCACCAATTGGAACGGTCGAGTTGAGATTTCGGCACCGGCTTCGGCCACGCCGATGATGATGCTGCGGCCCCAACCCTTGTGCGTGCATTCGAGCGCTTGACGCATGACTTTGGTGTTGCCGATGCACTCGAAGCTGTAGTCAGCGCCGCCGTCAGTCAGCTGCACGATGGCGTCGACCAAGTTACCGCCGGCCGCTTCAATGGCTTTGGGATTCAGGAAGTGGGTCATGCCGAATTTACGGGCCATGGCCTCGCGCGCCGGGTTCAGGTCTACGCCGATGATTTTGTCGGCGCCCACCATCTTGGCACCCTGAATCACGTTCAGGCCAATGCCGCCCAGACCAAACACCACGACGTTGGCGCCGGCCTCAACCTTGGCTGTGAACAGCACGGCACCAATGCCGGTGGTGACGCCACAGCCGATGTAGCAGACCTTGTCAAACGGCGCGTCCTTGCGGATTTTGGCCAGCGAGATTTCGGGCGCGACGGTGTAGTTGCTGAAGGTTGATGTGCCCATGTAATGGAAGATCGGCTCGCCATCCAAGCTGAAGCGGCTGGTGGCGTCGGGCATCAAACCTTTTCCTTGCGTGCCGCGAATCAACTGGCACAAATTGGTTTTGCGCGACAGACAGTACTTGCACTGACGGCACTCCGGGGTGTAGAGCGGAATGACGTGGTCGCCTTTTTGCAGCGAGGTCACGCCCGGGCCAACGTCGACCACAATACCCGCGCCTTCGTGGCCCAAAATCGCCGGGAAAATGCCTTCCGGGTCAGCGCCTGAGAGCGTGTAGTAGTCGGTATGGCAAATGCCAGTGGCCTTGATTTCGATCAGCACCTCGCCAAATTTCGGACCTTGCAGATCAACGGTTTCAATGGTCAGGGGTTGGCCTGACTTCCAGGCGACGGCGGCTTTTGTTTTCATGTGATCGGAGGCGGTAAGGGAAAGAAATACGACTATAGGGCAGACCTCCACCCTACGTCGTCAACGCTGACCGTTGCAGCATCCGGCCAAGGTCTTTCGAACCTCTGCCGAGCGAGTCGGCAGATCAGGCGCTAAAGAAGTTCTTTAACTTGTCAGTCCAACCTTCTTCAGTGGGCGAGTGCTTGGCACCGCCTTTTTTCAGCGACTCTTCCAATTCCTTCAGCAACTTGCGCTGGTGCTCGGTCAACTTGACCGGTGTTTCAACAGCGATGTGGCAGTACAAGTCACCTGGGGAGCTGGAGCGCACGCCTTTGATACCCTTGCCGCGCAGTCGGAACTGCTTGCCGGCTTGGGTGCCTTCAGGAATATCGATGGCGGCTTTGCCTGAGAGGGTCGGTACTTCAATTTCACCGCCGAGCGAAGCCCGTGGAAAGCTGATGGGCACAACGCAATGCAGGTCATCACCTTCGCGTTCAAAAATCTCGTGCTTCTTGATGCGGATTTCGATGTACAGGTCGCCCGGTGGACCGCCATTGGTGCCGGGTTCGCCATTGCCGGTGGAACGAATCCGCATGCCGTCGTCAATGCCACCTGGAATTTTGACTTCGAGGGTCTTGTTGGTTTTGGTTTTGCCAACGCCGTGGCAAGCCACGCAGGGTTCTGGAATGAGTTTGCCGGTGCCTTTGCACTGCGGGCAGTTTTGCTGGACGCTGAAAAAACCTTGGCGCATCTGCACCACGCCATGGCCGTGACAGGTGGTGCAGGTGACGACTTTGGTGCCGGGTTTGGCGCCGCTCCCTTGGCAAGTTTTGCAGTCATCCCAACTTGGAATGCGAATTTGCGCGTCTTTGCCTTCAGCGGCTTCTTCCAGTGTGACTTCCATGGCGTAGCTGAGATCGCCGCCGCGGAACACTTGACGTCCGGCGCGCTGTTGGCCACGACCCCCCATCACGTCGCCAAAAATATCCCCAAAGGCTTCAGCAAAACCGCCAAACCCTTCGGGTCCGCCACCACCACCACCGCCCCGATTGGGGTCGACGCCAGCGTGGCCATACTGGTCGTAGGCTGCGCGCTTGTTGGCGTCGGACAGCATCTCATAAGCTTCTTTGGCGTCTTTGAATTTTTCTTCAGAAGCCTTGGACCCTTCACCCTGATTGCGGTCAGGGTGATGCTTCATCGCGAGCTTGCGATAAGCTTTTTTAATGTCCTCTTCGCTGGCGTTTTTGGGCACACCCAGCGTGTCGTAATAATCTTTTTTGGCCATGAAACTGCGTATTCAGTGAAAAAAATTCGGGAGATCAGAAAGCAGGAAAGCGGAATCCGGGCTCAGCCCTTGATTCCGCTTTGAGGCAACGGGCCGAGGCCCGAAGAAAGGTTTAACCCTTTTTGACTTCTTTGACTTCGGCATCAACGACATTATCGTCGGCTGCCTTGGCGTCGTTGCCGGCCGTACCACTTGGGCCGGCTGCTGCGGTTTGTTCCGCTTGGCTGGCTTGCATGTCCGCGTACATCTTCTCGCCCAACTTCTGGCTGGCTTCCATCAAGGCGGCGTTCTTCGCGTCAATGGCTGCTTTGTCTTCGCCTTTGAGCGCCTCTTCCATGTCGCTGATGGCGGTTTCGATTTTCTCTTTCTCGCCAGCATCCAGCTTGTCGCCGTACTCGAGCAAAGATTTGCGCACGCTGTGGACCATCGCCTCTGCGTTGTTCTTGGCTTGAACGAACTCGACTTTTTCTTTGTCGGACGCCGCATTCAATTCAGCGTCTTTCACCATCTGCTGGATTTCAGCTTCGGTCAAACCAGAGTTGGCCTTGATGGTGATTTTGTTTTCTTTGCCGGTGCCTTTGTCTTTGGCGCCGACGTGCAAGATGCCGTTGGCGTCGATGTCAAACGACACTTCAATCTGTGGCGTGCCACGCGATGCGGGTGGAATGCCTTCGAGGTTGAATTCGCCAAGGCCTTTGTTGCCAGAAGCGATTTCGCGCTCACCCTGAAACACCTTGATCGTCACGGCCGGCTGGTTGTCTTCAGCGGTCGAGAAGGTCTGTGCAAACTTGGTCGGGATAGTCGTGTTCTTCTTGATCATCTTGGTCATGACGCCGCCCATGGTTTCGATACCCAGGGACAACGGTGTCACGTCCAGCAGCAAGACATCGGTGCGGTCACCCGACAACACTTGACCCTGAATAGCAGCGCCAACGGCAACGGCTTCGTCGGGGTTGACGTCTTTGCGTGGCTCACGGCCGAAGAATTCTTTGACCTTCTCTTGGACCTTCGGCATGCGCGTCATGCCGCCGACCAAGATCACGTCCTGAATAGCGCTGACGTCAATGCCGGCGTCTTTGACGGCCATGCGGCAAGGCGCAATCGTGCGTTCGATCAACTCGTCCACCAAGCTTTCCAGCTTGGCACGTGTCATCTTGATGTTCAGGTGTTTGGGGCCCGATGCGTCAGCGGTGATGTAGGGCAGGTTGATGTCGGTCTGGGCGCTGCTCGACAGTTCGATCTTGGCTTTTTCTGCGGCTTCTTTCAGGCGCTGCAGAGCCAAAACGTCGCTCTTCAAATTGACGCCGGATTCTTTCTTGAACTCGTCGATGATGTAGTCGATGATGCGCTGGTCGAAGTCTTCGCCGCCCAAGAAGGTGTCCCCATTGGTCGACAGCACTTCAAATTGTTTTTCACCGTCGACATCAGCAATTTCGATGATGGAAATGTCGAAGGTACCGCCGCCCAAGTCATAGACAGCAATCTTGCGATCGCCTTTTTCTTGCTTGTCCAGACCAAAGGCCAATGCTGCTGCCGTCGGCTCATTGATGATGCGTTTGACGTCCAGACCGGCGATCCGGCCAGCGTCTTTGGTGGCTTGACGCTGCGCGTCGTTGAAGTAGGCCGGCACGGTGATGACGGCTTCTGTGACCGCTTCGCCCAGATAGTCTTCAGCGGTTTTCTTCATCTTGCGCAAGATGTCGGCGCTGACCTGTTGAGCCGAGAGTTGCTTGTCATGCACTTGCACCCAAGCGTCACCGTTGTCGGCAGCCACAATTTTGTAAGGCATCAAGTCGATGTCTTTTTGCACTTCTTTTTCGGCGAACTTACGGCCGATCAGACGCTTGACCGCGTACAGCGTGTTGCGCGGGTTGGTGACGGCTTGGCGTTTGGCCGAAGCACCCACCAGCACGTCGCCACCGTCTTGGTAAGCCACGATGGACGGCGTTGTGCGTGCGCCTTCAGAGTTTTCAATGACGCGGGGCGTGTTGCCCTCCATGACGGAAACGCAGCTGTTGGTGGTTCCGAGGTCAATGCCGATGATTCTTCCCATGATGCTCAACTCCTGTTATTTTTAATGAATGCTGCCGTCAGAGGACCTTGGTGTCGCGGTCTGCTCATCTGGCGATGTAACTGCTGGTGTGAAACTGACTTAAGGTTAAGTGCTGAAACTTCAAGACCTTGTAGGGGGGCTTATTTTCAGTGGCTGTTTATTGAGGTGCGGCCACCGTGACCAAGGCTGGGCGCAGCACACGGTCAGCGATGAGATAGCCCTTTTGCAGAACCATGACCACGGTGTTGGCCTCTTGCGTGGACTCAGCTGGCAGCGGCACCATGCTGATGGCTTGGTGCTGGTGCGGATCGAACTTGGTGCCGGCAGCCGGGTCAATGGCCATCACGCGGTTGCGTTCCAGCGCGCTCTTGAGCTGCTTCAGCGTGGCTTCAGTGCCTTCGCGGATTTGCTCGGCATTGGCTTCTTTGAGCTGCAGACCGGCTTCGAGGCTGTCGGCGACCGGCAGCAGGCTTTCTGCAAAACTCTCAAGCGCAAATTTACGGGCTTTCGAGATTTCTTCATCAGCCCGACGTCGAGCATTTTCTGCTTCAGCTTTGGCTCGCAGGTAGTTGTCAGACAGTTCGGAGTTTTTGGCTTGCAAGGCCAACATCTCAGCCTGCAGAATAGGCAGTGCCTCAATGGCATCGACTTCATTGGCCGCTTGCGCTGCTTCGAGTTCTTCCGGGCTGGGGGCGCCCGTCAGGTTTTGGTTTTGTTCAGGTGAGTTTTTTTGTTGCATTGGAACTTGATAAAAATGCGATTAGAAAGGCAATTGGGGGTGCCAAGGCCTTTTTCAAGACAAGGGATTGATTGGCTTGCAAAAAGTCCCCGCCGGGGGGTTGGCTTGGCGCCGGTTTACTTGACGGGTTTTTGAGTAGGGGATATTTTGGCCTGGCTGGCAGACCACTTGCTCGCAAAAGCGGGCAGCTCTGAAAGGCGTTTCAGGAGCTCATTGCCCATAGCCGTGACCACATAGCCATTGCCGTCGTGGTTCAGCAGGCCTGCGGCACGGAGCTCTTTGATGCGGGTGTTCAGGGTGTTCGGTGTGATGTGGCCGATGCTGTCTTGTAGAAGGCGAAAAGTCTGTGGGTGGCCGTTTTTGAGGGCCCACAACACGCGTATCGCGAAGCGTGCTTCTAACAAGTCCAGCAGCTGACCCATCGCCGCGTTTTCCTTGGCACCCATTGAGCTCATCCTCTAAAGTCTTCTTTTTAAATTTTTGCCAAAGCTTTTGTGAGCTCACGTCTGCATCATTAATATAACGCAGTTAGCTGGGGCTAAGGTTGAGTTGCTACTTGTTTTGTAGCTTAAGGGCGAATGGGTCTGGGCCCTTCCGGTGAATTTCCTGATTGACAAGGAGCAATTCATCGGCGTAGGCCTGTGTTTAAGACTGTTCGTTCAAAGCGGCTGCCGCGTAATATAGGTGTTTGACGCTCACAGAATATTTAATTTTTCAAAGTCAGAAACTTGCCATGACACAAGTCGTTCCTTATCAATCGTTCCCAAACAGCTTCAAACGCGATTTGCTGGCGGGTAAAAAACTCATCGGCTGTTGGTCGTCGCTGGCCAATCCCATCACCGCTGAGGTGCTGGGTCTGGCGGGTTTTGACTGGGTCTTGTTGGACGGTGAGCATTCGCCGAACGATGTCAGCACCTTCATTCCCCAGCTCATGGCGCTGAAAGACAGCCCAACAGCACCGATCGTGCGGCCGTCATGCAACAGCGCCGTTGAGCTCAAAAGATTGCTGGACTCGGGTTTCTATAACTTCCTGGTGCCTTTCGTTGAAAGTGCCGAAGAGGCGCGCAGCGCCGTTGTTGCCACGCGCTATCCGCCACAAGGCATTCGCGGCGTGTCGGTGTCACAGCGCAGTAATCGTTACGGCTCGATTCCGGATTACTTCACATCCATCAATGACCACATCTGCGTGATGGTGCAAATCGAAAGTTTGGCGGGCGTCGCTGCCGTCAAAGACATTGCAGCGGTCGAGGGGGTGGACAGCATCTTCGTCGGCCCGTCCGACTTGGCCGCTGCTCTGGGCCATCTGGGCAATTCGGCGCACCCTGAAGTGCAAACTGTCATCGCGCGGGTGTTTGCCGATGCCAAGGCTGCTGGAAAGCCCGTCGGCATTTTGGCGCCCGTGGAAGCACAAGCCCGCAACTACATGGCAATGGGCGCCACCTTTGTCGGTGTGGGCAGCGACCTGGGTACTTTTCGCGCTGCCACGCAAGCCTTGTGCGATCGTTATCGCGACTGAGCGACCACGTATTTTTTAAATTGACACAGGAGTATTTGAATGAGCAAACTTGGATTTATCGGCCTGGGCATCATGGGTGCACCCATGGCCGCACATTTGATCAGCGCCGGACATGAGGTTTTCCTGAACACCCGTAGCAAGATACCGACCGATTTGTTGACAGGCAGCGCTATCGCCTGCAGCTCGCCGCGTGAAGTGGCTGAGCGCGCGGATATTATTTTCATGATGTTGCCTGACACACCGGATGTCGACAAAGTGCTGTTTGAGGGCAACGGGGTGGCGGCCGGATTGTCCAAAGGCAAGACAGTGGTCGACATGAGTTCGATCTCGCCGATGGACACCAAAATCTTCGCCCAAAAAATCAATGCGCTGGGTGCTGACTATCTGGACGCGCCGGTCTCTGGCGGTGAAGTCGGTGCCAAGGCCGCCAGCCTGACCATCATGGTCGGCGGGCCCGATGCCGTGTTTGAGCGCGTCAAACCGCTGTTTGAGTTGATGGGTAAAAACATCACGCTGGTCGGCGCCAATGGGGATGGTCAAACCTGCAAGGTCGCGAACCAGATCATCGTGGCGTTGAACATCGCTGCCGTTGGTGAGGCGCTGCTGTTTGCCAGCAAAGCGGGTGCAGACCCAGCCAAAGTGCGTCAGGCCTTGATGGGCGGATTTGCAGCCTCACGCATTTTGGAAGTGCATGGCGAACGCATGATCAAACGTACTTTTGTACCGGGCTTTCGCATTGGTTTGCATCAAAAAGACTTGAGCTTGGCGCTGAACGGTGCGCGGGCTTTGGGTGTGGCGCTGCCGCAAACCGCCGGTGCGGCGCAACTGATGCAAGTCTGCAGCGCCAACGGCATGCAGGACTTGGATCATTCCGCCTTGGTGCGTTCCCTTGAGTTGATGGCAAACCATCAGGTCGCTGAGGGCTGAGTCGGCTGAGCGGCGACGCAGCCGGTGTTTTTTTACATGCCGCTGTAGTTCGGTCCGCCGCCACCTTCAGGCGTGACCCAGACGATGTTTTGCGTCGGGTCTTTGATGTCGCAGGTTTTGCAATGCACGCAGTTCTGCGCGTTGATCTGCAGCCGGTCGGAGTCGTCTGGGTTCTTCACGTACTCGTAGACACCGGCGGGGCAGTAACGGCTTTCAGGCCCGGCGTAGGTGGCCAAGTTAACGCTGACCGGCACGCTGGCATCTTTCAGTGTCAGGTGCGCGGGTTGATGCTCTTCGTGGTTGGTGTTCGAGACAAACACCGAACTCAGGCGGTCGAAGGTGATCTTGTTGTCTGGCTTCGGGTAGACGATCGGTTGGCACTCAGCCGCGGGCTTCAGCATGAGGTGGTCGGGCAGGGTGCGGTGAATCGTCCACGGCGGGCTCTGGATGCCCAGACGCGGCAGCAACCACTGCTCGATGCCGGTCATGAACGAGCCCATGTACAAGCCTTTTTTGAACCACGCTTTGAAGTTGCGTGACTGGTTCAGTTCTTTGGCCAGCCAGCTTTTGGCGTAGGCTGCCGGGTAGGCGCTGAGCTCGTCGTGTTGGCGACCGTTGGTCACCGCGGCGTAAGCAGCTTCAGCCGCCAGCTTGCCGGTCTTGATGGCGGCGTGGCTGCCCTTGATGCGCGCTGCGTTGAGGTAACCGGCTTCGCAGCCAATCAAGGCACCGCCCGGGAACACGGTCTTCGGCAAACTCAAGGCGCCGCCGGCCGTGATGGCGCGCGCACCGTAGCTGATGCGCTTGCCGCCCTCAAGGTACTGGCGAATCGCAGGATGTGTTTTCCAGCGCTGCATTTCTTCAAACGGGCTGAGGTAGGGGTTGCTGTAGTCCAGCCCGGTGACCAGCCCGAGCGTGACCTTGTTGTCTTCCAAGTGATAGAGGAAGCCGCCGCCGTAGGTGTCGGATTGCATCGGCCAACCGGCGGTGTGCACGACCAGACCGGGCTTGTGTTTGGCCGGGTCAATCTCCCACAATTCTTTGATGCCGAGCGCGTAGGCTTGCGGGTCTTTGCCGGCGTCCAGCTTGAAGCGGCTGATCAACTGGCGACCCAAGTGGCCGCGTGCGCCTTCGGCAAACACCGTGTACTTGCCGAGCAGCTCCATGCCGAGCTGGAAGTTCTCGCCGGGCTCGCCGGTTTTGCTGACGCCCAGATTGCCGGTGGCCACACCTTTGACCGAGCCGTCTTCGTTGTAAAGGACTTCTGCGGCTGCAAAGCCAGGGAAAATTTCAACGCCTAGGTTTTCAGCTTGCTGCGCCAACCAGCGCACCACATTGCCCAAGCTGACGATGTAATTGCCTTCGTTGTGCATGCAGTCGGGGACTAAAAAGCCTGGCGTTTTGGTCGAACCGTGTTCGCTTAAAAACAGCACTTCATCTGACGTGACGGGCTGGTTCAGTGGCGCACCCAGTGCCTTCCAGTCGGGGATCAATTCGTTCAAGGCGATCGGGTCCATCACCGCACCCGAAAGAATATGCGCGCCGGGCTCAGAGCCTTTTTCCAGCACCACAACAGAAATCTCCGTGCCTTTTTCAGTCGCCAGTTGCTTCAGGCGAATCGCCGTGGCCAAGCCGCCGGGACCACCGCCAACCACCACCACGTCATAGTCCATGGTTTCGCGGGGGCCGAATTGGGCCAGGATGTCTTCGTTGTTCATGCGGTGGGGGCTCCGTGATAATTGAATAATTGCAGAGCCTGATTTTATTCTGCTTGGAGTGGACATGGCCTGTGGGTTTGAGATGTTGTTTGGTTTGATGCTTCGCCGTCCATGCTGACCGGCGTTCTCGCTGGCTTGGGTGCGGGCGCACTGTGGGGGCTGGTCTTCGTGATGCCGCGCATGGTCACGGGCTTTTCGGCGGTCGACCTCGCTGCGGGGCGCTTCGCCGCCTACGGCGCTCTGGCCGCTGTGATCATGTTGCTGGGTTGGCGCAGTCGGCGCTGGCCGACTTGGCGCCAAGCCGGTGCGGTGCTGGGTCTGAGCGTGCTGGGCTTTTCTGGCTACTACCTGCTGCTGGTCATGGCCATCCAGGATGCGGGCACGCCAGTGCCCACGCTGATCATCGGCACCATCCCGCTGTGGGTCATGTTGTTGGGCAAACCCGCCGCCTTGCGATGGCGTGGTTTGTTGCCAGGTTTGCTTCTGACGGCGGCTGGACTGGCGCTGATGATGGGAGCCGTGCAAGCTGACATCAGTGCGCAGGGCGGGGATTTTTTGCGTGGTGTGGCGCTGGCGACTCTGGCCATGTGCAGTTGGACAGCCTTCACGTTGCTTAATTCTGCTTGGCTGAAACGCCATCCGAAAGTCAACGCCACCGACTGGGCCAACTGGCTGGGCGTTGCCACCGGACTCGGTGCTTTGGTGATGTGGTTGAGCGTTGGTTCTGACGTGCAAACCTTGGCTGCCGAAGAGGACTACAACTTGTTTCTGTGGCTTTGCGTCGGCACTGGCTTCGGTGCTGCTTGGCTCGCGACTATTTGGTGGAACGTTGCCAGTCAGCGCCTGAGCGCCAGCTTGTGCGGGCAACTCATTGTCAGCGAAACCATCTTCGCGCTGCTGTATTCTTTCGCTTGGGACGGTCAATGGCCGTCGCTCGCACAATCCGCCGCGTGTGTTTTATTCGCCCTCGGCATTCTGGTTTCAATCAAGGCACACGCATGAAGATCGAGATTCCCGAGAAGAAGAAATTCGTCTATGACATGCTCATCCCGATCCGCTGGGGCGACATGGACGTGATGGGCCATGTCAACAACTGCTCGTACTTTCGTTATTTGGAGGTGATCCGCGTGGACTGGACGCGCAGCATCGGCGCCATGCCCAACCCCAGCGGAGACGGCTCGGTCATCGTCAACGCCTTCTGCAACTTCTACAAGCAGCTGGAATACCCGGGTGACTTGCTGGTCAAAATGTACGTGAGCGATGCAGCGCGCACGACCTTTGAAACTTGGGCGACGATGGAGCGGGTAGACCAACCCGGCGTGATTTACGCGGCCGGTGGTGCCACCGTCATTTGGGTTGACTCCCTGGCGCAAAAAGCCAAGAGCCTGCCCGAACACATTCGGAAAATAGTCTCAGGCGACGACTGAACCGTCTGCTTTGTCTGTAAAACGGCCACGCAAATAGGCCACTATTTTGTCGGAGTCGTAAAGCCACTGGCTGCTGCCAGCCGCGTCCGTGATCTGCAAGCAGGGCACCTTGGTGAGTCCGCCGCCTTGGCGTAGCGCCTCCCGGTTGGGACCTTCGGCTTGCGCGTCAAGGCGCTGAATCGGCAGTGACAAGCGCCTCATTTCTTGCCGTACTTTCATGCAAAAAGGGCAGGTCTTGTAGTGGTAAAGAACCAAGTTTTCACATTGCTTGTCGACGACCTCTTGCGCGGCCTGAATGCGGATCAACCCAGCCGGCTGGGTCAGGCGTTCTTTGAGCAACATGACCGGGCCAAGGACGATGCGCAGGGTTTTAAAAAAGGAGCGGATTAAAAATTTCATGCGCGATGTTAAGCGCAAGTTCGCTGGCTTGGCGTTTGCCTCATTTTTGCTTCGGTACCCGACCCATCAAATAAAACTCCGGATTTGGCTGCATGCTGCTGAAGCTCGCCATGCGGTTTGAGAGCCCAAAAAAGGCGGTGATGGCGGCAATGTCCCAGGCATCTTCGTCAGTGAACCCGTGCGCTTGCAGCGCCTCGAAATCGGCATCCGTTATTTCGTGTGACCGCTCACAGACTGTCATCGCAAAGTCGAGCATGGCTTTTTGACGCGGGCTGATGTCGGCCTTGCGGTAGTTCACTGAGACCTGATCAGCCACCAGTGGTTTCTTTTCATAAATTCGCAAGATGGCACCATGGGCCACCACGCAATACAGGCAATGGTTGGCCGCACTGGTGGTCGTCACGATCATCTCGCGGTCGCCCTTGGTGAGTGAGCCGGTTGGGTTACCGCTTTCTTCCTTGACCATCAGGGCATCGTGGTAGGCAAAAAAGGCGCGCCACTCGGCGGGGCGCCTCGCCAAGGCCAAAAAGACGTTGGGCACAAAGCCGGCTTTTTCCTGTACTTCCAGAATTTTGAGCCGGATGTCTTCGGGTAAATCGTTCAGTTCAGGTGTTGGAAAACGAATCATGAAAATCTCCGGTGTTGTGGAAACATTGCGGTCGTACGACTTTAGTCTTTGTCGCGGTGGCGGCTTGCCCAAATGATTTTTTGGTGGTGGTGCAGGGCTGCCACTTCAGCGCGCAAGGCTCGAATCTCTGTCATCAGTTCCCGCTCGATGTCGCGCTCTTCGTTGCCCACAAAGACAGCCGCTACCGACGCGGTGACCAGTGACAACACCGCCAGACCGAGTAGCACCACCAGCACCGCAAAAGCTCTGGAACTGTGGGTGCTTGGCACGATGTCACCGTAGCCCACGGTCGCTGCTGTTGTGAAGGCCAGCCAAAGGCCGTCACTGAGTGTTTCGACTTTGGGCTCAAGCAACCAAAAGCCGATGCCACCTAGCAGCAAGATGGCCATCGAAAGGCCGAGCGAATAGACCAAGCCGCGGCGCGGCAAAAACCGATAATTCAATTTTGTGTTTCGCATGATTAACTATAAACCGGCAAAAATGGTGATTTTGACTCAGCCGGCCAACAATTTATGCACCAAATCTGCTGTGGTTGAGGCCTTGTATTTGCGCATCAGGCGCGCCCGATAAACTTCTACCGTGCGGTGGCTGATGCTCAAGGCTCGGCCAATTTCTTTCGACGTCAAACCGCCCATCAAATGTGCGGCCACTTCACGTTCGCGGGCGGTGAGTTCAGCGGTGACCGGCCGACGAGAGCTGAGGTCTTCAAAGCTCCAAATACCAGCCTCGTGCGGGGCGTCACGGTTGAGGGTTCTGCCGGTCACGTGACACCAAAAAGTTTCGCCCTGAAAGCGGCCTCCCACGCGCCTCATGATGCGGTCATCAGAATACACGCCGCTGGCATTGAGGATCGGCGTCAGGCGGGCGCCGATGCGCTCGTACTCGGCATCGCTGGGGTAAAGCACCTTGAACGACTGGCCGACCAACTGCTCTCTCGCCGCACCAAACATCTCGCACACGTGCTGATTGCAGTCGACGATGGCGCGGTTGCGCGACAGCACCAAGCCGATCGGCGCCAAGTCAAAAGCCAATTGGTAACTCACTTCCATGGGACAAACCTTTAGGGAAAACTACGTAATGCGTTACGTAGTATCGTAGTGACTCTGCTGCTGGGCTGTTTCACGGCCTTGCGGATTTAACTGGAGACTTTTGTGAACAAAATATTCCCCTCTGCCGAAGCCGCCCTGAAGGGCGTCGTCAAAGATGGTCAACTCTTGGCGGTTGGTGGTTTTGGCCTGTGCGGCATCCCGGAAGCACTGATTGAAGCGCTCAAACAAAGCCAAGTTAAAAACCTCACCGTCATTTCAAACAATGCCGGCGTTGACGGCTTTGGCCTCGGCAAATTGTTAGAGACACGGCAGATCAAAAAAATGATTTCGAGCTACGTCGGCGAGAACAAAGAGTTTGAACGCCAGTACCTCGCAGGCGAGCTGGAACTGGAGTTCACACCGCAGGGCACACTGGCTGAAAAGCTGCGCGCTGGCGGTGCCGGCATTCCGGCCTTTTTCACCAAAACCGGTGTCGGTACCTTGGTCGCTGAAGGCAAAGAACTGCGTGAATTCGATGGCGAAAATTACGTCTTGGAACGCGCCTTGGTGCCGGACGTCTCGTTCGTCAAGGCGCACACCGCAGACAAGTCCGGCAACCTGCGTTTTCGCCTGACGGCTCGCAACTTCAACCCAGCCGTGGCCATGGCTGGCAAGCTGTGCATTGTGGAGGTCGAAGAGATTGTGGAAGTCGGCGAACTGGCCCCCGACGACATTCATCTGGCAGGCATTTACGTGCACCGCATCGTGCTGAATGCCAATCCGGAGAAGCGCATCGAAAAACGCACGGTGACCGTGCCGACCAGCAACCCAACAGGAGCCTGACATGGCGTGGAACCAAGACCAAATGGCAGCCCGTGCTGCCCAAGAACTCGAAGACGGTTTTTACGTCAACCTCGGCATCGGCATCCCGACGCTGGTGGCCAACTTTGTGCCATCCAATATAGAGGTTTGGCTGCAGTCTGAAAACGGCATGCTCGGCATTGGCGCTTTTCCGACCGACGACAAGGTGGATGCTGACCTGATCAACGCAGGCAAGCAAACCGTCACCACCATCCCGGGTTCGTCGATCTTCGGCAGCCACGACAGCTTCGCCATGATCCGCGGCGGCAAGATCAACCTGTCCATCCTCGGCGCCATGCAGGTCAGCGAGCAGGGCGACTTGGCGAACTGGATGATCCCCGGCAAGATGGTCAAAGGCATGGGCGGCGCCATGGACTTGGTGGCCGGCGTCAAGCGCGTGATCGTGCTGATGGAACACGTTGCCAAAAAGAAAGACGGCACCGAAGACCTGAAGATCTTGACCCAGTGCACCTTGCCACTGACCGGGCTTGGCGTGGTTGACCGCATCATCACCGATCTGGCCGTTATGGACGTCACGCCGCAAGGCTTGAAAGTCATCGAGATGGCCCCTGGCGTGACGCTGGAGCTGTTGCAGTCTAAGACCGGTGTGACGCTGATCTGATGCTGTCAAAACGCTGAAGCGTTTTTCTAAAAGCCGCAGACGTCTTAGGCTGCGGCTTTTTTGCGTTTGATGGCGCTGATCTGCTTGGCCGTCGTGGTTGTTGTTGCTGTCTTGGCGGCTTTCGGCAGTGGGTCAAGGAGCTCGTCATGCGCCAAATTTTCAATCATCGCAAACAACACTTTTCGTGTGGTCTGTAGGTCTTGGAGCGACAGGCCCTCGGAGCTCACGCGGTTGGTTTCTTCCGCCATGGGCACCAGTTTTGCTTTCAGTGCGCGGCCTTTGGCGCTGAGGTAGACGTAAACATTTTTTTTGTTGGTCGGTAGGTGCTTGCGCTCGATATAGCCTTGAATTTCCATCGCCTTCATGGCGCTGAAGGTGGTCGGTTCCATCACGCCGGCGCGTTCGCTGAGTTCCTTTTGTGTCAGTCCGTCAGCCTCCCACAAAATGCGCAAAAAGCTCCAGTGGCCAAAGGGCACGCCATGGGCCGCAAGCCGCATTTGCAAGGCCCTGCGAAAGGCCCGCTCAGTATCCCGTATCAAGTGCGCCAGCCGGTCGTTGGGAACCGCCTCACGCCAGTGGTGAAGGATGTTGTGGGTTGCGTTATTCATGGCATTGAGTCGTATGCAACTTGCAGGCCCGGCTGGCAATCTTGGCCTGTGCGTGCCGACTCAAGAATGGCCAAACAGACCGCCGTGGTGGCGCGGGCCCATTCACCATTGTGTCTGACAGGCCGGTCTCGGGCCACCGCGTCGAACAGTTCATCGATCACTTCCACCCGAGGAATGCGGGGTGCCGGTAAGGTCTCGGTTATTTTGTGTTTGTCGGCGTAAATGTTGATACCTGTCGGACTTGGGCGCAGGTCGGCTTTTTCACAACTGATGATGAGTTGACCAAAATGCTGGTGCGCCAGATTGGCGGGCAGGGTGGTGTTAGGGGTATACAAGCTGCCGCCATAATTGCGGGCAGCCTTCAAGGCGGTTTCATCGGCCGCGTTGGTTGTCGCTTCTAGTCGTTTTCTCGCTGCGCCGTAGTCTTGGGCATGTTTGGCTTGGCCCAATTCGGAGAGGTTGTCCATCAACTCATCCGAGTCGTAATGTCCGTAGCCGCTGTACGTGCTGGACGCAAAAGCGCCGCCTTCAAAACCCAGCAGCGCGCTGTAGGCGCCTTCAGTGGGGCGCGATGCGTCCCATGCGCCGGTGTGGGCCCGCACGCTACGCACCAAGCCGCCGCCCAGCAACCGGACGATGTCGATTTGATGCGTGGCCTGGCTGTGTATGACGCCTCCTCCCGCCAGCGTGTCGAGCTCTTCCGGGCGCCGTGGGCGGTACAAAAAATCGGTGTAATTCAGGGCCGTGATCATTTTTACCGCGCCATAGAGACCACTGTCGATGATTTCCCGGCACCGCTGAATCGGGGCGTTGAAGCTGTGGCTGTGGCCAACGATCAGCTGAACGCCGGCACGCTGTGCTGCGTCCACCATGCGTGTGCATTCTTCGATCGACAGCGCCATGGGTTTTTCAACCAGCACGTGTTTCCCATGGGCGGCTGCCAGGCACACATGTTCTGCGTGAAACTGGTGGGGCGAGGCGATGTAGACCGCTTCGATATTGGGGTTGGCGCACAAAGCGTCGATGCTCTCGTAAACCGGTGCACCAAAATCTGACGCAAACTGCGCTCGAGCGGCTGCGATCGGGTCAGCCGCACCGACCAGTTGGATGCGCTGGTCGTGCACCAGCGTGGGCAACATCAGCGTGAAAGCTCGACCCAGTCCGACCACGCCGAGTCGGAGTCTTCTGGGGTGTTCTGTGTTCATAAATCCAGGACCAGTTCCGCGCTGGTGGCGCGCGACACGCAGACCATGATGTGGCTGGATTTTTCGTTCTCGCTCAGCACCATGTCGCGGTGCTCGGCATCCCCTGCGAGCAAGCCTGTTCGGCAAGATCCGCAGGTGCCGCTTTCGCATGAACTTGGCACCGCGTGGCCTGCTGCCCGCAAGGCCTGCAAGATAGATTGCTCTGCGCTCACAGCCACAGTGGCACCGCTTTTTTGCAAGCGCACGTTGAAGGCGGTATTGGTCGCATGGGTGCTGGCATCGACACCAAAGCTTTCAAAGTGGACGGCCCCAGATGGCCAGTGTCCCGACATGTCGGCGACGGTGTCCATCAAACCGCGCGGGCCGCAGCAGTAAACGTGCGCCTGGGTCGGCGTTTCGAACACTGGCCAAAAATCAAGGGCTTGGTGGATGTCGCCGTGGTCATGATGGATTTGGACATGGGCGGCGAAATCATCGCTGTTGAGCTCTGATAAAAACGCTGTACTGTCCGCGTCACGTGTGCAGTAGATCAACTTAAACGCTGTGTTGCCTTGGCTTTTCAGGTGCCGCATCATTGCCAAAATGGGCGTGATGCCAATGCCGCCCGCCACAAACAAAAAACGGGTGGCACGTGGATGCAGTTCGAAATTGTTGCGGGGTGCGCTCACGGGCAACAGGTCGCCAAGGTGCACATCGTCGGCCATGCTGATCGAGCCGCCTCGACCGCCGCGGTCGCGTTTCACAGCGATCTGATAAAGACTGGTGTCTGCCGGATGGCTGCACAGGGAGTAGTTGCGCCGTGCACCATTCGGCACTTGCACGGTCAAGTGAGCGCCGGCTGTGAAGGCGGGTAAGTCTTGGCCGTCAGGGCTGCGCAACTCGAACAGGTCAATGTCGCTGGTCAGCGCTTCTTTTCGGACAACCTGCAGATTGACAAACGTCACATCCGCCACAGGGTTAACGAGCATCATGATTTCCCTTGAATTTTCTTGACAATTTTGCCGCCTACGAATAATCTTAGCCACCTAAGAATAATCTTCTTGTTTCAAATCTGCAAGCAGTTTTGATGACGCCGCCAAAGGCTTCATCTCACTGCGCTCGAAAGATATTTCACATGTTGACCCACGAAGAAAATGACTTGTTGTGCCGGGTTGAAGGCCAGGCTCCCATGGGACAGTTGATGCGCCGCCACTGGACCCCTGTGTGCCTGATTGAAGAAGTCAGCGAACCCGATGGCACGCCCATCAAGGCGCAGCTGTTTGGAGAAGACTTGGTGGTGTTTCGCGACACCAACGGCCGCGTCGGCGTGATGGACGAATACTGTCCGCACCGCCGAGCCTCGCTGGTGTTCGGTCGCAACGAAGACTGTGGTCTGCGCTGTCTCTACCACGGCTGGAAGATGGACGTTGAGGGTAACGTGCTTGAAATGGTCTCTGAACCCGCCGCCAGCGGCATGGCGCAAAAAGTCAAGCACTTGGCCTATCCAACAAAAGAGTGGGGCAGTTTTGTTTGGGCCTACATGGGTCCGCCAGAAACGCAGCCAGAATTTGTTCCACCCGCCTGGGCGCCGACGGCCGACACGCAAGTCACGGTGGCCAAGGCGATCATCCCGTGCAATTGGGCGCAGATTCTAGAAGGGGCCATCGACTCGGCCCACAGCTCCAGCCTGCATTCCTCCGACATGGTGCCCGCCCGCGTCGACTCCGCCCAAGCCACCGACACCACGTGGTTGCGACCCTCGACTGACAAGGCGCCGCGGTTGCAGATTGAGCGCACTGCATACGGTTTTCGCTACGCGGCCATTCGCCGTCCGATCACCCAAGCCGCGGTCAACGACTACGTCCGTGCGACAGTGTTTGTGGCCCCTGCCACGGCCTTGATCCCACCGAACAACTTGTACAACGTAGCCAACATCAACGTGCCCATGGACGACACCCACACGGCGTTTTATTTCATCGCTTGGGGGCCGGCAACGACAACGCCAGATACCGCTGCTTGGCGCCAATTTTTGGGTCAGCAAATAGGGGTCGACCTGGATGACACCTACAGGCCGCTGCGCAATCGCGATAACCACTTCTGGCAAGATCGCGCAGCCATGAAAGCCGGTAACTTCACCGGCATCACCGGCTTTCCGAATCAAGACATTGCGATGTGGGTCACCATGGGGCCGATCGCTGACCGCACCCACGACCGCTTGGGTGCCAGTGACCAGGCAATCGTTGAGTTTCGGCGGCAAATGCTGCAAGCGGTGAAGTCCTTTCAGGCTGGCGGGCCGGCCATTGGCACCGGTGACGAGCGTATCCCCGCCACTGTCTGCGCCTTCCAAGCGATTGTTCCCAAGACAACGGACTGGCGCGCTTTTGCCGCAGCTCATGTGTAAATTTTTCGACCATTGAATTTAAACAAAATCTACAGGAGACATTTTCATGAAACAACGTCGTCATTATTTGTTCGCAACTGCTCTGCTGGCCGCCGGTGCAGTGGCTCTGCCTATGCTGTCCAGTGCGCAGAGTGGCTACCCGAACAAACCCATGAAGTTTGTGGTGCCCTATGCGGCGGGTGGTCTGCCTGATACGGTCGCTCGCATTTTCGCGCAGCGTCTCGGTGACAAGCTGGGGCAGTCTGTTGTCGTCGACAACCGGCCAGGTGCTAACGGCGTGGTGGCGGCGAACGCACTCGCCAGCGCCCCTAAAGATGGCTACACCTTCCTCGTGACCGATGGTTCGATGTTCTCCATCAACCCGGCCATTTACAAGAGCTTGAGCTATGACTACAAGCGCGACTTCGTGCCCGTCTCTCTGGCCGCGCGTGCGCCCTTGTACCTGGCTGTCCACCCGAAGGTGCCGGCCAATAGTTTGCAAGAGTTCATCGCATTGGCCAAAGCCAAACCCGGCACCCTCAATTACGGTTCTTCCGGTATCGGCAGCACGCACCATTTAACGATGGAAGCCCTGAAGGCCACGTTGGGCCTGCAACTGACCCATGTGCCGTTCAAAGGTTCTGGCCAGTCGGTGCCGGCCTTGATCGGAGGGCAGGTGGACGTGCTGTTTTCTGCACTCCCTTCGTTGTCAGGCTTTGTTAAATCCGGACAGGTCAAGTTGATTGCGACCAATTCGGCCCAGCGCTCTGCGCAAGAGCCCAACGTGCCTGCTATTGCAGAAATCATCCCTGGTTTTGACTTCGCGCCGATTGTCGGTGTGCTGGCCGCGACCGGCACACCTGCCAGTGTGATCGAACGCATCAGTCTTGAGATGGCCCAGATCGCCAAAATGCCCGAGGTCATCCTGACCTTGAACAATGCGGGCATAGACCCCATTGGCAGCAGCCCCGCAGACTACAACAAAGCCATCTTGGGCGAAAACGAACGACTGTCCAAGGCCATCATTGCCGCCGGCATGAAATCTGATTAACCAAACACCTACATGTCCAAGCTCAAACTGACTTTCGGCTGCTGGAACTACGACCGCACCCGTGCCCTCATGGACGGCAGCGTGCAACCAGACGGCATTGACCTGAACTACCTCAACATGCCTGTTGAGGAAACTTTCTTTCGCATGCTGCGGCATAAGGAATTTGATGTGGCCGAGATGTCGCTCTCGTCTTACACCGTGTCGATGTTCAATCCGGCGCGGCCATTCGTGGCCATCCCTGTTTTTCCTTCGCGGTTTTTCAGGCATTCCTGCATTTACGTCAACGCCAAATCTGGTATTCGTGAAGCCAAAGACCTGATCGGAAAACGCGTTGGAAACCCGGAATACCAGATGACCGCCCCGGTCTGGATTCGCGGTATTTTGTCCGACCACTACGGCGTGCCGGTCGACAGTGTGAGTTACTTCACCGGTGGTGAAGAAGAGCCCGGTCGCTCTGAAAAAATCCAGCTCGACCTGCCGCCCAACATCAAAGTTGAGCGCATTGGCCCTGACCAAACATTGGCGCAAATGCTGCTCGATGGTGAGATTGATGCGCTCTACACCGCCCGCATGCCGTCGAGCTTTTTGAAAGGCGGCGGCAAGGTTGTGCGCTTGTTTGAAGACTACGAACAAGTCGAGCGTAATTACTTCAAAGAAACCAAGATGTTTCCGATCATGCACACGGTGGCGATTCGCCGCGATGTGTACGAGGCGAATCCCTGGGTGGCTCGCTCCATGATGAAGGCGCTCGAAGAATCGCAACGCCGTACCTACGAAGACCTCTACGAAACAGCGGCGCTCAAGGTCATGTTGCCATGGCTCACGTCGCACGTCGAGCAGGTCAAGCGTGAGATGGGCGAAGACTTCTGGCCGTATGGCTTCGAAAAGAACGAAGAAACCTTGCGGACCTTTTTGCGCTACTCCTACGAGCAAGGCCTTTCAAAACGCTTGCTCGAGCCGCGTGACCTGTTTGCCCCTGAGTCGCTAGAAGCCTTCAAAATTTGAGCTTGGACTTGCGTCCGTATGTCTGAAACGTTTTTAGGGTATGGCCTGTCGGTGGGCGCGTTGTTGCTTTTTTCCGCCAGTATCTTGCTCACCAACGTGGCCGTCAGTCGCATCAATCTGGGACTGGGTTTTTTGGTGGCAACGCTGGTCAACGTCGGGTTTGCCGCGTTGACGCTGGCTGTGGAGTTTGCGCTCCGGTCGGATGACTTTCAATGGAACACGCCGGCCTTTTTGTTGTTCGCTGCTGCAGGCGGATTTGCAACGTATCTGGGTCGCTGGTTTTTTTATGAATCGGTGGTGCGTTTTGGACCTTCACGGGCCAGTATTTTTCAAGCCAGCAGCCCCTTGTTCACAGCCATCATGGCTTGGTTGTTTCTGGATGAACGCCTGAGTTGGGCGATTGCCAGCGGCATGCTGATGACACTCTGCGGGTTGGTGCTGGTCAGTTATAAACCCGGCGTGGCGCCTGTTGTCGGGGCTGCTGTTGCTTTGCCCGCGACGCTGGTGACCTATCGCGAGCGCTTGCTGCGGTCGGTCTTTTTGCTTGGTCTGAGCTGCTCTATGGCCTATGCCATCAGCAATGTTTTGCGCGGCTCTGCGATCCGGATCTGGAACGAACCTGTGGTTGGCGCCTTGAGCGGCGCTGTGTTTGGGCTGACCCTGCACCTGTTGTTCAGCGTGAAAAAAAAGGGCCTTTTTTCAAGCTGGCGTTCTGCAGACAGAACGGGGATTTGGCTGTTTGCATTGATCGGTGTGTGCAACATCTTGGGCCAAATGGGGATGATCGCCGCCATGCGCTACATTCCGCTGTCGGTCGCGGCACTGATGACGCTGTGCACCCCGATATTGGTATTTCCTCTCAGTCATCTATTGTTCAAAGGCAAAGATGACATCACGCTCAGCACGCTGCTGGGCAGCGGCTTGAGCTTGATAGGAATTGTCGTCATCGTTTTTCGATGACGGGTATTGGCGCATCACTAACTAAAGAATGGAGACAAACCATGAACATGCATCGTCACACTTGGATCACTGCCACTTTTACCGCCTTGGCTTTGCTGGGGGCCTCTGCGCACGCTCAGGATTACCCGGTTAAACCCATCCGCATCGTCGTCCCTCTGCCACCGGGCGGTTCTAACGACGTGCTGGCTCGCATCTTGGCGCAAAAAATGTCGGAGTCATTTGGCCAGCCCGTGATCGTTGAAAACAAGCCTGGGGCAGCTGGCAATATTTCAACCGACTTCATGGCCAAAGCAGACGGCGATGGTTACACCATTGCCATTGCGCCGAACCAAACGGTCGCCGTCAACCCGGTGCTGTATCCCAAGCTGCCTTTCGATGTCATCAAAGACTTGCAAGGCATCTCCATGCTGGGTCGGGTGCCGATGGTGCTGGTGGTCTCGCCCAAAGTCACGGCCACCACCGTCGCAGAACTGATCGCCCAAGCCAAAGCCAATCCGGATAAATTTTCGTATGCTTCTGCGGGTTCTGGCAGCCCTCAGCACATGGCCGCGGAGGTCTTCAAGTCCATGACTGGGACCAAGCTGGTGCACATTCCGTACAAGGGCTCAGCGCCCGCGCTGGTCGATGTGCTGGGTGGCACGGTCGACGTCATGTTCTGTCCTATCAACTCCGCGCTGCCCCACATTCGCAGCGGCAAACTGCGTGCACTGGGTAGCACAGGTACTCAGCGGCTGGAGCTGTTGCCCCAACTGCCGACGGTGGCAGAGACCGTCCCGAACTACGAAAGCGACATTTGGATTGGCATGATTGCGCCCGCCAAAACGCCGGCCGCCATCATCAACAAGCTCAACGCCGAGCTTCGGCGTTCGCTGGCCCTGCCGGATGTGAAAAGCAAGCTGGCTGACCAAGGCATTTACGCTGAAACCAGCACCGCTGCAGACTTCACCAAATTGATTGCGACCGACCAAAAACGTTGGGCAGCCGTCATCAAATTTGCCAACATCGTGCCGGAATAAGCCAGCCGACCACAATCAATTGATCAGGAGATTTCATGACCGTTCCCCTTGATGCCGCTGTGCGCCGCGACATTCCAAAACCTTCGGAACCGGACGAAACCGTTTGGGGCAGTGATGCGATCGCGGACATGCTGCGTGCCATGGATATTCCTTACGTGCTGCTCAATCCAGGCGCCAGTTTTCGCGGTCTGCATGACAGTTTGGTCAACCACTTGGGTAACGAAAAGCCGCAGATGGTGGTGGTGTTGCACGAAGAACATGCGGTGGCCATCGCCCACGGTTACACCAAGGTCACCGGCAAACCACTGATCGCTATCTTGCACAGCAACGTGGGTTTGATGCATGGCTCGATGGCTATTTTTGACGCCTGGGTCGACCGTGTTCCGGTCATCGTCCTCGGGGCTACCGGACCGGTGGATGCGTCCAAGCGCCGCCCTTGGATCGACTGGATTCACACCGCGCAAGACCAAGCCGCCCTGGTTCGCAACTTCATCAAGTGGGATGCTCAACCGGCGTCTATTCCTTCCGCTCAAGAAGCTCTGTTGCGGGCCCGTCAAATCGCCACCACCGCGCCGCAGGGGCCGGTGTATGTTTGCTTTGATGCGGCGCTGCAGGAGTCCAAACTTTCTGCAACGCCGTCACTGCCAGATCCGGCGCGCTACCAGGCACCACCGCCTGCACGTCCGTCCGACGAAGTGGTGATCCAAGCCGCCGAGTGGCTGTCAAAAGCCAAGCGACCGGTCATTTTGATGGGCCGTGTGTCGCGTGACGAAAAGGGCTGGGCAGAGCGCCTTCAGTTGGCCGAAACCTTGAACGCCGAAGTGCTGACAGATTTGCGAGTGGGCGCTGCTTTCCCGACCGACCATGCTCTCCATGCAGCACCCAGCGGGGCTTTTCTCACGCCAGCCGCGCAAGCTGTGTTGCGTGAAGCCGATGTGGTTCTCAGCCTAGACTGGCTCGACCTGTCGGGTACGCTCAAGCAAGCTTGGGGCGAGGCCACCGTCGGCAGCAAGGTGATCCAGGTGTCGGTGGACCAGTACAGTCACAACGGTTGGAGCATGGACCACCAGGGTCTGCCGCCGGTAGATTTGTTTTTGCTGTGCGAGCCCGAGCCCGCCGTGACTTTGTTGAACCAACATGTGACGCCGCGCACCACACCGGCACCTGCCAAGCGCGTTGTCGCTGCTGCACCGGCGGCGGCTCCCGGCAGCATGACGGTCTCTACGCTTGCGGCTACTTTGCGCCGTGCCGTGGGTGACCAAAAGCTCTGCCTCATGCGCTTGCCGCTCAGTTGGAGCGGTGAGATGTGGGACTTCCGCCACCCTCTTGATTTTCTGGGCTACGACGGCGGTGGCGGCATTGGTTCCGGCCCCGGCATGTCGATTGGCTCGGCGCTCGCCCTCAAAGGGACCGACCGTTTGCCGGTGGCCGTGATTGGCGACGGCGACTACATGATGGGCGTCAACGCGCTGTGGACAGCCGCCAATGCGCGCATCCCCATGCTGGTGGTGGTCTGCAACAACCGCTCTTTCTTCAACGACGAATTGCATCAAGAGCGCGTGGCGCGGCAACGCAAACGTCCGGTTGAAAACCGCTGGATCGGTCAGCGCATCAGCAACCCTTCGCCAGACCTCGCCATGTTGGCACGCGGCCAGGGCCTGACAGGCATTGGCCCGTTGGAAGACGCCGTTGAGTTAGAGCGCGTGCTGGTGGACGCCATTGCGGCCGTCAAAAACGGCGAGACCGTGGTGATTGATGTCGTGGTGCAGACCGGCTACAGCCCCGCCATGACCGCCGGCCTGACCCGTTCGCAAGACTAATTTGTAGATTTAAATTTGGAGTTGCACTACATGCGCACACACGACATCCCCGCTGGCATTTTGCCGACGCAGCGTGACCTGTATTACGGCGGTGCCTGGCACGCGCCCAAGGCTGGCGTTTACGCCGAGACCATCAACCCGACCTACAACGAAGTCATCGCCAGCGCGCCGGTTGCCGATGCCGCAGACGTTGACGCGGCGGTGCAAGCCGCACAGGCCGCTTTTCCGGCTTGGGCCGCTACGCCGCCGGTGGAGCGGGGGCGCTATTTGCGCAAGGCTGCGGCGGTGCTGCGCGAACATGCCTTGCCACTGGCCCAACTTGATTCGCTGAACAACGGTAACCCGGTATCGGCACTCGCCATGGATGCCGGTTTTGCGGCTGACTGCCTCGACTACTTTGCCGGGCTGGCCACCGAGATCAAAGGCGAAACCATCCCCATGGGCGATGGCAACTTCAATTACACGATTCAAGAACCGCTGGGCGTGATTGCCCGCATCGTCGCTTACAACCACCCCTTCATGTTTGCCGCGGCCCGACTCGCAGCCCCCTTGGCGGCGGGCAACACGGTGGTCATCAAGTCGCCAGACCAAGCGCCCTTGTCTATCTTGAGGCTGGCCGAACTGGTGGGTGATATTTTCCCGCCCGGCGTGGCCAACTTTTTATGTGGTGGCCGTGAATGCGGCGATGCCATGGGCCGACATCCCTTGGTCCGCAAAATCACCTTGATCGGCGGCGTTCCCACTGGCAAGGCCGTCATGAAAACCGCCTCCGACAACCTCAAGCCATTGTTGCTGGAGTTGGGCGGCAAGAACGCCCTGGTGGCTTACCCCGATGCGGATCTGGACAAGCTCGTCAACGGCATCATTGCCGGCATGAACTTCACCTGGTCGGGCCAAAGTTGCGGTTCCACCAGCCGCGTTTTTCTGCACGAATCGATTCACGACCAAGTGCTGGAAAAGGTCGTCGAGCTGCTGCCCCAACGCCACAAGCCGGGCATTCCGACCGACTCCAAAACCAC
The DNA here is from genome assembly GCA_030654695.1 of Polaromonas sp. GTDB lineage: Bacteria > Pseudomonadota > Gammaproteobacteria > Burkholderiales > Burkholderiaceae_C > Polaromonas. The sequence goes on from JAURWY010000026.1 coordinate 119,369, forward strand.
CATGGGCTCGCTGGTCAGTCAGGCCCAGCTAGACAAAGTGAAGCACTATGTCGCAGTGGGCTTGGCAGACGGTGGACGCTTGGTCTGCGGGGGAAAACAACCGGATGATCCAGCGTTGAAGGACGGATTTTTTTACGAAGCCACAGTCTTCGCAGACATGCAGCCGCACATGCGCCTGGCCCAAGAAGAGGTCTTTGGCCCGATCATGTCGGTCTTCAAATGGCGCGATGAAGACACGCTGTGGAACCAAGTCAACGGCGTGGATTTTGGCCTCACCGGTTCGATCTGGACGCAGAACCTGAACACCGCGCACCTGGCTGCCAAGCGCATCCAGACCGGTTACGTGTGGATCAACAACGCCAGCCAGCACTTCATGGGCGCGCCCTTTGGCGGCATCAAACAGTCGGGCATTGGCCGCGAAGAATGCTTTGCTGAACTGCTCGAGTTCACGTACACCAAGAACGTTAATTTGAAGTTTGGGTGACGTTTCGGTAGTGGCTTTGCTGGAGATGAGCGCAGAGCACTTCGACCAAGCGCTGGTGGCGGCTTTGGCTGCTGCGCCAATTTGAAGGCTTGCAGAAGTGCAGCGGTAGGGTGAGCCTCTTAATCGTTAAAAAGCATCTAAAGTTTTTAAACGCAATTCTATTAATGATTTATTGTTTTTGTGGATAGAATAAACTTAATCATTTAAGTATTTAATTAACTATAATTAAATATGTATACAAATGAATTCGCCGTCAAAGCAGGTCTTTTTGAACCTTCAAATGAGTCGGTTTTAGCGCCCATCAGCGACCTCAGCTTGTCGTCCAAGTCTGAGGAGGCCTTGCTCAAAGCTGGCGCCTTGCAAAGCGCTATTTTCAACAGCGCTAACTTCTCCAGTATCGCGACCGACGCGAACGGCGTGATTCAAATTTTCAACGTCGGTGCTGAGCGGATGCTGGGTTACTTGGCGGCCGACGTGATGAACAAAATCACGCCGGCAGAGATTTCAGATCCGCAAGAGGTGATCACCCGGGCCAGCGCTTTGAGCGCTGAGTTTGAGACGCCGATCACGCCGGGTTTTGAGGCGCTGGTGTTCAAGGCCTCACGCGGTATTGAAGACATTTACGAGTTGACCTACATCCGCAAAGACGGCAGCCGCTTTCCGGCGGTGGTCTCGGTCACCGCGCTGCGCGATGCGCAGGACGCCATCATTGGCTACCTCTTGATTGGCACGGACAACACCGCCCGCAAGCTGATTGAAGAAGAACAAAAAAAGCTCGACCAACGCTTGCGTGACCAGCAGTTTTACACGCGTTCGCTGATTGAAGCCAATATTGACGCGATCATGACCACGGATCCCGCCGGCATCATCACCGACGTCAACAAACAAACCGAAGAGTTGACCAACTGCACGCGGGACGAGTTGATTGGTGCGCCGTTTAAAAAATTCTTCACGGAGCCAGAGCGTGCCGTGGCCGCCATCAACATCGTGTTGAGTGGCAAAAAAATCACCAACTACGAATTGACCGTGCGCGCCAGGGACGGCAAAGAAACCGTGGTGTCTTACAACGCCACCACTTTTTATGACCGCGACCGGGTCTTGCAAGGCGTCTTTGCGGCGGCCCGTGACGTCACCGAAAGCAAGCGCCTGGACATGGTCTTGCAGGAAAAAAACATTGAGCTCGAAAGCTCCCGTGCGGTGGCCGACAGCGCCAACTTGGCGAAGTCTGATTTTCTGTCCAGCATGAGCCATGAAATCCGCTCACCGCTGAATGCCATTTTGGGTCTGGCTTATTTGTTGGAGCAGGCCAATCTGGACATGGACGCCCACAACATGGTGCGCAAGATCAGAGCCTCGGGGCGGATTTTGCTGAGCCTGATCAGCGATATTTTGGATGTCTCCAAAATTGAAGCCGGCCAGATGATGATCGAGCAGGCGCCTTTCCGACTGACCGATGTGATCGACTCTTTGAGTGTGGTCTTGGGTGTGGCGATTGGTGAGAAAAATATCAAATTGATCATCCATCCACCGCCTCTGGTGCCGGGCATCTACACCTTGTCTGGGGATGCGTTACGGCTCGAGCAGGTGTTGATCAACCTGAGTATCAACGCGATTAAATTCACCAGCCAGGGCCAAGTTGAACTGAGCACCGAACTGGTGTCGCGGGGTGCCGATGAAGTGGTGCTTCGTTTCAGCGTCAGGGACACCGGCATTGGCATTGCGCCTGAGTTGCAGAGCACAGTTTTTTCAGCCTTCACGCAGGCCGACAGCACCACCACACGGCGCTTTGGTGGGACTGGTCTTGGGTTGACCATTTGCCGCCAACTGGTGCAACTGATGGGCGGACAAATTGGCTTGACCAGCATCTTGGGGCAGGGCAGTGAGTTCTGGTTTTCTGTACCCCTACAAACAATAGCGGACAGCGATCAACCGCTGGATCAGCCCACACAAACCTATGTCTTGAGGGAAAACGCAGCACCCAATTTGGCTGGGAAATCTTTGCACGGTATACGGGTGCTGGTGGTGGATGACGGCGAGATCAACTGTGAAGTGGCGCGCCGAATTTTGCACGGACACGGCGCCGTGGTGTCGCTTGCCAGCAATGGCCAAGAAGCCATTGACTGGCTGGTGATGCACCCGACAGAGGTCGACCTGGTGCTGATGGATGTGCAAATGCCGGTCATGGGCGGCATTGAAGCGACACGGCTGTTGCGACTGATGCCTGAGTTTGCACACTTGCCTATCGTTGCGTTGACGGCGGGCGCTTTCAAACTACAGCAAGACGCCGCACATGCGGTGGGCATGACGCACTTCATCAGCAAACCCTTTGACGTGCCGTCCACCATCACGCTGATTCAACGACTGACGCGCCAAGCGGTGATGAACGCGGCCAGTTTGCCGCTGCCTTCGGCCATGGTGTGGGTCCCAGATGCGAAGGTGATCAACGTAGCGGAGGGGCTGAAAGTTTGGACCGACATGCCCGCTTACCTAGATTGGTTGGGCCGCTTTGTAGAAAATTACGCGGCGGCGGTGCCTTTGATGCAGAGCAGTTTGGCAGGCAACGACAGCGCGGCGGCTGTCGCCTTGGCCCACAAACTGGCTGGCGTGGCGGCCAACCTCGCCCTGCCTGAGGTGGCTCGGACGGCTGCCGAGGTCGAGCGGGTTTTAGGTTCAGGTGCATCGCCAGACACAGCGGTGGCGCTGGCCGAGCTAGTTGCCGCCATGGACGCGGCGGTGGCCACCATTCAACGAATGATCGCCGCCTAAATCTATCCGAGACAGTTCTAAAAAATCCTGCGCTGTCAAATTAAGACATACCTTCAACGATGCGTATGTCTCTTTCGGCCCCGTTGCCCAAGGCTTTTAAGGCGGCTTGGTAGCCGGGACTGTCATGCGCGGCGAGGGCCTTCTCGATGCTGTCGAATTCGATGAGTACAGCCCGCTGTTCAAGACCCGCTTCGTACACCTTGGCGGGCATTCCGCGCGCGAGAAAGCGACCGCCTGCTGCCTGAATTGAGGGCCCAGCCAACTTTCCATAGTCCGCCATCGCGGCTGGGTCGGTGATAGAGCGGTAGGTTGATATCCAATAGGCTTTCGACATGTTCTAAATCCTTCTTCTGGGTGGTTGAAAATTGCATCTGAACCAGATCGTAATCAAGTTGGCTTGATTTTGTATCAACGCTTCTGATTTTTTTCAAATTCCACTCGACACGCATTTCAAAGAAAATTTGGTTTAACTATTTAGCACTTGTCAATACAGGTTCACCTGCATATAAAAACCGTCCACGCCCGCGGTTTGCGATTTAAAGTCGTGTGCGTCAAGGTTTCGCTCACAAATTTTATAAATCAAACTTCTCTTGTATGACGACAAGCACACCACTCAAAATCCTCCCGACGACCGTTGTTGGCAGTTACCCCCAACCGGCATGGTTGGTTGACCACGCACTGCTCGCGCAAGGGGTGCCGCGCACACGGTTGCACGAACTTTGGCGTATCGCGCCGGAGCAACTTCAAGCAGCCCAAGACGATGCGACACGGCTGGCCATTCAGGACATGGAACGCGCAGGCATCGACATCATCACGGACGGCGAGATCAGACGCGAAAGCTATTCAAATCGCTTTGCCAATTCATTAGATGGCGTCGATGATGACAACCCAGCGGCCATCCGCTCCAAAAACGGACTTGAAACGCTGATCCCGCGTGTCGTCGGCAAGATCGCTCGCGCGCACTCGGTTGAAGTTGATGATTTCAGATTTTTAAAAAATCACACTGACCGATTGACCAAGGCCACGCTGCCAGGCCCGTTCACGATGGGCCAACAAGCCAAAGACGAGTATTACCGCGACGAAGAGGCGATGGTCATGGATTTTGCCGCGGCCGTGAACGCCGAAGCATTGGCCTTGCAAGCCGCAGGTGCAGATTTCATTCAGCTTGACGAGCCCTGGTTGCGGCACAACCCAGACGCCGCTAATCGCTATGCTGTCAAAGCCATCAACCGTGCGCTGCAAGGCATCAGTGTGCCCACTGTGGTGCACCTGTGCTTTGGCTATGCAGCGGTGGTCAAAGGGCAAAAGCCAACAGGCTATTCATTTTTGCCCGGCTTGAGTGATTCAATCGCCACGCAAATTTCGATTGAAGCCGCGCAACCCAAACTAGACCTTGGTGTGCTCGCAGACTTGGCGGGTAAAAAAATCATGCTCGGGGTGTTGGACTTGGGAAATTTGCAAATCGAAACGGCTGAGCAAGTGGCCAGTCGCATTCGTGCCGGCTTGAAATATGTCAAAGCTGAGCAACTGATCCCCGCGCCAGACTGTGGCATGAAGTACCTGCCCCGCGACGTCGCTTTCGGAAAACTCCGCGCCCTCGGCCAAGGTGCACAACTTGTTCGCGCGGAACTTGGCGCTTTATAAAACAAAAAAACCGCTATGCCTTTTGGCATGCGGGTTATGAGGTGTTTTAGATGATCTGAAGCGGTCGAATGGAGCGGATAGAGGGAATCGAACCCTCGTGGCTTGCTTGGGAAGCAAGAACTCTACCATTGAGCTATACCCGCAGTAGCCTGCATTTTAGCCCGTCAAAACAAGAGGGCGTAACCCAAGGCGGCGCCAATGGCGAGAAACGGAATCGAATAGGCATGGAACACCAGCCATGCCTTGCGGTCGCCGCACATGCGCAGGGCGATCAGGTTCGCCAGTGAGCCGACCATGAAACCGAAGCCACCGATGTTCACGCCATAGGCCATCACCCGCCAGTTTTCGGCGTAGTCAGCCAATGCAATGGCTGCTGGCACGTTGCTGATGATCTGCGACGCCGCCATGCTGGCGAGGTAAAGATTCAGCGCTTGGTCGAGACCGAGTCCTTGCAAAGTGTCACGCACGATGCCGAGACCGGCCAGCAGGCGCAAGTCGATGAACATCAACACAAAGACCAACAGCAAGCCCCAGTCAAGAATGGCCAACACGCGTGCACGAAAGACCATGAAAATCAGCATGACCACCAGCACGGCCGATGGCGCGTGGTGCATGTCTGTCGCCACCAAAAATGGCAAATAGAGCGCCAGTGAAACCCAGAGCAGCGGTCGGTCGAGTCGCACTGGCGGCTGCTTTTTGTCGTCGCCCATGTTGATCGGTCGACTGCTGAAGGCGAAAGCCGTCAAGACCAGCAATATGGCCATCAGCAGCGCCACCAGCGGCAGCATGTGCCACATGAATTCGCCGAATGAGACGTGTGACAGCTGCCACAAAAAGATGTTTTGCGGATTGCCGATGGGCGTCAAAGCGGAACCGGCGTTGACCGCCAGCGCTTCAAAGACGATCAGGCGCGTGGCCGGCATGTGGGTGATGCGGCAAACCCCCAAGGTCAGCGGCACCACCACGAAGAGCGCGACGTCGTTGGTCAGCACGGTGGACAGCAGCGCGGCGGCCACCACCAGCCACAGCGCGGCGGCACGCTCGGTCGCCATCAGGCCAACCAAGCGGCGGCCGAGCCAGTGCATGGCACCGCTGACTTCCAAGCCTTTGGTCAGCACCAGCAAGCCGGTCAGCGTCGCCATCGTCGGCCAGTCGACCAGTGCTGGGTAGCTGGCCATCCGACTTGGCTCAGCTAGGCTGAGCCAGACCAGCACAGCCAACAGAACCAAGAAGAAGGTGTCAGCGCGCAGACTGCGCCACAGGCGCACTTACAGCGTCACCACAATGTTGCCAATGTCTTGACCCGCTTCAACGACTTCATGCGCCAGTGCAATGTCGGCCAGCGCAAAAGTTCGGCTGATGGGGTGCTGCAGACGATTGAGCTGGAGCAGGTCGCCGAGTTGTTTCAGCGCAGCGGCCCGGTCGGCGGCTTGCAGGTCGTAGACCAAGAAGAACTTCAACTCCAACGAGTTCGACAGCATGGTCCTGAAGTTGATTGGCAGGTCGGTCGCCACGTTGGAGCCATAGCAAACCACACGGCCATGTGGCGCAAGTCCACCGGCTGTCAGCAGGGCTGAGGTGGTGGAGAAATCCATGTCGATGATGACGTCGACGCCTTTGCCGTTGGTCAGCGCTTTCAGGCGTTCGGCCACTGCTTCGGTCTTGTAGAAAATCACATCGTTCACGCCAGCGGCTTGCGCGTGCTTGGCTTTTTCGGGGGAGCCGACGGTGCCAATCACATGCGCACCAGCCAGTGACAACAGCTGTGCAACATAGTGACCAACCGCTGACGAGGCGGCAATCACCAGCACTTTTTTGCCAGCCACATCTCCACTCAGGCGAACCGCCTGAATCGCCGTCAAAGCCGGAATGCCCAGGCAGGCGCCGGCTGCGAAGTCGATGGCGTCCGGCAGGTGAGCCGCTTGTGCAGAGGGCAAGACAACGAATTCGCTGGCTGTCCCCATGGGGCGTTGCCATTGCGCGTTCCAGGTCCACACGCGCTCGCCAATGCGGCTGGCTGGTACGCCGTCACCGACTTGGTCGATGACGCCAGCACCGTCGCTGTGGGGGACGATGCGTTCGTCCGTGATGGGCCTAGCTCGACGGGATTTAACGTCGGACGGATTCACGCCCGAGGTCGCCATGCGAATGCGCACTTCGCCCTGGCCAGGTGTCGGATCAGGCATGTCACCCACGATCAGAACGTCTCGGGCTTCTCCGTTTTTGCTGTACCAAGCTGCGCGCATGAAATTCCTCTTAGGGTGTTGAGTGGGCTCTCAAAGCAGGTTCAAAGAGCAGCCTGGCATGGATGTCGGCGACTGAACAGGCGCCGCTCAACTGCATGGTACGCGTGAACTCGTCACGCAGTATGGCCAGCGCTCGCTGCGCGCCTTCTTCGCCCGCCGCTACCGCGCCATACAGAGTGGAGCGACCCACCAACACGCCAGCGGCGCCAAGGGCGATGGCTTTGAAAACATCCGAGCCGCGTCGTACGCCGCCATCCAGCAACACAGGCATGCGGCCGTTAACGGCTCGCACAACAGCGGGCAGGGCGTCCAGTGTGGCCACCGCGCCGTCGAGTTGGCGGCACTTCACCGGCCCCGAAGCCAAAACATCTATCCGCGTGACCAGTTCTATGCGCGCCAATTTTGGCGAGCCTTTGCGCCATGCGGCCTTGCTCGGGCTAGGCATTTCGATGCACCCCAATTACATGGTGGCTAAGGACATCCAAGATAAGAGGCTCAGCATTGTCTTGCCGACTTATCGCCCCACCGGGCCCCACATTTATGCGGTGTATCCCAGTCGGCGAAACATGCCAGGTCGGGTGCGGCTATTCCTAGAATTTCTCAGGGAGCGCTTTCAACACACCGCTGAATGGCAAATCTAGGTCAAAACGTCGGTCGGAGAGTACTGACGCATAGGTGATACCCCGATGCGATTTTTGAGGGTAATTTTACTCAACTCAAACTGCGAGAACAGGCCTCTAGAAGTGGCCATGAAATAGATGGAGTGAGCTCGAATGAACAGGGGCCTTAGCGTTTTCCTCATTGTCTTTGCAGTGGTTTGAATTTATATTAGGCGGTTTTTCACATTAGACGTGATCCATCCATCAATGAGGAGTGAGTCCTGTTCAAGCTGATGGGGCACATGCGAAATGGAACTCCATGAATAAAAATTCTTCTCAAAAGTGGCTTCTTGGTAGCCTTATCGCCTCGATTTTTGCGTCTTGTTTGGTCAGTCAGGCCGCTGCGCAATCTGCCTCAGACCGCTACCCTGATAAGCCGATCAAGATCATTGTTCCTCTCGCGGCTGGCGGGGCGGTGGACTTTGTTGCCCGCGTCATCGGACAAAAAATGCAGGATCGCTCGGACCAGCCGGTCATCATTGAAAGTCGCCCTAGCGCCAGCACATTGATTGGCGCGACGGCTGCGGCCAAGTCGCCCGCCGATGGCTACACCTTGATCGTTTCTGTCCGCAACCACACGACCAATCCGGCGATGCGTACCAAAATGTCGTACAACACGCTCAAGGTCAATACAAGGCGAAGCAGTTGAAGGCGTTGGGCATTTATTCCGTCAAACGTTACCCATCGGTGTCTGAGATCCCAGCCTTGGCGATCGGCTGGCTGCGATTGAACTGGTCAGCCCCATGCCGGACGAACTGGACAAATTTATCCGCAGCGAGATGGACCGATGGGCGCCGTTGATTCGAAAACTCGCTATCAAAAAAGATTAATCAATGACCATCCGTTCTGTTCAGGCGATCCCCATCAGCTTGCCGTTTGAAATGGGTGGTCCCAAGCCCTTGTTCGCGGGCATTCCCCGGCAAATGGACATGTTGTTGGTGCGCGTTGAGACCGATGCAGGACAGGTTGGCTGGGGCGAGGCATTTGGCTTGGCGGTTTGGCCTTCCACACGCGCTGCCATGCAGCAGCTGATCGCACCTTTGGCCATTGGCCGAGACGAAGCCGATATTGCTGGCATTTCAGACAGCATTCAACGTAGCCTGCATCTGTTGGGGCGCACCGGTCCGGTCATGTTTGCGCTGTCTGGTTTGGACATTGCGCTGTGGGATTTGGCCGGTAAGGCCGCTGGAAAATCGTTGTCGGAGTTGCTCGGTGGTGCGCGGCACACGAGTCTTCCTGTCTATGCCAGCTTGATGCGTTATGGGGACTCTGCGCTGGTTGCCCGCAATGCGGCTGCAGCCTGCGCGCGGGGTTTTCGGGCCATCAAGTTGCACGAGGTCCTTACGCAGCATGTGGTGGCTGCCCGCGCGGCGATAGGACCGGACGTCGCGTTGATGCTGGACACCAACTGTCCCTGGACGGTTCAACAGTCATTGAACATGGCTGATGAGCTTCGGCCCAGTGAGTTGTTATGGCTGGAGGAACCGCTGTGGCCGCCGGAAGATTTTGCCGGCTTGGCCCACATCAGGCGTGAGTCTGGTGTTGCCATTGCCGCTGGCGAAAACACCATGACGGCCCATCATTTTGGTCAAATGTTTGACGTGGGGGCGGTGGACTACGCCCAACCCAGTGTGACCAAAATCGGTGGTGTCACCGAGTTCATGAAAGTGGTTGGCATGGCCGGGCACCATGGCATTCCCGTCATGCCACATTCCCCTTACTTTGGCCCGGGCCTGTTAGCGACGCTGCACATGACTTCCACTTTCGCACCAGAAACCATGATCGAATATTCCTACGCTGACTTGGGCGCGAGTCCATTGGGGGCTGCCATTGAGGTTCACAACGGGCATATCAACGTTCCGACGGGACCCGGACTGGGCTGCGACCCTGATCCCGATGTCGTTGCTCAATACCGATTGGACATAGCCTTATGACTGCACATGATTTCTCGCCGTTGACGATGGATCATCAGCCCGTCGTCATTCGCCGTATCGAGTCCTTCGTTTACCGTGCGCCGGTCGACAAGCCGGTGGTTTCAACGCTGGCCAAAATCACCGAGCGCGTATCTCTGCTCGTGCGCATTGAAGATCAGGACGGAGCCTTTGGATGGGGTGAAATTTACAGCACCTTGCCGTCTTATGGCGCCGAGCATCGGTCTATGGTTTTGCACCGAACCATCGGGCCATTGCTGCTGGGTCAACCGGTGACGAATCCGGCTAAGTTCTGGGACATGGCGACGCAGAAAACGCATGCGATGACCGTCCAGACGGGCGAGCCTGGCCCTATGGCCGCTGTGTTGGGTGGTCTGGATTGCGCTTTGTGGGATTTATTTGCGCGTAAAGCGGCGCAGCCTTTGTGTTCGTTTTTAGGCGCTGAGCCGCGCCCTGTGCCGGCGTATGCCAGCGGTCTCAACCCTGCGGATGGACCTGAGGTGGTGGCGGTTTCTCGCGCCAAAGGGTTCCGCGCCTTCAAGCAAAAAATTGGCTTTGGCGATGCCTCCGATCTGTCTCTTCTTCAGCGTATTCGAGACGGCATGGCTGACCACGAGCGCCTGATGGTCGACGTGAACCAAGGATGGACTTTGGCGCAAGCCCTGCGCATGGCGCCTTTGCTAGCGCCCTTTCAGCTGGATTGGGTTGAAGAGCCGTTGATGGCCGATCGGTCTGCCGACGAATGGCTTCAATGTGCAGCGGCTTTTTCTTCCCCGCTGGCTGGTGGTGAGAATTTGCGCGGATCAGCCTTCGTCGAGCAATCGCAGTGGCTGGATGTGATTCAACCTGATGTTGGTAAATGGGGTGGCATCACGGGCGGTTGGTCCGTGGGGCGCAACGCCTTGGCCGCCGGAAAACGCTATTGCCCGCACTGGTTGGGCGGTGGTGTTGGCATGATGTTCTCGGCACATTTACTGGCCGCTGTTGGCGGCCCCGGTTGCCTAGAAGTGGATGTCAATGAAAACCCGCTGCGTGACGTGTTGAGCCAGCCTTACCCGGCGCTTTTGGATGGGTCGATTGTCTTGTCAGACAAAGCGGGCATTGGCGTCGAGCCGAATTTAGACGTGGCAGAAAGGTGGTTGGCGAACCATCAGGAAACCTTCAGCCACTGATTCACTTTTGCGTTCCTTTTTTCAATTCGAATGACCATTTTCAGGAGATATCGTATGCAAGCTTTTTCACGTGTGATCTTTGCTGTGCTGTTGACGTTGGCACTGATGCCAGCCGCGAACGCCCAGGACTTCCCGACCAAACCTGTCCGCCTCTTGGTTGGCTTCCCACCCGGAGGCTTGGCGGACATCATGGCCCGCGTGATCTCGGAAAAATTGGGCGTGCTTTGGAACCAACGGGTCATCGTTGAAAACCGACCAGGCGCTTCCGGAACGATCGCGGCGGATGTTTTGGCCAAAGCCGCACCGGACGGCCACACCTTGCTAGTCATTTTGACCAACCATGTGGTGGTGGCGGCGGTTCAGCCGAAGTTGCCGTTCGATCCATTGGCCGACTTCACGACGGTTTCACTGCTCGGCAGTTCGCCCTTGTTGCTGATGGCCAATCCCAAATTACCGGTCAACAATTTGACGGAGCTGATTTCGCTGGCGAAATCAAAGCCGGGCGTGGTCAGTTACTCAACGCCTGGTGACGGCTCGGTCCACCATTTGTCGCAAGAGCTTTTGAATTCTGCCGTTGGCATCAAAATGTTGCACGTCCCTTATTCGGGCGGTGCACCAGCCATGCTGGATGCTATGGCCGGTGTGGTCGATCTCAATATCGGTAGTCCAGCGCAATCTTTGCCACAAGTTGAGGCCGGGAAGCTCAAAGCCTTGTCTTTCTCTGGTCAAAAGCGTTCCGCCTTGTTGCCGAACGTCCCGACAGTCGCAGAGTCGGGTGTACCCGGTTTCGAAGCGGCGTTATGGGCCGGTGTGCTCGCCCCCGCCAAGATGCCCAAGCCCTTGGTGGCTCGGATTCAGGCCGATTTGAAGCAGGTGATGAACATGCCAGATGTGCGTGAACGCATGCTCAAACTCGGTGTTGACGTTGTCGCCAGTCAACCGGAAGAGTTCGACCGTTTTATGCGTTCCGAGTTGGTCAAATGGGGCGGTGTGGCCAAGCAAGCGGGCGTGAAAGCCAACTGATCGGGCCTTCATTGGCTTAAGTTCGACCGTTGCAAATGGTTGAGCATTGAGTCACTCATCAGCCGCCAAACTCTGACGAATGTTTGAGCTGCGTCAACTTCTAAGGGGGTGCGAGTCACTAAGATTCTGAGTGGCTTCGATACTTTTCCCTCAGGAGATTCGCATGAAATTCGTTCACAAGTTTTTACTTTTATCAGCGTTGGCAGCATCTTTGACGGGCTGTGCGACCCAGCAAGGCCAGCAAGAGCAAAGCGGCATGATCATTGGTGGCTTGTTGGGCGGCGTGCTCGGCTCGCAAGTGGGGCAAGGCAGCGGTCGCACGGCGGCCACCATTGTGGGCACCATGATTGGCGCATCCGTGGGTGGCAATGTGGGTCGATCTATGGATCAAAACGACCGCCTTAAGACGGCCCATGCGCTGGAGAACGTCCGCACCTCTGTTCCAACCAGCTGGGTCAATCCCGACTCGCGCAATCAATACACGGTGACACCCATCCGGACCTATGACGCCAGCACCGGGCCCTGCCGCGAGTACACGGTTCGCTCCGTGGTGGCGGGCAAAAACGAGACCGTGTATGGCACGGCTTGCCGGCAGGCGGATGGCAGCTGGAAAGCCACGAACTGACCCTGCTAGGTCAGTTTTTTTGGCGACTTATTACTTTTGAATGTCCCCTAAACAGAGGTACTTCATTTCCAAGTATTCGTCCATACCGTGGCTAGAGCCTTCGCGGCCAAGGCCGGACTGCTTGACGCCACCGAAGGGCACGTGCTCGGTGGCGATCACGCCAGCGTTGATGCCGACCATGCCGTATTCGAGGGCTTCTGCCACGCGGTAAATGCGGCCGATGTCACGGCTGTAAAAGTAGCTGGCCAGACCGAACTCGGTGTTGTTGGCGGCGTCGATGGCGTCCTGTTCGTTCTTGAAACGGAACACGGGCGCAAACGGACCAAAAGTTTCTTCGCGGGCACAGAGCATGTCGCTGGTGGCTTCTGAGATCACGGTCGGCTCAAAGAACTGACCCGTCAGTGCTTTGCCACCCGCCATCAGCTTGCCGCCCTTGGCCAAGGCGTCAGCCACATGGCGTTTGACTTTTTCAATCGCGGCGTCTTCGATCAGCGGACCTTGCACCACGCCGTCGTCAAAGCCATTGCCGACCTTGAGGGCCTTGACCTTGGCAGCGAATTTTTCAACGAAGGCGTTGTAGACACCCTCTTGCACATAGATGCGGTTGGCGCAGACGCAGGTCTGGCCGGCGTTGCGGTATTTGCTGGCCATCGCGCCTTCCACAGCGGAGTCCACGTCAGCGTCGTCAAAGACGATGAAGGGTGCGTTACCGCCGAGTTCGAGGGCAAGTTTTTTGACGGTCGGCGCGCTTTGCGCCATCAAGATGCGGCCGACTTCCGTCGAGCCGGTGAAGCTGATGTGGCGCACCACGTCGCTGGCGCAAAAGACCTTGCCGACCGCAATCGAGTTGTCGCCGTCAGCCGTCAACACATTCAACACGCCCGGCGGAATACCTGCGTGCAGGGCCAGTTCGGCGGCGGCCAGCGCGCTCAGCGGCGTCAGTTCGGCAGGCTTGATGACCACGGTGCAACCAGCGGCCAGCGCCGGCGCAACTTTGCGGGTGATCATGGCCAGTGGAAAGTTCCATGGGGTGATGGCCGCGCAAACGCCGATGGGTTGCTTCAACACCATCAGGCGGCGGTTGTTGTCAAACTGCGGCAGTGTTTCACCGTTCACACGCTTGGCTTCTTCGGCGTACCACTCGACAAAGCTGGCACCGTAAGCGACTTCGCCCTTGGCTTCGGCAAAAGGTTTGCCTTGCTCGGCCGTCATGATGCGGCCCAAGTCTTCCACGTTGGCCATCAGCAATTGATACCACTTGAGCAAAATCGCATGGCGTTCTTTGCCCGTTTTTTTGCGCCAAGCAGGCAGGGCCGCGTTAGCCGCGTCAATGGCGGCGGTGGCGTCTTGAGGCCCCAGGTTGGCGACATCGGCGAGCTTCAGGCCGGTGGCCGGGTCGTTCACATCAAAACGGTTGCTGCCCTGGACCCATTGGCCGTTGATGAGCGCATCGGTTTTTAAAAGACTCGGGTCGTTGAGCAGGGAAAGGGGGGAAGTCTTCATGTCCATGGTGTTGAGTCTCTGTTGTTGTGATGCGTCCCTGCAGAAGCGCTGACGGGACTGAGGTTTGACTTTACAGGAAACCGTCAAGCTGAGTGTCGATCAGCCAGCGGTGATTTTTCTGTCGCGTACAACCGTGGCCCACTGGGTTTGCTGGGCTTTGAGGAAGGCTGCGACCCGGCCATCGGCACCGTCAGGAAAAACCTCGCCGCTCAAAGCGCGAATGCGGCCCAACACTTCCGGGTCAGCCATCGCTTTGCGCAAGGCGGCCACCAGCGCGGACTTGACCTGAGGATCCATGCCGGCGGGGCCGAGAACAGGGTTCCACTCCAGCACTTCATACGCGGCAACGCCCGCTTCTTGCATGGTTGGAATGTCGGGCAGGGCGCGGGTGCGCAGGCGGCTGGTCACCGCCAATGGACGCAGCCTGCCCGATTGGATTTGTCCCAATGAAGACGCAACGTTGGCAAAGAACAACGGCACTTGCCCGGCCATGACATCATTCATAGCGGGTCCGCCACCGCGGTAAGGCACGTGTACCAAGCTCACGCCGGCGCGCGCCTCAAACAGCGCACCGGCCAAGTGCTGGGCAGAACCGTTGCCTGACGAGGCGTAGGAAATCTGACCCGGTTTGGCCTTCGCCATCTTGACAAGGTCCTGCACACTCTTGGCTTCAAACTGGGGCGAACACACCAATACGTTGGGGAAAAGCGCCAAGACGGCCAGTGGTGTGAAGGCTTTTTCTGAGTCGTAAGGCAGCTTCGGAAACAGCGACGGGTTGACTGCAAAGGACGATGCGTCGAGCAAGAGTTGTGTGCCGTCGGGCGTGGCGCGCGCCACTTGGCTGGCGGCGATCTGACCGCTTGCCCCGGGTTTGTTGTCGACCACCACGGTTTGGCCCAAAGCCTCTGCCAAGCGGGGCGCAATCAGCCGTGCCATCAAATCTGCACCGCCGCCCGCGGCATAAGACACAACCAGCGTGATGGTTTTGCCGCCCGCAATTTGACCTGCTGCATGGGTCATTGCCCACGGTGCGGCCAGGCTGGCCGCCGCCGTCTGTAACAGTTTTCGGCGGCTGCTGTTGACCGCTGAAGGTGCGAGGGAGATGGGTAAAAAAGCTGGATTATCAAATGTCATGGTCGTGTCCTGTGGGTCGATCTTGGCAGCGATGGTAACGGTGCCTCTCGAAACTTATAATCATGGGTTACCCGAAACAAGCACCTACATGCAGCCTGGGCCCTCGCGGGCCTGAGGTCAACAGAGCCCTTCCAAGATGAGCCAACCCAATTTCACCGTCGCCGACATCCGCAAGTCCTTTCTTGATTTCTTCGCGTCCAAAGGCCACACGGTGGTGCAGTCCAGTCCGCTGGTGCCCGGCAATGACCCGACACTGATGTTCACCAACTCAGGTATGGTTCAGTTCAAAGACGTGTTCCTCGGTGAAGACAAACGCCCTTATGTGCGCGCTGCGTCGGTGCAAGCTTGCTTGCGTGCCGGCGGCAAACACAATGACCTAGAAAACGTTGGCTACACCGCGCGTCACCACACGTTTTTTGAGATGCTGGGCAACTGGAGCTTTGGCGACTACTTCAAGCGCGAGTCATTGAAGTGGGCTTGGGAGTTGCTGACTGAAGTCTACAAACTGCCGGCAGACAAGCTCTGGGCCACGGTCTACATTGACGACGACGAGGCCTATGACATCTGGACCAAAGAGATTGGTTTGCCGCCTGAGCGGGTGGTGCGCATTGGCGACAACAAGGGTGCCAAATACCAGTCGGACAATTTCTGGATGATGGCCGACACCGGCCCTTGCGGCCCGTGCAGCGAGATCTTTTTTGACCACGGCCCAGAGATCGCCGGTGGCCCACCGGGTTCACCCGAACAAGACGGTGACCGCTACATCGAGATTTGGAACAACGTCTTCATGCAGTTCGACATGCAGCCCGACGGCACGGTCAAACCGCTGCCTGCGCCTTGCGTCGACACTGGCATGGGCTTGGAGCGTTTGGCTGCCATTCTTCAGCACGTTCACAGCAACTACGAAATCGATATTTTTGACGCGCTGATCAAAGCCGCTGCGCGTGAAACAGGCGAGACCGGCTTGGGCAACAAGTCGCTGTTCGTCATCGCCGACCACATTCGTGCCACCGCATTTTTGGTCAGTGACGGTGTGGTTCCGTCCAACGAAGGCCGCGGCTATGTGCAGCGCCGGATCATTCGGCGGGCGATTCGCCATGGCTACAAGCTGGGTAAAAAGACACCGTTTTTCCACAAGCTGGTGGCTGACTTGGTGTTGCAGATGGGTGACGCTTACCCACGTCTCAAAGCCGATGAAAAGCGCATCACCGATATTCTGAAGACCGAAGAAGAGCGCTTCTTTGAAACACTGGCCATCGGCATGGAGATTCTCGATGCTGCCTTGGTCGGTGGTGTTGCTGTTTTGCCGGGCGAGGTCGCTTTCAAGCTGCACGACACCTACGGTTTTCCGCTTGATTTGTCGGCTGACGTGTGCCGCGAGCGTGGCCTCAGCGTTGACGAAGCTGGCTTTGCCGTGGCGATGGAAAAGCAAAAGACGCAGGCCCGTGCCGCCGGCAAGTTCAAGATGGACCGCGCGCTGGAGTACACCGGCGCGGGCAATGAATTCGTCGGTTACGAGCAACTGCAGGCCGAGGCCAAGATCGTTGCGCTATACCTCGACGGCGTGCCGGTGGTGGCTTTGAATGCCGGCCAAACCGGGGTGGTGGTGCTGGACACCACGCCTTTTTATGCGGAGAGCGGCGGTCAAGTTGGCGACGAAGGCGTGCTGGTCAGTGGCTCGGCCCGCTTTGACGTTGGCGACACGCAGCGCATCAAGGCCGATGTGTTTGGTCAGCACGGCGAGGTGGCCCAAGGCACGCTCAACGTCGGCGATCACGTGGCGGCGCAGGTGAACTTGGCGCTGCGCGCAGCCACCGTGCGCAACCACAGCGCCACGCATTTGATGCACAAGGCTTTGCGTGAAGTGCTGGGCGCGCACGTGCAGCAAAAAGGCAGCTTGGTGAACCCCGAGCGCACGCGCTTTGACTTCGCGCACAACGCGCCAGTGACGGATGCGCAGATTCGTGCGATCGAGCTTCGCGTCAACACCGAAATTCTGGCCAACGCCGCCACTGACGCAGCCGTGATGGACTTGGAGTCGGCGCAAAAAACCGGCGCCATGATGCTCTTCGGTGAAAAGTACGGCGAGACCGTGCGCGTGCTCAGCATCGGCAGCAGCAAAGAACTTTGCGGCGGTACCCACGTGGGCCGCACGGGCGACATCGGCCTGTTCAAGATCGTTGGCGAAAGTGGTGTGGCTGCGGGTGTGCGTCGAATCGAAGCCGTGACGGGTGCGAATGCGCTGGCGTATCTGCAGTCGCTGGAAGCCACGGTGCAGGCGGCAGCCTCATCGCTCAAAGCCAGCCCGGTCGAGCTGCAAAGCCGCATCGGCCAAGTGCTGGACCAAGTGCGTGCGCTTGAAAAAGAAGTGACCGCGTTGAAGGGCAAGCTGGCTTCATCGCAAGGTGACGAGCTGATGCTGCAAGCCATCGACATCAACGGCGTGAAAGTGTTGGCCGCGCGGCTTGAAGGCGCTGACGCCAAGACCTTGCGCGACACCATGGACAAGCTCAAAGACAAGCTCAAGACAGCCGTCATCGTGCTGGCCGCTGTCGATGGCGACAAGGTGCAAATCGCAGCTGGTGTCACCGCCGACAGCACAGGCAAAGTCAAAGCCGGCGAGCTGGTCAATTTTGTGGCGCAGCAAGTGGGTGGCAAAGGCGGCGGCAAGGCCGACATGGCCATGGCTGGCGGGACGGATGCGTCAAAACTGTCAGAAGCGCTGAAGTCCGTGCAGGCCTGGGTTACAGAACGGGTTTGATCGTGGGTTTCAATGTGCGTTAGGTCGTACTCTGGCCGAAGTCGATGAAACGGCCAGTCACGTTGACCGATCTGGCTGGTTTAAGCCGACATCCTTCGGCGGCTGGCATAGCTCAGCGTATCGACCAGCGCCACCAGCACCAGCATAGTCAGCAAAATACTGCCAGTTTCACCCATTTGGAACAGGCCCATGTGAAAAGCCAGCATTTGGCCCAAGCCGCCCGCGCCCACCACGCCCAGCACGGCGGCAGCGCGGATGTTGTTTTCCCAGCGGTACAGGGTGTAGCTAGCGAGCTGCGGCAAGATTTGCGGCAGAGTAGCGTACCAAAAAATTTTGGCCTCGCTGATGCCGCGGCAACGCAGCGCAAACGCCGGGCCTGCGCCCGCGTTTTCAATGCTTTCAGCAAACAAGCGGCCCAGCACGCCTGACGTGTGCAGCGCCAAAGCCAGCGTCCCGGCCAGTGGCCCCAAGCCCGCGCTGATGAGCAGCAGCGCTGCCCAGAGCAGCTCAGGAATACTACGCAGCATATTCAACACCGAGCGGGTCATGCCGCGCCACCGTGCTGGGTCGTCATGGTGCGTTTTGCTGGCGGGCACGGCCAGGGCCAAGCCAAAAATGACCGCCAGCAGTGTGCCCAGTGCGCTCATGGCCAGTGTTTCTAGCGCAGCCCAACCGAGTTTGGCCAGGAATTTGCTGCTGGTTTCAGGCACCAACATTTCGCCAACGAACTTGCCCATTCGGCCAGCAGCATCCACACTGAAGAACTGCGCCCACTTCAAGTCAAGTGTCCAAAAGCTGGCAACGGTCAGGCAGGCCAGGCCGAACACAAACCAGCATGCCTTGCACCGCGCATCGAACAGCGGCGGCGGCATCTTACGGGGTGATACGCGGAAACCTTGCACCCCTTACCCCAGCTCTTGACGCAACCACGCGCTGGTGGCATCTGCCAGCCACACCAGCAACATAAAAACAATCAGCATGGTGGCGACTTCAGAACCATTGAACATCTTCATCGATGCGTCCATTTGCTGACCCAACCCACCCGCGCCCACAAAGCCAAGCACGGCCGACGAACGAATGGCGCACTCCCAGCGGTACACGGAATAGCTGGTCAACTCGGCAGCGTTTTGCGGTAGTAAGCCGTAAAAAAACGCTTGTAGGCGTCCCGCGCCGTTGCGTAGCAAACTCTGCGTGACTTGCGCATCGCCGCTTTCCAGAATTTCGGCATAGACCTTGCCCAACATGCCGCCGTAGGTCAGTGCAATTGCGATCACGCCCGCCGTTGGCCCCAGACCCACCACGCGCACAAATATCAGCGCCCAAATCAATTCCGGGACGCTGCGCAGCAACACCATGACCCAGCGCAGCAGTGTGCGCAACACCGCGGGAAGCTTGTTCATCTTTCCGGTCAACGCGGACACCGACAAAACCCGCACCGACAGCAGCGCCAGCGGCACGGCCAGCACCAGTGCCAGCGCTATGCCGGCAGTGGCAATGGCAACCGTACGCCAGGTTTCTTTGGCGACCAGCAGTAAAAATTCGCCTTCTATTTTTGGCGGAAAGAAGTCACTTAAAAATTTTAAGGTCGGCTTTAAATTACTGGCCTCAAACAGTGTCCAGACTTTGAATTCAGTCAGTACAAGCGCAGGCCACAGCAGCACGGCGCCAGCCAGTAGCCAGAACAGGCGACCCACCCAGGCCGGGTCGCGCTGAGGGTTTCGTGACATCGCCGTCTGCATCAGCGGCAGTGCATCACAGCAGGAAGTGACGGCGCATCGGGCACATGATCAGCCGGCACTGAAGGGCCATCTAGCTCATGCAAGCGCTGCGCGTATAAGTCATGCAAGTGCTTGGGTGAAACTTGTGCGGCAGGAAGATCAAAAACAACCTGACCATCGCGCATACCAATGATTCGCGGAAATGACCGCAGTGCCATGTCAACGTGGTGCAAGGTCGCCACCAGCGTTGCGCCGCGCTCGGCAGCGATATCGGTCAGTGCTTTGATGGCCTGCTCACTGCGCGCCGGATCCAGCGCTGACAGCGGCTCGTCAACCAGCAGCAACTGCGCGTTAGAGGCCAAAATTCGCGCCAGCCCCACGCGTTGCCGCTCACCGCCTGACAGGCGGTCAACCCGCTCGAAAAGCTTGTCAGCCAAATCAAACCTTGCCAGGGCTGCATCGGCAGTGTCAATATGCGTCGGATAAAACAGGCTGCGCAAGCTCGCCCAAATACCCATTTGCGGCAAAAGCCCCGCTAGCACCGCCGTCACCACACGCTGGCGCGGCGGCAATGGCGGCACTTGCGGGGCCAAAAACAACTTCGCTCGCAACTTTTGAAGCCCGCGGATCTGTAAACCCCAAGGGTCAACTCCGCCCAGCTGGAGCGACCCCGTCGTGGGTTTTAAAGCGCAAGCAGTCAATTGCAGCAAGGTGGTTTTGCCTGCGCCGGACGGACCAATAATGGCCACTTGCTCGCCGGACTGCACTTTTAAAGAGACATGCCGCAGTGCATCAGGCACATTGCCTTTGGCTGCGGGATGGCGAGCCGATGCATCGGCCAGAAGAACCTGCACGTTGTTTATCAGTCTGTTGATGGGTCTGTTTATTTAAGCAAGCCAGCGCTGCGGGCAGCGGCTTCGATGCCGCGGTAGTTCCCGGGTACTGTCGCTATGTATTTACTCGCGCGGTTCAAATCCAAAATTTCTTTGCCTTCAGGTGTTTTAGGGTCAATGTCCAGCAGCGCTTTTTTAACGCGTTCGCGCTGGGCGGCGGGCATGTCTGCGTGCACTGACCAGTTGTAGTTGAAGTAACCCGGCGTGGTGAAGAACACCACCGCGTCTTTATCCGACACTTTTCCTTCTTTCACAAACTTGTTCCAAACGGTGATGTCAAGCGCAGCAGCGTCGACCTTTCCGCTGACAACGGACGCAATGGTTGCATCATGCGCACCCGAATACGCCACGCGTTTGAAGTCTTTGTCAGGATCAATCTTGGCGTCGAGCAAAAAGCTGCGCGGCATCAAATGC
Source organism: Polaromonas sp. (assembly GCA_030654695.1). Lineage (GTDB taxonomy): Bacteria > Pseudomonadota > Gammaproteobacteria > Burkholderiales > Burkholderiaceae_C > Polaromonas. The sequence goes on from JAURWY010000026.1 coordinate 140,342, forward strand.
CCAGACGTCGACGATTGCGAACCAAAACTGACCTGTTTACCTTTGAGGTCAGCCAGCGTTTTGATGCCTGAGTCAGGTTTGGTGATGAACACAGATTGAAACTTGGTGTCTTCCTCGCGCTGGGCAATCGGCACAATTTTGCCGCCTGAACGCACGCTTGCCTGCACAAAGGTGAAGCCGCCAAACCAGACCATGTCTACCTGCTTGTTGACCAGCGCTTCCACTGCAGCGGGGTAGTCAGACACAGGAATAAACTCAACTTTTTGACCCAGCTTGCTCTCTAGGTATTTCACAATCGGGCCGAACTTTCGGGTCTGCTCGGTAGCGGCTTCTTCGGGGATGGTGGTGACGCGGAAAACAGCCTGCGCGTACGCGGTACTTATCAAAGCGGTTGCTGCTGTCAAGGCCGCGATGCTGAGCAATGATTTGAAGTTTTGAAAAGAAAAGTAAGCCACGTAGGGGTTCTTTCTGGGTAGGGATTGAGTGACGAAGCTTGGGTGACAAATAACCCGGTATTTTGGCTGAAAGGAGGCGCATTCTCTAAATGCTGCGCAATAACCATAGAACGTGTCGCCATGCCAGCAGTTACAGCTGCCACGCCAGTGTGAGTTGGCTCTGAAAGCTGCGCGTTTTGCCTGTTACCGGATCAATGAACTCAATCGACTTGGCCAGCAGCTGCAGCGGGTAGCGGTAGTCGTCAGCGGGCGTGTCGGCCACCGGCGGGTACATGCGGTCATTCAAAATTGGCAGGCCCAGTGCGTTCATGTGCACCCGCAATTGGTGCTTCTTGCCGGTCACCGGGCTCAGGGCATACAGCGCTTGCTGGCCCTGCACATCGAGCACCGCCACATGGGTTTCGCTGTTGGGCTCACCGGCCACTTCACGTTGCCTGAAAAAGGGCTCGTCTTCAACAATCCGGCTGCTGCGCACCAGTGGCAAGGGCAAGTCAGCACGCCAAGGCGCCACGGCCTGATAGTGCTTGGTCACTTCATGCCTGCGAAACAGGCTTTGATACGCATCCCGCTCGGCCGGTTGCACGGCAAACATCACCAAGCCGGCGGTTTCGCGGTCGATCCGGTGAATCGGAATCAGGGCGTCAATGCCGAGCAGATTTTTCAGTCGCACCAACAAGGTTTCTTGCAGGTAATGGCCGGACGGCGTGACGGGCAAAAAATGCGGCTTGTCGGCGACCACCAAATGAGCGTCCTGGTACAGCACGGTGGCTTCAAAAGGCACACGCGTTTCAGTTGGCAAGGCGCGGTAGTAATAGACCCGTATGTGGCCGCGATAAGGTCGCTCGGGCGTGACGGGCTCGCCGAATTCATCAACCACTTGACCCGACCGCATGCGCTCTAGCCAGACGTCACGGCCAATCGCCGGAAAGCGTTCAATCAAAAAATCAGTGATGGTGCGCCAAGGGCCAGCCGGTAAGCCGACACAGCTCGGGCTGACACCCAGCCGCGTTGTCAGGCCGTGCGCGGGAAGTTGGCTCACACCCGCTCGAAGACCAGGTCCCAGACGCCGTGACCGAGTTGGATGCCGCGGTTTTCAAACTTGGTCAGTGGCCGGTAATCTGGCTTGGGGGCGTAGCCGCCAGCCTCGGGCCCGGCGGTATTTTTCAGCAAAGGCTCCGCGCTGAGCACTTCCAGAATCTGCTCTGCATACGGTTGCCAATCGGTGGCGCAGTGTAAGTAGCCGCCGGGCTTGAGGCGTGCCGCGAGCTTGGCGATCAGCGGCGGCTGGATAAGCCTGCGCTTGTTGTGCTTGGTCTTGTGCCACGGGTCCGGAAAAAAGATGTGTGCGCCGTCCAGGCTGGCCAGCGGCAACATGTGGTCGATCACCTGAACCGCGTCGTGTTGCAGGATGCGGATGTTGGGCAGCGATTGCTCATCGATGCGCTTCAGCAGCGCACCCACGCCGGGCGTGTGAACTTCGCAGCACAGAAAATTGTCTTGGGGGCGCAGCGCTGCAATCTGGGCCGTGGCCTCGCCCATGCCAAAACCAATTTCCAGAATCGTCGGTGCGCTGCGCTCGTAGACCGTTGCAAAGTCCATCGGCTGGCCGGTGTACGGAAGCAAGAAGCGCGGACCGACATCGGTGAAGGCTTTGGCCTGACCCGCCGTGGTTCGTCCCGTGCGCAGCACAAAGCTGCGGATGGTGCGGTGGTGGAGCGGTGCGGCAGGCGCTTCAAGCGGGGGAGTGGTGGAATCGTTCACCGTGGGATTTTAGTGCCCATTGAGCCGCCCATTGGTGCGTCCATTGCGCCAAGGCTTCGCTCAGCGTTCCACTGGCTGCCGGTAACTGGAGGCAGGCGGCGGCCGCGTTCAGTGCCGCCAATGGATCGCTGAGCAAGAGCGCTTGCGCGCCGTTTTGTTTGCTGAGTTTTTCACCGTTGGCACCCAGCACCAAGGGTGTGTGCAGATAGCGCGGTGTCGGCAGGCCGAGAGCGCGCTGCAATAGGATTTGGCGCGCCGTGTTGTCGGCCAAGTCTTCGCCCCGTACGACATCAGTGATGCCTTGTGCAGCGTCGTCGACCACCACGGCCAACTGATAGGCCCAGAGCCCGTCGGCCCGTCGCAAGACAAAGTCGCCGACCTGTTCGCTGATGTTTTGTGTTTGCTGCCCGAGGCGGCGGTCGGTCCAACTGACTTCAGTGCTCTGGCCTACGTGTGTAGTTAAGAAGCGCCAAGCGCGGGCTGGTTTGTCTCTCAAGCCAACGCGGCAAGTACCCGGATAAACCAATTCGCTATGGCGTTCGCGGGCTTGACCGCTCTTGGCGAGTGCGCTTGCAATGTCTTGCCGCGTGCAGCCGCAGGGATAAGCCAAGCCCGCCCGAGTGAGTTGGTCCAGCGCTTGTTGGTAGAGCAAGCCGCGTTGTGACTGGTAGACCGGCGCCGCGTCAGGCAGCAGACCGCAGGTGGCCAGTTGCTGCAAGATCGTCTCAACTGCGCCGGGCACGCAGCGCGGCGTGTCGACGTCTTCAATGCGCACCAGCCATTGACCGCCGTGGGCGCGGGCGTCAAGCCAGCTGGCCAGCGCCGCCACCAGTGAACCCGCATGCAGCGGGCCGGTGGGTGAGGGCGCGAAGCGGCCGATGTAAGGCGGCTGTCTCAAACTGTCACGCGGGTCACGCAGGTCATGCAGTTAAGCAATCGCCAGCGCCATTTCAAGACCTGAGACAAAACCGTCTTCAACGCGGTGACCCAAGCACCAGTCGCCGCAGAGACCAATGCCGGCCTTGGCGTCCCAGAAATGGCTTTGGCCAGCGGGTGCGGTGGTTTGCGCATAGCGCCAGCGATGCACATCCGCATGCGACGGCGTGGCGCGGATGCCGGTGATCTCCGTGAAGGCTTTGAGCAGCTTGGCTTTGACACGTTCAGCGTCGTCTTCCAGATGTTTTTGCGACCATTCAGGGCTGGCCTGCACCGTCCACCGTTCGATCGACTCGCGGCCGGGCTTGGACGACTCGCGCGCCAGCCAAGCGATGCGGTGGTGCGTGCTGCGGGCGGCATTCCACTGCGGGCCGAGATACGACAAATTGGGTTGCACGGCTTGCGGAAACGCCAGCATCAGCGTCCAGCAAGGTGCCACGTCCACCTTGGCGAGTTTGGCCAACATGGATTTCCCCAGCTGTGAGCTGAGCAACAGCGCCTGTGCTTGCGGCGAGGGCACAGCAAGCACCACGTTGTCAAAGCCGGAATAGACGCGGCTGCTGCCTTCGCTGCCGTCGGTTTGCAGTTGCCAGCGCTTGGGGTTCAAGGTGTCGCGCTCGATACGCACCACTTGTGTTTCCAGCGTCAGACTGCCAGCCGCTTCAATCGGCTGAGCCCAGTGCCGCACCAACGCATTCATGCCTGGCGAGGCCACCCAATGCGGCTCTTTGGGCGGTAGCGAGGCAGCAAAAATACGGCCCACTTCGTCAAGGATGCGCACGGTGTTGGCGCTCCATGGTCGCACCACGCTTTGTGCCGCTTGCAGCACTTTGAGAAAACGCGGATCACGCGCCGTGAAGTATTGCGTGCCATGGTCAAAACCACCAAAGGCGGTACGCCGTGTGGCCATGCGGCCACCGGTGCCTAGGCTTTTCTCAAACAAGCTGACCTTGTGTCCCGCCTGCATCAGCGTGCGGGCGCAAGCCACACCCGCAATGCCGGCACCGACCACAGCGATATGCCGCTGTGACGTTGGCAACGCAGGCGAAGTTGGGCCGGAAGAACGAGCGGGAGGTTTTGATTTTTTGGGCATGTCTTTTAGCTTGTTGTGGCGTTCTGTTGATCGGACATTTGCAGACGGCGGCAGATTATTCAGTTGCCATCATTGGGCACACTCTACACGCAGAATCGGGCTGAATCCATTCAGGGCTTAAGGAACATGCGGGCGTTCCAGCAGAGCCTGACGGGTGTCTGGCTTTTCTAGCTGTGCCAGCCACCATTGAAGAGCCCGGCCTGGCCGTGTGCCGACGTCTTGTCGCCAGGCATAACTCATTTTCGAAACACGGGTCGGGCGCTGTACCTGTTTGACCACCAACTGGCCAACCAGTACGTGCGGTAGCGCCAAATATTCTGGCAAAAATCCGCCACCCAGACCGCGCAACTGCGCTTCCAACTTGGCTGGCATGCCAGGCACGGTGAAGACGTCTTGTCCGCCAATCAATCCCACGGTCAAGCCGCCGCCGCGTTGCACAGAATCGGCCACGGCCACCGCGCGATGTGCCCGCAGCTGGCTGTCGCTCAACGGCTCTGGCGCGTTGGCTAAGGGGTGCTGCGGAGCCACGGCATAGACAAAGTTAATCGGACCCAGCAGCTTGCTGTGAAAACCGGAGTGCGTAGTGGGCTCAATCGCTACGCCAATGGCCAAGTCGGCTTGGCCGGATGTCAGTGCTTCGAGCGTGCCTGACAAGGCTTCTTCGCGAATCTTGATGCGGGTCGGCGGGTTGAGCGCAAAAAAGGCTTCACACAATTCCATCACCGTGGTGCGTGAGATCACGCTGTCGACGGCCAGTGTGAGCTGCGGCTCCCAGCCGGTGGCGACGCGCTTGACCCGATTGGCGACGGCATCGAGCTCTGCCAGCAGCCGATTGCCCTCGCGCAGCAGTTCTTTGCCAGCCTCGGTCAGCTGTGCTTGGCGCGATGAGCGGTCGAACAACAAGACGTCCAGTGCATCTTCGACTTGCCGCACGCGGTACGTCAGCGTGCTGGGCACCACGCCCAATTCGCGCGCTGCTGCGGCCATGCTGCCAGCGCGGTCTACGGTGGCGATCATGTGCAAAACTTCAGGGGTGAGGGCGTTTCGAAAGGTGCTCATGGTGCAGATCAGGGGTGTTTGGATTGTCGATGACAAAGCCGGGGCTTGGGTGCGTCAGTTTGACTTCGTCAAAATGCGATACTGGTCAGTAAGTATTTGAGTAGTTTCTTCGCCAAGCGCACTTCGAGCTGATCTTTGACACCATCCACCACGGAAATTTTCATGCACCACCGTTCCCTTGGAAACAGCGATCTGAAAGTCTCCGCCCTCTGTCTGGGCACCATGATGTTTGGCCAACAAACGCCTTTGGCGGAAGCTGCGCGTATCGTCGATTCTGCCCGGGCTCACGGCATGAACTTCATCGACACGGCCGACCTGTACAACAAAGGCCAGTCGGAAATCATCCTCAGCCAAGTGCTGGCCGGTCAGCGTCAACAGTGGGTGCTGGCCAGCAAAATTGGCAACCGGGCCAACAAGCAGGCTGACCAAGGCTACTATGCCCGCCCTTGGGTGTTGGCGCAGGTGGACGCCATCCTCGGGCGCTTGAAGACAGACTATTTGGATATTTTGTATTTGCACCGTGACCACCCGGCCGAAAATTTGGAAATCGTGGTGCTGGCGCTGGGCGAATTGATCAAAGCCGGCAAAATCCGTCACTTTGGCCTGTCTAATTTTCGAGGTTGGCGCATTGCCGAGGTCATCCGTTTGTGCGATGCACATGGCGTGCCACGGCCGGTGGTCTGCCAGCCGTATTACAACTTGCTAAATCGCGGTCCGGAGGTTGAAATTTTGCCGGCCTGCGCGCACTACGGCTTGGGTGTCGTCCCCTACAGCCCACTGGCGCGCGGGGTATTGACAGGCAAATATTTGCCGGGTCAACCTCCCTCTGAGGGCACGCGTGCCGCTACCGGTGACCAACGTATTTTGGAAACTGAGTTTCGTGAAGAGTCTCTGCTCATCGCCCAAAAAATCAAGACCCGTTGCGATGCCAAAGGCTGGGTGCCGGGTCAGTTTGCCGCTGCGTGGGTGCTCGCCAATCCGATTATCAGCTCGGTCATTGTGGGGCCGCGCCTGCTGTCGCATCTGGAAGATGTGTATGGTGCGACAGAGCTGACGTTGGACAGCGAGGATGAAGCCTTTGTCAACGAACTGGTCGTTCCAGGCCATGCCTCAAGCCACGGCTATAACGATCCGAGTTATCCGTTTTTTGGTCGACCCGTCACTAAATCAGGGGTGTGAACTGACGGCGCTTTGATGTCGGCCTGCGGGCCCCGCTGTCGATCGTTGGCATCACATACGGTCAGTTGGAGCCTAATTCAGCGGCTAATTTCAAATTTTTCGCAGTGGAGGTTTGCCTTTGGCTAGGCGTCAGAAATGGCTGTCTGAAAAAATTGAGTTCAATTTATTTGAACTATGTCGGCAAAATCGTTCAACTGCCAAAGATTTCTCGCACGCTAAAGTAAACGTCTTCTCATAAAAGGACGTGTCATGTTGACCTTGCGAACTTCCGCTGAACGCGGCTATGCCGACCATGGCTGGCTCAAGTCTTACCACTCGTTTTCATTTGCCGGTTATCACGACCCGGCGCACATGGGCTTTGGCAATTTGCGCGTCATCAATGAAGACCGTATTGCACCGGGCACCGGATTTGGCACGCACAGTCACCGTGACATGGAAATCATCAGCTACGTGATGAGCGGTGCCATCGGCCACAAGGACAACATTGGCAATGGCGCGTCGATTCCGCCTGGCGATGTGCAGCGCATGAGCGCCGGCAGCGGCATATCGCACAGCGAGTTCAATCACTCGCAGGATTCCGTCACGCATTTTTTGCAGATTTGGATTCAACCCAATGTCACCGGCATTGAGCCCGGTTACGAGCAAAAGAGTTTTGCCGAGTCCGACAAACGCGGCAAGTTGCGCTTGGTGGCCTCACCGGATGGCGCGGCGGGCTCGGTCACCATCCATGCGGATGCCCGCTTGTACGCCGGTCTTTTTGACGGCCCCGAAGAAGCGCGCTTGGTGCTCGACCCGAAGCGCAAAGCCTATGTGCAATTGATCCGCGGTGAACTGCAAGTCAATGGCCAGCGGCTGTTGGCTGGCGACGCCGCCAAGCTCGAAGCCGAGACTGCCTTGCACCTGACGAATGGCAAAGATGCCGAAGTGCTGGTGTTCGATTTGAGTGCTTGATCTCCCCCTGTTTTCAGTTTCCCCTTGTCGTTGTTATTTTTATCTTTGAAAGAATTTTTTTGATGTTCAATTCCCTGCAAAATCCGCTGTCCTTCATTGGCCGCGCCCTGATCGCCTTGCTGTTTATTCCCGCTGGCTTTGCCAAGATTGGTGGTTTCGCTGGCACTGCTGGTTACATCGCCGCCATGGGCGTGCCGCTGCCGTTTGTCGCCGCAGCCATCGCCATTGCGGTGGAGCTCGGCCTCGGCATCTTGTTGTTAGTTGGTTTTCAAACCCGCTGGGCGGCGTTGGGCATTGCCATCTTCACGGTGGTCATCACCTTCATCTTCCACAAATTCTGGGGCATTCCCGCTGAGATGGTGATGTCGCAGCAACAAGCTTTTTTCAAGAACATCGGCGTGGTGGGCGGCCTGTTGACCATTGCAGCTTGGGGTGCCGGCGCCTGGAGCGTTGACGCCAAACTTAACAAATCAGGAAACTAAAAAAATGACCAAAATTGCAGTTGTATTTCACTCGGGCTATGGTCACACTCAACGCATGGCGCAAGCCGTCGCAGAGGGCGCCGGCGCCGAATTGGTGGCCATTGATGCAGACGGCAATTTGCCTGAGGGCGGCTGGGAAACCTTGGTGGCCGCCAGCGCCATCATCATGGGTTCTCCCACCTACATGGGCAGCGTCAGCTGGCAATTCAAAAAATTCGCCGACGCCACTTCCAAGCCTTGGTTCACTCAGGCATGGAAGGACAAGCTGTTTGCCGGTTTCACCAACAGCGCCGCTTTGAATGGCGATAAGGGCTCAACTCTGACGTATTTGTTCACCTTGGCTATGCAGCACGGCGGCATCTGGGTCAGCCAAGGCATCATGCCGAGCAGCAGCAAGGCTGCCGAGCGCAATGACTTGAACTATCTGGGCTCGTACAGCGGCGCCATCGCACAGTCACCTTCAGACGCTGGTGCCAGCGAGATGCAGCCTGGTGACTTGGATACCGCGCGGGCTTTTGGTCAGCGAGTGGCTGAGGTCGCGGCTCGTTTCAAGTGAAGCGCCGCTGAAGATGCCAAGCGTGGCCCGCTGGGTCCGGCTTGGCTGTTCAGGGAAAACGCGGGCTCAAAGAGACTGACGAGTGTCGTTTAAGCGAACACCACGTTTAAAATTACTGATGCGAATTTTTACTCTTTTACCTTGGTACGACTGGCTGGCCGTCGTTTGGTTCTTTGGTTCATGGCTGTCTTATTCTTGGTTTGCGCGCAACGAAAATTTCAAACGCCCATCGATCTTGTGGGCGACTAATCGCTATCGGCATTACTGGCTTTTGCAAGCCACGTCCCGCGACCCGCGGGTGATCGACGGCATCATCACGCAGAACCTGTCGACCACGCCGGCCTTCTTCTCGTCGACCACCATCATCATCATTGGTGGTCTGTTCGCGCTGTTGGGTACGACCGATCGGGCCAGTGAGCTGGTTCGTGAAATCCCATTCGCAGTGCAAACCTCGGTGCTGATTTTTGACCTGAAGGTGCTGATGATCATTGGCATTTTCGTGTTTGCTTTTTTTCGTTTCAGTTGGTCGATGCGCCAGTACACCTTCGTTGCCTTGTTGATCGGCTCCCTACCTGCGCCAGCCGATTTTGCCTCGGGCAAGTTTGACCGCGAGGCTTTTGCTGCACGCGCCAGTCGCATGGTTGGCTTGGCCGCAGAAACCTTCAACGACGGCTTGCGTGCTTACTACTTGAGCTTCGCGGTGATGGCTTGGTTTTTTTCGACTTTTGCTTTTGCCGTTGCTACGGCAGTGGTGATCTTGATTTTGTACAACCGTGAATTCCATTCAGACGTGCTGCAAGTCTTGAAGGAATAGTGAGATTTACTTTCCATCGACCACTTGTATTTAAGAAATATAAGATTGCGTGGTCTTAAGGATCCGGACTGCGCATAGGCACTTAGAAAAACATGTCACACAATATGGGCATGAGTACCAAGAGAAAACAAGACGACAAAAATGCCGTGCAAACGGCTGCGGCCACGGCTGAAGAAAATTTGATGTTGGACCTCTATGAACAGCCGGGTCACCTGATTCGCCGTGCGCAGCAAATTGCAGTTTCGATGTTTCGCGAGACGATGGACGCGGAGATTACACCGGTGCAGTTTGCGATTTTGCGCATGCTGAAGGAGTCCCCAGGCATCGACCAAGTGACGCTGGCTGGGTTGGTCGCACTAGACAAGTCAACCACAGCAGATATTGCCGTACGTCTTGAAAAGCGTGGCCTCATTTACCGCGAGTTGGGGGCACGTCGACAGCGCTGTTTGTCTTTGACACCTGAGGGGGAGTCCACGCTGATCTCCACGGTGACATCGGTACACCTGTTGCGTGACCGTATGCTCTCCAGTCTGTTGCCTGTTGAGCAAAAAGAGTTCATACGCTTACTCAAGAAGTTTGTCCAAATTAACAATGCACAGAGTCGTGCGCCGCTTCAGCGCAGTCCGGAAGTCTAGACATAGGCCACTGCGCCCAGTCAGGGAAATCCCTTAAAAAGTTGGTTGTTTTGCAGTCGTTTGACGACAGCACATTCAGTATACTTATTCTGATTAAGTATGCTGAATCAACGTGCGGGATTCAGCAGCCGATCATTTTTTGACAACCATAACTCCTGGAGACACCCATGAAAAAGCGTTCATTTATTTCCCTGGCGGCCTGTGCCTTGCTTGGCCTGTCGACCAACGCCATGGCCCAAGGTGAGCCTTTCAAGGTTGGGCTGATCTTGCCGATGAGCGGCCCATTTGCTTCCACTGGCAAGCAGATCGATGCGGCCGTGAAGCTCTACATGGTGCAGAACGGCTCGACGGTCGCTGGCCGCAAGGTCGAGGTGATTTTACGAGACGATGCCGGCATTCCTGACGGTACCAAGCGGCTAGCGCAAGAGTTGATCGTCAACGACAAAGTCAGTGTGATTGCTGGCTTCGGCCTGACCCCGAGTGCGCTGTCTGCTGGCGCGATTGCCACGCAATCCAAAACGCCCGCGGTCATCATGGCGGCCGCTACATCGAGTGTGGTTGCCACTTCCCCATTTTTTGTGCGGACCAGTTACACGCTGTACCAGAGCGCGTCCACCATGGCAGATTGGGCATCCAAAAACAAGACCACTAAATTTGTGACGCTGGTGTCCGACTACGGCCCCGGCCTCGATGCTGAAAAGAGCTTCACCGATAAGGTGAATGCATCCGGCGGCAAGGTCGTGGCCCAATTGCGTGTGCCCATGCGGAACCCCGACTTCGCGCCGTTCTTACAGCGCGTTCGTGATGAAAAACCTGAAGCCGTGTTTGTGTTTGTGCCGTCCGGCCCGGGGGCTGCGCTGATGAAGCAGTTCACTGAGCGTGGCCTCGACAAGGCGGGCATCAAGCTGATCGGCGATGGAGGCATCACCGACGATGATCTGCTCAACGAAATGGGCGATGCGGCCCTAGGCGTGGTGACTTCATTTCACTATTCTGCTGCGCATGACTCGGCTGTCAACCACAAGTTTGTGGCCGACTTCAGCGCCGCCAACAAGGGGATGCGTCCCAACTTTATGGCGGTCGGCGGTTACGACGGGATGGCGGTGATCTACAAGGCACTTGAAAAAACCAAAGGCCAAGGCACGGGTCAGGCGCTGGTCGATGCCATGAAGGGACTGTCGTTTGAAAGTCCGCGAGGCCCCATCACTATCGACGCGCAAACACGCGATATCGTTCAAGACATCTACATTCGCAAGGTCGAGCGACGCAATGGTCAGCTCTACAACATCGAGATCGACAAGGTCAAAGCTGTCAAAGACCTCGGTAAGTAATCTAAATCAAGGCTGCAGTTGCAGCAGGAGCCTGAGATGAGCAACATGTTTCCCCTCGATCGATGGTACGTCGCCGGGTTCTCATGGGAGTTGAAAGACAAGCCCCTTGCCCGTACGATTTTGTCCCGGCCCATGGTGATTTTTAGAGCCCAGGACGGTACCGTTGCCGCGCTCCAAGACCGCTGCTGTCACCGAGACCTGCCGCTGTCCTGCGGCACGATCGAAGGCGTGGGGCTTCGTTGTGGGTACCACGGGCTGTTGTTTGACACGGCAGGCCAGTGTGTGGAAATTCCAGGCCAAGACCGCGTTCCTGCCAAGGCTTGTGTTTTGTCGTACCCGCTGCGTGAACGCGACCAAATTTTGTGGGTCTGGGTGGGGGTGACACCTGACAGCGTGCCGGTGGATGAACCACCGCCTTACCCCTTTCACAGCGATACTGACTACAAATTTGGCGGTGGCGTCTACCACTATGACGCCCCGTGGCAACTCATCCACGACAACTTGCTGGACCTCAGTCACCTTGGCTATGTCCACCTCAAAACGATTGGCGGCAACCCAACGCTGCATATGAATGCGAAGGTCAAGGTCGAAAGTACCGATGAAACGGTGCGCGTCATCCGGCTCATGCCTGAGTCGGATCCACCCCCCACCTACGCACAGGCATGGCCCTTCAGCGGCAAGATAGACCGCTGGCAGGAGGTTGAGTTTCACCCCTCCCACTGCGCTATTTGGACGGGTGCAATGGACCACGGAACCGGTTCCTATGACGACCCCGCCCGCTACGGTTTTCACATGCGCGGCTTTCATGGGGTGACACCCGAGACGGCAACAACGACGCATTATTTCTGGACGATTGCGACCAACCCTCACCCTGATCGAGCCGACGTCACCCAGCTGGTGGTCGATCAAACTGCCGCCACGTTTGAAGAAGACAAGGTCATTATCGAAGCGCAGTACCAGAATCAGCTGCGTCAGGGACCGGGCGCCAACATTGACATCCACGTGGATGCGGGGCCCAATCGCGCCAGACGCCTCATCGCCAAGTTGAGCCAGCCGACTGCGACAACGGCGTAACGAACTTTCAATTGAATCAGTCAACAACAGGAGAAAAAAATGGCAAACAACAGAGGCGTCGTCTACGTCGAGCAGGGCAAAGTGGAAGTTCGCGCGATCGACTACCCCAAACTTCTCAACCCCAAAGGGCGCACCGCTAACCACGGCGTCATCCTCAAGGTGCTCACCACCAATATCTGTGGTTCCGATCAGCACATGGTGCGCGGTCGCACCACCGCCCCTGCGGGTTTGGTGCTGGGTCATGAAATCACGGGTGAGGTCATTGAAGCCGGCAAGGACGTCGAAACGCTGGAAGTCGGCGACATCGTCTCTGTGCCCTTCAACGTTGCTTGTGGTCGTTGCCGACTCTGCAAGGAACGCCAGACCGGCGTCTGCCTCACCGTCAATGAATCTCGTCCCGGCGGCGCTTACGGTTATGTCGACATGGGCGGCTGGGTTGGCGGGCAAGCTGAATACGTCATGGTGCCGTACGCGGACTTCAACTTACTGAAGTTTCCCGATCGCGATCAGGCGATTGAAAAGATCCGCGATCTCACATGCCTTTCTGACATTCTGCCGACGGGTTATCACGGTGCAGTAACGGCAGGCGTTGGTCCCGGCAGCACGGTCTATGTGGCGGGTGCTGGCCCGGTCGGTCTGGCGGCGGCTGCATCTGCCCGATTGTTGGGTGCTGCCGTTGTCATCGTTGGCGATGTCAACCCGGCCCGACTCAAACATGCCAAGAGCGTGGGTTTCGAAGTGGCCGACCTGTCCACCGATGTGCCGCTGGGCGATCAGATTCAGGCCATTCTCGGTGTGCCGGAAGTTGACAGCGCCATCGATGCCGTCGGCTTTGAAGCACGCGGCCACGGCCATGAAGGTGCGCAGCATGAAGCGCCGGCCACCGTGCTCAATTCGTTGATGGAAATCACAAGAGCTGCTGGCAAGATCGGCATCCCCGGCCTGTATGTGACTGAAGATCCGGGTGGTGTCGACCAAGCGGCCAAGACCGGGTCACTCAGCATCCGCCTCGGTCTGGGCTGGGCCAAATCGCACAGCTTTATGACAGGCCAGACACCGGTGATGCAGTACAACCGTGCGCTGATGCAAGCTATTTTGTGGGACCGTATCAAGATCGCCGACATCGTCGGCGTCAAGGTCATCTCACTGGATGAAGCCCCTACCGGCTATGCGCAGTTTGATGCCGGTGCGCCCGTGAAGTTTGTGATTGATCCGCACGGGCAGTTGAAACGTTAAACGCAGGAAAGTGCTTCCCGTGACATCGTCTTCACCCTTTTTACGCGATGTCACGGGCTAATCGCAAACCGCTGAACTGCCACTGCGCGTCTGGCGGGAAAAAGTTGCGGTAACTGGCTCGCAGATGGTTTTGCGGTGTGGCGCATGAGCCGCCGCGCAAGACAAACTGCTGGCACATGAACTTGCCGTTGTACTCGCCCACCAAGCCTTCCCAAGGCTTGTAGCCCGGGTAAGCGCTGTAGCTGGACTGCGTCCATTCCCAGACATCGCCCCAGAGTTGGGCCAACCGGCCGTCGTGTCGTTCCTGCAAGGGCAGGGGATGAAAGACAGCGTTGTCTTGCAGGTTGCCCGTGATGGCTTGGGACTGGCTGCGTGCGGCCAGCTCCCATTCTTGCTCGGTTGGCAAGCGGGCACCGGCCCAACGCGCATACGCGTCGGCTTCAAAATAACTCAAGTGGCAGGCCGGCGTATTCGGGTCTACTGCAACTTGACCGTACAAGGTGAAGTTGCTGTACGTACCGTCTTCTAGTTGCCAATACAGCGGCAGCTGCTTCGCATTCTGTTGCACCCAATCCCAGCCCATTGACAGCCACAGCTCGGGCCTTTGGTAGCCGCCGTCTTCGATGAATTCAATCATGTCGCCATTGGTCACCGGCCGGTCGCCGATTTCAAAGGGCGCTACAAAAACCGGGTGCCTAGGCGTTTCGTTGTCAAAAGCAAAGCTGCCGTCCAGCGCTGGTTCGTGGCCGTGCCGCACCAAACCACCCGCTTGCCGAATCCAGCCTAGCGACTGCGGATGGGTGCCCGCCAGCGGCCAGCGCTGGGCATAAGCCGGGCGTGCCGGGTTCTGCGACAGCGCATGCTTGATGTCGGTGATCAGCAACTCTTGATGCTGTTGTTCGTGGTGCAGGCCGAGTTCAAGCAGTTCCGTAAGTGCGTGCTGATCAGATGCTTCAAGCTTTGATGCCGAGCTGATCAGCGCTTGCATGCGTTGATCTACATGTTGTCGGTAATGCAACACTTCGGCCAGTGTGGGCCGGCTGATCAGACCACGCTGATGCCGCGGATGCTTGCTGCCGACGGCGTTGTAATAGCTGTTGAAGAGCACCCGAAAGCTGGCATCGTAAGGCACAAAGTTGGCCTCAAAGCGTTCTAGCAAAAAGGTTTCAAAAAACCAAGTGACATGCGCCAAATGCCATTTGGCGGGGCTGGCGTCTGGCATCGACTGCAACTGACAATCTTCAGGGCTGAGCGGCCGTGTCAGCTCCACTGTTTGTTGGCGTGTCCGGGCGTAGCGCTGAGCCAGCGCAGACAAGTTGTCGGTCGACGGTAACGCGTTAGCGTGAGTTGATGAGGGCATGCGGTTAGAAGACATGGTTTATTTTGCGTGTCTGCTGCAGGTCGTGCATTAAAGCCGGGCAAACGCCCTTTTTCGTTGGGTTTGCTCAGACCGCGCTAGTGACGACGAGCTCCGGCCTAGGCGACAAGGCCGCGTCGACCACGCGCCTATCGTCAAAGACAAAGCAGCCGCCGTTGTAATGCGCTTGGCCAACTTGCTCAAAATAAGTCAGGATGCCGCCGTCGAGTTGGAAGACATCCGTCAGCCCGGCTTCGCGCATCAGAATAGCGGCTTTCTCGCAGCGGATGCCGCCTGTGCAAAAGCTCACAACGGTTTTGCCTTGCAGCTCGTTAACTTGGGCTTTGAAGGCGGCCGGAAACTCAGTGAACTTGTCGATGCGCCAGTCGATCGATCCGGTAAACGTGCCGCAGTCCGCTTCAAAGGCGTTGCGCGTGTCGAGCGTGACCACAGCTTGGCCGTGATCGTCGTGGCCTTGGTCCAGCCAGCGTTTCAGGGTGAGGGCGTCAACCGCCGGGGCGCGGCCGCTGGCAGGTTGAATCGCCGGGTGGTTCATGCGGATGATCTCTTCCTTTATTTTGACCAGCCGCTTTTGGAAGGGCTGGGCCTGCGACCAGCTTTCTTTGGCCGCCAACCCCACAAACCGGCTGTCCCTGCGCAGCCAGGTCAAAAAGCCATTAACTTCGGCAGCATCACCTGCCAAAAATAGATTGATGCCCTCTTCGGCAAGCAAGATCGTGCCCTTGATCTCGCTGCCCTCCAGCGCTTGGCAGATGGCGCTTTGCAAGGCGGGGAGGTCGGCAAGGCTGACAAACCGGTAAGCGGCAATATTCAGAATGGTCATGGTCAGCGGGATTGTAGGAAAAGACTGAAAAATCGATTTTTGGCAAGCCCCTGAGGCGGCCAAAGTGACGCCTAAAATGATTCGCATGTTTGTTCATTTGCGTATTCATACCGAGTTTTCCGTTGTCGACGGCACCAATCGGATCGATGAAATTGTGGCCGCTGCAGCGGCCAACCAGCAGCCGGCTTTGGCTATCACCGACCTGTCGAATCTTTTCGGCACGGTCAAGTTCTACAAGCAAGCGCGCGGCAAGGGCGTCAAGCCCTTGATCGGTGCCGATGTCTGGGTCGAGGTGCCCGGCAAAGACGCCAGCGCCCCGGCTGCCCGGTTGCTGCTACTGGTGCAAGACCGCCGCGGCTATTTGAATCTGTCTGAGTTGCTGACCCGTGCCTGGACTCAAAACGTGGTGCGTGACCAAGCCGTCATCAAGCTCGAATGGTTGCAAGAGTTGGGCGAAGGCCTGATCGCTTTGGCCGGCGCTCAAACCGGCGCCGTCGGCCAAGCCTTGGTGCAAGGCGACCAGACCCGCGCCATGGAATGTGCCTTGCATTTTGCGGGCCTTTTCCCGTACCGTTTTTATCTGGAGTTGCAGCGCGCTGAACGTGTTGATGACGAGCGTCATGTGCTGGCTGCCGTGCAGCTGGCAGCACGCCTCAAGCTGCCGGTGGTGGCCACGCATCCAGTGCAGTTTTTGACCTATGACGACTACGAAGCGCATGAAGCGCGCGTGTGTATTTCTGAAGGTGAGATTCTGGGCAACGCGCGGCGCGTGCGCAAGTTCACCCGAGAGCAGTACTTCAAGTCGCAGGCGCAGATGACCGAGTTGTTTGCAGACATCCCGTCGGCACTGGCCAATTCTCTTGAAATCGCCAAGCGCTGTAATCTGGTGCTCGACCTCGGCAAGCCGATGTTGCCCGACTACCCGACGCCCGACGTTGACGGTGTGCATTTGCCGATTGATGCGTACTTCCGGCACGCCTCGCATGAAGGTTTGAGCGAACGTCTGCTGCATCTTTATCCGGACGAAAAACTGCGCGAAAGCAAGCGGCCTGAGTACGTGGCGCGGCTGGATTTTGAGATCAATGTGATCTTGAAGATGGGCTTCCCGGGTTACTTCCTGATCGTCGGTGACTTCATCAACTGGGCCAAGAACAACGGCTGCCCGGTCGGGCCTGGTCGGGGATCTGGCGCAGGTTCGCTGGTGGCTTATTCGTTGCGCATCACTGACTTGGATCCACTCCAATACAACTTGCTGTTTGAGCGATTTTTGAACCCGGAACGGGTCTCGATGCCCGACTTCGACATCGACTTTTGCCAGACCA
>JAURWY010000029.1 GCA_030654695.1 Polaromonas sp.
GGTTCCTGAAGTCGCTGCCGTCGCGCCTGGGCCTGGTGCTCGACATGACGCTGCGCGACATCGAGCGCGTGCTGTACTTTGAAGCCTACGTGGTGACCGATCCCGGCATGACCCCGCTGAAGAAATTCAGCATCATGTCCGAAGACGACTACGACGCCAAGCGCAAGGAATACGGCGACGAGTACACCGCCAAGATGGGCGCCGAGGGCATCAAGGACCTGCTCGAAGGTCTGGATCTCGACGTCGAAATCGACAAGCTGCGCAACGACCTGACCGGCTCCGAAATCAAGATCAAGAAAAACGCCAAGCGTTTGAAATTGATGGAAGCGTTCAAAAAATCCGGCATCAAGCCGCATTGGATGGTGCTTGACGTACTGCCTGTGTTGCCGCCAGATCTGCGTCCGCTGGTGCCGCTGGACGGTGGCCGTTTCGCCACCTCCGACTTGAACGATCTGTACCGCCGCGTCATCAACCGCAACAGCCGTCTGCGCCGTTTGCTGGAATTGAAAGCGCCAGAGATCATTGCCCGCAATGAAAAGCGCATGCTGCAAGAAGCTGTCGACTCACTGCTGGACAACGGTCGCCGTGGCAAAGCCATGACGGGCGCCAACAAGCGTGCACTGAAGTCGCTGGCCGACATGATCAAAGGCAAGTCAGGCCGTTTCCGCCAGAACTTGCTGGGCAAACGCGTCGACTATTCAGGCCGTTCTGTCATCACCGTGGGCCCAACGCTCAAGCTGCACCAGTGCGGTTTGCCAAAGCTCATGGCACTCGAACTCTTCAAGCCTTTCATCTTCTCGCGCCTCGAAGCCATGGGCATCGCGACGACGATCAAAGCCGCCAAGAAGGAAGTCGAATCAGGCACGCCAGTGGTCTGGGACATCTTGGAAGAGGTCATCAAAGAGCACCCGGTGATGCTGAACCGTGCGCCTACGCTGCACCGTTTGGGCATCCAGGCCTTTGAGCCGATCCTGATTGAAGGCAAAGCCATTCAGCTGCACCCACTCGTCTGCTCGGCTTTTAACGCCGACTTTGACGGTGACCAGATGGCTGTTCACGTCCCGCTGTCGGTTGAAGCACAGATGGAAGCCCGCACCTTGATGCTGGCCTCGAACAACATCTTGTTCCCGGCCAACGGCGAGCCTTCCATTGTTCCGTCGCAAGACGTTGTGCTGGGCTTGTACTACACCACCCGCGACCGTACCAACGGCAAAGGTGAAGGCTTGATCTTCTCTGACATTGGTGAAGTTCAGCGCGCTTTTGACGCGGGTGAGGTCGAACTCAACGCCCGCATCAACGTGCGTTTGACCGAGTACACGAAAGACAAAGAAACCGGCGAGTTCATCCCGTCGACCAAGCTGTGGGAAACCACTGCCGGTCGTGCGCTGCTCTCCGAGATCCTGCCAAAGGGCTTGCCTTTCTCCAACCTCAACAAAGCGTTGAAGAAGAAAGAGATCTCAAAGCTGATCAACGTGTCTTTCCGCAAGTGCGGCTTGAAAGAGACCGTGGTGTTTGCCGACAAGTTGCTGCAAAACGGCTTCCGCTTGGCAACCAAGTCCGGTATCTCGATCTGCATCGACGACATGCTGGTGCCGAAAGAAAAGCCAAGCATCATCGAACGTTCAGAAAAAGAAGTCAAAGAGATCGAGCAGCAATACGTCTCCGGTCTGGTGACCTCTGGCGAGCGTTACAACAAGGTGGTCGACATTTGGGGCAAGGCCGGCGACGAAGTGTCTAAGGTGATGATGGCCCAGCTGGCCAAAGAGCGCACGATTGACCGTCACGGTAAAGAAGTCGATCAAGAATCGTTCAACTCGATTTACATGATGGCCGACTCCGGCGCTCGCGGTTCTGCCGCTCAGATTCGTCAGCTCGCCGGTATGCGCGGTTTGATGGCCAAGCCTGACGGCTCGATCATTGAAACGCCGATCACCGCGAACTTCCGCGAAGGTCTGAACGTGCTCCAGTACTTCATCTCGACGCACGGTGCGCGTAAAGGTCTGGCTGACACGGCGCTGAAAACCGCCAACTCCGGTTACTTGACTCGTCGTTTGTGCGACGTCGTTCAAGACTTGGTCGTGATTGAAGACGACTGCGGAACGCTCGACGGCTCCGTCATGCGCGCGATCGTTGAAGGCGGCGAGACCATTGAATCTCTGCGCGACCGCGTCCTTGGACGCACCGCAGTGGACGATGTCTTGCACCCTGAAAACCGTGCGGTGCTGGCCAAGGCCGGCACGATGCTCGACGAAGACCTGTTGGATGAACTCGAAGCCGCTGGCGTCGACGAAATCAAGGTTCGCACCGCGCTGAACTGCGCGACACGCTTTGGCCTCTGCGCTAAATGCTACGGTCGTGACTTGGGTCGCGGTGGTCTCATCAACATCGGTGAAGCGGTCGGTATCATCGCCGCCCAGTCGATCGGTGAGCCCGGCACGCAGCTGACGATGCGGACCTTCCACATCGGTGGCGCAGCGTCCCGTGCAGCGATCGCGTCCAGCGTCGAAGCCAAGTCCAACGGCTTGATCGGTTTCAACGCACCGATGCGCTATGTGACCAACGCCAAAGGCGACTTGGTGGTGATTGCCCGTTCTGGCGAGATCGTCATTCATGACGAGCATGGCCGTGAGCGTGAGCGTCACAAGGTGCCTTACGGCGCCATCCTGACGGTCAAGGCAGACCAGGCCATCAAGGCCGGCGCTATTTTGGCCAACTGGGATCCGCTGACCCGTCCGATCATCACGGAGTTCGCCGGTAAGGTGCTGTTTGAAAACGTCGAAGAGGGCGTCACGGTGGCCAAGCAGCTCGACGAAGTGACCGGTCTGTCCACCTTGGTGGTGATCGATCCGAAGCGTCGCGGTGCCACCAAAGTGATTCGCCCAGGTGTCAAACTGATCGACGCGGCTGGCCGCGAAGTGAAGATCCCCGGCACCGATCACTCGGTGACCATCGGTTTCCCGATCGGTTCGTTGGTGCAAGTGCGTGACAGTCAAGAAGTCGGTCCGGGCGAAGTGCTGGCGCGTATTCCGGTCGAAGGCCAGAAAACGCGAGACATCACCGGCGGTCTGCCACGTGTGGCAGAACTGTTCGAAGCCCGTACCCCGAAAGACAAGGGCACGCTGGCTGAGATGACCGGTACCGTGTCGTTCGGTAAAGAGACCAAAGGCAAGATTCGCCTGCAGATCACGGCCCCTGAAGGCACGGTCTGGGAAGACCTCGTGCCGAAAGAGAAGAATATTCTCGTGCACGAAGGCCAAGTCGTGAACAAGGGTGAGAGCATTGTGGACGGCCCTGCCGACCCACAAGACATCTTGCGTTTGCTCGGCATGGAAGAGCTGGCTCGCTACATCGTCGACGAAGTGCAAGACGTTTACCGTCTGCAGGGCGTGAAGATCAACGACAAGCACATCGAAGTGATTGTTCGTCAGATGCTGCGCCGTGTGGTGGTCGGTGATGTTGGCGAATCCAGCTACATCGCTGGTGAGCAAGTTGAGCGCTCGGTCATTCTGGATGTCAACGACGCCTTGCGCGCCGCTGGCAAAGTCCCGGCAACTTTCAGCAACTTGTTGCTGGGTATCACCAAGGCTTCCTTGTCGACCGATTCGTTCATCTCCGCAGCGTCCTTCCAGGAAACCACGCGCGTGTTGACCGAAGCGGCCATCATGGGCAAGCGCGACGAACTGCGTGGCTTGAAAGAGAACGTGATCGTCGGCCGTTTGATCCCTGCCGGTACCGGCATGGCGTATCACAAGGCACGTCGGGCCAAGGAGCAAATGGACGACGCCGAGCGCCGTGCCATTGCCGAATCCGAAGCCGCTGAACTCGAGGCCTTGTCGCCAGCCGAGCAAAGCAGCGAAGGTGCCGATAGCCAAGCTTGAGCCAGTCTTGATCCAGCCCTGAGCTGAATCCCCGCAGGGGGTCGAGCCCCACACCCTTCATCGGGTGTGGGGCTTTTTTACGGTGCCCTTGGGCATTTGTCGGCTAAAGTGATGGACTTGGCCATGCACAGAAAAAGCAACACATGAGTACAAATTCCATAGCGCTGCTGGTGCTACTGGCGTTGACCGTTTTTTGGGGCGTGGGCGGCTACAACCGCCTGATACGCTTGAAAAATGCCATCGGCGACGCCTTCAGCGGCGTTGATTTTCAATTCAAAGATCGACACGACTTGTTGCTCAAACTGACCGAAGCAGCGGGTGAGTATCTGTACCATGAACCCGTCACGCTGACCGAGTTGATGCAGGCGCGCAGCGATTCCAGCACCGCCCACGACGCCGTCCGCGCGCGTCCAAGCCATGCAAAGCTGATTCAGGCGCTGATGGATGCAGAACAAAAGTTGAACGAAAAACTCGACAATCTGTGGGCCGCCAGCACCCACAATCTGGCGATGCTGGCTGACCCGAAAATACGTGAGTTGGCCCAGCAGATCATCACGACGCAGAGCAAACTGGCTTTTGCTTGCCAAGCATTTAATATCAGCGTGGGTATTTTCAACGCGGCACGAAAGCAGTTTCCGACTTTACTAATTACACGTCTGTTCGGATTCACGGCGGCAGCTGATTTGATGATCGGGCTGGACAGCGATTAGTGCGTGTCGATTCCGAAAATAGTACTGGATAGTACTCATGAAATATTGTTCAGAGTCAGTTAAATTGGACAACCCGCCCTGAAGCCCAAAGCACATGCAAAATTTGATCAACACTGAAGGAGCCATCTGATGAAAACACACACACTGGGCTTGGCCCTGTCACTGGGCGCAGTCCTGTGGACGGTGACAGGTGTCGCGCAAGCACAAGCCCCCACCACGCAGCAAATGCTGTATGTCAAGAGCCTGGCAGCCACCTGCGCTAATTGCCATGGAACAGATGGCAAAGCGGTAGAAGGCTCGCAAGTGGTTTCGCTGGCTGGCCTCGACAAGAACTACCTTGTCACGCAGATGAAGGCCTTCAAGGCCGGTACCCGCCCAGCCACGGTCATGCACCAGATCAGCAAAGGCTATAGCGACAGCCAGATCGACACTGTCGCCACCTATTTTGCAGCGCAGAAAAAGTAAAGGCTGATCATGACTTCGACCTCATCCCCCCTCGAGCAGGCCCGACTGCAACGTCGCACTCTGCTGCAATCCACGGCCGCTTTTGGTCTGCTCAGCTTAGCCGGTTGTGCCACCAGCTCGATCCCGACACGTGCCAAAGTGGTCGTGATCGGTGGCGGCTACGGCGGTGCGACTGCAGCCAAGTACGTGCGCATGTTCTCGGACTACAAGATCGATGTGGTCTTGATCGAGCCGCAAGACGCCTTTATCTCTTGCCCGATTTCCAACCTCGTGTTGAGTGGTGGCAAGCAGATCGCTGACCTCACCGTACCCTACACCGCGCTCAGCCGCCGCCACGGCATCACCGTGGTCAAAGACATGGCCAGCAGCATTGACACCCAGCGCAAGACCGTCATCTTGGCCGGTGGTGCGACCATCGGCTACGACAAATTGGTGGTGTCGCCCGGTATTGAGTTGATGATGGACAGTGTTCAAGGCCTGCGCGCGGCGAATGCCTCCGGACAAATTTTGCAGGCATGGAAAGCCGGTGCCGAAACAGTGGCCTTGCGTCGGCAACTTGAAGCCATGCCTGATGGTGGCGTCTTTGCCATCACCATTCCTGAAGCCCCTTATCGCTGCCCACCCGGCCCTTACGAAAGGGCTTCCGTGGTGGCAGGTTACTTCAAGGCCTACAAGCCACGCAGCAAGGTGCTGATCTTGGATGCCAACCAAGACGTCACCTCCAAAGGGGCACTGTTTAAGAAAGTCTGGGCTGAGCAGTACAAAGGCATGGTCGAGTACCGCAGCCAGCACAAAACCGTGGCTGTGGATGCCAAAGCCGGCGTCATCAAGTTTGAAATTCAAGAAGACGTCAAGGCTCAGGTGCTGAACGTCTTGCCCGCCATGCGTGCCGGCACCATCGCTGTCCAGGCCGGGCTGAACAATGCGAACAACCGCTGGTGCGGCGTCAACTACCTGAACTTCGAATCAACCGCCGCGAAAGACGTTCACGTGCTCGGTGACTCGATTCAAGTCGCCCCGGCCATGCCCAAGAGCGGACACATGGCCAACAGCCATGGCAAGGTAGCGGCGGCGGCCATCGTGGCGGAATTGGCTGGCTGGGCCATCAACCCCGCGCCCATGCTGACCAACACCTGCTACAGTTTTGTCGACAACAAAAATGTCGTTCATGTGGCCAGCGTGCATGAATACGTGGCGGCTGAAAAAACCTTCAAAACAGTGGCCGGGTCGGGCGGTTTGAGTCCGGCGCCGAACGAACTCGAAGGCGTCTACGCGCTCAACTGGGCCAGCAACATTTGGGCAGATACACTGCTCTGAACGGCGGGGCCTAGGCCCCGCTTTTCTTTTTCCTGTGGCCGCGGCTTGGCCGTGCTGCCTGCCTGAGCCCTTATGCAAGAAACCCAAGACCAGACACCCCTGTGGCAGCAACTACAAGGGGCCGCAGCGTTGCTGCTCGCCGTGCGCTCAGGCCGTTCCATGACGGCTGAACTCGAACGCGTTCCGCCCCACCTGCGCCCCGGTGTGCAGGCGCTGGGCTTTCATGCGCTGCGCTGGCTTGGTCGGGCAGAAGCACTACGCCAGCAACTGGCCAGTCGGCCGCCGCCGCCCGAAGCCGACGCGCTGCTGTGCGTCGCGCTGGCCTTGGCCTCGGAGGTCGATGACTCGCTCTACACCGAGTACACGCTGGTAGACCAAGCCGTTGAAGCGGCCAAAAACAGCGAAGACACCCGCCATCAGGCCAGCTTTATCAATGGTTGCCTGCGCCGGTTTTTGCGCGAACGTGACGCCATGCTGGCCATTTGCGAGCGCAAGCCACAAGCCGTCTGGAACCATCCGCAGTGGTGGGTTGACCGGGTTCGCAAAGACCACCCAGACGTCTGGCAAACCATTTTGTTGGCCAACAACAGC
Source organism: Polaromonas sp. (assembly GCA_030654695.1). Classification (GTDB taxonomy): domain Bacteria; phylum Pseudomonadota; class Gammaproteobacteria; order Burkholderiales; family Burkholderiaceae_C; genus Polaromonas. Next base: position 6,962 of record JAURWY010000029.1, read on the forward strand.
CGGGCCCCGCTGACGCTGCGCGTCAACACGCGCCTGACCACGCAAGCCGACTATCTGCAAACGCTGCTGGACAATGGCATTGAAGCCGCACCTGTCGGTGAGCACGGCATTATTTTGGACAGCCCGCGTGCGGTGACGCGTTTGCCGGGCTACGCCGAAGGCCTTTTTTCAGTGCAAGACGCGGGTGCCCAGCTCGCTGCGCCGTTGTTGCTCAACGGGCTGGAGGCCGCCAACGGTCAGCCCCACTTGCGCCTGCTGGATGCCTGCGCCGCACCCGGCGGCAAGACGGCCCATTTGTTGGAGCTGGCCGACGCTGATGTCATTGCACTGGACATTGACGCCGAGCGCTGCACCCGCGTGCAGAAGAACCTAGACCGCTTGCAACTGCAGGCACAGATCGCGGTGGCAGATGCTGGACTGCCCGACAGCTGGTGGGACGGCCAGGCGTTTGACGGTATCTTGCTCGACGCTCCTTGCACCGCCTCGGGCATTGTGCGCCGGCACCCTGACGTGCGCTGGCTCAGGCGCCCGACCGACATTGCACAACTCGCAGCGCAGCAAACCCGCCTGTTGGAAGCGCTCTGGCCTTTGCTGCGCGTGGGCGGGCGTTTGCTTTATTGCACCTGTTCAGTTTTCAGGGCCGAAGGCGAACAACAGATCCAAACGTTTGTTATGCACCACACTGACGCGTTATTAAAGCCATCGCCAGGGCATTTGCTGCCCCAAAGCAGGGTTGCTGGGCCGGTATTCCCGGACAATTTACTTCGTGAGTACGATGGTTTTTATTACGCAGTTTTGGAAAAGCGCGCGGCCTGACGTTGGTGCGCGGCGTTTCTGGGCGTCTTCCTTTGCCATCATGGCCGTGGTTGTGACGCTGTGGCTAGGCGACATGCCTACAGCCCGCGCAGCCAGCATGGCCCATGCTGCCACGGCCCAGCTGACCCAGCTGCGGACTGAGCGGACTGATGACGGGATCTATCTCAACGCCGCTGTGGCCTTTGAGATTCCGCATGTCGTTGAAGACGCTTTGCTGAAAGGTATCGCGCTATTTTTCGTCATCGAAGTCGACATCTACCGAGACCGCTGGTACTGGACTGACCAGCGTGTGACTGGTGCCGCCCGCACCATTCGGTTGGCCTATCAGCCCTTGACGCGGCGCTGGCGCGTCAACATCGGCTCCGGCCTGATCGGGGCATCGTTGGGGCTGCGTGCCACCTTCAATCAAAATTACGACACCCTGCCCGAGGCGATGTCGGCAGTCCAGCGCGTGGCCCGTTGGAAGGTGGCAGAGCTGGCGGATATTCGATCGGGCGGTGACCACAAGCTGACCTTCGGCTTCAAGCTCGATCTGTCACAGCTGCCTCGGCCGTTTCAGATTGGTGTGGCCGGACAGCGAGATTGGAGCATTGCCATCGAGAGCACTCAGCCGCTGTTGCTGCCATCAACGCGGCCCGCTGAACCTTCTAAAGAACCCTCTGCTGAGGCTGCTAAATGACGCTGGAAACCACCGTTGCCGCGCTTCGCAGCAGCCGTGCTTTTAAATGGACCGTAGGGGTCGGCCTCGGTGTGATTGTGGCGCTCGGCTTGGTGCTGATATTTTTGCTCACCCAGGCAACCGGTAACCGCGAGCTTTACGAGCGCAATTACCCGATTCTTTTTGGCCTGAACATCGGCGTTGCCGCATTGCTGTTGGTGGTCATCGGGTGGATCACTCTGCGGCTCGTGCTGCGCTTAAGGCAGCGCAAATTCGGCAGCCGCTTGCTGGTCAAGTTAGCCGCTATTTTTGCGCTGGTCGGGCTTTTCCCAGGCGTCACGATTTACTTTGTGTCATACCAGTTCGTCTCCCGCTCGATTGAAAGCTGGTTCGACGTCAAGGTCGAAGGCGCACTGGCGGCAGGCTTGAACCTTGGTCGCGTCACGCTGGACACGCTGGCCGCCGATCTGGGAAACCGCACGCGCCTTGCGGCCACCCAACTGTCTCAATCGGCCGATGCCTCGGCCAGTTTGGGGCTTGAACGACTGCGCGATCAACTCGATGCCAAGGACGTGGTGCTCTGGAACGCGTCTGGCCAGCTGATCGCCAGCGCGGGTCAGTCGCGTTTTTTGTTGCAGCCCGATCGCCCCTCGCAGCAGCAGTTGCGTGCGGCCCGCAGCAAACGAGTGATGACTCAAATTGAGGGTCTGGAAGACGCCGTTCTCATCAGTCCGCGAGCCACGGCGTCGCAGACCCGAAAGGCGCGCATCAAGGCGATTGCCCTCGTCAGCGACTCCAATTTTGACTTGACCAGCGCTGAACGCTTCCTTCAAATAACGGAAGATTTGCCGACCGATTTAGTCACCAATGCCATCATCGTGCAAGAGGCTAACCGCGAATATCAGGAGCTCGCCCTCGCCCGCGATGGCTTGCGCAGAATGTACATTGGCACGCTGACGCTGAGTCTTTTTCTCGCGGTGTTTGGCGCTGTCTTGCTGGCGGTGTTGTTGGGCAGCCAGCTGGCGCGGCCGCTGTTGATGTTGGCCGAAGGTGTCAGGCAAGTGGCGCAAGGCGACCTTCGGCCCAAAGCCGTTCTTGACAGCAACGACGAGCTTGGCGGCCTCACGCGATCGTTCGCCGTCATGACCCAGCAATTGGCCGATGCCCGCTCGGCGGTGCAGCAAAGCATGTCGCAGGTCGATGCCGCGCGGGCTAATTTGCAGACCATTTTGGACAACCTCTCGACGGGCGTCTTGGTGCTCGACATCCACGGCCATATCCGGTCCAGCAATCCCGGTGCAGCCCGCATTTTGCAAGCGCCAGTGACCGATTACAAAGGCAAGAGACTGAGCGAAGTGCCTGGCCTGGAAGTTTTTGGCAAGGCCGTGCAAGCGCAGTTTGAAGCGTATTTGGCAGAAAATGCCGCTCACGGTTTAGAGCATTGGCAGCAGACCTTTGAGCTGCATGGTGGGTTTTCTGGATCAGAAGAAGGTGCGGTGTCGCTGATTGCGCGAGGCGCCAAGATGCCTGGCACCGAAGAATGCCTGCTGGTGTTTGACGATGTCTCGGCCATGGTCTCGGCACAGCGCGCGGAGGCATGGGGTGAAGTGGCGCGACGGCTGGCCCATGAAATTAAAAACCCATTGACGCCCATTCAGCTGTCCGCCGAGCGGCTTGAAATGAAGCTTGCCCACAAACTTGAGCCGACAGAACAAGCCTTGCTGACCAAATCCGTCAAAACCATCGTTGACCAAGTAGACGCCATGAAGCGGCTGGTCAACGACTTTCGGGACTACGCCCGTTTGCCAGCGGCCGAACTCAAACCGATTGACCTGAACGCACTGGTGACCGACGTGATGCAGCTCTACGGCAGCGACGCGTCTATTCCCATTCAAGTTGAACTGGACCCGGCTGCGCCGCTGATTCGGGGCGACGCTCAGCAGCTTCGCCAAGTGATGCACAACCTTTTGCAAAATGCACAGGATGCGCAAGAGGGTCTGCAGCCTCCACAACAAGCGCCAGTGATTCTGAAAACGGAATACTCGGCAACCTCTCAGCGCGTGCGCCTGATCGTGCGCGACAACGGCGCTGGTTTTCCAGACAACATCTTGAAGCGCGCCTTCGAACCCTACGTCACAACCAAAGCCAAAGGCACCGGTCTGGGGCTGGCGGTGGTGAAAAAAATCGCCGACGAACATGGTGCGCGGATCGATATTTCTAACCGCGTTACCGCCGGGTTGGTGCAGGGTGCTCAAGTGTCGTTATCATTCCAAGTTGTGGCTTAACAACACTGGGCTTTTCGGCTCAACAGACAAAGCACTGCTAAGGGCGAGATTCAATGGCAAATATTTTGGTGGTCGACGACGAGTTGGGCATTCGTGACCTCCTCTCAGAAATCCTCAGCGACGAAGGGCATCAGGTCGAGCTGGCTGAAAACGCAGCCCAAGCCAGACTCGCACGCGGTCGTGGTCGTCCCGACTTGGTGTTGCTCGACATTTGGATGCCCGACACAGATGGCGTCACGTTACTCAAAGAATGGTCTTCCGGCGGCCTGCTCACCATGCCCGTCATCATGATGAGCGGCCACGCCACCATCGACACCGCCGTCGAAGCCACCAAGATTGGTGCGATGGCGTTTCTCGAAAAACCCATCACCCTGCAAAAACTCCTGCAAGCTGTCGAGCACGGCCTGACACGGCTGGCAGTGCGCAAAATTGCCAACCCTTATGTCACTCTCCAAGCAGGAGATGTGCAGCTGCCCGGGAGCAATGGCATTATTCATGCCGAGACGGTGCAAGACACCAGCCCCAAATCCACGCAAAGTTTTCTGCTTGAAAAGCCATTGCGCGAAGCTCGCGATGAATTCGAAAAAGCGTACTTCGAATTTCATCTTTTTCGTGAAGGGGGTTCCATGACGCGCGTCGCCGAAAAAACCGGGCTCGAACGCACACACCTTTACCGAAAGCTGAAACAACTCGGTGTTGACCTCACGCGCGGCAAGCGGCAGGCTTGAAGTCTTAAAAACAGCACCAAGGCTGATATATAATATTAGGCTTGGCCCGGTAGCTCAGTCGGTAGAGCAGAGGATTGAAAATCCTTGTGTCGGTGGTTCGATTCCGCCCCAGGCCACCAAATTTACACCGTAGTTCCGCAAGGGCTACGGTGTTTTTGTTTGTGCGGTTTGTGAAATGACGCGCACCGCACACAACAGGCGAATCCTTGCGTCGCTGACTCCAGCCCAACAAAGAATGCTTTCGTTATGATTATGGCAATATGATGCGGCCCCGCAATGTTGCAACAAGCCAGTTTTGGAGATCCAAATGAGTTTTCGGTACGATGAAATTGGGCTAAGACTTAAGGCTTTTCGACTTGGCTCAGGTCTGAGTGCCGAAGAAATCGGGCAACGCATCGGTATTTCGCGAACTGCCTTGTATCGGTTCGAGAAAGGCGAGCTAGCAAAGATCGAGACCCTCGAAAAGCTCTCCGATCTCCTCGACGTCTCTCTGCCCACTCTGCTCGGAGTTGGCATCGAATACATCCCGTCAGCTCCGACCTATTTTGAACGCGTTCGCCAACTGGAAGAGAAGGCCGAGCACATCGTGATTCTCGCCGGTCCTCTTTCCTTTCTCCTTGCAACTGCCAAGTTCGAAACTGCCTTAAATCAAGTACTGAAGGAAAGTATCCCTGATGACTTGCCCAACCGGGATCGTGTCTTATCGGATGTTGACAAGGTCATCGAGATCTTGCACGTCCGAATGGAAAACTATCAACGTCGCCGTCCCAGTGTCGTCAATCTAATTTCTGCAATACAGATCGAGAATTTTCTGACGCACGGTTTGGTTGGTCGAGTTGGACTCTCGAATGTCACACTTGCAGAGCGTCGTGAGTTGGCCCGACTTGAGGTAAAGCATTTGGTTTCCTTGATAAAGGAGGAGTCGATGGGCACACAAATCGGCCTAGTTACCGACAATCTGCCCGGAACTGGCTTCATGCTTTTTCGACAAGGCGACCGAAGCACTCTGGCTATCACGCCCTTTCGTCTCGGAGAGAACCCGAACATTCGAGTCGGGGTGGCCATGGTCACTTCGGCGCCGGAGGCGGTGAAATTACATGAGAAGGTTGTCCAAGAAGCTTGGCGAACCGCAATTAAAGGTACAGCCGCAGCGGCGTATCTAACAAATCTGCTGGACAAGTGTCACGCGTAAGACTGGCTCATTCGAAGCAGCCTGATGTTGCACATATCAAACAAAGGGATACGCGGACAAGTAATGTCCGCGTTTTACGCTCACTTAGGTTTTTCTTAGCCATATTCTTGTCAACTAGGGGAATGAGGACAGTTGACATAGACCAAACTGATTTGCTTGACTCATTCCCTTTGGGGGGGGGCAGGGGTGTCAATTAACCAAGTTAAACGGGCGTCGGTAATGCTGTGCTTGGAAGTGCCACGCAGTGATCATAAATATCACCGGGACGCGTAAACCAGATACTGTCGCGCTGCGGATGGTTCACCAAGTGCTGCAAGGCGCGGCGCAGGGCACGTAGGCGATATGGTTGACCCACAATCATTGCATGCAGGGCAATCCCGCACACGAGAGGTTGGCGTTCACTTTGTCCCAACATTTCCTCGAATTGTTCGATCAGCATGTGCTCGAATTGTTCCGGTGTGTGGTGACGTACTAGCATCTGCGGCGAGTCGTTAAGTTCGAACGGGTAGGGCATTGACATGATTTGCCCGGCGCGGGTCTTCATCCATATCGGCTGGTCGTCGGCCGGCCAATCCATCACGAACTTGAACCCCGCTTCCTGAAGCAGGTCTGGGGTCAGGTGACTGGTCGACATCCAAGGGGCCATCCAGCCGCGTGCCTCTTGACCGCTGTGCTCGAAGATAGTGTCGCGCACTTCGGCGATGAAGCGTGCCTCGTCCTTTTCCCACATGTGACCTTGGCGCTCGGCGTTCGTACGGCCGTGAGCGATGATTTCATCGCCGCGTCCCTTAATGGCCTGAAGAATTTCGGGTGCGTAATCGAAAAGGGTCGTGTTAATCAGGTGGCTTGCTGGCAAGCCGAGTTGATCGAGCATCTCGAAAATACGCCATACGCCGACGCGGTTTCCATAGTCACACCAAGCAAATGCACGTTGGTCGGGGCTAGGGAGTGGTACGGACAGGGAGTGTGTCAGCCCAGCACCGAAAGCGAAGTGTTCAATATTTAGACCTATATAGACGGCAAGACGTTTACCTTCCGGCCAACTGTAATCGGGTCGGTTGTTGATGGCGCTGAAGGCGTACCGGTTGTGGTGCGGGAGAAGCATCTTGAGGGTCCAGTCAAAGTTGGTATTACGTTTATGTTCTGCGTATCGGTGCTCAAGTTCAAAGAGCGGTCAATTTTTCAGATAAACGATAAGCTGAAGTAGTGTTCCAAAAACGATTATAATTTCAAATAAAAATAAAAGTAGATAAGTTTGGCTAACTTTTCAATTGTAGAAATTTACTGTCCCGATAAAGTCTTACGATGAAACCTAGTTCTTTTGAGTATCACGAGGTGAGAACTGTCCAGCAGGCCGTGGAAATTTTGGCTGAGGTGTGCGCTGATGACGGCCGAATTCTTGCGGGGGGGCAGACTTTAGTTCCGGCTATGGCAATGCGTCTGGCGCGGCCCGCTCATCTCGTCGATATCAACCGTATTCCCGAATTGGCCGTGCTCACTGTACAGAGCGATCATCTTTCAATTGGTGCCTGTGTGCGGCATGCTGCCTTTCATGAGCCTGTGGTCGATGGACCTCTGGGACATCTCTTAGCTATAGTAGTCCGGCACATAGCGCACTTGCCCATACGGATGCGCGGCACGTTTTGTGGCAGCCTCGCCAATGCCGATGCTGCGTCTGAGTGGTGTCTGGTCGCAGTCACATTGAATGCCAATATTCACATGCGCAGCATACGTGGCGAGCGCAGCTTGCGGGCGAGCGAATTCTTTCTGGGGTATATGTCAACGGCAATGGAGCCCGACGAGATGCTGGTTGCTACGGACCTGCCGTTGCTACCGGAGGATACTCATTTTGGCTTCGAAGAATACAGTCGACGAGCGGGGGACTTCGCGCAGGCCATGTGTCTAGTGAGTTTTGAATTGCGTAACGATGTGATGTTTGGGGTGCGGGTCGGCGTTGGCGCGGTGGAAGGTGCTGCAAGACGATTGGCCGAAGCCGAAGCAGTCCTCGAGTCTCAGATCCCCTGTCTGGAATGTTTCGCGCGCGCAGCAGACGCTGCTGCGCAGGCCATCGAGCCATCCGAGCCCGGCGATGAGGAGCGGCAGTACAAGCGTGAGTTGGTGCGAACGGTGGTGTTGCGCGCGTTGCAAAAAACCATCACGGCGGTCTAGTCTCACTCGCAATATCCAAGGAATGCAATGAACCGACGTGATATCGTACTCAAAATCAATGGCGCTGAGTACCCAATTCGGGTACAGCCGAGACGCACATTAGTGGATGCCATTCGCGATGACTGCGGTCAGACGGGAACGCACATCGGTTGCGAACATGGGGTGTGCGGTGCCTGCACCGTGTTGCTCGACGGAGCGCCGGTGCGCTCCTGCTTGATGTTTGCGGTGCAGGCCGAAGGCTGCGAAGTCCGCACGGTCGAGGGGCTCGCTTGCGCTGGACAGCTCAATCATTTGCAGCAATCCTTTGTTGAGCACCATGCGCTTCAGTGCGGTTTCTGCACGCCTGGATTTCTGATGTTGGCAACGGGCCTGCTTGAACAGAACCGCGATATCAGTAACGAGGATCTGCTTGACGCGCTTTCCTCTAACCTGTGCCGTTGCACTGGCTACAAAAATATCCTTGCCGCCGTAGAGGCCGCGCGCAATGCTCTTGCTGTGGAGCAATCCGCATGAATACGCAAGATTCCCGTGACGCGACGTGCGCTGATGCAACGAAGCTGGCCCGATCAAAAGCCGCGGTGATTGGACGATCCGTCACGCGCCTAGAAGATGGTCCGCTGGTGCGCGGTGAGGGATCCTTTGCGGCAGATGTGAACTTTCCACACCAGTTGCACATGCGCGTAGTCCGTTCGCAAATCGCCCACGGGCACATCATTGCGATCAACATCGAAGAAGCTAGGGTTCAGCCGGGTGTCGTCGCCGTTTGGACTTATGCCGATGTAGCTGAAGTACCACCGATTCCGTTTCGCGCCACCACCGTGCAAGGTCTTGAGCCTTATTGCCAGCCCATCTTGGCGCGCGACCGCGTGCGCTATGTTGGCGAGCCGGTCGCAGTGATTTTTGCGACCGACCCTTATCAAGCGGAAGACGCTGCTGACATGGTGTGGACGGAAATCGAGCCGCTTCCGGTCGTACTTGATGCGTTTGGCGAACCTAGTGAATTTGCACCAGGCCTCAGCACCGAACCCACCGTGATTCGTAAAGGATATGGTGATGTTGACGTCGCCTTTGCTGCCGCACATGCGGTTGTCGAGCTCGATCTTGCGATCGGTCGTCACTCTGGTGTACCACTGGAGTGCCGTGGTGCAGTGGCGCGCTACGACGCTGGCCGCGATGTGCTGGAGATGCATGGCGCCGCGAAAAAATCTCACTGGAATCGCGACGAGATGGCCAAGATGCTGGGACGTAGTCCTTCCAGCTTCCATCTGTATGAGGGGCATGTCGGTGGTGGATTTGGTGTTCGCGGCGAACTCTATCCCGAGGATGTGTTGGTTTGCTTGGCCGCCTTGCGACTACGTCGCCCGATCAAGTGGATTGAGGACCGGCGCGAACACCTCATCGCCACCAATCACTCACGGCAACAACGTCACGTGATCAAGGCTGCGATTGATGCGGAGGGTCACTTACTTGCGATCCATGATGAGTTTTTTCATGATCAGGGCGCCTACGTGCGCACCCATGGTCCACGAGTCGCCGATATGGCTGCCGGCCTCTTGCTGGGCCCCTATCGTGTGCCTGCCTACCGGGCTCTGGGCCATTACCGCTTAACCAATAAGACCGGTTGCGGCACCTACAGATCGCCGGGTCGCTACGAGACCACCTTCGTTCGTGAGCGCCTCATGGATGCGATTGCGCAACGTATCGGCGTCGACCCAGTTACGCTAAGACGACGCAACCTGATCAAGTCTTCCGAAATGCCGTACGCACGACCACTTGATGCACTCGGCGTAGACGTGATTCTCGATTCGGGCGATTATGCGGGCTTGCTCGACAAGACACTGATGCGCGTGAACTGGGATCAGCTCAATGCTAATTTGGCGGCGCGTCGTGCAGAAGGTGAATTGGTGGGCGTCGGACTTGCGATGTTCGTCGAGAAATCCGGCCTCGGACCATCAGATGGCGTTCGACTGACAATCGATGTGACAGGTTGCATTCAACTCGTTACCGGCGCGGCTTCAGTAGGCCAAGGCATGGAGACTGTACTTGCGCAAATTTGTGCTGAGGAACTCGGCGTCAAATACAGCGCCATACGCGTGCTGCACGGCCGCACGGATCTGATCGAATTTGGCAACGGCGCTCACGCTTCACGGGTCACCGTCATGTCCGGCTCAGCCACCCAAATCGCTGCGCAAAAAATCCGTCGTAAAGCGCTCGAGGCGGGAGCCATCATTTTAAAAATCCCCGTCGATGAGCTTGATTTGGTCGATGGTCATGTACGCCAACTTAGCCATCCCCAGGGACCTTCGGTAAGTTTGGGTGAGATCGCCAGAGACCTGCACCCTAGCTCGCGAACATTGGCCGGTCGTGAACCTGGCTTGTCCGCTGAGGGTTGGTTTTTCAGTGAGCACATGAACTATCCGTATGGGATACACGTTGCACAAGTCAACATCGACAGAGGCACCGGTGAAGTAAAGGTCGAACGTTACCTTGTGGCCTATGATGTCGGTCGCGCGGTTAACCCGATGCTGATAAAAGGCCAGCTCTTGGGTGGACTCGCTCAAGGCTTGGGCGGTGCCTTGTATGAAGAATTTACCTACGACGAAGAGGGGCAACCCCTATCGACCACCTTCGCCGATTACGTCATGGTCACGGCGCAGGAAATGCCGGAAGTAGACGTAATGATTACTGAGGATGCGCCAAGCCCGCTCAATCCGCTGGGCATGAAGGGCGCCGGGGAAGGCGGTACCAATGGCGTTGGAGCGGCAGTCGCGGCGGCTGTCGACAATGCCTTGAATATACCGGGCTTCGTCACTCGGCTGCCTATCAAGCCGATGACTATTCATCGCCATCTGCGGGTGATGAAAGAGAATGTCGTGCCCCATGCCTAAAGCCCTCAATCAGCTCACTGCCCGTGAAGCCGCGGTCCTAATACACGAAAAAAAAATTAGATCCCAAGATCTAGTAAAAGCTTGTCTTGCACGCATTGCAGAACGTGATGACGTGGTGCATGCTTGGGCCGGAATATCTCCAGCGCTGGCGATCGAACAAGCCCATCTCCGCGATGGCGAAGCGCCCCGCGGACCTCTGCACGGCATACCAATTGCGATCAAGGATGTCATCGATACCTGCGACCAGCCGACAGAAATGGGTTCGGCTATTTACGCTGGGCATCAGCCGCGGGTCGATGCCGCCATAGTTGCCCAGTTGCGCAGTGCCGGTGCCGTGATCTTAGGTAAAACCGTCACTGCGGAATTCGCTGGAATGGCACCGACTATGACCGTCAATCCCCATAACCCGGCACACACCCCGGGGGGCTCATCAAGTGGCTCGGCAGCAGCTGTTGCTGACGGCATGGTGCCGATAGCATTCGGGACTCAGACTGGTGGATCCGTTCTGAGGCCAGCGTCTTACTGTGGAGTGTTTGGTTACAAACCAACCTATGGTCGTATCAATCGTGCAGGCCTGAAATTCGCAGCCGACAGTATCGACACGCTCGGTTGGATGGCCCGATCATTGGACGATATTGCACTCGTCGATGGGGTCTTGAGCGGAAACTCGACGGCCCCGTTGGCGCCAAGCCTGCCATTACGCATTGGCCTATGCCGAACCTTTCTGTGGGACAAGGCGCTGCCCGAAACTAGGGAGGCTATCGCACAGGCCGATGCTGAACTGCAGCAGGCAGGATTCATCGTGGAGGCTGTCGAACTGCCGGCCGACTTCGCGGCGATTACGCGCTTTCGCCAACACATCAATGACTACGAACGCGTTCACGGCTTGGCGCATGAATGGGCTCACCACCGCGCTCAGATCAGCCCCGAACTATCGGAGTCGCTGCGCCGTGGAGACGCGCTTGCGGAGTCCGATTACATCGCCGCGTTGAGATTTTCAGATCAGGCACGAGTGCGCCTCGATCAGTGGATGCAACCCTATGACGTCCTCATTACGCCCTGTGTGAATGGAGAGGCACCTGAGGGATTAGCCTATGCGGGCGACCCGAGTTTTCAAGCGCTCTGGACACTCCTGCATGTGCCGGTTGTAGGCCTGCCGACGCATCGCGGACCGAAGGGGTTGCCAGTCAGTATTCAGATCGTTGGCCGCCGTTATGGCGATGCGCGATTACTGCAGAACGCGTTGGCGATTTGGAACACTCTTAAAGCATCAACATAGCTAAAAATTTAGACGATTATTTTCGGAACTGCATGTGGCAGTTCCGATCACCCAACTGGAGTAAGAGATGCAGTTTCGTAATACCTTCAACGTTTCGTTGCCCCCTGATGATGCGTGGCCTTTTCTGCTTGATATTGAGCGCATCGTTCCGTGTATGCCCGGTGCCGAACTGATAGAGGTGATTGATGAAAAGAACTTTAAAGGAAAAGTTTCGGTTCGTCTCGGTCCTGTGGCCCTCACTTTTATCTGTCTGGCCGTGTTCGAGGAAATCGACACCGTCGGTCGCAGCGCCCGGGTCAAGACTCAGGGTTCCGATGCCAAAGGCCGTGGTAGCGCCAATGCCACTATTCAATTCCATGTTCAGCCTTCAGGTGCGGGCAGTCAGGTTGTTGTCGACACCGATCTCAGTTTGACGGGAGCGGTAGCGCAATACGGTCGGGGTGCCGGAATGATCCAAAGTGTTGCGAATCAAATCATTTCGCAGTTCGCAAAAAATCTAGAGACACAAATCGACCAATTCAAAGTAGCCTTGACGTCCAGTGTGCCGATTGCGGCCACCGCAAACGTTAATGATGCGCCTGCGCTGCAAACGGAGCAGCAATCGACAGCACGTTTACCGCTTATGGAGTCGGCTAAGCCGATTAGTGGATTCGCATTAATTTTTACATCCTTGTGGGCAAGCGTCCGCAGTTGGTTCGGTGCTGGGCCGAAGTCGCCTCAATAGTGCGCAAAGTACTAATTAAAAATAAAAAATGATGAGGGATTCCATGAAGAACACCACACTGACCCTGCTTAGTACTACGCAGATTGCCGAGTTTTATGCAGCCGGGTTCTGGCAAGACAAAACGATCTACTCGTCAGCGCGTGCGCATGCATTGGCTCGGCCCGATACTTGGGCGATCCGTGATCGCGAACGCCGACTGACCTTTTCCGCCTTGATCGACGCGGCCGATCTTCTAGCAAACGATTTGCACAACAGTGGCGTGCGTCCTGGTCAACGCGTGGGTGTCTGGATGGCGAGCCGTGTTGAAACTGCCATTGCCTTGCTGGCCTGTTCACGCAACTCTTACACATGCTGTCCCTCGCTGCACCGCGACCATACCGTAGCTGACGTTGTTGCCTTAATGGAACGCGCGCGCGCCGCGGCCTTTATCGGTGAAGTCGGCTTCGGTGCTGATGGAAAAACCCATGACATTTTTGACGCGCTGAAAGAACTTCCTACTTTGCGCAGAGTAATTAGCATCGACCCCGTTGGCAGCCAGAATCAGGGTAGCAATCTGCTTGAGCTCGGGCCGCAGTCCGGACTCTCGAGCATGCCCCCCACGTTGCCATCGATCGATCCGGATCGTGTTTCCTACTTAGCTTTCACTTCTGGAACGACGGGCGTTCCGAAGGGTGTCATGCATAGTGACAACACCTTGCTCGCCAATGCAAGAGCAATGGCCAAAGACTGGAAATTCAATACCGTATCTGTTATGTACACCATGAGCCCGCTCAGCCACAATCTAGGACTTGGTGCGCTTGTGACCGCTCTCGCTATGGGTGGCGAACTGGTAGTACATGATTTACCAAGGAGCGCCAGTGTGCTCGACCGTTTGATCGAAACCGGTGCCACCTTTTTGTTCGGGGTTCCAACCCATGCAATCGACCTGCTTTCTGAGCTCCGCTTGCGCGGCTTATCAAAAGCGGGAAAGCTGGAAGGTTTTCGCATTTCCGGTGCATCAGCGCCGCGGGAAGTGGTTGCAGAACTACTGGACTATGGCGTCAAACCACAAAGCGGTTATGGAATGACTGAAGGTTGTTCGCATCACTACACCCTACCCGACGACAGCGTACAGCGCATCATCGAGACCTCGGGGCGCGCCTGCTCCGGATACGAGGTAAAGATATTTTCAGCCGAAAATTCTGATGAGGGAGTGTCAATAGGCGATGTCGGTCAGATCGGTGGGCGCGGCGCAAGCCTGATGCTTGGTTACTTTAACGATCAGACCGAGACCGAGGACTCATTCAATGCAAGTGGGTGGTTCATGACGGGAGACCTTGGCTATCTGGACTCAGATGGCTACATAGTCATTACCGGACGCAAAAAAGATCTCATCATCCGAGGGGGGCACAATATTTATCCCGCTCGAATCGAGAACCTAGCTCTGCAGCATCAGGCCGTGATGCGCGCTGCAGTTCTCCCTGTACCCGATGCACGCTTAGGAGAAAAAGTTTGTCTTGCCGTCATGCTTAGGCCAGGGGCTTGTGCTGATGCACAAGATTTATTGAAGCACCTTGATGAGGCCGGACTGTCACGTTATGACATGCCCGAATATTTTGTCGAGCTTCGGGAAATTCCGCTCACCGCCAGCGGCAAGATCTATAAGCGGGATCTGGTTGAGGACATAAAAGCTGGACGCCTCATCCCTACGGCTGTGCGAATCCTGTCGACGGACAAGGAAACTGTATGAGTACGAAAACGGTGCGACCAGACGAAGCCGGAGACGCTCATACAGTTGCGCTCGAACGTCTTCGGCACGAACTTGCACACCCACCTTTTCATTCACTATTTTCACCACAGGTAATTTCGGTGGATCCTGAGTCTGGCGTGGTGGTGATACTTTTGCCATACCAACTTAGTTTTCGGCGCGCACCTGACGTTGATGACATACATGGCGGTGTTATTGCTGCCGTCATTGATATGGCTGCCCATGCCGCAATAGCGGTGCAGATCGGGCGTATGGCACCGACCATTGATTTACGTATCGACTACCTGCGCCCCGTGCCCGGAGTTGACTTGATTATCACCGCGCGAACCTTGCGAGTTGGTCGCTCTATCGGACGCGCTGATGTCGAGGTTAATACGGGCCCCGGAACTGCCTTGCTAGCGGTAGGTAGAGGCAGCTTCAGCACATTTAGTGCCGCTTGAGCGAACCATTAATAACGACATAAATTGGAGAAAACTATGCGTGCAGTGAACATTCAGGAATTTGGCGGAATAGATGATTTGGTTATTGAGAATGTGGCCGACCCAGTGGCCGGAATTGGCGAGGTTCTTGTCGATATACAAGCGACAGCAGCCAATTTTGTCGATCTGTTGGTCATTAGCGGGAAATACCAATTTTTACCTCCACGCCCTTTCATACCGGGGAAATTGCCAACGGGTGTAGTCGCCGCTCTAGGGCAAGGGGTTTCGACGCTAAAGATTGGGGACCGCGTATTAACGCTAGCCGAGCAGGGCGGGTATGGGGAAAAAATTGCCGTTCCTGCAAAAGACTGTTTTATATTGCCCCAGAATTTATCGTTCATCAATGCGGCCGCTATGGCGTTAGCTTACGACACTGCATGGTTTGCGTTGTGTGAGCGTGCCCGTGCCAAGCCCGGTGAAACGGTTCTTGTTCTTGGCGCGTCTGGTGGCGTAGGGATGGCGGCCGTTCAGTTAGCCAAGGCTTACGGAATGCGTGTGCTGGCAGGCATTGCAAATCCAGCTAAAGCCGATCTCGTGCGACAAGCTGGAGCCGACGAGATCATCGATCTTTCCGCACCAGATTTGCTTGAGAGCTTGCGTGCGCAGGTTAAGGCGTTAACTCAGGGACGCGGTGTCGACGTCATACTGGACCCGCTAGGTGGCGACATCTTCGATGCCGCTATTCGTGCTACGGCTTGGCGCGCACGCGTAGTAGTCATTGGATTTGCGGCGGGCCGCATCCCCACGCTCAAGGTCAACTATGTGCTATTGAAAAATATCGAGGTCAGCGGTCTACAAATCAGCGACTACAGGAAGCGAGCGCCCAAAGAGATGGCTCATTGCCTCGCAGAAATTTTTCGACTGTTCGAAGAAGGTAAGTTACAAGCGATGCCCACATCCGCCTTTCCCCTTGATCAAGTTAGGGTTGCCCTGCAGCATCTGGTGAACAGGACTGCGCAGGGGCGAGTGATTCTGACCATGGGACAGTCTGCCGAGAAATAAGAGATGTCCCTACGCTATGAAGAAGTAGGTCAGCGCCTAAAGGCCTTTCGACTCGGATCTGGACTTACCGCTGACGAAATTTCGCAACAAATCGGTATATCGCGTACTGCGCTTTATCGTGCGGAGAAGGGTGGTCTTGCAAAAATAGAGATGCTTGAGAAATTGTCCGAGTTGCTTCAGGTTTCAATGCCAACCCTGCTCGGCGTTGGCATTGAATACATCCCTTCAGCAGTTAGCTATTTCGAGCGCACCCGCCAACTTGAGGAAACCGCAGACCATTTGGTTGTGTTGGCAGGTCCGATCTCATTTCTACTCGCATCGGACCTTTTCGATTCGGCGCTCGAACAAGTACTGCGTGAAAGTATTTCTACTGACGTGCCCGACCAGGTTCGTGCCCATGCCGATGTGGGCAAGATTATGGAAATCCTTCATGAGCGCAAGCAGACTTACCGTCGTCGTCGTCCTAGCATCGTCAACCTGATATCGACGAGGCAAATTGAACGATTTCTCAACAATGGCATGGTCGGCAGTCAACGCCTGTCCGACGACGACTATGCAAAGCGCCATGCAATGGCGCGGCATGAATTGGAGCATTTCGCTTCGCTTATCCGCAAAGAATCTATCGGTGTGCAGATTGGCCTGGTCAGCGACAACCTTCCGCACAATGGCTTCCAGATTTTTCGGCAGTCCGAGCGTAGCACGCTGACCATAAGTCCCTTTCGACTGGGGGAACAGCCCAATATCCGCGTTGGCGTGGCTATGGCCACCTCTGCACTCGAAGCGTTGAGCATGCACCAACGCGTGGTGATAGAAGCGTGGCGCACAGCTATGAAGGGAGCTGTCGCAGCCGAATATTTGGACAGACTCTTGACGAGTTCCCAATCGGCCGGATACGAGGCACAGAGCCACCTGAAGCAAGGTGCTACGACAAGGCTTCGAAACATTCCACGAAAGAGGATGATATGAACGAACTAGATATAGCGCTGCGCACTGAATTGGTACTGGCCAACCATATCCTTGCAAATGAAAATGTGCTCGATGCTTTTGGCCACGTCAGTGTGCGACATCCCGAACGAGCTGAACATTTTTTGATGTCCTGTTCTAGAGCGCCTGAGTTGATCGAGCGAGAAAACATCCTTGAGTACGGTCCCGACTCACAGCCGCTCGCACCTGACGGGCAAGCGCTCTATATAGAGCGCTTTATTCATGGTGAGATCTATCGCGCACGGCCCGACGTGCATGCGATTTGTCATCATCATGCTGCCGCCATCATGCCGTTCTGCATAGCAGGTGTACGACTGGTGCCTGTTTACCAACATGGTGCGATGCTTGGGCCACACGTTCCTCTTTGGGACAGCCGCGACGATTTCGGCGATACGAACATGCTGGTCATCAATGCCGAACAAGGGGCGTCTCTGGCGCGTGTATTAGGTCCTTATTGCTTGGTGCTGATGCGACATCATGGGGCTACGGGGGTGGCGCAGTCCTTGCGTGATTTAGTGTTCCGATCGATCACTGCGTGCAGAAATGCAGAGTTTCAATTTTCGGCAAGTCTGTTGGGCCGTGATCAGGGCATAACTATCGAGGGATTGACCGAAGGCGAAATTGCCAAAGGGAGCAACGTTCCCCCTGCGGTGATAGCGCGGGCATGGGCTTATTGGCAGTCGCGGCTGCCAACGAGTTGAGATGGTCCGTGATTCCCATTGGCGTTGTCCTGAAAATTGGATCGTGTCACAGGGTTGGGGTTAGGAGCAGGGCTCATGATTGGTTCAGTAGGTTGGGCTCTTCCGAAGACTTGTTCGAAAGCGTGTTCATAAATTTCCATTAATTGAAAGTTTTCTATGAAAAATATTTGCAATTTCACGAAATCGGTCTCCCGTAGATTCGTATTATCTGCACTTACCACATCTGCAATATTTGGCCTACTTAGTTTTAATCCTGCCTATGCAAGTACTTATCCAGAACGCCCGATCACGCTCGTAGTCGCCTATGCACCGGGAGGTGGGGTTGACTCCATAAGCCGAATGCTCGCTCGAGAACTTGAGAGGGTCCTAAAGCAGCCAGTTGTTATCGTCAATAGACCAGGTGCAGGAGGCGTCATTGGTGCCACCTCTGTTGCACGTGCAGCCCCCGACGGTTACACATTATTCGTAGGCGACGTTGCTCTAGTCACCGCTCCGCATTTGATGAAAAGTGTCACATACAGCCTGAGCAAAGACTTTGACCCGATTTCCCCGCTTTCATCTGCCCCCTTGGTGCTGACAGTACCCATCACTTCGCCAATTAAAAGTCTAGTTGAACTTGATGCATATGGAAAAAAATCGGCAACTGGAATGACTTTTTCATCTGCAGGAATCGGTTCGACGCCACATCTTGCGGGCGAGTTGCTGAAGTTAAATAGCAAGGCTAACTATGCGCACGTCCCTTATAAAGGGAGCGGTCCGGCAATGCTTGATCTAATCGCTGGGCGATTAGATTTTGCCTTCTCTACCATTGCAGCGGCAAGGCCGTTTGTTGCGCAGGGGAAACTTCGTGTGTTGGCGACAACAGGAACGGAACGAAGCGCAGCATTTCCCGACGTTCCGACGGTAGCTGAAGCCATGCCTGGATTCAAAGTAATTTTTTGGACTGGGCTGCTGGCACCTGCAAAAACACCGGCTGCGATTCTAGAAAAGCTGAATGTTGCTGTACGCCAGGCCCTTGAAACAAATGAAATGCAAGAAGCCTTAAAAAAGACTGGAGAGTCAACAAATTACCTGCCTCTGAAACAAAGCGGTGATTTCTTTGCTGAGGAGGGCCGTAGGTGGGGAAACGTCATTTCAGAGGCCAAAATTCAGGTTGATTGATTGATTGATTTATTGAGCGGGTGTGAAGGGCCGCTGCCCTTGCTCCGCTCATGCAGGGCTTTCGTAGTTCGTGTGATTTTCCTTGGGAAATCTCTGCAAAACTCTGACAACGGTGCCAACCTGAATGACGTTGAACAAGCATGAAATAAGGTAGCCTTGCCACCTGCTTGAAGAGCACAACTTGGGCATTCAATTGTGGCCACGATCAACGCTTCTTTTCCCGGGGCAAAGAAGTCAGAAAACTGGACTTAAAACTGAGGTAATGGGCGAAAGGATGATAAATTTCTGCCCGCTAATCGGAAATAATAAAAATGAGCGTCTGGAGCGCAACAGACTGCTGTTTTTTTAAGTATTTTGTTAGTCGGCTAGATGCCCGATTTAATTTATATTTTCTTTAATGAAGGCATCCTTTCATCGAAGAGTCCAGACTCCAAATTGCTTATGAATTGAATTGTTTCCGCAAGTGTGACTACATCCGCATATTTTTCATTCATATCGAAAAGACTGATCTTATGGCTAGTTTGTCCGCGATCAAAAGTACACTCCTCTACGACACTGACTTTATAGTTGTACGAAAATGCATCAATAACTGCGGCCCTTACACAACCACTCGTAGTGGTGCCGCACACAAGCAGTGAATCCGCTTGCAAGTCGGTCAAAAAGGCTGCGAGCATTGTTCCAAAAAATGGACTTGGTTTCAGTTTTTTAATAACAATATCCTCCAGTTGTGGCGCGATAAAATTTGGTATTTCATTTCCATTGTCTGTGTGGTTCAGATTATCTTCGCCATTTCGAGAATTCTTATCTGCCCAGCGGCCTGCATCGAAGCCATCTTTACGCGGTTCGGCTCCTGTTGAGTAAATAACTGGAATACGTTTAGCCTTTGCCGCGGCTAACAATTTTCGGGTTTGCTGTACCGCATTCCAACCCTCTTCGCCACAGCTGTGGCGCCATTTTTTTACTGACTCAAGAATAGGTTCGGGTTTATCGCCGATAAAGTTGATATTCACATCAACAACAAGTACCACCGGACGACTCCCAAAACCCATACGCTTACCAAACCCGGATCCTAAAAATACGGCTTTGTCCCGTTCTGTTAAAACATCATTCCAACAATTCATGACAGTCTCCTACTTCAGCAAGTAAATAAATCCACTGGTAAAAACGATTATTGTGCTATTAATTTGTATGATGCGGTCCTTATGTGCATTGTGTTTTTATTCCACGATCGTACTTTCAGGAGCTAGGCTCGTGGATAGTTATTCGAATTTTTAGGTCTTAAAGTTCATTTTTTCCAGGTTGTAATTTTTTAAGTGACGCCCACACTTGGCACTTTTATGGGTTACCGTTTATGTAATTCCCAATATTTATTTTCGCCACCCGATCGATGATTAATGAAATTTGGAATATCTTCCCCGCGCATAACGGGCTGCTGAAATACTGAATAAATCAGCTGTCCATCCCGTCCCAGACGCTCGTTTTGCTGCTTCCCGATTTACGTGCAGAAATTTGCCATCCTTTTGGGCCGTTTTCTGCGCTTAGAGTCCGGTTTTCTGGATTCTTTGACCCCTCACGCCGCCTGCAGACGGATTTTCGCCAAGCTGCGCATCCGCGTTAAGTTGTACGCTGCCATGGTCAGCACAAACATCTGATCGACTCGCTTGAGTCCGCGCACCATCACCTGGCGCATGCGCCCTACCGACTTAGCCCAGCCAAAGCCTTGCTCGATCAGCTTTCGCTTTTGCACTGAAACTTTATAGCCTTCGCTGGCCGCGATCTCATCGGGCACTGCCGAGCGGAGCCAGGAGGTGTTTTTTGCCACGTGCGGCACCACCTTCATCTCAACGCAGGCGTCTATGAATTCCTGCGCGTCATACCCTTTGTCCGCCCCCGGCGTGATCTCGGCGCCCGAACGAGCAGCCGCTTGCCGGGCGTCGTTGATCATCACCTTGGCCACTTCTCGTTCGGCGTAACAATCGGCCGTGATGACCTGCGCATTGGCAAGCAGCCCATAACGGCTTTCGCTCAAGGTGTGGCCCATGAAACGCAGTCGGCTGGCGTTGTCGCCTTTGCAATAAAGGCGCGCATCGGCATCCGTGGTGGATGCGTGCGTCTCATTGCTGCGGCCCTGCCCTTTGAAGTTGCCGCCGTCGCCGCCCTCATTCCCTTCGTCTTGGCCGTCATTGTGAACGAAGCTTTTGTGACTGGCCCACGCCTGAATAAGCGTGCCGTCAACGCTGAAGGGCTCGACGATCGCATCGCCCATGGACAAGCCAACGAACCAGCGTAACAAGAGGTTGTATTGGGTTTGCTCCTTCAGCTGGCGCTCAGAGCGGATGCTATAAAGCACTTGCAGCAGCATGGCGCGCATTAACTTCTCAGGGGCGATGCTGGGACGACCGCCCTTGATATCGGCCTCGTAAATGCCGCAAAAAAGCGCATCCATCTGCACCAAAGCCGCGTTGACCATCAGACGCATGGCTCGCAGCGGATGCCCTGCAGGAATGAAATCTTCCAGCTGGCGCAAGGTAAATAGGCTCTCGTTGATCGTGTCGGCTCCGCGCATGAATTTCGGCTTTGTAGTTCGATCTCAGATTAACGCTTCGGGCACGGCTTGCGTGGACTGACGGGGAGGTATTTCAGCAGCCTGTTATGACAACCTATTACGCCGATTGCCTGGAGTTAACAGCGGCAAGCATCTGCGGAATCAGGTCTTCCACAAGATGGGTATTGACCTTCCCGGTCATGAAGTCCGGATGGCTCACCGCGAAATGCTGGAACGCGATTGTGGTGTCGATGCCTGCAACCGAGAATTGCTCCAGCGCCCGCAGCATGCGCTGCACCGCTTCGGCGCGATCGGTTCCATACACGATCAGTTTCGCCACCATTGAATCGTAGAACATCGGCACTGTGTAACCGGCATAGCAGTGGGTATCTAGGCGAATATTCGGCCCCTGCGGCGGCAACCATTCAGTGATCAGGCCGGGGCTTGGGCGAAACCCTTGTTGTGGCAACTCCGCATTGATCCGACATTCGATTGCGTGGCCGCGGAAGATCACGTCGGACTGCGCAAAGCGCAACGCTTCTCCCCGGGCGATGCGGAACTGTTCTTGAACAAGATCGATGCCCGTGATCATCTCGGTGACTGGATGCTCCACCTGTATTCTGGTGTTCATCTCGAGGAAGAAGAACGTGCCGGCATCCTGGTCGACAATGAACTCGACTGTACCCGCGTTCTCGTAGCCGTAGTTGCGCGCCAGCGTCACTGCAGCTTGCCGGATCTCTTCGCGCAGCTTCTCAGAGATGTTGGGCGCCGGCGCCTCTTCCACTAATTTTTGATGCCGGCGCTGCAAGGAGCAGTCGCGTTCACCGAGGTGGATCACATTGCCGAAACTGTCTCCGAGAACCTGTACCTCTATGTGCCGAGCATTCGAAATGAATCTTTCCAGATAGAGGGTGTCGTCCCCGAAGGCCGCGCGTGCTTCGCCCGATGCGGAAGTAAACATCTGCTGCATGTCACTGATATCGGTGACGACTTTCATGCCCCGCCCGCCGCCGCCCGCCGCCGCCTTCATCATCAATGGAAGACCGATACGCTTACCGATTTCCACAGCCTCTTTGTATGAAGTGACTTTCTCGGAACCCGGCAGGGTAGGCAAGCCGTACAGGCGCGCCAGGATGCGAGCCTGGATCTTGTTACCCATTTGCCGGATCTGTTCCGGTTTCGGCCCGACAAAGATGACTCCGTTATCGGAGCAAGCTTGCGCCAATTCAGGCGACTCGGCCAGGAAACCGTAGCCGGGATGGAGCGCGTCCGATTGCGTCGCTAACGCGGCGGTAACGACAGCCTTGTAGTTCAGATAGCTATCAGTAGCACTGGCTGAGCCGATGCAAATGGTGCGTCCCGCCAATCGGGCTGCCAAGCTGTCCCGATCAGCGTCGGAAACCGCGAGCACGGTTTCAATTCCCAATGCCTGGCAGGCCCGGATAATGCGCACTGCGATTTCGCCACGATTGGCAATCAGAACGCGGGAGACTTTCATTTGCGGGATCACTTTTTCTTGGCCGCACCGGTGCCGGCTTCAGAGGGCTGGATCCGGAGCAGCACCTGTCCATACTCGACAAACTGGGCGTCCTCAACGCAAATTTCGGTGACGATGCCGCTAATGCCCGCACCCACCGCATTGAATAGTTTCATCACTTCGATTAGCCCGACAGTGGCATCAGCATCCACCTTGGCACCGACCGATACAAAGGGCGCAGCCGAGGGTTCCGGTTTGCTGTAGAAGCGCCCCATCGTGGTCGCTACGACCGCAACCGTGCCGTCATCCCTAGCAGCGGATGCCTGCTTTGCGGTCGGTGGCGGTTCAATTGCAACCGGTGCACTGATTGCCTCGAACGGGGCCATGGTCGGCGCAGCTGCAGCCGAGATTGGCGCTGCGACAGACACGGCTGCCATGCCGTTCATCGGTGCATTGCCTTTGCCAATAGTCAGCTTCATGCCGCTCAGTTCCAATTGCAGGTAGTCGAAAGTAGACTCGTCCAGGGTCTTGACCAGACTGGTAATCTGATGCGCTTCACTTTTGCTCAATAAATCAAATGTGTTGCTCATGCGAGCTCCTCCGTTGTGGTTCGACAATAATCAATTCAATGTATGGCACCGGGTCATTGCTTCTTGTTGCTTTGCAAGGTGAGTGAAATTCCTTCTTTTTGTAGTTGGATGTATTTCACGCTCTTGCGCTTGCTCAGTTCCGAAATCAGGCTTTGCAAACCCTGTCCGGTACCGATATCCTGATTGACCGGGCTGGCGGCGCGCATCGTGGCAACTTGTTCTTCGTCCGTAAAAAAGCGCATCAGTATTTCGTCGTCGGACACACCCAGGCCGCCATATTTTTGCCGCACCTCTTTTAACGAAGGCTGCGGCGGCTGCCAATTCGTGAATGCCTTCGCACGGGGCCGGTTTAATATCTTGTCCCTGACATTGGGGTCCATCGAGCTGCTTTCTTCCTCACCCCACAATCCCACAGCGTACTGGATGATTTCATCAGACACTTCTTTATATCGCTCGCTTGCGACGACATTCATGACCGCCTGGGCCCCGATGAATTGCGAATAGGGCGTAACCATCACGGGGTAGCCGAAGTCTGCACGCACCCTGGCGATTTCCTCCAGCACAACGCCGAGTTTGTCGCCCAGTCCCGCGGTGGCAAGCTGGAACCGCAGATTGGAAATCATGCCGCCTGGTACCTGATAAATGTAGTGGAGCGAGTCGTATGGTGAAGGCACGCCAATCGGCAAGCCTTCACGCAACGCGATCTCCCTGAAATAGTCCTCGACGGGCTTCAAGACCTCCTCATTTACCGCCGTGGTGTAGCCGAGTGCACGCGCATTCCTAGCCACATCAAACAGCGACGGGTTGGACGACGATTCGGCCAGCGGCGGGATTGCTGCGTTGATGCATCGAATCCCCAGCTTGATGGCTTCTAGGCTGCATAGCCCGCCGAGCCCTGTGTTGCAATGGGTGTGGAACTCGACCGGGATGTCTTTCACGTTTTTAAGCACTGCCGGTACCAGTGTCTGCATCCGGTCGGGCGTGAGTAACGCGCCCGGATCTTTCAGGCAAATCCGGAACACGTCCAGCGCTGCGGCTTCGCGCGCCTTCTGTGCATAATATTCGTCAGTATGTTTGGGGGAGATCGAGAAAATCAAATTGACGATGGGATCGATCCCGACCTTCCTGGCATAGCCGACCTGTGCCCGCCATCCGGCGGCAGTATTGGAAGAATCCGATACCCGCACCTGAGCAATCCCGTGCGCCGCAATCCGCTCGTACCAGAGTTCCTCGACCGATCTTGGGGTGATCTGGAACGCTGCCAGATAACGCCCGCGGATAATGCGAAGAGGTGTCTTTTTTATGCGTTGCCGCACAAGCTGGAGTCGCTCGAAGGGATCTTCGCGCAGTTCGCGGATCATCTTTTTTTCAAAGCTGGTGGCCATGATTTCTATGGCATCAAAACCTGCCTGCTCCAGCCTTTCGGCGATGGGCAGTATCATGCCGGTCCTCATCCCCGTGGCCCAAAGGCTTTGCTGACCATCGCGAACCGTGGTGTCGACGAATTTCACCTCATTCATATTTTTCTCCAAAACTGAAATGGAATTGAATTGAATTGACTGTGTCCTTGATTCCAATCGTGAGTCCGTGCAGCAAGCCGAGTGTCTCGCCGCGCATTACCGCCTGCTCAGCTGCCTTGGCATCCTGGCGGGCGCGTTCATGTCCGATTGCGACAACGCCATTCACTTGCGCATTCACCTGCTCGACGCGCTGCAGGCAGGAATCCAATAGTTCGACCGGTGATAATTTCTTCGAACCGATTAGAAGGCGCGCTTCGGTGGCGCTGAGATCGCAAGCTTGCATGATGTATCAGGTTTTAGGGGCGCATGGCGCCGTCGAAGTGGCCATCAACGTCTATCACTTTCCAAAACCCACTCATCATCGTTCCCCCATCAGTTCCGGCAGGAATGTGATGATGCTCGGGAAGATCGCCATCAACACCAAGCCGCCAAGTATGATCCACACATACGGCCAGGCGGCACTAAAAATCTCCTGCATCGACAAATTGGGCGCCGCACTCTTGAAGGCGAACAAGGTATAGCCGAACGGCGGACTGATCCCGCCCACGGTTGCCACAATGAGCAGCAGCGTCCAGAACCAGATCGGATCAAAGCCGTATATCTTGAGCAGCGGCTGAAAGATCGGGATTAGCACCATCATCAGTGCAATCTGGTCAAAGAACATGAACAGCACGAACGGAATGCCCAGCATGATGATCAGCATGATCGGCGCCGACAGTTTCAATCCGACGACGAATTCACCGAGCGCGTTCGTCGCACCGGTGAAAGCGAGCAACTGGCTGAGCATCGCCGCGCACGACATGACCACCAGCAACAGCGATGCCACAGTGACCCCCGAGAAAATTGACTCGACCAGCATGCGCCGCGACAACGCGCCGTAGCACCAGGACAGGATCAGCGCACCGAGCACGCCGGTGGCCGCCGCTTCGGTCGGCGTGGCCACACCGAGCATGACCAGTCCCATGACCATGAAGAAAATCAACGCGGACGGCATCATCTTGAGAAGCGCCATCAAGGCACTGCCGCGGGTGGCAGGATCCTGCAGTTCAGCGGCAACATCAGGGGCCAGTTTCGGGTTCAGGCGGACCCGCACCAGCACATAGATCAGAAACATCCCGGCGAGCAACAAGCCCGGGATCACGCCAGCTATCAACATCTTTCCGGTCGACACCTGGGCCAGCGTGGCAATCACAATCGCCAGCACACTGGGCGGGATGACCGGGTCCAGGCTGGCGCCGGCGAGGATGGTGCCGGCCGACAAGTTCTTGTCGTACCCGCGCTTGAGCATGGTCGGAAACAGCGACCGGCCAAGCAGCCCAGCCACCGCCATCGCAGCACCGGACAATGCGCCCAGGATCGCTGACAGCACAATACACACGACGAACTGCCGTCCGCGGATCTTGCCGACCAGGCGATCGAGCGAATCTAACAGCACTTCCATCGCGCCGGAGCGGAACAGCAGTTCGCCCATCAGGATGAACAGCGGGATAGCGGCCAGCGATTCGTTCGTGGCGGTGGTAAAGATACTGTTGGCGAACATGCCGAAGCCGGACGGACCGAGCAGGAACAACACGCCGGTGACGTTCATGATCAGGAAGGCGGCGAAGATCGGCACGCCCAGCGCCAATAGAGCAATTATCAGCGTGATGCCGAACGACAGAGTGAGGTACCAGCTCATGCTAGCTCCGCCACGGATGTGGCGGCGTCAGCGAGTTTCTCGCCGGCTGCCTGCCGCAGAAAATAGATGCTGGTCGAGAGCATGCCGTAAACGATGAAACTGGATACCGTCCATTTGTCGATCGGCCATGCCGCCAGGGTCTGGATACCTTGCTGGTACTGGCTGATGGTGGCGTCAACGCTAAACCACGCAGCTAACATGCACACTGCGCCGGCAGCCAGACTCAAGACGCGCCGCAAACGATTAGCTTTTGCGGGAGAAAGCCAGTCCAGCAGCATGTTGATGACGATGTGGATGCGTTGCCGGCTCAGCTCCGGCATGGCCATGAACACCATAGCGCAGAGCGCATAAGACACCAGGGCGCTGGCCCAGAACGTCGGCGCACCAAAGAAATAGCGCGCAACTACTTCGTAGAAGTAGGAGCCGGTGATGACAACCAAGCAGCCGGCCGCGCCGAGGAAACCGGCGCGGGTGACTGCATCATGCGCGGCAGCCAGATTGCCGCGCATTGAACGCGCCGGTGGGGAGATTGCGTTCAACGAACGAGTCCCTTGCTGCGCGCAAATTGACGTAATTCCTCCACGTCCTTCGGATTCTTAGCTGCACCGAGTTCGAAAAGTCCATCCTGCCAGGTTGAGCGCAGCTTAGCCTTCTGTGCTTCCCCCATCTGCGTCATGATCATGCCCTTAGCAATCATTCCTTTTTCTTCTTCCTGCCACAGCTCACGCGCCGCCTTGTAATAGAGATCCTCGGTATTGCGCCCTGCCTGCAGGAGCATTTGGCGATCCGCTTCAGACAGCTTGTTCCATGCAACCAAGTTCATCAGGATCGGCTGAATGTTGGTCCCCATGCCCGGCCTAAGCGCGTATTTGGCGACTTCATTCCATCGATAGTTAAGGATGCCGAGAACCGGCCAGGCGGCACCGTCCACCAAACCCTTTTCCAGTGCCGTGTAAATATCTGAAGGGGGCAGGACCACGCCGACGCCGCCAAGCATCTTGACTACCGGCAGATAGGTAGGGGTCGAACGAATCTTTCGGCCCGACAAGTCGCCGGACGGTCCGACCGGCTGCTTCAATATGATGTTGTAGGCGCCTTCGGGTGACATTGGCATTGCGACAAGCTTGAGTCCGAACTTCTGGTAATGCTTGTCGATGACGTCGAAGACACCGGATGCACGAAAGGCGGCAAGGTCCCCATGCATCGCCTCAGCTACCGCTAATATAGGTGTTGTACCGAAATGATAGGCGCCGCTGGTGAATAGGAATTGAAACGCACCGGAGCCGACCGGCTGCAATTGCTCAAAGGGAGAAACGGTTTCCGGGCCACTCACCGTAAATTTCATTCGTCCTTTCGAGGCGGTCTCGACAGCTTTTATGAATGGATCGAGCAATACCGGATTGAGCGGGTAATTCTTGTCCCAGCTAGACAGCATGCGGAACTCCTGCGCCATCAAATGGGTCGACGCTAAAGTCAGCGAAATCGCCAAGGCCACGGTTTTGAATATTTTCATGTTTGAAATTTCCTTAAAGTTTATGTGACTTGTCCCAACACCCCGGGCACCGAAAAGTGCGCCAATGGTTGAAAGCAAAGTAACGGCGAGTCGAATTTAATAAAGCACCCCGTCATATGCAGCGGAACGGCGCTGCACCGCTATCGATTTCACCCGTCGATCGACAATAATCCCATAGCTCCGCGCTGTAAGGTTGATTCGACAACGCCGAGCCATGGATCTATTTTGCTGCGGGCGATTTCACTTCGCCCTTTTGCACCCCCCTTACCAACGACCGGAGGATTTCCACCCTGTGTTCGTCCAGTGTGGGTGGCGCAATCACAGACAAGGGACGGTCCCCGTCATAGCTAACAGGACTGCGAACAGTGCGGAATTCGCCCATCGTCGGGTGCTGCACACGCACTTCAATTTGTAGGTGTTTGGCTTGCGGGTCCTCAAGCGCCTCACTCGAGTCATACACAGAGGCATAGGGAACGTCAAGTTCTTCCAGCCGCTGGCACCATTCGCTGCGCGGGCGCTCCTTGAAAATTTCTCTGAGCACGATAATCATGTCGTCCTGATTCGCGATTCGAGCGTGCCGGTCGGAAAACCGCGGATCCTGGAGAAGCGTGGGCCGATCGATTGCCTGCGTCAGGCCATGCCAGAACTTTTCAGGAGACGACATGTGCAACGCGATCCACTTTCCGTCCGAGCACTTCATCACATAAGACTGGGAAGCGCTGGGGCGGCTATAAGGCCCCATGACCTCAGCGGTCGAGAAGTACTGCGTAAACGAGTCCACATTGAAGTGGCACATTGCTTCAAGCATTGAGACCTCCACCTTGCGACCCACGCCGGTCTGGTTGCGCTCGTGCAGCGCGCCCAGTACGCCGTAGGCGGCGTAGAAGCCCGTCATTGCGTCGGCAATCGCAGGACCGACTACACGCGGATTTTCAGGATTGATCAGCAAATGCAGAAAACCGCTCGCTGCTTGTGCGACCGTGTCGTAACCCGGCCGCTTGCTCGCCGGGCCAGTCGCACCGAAGCCGCTGATCGAGCAGTAGATCAGGCTTGGATTGAGCTTGCGCAAGCGACCTTCGCCAGCCCCGAGCTTTTCTGCAGCGCCGGGCCGGAAGTTTTGAATATAGACATCGGCGCTGCGAATCAGGTCGTCGAATATATCTAGGTCGGCGGCCGTCTTCGTATCCAGCGCGATGCTGCGCTTATTGCGGTTGTAGGCCTGATAGTGAGCGCTGTAAAGTCCGCCCTTGAAGGCCCTGAAAGGATCGCCGGTCACAGGCTGCTCGACCTTAATTACGTCGGCGCCCAAATCGCCCAGCAACATTCCAGCAGCAGGACCGGTGATGAATGTTCCATGCTCGATGACACGAATTCCCTTTAGCGGCTGTACCATCTATTGATCCCGTTTTGCTAGTTCGACTGTTAAGAGCCGGCTTGTGCCACCGGACCGTCATATCCAATCGCCCCGGCGGCATGACGCGACAGGATGAAACCGATGGGTCGCTGCAATTCTTCATGGAGATGACCAATCAGCCCGGCCGTCCGCGCGAGGATCGGTATTCCCTTCAATGCTGCCAGCGGAAAGCCGACATCCAGCATCACTGCGGGGATCGCGCCTGAAACATTGATGGGCAATGCGCGTCCGTAAATCTCGGGGATTACTTTTGCAACGGTGACAAGCATGGTGGTGTGGTCGCCGATAATGTTTCGCGATGTCGCCAGTGAGAGCAAACGTTCGGTCCTCGGATCGCCACTGGAGTGTTGAGGATGGCCATAACCGGGAACCGGGCGTTTGGCCGCGTGCATTTCCTTTAGCGCAACCCGCGCCACATCCTCAAATGCTTTACCGGTTGCCTTTGCCTGGGCAATCAGCTCCGAAAGGAGTCGCCCGCAAGCTTCAGTGCTGCCCAGCACCACGGAACCACAGCCGAGAATGCCGGCAGCAACAGCACCCTGAAGGGCGTCAGGCGCTGCAGCGAGCGTCATGCGTGCGGCCTGATTACTCGGGACTAATCCGTGCTCGGCAATGGCCACCAGGACGGCATCGGTAAAAAAACGCTGGTCGGCACTTGGCAATTGACCGGTTACCAGGAAATAGAAGTAGTCAGTGAAACCGACTTCCCCGATCAGCGCCGTACAGAGATCTTTTCCTCTTACAGTAATAGAGTGTTTGTCAGCAGTCGAAATTGCGCTGTATGGGGCATTCTCTTTTCCAACGCTCATTACATTCTTTCGATTGTATTAAATTTGGTTATTAGTAGGCATTTAGGCATTGAAAACAACTGATTGTTATTTTTCCCATTTTGGAGGCGCCGTCAATCAACGTAAACCCTTGCACTCCACGCAACAAACAATGCGTTGTCTGCCGGGATGTGTATCGCGATTTCTGACTTCTGTCAGAAAGGCATTTCAACCGCATGAGTTCCAGTTTCGCCCTGTTGGGCAAAAAACAATGCCTGCTTGACACGTTGCATAATGAAGTGATGACAACAGACTTTGACGGAACTAACAGGCTGCTTAAATACTGAATAAATCAGCTGTCCGTCCCGTCCCAGACGCTCGTTTTGCTGTTTCCCGATTTACATGTAGAAATTTGCCATCCCTGTGCCGAAAAGGGTATAAAATTTAATTTCGGTTAAATGACGAAATTAAGGACGTAATGAAGCCATCACTATTTACGTACCACGACCCAGCGACACTGAGCGATGCCTTGGGTCTGCTGGCACGTCTTGATAACGTTAGGCCTCTCGCCGGTGGCCAATCGCTAATGGCGATGGTCAATATGCGTTTCGTACAGCCTGATCACATCATTGACCTCAACTTGATAGATGAGCTTTCTGGCATTCATAAGATTCCTGGTGAGATTCGCATAGGCGCAACAACGAGACAGTGTGAACTTGAGTTCTCTCCAATGATTGCGCAAGACTTGCCTTTATTAAAGGAGGCAATACTTCATGTCGGTCACCGGCAAACCCGAAATAGAGGAACACTGGGCGGATCGCTCTGTCACCTGGATCCATCGGCTGAGATGGTCACGATTGCCGCAGCTTACGATGCAGTGGTTGAAATCGCGTCGTCAGTTGAGCGCAGAGAGATTAAATTCCACGAATTTCCACTTGGTTTCATGATGCCTTCCATGGCGCAAAACGAACTCCTTTCGGCAGTGCGATTTCCGCTCTGGCCTCCGGAGCATGGTCATGCCTTTGTTGAGTTTTCCCGCAGGCACGGGGACTTTGCCATCGTCTCAGCAGCAGCCTTGATTTTGTTGGATTCAATGGGTGTAGTCATCCGCGCATCACTCACGCTGGGCGGGGTGGACGTCGCACCTATTCGTATGACTGAAATTGAGAACCTTCTGTTGGGTGAGAAACCCACTGACGTCTTGATTGAATACGCGTCGGAACGCTGCCGAGGGATTGAAGCGCTATCGGATGCATTAACAACCAGCGAATATCGCCAGAGTCTCGCCGTCGTCATGGCAAAGAGAGCACTGAGCACTGCATGCGCGCGCGCTGGCCAACTGCGCTAATCCATTTCTAGGGAAGCAATAATGATTCCAGTGAACGAGCAAACTCGAAACATATCACTCCACGTCAACGGAAAGTCATATCAGTCGGATGTTCGTGTTCGATGGACATTGGTTGATTACCTGCGACATGAACTCAAATTAACCGGGAGTCACGTCGGCTGCGAGCACGGAGTCTGTGGAGCCTGCACAGTTTTGGTTGACGGGTTATCCGTACGTGGTTGCATGATGTTCGCTGTACAGGCGAATGGCCACCATGTTGTGACTATCGAGGGGGTCGCACCCTCAGCAGACGTTTTGCATCCGATCCAAACGGCATTTAAGGAGCAACACGGACTTCAATGCGGGTTTTGTACCCCCGGCATGGTCGTTACCCTCGTTGAGTATTTAAAGAGCAACCCTGACCCAACAGAGCGGGAAATACGGGAGGCAATCTCTGGCAACCTGTGTCGGTGTACCGGTTACGACGGAATCGTCAAGGCGACACTTGTGGCGAGTTCACGCATGCGAGAAATGAGCTCGAAATTATGAAAACCCCAACAATTGGCCAGAGCGTTCCACGCTTAGAGGACGACGCTTTACTGACTGGGGAGGCAAGATTCGTAGATGATATTCATCTTCCACAAATGCTTGAAGCTGTGTTTGTACGCAGCCCACATGCTCATGCCGGTATCAAATCCATCAGCGTTGAAGCGGCCAGAGCAATGCCTGGGGTGCATGCTGTTTTTATCCTTCAGGATCTTGCTCCGCACATGACGAGTACAACTCTTGTGACAGCGTTGCCAAGTCCGGCGTTTAAGTTGGAGTTGCATCGGCCGGTCCTTGCCTCAACAGAAGTAACGCACGTTGGCGAAGCTGTTGCTGTTGTCATTGCGGCCGACCGTTACCTTGCAGAAGACGCTGCGGCGATGGTTGAGGTGGATTACGAACCGCTTCCTGCTGTGGCAGATCTTCGGGCGGGAGCGATGGTGGACTCCCCAACTGTTCAATCGGGTTTGCCCAACAATATTGTTGCGGAATTCTCGATGGAGTTTGGTAATACAGAACAAGTATTCAAAACGGCGCCATACGTGTTTGCTGAAGAATTGATGCAGCACCGCGGAGGTAGCCACTCGATTGAATGTCGCGGTGTCGTCGCGAGACACGACACGTCGGAGGATGTCTTGACGGTCTGGACCTCATCGCAGACGCCTCATGCCGCCAAGGGCATTTTGTGCGCGCTACTAGGGCGCGACGACAGCAGCGTTCGCGTTGTTTTACCCGACGTGGGCGGGGGATTTGGACCGAAGCTGGTGTTTTATATTGAAGAGGCTGTAATTGCCCTGAGCGCTTTGATGCTGGGAGTCCCCGTCAAGTGGATCGAGGACCGGCGCGAACATTTCGTGGCGACAACTCAGGAGCGCGATCAGCTGTGGAATGTGGAAATAGCGGTTGATGAAGATGCCAAAATTCTGGGCGTTCGCGGGCAAGTCCTGCATGATCATGGCGCATACAGTGTCCGAGGAACGAACGTTCCATACGGCTCTGCTTCAGCTATGACATTACCTTATCGGGTGCCAGTCTTTAAGCTAGATGTGAAATGCGTAGCCACCAACAAGGTGCCCGTCACGCCAGTCAGAGGTGCCGGCCAGCCGCAGGGAGTTTTTGCCATGGAGCGTTTGCTCGACCGGGTCGCCCGCGAGTTGAAGCTCGACAGAGATACAGTCCGCAGTCGCAACTTGGTACCCGCAGACGCCATGCCCTACGAAACACCGATGAAAAACAGGGCGGGGGTCGCCATCACCTTAGACAGCGGGAACTACGCTGCCTGTATGGAGGCCGCCATGCACGCAGCTAATTGGAAGAATTTTCCCGCGCGTCAGGAAGAGGCCCGGAAAAACGGTCGCCGCCTTGGAATCGGACTCGCCAATTCAGTAGAAGGAACTGGCCGTGGACCTTACGATCAGGTCAAGGTGCGCATCGCGAGAAATGGCCTTGTTGAAGTCTTCACCGGCGCCGCTGCCATGGGTCAAGGCACACGCACCATGTTTTCCCAAATCGTTGCAGAAGTGCTGGGCGGCGACATGGATAACATAAAGGTATTCGCAGGAGATACCTCAAACGCACCCTTGGCTTTCGGCGGCTTCAACAGTCGTCAGGCGGTGATGGGTGGTAGCTCTGCGTATAAGGCTGCTAAGGTCGTACGCGAAAAGCTGCTTGTCGCTGCGGCAGTTTCGCTCAAGTGTTCAATCGATGATCTTACGATCGAAGGAAGAACGGTGCGGTCTAATTTAACAGGTGAGTGTGCTGATTTTGGCGAGTTGGCCATTGCTTCAATTGGACTCGCTGGTTTTGCAATCCCCAATGAAATTCCCGGGCTGGAGGCGACGGAACATGTCCGTATTGACGCAATGGCATATGCCAATGCGACGGCTGTTGTCGAACTTGAGGTTGACGAAGAAACCGGCTCGATACGGTTGGAAAAGATAACCTTCGCGCATGATTGTGGAAAGATGATTCACCCACAGAGCGTCGACGGTCAGGTCATCGGAGGTATAGCGCATGGCGTTGGCAACGGTCTTTTTGAATGGATGGGTTTCAACGAAGACGCACAGCCAGTTACCACCAATCTCGCCGAGTACTTGTTAGTCACTGCAACTGAAATGCCGCCTATTCAGCTCGTGCATATTGAGTCGCCCTCGCCCTTGAACGAACTCGGGATCAAAGGTGTCGGGGAAGCCGGCGTTCTACCCATGGCCGCGGCCATTGCTTCAGCTGTAGACGATGCACTGGCAGATCTAGGTGTGGCGATCCGGCAAGTTCCCATATTTCCAGACCGACTGCTCAAGGCGATTCAGTTTGGAAATATGACGTGCAAAATGCCACAGTAAAAAGTCAAAAATTTAGTTGGCCGAAGTTATAGGACTCAAAATGAAACAAGCCCTTCACCAGTTCATCGGCCTTTCGGAGCTCATTACATCCAATGTGTTGCGAATGAGAATAAGAATTTTTGACCGACACGCTTGGCTTTGTCGAGCGCGTCACTGTCTAGTCGCCGTTTTTTCGCTCATGGCATGTACTGGATCATGGGCAGAGTTTCCAGACCGCCCGATTGTGATTATTGTTCCTTATCCAGTGGGCGGCGCGACAGATACACTTTCGCGCGTTGTGGGCGCTAAATTGGGCGAGCTACTGAAAACATCAGTGGTGATCGACAACCGAGCAGGCGGGAGCGGAATGATCGGATTGAACGCCGCAGCTCGGCTCCCCGCGGATGGATACACCATGTTTCTCGGGGCTGTATCTGACATAGCGATTTTCGCAGCCGCGTCGCCCAACACACAGCCTGCTAACTTAGAGCGGGACTTTACAGCCGTTGCGGGGTTAGCGTCAGCGCCCCATATTCTGGTCGTGCCAACGTCGGTGTCAGTCTATGACATGGAGCAGTTGATCGTGCTGTTGAAAAAATCGCCGGGGGCTCACAATTTTGCGTCTATCGGCGTCGCCACCCTGTCACAACTCGAAGGCAATATCCTCATGCAGACCACTGGGGTGGACATCGTCCATGTCCCATACCGCGGGGGGGCTCAGGCCCTCCAAGAACTCATCGTTGGAAATACAAGCTTGATGTTCCTCAGCGGCCCTAACGCAATGCCGCATGTTAGAAGCGGGCGAGTCAGGATCTTGGCAACAGCAGCGGAGCAACGGCTCCCACTGCTGCCAAACGTTCCTACGATTGCAGAAACGGGAATTAAAGGATTTAACGCGCCAAATCGCTTCGGTTTTTATGCAGTCAAAGATACGCCCCCTAAGGCAATACAGGTCCTTTCGCTTGCACTGGCGCAAGTCCTCGATGACCCTGAAGTCAGGAGCCGACTTGAACAGCAAGGCATGCTTCCAAAATACACCACGCCAGCGGAATTCAATCGCCAAACTACGCAAGACTTTCAGTATTTTTCGGATCTAGTCAAACGCTCAAAGATCCGACTGGAATAAGTAAAAGTCGGTGTAATTGTTGCTTGAGTCAATTGATGTTCTTCTCCTAGCAAGGTGATGCACAGTGTTGAAAATTTTGTCTTCATGACATGCCCTAGGTATCGCTGGAGGCCGGAGCAATAACAGCGTCGACCAAGCTGGCCCACCCTGCATCTTGTCTAAGAATCGTTGCCTGACACAGCGATCGCCGAGGAAATTTAAAAGCGCATCGGTCTGTTTGCAGATCAGACTCTGGTCGAGATTCTGGACAATATTTTTCGATCTATTAGTGAATGCTTCAAGCTCGAGGCCTTACTGAGACGCTTTATCTTCTGGCTTCATGGGGCAGGTGTTGAAACCCAGTAAGGTGTAGGCCCCACAAATACTGAAAACACCTGTGGCCAAAACAATGGCGCCCAGCCAGCCCCAAGGACCAATTTGACCTGTCGCCGCTAAGGCCATAAGGATCAAGCCGGCAACGATACGAAGCGCACGGTCAATACCGCCAACATTCTTTTTCATGGTGATCTCCTTGAATGAAACAACAGTTTAGAGCGTTGCCGGTCCATCGGTATATCCACCGATGGACTGAACAGGTTTAAAAGACATGATGGCGGGCTGATCAATTCATTGAAATAAACCTATGTCCACCAAGATCTCGGCCGCTGCCGCGCTTGTTACTACTATTGTTCTGGCTATCGGCTCAGCGGTTGCCGTGCCCGCACTGGCCCAGCCTTATCCGAGCAAGCCGATCAAAATTCTGGTCGGCTTTTCACCTGGCGGCGGTCCCGACATCATTGCCCGGGTGTTGGCGCAAAAGCTCACCGAAGACTGGAAGCAGCCGGTGCTGGTTGAAAACCGCGTTGGCGCGGGCAGCAACATTGCGGCCCAAGCGTTGGCCAATTCGCCCGCCGATGGCTACACGCTGCTGTCGGTGTCGTCGGCGCATGCTATTTCGCCAGCGATTTATGCCAAGCTGCCGTATGACGTTTTGAAAGATTTTTCGGGTGTGACCATCACCGCCACCGGCCCAGCCTTGGTGATTGTGTCGCCGCAGCTGGGCGTGAACACGCTGCAAGAGTTCATCGCCTTGGCCAAGTCGCGGCCGGGCCAGTTCAACTACTCGTCGGCTGGTGTTGGCAGTGGGTCGCAGTTTGCGGCTGAACTGCTCAAGGCCCAAGCCGGTCTGGACATGGTGCACATTCCCTTCAAGGGCATTCCGGAGGCCTTGGCCGACACCATGTCGGGACGCACGCAGTTGTTCATCTCGCCGTATGCCAGCGCCATCAATCTCGTCCGCGAAGGCCGGGCCAAAGCGCTGGCCGTGACCAGCACTCAACGCATGGCCGAACTGCCCAACCTGCCGACCGTTGCTGAGTCCGGCGTGGCGGGCTACAAGTGGATTTTTTGGTACGGGTTGTTGGCGCCGGCCAAGACGCCACGCGCCATTGTTGACAAGTTGCAGGCGGAGGTCGCTCGCATCCTCAAACAACCGCAGGTGCTACAGCGCTTTGCGCCACTAGGCATTGAGCCCGTCACCAGTTCCGCGGAAGCGTTTGACCAACTCATTAATTACGAAGTCCAGATGTTCAAAAAACTCGCACAAGCCTCCGCCATCAAAGCAGATTGAAAACATGAAAGTTCGCGTTAACAACATCGATGTTCACTACACCATCGACGGCGACAGTGGCCCGTGGGCGACTATGTCGCATTCCCTGGGTTGCAACTTATCGTCGTGGGACGCTCAGGCCGCTTTGCTTGCCAAAAATCATCGTGTACTGCGCTATGACAGCCGCGGCCATGGCCAAACCAGCGTACCGGTAGGGCCGTACACGCTGGCTGAATTGGCAGAAGATGCGCACGGCTTATTCATGCATCTCGGTATCGACAAAACCCATTGGATCGGCATCTCCATGGGCGGCATGATCGGTCAGACTTATGCGCTGGCCCATCCCGGCGTGTTTCAGACCATGGTGTTGGCAGACTCCACCAGCCGCCGCCCACCGCAAGCTGCGGCGATGTGGGGCGAGCGCATCAACACTGCCCGCACACAAGGCATGCAGGGTTTGGTTGAGAGCACCTTGGCGCGCTGGTTCACTCCGGGCTATCGAACGCGGCAGCCCGAGGTGATGGCGCGCATTGCCGATGGCATTTTGAAGACGCCGGTGGATGGGTTTTGCGGCTGCTGTGAAGCGATTTCCAAAATCGACGTACTCGACCGCTTGCACGAGATTGATTGCCCGACCTTGATCATGGTCGGCGAACACGACCATGGCACGCCGCCAGAAATGTCGCAGCAAATGCACGCCAACATCAAAGGTTCAGAGTTCTTGTTGATCAAAGATGCCGCGCACATTGCCAACATTGAACAAGAAGCTGTGTTCAACGAGGCCATGATGAGTTTTTTGAAAAAGCATGGCGGTTAATCCGCCGTGTTCAACGCCGCGCGGGTCAATGCGTTTGAATGGCACGGCGCAATCCTTACCCAGCAAACATCTTGACATCTATTTACTGAGGTGCTTTCAGGCACTGGTCAGTGAAGCCCATGTCACACGCGCTGCAGAAAAAATGGGCATTGGGCAGCCAGCCATGAGTACAACGTTGGCTCGGTTGCGATTGATATTCTCCGATCCAATTTTGGTTCGAACTGAAAAAGGAATGGTCGCCACGCCGAGGGCCGTGGAGGTTCTGCGTAAGGTCAATCATGCTGTGGAGTTGATAGATCAGACGCTAACGGAAGGGACGCTGTTCGAACCACTCACGGCTAAAGTGAGCTTTCGTATATCTGCGAGCGAGTCGGTCGGATTTCTTTTGGTGCCTAGGCTCATTTCACTTTTACGGTTGACCGCACCAGACATTACCTTGGAATTTCACACGCCGGAATTACCCGTTGTGAGGCAGGAACTAGAGTCTGGCGACACTGACTTGGTGGTCGCGTTTTTGCGTGATCCACCGCAGGGACTGCGATCTATGTCATTGATGAGTCAACGCCTTTGCGTCATTGCCGCTGGCAATCACCCGGACATTCAAGGGCAGTTGTCGATGGCTCAGTATTTGCGCTTCC
Source organism: Polaromonas sp. (assembly GCA_030654695.1). Classification (GTDB taxonomy): domain Bacteria; phylum Pseudomonadota; class Gammaproteobacteria; order Burkholderiales; family Burkholderiaceae_C; genus Polaromonas. The sequence continues at coordinate 45,642 of JAURWY010000029.1, forward strand.
CGCATGCTGTGTATGCGCTCGGGCGAAAGGGGGGGTCAACCATTGAAAAAATGGTCGATGACGCTTTGTGTGAAGCCGGTATGACCCGGACTATTGGTGCGACCCTGACTTCTACGTTGGCGTCTACCAGCGTTGTGGCCCGATCTGATTTGTTGGCGACCATACCGGAACGAATTGCCCTTGATTTCGCCCCTAACCTTGGACTGCAAATACTGCCTCCGCCGCTCGCGCTGGGCCACGTTGACACAGCCATGTTCTGGCACAACCGAACGCACAATAATTCTGCACATCGGTGGTTGCGCCAGCAATTAAAAGCGGTTGCCGAAAGTCTGAATGTCCCCTGAGTGCGTTTTTAGAGGTGGCTCAGATGCTGCACTAGAAAAGCTTCGATGTCCCGCAGTTGCTCGTCTTTGGGGTCAGTGTGTAAGCCCGGATAAATGCGGTGTGTTTTGTTGCGGCTCGCTATAGCGTCAAACAGTTCAGACTGTCCTTGTGAAGTGAAGAGTTCATCGTCTGCTTTTTGCTGAAAAAGCACAGGGCAGTGAATGTGTGCTGCGTCAATGACCAGGCGTTCGCTGGCCACGCGGCTGGTTCCCCACATGCCAAGCACGGCGGCCTTGATTTTTGGATTTGCGGCCACGAGCGGCAAGCCATAAGCAGTCCCCATTGAAATCCCATACCAGCCCACAGCTTCGGCATTGACCTCGGGTAGTCGGCCTAAAAAGTCGATAACTGCCTGCCAGTCGTTCACCATGCCGTCGATGCTTTTACCCGTGGCCCACAAGTCTCTAAATTCCTGCCGTACTGCAACGCCATCGTCGAAGATAGCTCGGCGTGCGCCGTGGACGGGGCCGTCGATTGCAGCGACCACAAAGCCATGATTTTTCACCAATGGCTCGGCGATATCGATGACAAGCTGAGAGGCTTTGTGGCCGCTTCCTCCATGGCCGACCAGCACCAGAGGCGCCGGGCTAGCGCCCATATTTGACGACCAGACTCGGGTAGGAACTGGTTGTCCTGCCACCTGCAAGGTGAACTCACGAACTCGTATCGGTGTGCCAGTTTTGCTCAGATCAATCATTTTCATCAGAAATTCCTTAAGGTTGCTGCCGATTTTCAAGGCTTGCGTCATGTCGTTGTTGTGATGGATACATGCGTTTTGACAATGGAAAACAACGTCATTTCTTGATTAGCATCAACAACAACAAATAGTTTCGAATATCAACAGGACTGACCTTATGAGCCAACGTTTATTAATGAGCCTATTCGCTACGCTTTTGTGCACCATGGGCTCGCTCGTGAATGCACAATCCGGGATTTACCCGAGCAAGCCGGTTCGGATCATTGTGGGCTTTCCGCCGGGAAGCGCTACAGACGTTGCCGCACGCCGCGTAGCTGTGAAATTGAGTGCCAGCATGGGGCAGTCCTTCGTTGTCGAAAACCGACCGGGTGCAAGCGGCAACATCGCCGGCGAGACGGTGGCGAAATCGATGCCCGATGGCTATGTCCTTTATGCCGGAACAACCAGTGAAATGGCCATCAACAAACCGGGCGGTATGAAGATGCGGTTTGATCCCGCCAAAGACTTCATGCCGATCGGCTTGCTGTTCACGACTAATCCAGTTTTGATTGCCAGCAATGCCTCAAGTCTGACCAGTCTGCGGGGTCTGGTGGACACGGCCAAAGCTAAGCCGGGACAAGTGAGCTGGGCGACAGTCAATGCATTTCAGCAAGTGGTGATGGCTTCGTTTCAAAACGCAGCGGCTATCAATTTGAACATGGTCTATTACAAGGGCACCGCCTTGGCGATGAATGATGTAGTCGGTGGGCAGGTGGATGGGATGGTTGGATATCCGGCTGAATCTGTTCCGCAAATTGAGTCGGGCAGGGTCAAAGCCCTAGCGATTGCCGGGGCGCGTCGCAACCCTTTCCTGCCGGCGACACCAACGCTGATTGAACTGGGTTACCCCGGACTGGACTTGGTGGTTTGGGGTGGTATTTTTGCGCCAACGGGGACGCCACCAGCCATCGTTGAGCAGCTCAATCGCGGCATTCTTGCGGCCAACAGTCAGCCCGATATCAAAGAGGCGTTGGCCAAGACGGGATCGGAGGTGCAGCTTTATTCAGTCACCGAGTTCACTGGATTCATCAATGCCGAAATTGATAAATGGGCCAAGATCATCAAAAGTACCGGCATCAAGTTGGGCGACTGAACGCTCTGAAAATTTATCCCACTGAATTTCAACGCACCACGACTATGACAACTGAAAAAAAATACGACATGGCGATTCGGACACTGACTCCGGATGAAATGGATAAACGCGTAGCCCGTTTCAAGGATTTGAAGTACCCACCTGACCGCTACCCCGACAGTCTGCTGCCAGGCCATGAACGCCGAAATTATTTGGTGGTGGGGCAAGGACTCATCGTGGATGGTGGAAAAGACCCGATGTCTGCGATTCCGATTCACGAAGGTTTTCAAATGTCCTATGTGGAGGCTAAGCCGGGCAATGGACCTAAGTTGCACAACCACGACACCAACGAAACTTTCGTAGCCATCAAAGGGCGGTGGCGAGTCATCTGGGGGCTGAATCAAGAGTGTTCTGTGGATCTCGATCCGTTGGATGTTTGCGCCGTTCCTCCATTTGTGCCGCGTCGGTTTATCAATCTTGAGCCCGGCGCGGGCAGTGAGTTTGGCTTGCTTCTTGCCGTTCAGCCAGGTAATGTTGCCAAATGTGAGTTCATGTAAAAAGCGAAATTTCTGTTTGGCTTGAGTCAGGGAATGCACACTATCGTTGGCGCAGGCTATCGCCTAAAGTCAGGGCTTCGACTGATCGCTGGAAAACACACCTCTTCTTTATTTGTGCCCTTGCGATTAGACTGAATTTCTGACCTCAATTTAGCGCGGAGCAGCCACTTGAAACCCTTTAAACGCAGAGATTTCTTATTCGCCGTGCCAGCCCTTGGCTTCGGTTCCCTTGCCGCTGCGCAAAGCGGACCAGCGCCGTATCCAGCGAAACCGATTCGCTTGATCGTGCCCGTGTCGGCGGGTGGCGGTGCCGACATGATTGCGCGGGCGACGTGTGAGCGCCTTGGCAAGGAGCTGGGCCAGACCTTTGTGGTCGAAAATATTTCAGGTGGTGGCGGTGCGATTGCGGCACAAAACGTCGCTCGCGCTTCGCCTGATGGCTACACCCTGATTCAGTCTTATGTGGCGACGCACGGCACGGCACCGGCCACGCGCAAACTGCCTTACGATGCGCTGCGCGATTTCACGCCGATTGGCATGATCGGCACCGCACCCAATGTTTTGTGCATCTATCCAGGCTTGCCGGTCAAAGACGTCAAGTCTTTCGTTGATTACGCTCGCAAGCAAGACGGTAATATCGCTTATGGCTCGGCTGGGGCCGGCTCACTGACGCACTTGGTCGGCGAGCTGTTCAAACTGCAAACTGGCTTGACCATGACGCACGTGCCTTACCGCGGTGTAGCGCCAGCCAATGTCGATTTGATGGCCGGCCAGACGCAGGCGGCGTTCCCTAGTTTGGCCGGTGCCTTGCCGCATATTCGCAGTGGCCGCATGCGGCCTTTGGCGGTGACGGGCATGAAGCGGCATGAGTTGTTGAAAGACGTGCCGACGTTTGAAGAGCTTGGCTTGAAGGGTTTTGATGGCGAGCAGTGGTACGGCATCATGGGCCCCGCGGGCATGTCACCAGCCATCGTCAAGCAGATCAACGAAGCCTTGAACAAAGTGCTGACACAAGCTGACTTCAAGGACAAATTAGCCGGTGAAGCGGTTGCTTTGGTGCCCATGACGCCAGCTGCGTTTGGCGCTTATGTCAAAGCCGATATTGAGCGCTGGACGAAAGTTGCTAAAGACCAAAAAATTCAGCTGGACAGCTGACGGTCTGAAGCGCTGGGGGCCGTCACCAAGCGTTGATTTGTCGCAGGGTGAAGGGCACATCGGCAGCGTCAGGTGCGGCGTCGCTGCTGAGGTCTTTCCAGACGCCTTGGATGGTTTTTCCGCAGCTGCCGTCCACCACTTTGCCGTCCCAGCTGGCGGTCAGGTTGATGCCGTTGGACGATTCATCGAGCATGAGCAGAACGCCCTCTAGGTCGCCCACAACTTGCGCACGCGGGGAATGGCCAGGGACTTGGCCGCCGGGCGCTGCGCTGAGGTCGCGCAGCAGGGTGCCGGCCAAACTTTCGGTGTATTCCGTGTGCTGCTGCAGCTGCAGCGTTGCCTTGGCTGGCAAGCCACGTGGTGGCCCCGTGAACTCGACTGCCCATTGGCCGTAGAGGTCTTTGCTTGTGATGGTTTTGGCGGTCGGGCAGGTCTGTGCAAAGCCACTGCTCAAATTAAACAGCAGCGCCAGACTGATGCACAAGGAGCGAAGCGAAAATCTGACGTAGGTTTTTGAAAGTGGTGTCATGGCGGGAGCCTGTCTGAAAACGTCAAAGGCCTGATTGAGTTTGGGCTTGGGCTTCAGCCAACGCTTTGGCTGCGATGCCATCGGCTGCGCGTTGTGCAAACTCGGCGCGCAAGGCACGGATTTTTTCGCGCGGATCTTCTTTGACCGTGGTTTTGTCCAGGCCCATTTCGGCGATGAAGCGGCTGGGTGTGCCGGCAATCGTCTCACGGCCTTTTTTGCGCCGACGCAGCCAACTCACCAACAGCGTGCGCTGTGCGCGGGTGATGCCGACGTACATCAGCCGGCGTTCTTCTTGCAGCCGCAGCGCAATGCTCTCGGCGCTGGCTTCGGCGTCGTCTTCGCCGAGCTTGAAGGGCAGCAGCCCTTCGACGCAGCTGACCAATATCACGTGCGGCCACTCCAGCCCTTTGGCGGCGTGGAGGGTAGAAAGCGTGACGACGTCTTGGTCGCCTTCGCGTTCGCTGATGGTCGACAGCAGCGCAATGGTTTGCACCACTTCGAGCATGGTCTTGCGTTCTTTCTCGACGGTGGCGCCGGAGGTGTCTTCAATCTGACCGCCGCAGCGCTGCGCCATCCAGTCGCAAAAATCCATCACATTGGTCCAACGCGCAGCGGCTACTTTTTCGCTGTCTTCGGCGTCGTACAAATGTTTTTCGTAGTCGATGTCTTTCAGCCAGTCATTCAAAAACACGCGTGCGTCTTGCGCGCCCACAGTATGTTTGGCGCGGTGCTCTAGGTCGTTCATGTAGCGGCCAAACTCTTGCAGCGAACCCACTGCCTTGGCCGGTAGCACCGTGGCCAGCGAGTTGCTGAACAAGGATTCAAACAGGCTCAGTTTGTACAGGCTGCCAAAGTTGCCGAGGGCTTGCAAGGTGACGTGGCCGATGCCGCGCTTGGGCGTTGTCACGGCGCGCATAAAAGCTGGGTCGTCGTCGTTGTTGGTCAGCAGGCGTAGCCAGCCGCACAGGTCTTTGATTTCAGCGCGGTCAAAAAAGCTTTGACCGCCCGAGACTTTGTATGGAATTTGAGCGCGCCTGAAAGCCTTTTCAAAGACCTTGGCTTGGTGGTTGGCGCGGTACAGCACGCTGAAGTCTTTCCAGTCTTTGTACTGGCTGCCAACCGCTTGCAGTTCGCCGCCAGCGCGCAAGCTTTGGATGCGGGCGACAACGCGGTCGGCTTCGTGTTCTTCGCCGTCGCAGTCAAGCACGCGCACCGGCTCGCCCTCTCCGAGTTCGCTGAACAGGGTCTTCGGGTAGAGCTTCGGATTCGGGCCAATGACGTTGTTGGCGGCGCGCAAGATGGCGCTGGTCGAGCGGTAGTTTTGCTCTAGCTTGACGACCTTGAGTTCCGGGTAATCCACCGGTAGCCGTTTCAGGTTGTCGAGCGTGGCGCCGCGCCAGCCGTAAATGGATTGGTCGTCGTCGCCCACCGCCGTGAAGCGGCCGCGTTCGCCAACCAGCAGCTTCAGCACCTCGTACTGGGTGGCATTGGTGTCTTGGTATTCGTCGACCAGCACATGGCCGAGCGCGGCCTGCCATTTGTCGCGCACCTCGTCGTGTTCTTTGAGCAATTTCAGCGGCAGGCTGATCAGGTCGTCAAAGTCGACGCTTTGGTAGGCCGTGAGGCGCTCTTCGTAACGCGCCATGATGCGGGCCAGCACGCGCTCTTCGTCGTTGGCGGCTTGTGCTTCGGCTTGCTCGGCGTTCAGACCACTGTTTTTCCAAGCGCTGATGGTCCATTGCCATTGCTTGGCGGTGGCCGAGTCGGTTGAGCCGCCGGCGTCTTTCAAGATGCTGGTGACGTCGTCACTGTCCAAAATACTGAACTGCGGTTTGAGGCCCAGCACGCCGCCGTCTTGCCGCAACATGCGCACGCCGAGCGCATGAAAGGTGCAGATCAACACGCCGCGCGCGCTCTTGCCAATCAAGCTCTTGGCGCGCTCGCGCATTTCAGCGGCGGCTTTGTTGGTGAAGGTGATGGCTGCAATTTGTTCGGGCTTCAGGCCGGCCTGAATCAAGCGTCCGATCTTGTGCGTGATGACCCGTGTTTTGCCCGACCCAGCGCCCGCCAGCACGAGACAAGGGCCGTGCATGTAGTTAACGGCTTCTTGCTGCGCGAGGTTCAGGCCGGCAATGGAGGGCGTGCCTGACGCTGTGCCTGAAGGTGGAGGGGTCGACATGAAATGAGGGGATTGACAGAAAAAAGAAAAGGCAAGTCAGTGCGCTGGGCAAGCCGGTCATCATAGCCAGTCGCCTGAACCGCTGATTGACCAGTGACAATACGCACTGTGCTAAGCATTCTCCTCATCACCTTTCCATTTTTTGCCCTGGTTTTGTGCGGCTACGTGGCGGCCCGCCGGGCTTGGTTGCCGCAGGCCGCCATCCCCGGGCTGAATGCCTTTGTGCTGTACTTTGCGCTGCCTTGCATGTTGTTCCGGTTTGGCGCCAGCACACCGATCGGGCAACTGCTCGACGGCAGTTTGATCGGCGTGTATTTGCTGTGTGCGCTGATCATGGTGGGCTTCACGATTGCGGTCAGCCGCAGCCCACGCATCGGCTGGAACGACGCTTCTTTTGGGGCGCTGGTGGCGGCTTTCCCGAACACCGGTTTCATGGGCGTGCCGCTGTTGGTGGCGCTCTTGGGTGCTGCGGCTGCCGGTCCGGCAATTGTTGCCTTGGCGGTTGACTTGATCATCACTTCGTCGTTGTGCATTGCGCTGTCTAGGTTGGACGGTGCAGATGAACATGGCGCTGCACGGGCTTTCAGGCGGGCGCTCAAAGGCGTGCTGGTGAACCCGATGCCGTGGGCGATTGGCCTGGGCGGGATCGCTTCTGCGCTGGATTTTTCACTGCCGACACCGGTGGCTGCCACCGTCGGTTTGCTAGCCGACGCCGCCTCGCCGGTGGCGCTGTTCACCATCGGCGCAGTCTTGGCCCGCGCCCAAATGAACACCACCACGCCCGCCCACCCGCGCGACTACATGCCGGTGGTCTTGATCAAGCTGGTCGTGCACCCGCTGCTGGTCGGCCTGATGGGGCTGATGGCGATTCAACTCGGCCTGCCGCTGGACCGCTTTGCCCTGACGGTGCTGGTGCTGGTGGCTGCACTGCCCAGCGCCAGCAATGTGTCGCTGCTGGCCGAACGCTTCGGCGCAGACAACGGCCGCATCGCCCGCATCATCATGCTGTCCACCGTGCTGGCGTTCTTTAGCTTTTCAGCGGCTGTGCGGTTTCTGCTGTAGGTCACCGCGCACCCCGAAGATGGATGGCCGCGCTACGCTCGCCATGACGGGCCTCTCCTGGGTGCATCCCGAGCAGGCCGCCAGCATTCACCTTGTCAAGAAAAGTGCAAAAGTCTGGCCTATGATTGAAGGCTGTGGGTTTTACCCCGCACCCCACCCATCTGATCAAACGTAAAGGACATCATGGCTGCAGAAAAATCAAAAATTATTTACACATTGACAGACGAAGCGCCGCTGCTGGCGACGTGTTCATTTCTGCCTATCGTTCGCACGTTTGCGGCCCCTGCAGGCATCAACGTGGTCGAGCGCGACATCTCAGTGGCGGCCCGTATTTTGGGTGAGTTCTCCGAGTTTCTGACCGATGCGCAAAAAGTCCCGGACAACCTGGCTGAACTCGGTCGCATGACCTTGTTGCCCGACACCAACATCATCAAGCTGCCTAACATCAGCGCGTCGGTGCACCAGTTAAACGACGCGATCAAAGAGTTGCAAAGCAAGGGTTACAAGATCCCTGACTTGCCTGAAGACCCGCAAACGCCTGAAGACAAAGCCATCCTGACACGCTATTCCAAGTGCTTGGGCAGCGCCGTTAACCCGGTGCTGCGCGAAGGCAACTCTGACCGCCGCGCCCCGCTGGCCGTCAAGAACTTTGCCCGCAAACACCCGCACAGCATGGCGGAGTGGAGCATGGCTTCGCGCACCCACGTCGCCACCATGAGGCACGGCGACTTTTACCATGGCGAAAAGTCGATGACGCTGGACAAAGCCCGCGACGTCAAGATGGAACTGCTCACCAAGAGTGGCAAAACCATTGTGCTCAAGCAGAAGGTGTCGCTGCTGGCTGGCGAGATCATTGACAGCATGTTCATGAGCAAGAAAGCCCTGTGCGACTTCTATGAAGAGCAGATGGAAGACGCGCGCAAGACTGGCGTGATGCTGTCGCTGCACGTCAAGGCCACCATGATGAAGGTCTCGCACCCGATCGTTTTCGGTCACGCTGTGCGCATCTATTACAAAGACGCTTTTGCGAAGCACGGCAAACTGTTTGACGAGTTGGGTGTCAACGTCAACAACGGCTTGGTCAACCTGTACGACAAGCTCGACAGCTTGCCAACCACCAAGCGCGAAGAAGTGATTCGCGACATGCATGCTTGTCACGAGCACCGTCCTGAGTTGGCCATGGTCGACTCGGCCAAAGGCATCTCTAATTTGCACGCGCCCAACGACGTCATCGTCGATGCGTCGATGCCAGCCATGATCCGCATTGGCGGCAAGATGTGGGGCGCTGACGGCAAGCCAAAGGACACCAAAGCGGTGATCCCTGAAAGCACCTTTGCCCGCATTTACCAAGAAGTCATCAACTTCTGCAAAACCAACGGCAACTTCGACCCGACCACCATGGGCACCGTGCCCAACGTCGGCTTGATGGCCCAGCAGGCCGAAGAGTACGGCTCACACGACAAAACTTTTGAAGTGCCTGAAGCTGGCGAAGCCCGCATTGTGGACATCGCCACGGGCGATGTGTTGCTGGTGCAGAACGTCGAAGAAGGCGACATCTGGCGCATGTGCGAAGCCAAAGACGCCCCTATTCGTGACTGGGTCAAATTGGCTGTGACGCGTGCCCGTAACTCCGGCATGCCGGCGATTTTCTGGCTGGACCCGTACCGTCCGCACGAAGCAGAACTGATCAAGAAGGTAGAGACCTACCTGAAAGACCACGACACCAAAGGTCTGGACATCCAGCACATGTCGCAAGTGCGCGCCATGCGCTTCACGCTGGAACGCGTTGTGCGCGGGCTGGACACTATTTCTGTCACCGGCAATATCTTGCGTGACTACCTGACCGACCTGTTCCCAATCATGGAACTCGGCACCAGCGCCAAGATGCTGTCGATCGTGCCATTGATGGCTGGTGGTGGCATGTACGAAACCGGTGCTGGCGGCTCGGCCCCCAAGCACGTCAAGCAACTGGTGGAGGAAAACCACCTGCGTTGGGACTCACTGGGTGAGTTTTTGGCGCTGGCCGCCAGCTTGGAAGACTTGGGTATCAAGACCAAGAACGAAAAGGCCAAAGTGTTGGCCAAGGCGTTGGACGCTGCAACGGGCAAGTTGCTCGACAACAGCAAAAACCCATCGCCTAAAACCGGTCAGTTGGACAACCGCGGTAGCCAGTTCTACCTGGCTCTTTATTGGGCTCAGGAACTGGCCGCTCAAACGGCTGACAAAGAGTTGCAAGCGCAGTTCGCAACCTTGGCTAAAACCCTGACCGACAGCGAAGCGAAGATCGTCGCTGAACTGAATGCAGTGCAAGGTAAGCCGGCTGATATTGGCGGCTACTACATGCCTGATTTGCAAAAGCTGGCGGCGGTGATGCGCCCAAGCGCGACCTTCAACGCTGCTTTGGACGCTGTTAAAGCTTAAGTTTCTCGTGCCTGCAGAGGTCTTTTCAAGCCGCTCAAATCGCCGACGGGTCCACATCCATGGCCCAGCGGATGAGCGGTTTGAACTCGGCTTGTTGGCGCGTGGCGGCCATGACCGGCTGCCACGCAGCCAGAAAGCGCTGCAGCGCCACGCGTGAGCTGCTTTCCACCAGCATTTGCGCACGCTCGACATTGGCCACACGCTGAATCGTCATCGGGACGGCCGGGTAGGGCGTGACCATGTCATGCCCTGGCAAGGCTTCCGCTTGAGCGGCTGCCGCTGCTGCATTTAAAAATCCCTGCGCCAAGTCTTGTGAACGTGCTTCGGCGCGCACCAGCGCTGAGAAGCCAAACGGCGACATACCGGCAGCTTCGCGGTCGGCCAGTTCTTGCGCGGCAAAGGCCGGGTAGTCGTGCTGTTTGAGGGCGCCAAACAACGGGTGTTCTGGGTGAAATGTTTGCACCCACATTTCGCTTTGCGCACCTTTTTCGGCGTTCCGGCCGGCTCTGCCAGTCGCTTGCATCAGCAAACCAAAGAGCCTCTCTGGCGCGCGGAAATCACTTGAAAACAGCGCGCCGTCCGGGTTGACCGCCGCCACCAGCGTGATGTGCCTAAAGTCGTGCCCTTTAGCGATCATTTGGGTGCCAACCAGCACATCGACCGCGCCGGCGTGGACGCTGGCAAGCTGCGATTCAAGCGCGCCTTTGAGGCGTGTGGTGTCGGCGTCAATGCGCGCAATCACCAGCGGACTGCCATCGGGTCGGGTGATGCCTTGCAGCAACTCGGCCAAGTGTTCTTCCAGCCGTTCGGTACCGCGCCCGACGGGTGCAATGTCGACGTTGCCGCAGCTGGGGCAGGCGCGCGGCACGCGTTCGGTGAAGCCGCAGTGGTGGCAGCGCAGCGTGCGGTCAATTTTGTGAAAGACGCGGTAGGCGCTGCAGTGCGGGCATTCGCTTTTCCAGCCGCAGTCGTGGCAGGCCAGCACCGGCGCGTAGCCACGCCGGTTCAAAAAGATCAAGGACTGTTCACCACGCGCAATGCGTTGGGCGATGGCCGCGAGCAAGGGCGGCGCCAGCGTACAGTGCTTGGGCTGGTGGTTCATGTCCACCAGCCGCACGGTCGGCAAACTGCCGGCGGCTTGGTCGGCCGAGCCAATGCGTTCGTGCATGGTCAGGCGCTGGTAGCGGCCGACCAAGGTGGCTTGCCAGCTTTCCAGAGACGGCGTGGCCGAGCCGAGGATGACGCTGCAGCTTTTGGGGCTGGCGGCGGCAGACGTTAGCGCCTGCGGATCGGCTGACTCAGCCGTTGCCAAACCCTCCAAGCGGGCGCGGTACACCGCCAAGTCGCGCGCCGAATAGCGGGCGCCTTCTTGTTGCTTGTAGCTCGGGTCGTGCTCTTCGTCGACCACGATCAGCCGCAGGTTTGGCATCGACGCCAGCACCGCCATGCGCGTGCCCAGCACCAGCCGCGCAACGCCTGCGTGGGCGGCGAGCCAGCTTTTCAGGCGTTGGGCGGGCGTCAAACCGCTGTGCAGAGCGACCACGCGCTCACGGCCCAAATGCTTGAAGCGTTCTTCAAAGCGTGCCTGCAATTGGGGCGTGAGGTTGATTTCAGGCACCATCACCAGCACTTGGGCCTCGGGGTCTTCGGCCAGCACCCGTGCAGCAGCGCGCAAATAGACCTCGGTCTTGCCGCTGCCGGTGCTGCCGAAGAGAAGGGCGGGGCGGGGGTCGGCCTCTAACTGCGCCAAGGCTGCCGTTTGTTCGGGGCTCAACTCGACCAGATCACGTTGGCTTTCGTCACTGGAAGTGTCGGCACTGGGGCGTTTCAAGCGGCGCGCCAGCTGCACGGTGCTGAGTTCCCGCAGTTGGGGTGGCAGCGCGGCCAACGCAACCTCACCCAGCGAGCGCTGGTAATAGCCAGCAGTGAAGGCCACCAGTTTTCGCCAAGTCAGGCTGAGCGGCGTCAAGCCTTCGAGGGCGCCCAGCACAGCCTTGGCCTGTGCGGGTGCCAATCCACCGCTGTCTGGCAGCAGCCCCCAGACGACGCCTAATACCTCACGGCGACCCAGCGGTACGCGCACCAATTGTCCCGGCGCGAGTGGTAACTCACTTCGATAAGTTAGCGGTCCGCCGACGCCACTGTGGGCGGGCGTGGCGACCACAACGCTGATCCAAAAAGTCATGTTTGTTGCGATTTGTTCGTAATTAACATTCGTATCTGCTCGTAAGTGCTTGATTTACAAACCTCTTTCTAGATCTTCAGGTTTTCTGTGGATAACTTTGTTGATATGTGACCTCTGCAAGGCGCCAAGCCTTTGAAATCAAGGGCTGAGTCAAAATGCCCTTAAAAAAAGCACTTCGAAAGAATCCTTATAAATCAACAACTTACGATCGCTACTCCTTTTGTAGCGCGATACCTGATGGAACTCTGCCGATGTCGCACCGCAGCATGATTTTTGTGCATAAGTCTCTAGCGGATGCACTTTTTTCGTGCTAGGACTAACAATTAATTGTCACGCGATGCTTAGTCGCAGCCGCTCAGCTTGGCTGACGCATGCGCCTCGAATGCGCGTGCACGGCGCTGACCAGTGCCTCGACGCGGTCCGGCTGCGTGAACTGGCTGATGCCGTGGCCGAGGTTGAAGATGTGCGTCGGTCCGGTGGTGGTTCGGTCTGTGTGCGGTTGGCCAAAGCTGTCCAGCACACGCGCCACTTCGGTGGCGATTTGGCCGGGCTCGGCAAATAACACGTTCGGGTCGATATTGCCTTGCAAGACTTTGCCGGCACCGCCGACTTGTCCGCCGACCAGTGCGCGCGCTTGGCCGAGGTTGACGGTCCAGTCAACGCCCAGCACTTCGCAGTCGAGTTGGGCCATTTCTTTCAGCCACAAGCCGCCGCCTTTGGTGAAGACGATGCGCGGAATCTTCACGCCATCGTGTTCGCGTTTGAGCTGGGACAGCACGCGCTCGGTGTAGGCCAAGCTGAAGGTCTGGAACGCACCGTCGGCCAGCACGCCGCCCCAGCTGTCGAAGATCATCACGGCTTGCGCGCCGGCTTCAATCTGCTGGTTCAAATAGGCCGCCACCGAGTCGGCGTTGATGGCCAACATGCGGTGCATCAGGTCAGGCCGTTGGTACAGCATGGTCTTGACCAAGCGGTAGTCGTCAGAGCCTGCGCCTTCGACCATGTAGCAGGCCAGCGTCCAGGGGCTGCCTGAAAAACCGATCAAAGGCACGCGGCCATTCAGGGCTTTGCGGATCGAGGTCACCGCGTCAAAGACATAACGCAGCTTGTTCATGTCGGGGACTTCGAGCTTGTTGACAGCGGCTTCGTCGCGCACCGGGGTGGCGAACTTCGGGCCTTCGCCCAGCGCGAAAGACAAGCCCAGTCCCATGGCGTCAGGCACGGTCAAGATGTCTGAAAACAAAATCGCGGCGTCCAGCGGGAAGCGCTCTAGCGGTTGCAACGTGACTTCGGTGGCGTAGTCGGTGTTGGTCGCCAGTCCCATGAAGCTGCCGGCTTGCGCCCGCGTGGCGCGGTATTCCGGCAGGTAGCGACCGGCTTGGCGCATCAGCCAGACGGGGGTGTAATCAGTGGCTTGACGCCAGCAGGCGCGTAAAAAGGTGTCGTTTTGGAGTGGTGCAAACATGCCCTGATTGTCTCAGGTGTTGCCGGGTGCTTTCAGGCGGACTCAGAGAAGAGCCAGTTCGCGCCGCACATCGTCCACAGACAGAATTTCCGACATCACCACCGGGGCGCGGCCGGCCTTGTAAATCACATACACCGGCACGCCGGAGCGGCCGAGTTCTTTCAGTGCTGCGGTCACTGCGGGGTCGCGGCGGGTCCAGTCAGCGTGCAGCAGCGCCACATGTTTGGCGTCCATGTCGGCCAGCACGTCGCTGTTGCTCAGCGTGGTTTTCTTGTTGTACTGGCAGGTCACGCACCAAGCGGCGGTGAAGTCGACGAACACGCTGCGGCCTTCACCCGTGAGTTGTTCGACGCGGCCAGGCGCCCACGGCTGCCAGCGCTCGGTCGCCGAGACGGCAGAGGTGCCGGTTGGTCCAAACTCCATGAGCTTGACAACGCTGGGGCCTGCAGTTGACAACGCGAGTGCCGCCGTCAAGAGCGACAAGCTGACCGCCACCACGCGAACCTTGCCGGTCAGCGTGAAGGTCCAAATTACCAGTGCCATCAGCACCAGCAGGCCGAGCAAGGTGCCGGCGCCGTCGATGCCGCTTTGCTGCCCCAAAATCCACACCAACCAAGCCACGGTGGCAAACATCGGGAAGGCCATGAAGGTCTTGAAGGTGACCATCCACGGGCCGGGCCTTGGCATGGCCCGCGCCACCGCTGGCACCAGACTGGCCACTAAATAAGGCAGCGCCATGCCCACGCCAATCGCACCAAAGATGGCCAAGGCTTGCAACGCCGGCAGACCCACCGCCAAGCCCAGCGAGGCACCCATGAACGGTGCCGTGCAGGGCGACGCGACGGCGGTGGCCAACACGCCCGACAAGAATGAATTGACGGTGGTGTTTTTGGATTGCAGGCTGGCCAAGCGGCTGGGCAGCAATTGACCAAATTCAAACAGCCCAGCCAGATTCAGGCCCAACAAGGTGAACAAGGCCGCCAAGCCGGCCACCACTGCGGGGCTTTGCAATTGAAAGCCCCAACCGAGTTGTTCTCCCGCCGCGCGCAGGCCCAGCAGCAGACCGCCCAGCGCCAGAAACGACAGCACCACACCGGCCGTGTAAGCAAAGCCGCTGGCCGTGCGACTGGCTTGGTCTTTGACCTGCATGAAGCCGACCATCTTGATGGCCAGCACCGGGAACACGCAAGGCATGAGGTTGAGGATCAGCCCGCCGAGCAAAGCGCCCAACAATGCGGCCAGCCAAGTCAAGGCCGGTGCGGATGTGGGTGCCATGGCCGCAGCTGCATTGGCTTTGAGGGCTGCTTCGAGTGCGGCGGGCACGGCGATGGGGGCAGTGAGACTAGGCCAGTCACCTTTGACCGGCAGTTCAATGCGCCAAGCTGGGTTGGCGGTTCCTTTGCCGTCGGCCAAGGCCAGAACCACCAGCATACGTTGTGGGCTTTCGCTGCGATGCGTTGCGAGAGGCACTTGCGCCGTCCACAAGCCGTCTTTCCACGTCTGCGCAATCGTTCCGGCAGGCTCAGTGACGCCGCCCGTCTCGGGATAAAAATCAAGCGACCTGCCTTGCCACGCAGCCGGCAAACCGGCCACAGAGACGCGGATGGCTTTGGCTTCCCCCGAAACCTCCACTTGACCCGTACCCGCTTCCAAGGCGCGAGGGCTGGCGGCCCAAGCAGCTTCAAAGAGGCGAGCATTGGCAGCGCTGGAGCTGCGCGCTGGCAAGGTCAGCGTGAACTCACCTTCTTGGGGAATGCACTCGCGCTTGCAAACCAGCCATGACGCGCTGAGTTGGATCGTCAACTGACTGGCGCTGAAACCCGACGCCACCGTCAGGGGCACGGGCAGCAAGACGGTGTTTTCGTAACCGTAGTTGGCCAAGTTGCCGATGGGGATTTTTTTGGGTGTGGGCCAAGCGATCTCGCCTGCCGTGATGCCAGCGGGCAGCGTCCACCGCAGCTCAGTCGGTAAGCCAGAGTCGCCGGAGTTCTTCCAATAAGTGTGCCATTCGGGCTGGTGCGTGATGTTCAGGCCGACCCAGAGCGGCTGGCCCGGTGACACGCCTTGTGGGGCATGGACCATCAATTCGGCCCGTACCTCGCCCGTGCTAACGACCGCAGAGGCGTTGCCTAAGTTGCCGCCGGTGCTGAAAAGCGCTGGGGCCGTTTGTGCCGACAGCCCGGCGCTGGCAGCCAAGGCCGCCGTCCACAAGAGGGGCTTGATGAAGGAGTTCAGCTGAATAAAAAAGCGCATGAATGGTTGGGAGCGGGCGCGGCGGGGAAAAGTTCCGATGCGTTTTGGACGGTGGGCGGCTTGGCAAGGAGTGTGCGCGGTCATGCCGGGGATGATACGGTCCGCGCTTTATCCTTTGAAAGCTAGGCAAGGGTAATTCTGAATGTAAATTTATGGTGTAAGGTACATGATCGTTTTTTAAGGATTCGAATTCGGTCGAAGGACTTCACACTTTCGCCACATAAAATCGCAACTTGTTGTATCGGTTTAATACTTTTTAAACCTTTATTTCGCGCCATGAAACTGGGGACACAACACCAGATGGCAAGGCACTTTTGCCAATTTTCTCAGGAGACTCCATGAAATCACTCAATCGTTTGCGTCGCTCATTGATCGCGACCGCTGTCGCCGCCGGCGCGATGGCCCTGCCTTTCGCGGCATCGGCTCAAGCCCCCATCGTGATCAAGTTCAGCCACGTGGTGGCCGAACAGACCCCTAAAGGTCAGGGCGCCATGAAGTTCAAGGAGCTGGCCGAGAAGAAATTCCCGGGTCGCGTCCAAGTCCAAGTCTTCCCAAGCTCGCAGCTCTTTGGTGATGCCAAAGAATTGGAAGCTTTGCTGCTAGGCGACGTGCAATTCATCGCTCCATCGCTGTCCAAGTTTGACCGTTACACCAAGAAGATCCAGGTCTATGACCTGCCCTTCCTGTTTGACAACATCGAAGCGGTTGACCGCTTCCAGTCCGGTCCTCAGGGCCAGGCCCTGTTGTCGGCCATGACGAACCGCGGCTTGCTCGGCTTGGGCTACTGGCACAACGGCATGAAGCAAATGTCTACCAACAAAGACAAGCTGACCCGCCCTGAAGACGTCAAAGGCCTGAAGTTCCGTATTCAAGCCTCTGATGTGCTGGAAGCTCAGTTTCGCGGCTTGAGTGCCAATCCGCAAAAAATGGCTTTTGCCGAGGTCTATCAGGCCTTGCAAACGGGCGTAGTGGACGGTCAGGAAAACACCTGGTCCAACATCTACTCGCAGAAGTTCCATGAAGTGCAAAAAACCATCACCGAAACCAACCACGGCGTGATCGACTACATGGTCGTGACCAACGTCAAGTGGTGGAACGGCCTGCCAGCCGACATCCGCAAGGGTTTGACCGAAGCCATGACAGAAGCCACGGCACATTCGAACAAATTGGCCCTTGACATCAATTTGGCTGACCGCAAAAAAATCGCCGACACAGGTAAAGCCAAGATCCAGACGCTGTCCAAAGACGACGTCGCTGCATGGCGCAAAACCATGGAGCCCGTCTGGAAAAAATTCGAGGCTGACATCGGCCGTGACCTGATCGACGCCGCGCTGAAGTCGAACAAGTAAAACCAACCAAAACTAAAACCAAAGGAAAGGGTCTGCTTTGCAGGCCCTTTATTCATCTATGCGTTGGCTTAAAAATTTCGAGGAAGGCTTGATCGTCATCCTCATGGCGGCGATGACGCTGCTCACCTTTGTGCAGGTGGTGGCGCGTTACGTCTTCAATTACAGCTTTGTCTGGGTAATGGAAGTCACCGGCATCATGTTCGCCTGGCTGATTTTTGTCGGCATGTCGTATGGCGTGCGTGTGGGCGCCCACATTGGTGTCGATGCTTTGGTCAAATCCCTAGGCGCACGCGCCGCACGGCAAATGGCCAGCGCTGCGACGGTCTTGTGTATTTTTTACGCCTTGCTGGTCGCTTATGGTGGCTACCAATATGTTCACAAAATCTACACTGTCGGCATCTTGATGCAAGACATTCCCATTGAGAGCTGGATCCCCCGTGTGGTCTTGCCGCTTGGCTTTTTGCTGCTGGCTTTTCGCTTTGCACAAGTGCTGTGGCGACTGCTCAGTGGCCAAGACGCCCAATTGCTGGGTGACGAGGCTGAAGATGCTCTCAAGCTCAGAGAAGATGCTTCATTTGACGAGGTGAAAAAATGACCATCGCTGCCCTTTTCATCCTTCTGTTCGTTTTCATGGCGATCGGTATGCCGGTCGCTGTGGCGCTGGGTTTGTCCTCCATCTTGACCATCATGATGTTCGCGCAGGATTCGCTGGCCTCGCTCACGCTCAAGCTGTTTGAAACCGCCGAGCTCTACACCTTGCTGGCCATTCCGTTCTTTATTTTGGGTGGCTCTTTCATGACCACCGGCGGCGTGGCGCGGCGCATGATCAGCTTTGCGAATGCCTGTATCGGGCACTTGCGCGGCGGTCTGGGTATGGCGTCGGTGCTGGCATGTATGTTGTTTGCGGCGGTGTCGGGTTCCTCGCCAGCCACCGTGGTGGCGGTCGGTGCCATCGTGATTGCGGGCATGGTCAAGGCCGGCTACCCGAAGGAATTTGCAGCGGGCGTGATTTGCAATGCTGGCACGCTGGGGATTTTGATTCCACCCTCCATCGTGATGGTGGTTTACGGCGCAGCCACCGAGACATCAGTCGGCAAGCTGTTCTTGGCTGGTGTAATACCGGGCATCGTGCTGGGATTGATGCTGATCGTGGCGATTTACGTGCGCGCACGCATTCTCGACATCCCGCGGCAACCACGGGCATCGATGGTTGAGGTCCTCAAAACTGGCCGTGACTCGCTGTGGGGTTTGTTGCTGATCGTCATTATTCTGGGTGGCATTTATGGCGGTATCTTCACGCCGACTGAAGCCGCAGCCGTGGCCGCCGTCTACGCGTTCGTCATCGCTATCTATGTCTACCGCGACATCAAGATGACGCAGGTGCCGAAGGTCTTGCTGGACGCCGGCAAAGTCACCGTCATGCTGATGTTCATTGTGGCGAATGCCTTGCTGTTTGCGCACGTGCTGACCACCGAACGTATTCCGCAACAGATCGCAGAAACCATCATCGGCTGGGGCATGCCGGCCTGGCAGTTCCTGATCGTCGTCAACATCTTGCTGTTGATCGCTGGCATGTTCATGGAGCCCACTGGCATCATTTTGATCATGGCGCCGATCTTGTTCCCGATCGCCACACGGCTTGGCATTGACCCGGTGCACCTGGGCATCATCATGGTAGTGAACCTGGAGATCGGGATGGTGACACCGCCGATTGGCTTGAACCTCTTTGTCACGGCGGGCATCACGAAAATGTCCATCATGGCGGTGGCGCGAGCCGCGCTGCCTTGGACGATGGTGTTAGTTGCGTTCCTGATTCTCATCACCTACGTGCCAGCGGTCACTATGTTCTTGCCGAACTTGCTGTTCTGATCTATCGACTTGGGCGGACGCTCCATGCGGGGTGTCCGCCCTTTTTTTGGCTCCCGTCAGGTCACCTAAGCAGCAGGGTGCTGACTTTTGTTGAGCGCAATAGAGCGCTGGTTTTGCTGCCGAACAGCCAAGCGCGCAAAGGCGAGTGGCTGTAGGAGCCCATGACCAGCAGGTCTATTTTTTTGTCTTGAACGATCTGCGGAATCGCCACTTCAGGGGCTTCGGTGCTGATCTCAGTGGTCACGCTGAAACCAGCTGCCGTCAAGACCGCCTGAGCGTTGCCCACCAGCTTGGCGCTGTGCGCTTGGGCCTTGCCGGCCATGACGATGTGGATTGGCAAGCCTCTGAGCAAAGGGCTGTTGGCGATCATGTCGACGCCGCGGCGTGTCACACCGCTGCCATCGAAGGCCATCAGCACCCGACTGGGTTCGCTATAGCAGTCACCGACAACCAGTGTGGGCCGACTGACGCTGCGAACCACCCATTCCAAATTTGATCCCAAATCTCGCTGCACAGTTTCGGCCGAAGCGCCTCGGCGACCCAGCACAAACAGGCGCACGTCGGCTTGTTGCTCAGACAAGGTCTCTTCAATGTGGCCATGGCGTTGGCGCACATCGACCGATGACGCGCCCGCAGCAAGGGCTTGCTCACGCAGTTGGTTGAGGAAAATACGACCGGTTTCGCGTCGGCTTCGGCTGCGCACTTCGTCTTCATCCGAGAGCTGGTTGAGCAGGTTTTCTTGTGCGTTCAAGCCGATCGATCCGCTGAGGTCCTGCACCGGTTCAAGGTCTGGATGCCGGTCGATCACATGCAAAAACTCAAGCGGTGCATCCAGCTTGCGTGCGGCCCAAGCCGCATAGCGGGCGACTGAAGTGGCAAAGCGGGATTGGTCGACACAGGCGAGGACGATTTTGTTGTCTTTTTTCATGCGTGGGTGTCCTTCAGTGGCTGATCAGCACGTCGTCAGCGCCATCTTTGTCGTGGACGGCAAACTTGTCGACCATGGTGCGGCTCGCCGCATTCAGGCCAATGACTTCGACGTCCGTGCCTTCGCGGCGAAACTTGAGCACCACTTTGTCGAGTGCGCTAATGGCGGTGATGTCCCAAAAATGAGCGTTGCTGACGTCGATGCGCACGGTCTCGACAACTTCCTTGTAGTCAAACGCGTTGATGAAGCGCTCGGCGGAGGCAAAAAATACCTGTCCGATCACTTGGTAAGTCCGGCTTCGGCCCTCGTCTTCGGTTTGCGAGCGGAACTTCAAGATGTGCCCGACCTTGTGCGCAAAAAAGAAACCCGACAACAGCACGCCGGTCAGAACGCCTTTGGCCAAGTCGTGGGTCGCCACGGTGACGATGACGGTGGCGAGCATGACCACGCTGGAGCTGGTCGGATGCGCGCGCAGGCTGCGAATGGAGTCCCAGTCGAAGGTGCCGATCGAGACCATGATCATGACGGCGACCAAGGCTGCCATCGGAATTTGCTTGACCCAGTCGCCCAAGAAAACCACCAAGATCAGCAGCACCACGCCAGCAGTGAGGGTGGAGAGCCGACCGCGGCCGCCCGATTTCACGTTGATGACTGACTGGCCGATCATGGCGCAACCGGCCATGCCACCGATGAACCCGGTGGCGATGTTGGCCACCCCTTGGCCAACACATTCGCGATTTTTGTCGCTCTTGGTGTCGGTCAGGTCGTCGACGATGGTGGCGGTCATGAGCGATTCAAGCAGCCCGACCACCATCAAAGTGGCCGAGTACGGAAAGATGATGGCCAGCGTTTCAAAGGTCAGCGGCACATCCGGAATCAATAACATCGGCAGGCTGTCGGGCAACTCGCCCATGTCGCCGACGGTTCGAATGTCCATGTTCAGCAGCATCGAGACGCCCGTCAGCACGACGATGGTCACCAGCGGTGACGGCACGGCTTTGGTGAGGTAAGGCAAGCCGTAGATGATGCCCAGACCGGCGGCGGTCATGGCGTAAACCTGCCAGCCGACATGGGTGAGTTCGGGCAGCTGCGCCATGAAAATCAAAATCGCCAAAGCGTTGACGAAACCGGTCACCACAGAGCGCGAGACAAAGCGCATCAAGACGCCCAGCTTGACCCAGCCAGCGATGACTTGCAGCACGCCCGTGAGCACCGTGGCGGCCAGCAAATACTCCAGCCCGTGGCTTTTGACCAGCGTCACCATCAGCAGCGCCATAGCCCCTGTAGCGGCGGAGATCATGCCGGGACGACCGCCAAAAAAGGCGAGCAGGGTGGCGATTGAAAAGGAAGCGTAAAGGCCGACTTTTGGGTCGACGCCAGCGATGATGGAGAACGCAATGGCTTCGGGGATGAGCGCCAGCGCGACCACCATGCCGGCTAACAAATCGTTGCGGACATTGGAGAGCCAGTCCTGGCGTAGGGAGTTGAAAGACATACTTAAGTTTAAACGGGCACTGTTTGTCCTTCTTCGCAGCAGCTCTTCGCATGGCTTCTTCTCGGCCAGTCTGAATGCTTCGATAATCACCCCATGACCCGCTCCCCCCGGCCTTTGTCGCCTTTGCCTGCCACCGCCTCTGCGCCGCCGCCGCGCATCGTGCTGGCCACGCTCAACGCCAAGTACATCCACGCGTCGCTGGGCCTGCGTTGTTTGCTGGCCAACATGGACAGGCATGGCGGTGACGGCTTGCGCGCCGTGACGCAACTGCGGGAGTTCGTGATTCAACAGCGGCCGACGCAGATTGTGGAAGAACTGCTGGCGCTGAATCCGCAGGTGATCGGGCTGGGGATTTACATCTGGAACGTGGTCGAGACGACGCAGGTGCTGCGGCTGCTGAAAGCGTTGCGGCCCGACATCAAGGTGGTCTTGGGTGGCCCCGAGGTCAGCCATGAAATCGAGGCGCAAGACATTTGCCGTCTGGCGGACCATGTCATTACCGGCTGGGGCGACGTGAGCTTTCCGAAGGTCTGCCGCGCGCTGCTCGATGGCCCGCAGCCGCTGATGAAGGTCATCGCCGGCGAGCAACCACCGCTGGACGAGTTGGCTTTTCCGTATGACGAGTACACCGACGCCGACATTGCCAAGCGACTGCTGTATGTGGAGGCGTCGCGCGGTTGCCCGTTCAAGTGTGAGTTTTGCCTGAGCGCGCTTGACAAGACGGCTTGGGCCTTTGAGCTCGATGCCTTCATGGCCGAGATGGATGCCTTGTATCAGCGCGGCGCACGTAACTTCAAATTTGTAGACCGCACCTTTAACTTGAAGGTCGAGCATTCGGTGCGCATCTTGCAGTTCTTTTTAGACCGCTTGCAGACGGCCAATGAGGTCCCCAATTTGTTCGTGCACTTCGAAGTCGTGCCCGACAGCTTGCCGGATCGACTGAAGGAATTGATCGTGCAATTCCCCGCCGGGTCGCTGCAATTTGAAGTCGGTATTCAGAGCTTCAACCCTGAAGTGCAGCAGCGCATTTCGCGCAAGCAAGACAACCTGAAGACGGCTGACAACCTGCGTTGGTTGGTCAGCCAAAGTCAGGCGCATGTGCATGCTGATTTGATTTTTGGCCTGCCAGGTGAAACGTTGGAAAGCTTTGCCGCCGGCTTTGACCGGCTCTATGCCTTGGCACCACACGAGATTCAGTTCGGCATTTTGAAGCGGCTGCGCGGCACGCCTATTGCACGCCACACGCAAGACTTTGCGATGGTCTACGACCCGCAGACGCCCTACACCATCTTGCAAAATTCGACGATTGACTTTGCCACGCTGCAACGCATTCAGCGCTTTGCACGCTACTGGGACATGATCGCGAATTCGGGCCGGTTTTTGCGCGCTAGGTCCTTGTTGCTGGATGGTGTTGACGGCTCGCCGGTGTCGGCGTTCTCCGCGTTTTTGAACTTCAGCGACTGGCTTTGGCAGAGCACCGGCAAGACCCACGAATTTGCGTTGGAAAAACTCGTTGATTTGTTGTTTGAACATTTGACAGGACCGCGCGGCATGGCTGAAGACACGGTGCGGCAAGCGCTGTTGGCCGACTACCAAGCCAGCGGCGCGCGCGCCAAACCCAAGTGCTTGGCTGAGCTGCTGCAAGCCGCCAGCCCGCCGCTGACCCCAGCGGGGCAGGCGCGGGCCCAGCGGCAAAGCCGACACGTCAGCCAAAACATCCACCAAAGCGTGGCCGGCCAGTTACGCAGCGAGATTCAGCAAGCGGCGGCTGCGGCGTGAACGGCCTCACATCCCTCACCGCCGTAATTGCCTTAACCTTCCTTCATTGAATTAGCCCACGCATGAACAATCCCACCCCCCGTTTTTGGGCTGATCTCAAAAGCCCTGACTTCGCGCGTTTGGACATGGGTCGAACCATTGCCGTGCTGCCACTGGCGGCGATCGAGCAACATGGCCCGCACCTGCCGCTGAGCGTGGACACTGACCTCGTCAATGGCGTGATTGCGCACGCACTGCCGCATTTGGCTGCGGATCTCAACGTGTTGTTTTTGCCAACCCAAACTGTGGGCCGAAGCATTGAGCACGTGGCTTTTCCGGGCACGCTCACCCTCAGCGCTGCGGCGCTGATTCAAGCATGGGTTGACCTCGGGGAATGCGTCGCGCGCTCCGGTGTTAAAAAACTGGTGCTGTTGAATTCGCACGGCGGCAACGTCTCAACCATGGACATCGTCGGCCGTGAGTTGCGGGCGCGTTTCGGTATGACGGTGGCGCTGGTCAACACCTTTGCCTTGCCCATGCCGGCTGCGGTGCAGGGTTTGTTCGGTGCTGACGAGCCGCGCTTTGGTGTGCATGGCGGCGACGTCGAAACCTCCATGATGCTGGCGCTGCACCCCGAGCGCGTCGACATGCAGCAAGCGCAAAATTTCGCGTCCAGCAGCCAAGCGCGTGCACAAAATTTCCCGATCATCGGCAACGGCAGCAGCGTCAAACTTGCTTGGGCCGCGCAAGACTTGAACCTCTCGGGTGCCGCTGGCAACGCCGCTGCAGCCACGGCAGACAAAGGCCGAGCCGTGCTCAATGCCAGTGGTCAGGCGCTGGCCACGTTGTTGGCCGAGTTCGACACGCTGACACCCTTCTAAGTCACAGGTTCACAAGGTCACGCTGCCGTCAATGCAGCTGACCGACTGCCCGCCGACCCAGACTTGCCCAGCAGCATCGCGCTGAATGTAGACCTGACCAGCGCGTCCGACGCAGACGCCTTGCGAGGCCAGGTAGCGTTCAGGCAAGTAGCCGTCGCAAATCAACCATTGCGCCAAACTGGCGTTCAGGCTGCCGGTGACCGGGTCTTCGTTGATGCCGGTGGCGGCGCAAAAACCACGCACTTCAAGCCGTGGCGTTTCGTCAGCGGCTTGGGCCGGCGCTACTGATTTTGCAAATGCAGCCGCCTCGCGGTTGATGCGTCCAATCAGCGGCGGTGCATTCGCGCTGTCGTCTGCGTACACACCAGCGACGCCGACTTTGATTTGGAGCTTGACCAGCGCTGCGTGGTCGGGCTCTAGTTGCAGCACGGTCTCTGGTGAGTCGAGCAAGAGGCCTAGAAAAACAGGGCCGTTGTCGAGCCGCTGGGCCGCCAAAATCTGCTTCGGCTGCAGGCCCAAAGCCTCAGCCACAGCGCCGAGCAACGCGGGTTCAGGTTGGCTGCGGCGCAGCGGTGGCGCGGCAAAAGCGAAACGCTCTGCGCGCTTGGTGTCATGTTGAAGTTCGCGCTGGCGATCACGTTTTATCGTCACCAATCCGACCGCACATTGCTGCACCACGTGGCCCGCCGCGCGCGCTTGACCGCCAGCTTCAAGCCAGGCGTGGCAACTGCCCAGCGTCGGGTGACCGGCAAACGGCAGCTCACCACCGGGGGTGAAAATTCGCACCCGGTAGTCGGCAGCCGCCTCGGTGGGTGGCAACAAAAATGTCGTTTCTGAAAGATTCGTCCAACGCGCAAAACGCTGCATTGCGTCCTCACTGAGTCCGTCGCCGTCCAACACCACGGCCAGTGCGTTGCCGAGGTAGGCGGTGTCGGTGAAGACGTCGACTTGTTTGAAGCGGCGGGAGCGCATGGCGTGAAATAGCCGAAGGTTCAGCTCAACGCCATGTCGAGCACGCCCTTGCTGGCTTGCCGCCCGCTGAGCACTTGAAACCAGCGCTCAATATTCGGTCGGCTTTCACGCGGCTGCGGCAGATTGAACCAGCGGTGCACATCGCAACCGAGCGGAATGTCGGCCATGGTGAAGTGATCGCCGGCCATGAAAGCATGGCGGCCCAGATGGGCGTCCAGTCTGGCCATCAGGGTCTCAACCGCGGCGTTCGATTCGGCAATCGAATCGGCATTGCGTTGCTCCGGAGCGGTTCGGATCAGCTGCCAAAATCCGGTCCTACTGGCCGGATTCAGTGTGGTCTGTTGCCAGTCCATCCACTGCTCAGCCACAAAACGTTCACGCAAATTGCTTGGGTACAACTGCCCTGGCGAGTGTTTGGCGCAGAGGTAGCGCACGATCACATTCGACTCCCATAGCGCAAAGTCCTCATCTTCAATCACCGGCACCGTTGAGTTCAGATTCAGGCGTATGAACTCAGGCGTTTTGACCACGCCAAATTGGCCGCCTGCCTCAGTGCGCTGAAAGTCCAGTCCGAGCTCTTGCGCCGTCCAGACGACTTTCTTGACGTTGATGGAGCTCATGCGCCCCCAGATATTCAGGGTGTTGGCAGCGCTCACGGTGGGTTCTTGCATTTATTGTTCCAGCTTCAGGTTGGCGTCTTTCACCAGCTTTTCAAACTTCACGCTCTCGGCGCGCACGTAGCTGGCGAATTCAGCGGGCGAGTTTTTCGGAACAGCCAGATTGTCGGCATCAAAGCGCGCCCGAATATCGGGGCTGGCCAAGATGGCGTTGACGTCGCGGTTCAGGCTGTCGATCACCGATGCGGGCGTTCCTGCCGGCGCAAACAAACCGCCCCACAGCGTGTAGCTGAAGCCCGGCAAGCCAGATTCGGCAATCGTTGGCACCTGTGGCAAGGAGCTCATGCGCTGCGGCGTGGTCACGGCGAGTGCTTTGAGTTTGCCGCCTTTGACCTGCGGCACTGCCGCTGACGCGCTGCTGAAAAATGCTTGCAGACGGCCGGCGATCAGATCTGACAGCAGTGGTCCGACACCTTTGTAAGGTACGTGAACCATATTGAGGTTCAAGCCCAGACCCAAGGCCACGGCCGACAGGTGCCCAGGGGTGCCAGCGCCAACCGTGCCGTAGCTGAATTCGCCCGGTTTGGCGCGCGCCATTTGAATGAATTCTGCGACCGTGTTGTAAGGTGCATCCACCGGCGCCAGCATCACCAAAGGGGCGTTGCCGATCATCACCACTGGCGACAGCTCTTTGATGGGGTCGTAGCCAAGGTCCTTCATCAACGCACGGTTGACGGCGATTTCACCTGTTTGACCTAGGAACAAGGTGTAGCCATCGTTCTTGGCTTTGGCCGCGAAGCGGGTACCGATGGTACCGGACACGCCGGGTTTGTTATCGATCACCACGGGCTGCTTGTACAAGGTGGTGAGGCGCTCACCGACGATACGGGCGAAGGTGTCGCCCTGACCGCCCGGCGCATAAGCGACGACGATGGAAATGGGTTTGGTGGGATAAGGGTCTGCGGCGATGGCTGGCCCGCCCAGCAGCGCCGAGGTCAGCAGCAAGCACAAAGTGACAAGCGGTTTGGGGGTGTGTTGCTGGGGTGCAAAGTATTTCATGCGTGTCTCGATTGTTGTGTTTTTCGTCGTTTTTGTTTGGCGCGGTGTTTCCGCACACGCTTCAACAAATTAGCCGGAAAATATTGTATGGCCTGCGCGGGCGTCCGTGCGTCACTGCAGCCGTTAGCGCAGCAGCATCCAGCCAGCTGTGAGCACCAGTACGCCAGCCATCACGCGGTTGAACCAGCGCAGGCGTTGGCGGGTGTCATCCGGTCCGGCCAGCCACTCTCGCAGCAGCGAGCCGACCAGCGCATAGGCCAGATTGCTGGCAAAGGCAAAGCCCAACATGACCGGCAAGACGATGGCAAAACGCCAGCCCGCGTCGGCATGTCCGGCGACCCAGCCGCTGACAATCGCCAGCGCCAGCATCCACGCCTTGATGTTCACCAGCTGCAGCGCCGCACCTTGCCAGAAGCCGACTTGTAGCCTTCTGGCGTCGGCTTGGCCGAGCTCTTGTGTCATGGCCAAGCGCCGCGCCAGCCACACCAAGTAAGCCGCGCCGGCCAGCTTCACGCCCCAAGCCAGCCAGGGCAGAGCGACCAGCAAGGCGCCCACGCCGAGCGCGCTGAAGGTCAGCAGCAGGCCCCAGCCCAAGGGCACGGCGCAAACAAAAGGCATGGCGTGGCGCAAGCCGTGGTTGGCCGCCATCGCAGTGGACAGGGCGGTGTTCGGGCCGGGCGTGAAGCTCATGGCTGTGGCCAGCACCAACAGGGCGATGAATTCAGTACTGCTCATGCGCTCGACTTTAGCCTGCCGGAGCAGACCGGCCGCAGAGTTTTCTAGAATCAGGGTTTGTGCTGTGGCCGACAGCTCTTGAATTCACCCTGCATCAACCCAACTATCAATCCATGCAAAAACAGACACTCGCTTTTCAGGCCGAAGTAGCCCAGCTGCTTCAACTCGTCACCCACTCGCTGTATTCCAACCCTGAGATTTTTCTGCGTGAGTTGATCTCCAACGCGTCAGACGCTTGCGACAAGCTGCGTTTTGAGGCACTGAACGACGCCACGCTGTATGAAAACGTGCCTGAACTCAAGGTGCGCGTGAGTTTTGACCGGGCCGCCAAGACCCTGACCATTGCCGACAACGGCATCGGCTTGTCGCAACAAGAAGCCATCGACAACCTCGGCACCATCGCCAAGAGCGGCACCCGTGACTTTGTCTCCAAGCTCTCCGGCGACCAAAAGAGCGACTCGCAGTTGATCGGCCAATTTGGTGTCGGTTTTTATTCGGGCTTCATCGTCGCCGACTCGATCACGGTTGAAAGCCGCCGCGCCGGCCTGCCCACCAGCCAAGGCGTGCGCTGGAGCAGCACCGGCACGGGTGAGTTTGACGTTAGTGAGATCGAGCGCGCTGAGCGTGGCAGCAGCGTCATCTTGCACTTGAAAGACGACGCAGCCGACTACCTCAATGCCTGGAAGCTCAAAGGCATCATCAACAAATACTCCGACCACATTTCCCTGCCCATCGAGATGGAAAAGGAAGAATGGAAAGAGGGCGAAAACGACCAACCCGGCGGTATGGTTTTCACCGGTGAATGGGAAACCGTCAACCAAGCCGCAGCGCTCTGGTCGCGCGCTAAAAAAGACATCACCCAAGAGCAGTACGACGAGTTCTACAAGCAAATCAGCTACGACCACGAAGCGCCGCTGGCCACCACGCACAACCGCGTTGAAGGCAGCACCGAATACACGCAGCTCTTGTTCATTCCGGCCAAAGCGCCTATGGATTTGTTCAACCGCGACAAAGCCGCTGGCGTCAAGTTGTACGTCAAACGTGTCTTCATCATGGACGACGCGCAAGCCTTGTTGCCCAGCTACTTGCGCTTCGTCAAAGGCGTGGTGGACTCGTCTGACTTGCCGCTGAATGTGTCGCGCGAACTGCTGCAAGAAAGCCGCGCCGTCAAAGCTATTCGCGAAGGCAACACGCGTCGTGTGCTGTCCATGATCGAAGACTTAGCTGCCAACGAACCTGAAAAATTCACCGCTTTCTACGCTGAGTTTGGCGCGGTGCTGAAAGAAGGTTTGGGCGAAGACAACGCCAACCGCGACCGCCTCGCCAAGCTGCTGCGTTTTGCCAGCTCAACCACCGACTCTGTCACCGTCAGCTTGGCCGACTACAAGGCGCGCATGAAGGAAGGCCAAGCGGCCATTTATTACATCACCGCTGACACGCAAGCTGCCGGCAAGAACAGCCCGCAGCTGGAAATCTTCGGCAAAAAAGGCATTGAAGTGCTGCTCATGACCGACCGCGTCGACGAGTGGGCGCTGAACTACCTGAACGAGTTTGACGGCACGCCGATGCAGTCGGTGGCCAAGGGCGCGGTCGACTTGGGCACGCTGCAAGACGACGACGAAAAGAAAGCGGCTGAAGACGTACAAACCCAATTCAAGCCCGTCCTCGACAAGCTCAAAGAGGCGCTGAAAGACAAAGCCAAAGACGTGCGCGCCACCACGCGCTTGGTCGACTCCGCTGCGTGTCTGGTGGTGCAAGACGGCGACATGTCGACCCAGCTGGCCCGCATGCTCAAGCAAGCCGGCCAGCCTGCGCCTGAAGTCAAGCCGATCCTTGAAGTCAATGCCCAGCACCCGCTGGCCAAAAAGCTCGAAGCCAGCGTTGACGACGCGCAGTTCAACGACCTCGCGCACATCTTGTTTGACCAAGCGCTGTTGTCTGAAGGCGGTTTGCCGGATGACCCTGCGGCGTATGTGCGGCGCATCAACGCGCTGCTGGTTTAAGTTCTAGCTGCCTTACGGAACCCATGCGCCAAAGACCGAAAATCCTCGCGTTTGACATCTTTGGCACGGTGGTGGATTGGCATGGCTCTATCGTTCGTGAGCTTGAGGCGCTGTACCCGCAAGTCGATGGCAACGCTTTCGCCTTGGCTTGGCGTGCGGGTTACCAGCCGGCCATGCAGCGCGTACGCTCAGGGGAGTTGGGTTGGGTTCGCATTGATGAATTGAACCGGACGATTCTGGATGCGATGTTGCCGACCTTCGGGCTGGAACATCTGAGCGAAGCCGAGCGTCAACACCTGAACCGTGTTTGGCATCGGCTGGAAGCTTGGCCCGACAGCGTGGCCGGTTTGCTGCGGTTGAAAACCCGCTATACCTTGTGCACGCTGTCCAACGGCAACATCGGCTTGCTCACCAACATGGCCAAACGCGCCGGTCTGCCGTGGGACTGCATCTTGTCAGCCGAAGTTTTTCGCGCCTACAAGCCGGACCCGGCCACCTATCTGGGCGTGGCGAAAGTGTTTGATGTGTCGCCCGAGCAAGTCATGCTCTGCGCCGCCCACCACGATGATTTAGCTGCCGCCCGCGCCTGCGGTTTGCAAACCGCGTACATCGAGCGGCCGCTGGAATTCGGTGCTGCTCAAGTCAAGGATGTGTCGCCGCAAGACGGCAATGATGTGCATGCGCGGGACATCTTGCAGCTGGCTGAGTTGCTGGGCTGTTGAGCCCCCCGTTTTACTTCCCCACTAGGCCACCCTATGAGTTTGCTTTTTTCTCCTCTGCAATTGCCCTCGCCACGCGGTGGTTTGGCCTTGGCCAATCGTATTGTGATTGCCCCAATGTGTCAGTACCAGTCGATCGCCGGTGAGGCTAACGACTGGCATTTGACCCACTGGACTAGCCTGCTTAACAGTGGTGCGGCCATGCTCACTCTGGAGGCCACAGCGGTTACTGAGCAGGGGCGTATCACCCCGGGGTGCTTGGGCCTGTGGGACGATCGCACTGAGCAGGCGCTGGGCCAGACGCTGCAGCGTGCCCGCCAACTGGCCCCGGCTATGCCGGTCTGTATCCAGTTGGCCCATGCGGGGCGAAAAGCCTCTAGTGCCGCGCCTTGGAACGGCGGCCAATTGCTGTCATCTGCTCAGGGCGGCTGGCAAACAGTCGGGCCATCGGCGCTGTCGCAACTGCCCGATGAAGCACCACCCCAAGCATCGACTCTGGAACAAATGGCACAGATTTGCAATGCCTTTGTACTGGCGGCCCAGCGCGCTGATCGGCTCGGCATTGAGGCCGTGGAGCTGCATGCCGCGCACGGCTATTTGTTGCATCAATTTTTGTCGCCGCTGAGCAATCAACGAGATGACGAATACGGTGGAAGTTTTGAGAATCGGGTGCGCTTCCCGCTGGAAGTTTTTACCGCAGTACGCGCCGTGTTTAAGGGTAGCTTGGGTCTTCGCATTTCGGCGAGTGATTGGGTCGAGGGCGGCTGGGACGTCACTCAAAGCAGCCAGCTGGCGTGTCGGCTCAAGGCTCTCGGCTGCGACTTTATTCATGTCTCGTCCGGGGGCGTCTCGCCGCAGCAAAAAATTGCCGTTGGGCCGAACTACCAGGTTTCCATGGCTCGGCAGATACGCCAGACCTCCGGCCTGATCACCACCGCCGTCGGTTTGATCACTGAGTCGGCACAGGCCGAGGCGATTTTGCAAGCTGGCGACGCGGACTTGATCGCGCTGGCCCGTGTGATGTTGTACAAGCCGCGTTGGCCGTGGGAGGCGGCGGCCGCGCTAGGCGCAAAAGTCACAGCAAGCCCGCAGTACTGGCGTTGCTTGCCGCGCGAAGCGCAAGCAGTGTTTGGAAGTGTCCGGATCGGCCAGCGCTAGAAAGTTTTGGAAATTGAGTGCGGTTGGTTATGACCAACCCGCTCAGCCTTCAAATCCGCACGCGGCCCTCAGTGCGGCAGACGCTCTGCTTGCCAACAAAGCAATCAAGGCAGCTGCCGCAGCAGGCTGTTCAGCGCCCGTGCAAACCGCGGCGGTATACACCGTGGCGAGTTCAAATTCTTTGGGCAAATCGGCGATCAAGTCGACGCCTTCGATGTACAAAATCTCGGTGTCTTGCGTGCAGCCGAGCAGCCCTTTTTCAGTGGATTGGGCCATCGCCGTCATGGCGGCGGCGCCGTTCGGGTAGGGCCGCAGTCGGTCGGCGAGTTCTTGGTCGAGGCCCAATTGCTTGAGCACGCTCATGAAGTGAATGCCCGCCGTTGATTTGACCGCGTCAGGGAAGTAAATACCGTTGGCGGCTTTGAGCGCGGCTGTGAGTTCGACACGTGTGGCGACAGCCGGACGGGCTTCGCCGGTTTTCACGGCGATGCCGGTTTTAACCACGCCCAAAGCTTGGGCAGTGCCGGCCGCCAGTTGGCCGCTGCTGGTGAGCTGCGCGATGAGGGCGTCGGTCAAGATCAGGACGTCGCAAGGCGCACCGCCCAGCAGCTTGTCTTTCATCAAGCCGACCGCCCCAAAGGTCGGTTCAATGGCGTAGCCGTGCAGGGCCATAAAGCGTTCTTGGAAGCGGGTGACCAAGGCTTGTGCGGCGCCCGCACTGATCAGTTGAAGCGAGTTCATGCAGATTGTCAGTCGAGTTTGATGTTGGCGGTCTTGATGACGCGGTTCCATTTGGCGATGTCGTCGCGCATGTACTTGTCGAAGACCACCGTGTTCATGACCATGGGCGCTGCGCCTTGCTTGGTCCAGGCTTGTTTGACATCGGGTTGACTGGCGATTTTGGAGACGGCGTCATTGAGCTTGTCGACGACGGCTTTGGGGGTGCCAGTCGGGGCCATCAGGCCGAGCCAGATGGTGGCTTCGTAGCCGGGCACGCCGGCTTCGTTCAGGGTCGGCGCTTCAGGCAGCACATCGGAACGGCGCTGACCACTGGTCGCCAGCGCCTTGACTTTGCCAGCGCGCACTTGTTCGGCCATGGTGGTCACGGCGTCAAACATCACATCGACTTGACCGCCGATGACGTCGGTACGCGCACCCGAGCTGCCTTTGTAAGGCACGTGCACCATATTGATGTCGGCCATGCTTTTGAAGAGTTCACCGGCCATGTGGTACGGCGTGCCGGGGCCTGAAGACGCGTAGTTCAGCTTGCCCGGGTTGGCCTTGGCGTAAGCGATGAATTCTTTCAAATTGTTGGCCGGGACTTTCGGATTGGCGACCAGCACCAAGTCCGAATAGTTGATGGGTGCGACGGCGATGAAGTCGCGCATCAAGTTGAAGGGCTTGTTCGGGATCAGCGTTTCGTTGACCGTGTGGGTGTTCGACATCAGCAGCAGCGTGTAGCCGTCTGCCGGCGACTTGGCCGCGATGTCGGTGCCGATGACGGAGCCCGCGCCCGGTTTGTTGTCGACGATGTAAGACTGTCCGAGTGTGTCTGTCAGACGCTGCGCGATGAAGCGTGCGTAGACGTCAGCCGGGCCGCCGGCAGCAAACGGAACAATGATTTTGACGGCACGGGTCGGGTAGGTTTGGGCCGAAGCCGTGGTGTGGGCCAGCACGCTGGCCAAGCCGATCACGGCGAGGCTGGTGCGAAGGAATGTTTGACGGCGCATAAAGGTCTCCGGTTTTAATTGATTGATTACTCGATCTTGCCCATTTTCTTAACGACTTCGGCCATGCGCTTGGCATCGGCTTGTACGTATTTTTCAAAGTCCGCACTGTCCTGGTACATCACTGGGCTACCCGCGGCCAAGATGACTTCTTTCACGCGTGCGTCTTGTGCTGCAAAGCGGGCAGCAGTACGCAGGCGCTGTGCAATCGGCTCTGGCGTAGCGGCTGGAATAAACATGCCCGACCACTGCGCGTATTCGGCGTTGATACCGGCGTCTTTGAGGCTGGTCAGCTCAGGCATGGCCGTCAGTTTGCCATTGCCCCAATGACCCAAGACACGCAACTTGCCGGCTCTGACATGCTGCAGTACGGTGGCGGGTCCAGACGACACGGCGTCGATTTGGCCACCCAGCAGCGCCACCACGGCCGGTCCTGCGCCGGTGAACGGAATGTGCGTGAGCTTGGTGCCGGTGTTTTGCGCCAAAATTTCCATCGGCACGTGCATGGTGCCGTAATTACCCGACGAGCCGTAGTTGATGGCGCCCGGACGTTTCTTGGCGTCGTTGACAAAATCTTGTGCTGTTTTCCAGGGCGATTCGGCACGCACGGCGAGCACCGTTGGGTCGGCGGTGTAGCGTGCAATCGGTCGCAAGTCTTGCAGTGCAAACATGGCGGGTCGGCCCAGCAGCACGTCAGCTTCGGGGATCACGGTGAGCGACGACAGGGCCATCAAGATGGTGTAGCCGTCTGGCTTGGCTTTGGCGGCAACGCTCATGCCAATGCCGCCGCCTGCGCCCGCCCGGTTTTCAATCACCACCGGCTGGCCCAAATCGCGCGACATCGCTTCCGCGACAGGGCGCGCCACCAAGTCAGCCAGACCACCGGGCGGAAAAGGCACGATCATGGTGATGGAGCGGGTCGGCCAAGTGCCTTGGGCGCCAGCCAAAGTGGCTGCGCAAAGCAGCAAGCCAGCCAGCAGTGCGGAATGTCGTGGTGTGTTTTTCAAGGGTGTCTCCTGGTCGTTTGTGGTGGGCTTGGGTCAGCGAAACCGGGGCCGGTGCGCAAGGCTCAAAGCCAGTTGGCATGCTAACATTCCATCGGTATTTTGGTGTCAGCGGAATCCCTAACTTTTTTGGCCGCATGACATTTTGCAACCCAATAACACGGACAGACAGCCCATGAAAATCGCAGCGTTCAATCACCAAGGTCAGCCTGGCGTCGGTCTGGTCTCGAGCGACTTGAAGTCAGTCCAACCGTTTGACTTGAGCCTGGTTGAGCGCGAACTGGGTGCTCTGCCTATTATTGAGCGCCAAGCCAAAGGCGAGAGCTTGCCGGCCTTGTTGCCCGCCCTCGCGCTGGCCGACGTGACGCTGCGTGCACCGTTGCCGCGTCCACGTCGCAACATTTTCTGCGTTGGTAAAAACTACTTTGAGCATGCCAAAGAATTCGCTGGCAGCGGCTTTGACAGCAGCGCCAAATCGGGTGGTGCTATTCCTGAGCACCCGATCTATTTCAGCAAAGTGCCCGAGTCCGTGATCGGCACCGGTGCAACGGTTGAAATGCCGGCCGCATCAACCGCGATTGACTACGAAGCCGAGTTGGCCGTCATCATCGGTCGGGGTGGCAAAGGCATTGCGGCCAAGGACGCCATGAGCCATGTGTGGGGTTACACCATCATCAACGACGTGACCGCGCGTGACTGGCAAAGCCGCCATCAACAATGGTTGCTGGGCAAGTCCTTCGACACCTTTTGCCCGATGGGCCCGTGGTTGGTCAGCGCCGACGAACTCGACGGCACCAACACGCGCATGCGTGGCTACGTGAACGGTGAGTTGCGCCAAGACGTCTCAACCCAAGACCTGATTTTTGACATCCCCACACTGATCGAAGTGCTGTCGGCCGGCATCACGCTGTACCCCGGCGACGTGATCGCCACCGGTACGCCCGTCGGTGTGGGCATTGGCTTCAAGCCACCGAAGTACTTGGTCTCGGGCGACCAGTTGCGCATCGAGATCGACGGCATCGGTTCTTTGGACAATCCAGTCCGCTGAAGATCACACCACCAGCGGTGTTTCTTGCATCGCTTCGGTTTGCTCGACCAACATGTCGACCTGGCCCTTCCAGTAGTCGCTAGAGCCGAACCAGGGAAAGTTGATCGGGAAAATCGGGTCACTCCAGCGCTGGGCCAACCACGCGCTGTAGTGCACCAGCCGCAGTGTGCGCAGCGGCTCGATCAAGGCCAGTTCGCGCCGGTCAAATTCATGAAACTCTTCATAGCCGTCGACCAATGCGCCAAGCTGCCGCGTGCATTGCGGCCGGTCGCCAGACAACAGCATCCACATGTCTTGCACGGCCGGTCCGGTGCGCGCGTCATCCAGATCAACAAAGTGCGGGCCGGCATCAGCGGTGCCTTCGGGTGTCCACAAGATGTTGCCGGGATGGCAGTCACCGTGCAGCCGCAAGGTGCGCACGCTGCCAACGCTGTTGATGACGCCTTGGGCCACTTGCATGGCTTCGTCAAACGCGTTACGCCAGCGTGACTCCATGTCCAGCGGCAGGTAGTTGCCGGCCAGCAAAACGTCGCGACTGGCGAAGCCGAAGGTGTCGATGTTGAGCGCCGGCCTGTCTGTGAACGAGCTGCGGGCGCCAACGCTGTGAATCCGCGCCAGAAAGCGCCCAATCCATTCAAGCACGGCGTTGTCTTCCAGCTCGGGCCTGCGACCACCGCGACGCGGTGAGACGCTGAACGAAAAACCGGCAAAGTGGTGCAGCGTTTGGCCACTCAAGGTCAAGGCACCGATGACCGGAATTTCGGCCGCCATCAACTCGGTCGCAAAGGCGTGCTCTTCTAAAATTTGCGCATCGCTCCAGCGACCCGGGCGGTAAAACTTGGCGACCACGGTGTCGCCTGCGCCGCCGGCGTTGCCTTCAGGTGGCGCCGGGCTTTCGAGTGAAATTTGGTAGACGCGGTTCTCGTAGCTTGACAGTGCGGTCAGCCGGCCATCGCCCCAAAGCCCCACGCTGGCCAGCGCATCGAGCACCACATCCGGGGTGAGGAATTCATACGGATGTGCGGCGTTGTCGTTTTTATCGGGAGAGCCTTGTGTGCTGTCAGCGCGGTTGCCATCGGGGAGTTCGTTCATGGCACCGATTGTGGGGCTTGGCCTCAAGTTTGGCCCCACGCTTGATCAAGCCAAAGACAAGTCGACGACGATGTTGCCGCGGGTGGCGTTCGAGTACGGGCAGACCAAATGCGCTGCGTCAACCAGTTGTTGTCCAACCGCGCGGTCAACACCAGGCAAGCTCACCACCAGTTTGACTTCAATACCGAAGCCTGCAGGGATCTGGCCAATGCCAACGCTTGACGCGATGGATGCATCGGCCGGCACTGCTACTTTTTGTACGCCGGCAACGTGCTTCAGTGCACCCAAAAAGCAAGCCGCGTAGCCTGCTGCAAACAGCTGTTCAGGGTTGGTCGCACCGCCCGCGCCGCCAAGTTCTTTGGGCGGTGTCAGTTTCACGTCGAGCAAATTGTCTGAGCTGACGGCCCGGCCTTCGCGGCCGCCGGTAGCTGTCGCGTGTGCGGTGTAAAGAACTTTATCGAGTTTGGTAACCATTAAAAAATACTCCTGAAAGTGGGTGTCTAAGTTGAGTTAGACCATACCATTCAGAGCAGAAGTTAGACTCAGCACCCCATGCTAAAACCCTACAACCCTTCCGCCAACAAACATCCAAAACCCGCGCCGGCCGCGCAAGTGATTGAAGAACTTCGCCCCGGCCAGTCGATTGAATTGCTCAAAGAGCTGCACATCCTGACGCGTGAAGGCAAGCTGAACCAAGACACGCGGCGCAAGTTGAAACAGGTCTATCACCTGTACCAGTTCATCGAGCCGCTGCTGAACGATGCGTTTGCGCGCAACCCGGCGCCGTCCTTGGCCGACCACGGCGCGGGCAAGTCGTATTTGGGTTTCATCTTGTACGACTTGTTTTTCAATGTCGCCCATCGCGCTGAAAAAACCACCGGTCATGTCTATGGCATCGAAACCCGCCCGGAGCTGGTCGCCAAATCACGCGAGTTAGCCAGCCGACTCGGTTTTACGCGCATGAGTTTTCTCAATTTGTCGGTGCAGGAAGCCACCGCTTCAGACCAGTTGCCGCCGGTGGTCGACATCATCACAGCGCTACACGCCTGCGACACCGCTACCGACGACGCGATTGCCTTTGGCTTGGCGCGCCAAGCCCGCCACATGGTGCTGGTGCCGTGCTGTCAGGCAGAGGTGGCTGGCGTGCTGAAAAAAGGCCGCGTGTTGTCGCTGGCGCGCACGCCCTTGGCCGAGTTGTGGCGGCATCCGCTGCACACCCGTGAGTTCGGCAGCCAGATCACCAATGTGTTGCGCTGCCTGCAGCTCGAAGCGCATGGCTACGATGTCACCGTCACCGAGTTGGTCGGCTGGGAGCATTCGATGAAAAACGAATTGATTCTGGCCAGCCGACCTGAGCAGCCGCGTGTTGCCGCTATTAATACTGCCCGGGAACGCTTGACGCAGGTGTTGGACGAGTTGGGCTTGGGTGAGTTGAAGGCGCGGTTTGGGGTGGCTTAACGCCACCGATCAAGTCATGACCTGTCCACGTCGTAAGGCCGCGAGTTGACGAATCGCTGTCAGCACCACGTGCTGGGTGTCGGTGGGTGTCGCGTCGGCACGCCGCGTCAGCCCGACAAGTTCTTCGCTGCCGTGCATGTTGACGGGCAGAGCGCTCAACACGCTGGCGTCCAGGTCGGCCTGGGCAGCACTCGCAGGCGTCAGCCAGACGGCATCGCTGTCGGCGGTGTAGCTGCGCGCCACCGACACCGCCAAGGTCTCCACCGTGCGTGGTGGCTGGCTCAAGCCTCGCGTGACAAAAAAGTTGTCGGCAGTGAGTCTGATCGCTGTGCCTTGTAAGGGCAGCACCAAAGTGAAGGCTGACAGATGCGCCAGAGGATGGGCGTTGAGCGCGGTATCTTGCAATAGCGGATGGCCGGGCCGGACGGCCAGCACCAGCGGCTCGGCATAGAGGTTTTCAAACGTCAGCCCGAGCATGTGCACAGGCTCGGCAAAGCGGCCAATCACCAGATCGAGTTCGCGCTGGCGCAGTTGTGTCAGCAACGCCGGGTTGTGGTCAGTGTGGATCTTCAGGCTCAGCGCCAGCCCGCCACTGGCTGCTACTCCGTCAAGTTGGTGGAGCAGTTGCGGCATCAGCCAAGGTGCGACCGTCGGCAACACCCCTAGCGTGACGACGGCTTGGCCGTTCTGCCGCGTCGGTGAGACGCTGGCCACGGCTTCGCGCAGCGCGTTCACGCTGGCCCCGGCGTGGCGGAAAAAAGTCTCACCGCTGCGCGTCAGCACGGCGCCACGGCGGCCGCGTTCAAACAACCTCACGCTCACCAAGGCTTCGAGTTCCTTCAGTGTTTTGGACACCGCCGGTTGCGTGATGGACAAGACGTCAGCGGCTTTTTGCAGGCTGCCGTGCTGCGCCACAGCCAAAAAGCACTGCAAATGACGGAACTTGATGCGCTCATCGATCATGGGGTGACAACGTCATTTGGTTATGTAAAACTAGAAAAAATGTCACTATACATAACATTTTGGAGTGATTACAGTGCTGGGTTGCTGCCTGTTTAATTTTGAAACTTAGTGGAGACAAGACATGAAAGCCGACGTCGATACCCGCAACACCGTCATTTCCCCGCGTGACTGGGCCTGCCACCCGGCCCACATTGACCCGCGCTACAAGTCCACCGTGTTGCGCGGCCCGAAGCAGGCCTTGGTGCCCATGAAGCACGCGCTGGC
This sequence comes from Polaromonas sp., assembly GCA_030654695.1. Lineage (GTDB taxonomy): Bacteria > Pseudomonadota > Gammaproteobacteria > Burkholderiales > Burkholderiaceae_C > Polaromonas. Next base: position 84,739 of record JAURWY010000029.1, read on the forward strand.
GCAGCGCAATGCGCCGGTCTACAACGCCACCCAGTTTGGCGCGCTCGACAACGACATGACGAAAAATGCCGTGATGAACGGCGAGCCTTTGGGTGAACGCATCATCGTCACCGGCAGCGTGCTGGATGAAGATGGCCGGCCGGTGCGCAACACGCTGGTGGAAGTCTGGCAAGCCAACGCCGCCGGTCGCTACGTGCACAAGGTCGACCAACATGATGCGCCGCTGGACCCGAACTTTTTGGGTGCCGGTCGCTGCCTCACCGACGACCAAGGTTGCTACTCCTTCAAGACCATCAAGCCCGGCGCCTACCCGTGGGGCAACCACCCGAACGCTTGGCGTCCCAACCACATTCACTTCTCGCTGTTTGGGGATTACTTCGCCAGCCGCTTGGTGACGCAGATGTATTTCCCAGGTGACCCGCTGCTGCCGTACGACCCGATGTACATGGGTGCACCCGAGCACCTGCGGGACCTCATGGTCTCCAAATTCAGCCTCGACGTGACCCAGCCCGACTATGCGCTGGGCTATGTGTTTGACATCGTGTTGCGCGGCGCCAAAGCCACGCGTTTTGAATAAAAAGACCAAGGATTTTTGCCATGACGCAACTCAAACAAACCCCTTCGCAAACCGTAGGACCTTACTTCGCTTACGGCCTGTCGCCGACCCAATACGGCTACGACTTCAAAAGCCTGTTCACCCCGGTGTTGACGCAAGCGCATGCTGACGGCGAGCACATTCGCATCACGGGTCAGGTATTTGATGGCGCAGGAAACCCCGTTAACGATGCGCTGGTCGAGATCAATCAGCCCGACGCGCAAGGCCAGGTCATCAGCAGCGTAGAAGACGCCGAGCGCAAAGGCTTCGCTGGTTTTGGCCGCTGCGGCACCGGCACATTGGCCGGCAACCACTTCAGCTTTGACACTGTCAAACCGGGCGCGCTGGGTGAAGGTCAAGCGCCGTTCATCGACGTCTGCGTGACCATGCGCGGCTTGTTGGTGCACACTTTTTCGCGCATCTACTTTTCAGACGAAGCCGCAGCCAATGCCCAAGATGACGTCTTGAACAGCGTGCCCGCCGAGCGCCGCGCCACCTTGGTGGCCCGGCGCGAGACGATGAATGCCGGGCCGGTTTACCGGTTTGACATTCACATGCAAGACAGTTCGCACGGCAAAGAAACCTTGTTTTTTGATCTCTAAGGATCAGCTCCGAAAGCGCTTGCGCGTCAGCGCCAGCGCGACCCAAAACGCCACCACCGCGTAGACCAGCAGCACCGCCAGATGCAGCAGGCCTTTTGCTGGCCATTGGCCCATGAAGAGCGGCCGGATCAGTTCGACCGCGGCGGTCAGCGGTAAGAACTCCGAGATCACCCGCATGAAATTGGGCAACTGATCTCTGGGGAAAAAAACGCCGCTTAAAAACATGGTCGGCGTTAAAAACAGCGTGAAGTAGTAGGTGAAAAAGTCGTAGCCTTTGGCCAGCGCATTGAAGATCAGCGCGATGCTGGCGAACACGATGCCGACCAAGCCCAGCAGCGGCCAAGCCAGCAGCAACCAAAAGCTGTTGCTGATGCCCAGCGCCAGCATCACCAGCAAGATCACGCCGCTGGTGAACAGCGACTTGAATGCGGCCCAGAGCATCTCGGCCATCAGCACGTCGTCAAGGCGTACCGGCGCGTTCATGATGCCGTCCCACGTGCGCTGCACGTGCATGCGTGAAAAAGCTGAGTACAAGGCCTCAAAAGAAGCGGCGTTCATGGCGCTCATACAAATCGCGCCGCTGGCCAAAAACAAGATGTAGGGCACGGCTTGGCCGTTCAGCTGAACTTGCCCGATCAAGGCACCCAAGCCGTAGCCAAAAGCCACCAGCGTGATGAGCGGCTCGGCGATGTTGCCGACCAGACTCGGCACAAACAGCTTGCGCCAGACCAGCAGATTGCGCCTGAAAACCGGCCACCAGCGCCAACTGAGTTGGGGTGTGCTGAACAGGCTAGACGGACTAGATAAACGGGTCATCACGCGTCCTCCCGGATCTTGCGACCCGTCAGCTTGAGGAACAAGTCCTCCAGATTCGCCGGCCGGTGCAGCGTGCGCAGCTGCGGGTAATCGGTCAGCGCCGTCAGCAGGCGCTTGGCGTCTTGGGTGTAGAAAAACACGGTTTCGCCGCTCACCTCTAAGCGTGCGGCCAGCTCTTTCAGGGGCGAGTTGACCAAGGCCAAGGCGCCCGCGCCATAGACCTCAACCACGTCAGGTTCTAAGTTCTCGGCTATCAAGTCTCGCGGTGTGCCCTCAGTCATTTTCTGTCCGTGGTCCAACACCAGCAGACGGTTGCACAGGCGCTCGGCCTCATCCATGAAGTGCGTTGTCAGCAAGATCGATTTGCCTTGTTGCAGCAGTCGTTGCAGGCGTTCCCACATCAGGTGCCTCGCTTGCGGGTCGAGCCCGGTGGTGGGTTCGTCGAGCAACAACAATTGCGGGTCATTCACCAATGCCCGCGCCAGAGACAGGCGGCGCTTCATGCCGCCAGACAACTCGGTCAGCTTGGCGTCGGCCTTGTGCGTGAGGGAGGCAAATTCGAGCAGCTGCGGAATGCGCGACTTGATGAGCGAGTCGGGCATGCCGAAATACCGGCCAAAGACCAGCAGGTTTTCGCTGCACGAAAAGTCCGGGTCCAGGCTGTCGAACTGGCTGACGATGCCGAGCTGTTCCTTGATGGCCAGCGCATCTTGCGGCATCTGCAGTGTGGGTTGGCCGGGCGGCGAAAAAATCACTTCGCCAGCGTCGGGAGTGGTCAAGCCCAGGCACATGCGGATGGTGGTGGTCTTGCCGGCGCCATTGGGGCCGATCACGCCAAGGCATTCGCCAGGGGCGATGCTGAAGGACAAGTCGTTGACCACGGTGCTGCTGCCGTAGCGCTTGCTGAGCGCTCGCACTGAAAAAATCGTCTCACTGTTCATGGCTAGATTGTGACCTCGAAGCAAGAATCTGAAGGACTCTTCAAGCCGCAGAAGGTGCGTTCAGGGGTGATGCTGTAAATTGGAGGGTCTGGCTTTGGCGGTACAACCGCTGTCCCCACGCTCAACTCTCTCGATTCATGACCACTTCAAACACCTCCAAATCTTCTATTTCTGCCACAACCTTCGGCACGCCGCTGTCGCCGCACGCCACCAAAGTCATGCTGCTCGGCTCCGGCGAGCTCGGCAAGGAAGTGCTGATTGCGCTGCAACGACTCGGTGTCGAAACCATCGCCACCGACCGTTACGAAAACGCCCCCGGCCAGCAGGTCGCGCACCATGCGCGGACCATCACCATGAGTGATCCGGCGCAACTCAAGGCCTTGATTGAACAAGAACGGCCGCACCTGGTGGTGCCTGAAATTGAAGCGATCGCGACACCGATGCTCGAAGAGCTCGAAGCCGCTGGCGTCGTGCGCGTGGTGCCCACCGCCCGCGCTGCGCGTCTGACAATGGACCGTGAAGGCATTCGCCGGCTGGCCGCCGAGACGTTGGGTTTGCCAACCAGCCCTTATGTGTTTTGCGATTCGCTGGCCGAGCTACAAGCCGCGATTGACGACAAGATTGGTTACCCCTGCATCGTCAAGCCGGTCATGAGCTCGTCGGGCAAAGGGCAAAGCAAGATTGCCGGCCCCGCCGATGTGAAGACTGCCTGGGACCACGCCATGGCCGGTGGTCGCGTCAGTCATGGCCGCATCATCGTTGAAGGCTTCATTGACTTTGACTACGAAATCACCCAGTTGACGGTGCGCGCCATGGGCGCCAGCGGCGAGATTGAAACGCATTTTTGCGAACCGATCGGCCATGTGCAGGTCAACGGCGATTACGTCGAAAGCTGGCAGCCGCACCCAATGCGCCCAGCGGCCCTGCAAAAAAGCCGCGACATTTCAAAAGCCGTGACCGACAACTTAGGCGTCGGCTTTGACGGCCAACCGTCGGGCATGGGTCTGTATGGTGTGGAGCTTTTTGTCAAAGGTGACGAGGTTTGGTTCAGTGAAGTCAGCCCACGGCCACACGACACCGGCATGGTGACGCTGTGCACGCAATGGCAAAACGAATTTGAACTGCACGCCCGCGCCATTTTGGGTTTGCCGGTCAACACCGCCTTGAAAAGCCCGGGTGCCAGCGCCGTGATTTACGGTGGCGTCGACGCCAAGGGCATCGTCTTTGACGGCGTAGCCCAAGCGCTGAGCGTACCGAACACCGACATTCGTCTGTTTGGCAAACCCGAGAGTTTTGTCAAACGCCGCATGGGTGTGGCGCTGGCCTTTGATGCCGATGTCAAAGTCGCACGCAGCCGTGCCAAGCAAGCTGCGGCGCTGGTGAAACCCCGCGTGGCCGGGTAACCGCAGGGCATGGATAATTTGACTGACGAGCTCATCGATCTTCTGACTGACCCGGCTTGGGGCGTGCTCTTAGGCGCGCTGGTGGCCACGCTGGTCGCCTTGGTGTTGCACCGGACCGGCTCAGTGGTGTTGCGGCGTATTGCGCGCGGGCCCGTGGCCATCGCGGTGGTGGCCAGTTGCGCGCGACCAGCCCGCATGGCGCTGCCGTTGATTGCCTTGCAAAGCGTTTGGCAAGCGGCTCCCGACTCCATCCTGCTGATCAGCCAGGTGCGCCATGGCAACGCCTTGCTGCTGATGATGGCGCTGACATGGTTGGTGTTGAACGCTCTCGAGGGCATGACCAAGGGCATCTCTGAGCGCAACTCCTTCGATGTGGCTGACAACCAAGATGCCCGCCGCATCATGACGCAAACGCGGCTGCTGGTGCGAGTGGCCAGCACGGCGGTGGTGGTGGCTGGTTTGTCGCTCATGCTCATGACCTTCCCGGGCGCGCGGCAGGTCGGGGCGAGTCTGCTGGCGTCGGCGGGTGTCTTGGGTCTGGTGGTTGGTATTGCTGCCCGGCCAGTGATGAGCAACATGATTGCGGGTTTGCAGTTGGCGCTGGCGCAACCGATTCGGCTGGACGACGTGTTGATCTTGAAGGGTGAGTGGGGCCGCGTCGAAGAAATCACGGCGACTTATGTGGTGCTGAAGATCTGGGACGAACGCCGACTGATCATCCCCTTGCATTGGTTCATTGAAAACACCTTTGAAAACTGGACCCGCAACAGCTCCCAGATCATGGGCACGGTCTTGATGTGGGTGGACTACAGCATGCCCTTGGCTCCGCTGCGTGAAGAGGCGCAACGCGTGTGTGAGGCCGCGGCTGAATGGGACAAACGGCTGTGCCAACTGCAGGTGGTTGAAGCCGGCGAGCGCAGTATTCAGCTGCGGGTGTTGGTGACCTCAGCCGACGCCGGACTGAACTGGGATTTGCGCTGCAAAGTGCGCGAGGCGCTGGTCGATTTCATGCAGCGCGAGTACCCGCAGCACCTGCCGATGATGCGTGCCGATGTGGCTGCGCCGCAGTCAGCGGTGGCCGCTCTGGCCAAAATTTAAGCCATGGAACTGCGTCAACTGCGCTACCTTGTGCGGGTCATTGAACTTGGCAGCATCAGCCGCGCCGCGCTGGATCTGGAACTGGTGCAGTCGGCGTTGAGCCAGCAAATCAGCCGGCTGGAAAGCGAGCTCTCAACGCGTCTGTTGCAACGCAGCCCCAAGGGCGTGACACCGACCGAGGCCGGACTGGCTTTTTTCAGGGAGGCGCAGTTGGTGCTGCGGCATGCCGAGCAGGCGGTGCGCTCGGCGCAAGAGTCGCGGCTGTCGGGCAGCGTCAGTGTTGGCATGGCACCGACCACCGCCGCCGTGTTGGGTCTGCCGCTGCTGCGCGCCATGCGCGAACGCTACCCCGATGTGCGCCTGCATGTGGTCGAAAGCCTGTCGGGCCACCTCAACGCCATGCTGAATGCGCGCCAGCTTGATTTGGCCATTCTCTTTGACAGCCAGGCCGGACGGCGCTGGAGCGTGATGCCGCTGCTGGAAGAAAAACTCTTTTTGATTGAATCGCGGCATGCAGTTCAAGCCACTGCAGTCAAGTCAACTAAACGAATGAGCGTGGCGCAACTGGCTGGTTTGCCGCTGATTTTGCCGACCGGTTTGCACGGTTTACGCAGCACGCTGGAGAGCGCCTTTGCGCGGGCCAAGTGCAAGCCCAATGTGGTCGCCGAAATCGATTCACTGGCCATGTTGATGGACGCGGTGGACAGCGGTTTTGGCTGCACTGTGCAGCCTTGGGCGGCGGTCGGCCGTTATGCCGATGCCGCGCAACGCTTCAAGCTCACCGAGATCAGCGACACGCTGGCCCGGCGGGCGACGGCGCTGTGCAGCCTGTCGGACGATGAACTCTCGCCGGCGGGTCTGGCTGCCCGTGTGGTGCTGGCCGATTGCGCACGTGAAGCTGTGCATTCAGGCCGCTGGGTTGGGGCTCGACTAGTCAGCTGAGGGGCTTGCCATCACAAATCGTGATGGCCCCATGTGGCTCGCCTGCTTTCAGTCTGGCGTCACTTGCTCTACAGTCTGCATCTTCATAGTCCGGGTAAGCCAACGGTGGGGAGTGACTGAATGCTTGATGTTTTGGTGATTGGTGGCGGCAATGCTGCCTTGTGTGCGGCGCTGATGGCGCGTGAGGCGGGTGCCAGCGTGCTGGTGCTGGAGTCGGCTCCGCGCGAATGGCGCGGCGGCAACTCAGTGCACACGCGCAACCTGCGCTGCATGCATGACGCGCCGCAAGACGTGCTGACCGAGGCTTATCCAGAAGAAGAATTCTGGCAAGACTTGCTCAAAGTCACCGGCGGATTGACCGATGAAAAACTGGCTCGCTTGGCGATTCGCGAGTCGTCGAACTGCCGTGACTGGATGCGCCATCACGGTGTGCGTTTTCAGCCGTCGCTGTCAGGCACGCTGCATCTCTCGCGCACCAATGCGTTTTTCATGGGTGGCGGTAAAGCGCTCATGAACGCGTATTACCGAAGTGCCGAAAATCTCGGCATCGAGGTGCGTTACGAGACGACGGTGAATCGCCTTGAACTCCAAGACGGCCGCTTTGTGGCCGCACACATGACCGGCCCAAAGGGTGAGCAGCGCATTGAAGCGCGGACCTGCGTGGTGGCCAGCGGCGGCTTTGAGTCCAATCTCGAATGGATGCGAGAAGTCTGGGGCCAGAACGCCGCGGGCGAATGGCCGTCCGACAACTTCGCCATTCGCGGCACGCGCTTCAACATGGGTGTGCTGTTGCGCGACTTGATCGACCAGGGCGCTGACACAACCGGTGAGCCAGACCAAAGCCATTGCGTCGCTGTTGACGCGCGCGCGCCGCTGTACGACGGCGGCATTTGCACGCGGGTCGACTGCGTCTCGCTGGGTGTGGTGGTGAACAAACACGCCAAACGTTTTTATGACGAAGGCGAAGATTTTTGGCCAAAACGCTATGCGATCTGGGGTCGTTTGGTGGCGCACCAACCGGCGCAAGTGGCGTACTCGATCATCGACGCCAAAGCCGTGGGCCGCTTCATGCCGCCGGTGTTCCCCGGCGAAAAAGCGGATACGTTGGAGCAACTGGCGCGTCAGCTCGGCCTTGACGAACAAGCCGTCCTCAAAACCGTGCAGGACTACAACACCGCTTGCAAGGTGGGCACCTTTGACCATGGCGTGCTCGACGACTGCCACACCGAAGGCTTGAGCCCCGCCAAGACGCATTGGGCGCGGCCGATTGATACCGCGCCGTTTTACGGTTACGCGCTCAAACCAGGCATCACCTTCACTTACCTCGGCATGAAGACCAACGAAACCACCGCTGTACATTTCGGCGGTCAGGCCAGCCCGAACCTGTTTGCCGCTGGTGAGCTGATGGCTGGTAACGTGCTGGGCAAGGGTTACACCGCAGGCGTTGGCATGACCATTGGCACGGCTTTTGGTCGCATTGCCGGGGTTCAAGCGGCCAAGGCCGCCAAGGCTCAAAAAACATCCACATCAACGACTTTGACGGAAGACCAACATGCAGCAGCTTGAAGCCCTGACCCGTGAGGCGCGCGCCCTGGCCACTGGCGATCTGTCGCTGACAGCGAACGAATCAGAAGTCAGCCGGCAAATGCAAATTTGCAACGCCTGCCGCTACTGCGAAGGTTTTTGTGCGGTGTTTCCGGCCATGACGCGGCACCTCGAATTCGGCAAAGCCGACATTCATTACCTGGCCAATCTGTGCCACAACTGCGGTGCTTGTTTGCATGCCTGCCAGTATTCGCCACCGCATGAATTCGCCATCAATGTGCCGCAGGCCATGGCCCAAGTGCGCGTGCAGACTTATGCAGATTACGCGTGGCCGCCAGCGCTGGGTGCGCTCTACAAACGTCAAGGCTTGACAGTGGCCTTGGCGCTGGCCGCCGGCCTCGCGCTGTTTCTGGTGCTGGCGATTCAGATGCAAGGTCAGCTCTTTCACGAGCCGCTGGCGGGTAATTTCTACGCCATCTTTCCGCACAACCTGCTGGTCTCGATGTTCGCGCCGATCTTCTTGTTCGCCGTGTTGGCCCTGGGGCTGGGCGTGCGCAGTTTCTGGCGCGACGTCTCACCCGCGAAAGCCTCCGATGCCTTGGGTGACGCCGCCATGGAAGCAACGTCTGCCGCGCTGCGCTTGAAGTACCTCGACGGCGCCAACCAGACCAGCGGCAACGAGCCCATCGAAGGCTGCCCGAACGACGACGACAAACCCACGCTGTGGCGCAGGCGTTTTCACCATTTAACCTTCTACGGTTTCATGTTGTGTTTTGCTGCCACCTCGGTCGCCACGCTGTATCACTACCTGTTCAACTGGCAAGCGCCTTACGGCTACACCAGCTTGCCGGTCTTGCTCGGCACTGTTGGCGGTATTGGTTTGTTGATCGGCCCAGCCGGTTTGCTTTGGCTCAACTTCACTCGTCACCCCAGCCACGGTGATGCGGCCCAAAAGCCGATGGACCGCGGTTTCATTGTCTTGCTGTTTTGGGTCAGCCTGACTGGTTTGGCCCTGCTGGCTTGGCGCGACACCTCGTCCATGGCCTTGCTGTTGGCGGTGCATTTGGGCGCCGTGATGGCCTTGTTCTTGACCTTGCCTTACGGTAAGTTTGCGCACGGCATTTTCCGCAGTGCAGCGCTGCTTAAATTCGCCATTGAAAAACGCCAGCCGACCAACTTGGCCCTGCCGGAAGCCTGATCTTCGGCTCCTATACTTGACATCAATTAGAACTGTCAGGAGACACGAATGACGACAAGCAGCCGTTTGCAAATTTCAAGCATGAAAGACCGCTGCAGCGAAGCCGAGTGGCAAGCGCGGGTCGACCTCGCGGCCTGCTACCGGCTGGTCGAGCATTACGGCATGGCCGACATGATGGCCAATCACATCTCGGCCCGTGTGCCGGACGAAGACGGCGCTTTCTTGATCAATGCCTACGGCATGATGTACGAAGAAATCACCGCGTCGAGCCTGATCAAAATTGACCATCATGGGAAGATTCTGGCGCAGCCGGATTTCGGTGATTTGAACTACGGCATCAACAAAGCCGGCTACGTGATCCACAGCGCCGTGCATGAAGCCCGCCCTGAAGTGGCCTGCGTCATACATACCCACAGTTGGGCCTCGATGGCGGTCTCCGCGCTCGAATGTGGCTTGTTGCCAATCACGCAAACGGCCATGCGCTTTTTGAAGATCAGCTACCACGACTATTACGGCGTGGTGCTGAATCTTGACGAACAAGAATCGCTGGTGCGCGACCTGGGCAACGGCGAAGCGCTGATCTTGCGCAACCACGGTGCGCTCACCGTCGGTCGCACCATCGGTGAAGCCTTCAACTGGATGCACCGTCTTGAGCTGGCCTGCCGTTCGCAGCTCGCGGCCATGGCCTGCAACTCGCCTTTGTCGCCGGTATCAAAGCCGGTGCTGGAAGAAACCTGGAACAACTACCAGCCCAGCACCCGACGTCCGTATGGCGTGATGGAGTGGCCGGCGCTACTGCGCAAGTTAGACCGCATGGACGCCAGTTTTCGTACCTGATTTCCTACCAACGCCGCACACTGCGCGCAGTTCATACAAAAGGAAAACGCCCAATGCAAAGCTATCGTCGAATCCTTGGGTGCGACCGCTGAATGAGCGTTGCAGCCCGTCCTGTCGGTCTCGTCAGTCCACTGCGCATCTTGCTGTCCGATGCCGCGCGGGTGGCCCTCGGGCCGCGTCTGACTGAGACGCTGGGCACGGTGGCGCATGTCTTGCTCAGCCCGGCCCAAGAGCCGGCGGACTTCGACATCGCCTTTGTCTCGCGCGATGTGACCGGTCTCTCGACCAAGCACGCGGTGCTGCCAGCGACTCAGCACTTTTATGACTTGTTGACGAATGCACCCAGCTTGGCGTGGGTGCAGTTGCATTCCGCTGGCGCCGATCGGCCGGTGTACGTGAAATTGTTGGCGCAGGGCGTGGCTCTGAGTTCGTCGGCTGGCAGCAATGCCGGTGTGGTGGCGCAGTCGGCGCTGGCTGGCGTGCTGGCTTTGGCCAGACGCTTGCCGCAACTCATGGCGGCGCAGCGTGCGCATGTCTGGGCGCCGTTGCTCAAAACCGGTTTGCCGCGCGACATGGGCGGACAAACGGCGGTTATCGTCGGTTGGGGCGGCATCGGTCAGCAACTCGGCTCTGTGCTGCGCTTGCTGGGGCTGCGCGTGGTGGTGGTGCGTAGCAGCGCCACACCAGCGGGCGAGGGCATTGAAACCGTCGCTTACGAAGCCATCGACAGCGTGTTGCCGCAGGCCGACTGGCTGCTGCTGGCGTGTCCGTTGTCAGATCGCACACAAGGTCTCATCAGCGCCAGTGCACTGGCTTTGCTACCTGCTGGCGCGCACGTCATCAACGTTGCCAGGGGTGAGGTGATCGACGAGCCGGCACTGATTGAGGCGTTGCAAAACGGCAGAGTCGCCGGGGCTTATCTGGATGTGTTCGCACACGAACCCTTGCCAGTGCAATCACCGCTCTGGGACATGCCGAACGTGATTGCATCTCCCCACAGCGCCGGCTTTTCAGATGCCAACGTAGCGCGGGTAGAAGAGGTGTTTTTGGACAACCTTGAGCGCAGGCTGCAAGGTCAAGCGATGCGTAATCTGGTGGGCTGACGTCAAGACGCTGTAACGTCAAACTGGATAATTGCAGGGTCAATCGTCGTAATGCCCACGACACGCGATCACGTCAAAGTCTGCATCGTCAGCGGCATACACAAGGCGGTGTGTTTCATCAATGCGCCGCGACCAATAGCCCGACAGGCTGCCCAGCAAAGGTTCTGGTTTTCCGATCCCCGCAAATGGGTCACGTCGCGCTGCCTCAATCAGGGTATTGATGCGCTTTAAAGTCTTTTTATCCTGCCCCTGCCAGTAGGTGTAGTCCTCCCAAGCTGCCGGGGTGAAGCGAATGGAGCGGCTCACTTGTTACTAGCGTCTACCAACTCACGCCGTACTGATTTGCCGGCTTTGTGTTGGGCAATGGACTTGACCAAGTGCGCGACATTTGCCGGGGTCGACAGCAGGTGCATGGTTTCCATCATGCTTTGATACTGGTCTAGCGACATGACGACGGCATCCGCACCATCCCGGCGACTGATGATGGTCACGTCAGCATCATCATTCACTTGGTCCAGCACGGATTTGAGCGAACTGCGCGCGTCGGAATAGCTAACGATTTTCATGGGCTGGCCTTGTTTGACTTGTACTAGATTAAGTGCAAGTATAAACGAGTAAAGTTGCTGCGTCACGGGCCGACCGCAATCGTCAGCCTACTGAAAAGCCACCTCTGAAAAGCTGCGCAGCTTGCGGCTGTGCAACTGGTCGCTGCCGCCCATACGCAGCAATTCAAGCGCCCGAATGCCGATGCGCAAATGCTGGTCGACGCGTTCGCGGTAAAAGTGATTCGCCATGCCCGGCAGCTTGATCTCACCGTGCAAGGGCTTGTCGCTGACGCACAGCAGCGTCCCGTAGGGCACCCTAAAACGAAAGCCGTTGGCGGCAATGGTGGCACTTTCCATGTCGAGCGCGACGGCCCGGCTTTGGCTGAAACGGCGTTGCGGCTGGTTGCCCGGCAGCAGTTCCCAGTTGCGGTTGTCGGTGCTGGCCACCGTGCCTGTGCGCATGATGCGTTTCAGCTCTTGCCCTTGTAAATGCGTCACGTCTTCAACCGCTTGTTGCAAGGCCATTTGAATTTCGGCCAGCGCTGGAATCGGCACCCACAGCGGCAACTCTTCGTCGAGCACATGGTCTTCGCGCACATAGCCGTGGGCCAGCACGTAGTCGCCCAGTTGCTGGCTGCTGCGCAAGCCGGCGCAATGGCCGAGCATGATCCAAGCGTGTGGCCGCAGCACGGCGATGTGGTCGGTGATGTTTTTGGCGTTGGCCGGGCCGACACCGATGTTGACCATGCTGATGCCGGAACGGTCAGCGCGAAGCAAGTGGTAGCCCGGCATTTGCGGCAGGCGCGGCGGTGCTGCGCCGAGGTCATCGCCGTCCACAGACGGCAGTCCGCTGCGCCGCGTGACGACGTTGCCGGGTTCGACAAAGGCCACGAAGGGGCTGTCGGCACGGCTCATTTCGGCATGGCCGAGACGCACAAATTCGTCGATGTAAAACTGGTAATTGGTGAACAGCACGTAGTTCTGAAACCAGTCGGGCGAGGTGCCGGTGTAGTGGCGCAGCCGCTGCAGGGAATAGTCGACGCGCGCCGCCGTGAACAGCGCCAGCGGTTGCGACTCGCCGGCTTTCGGTTCATAGGTGCCGTTGGCAATGCCGTCGTCCATAGCCGCGAGGTCGGGCAGGTCAAACGCGTCGCGCATCAGCATGCGGCGCTCGGCGCTCAAGTCGCCTTCAATGTGGTCATGCTCAGCAAACGAGAAGTGCACCGGTATCGGCTGGGTGCTGGTGCCGATTTCGAGTTCGACCGAATGGTTTTCCAGCAACAAGCGAAACTGCTCAAGGAAGTAATTGGCGTACAGGTCGGGTCGCGTCAGCGTCGTTTCGAAAGTGCCGGGGCCCGCCACAAAGCCGTAACTCAGCTGCGTGATGTCGGGCATTTCTAGCGTTGCGCGAGCCACGGTTTCGGTGTGAATGCGGACAAACGGATAGCAGGCACGGACCCGGCCAGGCAGCGTTTCACCCGCCACATAGCGCTGCATGCAGTCACGCAAATGCGCAATTTGTTGGTTGTAAATCAGCTGCACTTGCGTCAGTGCAGCCAGCGCATCGGTGTAGCGGCTGGGCGCGATGTAGGTCGAGAGGTAAGGCATGGGTTTCATCGCATCAAGCTTTCACGGGTTCGCGCATGGTGACGAACTCTTCAGCCGCTGTTGGGTGAATGCCAATGGTGCTGTCGAACACGGCTTTGGTGGCGCCGGCTTTCATGGCGACAGCAAAGCCTTGGACGATTTCACCGGCCTCAGCGCCGACCATGTGGAGACCGACCACGCGGTCAGAGGCGTCGTCGACCAGCAGCTTCATGAAGGTGCGTTCCGTGCTGCCACTGAGCGTGTGCTTGAGTGCTTTGAACTCGCTTTTGTAAACGCTAATCTGGCCAAACTCAGCACGTGCATCGGTCTCAGAAAAGCCCACTGTGCCAATGTTCGGATGCGTGAACACCGCTGTCGGAATGAAGTCGTAACTCATGCTGCGCGGCGCTTTGCCGGGTGCAGGGCCGAGCAAATGATCGACCAAAACCATCGCTTCGCCCAGCGCGACCGGCGTCAGTTGCAGGCGTGCCGTGACGTCGCCCAAGGCGTAGATGCTCGGCACCGAAGTTTGGTACTGCGCGTTGACTTGGACCGAGCCATCGTCTTTTTGCGCCACGCCCACAGCCGCTAAACCAAGCCCGTTGACATTCGGCACACGGCCGGTGGCGTAGAGCACGGCGTCAACTTCGAGGGTGCTGCCATCGGCCAGATGGACCCACAGTGGGCCCACATTTTTGGTACCGCTGGGCGTTCGTGTGATGTTGGTGACGTCTGCATTCAGCCGCAAGTCAACGCCGGCTTTCAGCATCTCAGCTGAGATGAAGTTGCGCACATCGTCGTCAAAACCGCGCAGCACTTGTTCGCCGCGATACAGCTGCGTCACCTGCGAACCCAGACCGTTGAAGATCGAGGCGAATTCGCAGGCGATGTAGCCGCCGCCGACCACCAGCAAGCGCTTCGGAAACGGCTCGATGTCAAAAATCTCGTTCGAGGTGATGACATGCTCGCGGCCAGCGATGTCGGGCACGCTGGGTGTGCCGCCGGTGGCGATGAGTAAATTTTGAGCGCTGTAGCGCTGCCCGGCCACCTCGACGGTGTGCGCGTCCACCAGAGTGGCCCAACCTTCAATGATCTGCACGCCAGCGTTTTTGAGCAGCTGCAGGTAAATGCCGTTCAGCCGCGTGATCTCGCGGGCGCGGCCGGCCTTCAGCGCAGACCAGTCGAGTGTCGGTGCTGCACCGACCCAGCCAAAGCCGTGCGACTCTTCAAAAGACTCGGCGAAGTGCGCCGCGTAGCTGTACAGTTTTTTGGGAATGCAGCCAACGTTGACACAGGTGCCACCCATGGCTTGAGCCTCCACCAGCGCCACCCGCGCACCGCGCTGGGCCGCCATGCGGGCAGCGCGCACGCCACCGCTGCCACCACCAACCACCAACAAATCAAATTCAAAAACTGCCATGTGAAGCCTTCGCGCAAGGGAAGATAAATACGTTAAAAGGGGCTGCAGACCACCTCATGCACTAAACCTTACCACCGCTGCCTGACCCTTTGCCGCGCTACGGTCATGCGCGTTCTGCGGCCGAAATGCCACGATTGACGATAATCCGAGGATGACTGCAACTGCTTCCACCTCCCAAGATTTCGCCAGCTTATCCCTGACGCCAGCCGCCCTGGCCAACCTCAAACTCCTCGGTTACGAGCAAATGACGCCGATTCAGGCTGCCAGCCTGCCGATTGCGCTGCTCGGCAAAGACCTCATCGCCCAAGCCAAAACCGGCAGTGGCAAGACCGCCGCCTTTGCGCTGGCGCTGCTGTCCAACCTGAACGCACGGCGCTTTGCCGTGCAGTCGCTGGTGCTGTGCCCGACGCGTGAGCTGGCCGACCAAGTCACCCAAGAAATCCGGCGCTTAGCGCGGGCCGAAGAAAACATCAAGGTCGTCACGCTCTGCGGCGGTGTCGCCATGCGCGGCCAAATTGCCAGCCTGGAGCATGGTGCGCACATCGTGGTCGGCACGCCCGGCCGCATCATGGACCATCTGCAACGCGGCAATTTGAAGTTAGACGCGCTCAACACCTTGGTGCTGGACGAAGCAGACCGCATGCTCGACATGGGCTTTTTCGACGACATCGCGGTGGTGGCCCGCCAGTGCCCGGCTGAGCGCCAGACGCTGCTGTTTTCTGCGACCTACCCCGAAGGCATTGCCAAGATCAGCCAGCAGTTCATGCGGCAACCGCAAACCGTCACCGTCGCGGCGCAACACGACAGCAACAAGATCCGCCAGCGTTGGTACCAGGTGCGCGAAAGTGAGCGCCTGCACGCGGTGTCTGCCGTGCTCAACCACTACCGGCCGGCCAGCACGCTGGCTTTTTGCAACACCAAGGTGCAGTGCCGTGAGCTGGTCCAGGTCTTGAAGGCGCAAGGTTTCAGTGCGTTGGCGCTCTACGGCGAGCTGGAGCAGCGTGAACGTGACCAAGTGCTGGTGCAGTTTTCAAACCGCAGTTGTTCGGTGCTGGTGGCGACGGATGTGGCCGCGCGTGGGCTCGACATTTCGCAGCTTGAGATGGTCATCAATGTCGACGTGACGCCAGACGCTGAGGTGCATATTCACCGTATCGGGCGGACCGGTCGTGCCGACGAAGAAGGCTGGGCCATCAGCCTGGCCAGCATGAACGAGATGGGGTCGGTCGGCAAGATCGAGCAGCTGCAAAAGGCCGAATCCGAGTGGCACAAGTTGGAGGAACTCACGCCGGCCAGCCATGAGCCGCTGGTGCCGCCCATGGTGACGTTGCAAATTGTCGGTGGCCGCAAGGAAAAAATTCGCGCCGGTGACGTGCTGGGCGCGCTCACCGGCGACGCCGGTTTCACGCGCGAGCAAGTCGGCAAGATCAATGTCAACGAGTTCTCAACCTATGTGGCGCTGGACCGCAGCATCGCCAACGAAGCCCTGCAAAAACTGACGGTGGGCAAGGTCAAGGGCAAGAGCGTCAGGGTGCGTTTGCTTGACGACGAATCCTTGGCGTGACGTCAACGTCCCCCCGACCATGCTTGGCCTTGGTGATTGGCGCTGGTGGCGGCTTGGGTGCGGCCTTGGTGCAGCAGCTGTCCGCCGATGCTGAGTATCAAGTCTTGGCCCTAGGCCGCAACTCCCAACCCGCCCTCGACTACGCCGACGAAGCCAGCCTGCGCACAGCTGCCGGCTGGGTAGCCGAGCAATGCGCAGCACAACACGCCGACTTGCGCTTGTTGGTGGTGGCCAGCGGGTTTTTGCATGGTGAGCAGGGTCAACCGGAACGCAGCTGGTCGCATCTGGATGCCGACTATTTAAGCCATGTGTTTCGCATCAACACCATCGGCCCGGCGCTGGTGATGAAGTATTTTTTGCCGCTGTTGCCCAAGCAAGGGCGCTGCGTGGCGGGCTTTGTGTCGGCCAAGGTCGGCAGCATCGGCGACAACGCGCTGGGCGGCTGGTACGGCTATCGCGCCTCCAAGGCGGCGCTGAACCAGCTGGTCAAGACGGCGTCTATCGAACTGGCACGGCGCAACTCACAGGCTATTTGCGTGGCGCTGCACCCGGGTACGGTTGACACCGCTTTGTCGCAGCCCTTTGCCAAGAACGGCCTCAAAGTACGACCCGCTGCCGAGGCCGCGAGCGACTTGCTGGCGGTGCTGACCAGCCTCACCCACTCGCAGACGGGTGCCTTGGTGGACTACCAAGGGCAGACACTGCCCTGGTGATTGACTTAGTGTTTTAAAGCGCAGCGCGGCGGCGACGCTCGCGGAAGGCTTGCAGTTCGCCTACCACGCCTTTGCGAAAGGTCAGCACGCACAGCACAAAGATCACACCGATGATGACGGTGACCCAAGAGCCAACCTTGTCGGCTAGCAGGTTCTGCAGCGCAATCACGATACCCGCGCCAAAGGCCGGACCGAAGAAGGTACCGACACCGCCGAGCAGCGTCATCAAGATCACCTCGCCCGACATCGACCAATGCACATCGGTCAGCGTGGCAAAACCCATGACGATGGTTTTGAGCGAACCGGCCACACCGGCCAAGGCCGCAGACAACACAAAAGCCAGCAGCTTATAGCGGTCGACTTGGTAGCCCAACGAAACAGCCCGTGGCTCGTTTTCGCGAATCATCTTCAGCACCTGGCCAAAGGGCGAGTTGACCACGCGCGAGATCAGTAAAAAAGCGATGACAAAAACAGCCGCCACGAAGTAATACATGGTGGTGTCGGACTTGAGCGAAATCAGGCCAAACAAGTTGCCGCGCGGCACGCCTTGCAAGCCGTCTTCGCCGCCGGTGAAAGACGCTTGCAGGCAGACGAAGTAAATCATCTGCGCAATCGCCAGCGTGATCATGGCGAAGTAAATACCCTGACGCCGAATGGCCACCATGCCGACCACCAGCCCTATCAGCCCTGCCGACACGCCGCCAGCCAAAATGGCCATCTCAGGCGTCCAGCCCTGCGACTTGACGAACCATCCGGTGACATACGCGGCCGAGCCAAAAAACGCGGCATGGCCAAAAGACAGCAGTCCAGTGAAACCCAGCAGCAAATTAAAGGCGCACGCAAACAGTGCAAAGCACAGCAGCTTCATCACAAACACCGGGTACAGCCCCAGCATTGGTGCGGTCAGCAGCAGTGCTAGCAGCACCAAATAAGTGATACGCGTGAGCGTTTTAGCGTGCATCATCAATTCTCTTTTCCGAACAGTCCGGCCGGTCGCACCATCAGCACCAGCACCATGATGACGAAGACCACAATGCTGGAAGCTTCTGGGTAAAAGACACGGGTCATGCCTTCAATCAAGCCCAGCCCGAGCCCTGTTAACACCGAGCCCAAGATAGAGCCCATGCCGCCGATCACCACCACTGCAAACACCACGATGATGAGGTTCGAGCCCATCAGCGGGCTCACCTGAATGATGGGCGCGGCCAACACCCCTGCCAGACCCGCCAGGCCGGCGCCAGCGCCATAGGTCAGCATGACCATCAGCGGCACATTGATACCAAAGGCTTGCACCAGCGGCGCGTTTTCAGTGCCGGCGCGCAAGTAAGCGCCAAGCCGCGTGCGTTCGATCAAATACCAAGTACCCAGGCACACTACCAGCGACACCAGCACCACCCATGCGCGGTAATTGGGCAGCACCATGAAGCCGAGGTCGGTGGCGCCGGAGAGTAGCTCCGGCACTCTGTAGTTTTGGCCAGACACGCCGTACAGCTCACGGAAAACGCCCTCGAGAATCAGCGCCAAGCCAAAGGTCAGCAGCAAGCCGTAAAGCGGGTCGAGTTTGTAGAGATGCTTCAGGAACAGCCGCTCGATCACCACGCCGATAGCACCGACGATGAGGGGCGCCAAGACCAGCGCATACCAGTAGTTCAGGCCGAACTGGTCGAACAAAATCCAAGCCGCAAAAGCGCCCAGCATGTACAGCGCACCGTGTGCAAAATTGACGATGCCCAGCAGTCCAAAAATCACCGCCAAGCCCAAGCTGAGCATGGCGTAAAAAGCGCCGTTGACCAAGCCCAGCAAGAGCTGGCCCAGAAACGCCTGATGAGGGATGCCGAAAATTTCCATGAAAACCTGTCAGTTCATACCTGTCAATGCGATAAAAATCCGTCATTGCTAGGCCTTAGCTCCGTCATCGCGAGGCCGTAGGCCGTGGCGATCCATGTTGGCGTACCGCGACGATGGATTGCCGCGCTACGCTCGCAATGACGAAAGTGGTCGGCCTGCTTATTTTTTCAGCAACGAGCACTTCGACTCAGCCACCGTGGTGAAGGCTTGCTCGCCCGGCACTTTGGCGATGGTCTTGTAGTAGTCCCATGGGGTGGTTGACTCTTTCGAGCCCTTGACCTGGAACAGGTACATGTCGTGGATCATGCGGCCGTCGGCCCGGATTTTGCCTTTGGTATAAAAGTCATTGAATTGCATGCTTTTGAGCGTGGCCATGACCTTGTCTGCGTCTGTGGTGCCTGCGGTCTGAACGGCTTTCAGGTAATTCGCTGCAGCCGAGTAGTCAGCTGCTTGCAGGCTCGATGGCATGCGTTGGTACTTGGCAAAAAAGCGCTGGGCAAACTTGCGCGAGGCGTCGTCCTGGTTCCAATACCAGCTGTCGGCTAATTGCAAGCCTTCGGTGTTGGCCAAGCCCAAGCTGTGCACGTCGTTGATGAACACCAACAAGCCGGCGACCTTCATGGATTTGGTGATGCCGAATTCTTTGGCGGCTTTCATGGCGTTGGTGAAGTCACCGCCTGCATTGGCCAAGGCCAAAATTTGTGCTTTCGAGGACTGCGCTTGCAGCATGAACGATGAGAAATCAGAGGCATTGAGTGGGTGACGAACCGTCCCGGCCACCGTGCCGCCGTTGGCCTTGACCACGGCCGCTGCATCGCCTTCCAGCGAATAGCCAAAGGCATAGTCGGCGGTCAGGAAAAACCAGTTTTTGTTGCCGGCCTTGACCAGCGCACTGCCGGCGACTTTGGCCAGCGCCACGGTGTCGTAGGCGTAGTGAACCGAGTAAGGGCTGCAGTCTTCATTCGTCAAGCGGGCCGAGCCCGCACCAATGGCGATGAAGGGGCGCTTCTTGGCCGTCGTCACTTTGGACATAGCAATCGCCGTGCCCGAACTGGTGCCGCCGATCAACATCGACAGTCCGTCGTTGTCGATCCATTCGCGTGCTTTGGAACTGGCCACGTCGGCTTTGTTTTGGTGGTCGGCCACCAGCACTTCAATCGGACGATTCAGCACCTTGCCCCCAAAGTCTTGCGCTGCCCAGCGAATCATTTCCGCCCCAGCTGGGCCGTCAATGTCGGCGTAGAGGCTGGACATGTCCGTGATGAAGCCAATCTTCACCGGCCCGGTGGTAGGTTGTGCCGAGGCGATGCCAGCAAAGCCGATAAAGCCACTGGCCAAAGCGGCAACGAGAGTTTTGATTTTCATGGGGACTCCTGATGGTGAAAGTAAAGAACAAACAATAAAAATTAAAAAAATTGGGGTCAGACCCCCAAGTATTCCTGCAACATGCCCATGTTTTCTTTCAGCTCTCCCTGGGCGAACTGCTTGACGATGGTTCCGTGCTCCATGACATAAAAGCGGTCAGCCAGCGGTGCAGCAAAGCGAAAGTTCTGCTCCACCAGCACGATGGTGTAGCCCTTAGCTTTGAGCGTCAAAATCATCTCAGCGAGTTTTTGCACGATCACCGGGGCCAAGCCTTCGGAGATTTCGTCGAGCAACAACAAGCGCGCGCCGGTGCGCAAAATCCGCGCGACCGCCAGCATTTGCTGCTCACCGCCTGACAGCCGAGTGCCCGGGCTGGACGCGCGTTCTTGCAGGTTCGGGAACATGGTGTAAATCTCTTCCACACTCATGCCACCTGGCGCAATCACGGGCGGCAGCATCAGGTTTTCTTCCGCCGTCAGGCTAGAGAAGATGCCGCGCTCTTCAGGGCAATATCCCACGCCAAGGCCAGCCACTTTGTGGGGTGCCAGCTTCAGCACGTCTTGGCCATTGATCTTGACCGCACCCTTGCGTGCACCCGTCATACCGACAATCGCGCGCAGGGTGGTCGTGCGTCCCGCGCCGTTGCGACCTAGCAAGGTCACCACCTCGCCCTCGTTCACCGTGAGGTTCACACCATGCAAGATGTGCGACTCGCCGTACCAAGCGTGCAGGTCTTCGATGCGCAGCAGTTCTTTGGCCATCAGTGGGCTCCCGCCAAGGCGGCGTCGGCGGTGCCCATGTAGGCCTCAATCACCAAGGGGTTTTGCGACACGTCGGCGTAGGGCCCGTCGGCAATGATGGCGCCGCGCTGTAACACCGTGATGCGGTCGGCAATCGACGAGACCACGTTCATGTTGTGTTCGACCATCAGGATGGTGCGACCGATCGAGACTTTTTTAATGAGTTGGGTGACGCGGTCGACGTCTTCATGACCCATGCCTTGCGTTGGTTCGTCGAGCAGCATGAGGTCTGGCTCTAGCGCCAGCGTGGTGGCCAGTTCCAGCGCGCGTTTGCGACCGTAGGGCAGGTTGACGGTGAGCTCATCGGCGAAGTCTTGCAAATCGACTTCTGCCAGCAGTTGCTCAGCGCGCGCATGCAGATGAAACAGCGAACTCTCTGGCTTCCAAAAATGAAACGAGGTGCCCAAGTTGCGTTGCAGTGCTGCGCGAACGTTCTCAAGCACGGTCATGTGCGGAAACACCGCCGAAATCTGGAACGACCGGACGATGCCGCGCCTAGCCGTTTGCGCCGGCTTCTCAGCCGTGATGTCGACACCGTTGTAAACAATGCGGCCACGGGTAGGCGTTAAAAACTTGGTCAGCAGATTGAAGAAAGTGGTTTTGCCTGCACCATTCGGGCCGATCAGGGCGTGAATATGGCCGCGCTGAACCTTCAGGTCGACCTGATTGACCGCCACGAATCCCTTGAATTCTTTGGTCAGTCCTTGGGTTTCTAGGATGAACTCGGCCGACACATGCTTCTCCGGATGGATGAATGTTGAGTTGAAAAAAATAAATTCAATTAAATGATTTTAAGTTTGCCTAGTGAGTCTACTGTTGGCCGATGAGCGAAACTTTAGGTGTTTCTACTTGTGCCGTCAAAATAGTTGTTGACACTCAGCTCAGCCGTACGCGGTCGCTTTGAGGTTTGGCTTTGTGCGACGATCACACCCATGCAAAATTTTTGGCCTTCCAGCGGATTCGGACAACTCCAACGCAACGCGCGGGGTTGGCTGGTGCCGACTGATGACTACCTGCGTCTTTTCCTAGAACGCCCAGAGCTGGCTTTGTTGCCTGAATCCTGCCCCAACGAATGCAAGCTGCACGCTGCGCTGCAGGCCGCGCCGAGCCGCAAGGTCGGGCTGGTGGAACTGGCGGCTATCAAAGACCCCGACGCCCGCGAAAGCTACACGCTCTATGTGAATTTCCGGGACGAGTTGCTGGCCGCCGGCTCCCTGGAAGCTTGTTATTTGGGCCTCTTCAGACGCGGCGTGATGGGTGTGCCGCCGCTTTTCCTTGACCTGATGGCGCAAGCCATCGTCCGCAACGTGCTGGACGACGCCAATGATGCCTACGAAGTGCGCGCCGCCGAAATGTTGTTTCGCCCGCAGCGCATCTCAATTGAAGAAGGACAAATCCTTTCCGGCGATTTAGGCGTCTTGGATATGCTCAATGAGACCGGCGGCTTAGGCGATATCGGTCGCTTGCTGGCCGAGGCCAAAGCGCCCATGCGAGAAGTGCAAATTAAAGTGCTGGCCGACGCCAACGCAGCCGATTACTGGCGTGCCGGTGAGCGCTACAACTTCTTGCTTGACCTGACGCACGAGGTCAACAACGACCTCAGCCATGGCTTGGTCTTGACCATGACGCGCGCGCGCTCCGGCCTGACGGCCTTAGCCCGTGTCCTTGAAAAATGGGTGCAGCATTTTCTGGGCGTGGCGGTTCGTATCAAGCCCTTGCAAAAAATCGACGACGACGCTTGGCGCTGGCACCTTGGGCTGGACGTGCATGCCACGTCACTGCTCAACGATTTGTACGAAGACCGTCCCGTCGAGTCCGACCGGATGCAGCGCCTGCTCAGCCTGTTCAAGCTCGAATTTGCCAATCCGCTAGAGATGCGCGCGGATGTGGCGGGCAAGCCGGTTTACTTGGGTTTGATGATGAGCGAGGCCCGCGAGCTTCGTCTCAAGCCACAAAACCTGCTGTTGAATTTGCCTTTGGCGCCGGTTTTTCAGTAGTTGCCTCGCCTTGGCATAAAATCCGACATTCAGCTATTTTTAACCGGAGCCCTCCATGCCTAAAAAAATTCGTGTCGAAGCCGACCGATGCGCACCTAGACCTACTCTTGCACCTGGCATGACCCGCACTGCCGGTCACGGCCAAAAAATCAGTCTTGAGCGCGGCTCATGGACGCGCAGCAAGAAAAATCCGGGTAAGCGCCCGCAAAAAGGCGGTTAATCCTCTTTTTTGACTCGATCGGCCTCCGGGCCGATTTTTTTTGCGCGCGTTGTTGGCTATTACATATTCCGCCGGTACTGCCCGCCGACTTCAAACAGCGCGTTGGTGATCTGCCCGAGCGAGCAGACGCGAACCGCGTCCATCAGCACGTCAAACACATTCTTGTTTTCAATCACTGCTTGTTGCAGGCGCTTGAGCATGGCTGGTGCTGCGTCGGCGTGCAGGGTGTGAAAGGCTTCTAGGCGCTGCAACTGGCTTTGTTTTTCGGCTTCGGTGGAGCGGGCCAGTTCTAGCTTGTCTTGCACTTTGTCACCGTGCGGATTACGGAAGGTGTTGACGCCGATGATGGGTAGCTCTCCTGTGTGTTTGAGCATTTCGTAGTGCATGGATTCGTCTTGAATCCGGCCGCGCTGGTAGCCGGTTTCCATGGCTCCGAGTACGCCGCCGCGTTCGGCGATGCGTTCAAACTCCAGCAGCACGGCTTCTTCTAGCAACTCCGTCAGCTCTTCGATGATGAAGGCGCCTTGCGACGGATTTTCGGTTTTAGCCAAACCCCACTCGCGGTTGATGATGAGCTGAATCGCCATGGCTCGACGCACCGACTCCTGGGTCGGCGTGGTGATGGCTTCGTCAAAGGCGTTGGTATGCAGGCTGTTGCAGTTGTCGTAAATCGCGATCAGCGCTTGCAGCGTGGTGCGGATGTCGTTGAACTGAATCTCTTGCGCGTGCAGGCTGCGGCCACTGGTTTGAATGTGGTATTTCAGCTTTTGACTGCGCTCGTTGGCGCCGTATTTTTCCTTCATGGCGACGGCCCAGATGCGGCGCGCAACGCGGCCCATCACCGTGTATTCCGCGTCCATGCCGTTGCTGAAGAAGAAGCTCAGGTTCGGTGCAAAGTCATCGATGTGCATGCCGCGCGCCAAGTACGCTTCGACAAAGGTGAAACCGTTGCTGAGCGTGAAAGCCAGCTGGCTGATCGGGTTGGCGCCGGCCTCGGCAATGTGATAACCGCTGATCGAGACGCTGTAGAAATTGCGTACCTTGTGGTGCACAAAATACTCGGCGATGTCACCCATCACTTTGAGTGAAAACTCAGTTGAAAAGATGCAGGTGTTTTGCCCCTGGTCTTCTTTCAAGATGTCGGCTTGCACTGTGCCGCGCACATTTTCTTGCACCCATTCGCGGATTTTGGCTGTCTCTGTGTCGGTCGGCTCACGGCCGTTGTCGAGTTTGAATTTGTCTAAGTTCTGGTCGATGGCGGTGTTCATGAACATGGCCAAAATGCTGGGCGCCGGGCCGTTGATGGTCATGCTGACGCTGGTGGCGGGGTTGCACAAATCAAAGCCGCTGTAGAGAACTTTCATGTCGTCCAGCGTGGCGATGCTGACGCCCGAGTTGCCGACCTTGCCGTAGATGTCGGGCCGCACATCGGGATCGTTGCCGTAGAGCGTGACCGAGTCAAAAGCGGTGCTCAGACGCTTGGCCGGCATGCCTTCGCTGAGCAGTTTGAAGCGGGTGTTGGTCCGAAAGGCGTCGCCTTCGCCGGCGAACATGCGGGTCGGGTCTTCACCTTCACGTTTGAAGGCGAAGGTGCCGGCGGTGTAAGGGTAGCTGCCGGGCACGTTGTCGAGCATCAGCCACTTCAAAATTTCGCCGTGGTCTTCGTACTTTGGCAACGTGACTTTGCGGATGGTCGTGCCGCTTAGTGTTTTGGTGGTGAGTGCCGTGCGGATTTCTTTGTCGCGGATTTTCACCACGTACTCGTCGCCGGCGTAGGCGGCTTGCATGTCTGGCCATTGGCCCAGCAGATGCCGCGCATCGGCGTCCATGCGCGCTTTGCGGTGACCCGCCAAGTCGAGTGCTGCTTCGGCTGCTGGCGCGCGCCCGGGCTTGTCGATTTTCAGCATAGCGGCGGCAGCTTGGAGTTGCTGCACTTCACGCGCCAGTTGTGCTTGCGCCAACGTGCGTTTTTTATAGCCGCGCACGGTGTCGCTGATTTCCGCCAAGTAACGGGTGCGCGCCGCTGGCACCACCGGTGTTTGGTTGGTGCTGTGGCGCACCAACACGTGGGGCAAAATCCCGTCCTTCAACGTCAAGCCCAGAGACTGCAAACGCGGTTTGAGGGCTTGGTACAACGCCGTCACGCCGTCGTCATTGAAGCGCGCGGCCATGGTGCCAAAGACCGGCATCTGCTCGGTCGGTGTGGTCCAGGCTTCTTTGTTGCGCTGCACTTGCTTGGCAACATCGCGCAGTGCGTCTAGCGAGCCTTTGCGGTCAAACTTGTTGATGGCGATGAACTCGGCAAAGTCCAGCATGTCGATTTTTTCTAGCTGGCTGGCCGCGCCAAACTCTGGCGTCATCACGTACATCGGCACGTTCACATGCGGGACGATGGCCGCGTCCCCCTGGCCGATGCCCGAGGTCTCCACCACGATGACATCGAAACCAGCGACCTTGCAAGCGGCGATCACATCGGGCAAGGCCTTGCTGATTTCCGAGCCGAAATCACGCGTGGCCAAGCTGCGCATGAAGACGCGTTGGCCTGAGTCCTTGCTGAGTGCATTGGTTTTCCAAGGGCTGATGGCATTCATGCGAATCCGGTCGCCCAGCAAGGCGCCGCCGCTTTTACGCCGACTCGGGTCAATGCTGATGACGGCGATGCGCAGGCTGTCGCCTTGGTCCAGCCGCAGGCGACGGATCAACTCATCTGTGAGGGACGACTTGCCAGCACCGCCCGTGCCGGTGATGCCCAGCACCGGCACTTGGCAGGTGGCGGCTTGCTGCCGAATTTCATTGACCAAAGAGGCATTGGCTTGGTCGTTTTCCAGCGCCGTGATGAGCTGAGCCAGCGCGCGCCAGTTCATTTCGCCGTGGCCTTGGATGGCTTTGAATTCTTTGGGTGCAAAGCTGGTGAGGTCTTTGTCGCAGCGCATGACCATCTCGCCGATCATGCCGGCGAGGCCCATTCTTTGGCCGTCTTCCGGGCTGAAAATATGCGTCACGCCGTAGGCATGGAGCTCGCGGATTTCGGGCGGCACGATGACGCCACCGCCGCCGCCAAAGACCTGAATGTGCTCGCCGCCCCGGCTCTTGAGTAAATCCACCATGTACTTGAAGTACTCAACGTGGCCGCCTTGGTAAGAGCTGATGGCGATGCCTTGCGCGTCTTCTTGCAGGGCTGCGGTGACGACTTCGTCGACGCTGCGGTTGTGGCCCAAGTGGATCACCTCGGCACCCATGCCTTGCAAGATGCGCCGCATGATGTTGATGGCCGCGTCATGCCCGTCAAACAGCGATGCTGCGGTGACAAAGCGCACCTTGTGGGTCGGGCGATAGTTGGCAAGGGCTTGGTAGTCTGCGTACAAATCGGTCATGGATATCTTTCGCAAAAATCGGGTGTGCCTTCTGGCTTTTAACTTGACGTTGACGTTAACGTCAATCTTACCGTTTCTGCATGAAAAAGGGCGCTCGCGCGCCCTTTCCAATCAGCACGAAGCAATGACTTTATTTGTACAGTAGTTCTGGCAGCCAGAGACCGATGGCCGGGAACTGATACAGCAGCACGATGGCCAGCACCTGGATCGCCATGAAAGGCATCATGCCAGCAAAAATCTGGTTCAGCGTCACGTGCGGCGGGCTCACACCTTTCAGGTAAAACGCAGCCATCGCCACGGGTGGGCTCAGGAAAGCGGTCTGCAGATTCAGCGCCACCAACAAGCCAAAGAACAGCGGGTCAATGCCAAAGTGCGGCAGCAAGGGAATGAAAATCGGCATGAAAATCACGATGATCTCAGTCCATTCCAGCGGCCAGCCCAACAGGAAAATCACCACTTGAGCCAGAATCATGAACTGCACCGGCGTCATGTCCAGCGACAGCACCCAGGTGTTGATCAGCTCTTGGCCGCCCAACAAGGCAAAAGCGGCCGAGAAGATGCTCGAGCCGACGAATAGCCAGCAGACCATGGCGCTGGTTTTGGCGGTCAAGAAAACCGACTCACGCAACACGTTCATGTTGAGCTTGCGGTAAGCCGCCGCCAACACCAAGCCACCCATCGACCCCATGGCCGCCGCTTCAGTTGGCGTGGCCAAACCAAAGACAATGGTGCCCAGCACCGCCAGAATCATCACCGCCAGCGGGAAGAACGAGCCCAGCAGCATCTTGAAGATTTCCAAGCGGGCAAAGCTGAAGTACGCATAAAACAGCGCTAGCGCCACCGCGCAACTGGCCAGCCCGATCCAGAAACTCGCTGGCGCAGCTATTCGCTCCTGCGCGGTCACGGGAGCCGCAGCGACCGCCGGTGCGCTTGGGGCGACCACCTCAGCGGGGGCCTTGGCGACAGCTTCAGGCGCAGCAGCCTCGCTCGGCAGGGCTTGCAGACCGCCGATTTCTACAGGTTCCTGCAGGCCACCAACACTCGCGGTCTCTTCTTCAATGCTTTCTGTGAAACCGCCGCCCATCGCGACGACTCCCTCCGCATCGACCAGTGGGGCGGGTGCTGTCACCTTCAGAAAGATGGCGCCCATGATGACCGCCACGGCCAAAGCAGGCAGGATGGCGATGCCCAAATGCTTGAGCAGGTCCTGCATCGGAACGGCGGCGTTGCGCTTGCCTTTGATGGCACCGATCAGACCTGGCAAGACCTTGTTGCTGATGCTGGTCGATACGATTTCAGCGAAAGGCGGCAAGGGCACAATCCGGTCTTCGGCTGACATCGGCGGCGCCAGATGTGGCTTGAACTTGGCCAAGACGATGACATACAGAATGTACAAAGTCGCGAGCATGATACCGGGGAAAAAGGCACCGGCATAGAGCTTGACCACCGACACGCCAGCGGTGGCGCCATAAACAATCAACATGACTGACGGCGGAATCAAAATACCCAAACAGCCACCCGCTGTGATGGCGCCAGCAGACAGCTGAACGCTGTAACCGGCGCGTAGCATGGCGGGCAGGGCCAGCAAGCCCATCAAGGTCACCACCGCGCCGACGATGCCCGTGGCTGTCGCGAAAATAGCACAGGTGACGATGGTCGCTACGGCCAGTGAGCCTGGCACGCGGGCCGTGGCTAGGTGCATGCTCTTGAAAAGCTTTTCGATCAGGTTAGCGCGTTCAATCAGGTAACCCATGAAGACGAACAGCGGGATCGATATCAGCACGTCGTTCGACATGACCGAGTACGTGCGCTGCACCATCAAGTCCAGCGTTTGTTGAACCGCCAGGTCGGGGTTGGAACTCTTGTAGGCAATCCACGCGAACACCATGCCCATGCCCATCAGGGTAAAGGCCGTCGGAAAACCCAGCATGATGGCGACTACCACCAGAGCTAGCATCAACAGCCCCAAATGACCGTTGGTCATCATGGACGGTGCTGGCAACAATACAAAGGCGGCCAACACGACCGCAGCCATGATGGTCAGCCCAAACCAAACTTCTTTTCTCACTTGCTATTCTCCTTAGGCGTGACGACAAATGCGTCCAATTTGGCAATGTCTTCGTCTTTCACGTTCACCATTTCTTTGAGTTTTTCGACATCGACTTCTTCAACGTCCTCGCCGCGGGACGGCCACACGCCTTGCTGTAAGCAGACGATGCAGCGAACGATTTCAACCAGACCTTGCAGCAACAAAAATGCGCCGGCAATGGGAATGATGGTTTTGAAGGGGTACACCGGCGGCCCATTGGCCGTGATGTTGGAGTGTTCGTTGATGGCCCAGGAATCTGCAGCGTAGTTGTAGCCAGCCCAAGCCAGCGCGAACACGCCTGGAATAAAGAACAGTAAGTACAGTGCCAGATCCAAGCCGGCTTGCAGGCGTGGCGGGAAAAAGCCATACAGCACGTCACCGCGGACGTGGCCATTTTTGGACAGCGTGTAAGCGCCCGCCATCATGAACAAGCTGCCGTACATCATGCTCATCGCGTCAAAGGCCCAAGGGTGCGGGTTGTCCAAAACGTAGCGGGAAAAAACTTCCCAGGTGATCATGAAGGTGAGGGCGACGATGAGCCATGCAAAAAACTGACCTACATAAGTGCTGAGCTTGTCGATAGAAATGAGAATTTTTTGCATTTTGGTGCTTACGTAAAAAAATCAGCCATCCGAATTTTGTCCGGATGGCTGATGTGGGAGCAGTTAACGCTTAAGCTTTTTTCGGTGCTGCTTTGGCTCCGAAGAAATGGTTCACAGCCATACGGCGGCTGATGTTGGTGTCTTGATCCCACTTCACGGCGCGTTCTGCAAAAGCTTTCTGCGAGGCCACAATTTCTTTGAAGAGTGGATTTTCGGCAGATTTTTTGACGAGAATGTTGTCCCACAATTTGAGCTGTTCTTGCAGAATAGTGTCAGGCGTTTTGTAGAACTTGACCTTGTCTTTGGTTTGGAGCTCGATGTAGTCTTTGGAGTAACGGTCAATGGCTTTCCAAGACATGTCGGCCGATGCTGCTTCTGTCGCGATCGCGATGATAGATTTCATCTTGGCTGGCAGTGCGTCGTACTTGTTCTTGTTGAACATGATCTCGAAGGTTTCTGCGCTCTGGTGATAGCTTTGCAGCATGCAGACTTTGGAGACGTCCGGGAAGCCCAAAATACGGTCAGACGTGGCGTTGTTGAACTCGGCGCCGTCAAGCAGGCCGCGGTCCATCGCTGGCACAATCTCGCCGCCTGGCAGCGCATTCACGGCCGCACCCATAGCAGTGAACAAGTCAATGGCCAAGCCATTGGTGCGGAACTTTAGACCCTTGAAATCGCTCGACTTGGTGATCGGCTTTTTGAACCAGCCCAGCGGTTGGGTCGACATCGGGCCGTAAAGGAACGACTGCACATTACCGCCAATGGAGGCATACAGTTTGGCCAGCAAATCTGCACCGCCGCCATACTTGTGCCAAGCCAAAACCATGTTGGCATCCATGCCGAATGCTGGGCCTGAGTTCCACAAGGCCAGTGCATTTTGTTTACCGTAGTGGTAACCCAGCACGCCGTGACCGCCATCCAATGTGCCTTTTGAAACCGCTTCGAACAAACCGAAGGCTGGCACCACGGCGCCAGCGGGCAGCACCTCAATTTTCAAGTCGCCACCGGTCATGTCATTGACTTTTTTGGAGTAATCCAAAGCGTATTCATGGAAGATGTCTTTGGCTGGCCAAGTGCTCTGCCAGCGCATGGAGATCGGGCCCGCTTGGGCGTTGGCGATCATTGGTGCGCTCATCGCGCCCGCTGCAATGGCAGCGCCCTTGAGAAGACCGCGGCGGCGCGGGGTTTTGTTGTCAGTCATGTCGATCTCCAGTTGTAATAAAACGTTAGCGGGCTATCTTTCTCCGGAATTGAATCGCCTGAACAGAGGGTTTTCACTAAGAGGCATGTGGCAAGTTCATTTATTTGGCGATAAATTGACTTTAAGCAAATGTTTGTCAAGTGATTTGTCAGAATTCAGTCAGAAAAGTCGTCGGCGCACGCTACTCGTGGGCAAAAAAAAGCGACCCCTTAGGGGTCGCTTTGAATGGTCGTGATCCCAGCTTATTTGTAAAGCAGTTCTGGTAACCACATGCCAATGGCTGGGAACTGGTACAGCATGATGATGGCCAGAATCTGGATGCCCATGAACGGCAGCATGCCCAAGAAAATCTGGTTCAAGGTCACATGTTTCGGGGCCACCCCTTTTAGGTAGAAGGCGGCCATGGCCACTGGCGGGCTCAAGAAAGCTGTTTGCAAATTCAGCGCCACCAGCAAGCCAAAGAACAGCGGGTCGACCCCAAAGTTGTCCAGCAGCGGGATGAAGATGGGCATGAAAATCACGATGATCTCAGTCCACTCCAGTGGCCAGCCCAGCAGGAAAATCACCACCTGACTCATGATCAAAAATTGGGTCGTGCTGAGGTCCATGCTGAGAACCCATTCTTCCACCAGATTCTGGCCACCAAGCAGCGCAAACGCGGCTGAGAAAATGGCCGACCCAACGAACAGCCAGCACACCATGGCTGAGGTTTTGGCGGTCAAAAACACCGCTTCTTGCAAGACCCGCAGGGTCAGCCGCCTGTAGGCTGCGGCCAGCACAAAGCCGCCCAGTGCGCCCATGGCGGCCGCTTCCGTTGGCGTTGCCAGCCCCATGACGATGGAGCCCAGCACGGAGATGATCAGCACCATCAGCGGAAAAAACGAGGACAAGAGCATCTTGAAGATCTCAAGCCGCGCAAAGCTCAAGAACAGATAAAACAGCGTCACCAGCGCACCCAAAATAGCAAAGCAAACCCACCACCAAGTCGGTGCGTCGCGGGTCGTCGCGGTTTCGGGCTCGGCTGGTGTCGCCGGCTCTTCGCTGGCCATGCTGGCAGCGAGTGATGACGGAATCGATGGCTCTGCGCCAGGCGGCTCTTGCACGCCTGAAGACAGCGGGACTTGCAGCTCGTCGCCATTGAGTGGCGGCGATTGCAAGCCGCCGCTGTCTTCTCTGGTGACTGGCTCACTGTACGAACCTATCGGCTGAATGTCATAAACCGGAATGGCGTCCACTGTGGTCGCCGCCTTGAAACTGCTCACGGCAATCAGCAAGAAAATCAGGCCTGGCAAAACCACGATGCTGAGCTGCCGCAAAATATGACTCAGCGGGACCTCGGCATTGCGGCGGCCTTTGAGTGCACCCACCAGACGCGTGAAGGCGTAGACGCTGGTGTCGGTGGTCAGCTTTTGTGTCAGCGGCGGCAGCGTCACCACGCGGTCTGCGGCTGACAAAGGTGGTGCCCAAGCCGGCTTGAGTTTGGCCACCAAAATAATGTACAAAATATACAAGCCGGTCAGCATCAGGCCGGGGAAAAAGGCACCTGCGTACAGCTGCACCACCGAGACGCCCGCGGTGGCGCCATAGACAATCAGCAGCACGGAAGGGGGGATCAAAATCCCTAGGCAACCGCCCGCCGTGATGGCGCCGGCCGCCAGCGGCACGCTGTAGCCGGCGCGCAACATTTGCGGCAAGGCCAGCAAGCCCATCAAGGTGACCACAGCACCGACGATGCCGGTGGCGGTTGCAAAAATGGCGCAGGTCGCCAAGGTGGCCACCGCCAGTGAGCCTGGAATACGGGCCATCGCTAGGTGCAAGCTTGAAAACAGCTTTTCAATCAGGTTGGCGCGCTCGACCAAATAGCCCATGAAGACAAACAAGGGAATGGCGATCAGCACATCGCTGGCCATGGTCTTGTAGGCAGACTGCACCATCAAATCCAACGTCTGGATGGTGTTTTGGTCATAGGCCATCCAAGAAAAAATCATGCCCATGCCCATCAGCGTGAACGCCGTTGGGAAGCCCAGCATGATGGCCGTCACGACCAGTGACAACATCAGCAGGCCCAAGTGGCCGTTGGTGATGGTTTCAACGCTGAGCAACATGTAAATCGCACCAGCGACCACCAGCGACATAAAGACCAAACCAAACCAGAGTTCTCTGCGGATCTTCATTTGCGCTCTCCTTGAAGGGCTAGATCTCGCTCAAGGGCTACCATGTCTTCGTCTTTAACGTGCACCATGGCCTTGAGTTTTTCTACATCGACTTCCTCCACATCGCCGTCGCGCGGCGCCCAGATCCCTGTTTTGAGACACAGAATGCAGCGGATGATTTCCACCACGCCTTGCAGTAGCAGCAGGGCGCCAGACAGCGGGATGATGAACTTGAAGGGGTACAGCGGCAGCTGGTCAGCAGAAAAAGTCTGCTCATTGATGGCCAGCGATTCGTTGAAGTAAATCCAGCCGGCCCACGTCAGCGCCAGCACGCCCGGCAGAAAAAACACCAGGTACAGGGTCAGGTCAATCACCGCTTGCGTGCGGGGCTGCAGAAAGCCGTACAGCACGTCACCTCGAACGTGGCCGTTCTTGCTCAAGGTGTAGGCCCCAGCGGTCATGAAGAGGGTGCCATACAGCATGATCTGGGCGTCAAGCACCCAGGCGTGCGGGCGGTTCAGCACATAGCGAGAAAAAACCTCCCATGCAATCAACAGTGTCAGCGCCACCACGCTCCAAGCAAAGGCCTTGCCAATCCACGTGGAAAATCGGTCCACACCTAACATAAATGACTGCATTGAAGCTCCTGACATAGCGCGCTATTGGTCCACACAAAAACAAGGGGGCACCGGATGGATGCCCCCTTTGGATTCAGTTCGGATTCACTTGGAATTCAAAGACTCCATCAGGCTTTCTTGGCGTTTCTGCCAAAGTAATGGTTGAAAGCCATTTTGAAATCGACGGAGTAATCGTTTTGCCACTGGCCCGCACGCTCTGCAAAGGCTTTTTGCGAGGCCAGAACCTTTTTAAACATGGGGTTTTCTGCTGATTTTTTAGCAATCGTTTTGTCCCATGCAGCCAGCTGTGCACGCAGCACGGCGTCAGGCGTTTTGTAGAAATTGACGCCCTGTTTTTTCAGCGCAATGTAGTCTTCTGAATTGCGTTGAATGGCTTTCCAGCTCATGTCGGCGCTGGCTGCTTGCACCGCGTAGTCAATGATCGATTTCAGTTCAGTTGGCAAGCCTGCAAGCTTGGTTCGGTTGAATAAAATTTCGAACTGCTCACCACTTTGGTGGAAGCTCTGCAACATACAGTTTTTGGCGACGTCAGGGAAGCCCAGAACTCGGTCACTGGAGGCATTGTTGAACTCTGCCGCGTCAATCAGGCCACGGTCCAGTGCAGGCACAATCTCGCCACCCGGCAGCGGGTTCACCGCCGTCCCCAACTCAGTGAAGATGTCGACCGCCAGGCCCACGGTACGGAACTTCAGTCCTTTCATGTCTTCGACTCGGGCCACTGGTTTCTTGAACCAGCCGAGTGGCTGTGTTGGCATGGGGCCGTAGAGGTAGGACGCCACGTCAAGGTTCAAGCTCTTGTAGATTTCGTCGACCAGGGCCTTGCCACCGCCGTAGTTGTGCCACGCCAGCACCATGTTGGCATCCATGCCAAATGCCGGACCCGAACCCCACAAGGCCAATGCCGTGTTCTTGCCATACCAATAGGCGACCACGCCATGGCCGCCGTCGAGCGTACCTTTGCTGACGGCGTCCAGTAGCTGAAATGCTGGCACCACGGCACCGGCTGGCAACACTTCGATTTTAAGTTTTCCACTGGCCATGTCGTTGACTTTTTTGGCGAAGTCGGTGGCGTACTCATGGAAGATGTCTTTGGCTGGCCAAGTGCTTTGAAAGCGCAGAGTGGTGGATGTTTGTGCGGTGGCCAGCATCGGGGCCGCCATGGCCCCTGCACCGGCTGCGATGGCCGCACCTTTGAGAAGGCCGCGACGGCGAGGGCTTTTGTGTTCAGTCATTGAATGTTCTCCAGTTAAAAATAGTTATTTATTTACTATTTACAGATGTTCGCCTGATAAAAAGTAATAACAAAGAGGGTTTTCACCGATAAATGGGAGTCGATTAGCTTTATTTTGGGCAAAGCTGTTGTGCGCTCATCGATTCGGCAAAATACGTCGCTATGAACCTTCGAAACACTTCATCTGTCACTCCGGCTGCTGGCTACGCTGGCGACGTCTCGCCCGAACTTGCCTGGCGCTGGGTCCAGTCTGGCGAAGCCGTTTTGGTCGATGTGCGCAGCGATGCCGAGCGCGAGTGGGTCGGTTGTGTGCCCAGTGCCGTACCGCTGGCCTGGAAACAGTGGCCGGGCATGGCCATGAACCCGAGCTTTGACGAGGTTATTAAAGCGGCCGTGCCGGCCGGACACAAAGCAGTCTTGCTGTGTCGCAGCGGTGTTCGCTCCATCGCCGCCGCCAAACGCGCGACCGAGTTGGGACTGGAGGCTTACAACATTCTCGAAGGCTTTGAGGGTGATGCCAACGCCGACGGCCACCGCGGTTTGTTGGCGGGTTGGCGTCAACGGGGTTTGCCGTGGCGGCAGAATTGAAAGTGTTCATAATTCAGCCCAATGACTTTTTTAGCGCTTGACGTAGGGAACACCCGCCTGAAATGGGCTTATTACGAAGCCCCCATGAGGGGGGCTCGGTTGTTGGCGCACGGCGCTGTGTTTTTAGAAAACATCGACAAACTCGCTGAGCAAGAGTTCAAGGACTTGCCGCCGCCGGACTGTATTTTGGGTTGCATCGTGGCGGGGGACGCCATCAAAGGCCGCGTGGCGGAACAGATGGAGCACTGGGATGCCGTGCCGCGTTGGGTGGTGTCAACCACGCAAGAATGCGGCGTCAACAACGGTTACGAGCACCCAGCTCGGTTAGGCGCTGACCGGTGGGTGGCGATGATTGGCGCGCGCCACCGCCTGCTGGCGCGCGGCCTGCAAAAGCCTTGCGTCGTGGTCATGGTCGGCACCGCCGTCACGGTCGAAGCACTCGATGGTCAAGGCAATTTTTTGGGCGGCATTATCTTGCCCGGCCACGGCATCATGTTGCGGGCGCTGGAGTCTGGCACCGCCGGTCTGCATGTGCCCACCGGAGACGTCATTGATTTCCCAACCAACACCAGCGATGCGCTCACCAGTGGCGGCACCTTCGCCATTGCGGGTGCTGTGCAGCGCATGGTTGAGAACTTGACTCGGCATTGCGGCGAAGCGCCTGTTTGCATGATGACCGGCGGCGCCGGTTGGAAAATGGCGCCCAGCATGACCGGGCATTTTGAGCTGGTCGACAGCCTTATTTTTGACGGCCTGCTGGAGATTGCTTCACAGCGTTTTGTCACCGCTTGAGAGCGCTGCCTCGAACGGTTGGGCCAGCAGCGTGTCGAGATTTTTTTGAATCTCGCTTTCAATGCGGTCTTTGAAGGCGCCCAGCAAAAAGCCCAAGCGCGCATCAATTTCAAACTTCTCTGGGCTGACGGTCAGCGTACCGCTCACGCCTGAGCGCGTGAAGCTGACTTGATCGCTCTCTAAACCATCGACATAAGTGCAGCGCATGTCGAACTTTTCTTCGGCTTGCTGGACCCATCGTGCGGCAATCTTGCGCGCATCGGTTAGGTCCATGCGGTGTTCGCGTTCAATATGAATATCGGCCATTGATTTCTTTTCCTGTTGCAAACAGCATTTTCCGTCAGTCTGCAATGCCACTGCTATGTTTAGGCTGCTTGTTCCGCTAAACGCGTTCGGAAATCTCAATCAGGTTCAGATCCGGGTCGCGCATATACACAGAACGGATTTTGCCGGTGGCACCCGTGCGCAAGACTGGTCCTTCGATGATCGGCCAGCTGTCGCGCTGCAGTTTGTCGATGACCTGCTGCAGCGGCACGCTGGCGATAAAACACAAGTCCAGCGCGCCAGGTACCGGCAAGTGCGCCTTCGGCTCAAACTCCGCGCCTTTGACGTGCAGGTTGATTTTTTGCTGCCCAAACTTGAAGGCTTGG
Organism: Polaromonas sp.; assembly: GCA_030654695.1. Classification (GTDB taxonomy): domain Bacteria; phylum Pseudomonadota; class Gammaproteobacteria; order Burkholderiales; family Burkholderiaceae_C; genus Polaromonas. The sequence goes on from JAURWY010000029.1 coordinate 121,196, forward strand.
CGCGTCACGGGCGGTGTGCCGCCGACGAAGCTCTCCAGCGTCATGCCCAGCACCCGCGTGTAAAAGTCCAAGCAAGCGGGTTCGTTGTTGGTGGTCAGCACCAAGTGGTCGAGGTGGTCAATCATGTGGGCATGTCCCGAGTTGATATTTTTTTGGAATCTGGTCTTATACCGCACGCAGCAGTCACAAGTGCCCGTCAGTTATGCTCTTTAAAATCTCATCTGTCCGCCCATCATCTATGTTGCCCATGCTCGGCCTTTTCAAGTTAATGCGCCCGCACCAGTGGCTCAAAAACGTTTTTGTTTTTGCCGGCCTGTTGTTCAGTGAAAACTGGCGCAACCCTGCGCTCATCCATCACGTCCTTGTCGCCTTCGCGGCGTTTTGCTGCGTGTCCAGCATGGTCTATATCGTCAACGACTGGCTCGATCGCCATGCCGATGCCGAGCACCCAAGCAAGCGTTTTCGCCCGCTTGCCAGTGGGCAGGTGACGCTCCCGCAGGCCGCCATCTTGGGGCTGGCGTTGCTGGTCGCGGGCGTCTGGCTTGCTGCAGGCAACAAGGTATTGCTGACACTGCTGGCGCTGTACATCGCGCTCAATGTGGCTTATTCGTTGAAGCTCAAACGGGTGCCGGTGGTCGACGTCGGCGTCATCGCTTCCGGCTTCATGATTCGCCTGCTCGCGGGGACGCTGGCGGTGGGCATTGCACCGTCGCGCTGGTTGCTGCTCACGGGCTTGTTTGTGGCGCTGTTTCTCGGCTTTTCCAAACGCAAGGCCGAAACCTTTCATGACCTGGCCAGCCAGCGTGCCGTGTTGGCGGATTACCCGCCGGCGCTGTTAGACAGCTTCATGGCTGTCACCATGACCGCCACCATCATCACCTACAGTTTGTTTGCCACCAGCCCCGAAGCGCAGGGCATGCACGGTGAACGCCTGATTTACACCGTGCCCTTTGTCATCTTCGGCTTGCTGCGTTACGCCTACCAAGTGCACCGCGGCAAAGGTGAAGACGTGGCGCGCGATCTGGTGCGCGACCCGTGGACCTTGGCTGCTGGCGTGGCTTGGCTGCTGGTGTTTTTCGGATTTCTCTGGTGAGTCCGTTGCGGGCTGAACAGCCAGCACCGCGTCTGTCCCTCAAAAAGCTCTTGCTGGTGTTAGGGCTGGTGGCAACTGCCTATGCCGCTGCACTGACATTTTTTGGAGAGGCGTCGCCTGCTGTTGCTCTCAATGGATTGTTCTCCCTCACCGGGCTGGCGGCTGCCGCGCTGTGTCTGCTGAACTACCTGCTGCGCGGCTTGCGCTGGCGTGGCTGGATGGCGCACTACCAGCGTCCGTTTGGTGTGCTGGAGGGCTTGCGCCTGTATGTCGCCGGCTACGCGCTCACGCCCACGCCCGGCAACGTGGGCGAGGCCGTGCGCGGGCTGTGGCTGGTGCGCCAGCCCTTGAGTACGGCGCAAAGTCTGGCGATTTTTGGCGCGGAGCGCTTGGCCGATTTACTCTGCCTCATGCTCATGGCCTTGCCTGCGCTGGGCTGGCTGTGGTGGCACAGCACTCAGGGTGTGACGGCTTGGGGTCTTGGCTTTTGGGGCTGGAGCGCTGGCTTGTTGGCAGTCGCTGCGGTGGGCGTGCTGGGGGTTTTTCTGGCTGCGCGCCGCATCGTTCGTCAGCCGCGTTGGGCTGAGCGTCTGGCTTGGTTGCAGGAGGCTTGGCATTGCTTAGCCCATCAACCGTGGCGCTGGCTGGCGCTGACGCTGGCGGCTTGGGCAGCACAAGGCTTGGCGGTAGCGCTGTTGTGCCGAGCCGCTGGTCTGGACACCGCGACGTGGCTGGCCGCCGGTTTTTATGCATTGGCCATGGTGGGCGGTGCATTGTCTGCCTTGCCCGCCGGACTGGGCGGTACCGAAGCCGTGTTGGTGGCGCTGCTGGTCGGGCAGGGTGCAGCCGTTGGCGCTGCCGTGGCGGTGACGGTGCTGGTGCGTTTGCTGACGCTTTGGTTGGCCGTGGCTCTGGGCTTGTTGGCTCTGCTTTACAGTGTGGCCATTCGCAAAGACATCCGTTTTTAACTTCTCGTCATGAACTCCACTTCTGCTTCCACGCCGTCCGGCTTTGCAACGTCAGCCCACCCAGACTTTCAAGGCGACTTTAAGGGTGGATTGATGCGCTGGCTGCTGGCCGTCGGGCTGGCTTCGCTGGCCTTGCGGCTGTGGATTGCCGTGGTTTTCCCCATCACCGGAGACGAGGCTTTTTTCTACTGGTGGGGCGTCTACAAAGACTGGGGCTACTACGACCACCCGCCGATGGTCGGCTGGCTGATCGGCCTGATGCGCGATGTCTTTGGCGACTCGCTCTGGGCCATTCGCCTGCCTGCTGTGTTGCTGCCGCTGGCTTTGGGCGCCGTGCTGGGTTGGGCGCTGCAGCCGGTGGCCGGGCAACGCGCTGGTTGGGCCGTGCTGTTCTTTTGGCTGGCTCCCATCAACTGGCTCAACGTGCTCATCACCACCGACACGCCTTTGATGTTCTGGTCGATGTTGTCGGTGGCCGCCATGCTGCGCGCCGAACTGCGACCGCGCTTGGACGCTGCAGCGCGTGGCCTCTACGCGCTGTCGGGTGTGTTTCTGGGTTGCGCCTTTTTGTCCAAGTACTTTTCTGTGGTGCTCGGGCTGACGTATTTGGTCTACTTCGCGTTCTACCGGCGAAACCGCTGGCAGGGACTCGTGCTGGTGGTGCTATGCGCCTTGCCCGGCCCGGCCATCAACATCGCCTGGAACATGGACCACGGCTGGTCGAACATCATGTTCAACGTCTTCAACCGCAACGAAGACGACCACTTTGAGCTGCGCAAACCCTTCATGTACCTCGGCATGATGCTGTACCTCGCCAGCCCGGCGGCGGTCTGGCTGGGTTGGAAGCACCGGCAGGCGCTACGCAGCACCGCCGTGCAGCACCGACTGCTGGCGTCTTTGGTGCTGGTGCCGCTGGCCTTTTTTGCGCTGCTGTCTTTTAAGAAAGTCATCGGCCTGCACTGGGTGCTGTCGTTTTACCCCTTCGGTTTTGCGCTGCTGGCGCTGGCCTTGCCGGCTGAACGGCTCAAAGCCTGCGCTCTCGGCTTGGCGGTGTTTGCCGGGCTGCATGTGTTGGTGGTGGCCGGCATCGGCATGAGCTCGCCCGCCGACTGGAAAAAAGCCTCGCTTTACCCGAGCATCGTGCGCAGCTTTGACGCCCAAGCGATTTTGAAGCAGGTTGATGCGCCGGGCGTCGTGCTCATGGCTGACGCTTACACGCCAGCCTCAATCTATGGTTTTGAACTGGGCCGCTACGTGCCGGTGTTTGGCCCGGGCCGCTTTCATGCGCGGCAAGACGACATGTTGGTCGATTTCTCGCTGTACCAAGGCAAGACCGTTCGCATCATCCACGGCGGCCAGCCCGACTTGGCCAACTACCGGCCTTATTTTGACGCGGTCAATGTCCGTCCGATTGAGCAAAGCGGTGTGACGTTTTACGTGGTCGAAGGGCAGGGCTTTAACTTCATGGCCTATCGCGACGGCGTGTTGGCGACGATTTTCAAGCGCTACTACAACATCCCCACTTGGCTGCCCATGACCGGTTGCCCGTTTTGTGAACGCTATTGCGGCGAGGTGCGATGCCCGCGCTAGAAAAGCCAGGCCAGCACGCTCAAAGCGACATTTGCGTGGCGGCGTTTGACTTTGACGGCACCCTCACGCACGGCGACACCTTGCTGCCTTTTCTGGCCACCGCGCTGGGCTGGCCGCGTTTTGCGTGGGCGCTGCTGCGCAGCAGTCCGTGGTTGCTCGGCCATGCGCTGCGGTTGGTGCGCAACGACATCGCCAAGGCGCGCTTGTTCAAGGCCGCCTTGCAAGGCGTGCTCGTGGCCGATGTGCAGCGCTGGGCCGAACGCTGGGCCAGCGAACAATTACCGGGGCAGTTGCGGGGCGATCAAGACCCGACCATGGCCCGTCTTGCATGGCACCAAACTCAAGGGCACTGCTGCGTCATGGTCAGCGCCTCACCCGATATTTACCTTCAGCGGGCGGCTCAGCTTTTGGGCTTCGACGGCCTGATCTGCACGCAGATGGAAGTCGAACGCAAAGAGCCGGAACTCACAGGGCAGGGCTTGCAAGTTGCTGAACAACTCAGCGGCCGCATGAAAACACCGAACTGCCATGGCCAACAAAAAGTCATCCGCTTGCAAGCTTGGCTGGCCGAGCGCTACGACCCAGCCACATTGGCCAGCATGACGCTCTATGCGTATGGCGACACCTCCGGCGACAAACCGATGCTGCGCATGGCACAAAAAGCTTGGTATCGCGGCAAGCCGTTTGTGGGTTGATGGCCGCTCCTTCAGTTCTGCAACTCCACCCGTGCCAGCGCCACGCCGAGTCTTTCCAGTGCGTCTTGGGGCTGGCTGGCCACAGCTTGTTGGTAAAGCTTGGTGGCTTCTTTGATTTTTTTATCGCCTTCGAGCATGACCAGTCCGTTGGCGTAATCGATCAAGCTCACGGGTGAGTCGGGGTTGAGTTGCAGGGCTTGCTTGAACAGCGCTAAGCCGGTTTCTTTTTTGGCACCGTAGGTCATGCTGGCAATCAGCGCGCCGACTTTGTCGATCGCTTCGGCGTGAAAAGACGCCAGCGCCAAGTGCGCGTCGGCGTGCACGGGGCAGAGCGCTATCGTTTGGTTCAACGCCTCCTTAACCTTGTTGCCCAAGCCCTGCGCCATGCCTTTGGCCACGCTGATGGCTTGGCTGTATTGGCTCAGCGCATAGGCCTGCCAAAAAAAGGCGTTCGGGTTGTGGGGCGCCAGCGCTTGCTGTGCCTCGGCTCTGGCCGCGACCTTTAAAAACAAATCGAGCTTGGTTTTTTCGCGCTTCTCCAAAAAGCGCGCATACACGCTGGTGGCTTTGTTGGCGACGGTCACGCCGTCGGTGCCGGCCTGCAGGCCCGCTTCGGCGGCTTGTTGAAAGTCGCCGTTGTGAAACAGCACCCAGGCCAGCAGCACATCGCCATCGGTGGGCAGCGGCTCAGCGTCGCCGCGGTGCAGTCGCGGCCAGTGGGTTGGCAGGCTAGTCACGTCAAACCGCACCCCGCCCTGGCTGATAAACGGGCTCCAAGTGGCCATGGCGTTGTCTCCTGTGGCCCTAAAGACCTTTTTAATTATTTTCTATTTCTCGAACGATTATTGTATTTTGAATCCTGCGGTGGCTCCGACCATCGGTGTTGGCGCAGTGTGGGTGTAGGCGGTCACAAGGGCTTGCAGATGCAGCCGCTGGCCTGGTTCGAGGTAAGGAATCAACAGATTCAGGACATGGTGCGCGCCGCGCAACAAAGCCATTTGCGCGTGCTCGGGTTCGAGCGCGTGGCGCGGGTCGCGCACATACTCAAAGCTTAGCCAGTACGTCACCACCACCACCATGCTGGTGGCTGTGGGTTCAGCCTCACGCGCATCCATCGTCATGGCGCGGTGGTACACCAAGCTGTTCAGCAGGGCTTTGACAGAGCGCGTTTTGTGCTCGATGACTCGCTGAAAATGGGTTTCAAGCTTGCGGTTCTTGCTCAGCAAGTCATTCAGGTCGCGGTACAAAAATCGGTACTGCCAAATCAGCTCAAACAGGGAGTGCATGAAGAACCAGGCGTCCTCTACATCGCGCACGCCTTCGCTGGCGCCGAGCAGCTCATTCAGCGCGGTTTCGTAGCGGTCGAGCAGCGAATTGATCAGCTCGTCTTTGGCCGGGTAGTGGTAGTAAAGATTGCCTGGGCTGATGCCAAGCTCCGCCGAAATCAGCGTGGTCGAGACATTGGGCTCGCCAAAGCGGTTGAACAGCGCTAGCGTCACCTCCAAAATGCGCTCCGCTGTGCGGCGCGGCGCTTTTTTCGCCATCTGTTTGCCCTCGTGTCTTTTTGTGTCTCTTTTATTGGGAGTCACTCTACCCTAGGCGTCGGCCCTAGGTAAGTAGGGAAGGCCATTAGCGCTCAGGCACGGGGCATTTTTTTCACGACCTTGGGCTCGGTGCTCGCATGGCTCTCCAGCGCCGCCACTTTCTTCTTCAGCGCTGCCAGTTCAGCCTTCAGCCCGTCAAACTCCTGCAGGGACGGCACGCCCAAGTGCTTCAGTGCTTTGGCCACGCGCTCTTCAAAAATCGTTTCCAGCTTGTCCCAGGGTTGGGCGGCTTTGGCACTCAAGCTTGACACGCTCAGGTTCGAGGCTTCGGCCATGCTGCGCAGCTTATTGGCAGCCTCTGCCAGTTTTTCTTCAGCCGCCGCTTTGGTTTGGCGCTGCAGGTCCAGGCCTTCCTTCACCAAGCCCTGAAATACCTTGCTGCCTTCTTCTTGCGCTTTGGCAAACGCGCCCAGGCCAGCCAGCCAAATTTGTTGCGCAGACTCCTGAACCAGACTGGTGGTGGGGTTGGGCGTTGTAACGGCAGGGGCTGGTTTTTTGCTGGCCATGGGATGGTTTCCTAACTGAATAATGATCAAAACAAGGAGCCATGCTAAATCGTCAATGCTATTTTTGTTTAGACCGCGCCTTCTAAAAAAGGATGCGTCAAACCAATTGTCTTTTCTGGAAGCTCTTTAGTTGGTTCTATTTTTTTGAATTATTATCAAAAGATGACTTCCATTGCGACCCAGCATTCCCAAACGTATCTCCGTTTTTTAAATTTGGTCAAAGCCGTTCGTCAGCTGCCAGATTTTCCAAAATTGGATCCCGTCGAGGAGCGTCTCCTGCATTTATTTGCTACCGTTTGGCATGCTGAACAAAAAATAACCGTGCTACAGGCCATGGCTATTTATGGCGATGTGTCCTCCACCACGGCCCATCGGCGCCTCAAGTCCTTGCGTAAAAAAGGGGTCATCGCCTTAGTATCAGATCAGATCGACACCCGCATCAAATACGTCATGCCAACGCCCGTTGCCAACCGGTACTTTGCGCAGTTGGGTCGTTGCCTGAACGAAGCGCAGTCCACTTGAGGGCTGGGTTCAGAGGCTGAGCGCGAAGGCATCCTAAAAATGTCGTTTTGCTGTCCAGATCGCCCTCACAAAAAAACGGATGCTGTGAAATAGTTCTTTTGTACTGATCGTTGCCAAATGTAATTCGGCTAAAATCCAACAGCTTATTTTTTGCTAGAAAACTAGAGATTTAAATGTTGATGTCACTCCTTGCGATTTCAGGCGAGGTCAGTGTTCTTCTTTTATCAAGTCCTTCGCGAGCAGGCCCTGAGCACTGCGAATCCAACACACAGGCGAACGCAACTTGAAACTCATCCCGACCATACTTTGTGGCGGCGCAGGCTCCCGGCTTTGGCCGGTCTCTCGCGAACAGCACCCCAAAACCTTTATTCGACTTGCAGACGGTCAAAGCTTGCTGCAAAAAGCATTTTTGCGCGGCGCTCTGTTGCCGGATGTGGCGGAGGTTTTAACCGTGACCAACCGCGATTTCTTCTTCAAGACGGAAGACGAGTTGGCGCAAGTCAACACCACCGGCGTTCCCGCTGCTTTCATTCTGGAGCCCTTTGGCCGCAACACGGCGGCTGCCATTGCCGCTGCTGCGCTGCAAGTACGTCAGCAGCACGGCAATGAAGCCCTCATGTTGGTGCTGGCCGCAGACCACTTGATTGCAGATCAGGCGGCTTTTGCTGCAGCTGTGCAGCAAGCCAGCCAGCTGGCAGCGACCGGTAAGCTGGTGACCTTTGGCATACAGCCCTCCAGCCCAGAAACAGGTTACGGCTACATAGAGGCCGAGGGCAACACCGTGCTGCGTTTTGTCGAAAAGCCGTCACTCGATAACGCGCTGGCTTACTTGGCCTCAGGCCGTTTCTTGTGGAACTCAGGCATGTTTTGCTTCAGTGCCGAAGCCTTGCTGCAGCAGATGGGGAAACTCTGCCCCGACATACTGCTAGCCGTCCAAGCGTGCATCAGCCAGTCCAGCGTGGCGCATGGCCAAGGCGGGAGCCGGCTAGAGCTGGATGCCGCCAGCTTTGAGTGCGTGCCCAGCGAATCTATCGACTATGCCGTGATGGAGAAGTCAGACCAAGTCGCCGTCGTGCCCTGCCATATTGGTTGGAGCGATATTGGTTCGTGGACCGCCTTGGGTGACCTGGGCGCGCCGAATGAACACGGCAACCGCGTCAGTGGCGATGCTCTGCTTCACAACACGCGCAATTGCACCATCCAAAGCTCCACCCGACTGGTGGGCACGGTGGGGCTAGACAACTTGGTCATCATCGACACCCCCGACGCCTTGCTGGTGGCAGACAAAGCCTGCGTGCAAGACGTTAAGCATCTCTACGCTGAACTCAAAGCCAAAGGCCACGCTGCTCACAAGTTGCACAGCACCGTGCACCGGCCTTGGGGCACTTACACGGTGCTCGAAGAAGGACCTGGCTTCAAGATCAAGCGCATTGAGGTCAAGCCGAGTGCGTCTTTGAGTCTGCAAATGCACCATCACCGCAGCGAGCATTGGGTGGTTGTCAGCGGCATGGCCAAGGTCACCAACGGCGACCACGAGGTCACCCTCAAAGCCAATGAATCAACGTACATCTCTGCCGGGCACAAGCACCGGCTGCAAAATATCGGGACCGACACCGTGGTCATGATTGAAGTCCAGACCGGTGGCTATCTTGGTGAGGACGATATTGTGCGTTTTGAAGACATTTACGGGCGCGTGCTGGAGAGTGCCGCAAAGTAATACCGAACGAGTTGACGCGCTGCCTTGTTCGTCTCCTGTTCGCGAGTTTGGTTGTTTCTTGGGTTTAGAGTCTCTCGGTTCAGTGCTTGCTGGTTCCTCGCTACACTGGTCAAAATGAGGTCGCAAGACCCCTTTTTTCTTGGCACCGCATGCTCATGTTGAGCGTATTGACCGGGCTTAGCCAAGACGCTTTTTTAAAGGAATCACCATGCTGATCAAAACCAACCGAGACGGTTTTATTCATCCCGTGTCCAGCGAGATCACGCCTGCGCGGGTCTACCGCGATCGACGTGCACTCATCAAGCTGATGGCCGGCGGCGCAGCCGGTGCGGCATTGGCTGGCTGGGCTGGCCGCGAGGCGATGGCGCAGGCGATGATGCCGCCCGGTAAGCATGCGGCGCTGGCGGGCGCTAAGTCGGCTGTGCCTGGTGCGGTGACGATGGACAAGCTCACCGACTACAAAGACGCCAGCACTTACAACAACTACTACGAATTCGGCACCGACAAGGCCGACCCGGCCCGCAACGCTGGCACGCTCCCCATTCGGCCTTGGACTGTGAGCGTCGAAGGTCTGGTCAAGCAGCCGAAAACCTACGGCATTGAAGAACTGCTCAAGCTCAGTCCACAAGAAGAGCGGATTTATCGGATGCGCTGTGTCGAGGGCTGGTCGATGGTGATTCCGTGGGTCGGCTATTCGCTGGCCGAGCTGATCAAAAAAGTCGAACCGCTGGGCAGCGCCAAGTATGTCGAGTTCGTCACGCTGGCAGACCCCAAGACCATGCCGTTTGTCGGTTCGCGTGTGCTCGAATGGCCTTATGTCGAAGGCTTGCGCATGGACGAGGCGATGAACCCGCTGACCTTGTTGACTTTCGGCATGTACGGCGAAGTCTTGCCGAATCAAAACGGCGCGCCGGTGCGTTTGGTGGTGCCTTGGAAATATGGTTTCAAGAGCGGCAAGAGCATTGTCAAGATTCGCTTCACCGACAAAGAACCGCGCACCGCTTGGAACAAGGCCGCTGCGCAAGAGTACGGTTTTTATTCCAACGTCAACCCGAATGTCAGCCATCCGCGCTGGAGTCAGGCGACTGAACGGCGCATTGGCGAAGACGGCTTGTTTGCCAAGAAACGCAAGACGCTGATGTTCAACGGCTACGAGGCGCAAGTCGCGCAGCTCTACACCGGGATGGACTTGAAAAAGTTGTTCTGATGCCTTCAAGCTGGCTGCATCCATGAGCAAGTGGCTGTTGCAGCCCGCCGCTAAACCGACGGTTTTTGCGCTGTGTTTGTTGCCATTCATCTGGCTGTTTTACGCTGCGCTGGCCGACCAGCTCGGCGCCAATCCGCAGGAGGCCTTGATCCGCGCCAGCGGGGATTGGGCTTTGCGGTTTTTGTGCATTGTGCTGGCGGTGACGCCGCTGCGGGTGCTGAGCAAGACGCCGAGCTTGGCGCGTTTTCGGCGCATGCTCGGTCTGTTCATGTACTTTTATGTGCTGTTTCACTTCCTGAGTTACAGCTGGTTTGACATGGGTTTTGACCTGGCCGAGATCGTCATCGACATCATCAAACGGCCTTTCATTTTGGTCGGTGCGCTGTCGCTGTTGCTGCTGACACCTTTGGCCGCGACGTCCTTCAATGCGGCTATCAAGCGGCTGGGTGCGAAGCGCTGGCAGCTGCTGCACAAGCTGATTTATGCTGTGGCCGGCTTGGCTATTCTGCATTTTTTCTGGATGCGCGCCGGCAAAAATGACTTTGCTGAAGTGGCGGTTTATGCCGGAATTTTGGCGACCTTGGTGGGTTGGCGACTGCGGCAGTTTGTCCGCAGTCGCGCCAAGTCTTAGCCTGGCTGAGCGCCTCTTAAAGCGTGACAAGTCTTTCAAGTCGCATTTGATCGGCTGCGCTTTCACGCTCACGGATCACATGCACCTTGGCGCCGTCTACCAACAGTTCAACAGCGCGGCCACGGGTGTTGTAGTTGCTGGACATGCTCATGCAGTAAGCGCCCGTAGAAAGTACGGCTAGTTGATCGCCAGCCTTGACGGAGAGTGCGCGGTCGCGACCGATCCAGTCACCGCTTTCGCAGATCGGGCCAACCACGTCGTAGCGCGCTTCAGGCGTGCTGGGCGTTGCAGTGGACTCGGCCAGCACGGGCACGATGGCATGGAAAGCTTGGTACATGGCTGGCCGCGGCAAGTCGTTCATGGCGGCATCGATGATGCAGAAGTTCTTGTGTTCGCCGGGCTTGACGTAGAGCACCTCGGTCACACAAACGCCGGCATTGCCAACGAGTGAGCGACCGGGTTCGATCATGAGTTTTTTCTGGCCGTAGCCGCGCTCATCCAGCTTGCGCAGCAGCTGTGCCCACAACGCGTCCGCCGCCGGTGGTGTGTCGTTGTTGTAGTTGATGCCCAAGCCGCCACCGAAGTCGATGTGCGCCAAGGCAATGCCGCTGGCTTCGATGCTGGCGACCAGATCGAGTACGCGGTCCATGGCGTCCAGATAGGGCGTGGCATCGGTGATTTGCGAGCCGATGTGGCAGTCAATGCCGACCACTTGCAAACCTTTGAGGCTGGCGGCATGTTGGTAAATGCGCAGTGTGTCTTCGTGGGCCACGCCAAACTTGTTGTCTTTCAGGCCGGTTGAAATATACGGGTGTGTTTTCGGGTCGACGTTGGGGTTGACGCGAATGCTGACGGGCGCTCGCAGCCCGAGGGCCTCGGCGACTTGCGACAGCACATCAAGCTCAGCTTCGCTCTCAACGTTGAAGCAGCCGATGCCGGCTTGCAAGGCTTGCCGCATCTCGGCGCGGGTCTTGCCGACACCCGAAAAAATGATCTTCGCAGCGTCGCCACCGGCGGCCAGAACCCGTTCGAGTTCACCGCCGGAGACGATGTCAAAACCGCAGCCGGCGACGGCAAAAACTTGCAGCACACCGAGCGAGGAATTGGCTTTCATGGCGTAGCAAATTTGCGCCTGGCGACCAGCGAAGCCGCGTTGATAAGCGGCCAGTGCTGCCAGCATCGAGGCTTTCGAATAGACAAACAGCGGTGTGCCGTGTTCGGCTGCGAGCTGGCTTAGGCGGACGTCTTCGATCTGCAATTCAGCGCCGCGATAAGCCACAAAAGGATGACCGGGCAGGGCGCTTGCAGCGCTTGCGGTGGAGGGTTGCTGGCTCATGGTGATGGGGAGACTGGACGGTTAGGCGCAACCGGGATGGCTTGCACGGGCGCAGTGATGGACGTTGCCAACGGCGGTGGTGGTACAGGCAAAAATAGCGGGCCTTTTTGGCCGCAACCGGCCAGCGTGGCCGCTAACAAGACGCCGAAAGCGACAGTGCCAAGGCCTTGTGCTCTACCCGACAAAGCGCGACGGCCTAGAATTTGGGCGTGAATTTGTAGTGAAGCAAACATGATGGGATTGTAATGAGCGACTTGGAATACTTGGACCTTGCGGAAGCCGTTTTACAAGCGGTGGAAATAGCCTGCGACCGGATCAACGATCAGACTGACGCCGATGTTGACAACCAGCGCACCGGCGGCATGGTGACCCTGACCTTTGAGAACCGCAGCCAAATCATCATTAACTTGCAAAAACCTTTGCAAGAAATCTGGATGGCGGCACGCGCTGGTGGTTTTCATTACAAGTACGCATTTGGCCAGTGGTCTGACACCAAAACTGCCAACGAGTTCTTCAAGGATTTATCGCGCTACGCCAGTGAGCAAGCGGGCCAGCCGCTGCTCTTCACGGCGGGTTAATTTTTAAACAAGTCAAGAATGCGTCGGCGTTCTTCCGACGGTGGCATCACCTGAACCGGGGCGCTCAATTTGCTGGCTTCGCTTGGCAATCCTGAAGGTCGGCCGTCAATGCCCATGCTGCTGATGCCTGCCCCGCGGGCGTATTCTTCGTAATACCATTCGCCGTCGATATTCACCACGCCGGCGGGCACGGGGAATTCAACCACCGGCGTTGATTTCAGGGCCGTTTCCATGAAGTTGATCCAGATCGGCAGGCTCAGGCCACCGCCGGTCTCGCGGTCGCCGAGCTTTTTGGGCTTGTCATAGCCCATCCACACAGCGGCCGTCAGTGTCGGCTGGTAACCGACAAACCAAGTGTCAATGGAGTCGTTGGTGGTGCCCGTCTTGCCATAAAGATCCGTTCGTTTGAGCATCGCCTGGGCTCTGGCAGCGGTGCCTGAGCGGGTCACTTCTTGCAGCAGGCTGGACATGATGAACGCATTGCGCGGCTCAATGGCCCGGGTGCTCTCATCGCGCACCGGTGCCGGTGTTTCCACCAGCGTACGTCCTTGCTGATCGGTGATTTTGGTGATCAGGTACGGGCTGACGCGGTAGCCGCCATTGCCAAAGACTGAATAAGCCGTCGCCATCTGCATCGGCGTAACTGAACCGGCGCCTAGCGCCATCGTCAGGTAAGCCGGATGTTTGTCAGCCTCGAAGCCAAAACGACCGATCCAGTCTTGCGCATTTTGCGTGCCGACGGCCTGCAAGATGCGGATAGAGATCATGTTTTTGGATTTTTTCAAGGCCGTCCGCATGCTCATCGGACCTTCAAAAGTACCATCGTAATTTTTCGGCTCCCAAGGCTGTCCGCCTGTCACTCCCGAGTCAAAAAACAGGGGTGCATCGTTGATAACCGTGGCAGGTGTGAAGCCCTTTTCAAGGGCCGCTGAATAGATGAAGGGCTTGAAGCTGGAGCCCGGCTGACGCCAAGCCTGCGTCACATGGTTGAACTTGTTCTTACCGAAATCGAATCCACCGACCAACGCGCGGATCGCGCCGTCACGTGGGTCCAGTGCGACGAAAGCGCCCTCGACTTCAGGCAATTGCGTGATTTCCCAAGTGTTCTTCTCGGTCTTGGCCACGCGTATCAGCGCGCCGCGGCGCAGCCGAATGTTGGCGGGGGCTTTGTCACTCAAGCCCGACTGCGCCGGTTTCAGTCCATCGCCAGTGATCTCAACGGACTCGCCGTTGTGCCGCACCGCGGTGATTTTTCGCGGTGTGGCCTCGAGCACCACGGCCGACATGACGTCACCGTTGTCCGGGCTGTCGGCGAGTGCGTCGTCAATTATGTCTTCAGCTTCCTTGGGGTCTACCGGCAAGGTTAGGAATTTTTCCGGGCCGCGGTAGACCTGTCGCCGCTCAAAATCCATGATGCCATTGCGCAGCGCCTTGTAAGCGGCTGTTTGGTCTGCCGACGACACGGTGGTGTAAACGTTCAGGCCGCGGGTGTAAGTGCTGTCGCCATACTGGCTGAACACCAGTTGGCGCACGGTCTCGGCGATGAACTCGGCATGCACACGTCCTGCGTTCGGACCACTGCGGATTTTGAGGACTTCCTTTTTGGCGGCGCTAGCCTGCGCGCTGGTGATGAAGTTGTTTTCCTCCATGCGTTCAATGATGTATTGTTGCCGAACGCGCGCCCTTGGCAAGTTGCTGATCGGGTTGTAGGCGGACGGTGCTTTTGGCAGCCCAGCCAGCATCGCGGCTTCGGCAATGCTGATGTCTTTCAAGGGTTTGCCAAAATAAGTTTCGGACGCGGCGGCAAAGCCGTAAGCCCGCTGGCCCAGAAAAATCTGGTTCATGTAGATCTCAAGAATCTGGTCCTTGGTCAGCATGTGCTCAAGTTTGAACGTCAGCAGGATTTCGTAAATTTTGCGGGTGTAGCTTTTCTCGGCTGACAAGTAAACGTTGCGAGCGACCTGCATGGTGATGGTCGATGCACCTTGGCTTTTGGACCGTCCGACGTTAGCTAAACCGGCGCGAATCACGCCTAAGTAATCGACGCCGCCATGCTGGAAAAAGCGCGCGTCCTCAATCGCCAGCACGGCGTCTTTCATGACTTGCGGGATATCTTTGATGGGCGTCAGGCTGCGCCGCTCTTCACCAAACTCCCCAATCAGCACGCCGTCTGCGGAGAACACGCGCATAGGCAGTTTGGGCCGATAGGTTGACAGGTCCGAAATGTCTGGCAAATTGGGATAAGCCACCGACAGCGCGACAGCAATGACCAGCAGCAAGCTCAATCCACCCGCCACGGCCAAGCCGATGGCCCAAGTGACCAAACGGATCATCATTTGGCGCGAACTGCTTGGCGGACTGGCAGAGGGTTGAGCTTTGGAATTTTTTGGAAACATGCGTTCGATCTTAGGACAGCCGGACATTATAAAAACGCCCGGCCGAACAATGGGCATGAAGCGCTAGCCGGCCGAGCCAAAGTGGTGCCAAATGTAAATAAAGTAATAAAAATAGACTATTTATTATATTAATAGTGATAATTATTTCCATGGTAAATACATTGGTATTCAATCAATGCGATTTTTTAAGGCAAAGTTAAAGCCCCTGATTGGTTTAGACATGGGTTCCTCCAGCCTGAAATGGGTGGAGTTGGCTCAGGATGACAAATCTGAACTGGTCTTGGAGCGTTGCGTCACGGAGCCGCTGCAGGCGGGTTGGATTGTGGACGGGCACATTGAGCAATTTGACGAGGTCGCTGCAGCGCTGCGGCGGCTGGTCAAAGCCAGCGGTAGCCCAGCCCGTCAGGTGGCACTGGCGATGCCTGACTCGGCCGTGATCACGACAAAAATCCTGCTCCCCTCGGACTTGGGTGAGGCCGAGCGATTCACTCACATGGCGTCAGAAGTTGAGCGTCTGAGCGGGCAACCGCTGACAGACATGAACGTTGATTTCACAGTTCAAGGGCGGGCTCAGGCGCTAGGGCAAGTCAACGAGGTAGAGGTTTTGATCGCAGCCGCCAGTCAAGAGCGGGTGCAAGACCGGCTGGGGCTGGTGGAGTCGGCTGGACTGACCCCGGTCGTCGTGGATGTTGAGACGCCGGCGGCCCTGCTGGCCACTCGTCGGTTGATCAATGTCCTGCTTGTGGCGCCGGAAGATGCCGTGGCGCTGATTCAAATAGGAGCCGAGGGCGCAAGTCTGCATGTGATCCAGCGAGGCGAGATTGTTCATGCGGCACGCCAGTCCGTTGGGGGCGGTCGGCTGACTGAACTGATCGCCCAAACCTACGGGTTAGATGTAGCGGTTGCTGAGGACCAAAAATGCAAGGAATCTTTGCCTGCAGATTATTCGCATGTTGTCTTGCAGCCCTTTATACAGAGGCTAGCGGATGGGCTTATCAGTGACCTTGACGCATTGGCTTCGGTCTCATCGTGGCGAAAGATTGACAGTGTTTTGTTGTCGGGCGGTTCGTCGGTGCTGCCTGGTTTGCAAGAGGCCATCCAGCGCCGAACATTTTGCAACTGCGTTTTGGCCGACCCCTTCAGTGGGATGTTGCTCAGCAAGGCGGTTGACCCTAGGGTGCTTCACCCGTCTGCGAGCGCAGGGATGTTGACGGCTTGCGGCTTGGCTTTGCGGCGGTTTAACGGCTTATGCTGATCAATTTACTGCCGCATCGCAAGTGGGCGCTGGCGCGAAAACGCAAAAATTTCGCGACTGCCTTGGGGATGGCGGCGCTGCTGGGTCTGGTCTTCGCCGTTGCGAGCAGCGTGTGGATGGGGCATCAACTGACCGCTCAGAGGGCTGCCAACGACATCTTGAAAAATGAAATTGCAACCGTCGACGCTTTGCTCAAAATATCGTCTCAAGTCAAAGCAGATATTGTCAAGTTGAGACTGCGCGAAACAACGCTTCAGGCGTTTCAGGGCGAACGCAAGATGGCGGCATTCTGGCTGCAGGCGCTGGCAGACAGCCTGCCAGACGACCTATATCTGACGGCTTTAAAGCAGGAGGGCAATAAGGTCAATATCAAGGGCTTGGCGCGTTCGAATGACGAGGTATTTGAGTTGTTGCGGCAAGTCACCAAACGCGGCCAATGGTTCGCGCAGGCCGAGCTGATCGAGGTCACTGCAGCGCCATTGACGCTGGACGCGCTGGCATTGAACGGCACGCCCTTTGCCATGCGAGCCCTGCTCAAGCAACCCAACGAGAAAGTCAATGCCGAGCAGCCTCTCTCGGATGCGCACTGAGCAGACCGGCCAAACCTCATGGTGAATCAATTAAAAATTGTTTGGCGCGGTCTTTGGGCGATGGATCGCGATGCACCTGTGGCTTGGCCAATTTGGTTGCGCCAATTGGCCTGTGCCGCTGTCGGTCTGGCTTCGTTTGGGTTGCTTTGGATCGTCTGGTTGTCGATCGATCTGCAGCAGTTGACGCGCGCAGAAGTGACGCATGAGCGCTTGCGGACTGAGTTCAGTGCCAAGCTGCTTCGTGCGTCATCCTTGGTGGGACTCAAAAGCCAGCGATCGCAATTGGCGCAGCGTCTCCAGCAGCTGGAAACGCAGTTGCCGGGCCCGTATGAAATGGATGTTTTATTCGCGGACATGTACCACTCGGGTCGTGCCCGGCACTTGCGTTTTGAGCTGCTTCGGCCCGCCGAGTTGCAGCGTCAGGTTTCATATGCGCATCAGCGCATCGCCTTGCGGGTGAGTGGTCGATATGAAGATCTGGCCGGATTCACCGCAGATATCGCTGGGCTGGCGTGGTTGGTGTCGATTCAGAGCTTCACGTTGGCCCCGACCCAAGACGGCTTGTTGTCGATGGATGCCGTGATCGGTACCCTGAGACCGTTGGAGACATCGCCAGCCTCAGTAGCAAAAAAGGCAACGCCTTGAAAACCTATTCATGGATGGTCGCCCTGCGGATGTTGTGGACCCGCGTGGGTGGGTTGGCCTTCTTGGTGGTGCTGATTGGCTGCGTTGAGGTAGACCATGAAGACTTGGAAATTTGGATGGAAAAAGAACGCGTCCGACACACGCCGAAGTTGTCAACGGCGCATCCACCGGTCGTCTATCAGGCGCCGGTCTTCACGCTCCCCCAAGGCATAGAGCCGTTCAGTCGACAGCGCCTGATGCTGCCTAGCGATTCCACAGAAAACGTCATACCCTTGATAACATCTCAACAGGCGTCCGTTCAGGCCGCACCGCCCTTGGAAGCCGCACCACTTTCAGGTATGCGGCTGGTCGGTAGTGTGTTCAGGGACGGGCAGCCCATGGCACTGCTGCGCGTGAATGGCTTGCTCTATCCGGTTCGCATTGGGGACCGGCTGGGACAAGATCAGGGCCGTGTTAGCGCTATCTCGCTGTCTGGATTGGTGTTGCGTGAGGTCGCAATGGACGCAGAAGGTCAATCGAAGGAGCGAGTGATTCGCTTTGCTGTGGTATCGGAGCCTTGATGAACGCAACGACTCAAAAATGGATGCTGCATTTTTTGCGCGTTATCAAGGTGTGGGTGCTTTGTGCCACTGCGGCGTGTTCGATAGCCTGGGCGCAGGCGGTCATGCCCGTTGCTGAGTCAAAGGTCATTTCGGCCGCTGCGCCAGCCCCCAGCGAGGGCGTCGAAGACCCCAGCGCTGATCTCATCACGCTGAATTTCCAGAACATTGAAATTCGTGCGCTGCTGCAGGTCATGGCCGAATTCACAGGGCTCAATATCGTCGTTTCAGACAGCGTCTCGGGCGCAGTGACGCTGCGCTTGAAAGACGTGCCTTGGCCGCAAGCGCTGGAGATTATTTTGGCGTCGCGCAGTTTGGGTATGTTGCAAGTTGGCAATATTCTGCACATCGCTCCTAAACAAGAACTGGCAGATCGCAAAAAGGCCGATCTTCAGGCGCAGCAAGCGTTACAGGTGATGGAACCGACTCGGACGCAGGAGTTCCGCTTGAACTACGCCAGAGCGCAAGCTGTTGCACGCAGCTTGAAGGGGGCTGGCGGCATCAGCGTGGGCAATGCCTCCAGCGGCAGTGCGACGCGAATCTTGTCGCCGCGCGGCAGCGTGATGGCTGATGTGCGGACCAATCAGGTTTTTGTCACCGACATTCCGTCTAAGCTGGCACAGGTGCAAGATTTGATTCGCCAGCTTGACATTCCGGTACAACAAGTCCTGATCGAGGCGCGCATTGTCGAAACATCGGATGCCTTTGGTCGCTCCATTGGGGTGCGATTAGGCGGCCGTCCGATCACGTTGAACGGCAGCCGCAACACGCAGTTTGGTTCGAGCTATATCGCACCCGAAATTACGCCGGGTACAGCGCCCGCATTGGGTGGAAATTTCGGTGCCACTGCCGGGGATTTTGTTAATTTTCCGGCCGTGTCGCAAAGCGGTGCTGTGGCTGCGACTTTTGCGGTATCGCTGTTCAACTCATCTCTCACGCGCTTGCTGAATCTGGAAATTTCGGCGATGGAGGCAGATGGCAAGGGCAAGGTCATCTCCAGTCCACGCATCGTCACCACCAACCAAGTAAAAGCGCTGATTGAGCAAGGCACGGAGCTTCCCTACCAAACGGGCGGTACGCCGACAACCTCGCCGACGATCGAGTGGCGCAAGGCCAGTTTGAAGCTTGAAGTCACGCCGCAAATCACGCCGGAAGGCAATATTATTTTGACGATCGACGTCAACAAGGACACCGTTGGGCAAGTCACCGCCAATGGTTTTGCCATTGACACCAAGCGAATTCAAACGCAGGTGCTGGTCGAAAACGGTGGCACAGTCGCCATCGGCGGGATTTTTGAACAGACTGAGCGCCAAGACGACACCAAGGTGCCGCTGCTGGGTGATCTGCCCATCGTCGGCGCCTTGTTCAGAAGCCGAACCCGCAGCACCAGCAAGTCAGAAATGTTGGTGTTCATCACGCCGCAGCTTTTGCCTGGGGGCGTGCCTGTTCCGTCGCAAGCG
>JAURWY010000032.1 GCA_030654695.1 Polaromonas sp.
TGAATGCGCTGGCCGCCATCGCTGCGGCCGAGCATGTCGGCGTCAGCCCGAGCACGGCGGCCCAAGCGCTTAGCAGTTTTGAGAACGTCAAACGGCGCATGGAAGTCCGCGGCGTGGTGCAGCGCACTGGCGGCGACATCACGGTGTACGACGACTTTGCGCACCACCCAACGGCCATCCACACCACCGTCGACGGCTTGCGCCGGCAGCTGAATGCGCAAGGCCAGACGGCAGCGCGCATTCTGGCGATCTTCGAGCCGCGCAGCAACACCATGAAGCTAGGCACCATGACCGCCCAGTTGCCGTGGAGCCTAGAGCAAGCCGACCTGGCGTTTTGCCATGCCGGCGGTCTCGACTGGGATGCCAGAGCCGCCCTCGCCCCTATGGGTGCGAAGGCCCAAGTGGCCGACACACTCGACGAATTGCTGACTCAGGTCAAGGCAGCCGCCTTGCCCAGCGACCATTTGCTGTGCATGAGCAACGGCGGCTTTGGCGGCATTCACGCCAAACTGCTGGACGCGCTGGCGGCCTGAAAAGACCACCAGCTTCACTAAAAAATTCAGCGGGCGCGTCGGGCCTTGACGGACTGCGACAGGCCTTCCAGCAGCTCCAGCGAATCGCCCCAGCTCAGGCAGGCGTCGGTGATGCTCTTGCCGTATTCCAGCGCCTTGGCGTCGTCCTTGCCGGGCGTGAACTTCTGCGCACCAGGGTTCAAATGACTCTCCACCATCAGGCCGAAAACCTGACGTGAGCCACCCGCGACCTGGCCGGCGATATCACGCGCCACTTCCAGCTGCTTTTCATGCTGTTTGGAGCTGTTGGCGTGACTACAGTCGACCATCAACGTAGCCGGCAGTTTGGCGGCTTCGAGGTCCTTGCAAGCGGCGTTGACGCTGGCGGCGTCATAGTTCGGTGCTTTGCCGCCGCGCAGGATCACATGGCAGTCTGGGTTGCCATTGGTTTGCACAATCGCAACTTGGCCATTTTTATGAACCGACAAAAAGTGGTGACCACGCGCCGCAGCCTGAATCGCATCGGTGGCGATGCGGATGTTGCCATCCGTGCCGTTCTTGAAACCAATCGGTGCCGAGATGCCTGATGCCAATTCCCGGTGCACCTGGCTTTCAGTGGTGCGTGCGCCGATCGCGCCCCAAGCGATCAAGTCGCCAATGTATTGCGGTGAAATCACGTCCAGAAACTCGCTGCCCGCTGGCAAGCCCATGCGGTTGATATCAATCAGCAGCTGACGGGCAATGCGCAGACCTTCGTCGATGCGGTAGCTCTCATCCAAGTACGGGTCATTGATAAGACCTTTCCAACCGACCGTGGTGCGCGGCTTTTCAAAGTACACGCGCATCACGATCTCCAGCGTGTCAGCGTATTTGTGGCGCTGCTCGACCAGCTTGCGGGCGTACTCCAAGGCCGCCATCGGATCATGAATCGAGCAAGGGCCAATGACCACCAAAAGACGGTCGTCGGTGCCGGCCATGATGTTGTGGATGCTGCGCCGGGTCTGGGTGATCAGGCTCTCGACCGGCGTGCCGGCAATCGGGAAGAAACGAATTAAATGCTCGGGAGGTGGAAGCACGGTGATGTCCTTGATGCGTTCGTCGTCGGTCTGGCTGGTTTTGAAGACGGGACTCGCATAGCGGGCTTCGCTGGTGTTCTGGACTGACGCATTCATGACGGGCTTCCTTGTGGGTTAACTGGGGAATTCGAGTGCAAAAAAAAACCGCCGGAGGGTCCGGCGGTTTTTGAGATTCAGCTGCGTTTTCTGGGCTTACGCAAGGATCTCTCTACCGCCGGAGGCGCTTGAGAACCAAAAGTAAGAAAAATAAAATGCGGCTGAATGCATGGGTTCAATATAGCACAGGTGTGTGACGTTCAAAAATCAGGCGGTCCCGCCGACTGTCAGGCCGTCGATGCGCAGGGTCGGCTGACCAACGCCCACCGGCACGCTCTGGCCTTCTTTGCCGCAGGTGCCGACACCGCTGTCGAGCGCCATGTCGTTGCCCATCATGGTCACGCGCGTCAGCGCATCAGGGCCATTGCCGACAATCGTCGCGCCCTTGACGGGGTAGAGAATTTTGCCGTTTTCAACCCAGAACGCTTCGCTGGCCGAGAAGACAAATTTGCCCGAGGTGATGTCGACCTGACCGCCACCGAAGTTGGTGGCGTACAAGCCCTTCTTGATGCTCGCCACAATCTCTTCGGGCGCCTTGTCGCCGCCCAGCATGTAGGTGTTGGTCATGCGCGGCATGGGCGTGTGCGCGTAGCTTTCACGGCGGCCGTTGCCGGTCGGCTTGACCTTCATCAGGCGCGCATTCAGCGAGTCCTGGATGTAGCCCTTCAAGATGCCGTCTTCGATCAGCACGTTGCGCTGGCTGGCATTGCCTTCGTCGTCCACGTTGAGCGACCCGCGACGGTCGGCCAAAGTGCCATCGTCCAGCACCGTCACACCTTTGGCCGCCACACGCTCGCCAATGCGGCCGGCAAAAGCGCTCGAACCCTTGCGGTTGAAGTCGCCTTCTAAGCCGTGACCAATCGCTTCATGCAACAAAATACCGGGCCAACCTGGGCCAAGTACCACGGTCATTTGACCGGCGGGCGCCGGGCGAGCTTCAAGGTTGGTGAGCGCGGCTTTGACCGCAGCATCGACATATTCATTGATCTGGTCTTCACCGAAATAAGCCAAGCCAAAACGACCGCCGCCGCCGCCCGAACCCACTTCGCGCCGACTCACGCCAGCGATTTTTTGCTCGGCAATCACCGTCACGCTCAAGCGCACCAAAGGCCGTACGTCGGCGGCCAGCGTGCCATCGGCACGGGCCACCATGACCACGTCATATTCACTGGCCAAACCGGCCATGACTTGCACCACGCGCGGGTCTTTGGCTTTAGCGAGTTTCTCAACACGCTCCAGCAATTTGACTTTGGCGGTGCTGTCGAGTGACGCAATCGGGTCGATGTCGCTGTACAGCGAACGGCTGCCAGCCACTTTGCGGGTGTTGGTCTTGACACGGCCAGCCTTGGTGGCAGCTGAAATGGTGCGCACGGTACGGGCCGCGTCGAGCAAAGAGGCTTCCGAAATATCGTCCGAGTAGGCAAAGGCGGTTTTTTCGCCGCTGACAGCGCGCACGCCAACGCCTTGGTCGATGCTGAAAGAGCCCGTTTTAACGATGCCCTCTTCCAAACTCCAACCTTCGCTGCGGGTGTATTGAAAATAGAGGTCAGCGTCGTCCACACCGTAAGACGTGATCTCGCCCAAGGCACGGCGCAAATGCGCTTCGTTCAGCCCAAAGGGTGCCAGCAGCAGCTTTTCAGCAATTGCCAGACGCTCGGCCGTCGCGTCGGCTTGGGGCCGGGCGCTGGGCGCAAAAAAGTCTGTTTTACGAGCTGAACCGGGAGAGGATTTGAGTGACACCATAAAGCCATTGTAGGCAGACAACCCCAGCCGCGCGGCGGGCAGGGGCTCTCTCGATCAAGACTGGATCAGCCGTTTGGACTTGGCAATCGACATCAAAATACCGACCGCCAGCCCCAGTGTGACCATCGCCGTACCGCCATAGCTGATGAAGGGCAACGGCACACCCACCACCGGCAAAATGCCGCTGACCATGCCCATGTTGACAAACGCATAGGTGAAAAAAATCATGGTCACCGCGCCAGCCAACAACCGGGCAAACAGCGTCGGCGCGTCCAAGGCGATGGCCAAACCCCGCAAGATCAGGAAAATAAAAGCGCCGATCAGCAGCAGATTGCCAACGAGTCCAAATTCTTCAGAAAAGGCGGCAAAAATGAAATCGGTGGTGCGCTCTGGAATGAACTCCAGATGAGTTTGCGTGCCCGCCATAAAACCCTTGCCAAAAAGCCCACCCGAGCCAATCGCAATCATCCCTTGAATGATGTGAAAACCCCGACCCAGCGGGTCTCGTGTCGGGTCCAGCAAGGTACAAATGCGCTGCTGCTGGTAGTCGTGCAGCACCGGCCAGCGGATGCCATCGGCGCACAGTTGAGGCTCAAACAACACCAGCAGGGTGATGCACACCAAAGCCAAAACCACCGGCGGCACAATCAGCCGCCAGCTCAAACCGGCAAAGAAAATAACCGCCAGCCCAGCCGCCATCACCAGCAGTGAGGTCCCCAGATCGGGCTGCTTCATGATGAGAGCCACCGGCACCAGCAAGAGCAGAACCGCAACCAAAAAATCAAACGGCCGGAGTTGCCCTTCGCGCTTTTGGAACCACCAAGCCAACATCAGCGGCATGGCGATTTTCAAGATTTCGCTGGGCTGGATCACCGTCACCCCGATGTTCAGCCAACGGGTGGCGCCTTTGCGGGTGATGCCAAAAATAGCCACCGCTATCAGCAACGCGACACCGCCGACATACATGGGCACGGCAAAAGCCATCAGACGCTGCGGCGGAATCTGCGCCACCACAAACATGATGCCCCCGGCAATCAGCATGTTGCGGCCATGGTCAGCAAATCGGGTACCGTGGTCATAGCCCGAGGAATACATGATCAGCAGACCGGCGCCTGCCAACAAAAAAACGGCAAACGCCAAGGGCCCGTCAAACCCTTGAAACAGGGGCGCAATGCGACGCAATAAAGTGGGTTTTTCAAAAATGACAGCCATGCACTAATTATCTGTCAGCTACCATGACCCAATGACCACGACCCACCTGCTTTACCTGCATGGTTTTCGCTCCTCGCCACGCTCCATGAAGGCCATCAAAATGGCCGACGCTGTGCAGTCCCGCCACCCACAGGTGCGTTGGTGGTGTCCGCAGTTGCCGCCCTCACCGCGCGAAGCCATGTCTATGCTGACGGCCGGCATTGCAGCCTGGCCAGCTCAAAAAATGGCCGTGGTCGGCTCGTCGCTGGGCGGCTTTTACGCGACCTGGATCGCCGCACAAACCGGCTGTAAGGCCGTTCTGCTGAATCCGGCGCGCGACTTGAGCCGTTACATTGGCGAGCAAACCAGCTGGCATGACCCGCTGGAGACTTTTTTCTTCAAACCCGATTTTGTGCAGGAACTGCGGGGCCTCCAAGCTGGCCCGCTGGCACAGCCCGAGCGCTTGCTGGCCATCATCGCCAAGGGCGACGAAGTGCTGGACTGGCGCGAGATGAGCAGTCGCTACGCGTCAGCCCGTCTGACGCTACTCGAAGGCGGCGACCACGCCCTCAGCGATTTCGATGCTCACTTGGACGAAATTCTGGCCTTTTTAGACTTGGCCTGAAGCCGTTCAGCCAGGCTGAGCCCATGGGACAATTCGGCGCATGCATACATTGTTTGAAGAAGCCGGTAAATTTCTGGCCGGCCGTATCCTGTCAGAATCCGACGCCTCACTGCAGGTCGAACTCGACTCCGGTAAACGGGTCAAGGTCAAAGCCGCCCACGCCCTGCTGAAGTTTGAAAAACCCGCGCCTGCCGAACTGGTTGCCAAAGGCCAGTTGCTGAGTCTGGAGATTGACCTCGACTTGGCCTGGGAGTTCGCCAGCGACGAGGAGTTTGGTTTTGCCGATCTGGCGCGTGACTATTTCAGCGCCGACCCGAGCCAAGCGCCGAGCATCGAGCAACAGGCGGCGGCGCTGTTCCGGTTGTTTGAGTCGCCGCACTACTTTCGCCGCGCCGGCAAAGGCCGCTTCAAAAAAGCCCCGGCCGACATCTTGCAACTGGCGCTGGCCGGTATCGAGAAGAAAAAACAACTCGCCGCGCAAATCACCGCTTGGGCTGAAGAACTGGCGCAAGGCCAATGCCCAGACCCTGTGCGCGAACAGCTGTACAAGATTCTCTTCAAGCCAGACAAAAACAGCGCTGAATACAAAGCCGTGGTCGAAGCGGCCCGTGCCACGCATTTGCAACCGCTGGACTTGTTGCAGCGTGCCGGCGCGATTGCCTCGGCCTACCAGTTCCACTGGAAACGCTTTTTGTTCGAGAACTTTCCCAAAGGCACCGGCTTCCCGGCCTTGCAAGCGCCAGCGGCACCGGACGAATTGCCGTTGGCCGATGTGCGGGCGTTTTCTATCGACGACTCCAGCACCACCGAAATTGACGACGCGCTGTCGGTGCAAGGCTTCGGCAGCGGCAGCATCACGCTGGGCATTCACATCGCAGCGCCCGGACTCGCGGTGCACCCTGGCAGCGCCATTGACGCGCTCGGCCGGGCGCGTTTGTCGACGGTCTACATGCCCGGCTACAAACTGACCATGCTGCCCGACGAGGTGGTTCAAAACTACACGCTGCAAGAGGGTCGCAACTGCCCAGCCTTGTCGCTTTACGTCACGCTGGACGAAACCACGCTGGCGGTTCGCGAGACCGTCACGCGGCTTGACCTGGTGCCGATCATCAGCAACCTGCGCCACGACAAACTCGACACCACTTTCACCGAAGCATTTTTTGAAGAAGCTCTGGCCAGCGCCCCACCGGCCGATGTCGCCTGGGGCGTCGAGCTGTGCTTTTTGCACCGGCTGGCACGGCACCTCAAGGCGCAGCGCGAAGTGGTCCGCGGCAAACCTGAAAACTTCAACCGGCCCGACTACAACTTCAAGCTCGACAACCCTAGCGGCGGCGAACCGCAAGGCGATGAGCCCGTCAGCATCAGCATTCGCCAGCGTGGCGCGCCGCTTGATTTGATCGTCGCTGAAGCCATGATTTTGGCCAACAACACCTGGGGCGAATGGCTGGCCGAGCATGGCGTGCCGGGCATTTACCGCAGCCAAGCCAGCATGGCGCCGGGCGTCAAAGTACGCATGGGCACCAAGGCCTTGCCCCACGCTGGCATTGGCGTCAAAAGCTACGCCTGGAGCACCTCTCCGCTACGCCGTTATGTCGACTTGGTGAACCAGTGGCAGATCATTTCTTGCGTGCGGCATGGCCGCACCGCTGCACTGGCCGCACCGTTCAAGCAACGCGACACCGAACTCTTCGCCATCATCTCTGGCTTCGACGCGGCCTACAGCGCGTACAACGGTTTTCAATCCGGCATTGAGCGTTACTGGACACTCAAATACCTGCAGCAAAACGGCATCACCGAACTCACCGCGACCTTCTTCAAAGACAACTTGGTGCGTGCCGATGACTTGCCGCTGGTGCTGCCGGCAGCGGGCGCGCAAGGCTTGCCGCGCGGCGCTCGGGTGCGCGTCAAGCTGGGCGAGATTGACGAGATCACGCTGGACATCCACAGCACCGTGATCGAGCGGCTCGACACCGAGCCGGAAGACGCCGCAGCGGCCACCGACGAGGACTTGGACGCCGAGGAATCTGAATTCGCCGCCGGTCCGATCTCGATCGCCGTGGACCTGAACGAGCCCGACAGCGATGCGGCCAACACTCCGGCCAGCGCACCCGCCTGAAGCGCGGCGTCTCACTGCAGCAGCTAGCCCGTGAAATTGCCTGGTACCTTGCAACTGGCCTTGGGCGTTTCAGTGCTGCTGCACGCCCTGCTGCTGGCGGTGCGCTGGGTCGATCCGGCGCAATTTGACCGGATTTTCCAAGACACGCCTCTGGAAGTGATCTTGGTCAACAGCAAGGCCAATGAACGACCTGACCAAGCCAAAGCCATCGCGCAGTTTTCATTGGCTGGCGGTGGCGAGCTGGACAAAGGTCGCGCGACATCGCCTCTCCCGCCTTCAGCCCTGACTGATTTGGGCGACCCCACGGAAGAAGTCCAGCGCAAGATTGAGTCGATGCAAGCGCAGCAAATGCAGTTGTTGACGCAGCTCAAAAAACAGCTCGCCGCCATGCCACCGCCTGTTGTTGCGCGGTTGGCGCAAGACCCAGCGCAAGCCGAACGTGAAGAAAAACGCCGGCAGCTGATGAATATTCTGGCCGAGATCGAAAAACGCATCAACGCCGAAAATGAACGGCCCAAAAAACGTTACATCAGCCCCGCCACACGCGAAGAGGTTTACGCGCTGTATTACGACCGCTTGCGGCGCAAGATTGAAAGCCAAGGCACAACCGCCTTTCCGGCGCTCGCCGGCCAAAAACTCTATGGCGAACTGACCATGGCCTTGACGGTTAATTTCAACGGCCAACTGCTGGCGACCGAAGTCATGCAAACCTCGGGTAACCTCACGCTGGACCGGCAGGCACAAAGCATTGCGGTGCGGTCTGCACCGTTTGGACGCTTCACCCCAGAGATGCGCCGCCAAGCTGACCAGATTGTGGTGGTGTCGCGCTTCACGTTCACGCGTGATGACACCTTGCAAACCCAGCTCAGCCAACAACAATGAACGGTGACGTCAACATGTGCAACAACCTCGCCCATCGCCCATCTGCGCTGACGCGGCAAGTCATGTCAGCAGCACAGCCATGAGCCTCGCGTTGAGAGGCCTGCTGCGGCCGCTGCTCAGACTGCTCCTGCTGCTGCTCGTGGCCGTGCTGTGCCTGCAGCTTTACTTTGTCGGCCGCATTGCGCTGATGACCGTGCTTACCCCTGAATCCACCGCCTTTCAACGCTCAGAAATCTGGCGCGTCGTCAACACCACTGGCGCACTCAAATGGCGCCAAAACTGGGTCCCTTATGCGCAGATCTCCGTCAACCTGAAGCGCGCCGTCATTACCTCCGAAGACGCCAGCTTCACCGAGCATGACGGGCTGGACTTAGAGGCGCTTGAAAAAGCTTGGGGCAAAAACGCTGCGGCCGAGCAACGCGCGCAAAAACAAGCGGAACGGCTAGCCGCCGATGCTGCCAAACGCCAGTCCAACAAAAAAACCACTGTCAGCGCCGCTCTGGCGCCGCCGAAATTGGTCGCCAAAGCGCCCAAAATTGTCGGTGGCTCAACCATCACCCAGCAACTGGCCAAAAATCTTTTTCTCTCCGGTGAACGCACCTTGCTGCGCAAAGGTGAAGAGCTGGTGCTCACCTTGCTGCTCGAAGCGATGCTCAACAAGCAACGAATTCTGGAGATTTACCTCAACAACGTCGAATGGGGCGAAGGCATTTTTGGTGCGGAGGCTGCAGCCCAACACTATTACCGCAAACCAGCTGCACGGCTCAGCCCTTACGAAGCCGCGCGGTTGGCTGTGATGCTGCCCAGGCCACGCTATTTTGAGACCCGACCCAACTCCGAGTACTTGGCCTCGCGCGCCAACACCATCGTCGCGCGCATGGGCGGCGTGGACGTGCCCTGATGCGTATCTTAGGCATTGACCCGGGTCTACAAATCGCTGGCTTTGGCGTCATCGATGTCGATGGCCAAACGCTGAACTACGTCGCCAGCGGCACCATCAAAACCACCCACATGGTGGGCGACCCCTTGCCGCTGCGGCTCAAAGTTTTGTTTGATGGCGTGCGCGAAGTGGTGGCCCGCTACCAGCCCGATCAAGCGTCGGTCGAAATCGTTTTTGTCAACGTCAACCCGCAAGCCACCTTGCTGCTGGGCCAAGCCCGCGGTGCCTGCATCACCGCGCTGGTGGCGAGTGATTTACCGGTCAGCGAATACACCGCCTTGCAGATGAAAAAAGCCGTGGCCGGCTATGGCAAAGCCGGCAAAGCCGAAGTGCAAGAAATGGTCATGCGACTGCTCAAACTGCCGTCATTGCCCGGCAAAGACGCCGCCGATGCCTTGGGCTTGGCCATCACACATGCGCACGTCGGGCCAGCCATGGCCCGACTGGCAAAAGCCAGCGGGCTGGGCACTGCCATGGATGGGGCTTACCGCGATGGCCGCAGTCGGTAAAGGGTTCTCATTAATAGAACCCGCTTCGGCACAAGCGCCAATTTCATACGTCTGCCCGCTCTGAAAATTAAAGACCGTCATCTATCGTTACAGCCGCCAAGCTTGTAAAAAGTCGGGGACATGACGATCTCACACTAGGGTATTCCCTGAATTGCATACGCATGCAACGCCTGAATAATTTGGATGCACACACATGCATTCTTTATTTAAATTCAGGAACTGAACCCATGATTCGATACCTCAAACGCGGCCGCGACGTGCAGGCCCGGGCAGATGACGACGTCAAAGTGCGAGCCACTGTCGAAGGCATTATTCGTGACATCGAACAACGCGGTGATGACGCGGTGCGCGAGTACAGCCGAAAATTTGACAACTGGGAGCCCGCCGACTTCCGCCTGTCGCAGGGCCAGATCGAGCAGGCCATGAAAAGCCTGTCGGCGCGCGAACTCGAGGACATCCGATTTGCACAAGCACAGATCCGCAATTTTGCGCAGATTCAGCGTGACTCCATGCGCGATGTGGAAGTAGAAACCCGTCCCGGCGTGATCCTCGGCCATCGCCATATTCCCGTCAATGCGGTGGGCTGTTACGTCCCCGGCGGCAAGTACCCGATGATCGCGTCGGCCCACATGAGCGCACTGACGGCCAAGGTGGCCGGGGTCAAGCGCATTGTCTCAACGGCACCGCCGTTCAAGGGCGCACCGCATCCGGCGATCGTCACCGCCATGCACCTGGCCGGCGCTGACGAAATACTGGTGCTCGGAGGCGTCCAAGCTGTGGTCGCAATGGCGGTAGGCACGCCAAGCCTCAAGCCGGTCGACATGTTGGTTGGCCCGGGCAACATGTTTGTGGCCGAGGCGAAACGCCAGTTGTACGGCCGTGTCGGCATCGACCTGTTCGCCGGACCGACTGAAACGCTGGTGATCGCGGATGACTCCGTCGACGGTGAACTGGTGGCCGTTGACCTGCTGGGCCAGGCCGAACACGGCGCCACCTCGCCCGCCGTGCTGCTGACCGACAGCGAGGCCCTAGCTCGCAGCACCATGGCCGAGATCGAGCGCCAGCTGAAGGTGTTGCCGACTGCGGAGATTGCCGCGCAGAGCTGGGCAGAGTTCGGCGAAATCATCGTCTGCGACAGCCGTGAAGAAATGCTGCAAAAGGCCGACGAACTGGCGTCCGAGCACGTGCAGATCATGACCCGAGAGCCAGACTATTTCCTGAACAACATGACCAATTACGGCGCGCTGTTCATCGGCCCGCGTACCAACGTAGCCTTTGGCGACAAGGTCATCGGCACCAACCACACGCTGCCGACCAACAAGGCTGCACGCTACACCGGTGGTTTGTGGGTCGGCAAGTTCTTGAAGACCTGCACCTATCAAAAGGTGACGACCGACGAAGCCAGCGCAGAGATCGGCGAATACTGCTCGCGCCTGTGTCACATGGAAAATTTTGCCGGCCATGGCGAGCAGGCCAACATCCGGGTGCGCCGGTATGGCACACGACCGGAAGTGCCTTGGTACCAACCCGTGCCGGCGTTGGAGGCATGAGCGCGGGACTTTGCCGCTCAGAGGTTTTCCCATGACGACGCGGCTGGAACTGCCGGTCGCTGCCGGCTTTCGGGTCGACGGCAAACGGGCGCTGGTCACTGGGGCCGGTCGGGGCCTTGGCTTGGCGGCCGCTACAGCGCTGGCGCAGGCCGGCGCTGCCGTCACGTTGGCTGCACGTTCCGAAGGTGAACTGCGCTCCGCCTGCGCGGCCATCACGGCCCAGGGCGGGCAGGCCGAATATCTGGTGTTGGACGTGACAGACTCGAAGGTCGTCGCTGCCGCCATCGCAGAGCGACCCGCTTTTCACATCCTCGTCAACAACGCGGGCATGAACCGCCCCAAGCCGCTGCTTGACACCTCCGATGAAGACATTGATGCGGTGTTCGACCTGAACGTGAAGGCAACCTTCTACGTCACGCGGGAGGTCACACGCCGTCTGCTGGCAGCTGGCGAGAAGGGGTCGATCATCAACGTCAGCTCGCAAATGGGCCATGTGGGCGGCCCGCGCCGAACACTCTACTGTGCCACCAAACATGCGGTCGAGGGCATGACCAAGGCGCTGGCCTGGGAACTCGGTCCTGCCGGTATTCGCGTCAACACGGTGTGTCCGACCTTCATCGAGACGGCCTTCACCGCACCGATGTTCGCCGACACGGTCTTTCGCGATTTCGTGGTCAGCAAGATCGCGCTTGGCCGCATCGGCCGCTTGGATGAGGTGATGGGTCCCATCGTGTTCCTGGCCAGCGAAGCGTCGAGTCTTATGACCGGCAGCGCATTGATGCTTGATGGTGGCTGGACAGCGGCATGAAGTCCAACCCGACGGCGCACGACGTCGCCCGGCTGGCGGGGGTTTCGCAGTCGGCCGTGAGCCGCAGCTTCACCGCCGGCGCCAGTGTGGCGCCGGCTACGCGTGAGCGCATCTTGGCGGCCGCACGTGAGATCGGTTACCGGCCCAATGCCATTGCCCGCAGCCTCATCACTCGGCGCAGCCGCATCGTCGGGCTGGTCATGAGCTACCTTGAGAACCAGTTCTACCCGCTGGTCATTGAGCGCTTGTCGCAAGCCCTGCAACGCAACGGTTATCACGTGCTGCTGTTCATCAGCGAGACGGCGGATGCGGATGCGATTCTGACCGACATCCTTCAGTACCAGGTCGACGGGATCGTGATGGCGTCCACCACGCTGTCGTCTGGTCTGGCAAACGACTGCGCCAAAGCCGGCATCCCGGTGGTGCTATTCAACCGGGTGGCGCAGCTCGGTGTCATGGGGCGTTTGTCCACCAGTTCGGTGACGTCGCAAAACCGCGAGGGCGGCCGCTTAGTGGGCGAACTGTTGCTGCGAACCGGTCACCGCCGCATCGCGTGGTTGGCAGGACTTGAGAACGCATCAACCAGCTTGGACCGCGAGGCAGGACTATGCGAGGTGCTGGAAGAGGCTGGTATGGCGATGTACGCAAGGGGCGTTGGTCGTTATGACTTTGCGGAGGCAAAGCAGGTCGTGCGGGAGATGTTCAGCGACCCAGCCACACGCCCCGATGCCTTGTTTGCCGCGAATGATCACATGGCCATTGCGGCGCTGGAGACTTTGCGCACCGACCTCGGGCTTCAGGTGCCAGAAGACGTCTCGGTGGTGGGCTTCGACAACGTGCCGCAAGCGGCGTGGCCATCGTTCAACCTGACCACTGTGCAGCAGGATGTGGACCGCATGGTGGAGGCCACCCGCACCCTGTTGTTCGAGCAAATCGACGGCGAAGTGCAGGCGCGCAGCGTGACGGTGCCTTGCGTGCTGGTGGAGCGCGGCACGGTGCGCGTTCGCGAATCCTGGGCTGGGCAACCAGTGACATCCAGATAAAAACAGGAACACAACAAAATGACTGATATTCAGAAATTCATTGGCGACCGGTCGATGGCCATCGTCGGCGCCGGATTGGTCGGCGCTGGCTGGGCGGTGGTGTACGCCCGTGCCGGTTTGAAAGTGAAGATGTTTGACGCGAATCCGGAGATCACCCACAAGGCAATTCCGCTGATCGCGGGACAGCTGGCCGGACTCAAGAAGCACGGCCTGATCGAGGAAGACCCCGCGATCATCCTAGCGCGCATCACCACGGCCTCCACGCTGGCTGAAGCCATCGAAGGCGTGGCTTATGTGCAGGAGTCGGTGCTGGAACGTGTCGATGTCAAACGCCAGCTGATGATCGACATCGATGCCATTGCATCACCTGACTTAATCGTTGGCAGCTCAACCTCCGGCATACCCGGATCGGCGTTCGCGCTGGGGCTGTCGATCTCGCCACGGGTGCTGATCGTGCATCCGGTCAACCCGCCTTATTTGGTGCCGGTGGTTGAACTGGTGCCGTCACCGGAAACATCGCCCGCTACTGTTGAATTCGCAGATGCGCTCATGCAGGCTGTCGGCCAGACGGTGGTGCATGTGCGCAAGGAAGTCGAAGGCTTTGTGCTGAACCGCTTACAGGCGGTGCTGCTGCGAGAAGCTTGGGCGCTGGTGCAGGAAGGCGTTGCCAGCTGTGAAGACATCGACAAGACCGTGCGCGACGGCCTGGGCTGGCGCTGGTCTTTCATGGGCCCGTTCGAAACCATCGATCTGAATGCCCCCGGTGGCGTGGCTGACTATGCCGCGCGGCTGGGACCGCTGTACCAGCGCATCGCCACATCGCGCCAGCACGAACAACCGTGGGATGAGGCGCTGATCAAAGAGGTCGAAACACAGCGCCGCGAGCACTTGGAGCATGCCGAGCTGGAGTCGCGCCGCGCTTGGCGTGATGAAAAACTGATGGCATTCGCCGCTGCCCGACGGCGGTCTTGACCCCCATCCCCTTTATCACCTTTCCTTTATTTAACCCAACCAACCGAAAACGACGTCCTCATGAATCTGTACGCCACACTCTCTGCCCAATCCCGCCGTCGCCTTCTGGGCACGGCCATGGCCTTGGCCGCCTGCAGCCTGCCCGCCGCACATGCGCAGAGCGAATACCCCAACAAGCCGATCCGCCTGATCGTGCCCTTCGCCACTGCTGGCGTGACCGACACAAGTGCCCGCATCGTGGCTGAGAAGCTCAGCCGAGAGCTGGGCCAGCAGGTGGTGGTGGAAAACAAGCCCGGCGCGGCCGGCAACATCGGCACCCAGATGGTTTCGCGAGCCGAACCGGACGGCTACACCTTGCTGCTCGGCTATGACGGCACGCTGGTGATCAACCCCAACGTCTATGCCAAGGTGCCTTTCGACCCTGTCAAGGACTTCGCGCCTATTGGCAAGATCGGCGACGCCATCCTGGTGGTCGCGACCAACGCCAAGTTGGGCGTCAACACCATGGCCGAACTGCAGAACTACGCCAAGACTGTGTCAGGCGGCATGTCCTATGGCAGCGCCGGCACCGGCAGCACCACCCATTTGGCCGGCGAAATGCTGCACCAGCGCACCGGCATCCCGATGACCCACGTGCCCTACAAGGGCGGCGGACAGGCCGTGGCCGACGTGGTGGGCGGTGCCCTGCCGGTGACGTTCGCCGCGGTGGCGGGTGCCATGCCCTTTGTCAAGGGTGGCCAGATCAAAGCCGTGGCCGTCACATCGCGCCAGCGGGCGCCCTCATTGCCGGACGTGCCGACCTTCATAGAAGCCGGCCTGAAGGACTTTGAGATCAATTCCTGGGTCGGCCTGCTGGCGCCCGCGCGCACGCCCAAGCCCGTGATCGACAAGCTGAGCGTGGCGCTGCAAAAGGTGCTGAACGCACCCGACATGCGCGACCGGCTTGCCTCCCTGGGCATCGTGGCCATGCCGGGCACGCCTGAGGCCTACGGCAACGAAATCGTGCGCGACTTAGAGAAGAACAAAGCGATCGTCAAAGCCGCCGGAATCAAGCTTGAATGACCGCCTTTCTTTGTTTGCTTATTCTTGACTGGAACTGCCATGGCTAATCCCATCCTTCGACAAAAACTCACTGCGGGTGAATTCATCGTCATCCCCGGCGTGCAGGACATGATCGCCACCGTCATGACCAACAAGGTCGGTTTCGACATCATCTACGGCAGCGGTTACTGGACCACCGCCTCAGCCTACGGTTTGCCGGACGCCGGCATCGCCACCTACACCCAGATGGTGGACCGCATGCGCACCATCACGCGCACCAGCAAGGCCGCCCTCATCGCCGACGCGGACACCGGCTACGGCGGCCTGCTCAACGTGCACCACACGGTGCGCGGCTATGAGGAAGCCGGCGTCACCGCCATCCAGATCGAGGACCAAGAATTCCCCAAGAAATGCGGCCACACGCCGTACAAGCGCTGCGTGCCCATCGAAGACATGGTCGAGAAGATCCAGGTCGCGTCCGAAGCTCGCGAAGACAAGGAGAACTTCCTCATCATCGCCAGAACCGATGCGCGCGCCAGCCTGGGCATGGACGATGCCTTGCGTCGCATGGAGGCCTACGCAAAGGCCGGTGCCGACATCCTGTTTCTCGAGGCGCCGCAGTCCGAGGAAGAGATGTGCCGCGCCTGCGAAGCCTTCGACCTGCCCATGATGGCGAACATGGCTGACGGCGGTAAAACGCCCATTCTGCCGGCTGATGTGCTCAAGGAAATCGGCTATTCGCTCGCCATCTTTCCCGCCATGACAAGCTTGGTCGCAGCCGCTGCGATGGAAAAAGCGCTGTGCCACCTCAAGGAATCAGGCACCAGCCTGTCGCCCGACATCCCCATGACCGACTTCAACGAGTTCTGCCGCTTGATCGGCTTCGATGAAGTTTGGGACTTCGAGAAGCGCTGGGCGCGTTGAGACCGGCCTGCCACAGTACGAATACACCACCTGGTTCGGCCTGTTTGCCGCCAAGGACGCGCCGGCAGCGGTGACCGAGAGTGTCTGCGCCACTGTGCGCCGAGCCGTTGGTGAACCAACCCGCTGAGTTCGCGGCCCAAGTGCGCAAGGAGGACGAGCGCTTCAGCGCGTTGACAAAACGCTTTCCGCTGGATTGAAGACGCATTTCCGGGACGCCTCCGCACGGCCCAAGCGGGCGCGGGATGCAGCCGCTGCAATGGCACAGTACTTCGGCTTGGTGGCAGCATCGCATGCAGCCGAGATGGAACTCAGACTTCCATGATGGCAAATGGACAATGCCTGTTGGAAGGTCATGCGGCGTTGAGCTGATATTTTTTTACAGTCATCCCTTTTACTTTACGTCTTAATCAACAAAGCAATAAAGATCTATGAAAATCCGCGCCGCCGTTCTTGAAACCGTTGGACTCCCAGCACCTTACAGGCAGAGTCGTCCCCTGCGCATCATGGAGGTCGACCTTGACCCGCCGCAGCACGGCGAGGTACTGGTGCGCATCCGCGCCGCAGGCCTGTGCCATTCTGATTTGTCGGTCATCAACGGCGACAGGCCGCGGCCGGTACCCATGGCGCTTGGACACGAAGCTGCCGCCGAAGTCGTCGAATGCGGCGCTGGCGTGACCGACCTCGCGCCGGGCGATCGAATCGTACTCGTGTTTATACCGAGTTGCGGTTGCTGCACGCTTTGCGCAGAAGGCCGTCCAGCACTTTGCGAGCCGGGCGCCCTGAGCAATAACGCCGGTACGCTGCTCGGTGGCGGCAAACGCCTGAGCATGGGTGACACGTTAATCAACCACCACATTGGTGTCTCGTGCTTTGCCGAGTATGCAGTTGTTTCGCGGCGCTCCTGCGTGAAAATTCAATCTGACATCTCGCATGCTGAAGCGGCGCTGTTCGGCTGCGCTGTACTGACAGGTGTTGGCGCCGTCGTGAACACCGCAAGACTGCAGGCTGGCAGCACGGCGGCCGTCCTCGGGCTGGGCGGCGTCGGCTTCAGCGCCTTGCTTGGCGCTGTCGCCAGCGGCGCACGCGACATCGTCGCGATCGACCTCAACGAAGAAAAACTCAAGCTCGCGCGCGAACTTGGTGCGACTGCGACGTTCAATGCGGGGCACCCCGACTGCGCCGAGCAGATCCGTGAACTCACGAAAGGCGGCGTTGACTACGCCTTCGAAATGGCCGGTGCGATTCCCGCGATGGAGCTGGCGTGGAAGATCACGCGGCGCGGCGGTAGTACGATCTCGGCCGGACTGCCCAACCCCGCGCTACGCTTCCAGTTGCCACCCGTGACGCTGGTAGCAGAGGAACGCACTCTGCGAGGAAGCTACATCGGATCGGCCGTTCCAGCGCGCGACATTCCGCGTTATATCGACCTCTACCAGCGCGGCAAGCTGCCCGTTAACCGCCTGATGGGTGAACAACTTGCGCTGGATGACATCAACGAAGGATTCGACCGCCTAGCGACCGGACACGCGCTGCGGGATGTGGTGGTTTTCAAATAAGCGGGATAGCCATGCACGCGGCTGGAAAAACGGGTGCCCGCTGCGCGTTTTTGCATGTGGAGTAGCAGGAGAATGTCCTTCAAAATGCTTAGGCAAGTTTTTTAGGCTGAGATGGTGGCCCAAGGCCATGGATACGAGTCCTTTGACCTTGTGACGTTCTCAGGTGTCTTCGAGATCCCGATCCGTGCCCATCAACGTCTCACGAACAGTCGTTCATGTGGCTCCCTTGATGGTAGCCATCGGTCTAGCCAACGCTCAGCGAAAGCGCTCGACCGTCAAGACTGCGAAAAATCCAAATGCCGAAATCAGCGTCCACTTCAAAATCAGCAGGCCGTAACGCTTGAAACGCGCTTGCCCAGTGATGGCAAACAATGCAAAGCAAGCACCGGCCGCCAGCATGAGCAAGATGAGAAGCCAGCGAAAAATCAGCATGGTATGGCCTTGTGTTGACGCGCGGCCTACCAAGCAGGCGCGAGTTGCGCCAAGCCCTTGGGCGCGATTTTGTCGTCGGTGAAGCTGACGATCTCATAAGCCTCAGGGTGTGCCAGCAACTCGCGCAACAGCAGGTTGTTCATCGCGTGGCCAGAGCGGAACGCGCTGTAGGCGGTCAGCAAAGGTTTGCCCAGCAGATACAAGTCGCCCATGGCGTCCAATATCTTGTGTTTGACGAACTCGTCGTTGTAACGCAAACCCTCTGTGTTGAGGACTTTGTAGTCGTCCATGACGATGGCATTGTCCAGACCACCCCCCATGGCCAAGCCGTTGGCGCGCATCATCTCGACGTCTTTGGTGAAGCCGAAGGTGCGGGCCCGTGCGATGTCTCGGGTGTAAGAGTTGGTGCCCATGTCGAACTCGACCCGCTGGCCAGTCGAGTCCACCGCCGGGTGGTCAAAATCAATCTCAAAGCTGAGCTTGTAGCCCTCGTAGGGGCTCAGGCGTGCCCACTTGGTGCTGGTGCCCTCGCCTTCGCGAACTTCGACCGGCTGGATGACACGCACAAACTTTTTGGGGGTCTGCTGCAAGACGATGCCAGCCGACTGCAGCAAGAACACAAACGAGGCCGCTGAGCCATCCAAAATAGGCACTTCTTCGGCAGTGATATCTATGTACAGATTGTCAATGCCGAGGCCGGCGCAGGCCGACATCAGGTGCTCAACGGTGAACACTTTAGCGTTGCCGTTGGAAATGGTCGAGGCCATGCGGGTGTCGGTCACCGCCACCGCGGACACCACGATGTCCACCGGCTGCGGTAAATCGACACGCCTGAAAACGATGCCGGTGTCGGGCGGTGCGGGGCGCAGTGTCAACTCCACGCGCTGGCCGCTGTGCAGGCCAACGCCTACTGCCTTGGTCAGGGATTTGAGAGTTCTTTGAGCCAGCATCCGCTTATTTTAATTTGCACAGCAAATCTGTGAGGAAAAAAGGGCTCTGCCGTTGCGCAGCCCTGCGTTCACGCCGTCAGGGCGTGAACGCAAAGTCTGCAAAGCATCAAGCTCAATCGGCTTGCTTGCGCAAAAAGGCGGGGATCTCAAAGTCATCCATGCCACCGGAAGCCAAGGCATCCACCTTCGCCGCAGCTTGCGTGCGGTTGGTGCGCCAGACGCTTGGCACGGCCATGTTGCCGTAGTCATGCTGTGTCGGGCTGACGGACTGAACGTTGGTGTTGAACGGTTGCCCGGCGTTGCCAACCGCCATGTTCAGCACCGGCAAGTTGTCGGTGCCGGTGCGCAGCACTTGCAGCGGCGGCGCTGTGCGGCGAATCGTCTGGCGACTCAGACCGGTGGCGACCACCGTGACACGAATCTCATCACCTAAATTGTCGTCGTAGGCGGTGCCGTAAATCACATGCGCATCGGGTGAAGCGTAGGCGCGAATGGTGTTCATGGCCAGCTTGGATTCGCTCAATTTGAGCGAACCTTTGGCTGCCGTGATCAAGACCAAAACCCCTTTGGCACCCGACAGGTCAATGCCCTCCAGCAGCGGGCAAGCAACCGCCTGCTCGGCAGCGATGCGTGCACGGTCCGGGCCGCTGGCCACAGCTGTGCCCATCATGGCTTTGCCGGGTTCGCCCATGACGGTGCGGACGTCTTCAAAGTCGACATTCACATGGCCTGGGACGTTGATGATCTCGGCAATACCACCGACGGCATTTTTCAATACGTCGTTGGCATGTGCAAAGGCTTCGTCTTGGGTGATGTCATCGCCCAGCACATCGAGCAATTTTTCGTTCAGCACGACGATCAGGGAATCGACATTGGCTTCGAGTTCGGCCAGACCGCTGTCGGCGTTCGTCATGCGGCGGCCGCCTTCCCAGTCAAACGGCTTGGTGACCACGCCGACGGTGAGAATGCCCATTTCTTTGGCCACGCGAGCGATCACCGGCGCAGCGCCAGTGCCGGTACCGCCGCCCATGCCGGCAGTGATGAACAACATGTGTGCGCCAGCGATGGCTTCGCGAATGTCGTCCACCGCAAGTTCAGCCGCATCGCGACCTTTTTCGGGTTTACTGCCAGCGCCCAGACCACTGCCACCCAGTTGGATGGTCTTGTGTGCAGTGCCGCGGCCGAGCGCTTGCGCATCGGTGTTGGCACAGATGAATTCGACGCCTTGCACGCCGCTTTCAATCATGTGCTCAACCGCATTGCCGCCGCCACCGCCAACGCCGATCACCTTGATCAGGGTGCCTTGGTTGAACTCTTCAATCTCGATCATTTCGATGCTCATGGGAGCCTCCTGTTGGTAATGCAATTATTTAAATATGGAAAATTTTGAAGTTCTGACATGGTGTTTTTTATGACGGCGGGTCAGCCCCTCCTGAATGTGTTGGACAAGACGACGCGCGACGTTGCATGGACAAATGAATCATCAGAAGTTCCCCACTAGCCAGTCTTTAACCTTGCCGAAAGCGTTGTGCATGCTGCCCGCTTTTTGCGAGACTTTGTAGCCACGCATGCGTGCCAGCCGGGCTTCTTCTAGCAGGCCCATCACGGTCGCGGCGCGGGCCTGCGCGACCATGTCGGACAGCGCGCTCGAGTAGCGCGGCATGCCGCGCCTGACCGGCTTCAAAAAGATGTCTTCGCCGAGCTCGACCATGCCCGGCATGACGGCGCTGCCGCCGGTGATGACGATGCCCGAAGACAGCACTTCCTCGTAGCCTGATTCGCGGATGACCTGTTGCACCAGCGAGTAGATTTCTTCGATGCGCGGCTCGATCACGCCGGCCAGCGCTTGGCGGCTGAGCATGCGCGGCCCGCGGTCACCTAGACCCGGCACTTCAACTTGCCGCTCTGGGTCAGCCAGCAGCTGCTTGGCGCAACCGTTCTCAACCTTGATGTCTTCGGCGTCTTTGGTCGGCGTGCGCAGCGCCATGGCAATGTCGCTGGTGATCAAATCGCCAGCAATCGGAATCACCGCGGTGTGCCGAATGGCACCGCCCGTGAAGATCGCCACATCGGTGGTGCCGGCACCAATGTCGACCATCGCCACGCCCAGCTCGCGTTCGTCTTGCGTCAACACCGCAAGGCTGGAGGCCAACGGATTGAGCATCAGCTGGT
This sequence comes from Polaromonas sp., assembly GCA_030654695.1. Lineage (GTDB taxonomy): Bacteria > Pseudomonadota > Gammaproteobacteria > Burkholderiales > Burkholderiaceae_C > Polaromonas. Next base: position 21,139 of record JAURWY010000032.1, read on the forward strand.
CTACTTCCAGGCCGCAGCGGCGCACGCACTTGATGATGTTTTCAGCAGCGCTCTGTGCGCCGGTGACGATGTGGATTTTGGCTTCTAGACGGATGCCACTCATGCCGATGGGTTCGCGCACATCTTGCCCGTCGATCACAAACTCTTGCGGCTCGACCAGCAGCAAGCGCTGATCGGTGGAGATGTTGATGGCCTTGGCGGTTTCAATCACCCGCGCCACGTCGGCTTGACTGACTTCCTTGTCTTTGACCGCGACCATGCCGCTTGAATTGATACCGCGAATATGACTGCCCGTGATACCGGTGTAAACGCGACCAATCTTGCAATCCGCCATCAGCTCGGCTTCTTTGAGTGCCTGCTGAATACTTTGCACCGTGGCGTCGATGTTGACCACCACACCGCGCTTGAGACCGCTGCTGGCGGCGATGCCGAGGCCCGCCAGTTTGAGCTCCCCATTGAGCAATATTTCAGCGACCACCACCATCACTTTGCTGGTCCCGATGTCGAGACCGACAACCAGATCTTTGTATTCTTTGGCCATAGTTCTTACACCTTATTTCTTGTTCTGTTTACTGCCGGCGGCCACTGTGGTGACGCCGCGCAGCTTGATCGCATAACCGTTGCTGTAGCGCAAATCTGCTGATTCCAGGTTGCGTCCAAATTTGGATGAGGTCTGCGCCACCGTGGCGACGAAACGCTGCACCCGGACTTGAATCTCGGCTGGACTGCCCAACCCCATTTCAATCACTGCGCCGCCTTCCAGCAAAGCCCGCCAGCTGCCGCGATGTGTCAACTCCAGCTCGGTCAATTTGATGTCGACTTTTTCGAGCATTGGCGCTACCGCTCGATAGCCTTGCAGCACCAATGCTGACTGCCCTTTGGGGCCGTTCAGCAATGGCAAGTCTTCGGCTTCCACATCACCCTGGTTGACTTCGAAGACCTCACCAAAACTGTTCACCAATTGCGCATCGCTCGCAGGGCCCCAAAACGCCACCGCCTGATGTTCTTGCAGCTCCACGCGAAGGCTGTCCGGAAACTCTCGCCGTACCACCGCATAACGAACCCAGGGCACGTTCTCGAAAGCACTGCGGGTGCGCGCCAAGTCCAGCGTGAAAAAATTGCCAGCCAACTTGGGGGCGACGTTGGCCCGCAAGGTTGCAGCATTGTTGTGCGCTAGTTCGTTCTCAACATGAATCGCCTTGAGGCTGAAGACTGGCTGCTTCGCCAACCAGCCCGCAACAGCTGTCAGGGACAGTGCGCCAAACAGCAGCAGAAATGCAGCGGCGGTGTTGTTCATTAGCCTGACGTCGAGCGGCAAGGCTTTGATGAACGGTATACGTTTAGCCCGGCTCATGCACTGACTCCCAGAGGCGCAGGCGCTGGCTGATGATCCAAACTGGCGCTTTGCAACACGGCCAAGCAAAGCGCTTCATACGAGATGCCGTCTGCTCGCGCTGACATGGGCACCAGTGAATGACTGGTCATGCCGGGCGAGGTGTTCAGCTCCAGCAAATAGGGCTGGCGCGTGGCGGCGTCAATCATGACGTCAGCCCGTGCCCAGCCACGGCAATTCAAGGTCTGGTAAGCCGCCAGCACCAGTTGCTGAATGGCAGCTTCTTCTCCCGCCGGCAAACCGCAGGGCACGATGTACTGCGTGGTGTCGGTGAAGTATTTGTTTTGGTAGTCGTAGTTGCCCTCAGGGGCAACGATGCGGATGACTGGCAATGCCCGCGCATCAGCACCAGTTCCCAACACCGGGCAAGTGACTTCATCACCACTGATGAACTGCTCGCACAAAATGTCAGCATCAAGCTGCGCAGCTTGGGCCACGGCGTCGGCCATCTGATGGGCGCTGATGACTTTGGTCAAGCCGATGGACGAGCCTTCACGTGCCGGCTTCACAATCAAAGGCAAACCCAATATCTCTGGCACACCCACCACATCGGCCGGGCTGTAAAAACCACGGCGCAATAAAACATAGCGCGGCGTGCTCAGACCATCGGCGAGCCAGATGCGCTTGGTCATGACCTTGTCGATGCACACGCTCGAGGCCATGACGCCGGAGCCGGTGTAAGGGATGCCGAGTAGTTCGAGCGCGCCCTGCACCGTGCCATCTTCGCCAAAACGTCCATGCAAGGCGATGAAGCAACGCGTGAAACCTTCCTTCTTGAGCTCATTCAGGGGGCGTTCAGCGGGATCAAAAGCGTGCGCATCAACGCCTTGCGACCGCAACGCGGCCAACACACCCCGACCCGACATGAACGAAATCTCACGCTCGGCCGAGCTCCCCCCCATGAGCACCGCGACTTTGCCGAAAACGCTTGGATCAGTGCGCATGAGCACCTCCCAAAGCAATGACCTTGCCGGGCACCAGACCGATGGAACCGGCGCCCATGCAGACGACCACATCGCCGTCTTGCGCTAGGTCCAGAATTGCTTGCGGCATGGCGTCAATAGCATCCACAAATACCGGCTCCAACTTGCCAGCGATGCGCAAAGCGCGGGTCAAAGCACGACCGTCCGCGGCAACGATGGGCGCTTCTCCAGCCGCATAAACCTCGGCCAACAACACGGCATCGGCTTGACCAATGACTTTGACGAAATCTTCAAAACAATCCCGTGTGCGGCTGAAACGGTGCGGTTGAAAAGCCAACACCAAACGCCGGCCCGGAAAGGCACCGCGCGCTGCGGCCAGCGTGGCGGCCATTTCGACCGGGTGATGGCCGTAGTCGTCGATCAACGTGAAGTGGCCGCCCGCAGCGGCAGGCGCTTCGCCGTAGCGCTGAAAGCGTCGGCCCACGCCATTGAATTCAGCCAGCGCTTTTTGCACCGCTGCATCTGGAATATCAAGTTCCACCGCCACCGCAATCGCCGACAGTGCATTCAGCACATTGTGTTCGCCCGGCAGGTTCAGTACCACCGGCAAGTCTGGCAGCGTGACGCCGTTGCGGCGCTGCACGGTGAAATGCATTTGGCCGTTGACGTGGCGCACATCGACGGCACGTACTTGAGCGTCTGCATTGAAACCGTAGCTGGTGACGGGGCAAGAGACTTGGGAAATGATGTCGCGCACGGCGGCATCGTCCGTGCACAAAATTGCGGTACCGTAAAAAGGCATGCGGTGCAGAAAGTCGACAAAAGCGGCCTTCAGCTTGCCAAAGTCGTGACCATAGGTTTCCATGTGGTCAGCGTCGATGTTGGTGACCACGGCCATCACCGGCAACAAGTTCAAAAACGAAGCGTCAGATTCGTCGGCTTCGACCACGATGTAATCGCCTGAGCCTAATTTTGCATTGGTGCCGGCACTGTTGAGTCGGCCGCCAATCACATAGGTCGGGTCCAGCCCGGCTTCGGCCAAGACGCTGGCAACAAGACTAGTGGTGGTGGTTTTGCCATGCGTGCCCGCAATTGCGATGCCGCGCTTGAGGCGCATCAGCTCGGCCAGCATGAGCGCGCGCGGCACCACCGGAATGTGTTTTTCGCGGGCCGCGACGACTTCAGGATTGTCAGCTTTCACCGCAGTCGAGGTGACCACGGCATCGACACTGGTCAGGTTACTGGCTGCATGGCCAAGATAGGTTTTGATGCCCAGACCGGCCAAGCGACGCAGGGTTGCGCTGTCGGCCAAGTCGGAGCCGGAAATCACATAACCGAGGTTGTGCAGCACTTCAGCAATGCCGGACATGCCCGAGCCACCGATGCCGATGAAGTGGATGTTGTTGACCGCGTGCTTCATCGAGCCAGTTCCTCACAGGCCGCGACGACACTCGCCGTGGCATTGATCTTTTTCATTTGGTACGCGGCTTCAGCCCGCTCTAAGAGATTGGCCCGCGTCATGGTTTGCAACAAGCCCGCCAAGCCTTCTGGCGTCAAGTCGGACTGCTGGATCAACCAACCGCCGCCGGCCTCGACCAAAAAGCGGGCATTGCGTGTTTGATGGTCATCCACCGCGGCGGGGAACGGCACAAATAAAGCCGCTGCGCCGACTGCAGCAATTTCAGTCACGGTGCTGGCGCCAGCGCGGCCAATGATCAGGTCTGCATCGGCAAATGCTTGCGCCGTGTCTTCAATGAATGGCGTCAATTCGGCCACCACGCCAGCTTGGGTGTAGTTGCTGCGCAGCGCCTCAATTTGTTGCGCGCCACTTTGATGGACCACTTGCGGCCGACTGGCTTCGCTCATCAGCGCCAGCGCTTTTGGCACCAGCTCGTTGAGTGCGCGGGCACCCAGACTGCCGCCCACCACCAACAGCTTGAGTGGGCCACTGCGGGCTGAAAAACGTTGCGTCGGCGCAGGCTGCTGAGTGAAGCCTGTACGCAAAGGATTACCCACCCACTCGGCTTTTTGGAAGACATTCGGAAAGGCTGTGAAGATCCGATCCGCCACACCCGCCAGCACGCGGTTGGCCATGCCAGCCACTGAATTTTGCTCGTGCAAGATGAGCGGTTTGCCAAGCAGCACCGCCATCATGCCGCCCGGAAAACTGACGTAACCGCCCAAGCCGATGACGACGTCGGGCTTGACCCGACGAACCACCTGAATGCTTTGCCAAAAGGCCTGTAACAAACGCAGCGGTAGCAAAGCCAGCGTCAGTAGACCCTTGCCGCGCACGCCTGAAAAATCAATTGATTCAAATGCAATACCTTTGGCCGGCACCAACTGGCTTTCCATGCTCGGCCTGCCAACGCGGCCTTTGCCGCCCAACCAGTGAACTTGCCAGCCGCGTTCACGCAAGGCTTCAGCCACAGCCAGACCCGGGAAAATATGGCCGCCGGTGCCGCCAGCCATGACGAGCGCGGTTTGAGGACGGGTCATAGTCGGCCTCCCCGCATCAGTACGCGATTTTCATAGTCGATACGCAGCACCACGGCCAAGGCCACGAGGTTCATGAGAATGGCTGATCCGCCGTAACTCATCAAAGGCAAGGTCAGGCCCTTGGTTGGCAAAGCGCCTAGGTTCACACCCATGTTGATGAAGGCCTGAAAGCCGATCCAAATGCCAACCCCTTGCGCTACCAGTCCCGCAAACAAACGATCAAGCGCAATCGACTGCCGTCCGATGTGGATGATGCGGCGTGTCAGCCACAAGAACAGCCCGAGCAAAACAGCCACACCGAGGAAACCGAATTCTTCGCCAATCACGGCCAGCAAGAAGTCGGTGTGCGCTTCTGGCAACCAATGCAGTTTCTCGACGCTGCCACCCAAGCCGACGCCAAAAAATTCACCCCGTCCAAACGCAATCAACGAATGCGTCAACTGGTAACCCTTGCCGAGCGCGTGTTTGGCATCCCACGGATCGAGATAGGCAAAAATTCGGTCCCGCCGCCACTCGCTCATGGCCACCATCAGGGCAAAAGCGATGACGACGACGGCGGCAATGGCAAAGAACATGCGGGCGTTGACGCCGCCCAAAAAGAGAATGCCCATGGCAATGACCGAGATCACCATGAAAGCGCCCATGTCTGGCTCAGCCAACAGCAACACGCCGACCACACCGACGGCTGCAGCCATCGGCAATACAGCGCGGAAGAAACGTTCCTTCACGTCCATCTTGCGGACCATGTAATCGGCGGCATAAATCAAGACGGCAAACTTGGCCAACTCAGAAGGCTGGAAATTCATGAATCCCAGCGAGATCCAGCGCCGCGCACCATTCACGCCCTTACCGATGAACGGCAACAACACCAGACACAACAACACCAAGGAGCCGATGAACAGCCACGGTGCAAATTTTTCCCAGGCCGCCAGCGGCACTTGAAATGTCGCGAAGGCCACGATCAAGGCCAAGCACACCGACAAAATGTGCCGGATCAAAAAGTGGTTGTGCGCATAGCGTGAAAACCGTGGGTTGTCAGGCATCGCGATGGACGCTGAATACACCATGATCAAGCCCCATATCACCAACGCTAGCGTGACGCCGACCAACGCTTGGTCAAAGCCCAGCAGGCGCACCGGCGCAGAGTTGCTGATACGGTCTAGGCTGGTGCGAACAGGCAACTTTTCGTGACTGCCCTGCGGCGCACCGAACCAGCCCACCAGACGTGCGCTGATGCTCATATGACAGCCCCCGCATCCAGCGCCAGCGCTTGCACAGCATCACAAAACATCTGCGCACGGTGACCGTAGTTGTCAAACATGTCGAAGCTCGCGCAGGCCGGCGACATCAGCACGGCGTCGCCGGCTTGCGCCACGCTGGCCGCGAGATCAACGGCGTCGGCCATCGAGTCAGCCGCCAGCATGTCCACCCCGGTGCATTCAAGCGCGGCTTGAATCAAAGGTGCGTCACGGCCAATCAACACCACGGCGCGCGCATAGCGCGCCACCGGCTCGGCCAGCGGGTTGAAGTCTTGGCCCTTGCCTTCGCCACCCAAAATCAACACCAAGCGGCGGTCTGGGCCCAAGCCATTCAGGGCTGCAACGGTGGCACCGACGTTGGTGCCTTTGCTGTCGTCAAAGTACTCAACGTCATTGACCACGGCGACCGACTCGAGTCGGTGCGGCTCACCGCGGTAGTCACGCAGCCCATGCAACAGCGGTGCCATGGTGCAGCCGATAGCGTTGGCCAAGCCCAAGGCAGCCAGCGCGTTGGTCGCATTGTGACGACCGCGAATATGCAAGGCATCGACCGGCATCAAGCGCTGCACATAAATAGGAATTTCCTCGTCACGCCGGCGCTTGATGGTTTCGTCGGCTTCTGCCGCACGCACCAACCAAGCCATGCCGTTGACGGTTTCAATGCCGTAGTCGCCTGGACGTCGCGGCACATCGCCACCAAAAGTCAGCACATCGCGCAGTTGTTTGCCCTTGACCAGCGCTGGCACAACGGCCATGACCAGCGGGTCGTCGCGGTTCAGCAGCATGACACCGCTGTGGCCGTAAATGGCAGACTTTGCCCGCACATACGCGTCCATGGATCCGTGCCAGTCGAGGTGGTCTTGGCTGATGTTCAACACCGTTGCCACGCTCGGCTCAAAGCCAGTGACTTCATCCAACTGAAAGCTCGACAGCTCCAGCACCCACACATCCGGCAAGGCGTCGGTGTCGATGCAGGTCTGCAAGGTGTCCAGTAATGTGGGGCCAATATTCCCCGCCACCGCGACTCTTTTGCCGGCGCGCTGCAGCAGCTGCCCGGTCAACGAGGTGACGGTTGTTTTGCCATTGGTGCCAGTGATGGCGATCACTTTCGGCTGATAAGCGCGCTTCGGGGCGGGCTCTACAGGCAGCTCGGCTGGTGACTCAGAGTCGTCTTCTGTTTCGGCCGTTGGCGCTTCTGTTTCTACTTCTGCAAGCGCTCGCAGTGCTTCAGCGAACAAAGTGAGTTCATTGCCTACGGCCACGCCCTGCTCTTTGGCGGCTTGCAGCACAGGGGCGATCTCTGCAGGCGACAAACCGGGGCTGCGCAATACCAAATCGAAGTGCTCGCCGCGACCCATCAGCGCCGAGAAATCACCGGCTATAAATGTCACGGCTGGCCACTCTTTCTGCAAGGTGGCCAACTGCGGCGGTGCTACCCGGGTGTCGGCCACCGTCACTAGGCTGCCACGACGCGCGCACCAACGTGCCAATGCCAAGCCGGACAAGCCGAGCCCTAGCACCAAGACATGTTGATTCGCCAGTTTTTTCATCGCAGTTTCAGGGTCGACAAACCGACCAGACAGAGCAGCATGGTGATGATCCAGAAGCGCACCACCACTTGCGTTTCTTTCCAACCGCTTTTCTCAAAATGATGGTGCAGTGGCGCCATCTTCAAGATGCGCCGGCCGGTGCCATATTTGCGTTTGGTGTATTTGAAATAGGTCACCTGCAGCATGACCGACAAAGCTTCGACCACGAAGATGCCGCCCATGATGGCCAGCACGATTTCTTGTCGCACGATGACGGCAATGGTGCCCAGTGCAGCGCCGAGCGCCAGTGCACCGACATCGCCCATGAAGACCTGCGCCGGATGGGTGTTGAACCACAAAAATGCCAAGCCAGCGCCGGCCATGGCGGCGCAAAAAATCAGCAACTCACCGGCGCCTGAGATGTAGGGGAAAAACAGGTACTTGGAATAAACCGAGCTACCCGTCACGTAAGCAAATATCCCCAACGCCGAACCCACCATCACGACCGGCATGATGGCCAAGCCATCGAGTCCGTCAGTCAGATTCACGGCGTTGCTCGAACCCACGATCACCAAGTAGGTGAGGATGACAAAACCGAGCACACCCAAGGGGTAGCTGACCTGCTTGAAGAAGGGCAGCAACAAGCCGGCCTGCGGCGGCAGGCTGACATCAAAACCCGACTGAACCCAATTCACGAACAACTCGAACACGCGCAGGTTCGAGCTTTCTGAAATGCTGAACACCAGGTACAGCGCTGCGAGCAGGCCAATCAATGATTGCCAAAGGTATTTGTCGCGTGAACGCATGCCTTCGGGGTCTTTGTTGACTACTTTTTTCCAGTCATCGACCCAGCCGATGGCGCCAAAACCCAGCATCACCACCAGCACGATCCAGACAAAGCGGTTGCTCAAATCTGCCCACAGCAAGGTCGAGATGGCAATCGCCAGCAGAATCAACACGCCGCCCATGGTGGGTGTGCCACTTTTACTCAAGTGCGTTTGCATGGCGTACTCGCGGATCGGCTGGCCGATCTTCAACTCGGTCAATCGACGAATGACGATCGGGCCGGCGATCAAGCCAATCAACAAGGCCGTGAGTGCGGCCATGACGGCGCGCAAGGTCAGGTATTGGAAAACCCGGAAAAACCCGAATTCGGGCGACAGGGTTTGCAACCACTGAGCCAGACTTAAGAACATGTGTTCTCCTTTGTGTTGGCCATGGCTTGTTTTGAAATCGCTTCGACCACGCGCTCCATCTTCATGAAGCGGGAGCCTTTGATCAACACGCTGGCACAGCTGGGCACAGCGCGCTGGACGTCAGCCAGCAATTCGTCAAAGACGCCGTGATGCCGGGCGCCCGGGAAAGCCTGTGCGGCGTGGCGCGTCAGCTCGCCGGTGCAGACCAGCTGGTCAATCCCGCGTTGCAGCGCATGGCCGCCTATCTCTGAGTGAAATTCTGGACCCCGGTCGCCCACTTCGCCCATATCGCCCAGCACCAGCAAACGCGGCGCCGGCAATTCGGCCAGCACATCGATGGCGGCGCGAACGGAGTCAGGATTCGCGTTGTAGCTGTCGTCAATCAAGATCAGCGAGCGGCCGTTCAGTGTCAGCGGCAATGCGCGTGAACGGCCTTTGACTGGGGCAAAGGCTGTGAGGCCTGATGCAATGGCGCTCATCGGTACGCCAGCGGCCAAAGCGCAAGCGGTCGCGGCCAAGGCGTTTTTCACGTTGTGGCGGCCGGCCACATTCAAGGCAAAAGTCATGGGGCCGAGCGGCGTCTGCGCATTGACTTGCCAAAGCATGCCGGTCCATTCGGCTGTGGCCGTCACGTCGGCTTGACCGACCAGCGCAAAGGTCATGACCCGACGCGTTCCAGCCAATGTTTGCCACAGCGGCGTGTACTCATCATCAGCTGGGAAGACGGCGACACCGTCTGCTGGCAGCGCACTCAGCACGGCACCGTTTTCACGCGCCACGGCTTCAACGCTCGCCATGAATTCGAGGTGCTCGCGCTGCGCGTTGTTGATGAGCGCCACTGTCGGCTGCGTCATGGCGGCCAAGCCGGCGATTTCGCCCGGATGATTCATGCCCAACTCGACCACACCGGCGGCGTGACTGGCGCGCAAACGCAGCAAGGTCAAGGGCACGCCGATGTCGTTGTTGAAATTACCTTCGGTGGCAAAGGCTTGCTCGCCTTTAAATGCATGCAAGATCGACGCGATCATTTGCGTCACGGTGGTCTTGCCATTGCTGCCAGTGACTGCGATCAAAGGCAGCGAAAACTGTGCACGCCAACCGGCCGCCAATTGGCCCAAGGCAACTTTAGCGTCAGGCACTTGCAGGCCCGACAAGCCGGCGTCCGCCAAACCACGCTCAGCCAGCGCAGCGACAGCACCGTGAGATGCCGCTTGGCTTAAAAATTCATGCGCATCAAAGCGCTCACCCTTGAGCGCCACAAACAAATCACCGGCACGCAAGCTGCGGGTGTCGGTGTGAACGCGCGAAAAACGCACAGACGCCTCCCCCACCAATGTCGCCATCGGCAGAAATTGCTGAGCCTGGGCCAAGGTCATCATGATGCGTGGGCGGTCCCGGTGGACGCGTTGACGGCGTAAGCGGCCAACGCGAGTTCGGCTTGGGCACGGTCTGAGAAAGGCCGTCGCACACCATGGATGTCTTGGTAGATTTCATGCCCTTTGCCGGCAATCAGCACCACGTCTTGCGGCCGAGCTTGCTGCAATGCAGCGGCAATGGCCAATGCCCGGTCAGGCTGCTGAAGAACAGCTGCAGACGCGGGCATGCCCGCCAGAATTTGCGCGATGATGTCGCTCGCTTTTTCGCTGCGCGGGTTGTCACTGGTCAGCACTGTGTAGTCTGCATAGCGGCTGGCAACAGCGCCCATCAAGGGCCGCTTGCTGATGTCGCGGTCACCGCCGCAGCCAAACAGGCACCAGAGTTTGCCACCGCGGCTTTGCGCTTGCGGCTTGAGCGCTTGCAGCGTTTTCTCCAGCGCGTCTGGCGTGTGCGCGTAGTCAATCACCACCAAAGGTGCGGCTTCTGCTGACAGCGTTTCCATCCGGCCCGGCACTGGGCTCAGGCTGGCGCCAACAGCGGCAATCGCCTCCAAAGGCAAACCCAGACTGCGCAGCGCAGCGATCACACCCAGCAGATTGGAGACGTTGAATTCACCGACGACGGGGGCCGACACCTGGCACACCGTCTCGCCTTCCGCCACTTCAAAACTCAAAGAGTCGATGCCGTACTGAATCGAACGCGCCATCAGCCGGGCTGGGCCGGTGCATGAAACCGTCCAAAGATCGAGTTTCTCGGTGGCCAACACAGTTGCCAATTCAGCCCCGCGCGCATCGTCAATATTCACCACTGCGGCTTGCAGACCTGGCCAGTAGAAAAGCTGCTCTTTAGCCGCCCAATAGGCCGCCATGGTGCCGTGGTAGTCGAGGTGGTCTTGCGTGAAGTTGGTGAAGATGGCGGTGTGTATCTGCGTCGCATCCAGTCGGCGCTCCTCCATGCCAATCGACGAGGCCTCAACAGCACAAGCCACAAAACCTTCGTCCACCAAACAGCGCAATTGCTCCTGAAACAACACCGGGTCAGGTGTTGTCAGACCATTGAAAACCAGCGCGCCCGGCTCACCAATGCCCAAGGTGCCAACCACCGCACAGTGCTGACCGAGTTGACTCAGCGCTTCAGCCATCCACCAGGCCGTGGACGTCTTGCCATTGGTGCCCGTCACCGCCACCACGGACAACTCCAGACTTGGCTCGGCAAAGAAGGCGGCAGCAATTGGTGCCGCCGCACTTTTGAGGCCTGCATAAGTCGCCACCCTTGTGTCGTCCGTCAGCTGTGCGCCCTCGGCTTCGACCAGACACGCTGTTGCACCGGCAGCCAGCACGTCCGGCACAAAACGCCGCGCGTCGTTGGCAGCACCTGGCCAGGCCAAAAAGCCATCGCCAGGCTTGACGCGCCGACTGTCCGCGACCAAGGTCCCACTGACGTTCTGCCGCAACCAGCTAGCAGCCTCTTTGGGGGATGTCAGCGCTTTGTGTTTGTGAGTGTTCAAAATGACTCCTCTACGGGACTGGTAACGATCTGCGGCTTGACCGCCACATCAGGGGGCAAGCCCATCATGCGTAAGGTCTGCTGCACGGTTTCACTGAAAACAGGCGCGGCCACCACGCCGCCGTAATACTGGCCGTTGCTGGGCTCATCGACCATCACGGCAACGATGATCCGGGGGTTGTCAATCGGCGCCATGCCGGTGAACCAAGCGCGGTATTTTTTGTCTGAATAACTTTTGCCAATCAGCTTGCGTGCAGTACCGGACTTGCCGCCCACCGAGTAACCCACGGTCTGTGCGAGTTGACCGGTACCGCCAGGAGCTGCGGCCATTTGCAGCATGCGACGCACGGCATGCGCGTTGTCAGGTGAGAACACCCGGACACCGACAGCCGGCTCGGTGCTCTTGAGCATGGTCAACGGAATGATCCGACCGTCATGAGCAAAGGCCGTGTAGGAGTGCGCCATCTGAAACAGCGAAGCCGACAGACCGTAGCCGTAAGACATCGTGGCCTGCTCCACCGGGCGCCATGTCTTCCAGGGACGCAAGCGACCGGTGACAGCGCCAGGGAACTGGATTTGCGGTTTTTGCCCGTAGCCGAGTGCGGTGTAGGTGTCCCACATTTCATTCGGACTGAGCATCTGCGCGATCTTCAGCGAACCAACGTTGCTCGACTTTTGGATCACACCTTCGACCGTCAAGGTGCCATAGTCGTGGGTGTCCCGAATCGTGAAGCCGCCCATGGTGAAGCGGCCAGGCCCAGTGTCGATGAGGGTTTGCGGCGTCACGCGCCCGGCCTCTAAGGCCATCGCCACCGTGATCGGTTTCATGGTCGAGCCGGGCTCGAAAGTGTCCGTGATGGCCCGATTGCGCAGCTGCTCACCGCTGAGATTTTTACGTTTGTCAGGCACATAGCTGGGGTAATTGGCCAGTGCCAGCACTTCGCCGGTCACGGCATCGAGCACCACCACACTGCCGGCCTTGGCTTTGTGAAGCAACACTGTTTCGCGCAGTTTTTGATACGCGAAGAACTGCACTTTGCTGTCGATCGACAGTTGTAAATCTTTGCCCTCGACGGGCGGCACTTGTTCACGAATGTCTTCCACCACGCGACCCAGCCGGTCTTTGATGACGCGGCGCGAGCCGGCAAGCCCGTTGAGCTCCTTGTTGAAAGTCAACTCCATGCCTTCTTGGCCTTGGTTCTCTACATTGGCAAAGCCCACCACGTGTGCTGTCGCCTCGCCATCGGGGTACTGGCGCTTGTACTCCTTGCGCTGATAGAGACCCTTGATATTCAGCTCGGTAATTTGCTTGGCCACCGACTCGTCGACTTGCCGCTTGAGCCAGACAAACGTCTTGTCTTCGTCAGCCAACCTTTGCTCCAACGCCGCCACTGGCATCTCCAACAATCGCCCCAGTTCGGCCAATTGCGTCTTGCTCACTTCAACGTCTTCAGGAATCGCCCAAATGCTTTGCGCCGGTATGCTTGAAGCGAGAATCAGACCGTTGCGATCCAAAATACGGCCGCGGCTGGCAGGCAGCTCCAGCGTCCGTACGAAGCGCACTTCGCCCTGACGCTGGAAAAATTCGTTGCCAAAAATCTGGATGTGCGCGGCACGTGCCGCCAGCCCCGCAAAGCCCAAAGCGATCGCCGCCACGATAAATTTGCTGCGCCAGACCGGTGTCTTGCTGGCCAGCAGCGGGCTTGAACTGTAACGAACGCTGCGACTCATGGCTTACTCGCGGCCGTAGCGGCAGAACTGCGATCAGGCACATATTGCGTGATGGCGGCTGTGGCTGGCACCATCTGCAACTTGTCCTTGGCCAGCTTGTCGACGCGCAACGGCGTTGCTTGAGAGCGTCTTTCAGCCTGCAGTGTTTCGTTGTCGATTTCCAGCTTGCGGCCTTGCGATGTGGCTTTTTCAAGCTCGACAAAAATGCGGCGCGACTCGTATTGCGTGCGCACCAAATACAGCGCCGTTAGCATGACCGCCACCAGCAGCAACAGGTTGACGCGGGTCAAGCGACCACCTCGGTGCGTTCAGCCACGCGCATCACCGCGCTGCGTGAGCGTGGGTTGCCAGAGACTTCAGCTTCTGATGGCTTGACACGGCGCAGCGCGTTGAGCTTCATCGCCTTGGGCTCAGCAAACGGCATGCGGCGATCAAACACCTCGCGCGAATGCTCAGCGATGAACTGCTTGACGATGCGGTCTTCGAGCGAATGAAAACTGATCACCACCAAACGTCCTCCAGGCTGTAAAACTTTTAACGAGGCGACTAGCGCCTGTTGCAACTCTTCAAGCTCGGCATTGATGAAAATCCGAAAAGCTTGAAATGTGCGCGTTGCAGGATCCTTACCCGGCTCGCGGGTTTTGACCGCGCTAGCCACGACTTCGGCCAATTCAGCGGTGCTCCCAAGCGGGCCCCGTTCGTTGCGCCAACGATCAATCGCCTTTGCAACCTGCCCAGCAAACCGTTCTTCGCCGTATTCACGTATGACCTCCGTCATGCTTTCTATAGATGCATCGGCCAGCCACTCGGCCACGCTCTGGCCACGGGTGGTGTCCATGCGCATGTCGAGCGGCCCATTGCCGCGAAAGGAAAAACCGCGTGCCGCGTTGTCGATCTGCGGCGAACTCACACCCAGATCCATCAAAATCCCGCTGGCACTGCTGGCAGACAACTCGCCCAAATGGCTGAAGCCCTCGTGGCGAATGCTGAAGCGCGGATCGTTGATCGTGGCCGCCTCGGCAATCGCATCCAAGTCTTTGTCGAAAGCTGTCAGCCGACCTTGCGGCGACAGCTTCGAGAGAATCAAGCGTGAGTGACCGCCGCGCCCAAAGGTCGCGTCGATGTAATGTCCGTCCGGGTTGATCTGCAGCGCGTCGACTGCTTCGTTCAACAAGACGGTGCGGTGTGTCCATGTGTCTTGCACCGTGATCTTTCAGAACGAAAAGTCCTTGAAGACGTCGGGCATTTCGCCCTTCATCTGCTCAGCCTCTTGAGCGGCATAAGTGCTGGCATCCCACAACTCAAAGTAGCTACCCATGCCGAGCAGCACCGTGTCCTTGCTGATGCCGGCAGCAGCCCGCAGTTCAGGCGAGACCAGCACGCGACCGGTGGCATCGAGCTCCACATCCATGGCGTTGCCAAGAAAAATACGCTTCCACCACTGCGCCTGCATTGGCAGGGAAGCGATCCGCTCGCGGAATTTTTCCCACTCGTTGCGCGGGAAAATCATCAGGCAACCGTGCGGGTGTTTGGTGATGGTGAGCTGGCTTGCGGCGGTGGCGCTCAGCACGTCACGATACCGGGTCGGCACGGACAGCCGACCTTTAGCATCGAGAACAATGGAAGACGCACCTTGGAACACTTGCTCAGCCCTTTAAAACACTTTTCACCACAAAACTGCACTTTTCACCACTTTATCAGGAATATCGCCCGAAGCAAGTGGCTTTAAAGAATAATTTTCAATGAAATCAAGGACTTAGAGCGGTTTTAGCAGGCTACATGCAGATAAAAGTTGTTCTAAATTAAGCACTTAGCGAAGGCTGTGAAAGTGCTTTCTCAGGGATTTCAGACCATGACCGCCCGTGACAAAAAGTTGCCAAGGCAGGTTGGTTTTGGTTTGGAGTCAAGGCGATCACGGCGGCCGACCCATCGGGTGGTGCGTGACATCGCGGGAGTCAAGACCCTGCTGGGTCCATCAACCAACCGCCATGCGCAAGTTGAGTGCGATGGACGGCTGGAGATTGATCGTCAGTGCTCAGTCACCAAACAGTTTTTGTTTCAGTTCACGACGCTGCTGCGCTTCCAGCGACAGGCTGGCGGTCGGACGAGCGATCAGACGACCCACACCAATAGCTTCGCCGGTTTCGTCGCAGTAACCGTAGTCACCCGCATCAATGCGAGAAATCGACTGCTCGATTTTTTTGAGCAACTTGCGCTCGCGGTCACGCGTGCGCAACTCGAGCGCGTGCTCTTCTTCGATCGTTGCACGATCAGCTGGATCGGGCACAACAACCGTGTCTTCACGCAAGTTCTCGGTGGTTTGACCGGCGCTGGCGTGGATTTCACTTTTCAGGATCGACAGCTTGTGGCGGAAAAAGGCCAGTTGCTTGTCATTCATGTACTCGCTGTCGGGCATGGCCTTGACTTCTTCGTCCGTCAACTCGCTGGCTTCTTTGGTCTTCCAGTTGTTGGCGAGCTTGGGGTCCTTGCGTGCGGCCACATGCGGCGGCGGCGAAATCACGCGCTCAGTGATGGTGGAGTAGCTGGCTTTGGCGGCGTCAGGCGCGTGCGTCGGCACCATCGGTGCGGGCGGTGGCGACATCGCGGCGGTGCGGGCGGAACTTCTGCGTCCGGGTTTGAGAGCGGGTGGAGGCGTGATCATGGTCTTTGGAACTGGAGGCGCGGCGGGCTGGGGAGCCGGCACCGGCTTGGTAGGTAGGGACACTGCCTTGGCCGCACTCAGCGGTGCAACTTTGGCAGAAGAGGATGACGGAGATTTCGAAACTGGCTTGGCGGCTGGCTTAACGACTGGCTTCGCTGTCGCTTTGACCGGCTTGGCCACCAACTTCACCGGCGACTTGACAGCGGGCTTGGCAACACGCTTTATAACCGATTTAGCTACAGACTTTGAACCAGCGACTTCTTTGGTTGTCGATTTTTTAGCGGCGGGTGCTTTTTTGACGGCTGCGGCCTTCGCCTTTGGCTGCACCACTGCCTTCTTCGCAGCAGGTTTTGCCACTGTCTTGGCGGCCACTTTCAAAGGCGTCTTGCTCTTTTTGGCGGGTGTTTTCACGTCTTTTCTCCTTTGGGCAGTGGCCTGTGGATGACCCTCGGCTTTCAAAACCGGGGCCGGGTGAATTCGGCCGGTTTTAGATGAATGCTCTGCACTGTCGGCAGCTGACGGTCGGTCAGTCCGATCGGCGCGCGATTTTATCGGCCCATCAGCTGCGCGGGACGGCAAAAAACCAAATCGTTGTAGAAATGAAACAAACATCGAGCCCTCCGGCCGGTCATACGCAATAACCACAAGCTTTTGCGGTTTGCGGAGAGCCTACCTCAAACTAGGCACTGCTCGAGGCCTTGGAGAAAAATATCTTTCGGCAGGTCGATGCCGATGAAAACCATCTTACTGGTCTTGACTTCGCCCTCAGCCCAAGCTGGCCCAAGGTCACTGCCCATCAACTGGTGCACGCCTTGAAAGATCACTTTGCGGTCGGTGCCTTCCATGTTCAGCACGCCTTTGTAGCGCAGCATGCGAGGGCCATAAATATTCACCACGGCGCCCAAAAAATCTTCTAATTTGGCCGGGCTGAAAGCGCGGTCTGAGCGAAAGACAAAGCTTTTCACGTCATCGTCGTGATGGTGGTGATGGCCGTGTCCTGCGTGGCCTTCAGCTGCATCGTGGGCATGCGACGGGTGATCGCAATGTTCGCCTGGCGCGTGGTCGTGACCGGCGTGGGCGTCGGTCTCTTCCTTCAGAAAGTCTGGGTCAATATCCAGTTTGGCATTGAGGTTGAAGCCGCGCAGGTCGAACACATCGGCGATCGCGACTTCGCCAAAATGCACCGCGCGCTGAGGTGCGCGTGGGTTCATGTGGGTCAAACGGTGCATCAGGGCTTTGACTTCGCTGTCGTCCACCAGATCAGTCTTGCTGATGAAAATCTGATCGGCAAAGCCGACTTGGCGGCGGGCTTCTTGACGGTCGTTGAGCTGCGTGGCGGCGTGTTTGGCGTCGACCAAGGTGAGGATCGAGTCCAACAAGTACTGCTCGGCGATTTCTTCGTCCATGAAGAAGGTCTGTGCCACCGGGCCGGGGTCGGCCAGACCCGTGGTTTCGATCACCACGCGGTCAAACGTCAGCAGACCCTGGCGCTTTTTGGCGGCCAAGAGTTGCAGCGTTTCGCGCAGGTCTTCACGGATCGAGCAGCAGATGCAACCGTTGTTCATCTGAATGATGTTCTCGTTGGTGTCGTTGACCAAAATCTCGTTGTCGATGTTTTCTTCACCGAACTCGTTTTCAATCACGGCAATTTTCTGCCCGTGGGCTTCGGTCAACACGCGTTTTAACAAGGTGGTTTTGCCTGAACCCAAAAAGCCGGTCAAGATGGTGACGGGAATCAAACTCATGGTGTGCCTTACTAAAAAAATCTGAAATAGACGAGTGCGAAGCTCAACAGAATGCGAGCTCAAAGCAACCCAGTAGTTTAGCGACCGCGACCCACAACTGCAGTGGCGCGACCCGGCCAACCTGCAGCGATCAAGGCTTTCGGACCAGCACCAGCCCCTTGAGGTATTCGCCCTCGGGAAAAGTTACCGTCATCGGATGATCCGGCGCACCGCCCAAGCGCTCGCTGATGAAGGCGTCAACACCCGCGTCGGTGCCCGCAGAAGCCACGATTTTGTGGAACAAATCAGCGCTGATACCGCCAGAACATGAGTAAGTGAACAACACGCCGCCGGGCTCCAGAATCATCAGCGCCAAGCGATTGATGTCTTTGTAGGCACGAGCCGCACGTTCAGCGTGCGCAACCGTGGGCGCAAACTTAGGCGGGTCCAACACGATCGCGTCAAAAGTGCGGCCCTCCTTGATGTACTGCCGTAGCGAGGCATTCACGTCAGCATCACGCATGTCACAACGTGCAGCGTCAAAGCCATTCAGCGCCACATTGGCCCAGGCTTTTTCAATGGCCGGGCCTGACGAGTCGATCGAGGTCACATGGGCTGCGCCGCCAGCCAAGGCAGCCACCGTGAAACCGCCGGTGTAGCAATAGCAATTCAGCACCCGCTGGAATTGCCGACGCCGTGTATACGCGGCAAACTTCTGGCGGCTGTCGCGCTGGTCTAAATAAAAGCCGGTTTTGTGGCCTTCGGCGATGTTCAGGCCGAGCTGCCAGTCGTGTTCTTGAATGACGATGTCGGTGCCTGCCGGCTCCCCTTCAGCCGGCGCACCGCTCAACCAACCAGTGGCTTCAGGCAGACCCTCCAGCGCGCGCACGCTGGCGTCGGAGCGTTCATACAGACGCGTCAACCCGGTTTGGGCCAACAATGCCTCAACGATGACGCTCTTCCAGCGCTCCACACCGCAGCTTGAAAACTGCACCACCAAGGTGTCGGCATAGCGGTCGACCACCAGCCCCGGCAAGCCGTCAGACTCGCCATGCACCAAGCGCACGCCGTTGCTTTGCACATCAAACAAAGTACGCGCCTTGAGCGCAGCGGCAATGCGGGCGCTGAAAAAAGCCGCGTCAATACGCTGGGCCTCGTCAAAGCTCCAGACCCGCGCGCGGATTTTGGAGGTCGGACTGACCGACGCCCAGGCCAAAAAACGGCCGTCATGGCTGTCCACGCGCACGGTTTCGCCGGGATCGCCACTGCCCTTGGCGATGGCGCCGTCAAAAATCCACGGGTGGCGCCGCTGCAGTGAGCGTTCCTTGCCTTCTCGGAGTCGAATTGATTTCATGCGCCTATTGTCGGTGTTGGCGCAAGCCAAGATCGGTCAGAGGGCTGGCCTCCTACGGGGACGGCGGTTTTCGGTTTGGCTTGAGGCTGGCCTGGAGACCGGCCACTGTGGCGCGGGGATGCGCGGCGTCATAAATCTTCGCCAGATGCTGAAAATCTAGCCGCGTGTAAACCTGCGTGGTGGCGATGTTGGCGTGGCCGAGCAACTCTTGCACGGCGCGTAAATCGCCACTCGACTGCAGCACGTGGCTGGCGAAAGAATGGCGCAGCATGTGCGGATGCACCGGCGTCGCCAGCCCGGCCTGCAGCGACCGCAGCTTGAGGCGGACCCGAATGTGCTGCGGCGTCAGGCGGCTGCCACGGTGGCTGATGAACAGTGCGCCCGCAGCCGCCTCCTCGGCCTCAGGCGCAGCGCTCAGCCAGTCACTGCGCACCGCCAGCCAAGCCGTCAACGCCCGCAAGGCCTTGGCGCCGACAGGCACGCTGCGCCGCTTGCCGCCCTTGCCCAGCACATGGGCTTCGGCGGCTTGCAGGTCGATCCAGCCTTGCGCTTGAGCGCTGGCCAAAGCGTCCAGCCCGACCAGTTCTCCAATGCGCAAGCCGCAGCCGTAAAGCAGTTCGGTCAGGCATTCGTCGCGCGCTTGCAAGCCCGGATGCGCCTCGGTGTCTGCCGTTTGGAAGTCGGCCAATTGCACCGCTTCATCGACGCTGAGCGCTTTCGGCAGCGGCTTGGCCACTTTAGGCGCTCGCAAGTCTTGCACCGGGTTGATGCTGACCAAACCTTCACGACCGAGCCAGCCGTAAAAACCGCGCCAGCCCGACAAAATGAGCGCAATTCCGCGGCCACTGCGCCCACCGCCGTGCATTTGCGCAACCCAGCGGCGCATGTGCACCGGCGACACCGCCGTCAGCGACACCGCCGCTTGCTCTGCCGAAGCTTGCAGTTTTTCCAAGTCCAGCGTGTACAGCGCCAGCGTGCGGGCGGCCAGTCGCTTTTCAACGCGCGCATGCTCCAAGTAGCGCAACACCAAGGGATCAGGCGTGGGCGGTGCCTGATCGAGGTGCTGCGTGGTTGGCGAAGTGTTGTCACGCATGGCTGAATCGGCTTTGAAACGAAATGGCAGCCGCCGCGAAAGGATCAGTCCAGCGTTGCGTCAGCTGGGCTGCGCAGACGCGACAAGGCGGCGCTGGCCAGCTCGCCAATGCGCTGCAAAAAGTCAGTGCCCATGCCGCTGGTGAAACGCTCCGCATCGGGCGAAGCCAGCACCAACAAACCGAATGCTTGAGTCGCGTCACCCGAACGCAAGGCGATCAACGCCACCGATTTGGCAGCCGCCGGTTCAGGCAGCCAACTGACGGCTTCGAGTCCGGCGTTGAGGCCGCAAAAAGGCGTCGACAACGAGGCCGCAAAACTGCGCGCGTCGTCGCTCACGCCCGTCGCAAAATCACTGTCTGAAAATGGCGCAGCCACTTCCCAGACCTTGATGGCGGCTTGTGGGATCGAAAACTGCGTCTGCAATTCTTGAGCGATCGTGTCAGGCAAATCACGTGCCGCCGAGGTCATCAGGAGCTTGAGCATCCAAGACTGCATCTTGTCGGCGATGGTCACATTTTCTTGACCGTGGCGAATCATCTCCACCACGCGCGACTCCAAGCCGCGAATTTTGTCGCGCAGCATGCCGGCTTGACGTTCTTGCAGGCTGACCGCCCGGCTGCCGTGGCCACTTGACAGCTGCACGGTGGCCAGCAATTCGGCGTGACGCTCAAAAAAGTCGGGCGTGTTGGCCAAAAAATTGGCGATGTCGTCTTCGGTGATCGGGTGCTGCAGGGAGTGAGGTGTCTGGTTCATGGAGCGCATTGTCCTCAGTTTCAAGGAAGGTGAAAAGACGGGAGTGCGTCAGGCAGGTTGATCTCGCCTTCAAAGACCTGCGTCGCCGGACCACTCAGAAAGACCGGCGCGTCAAGCCGGTCTGCCGTGCCCTGCCACTCGACGTGCAGCAGACCGCCGTGCGTGTGGACGTCGACTTGCGCGCCCAGCAGACCCAGCCGAATGCCCGCCACCACGGCAGCACAAGCGCCGGTGCCGCAAGCCAGCGTTTCACCGGCACCGCGTTCATAGACACGCAAGCGCACTTCGCTGCGCGACAAAATTTGCATGAAGCCCGCATTGACACGGCGCACAAAGCGCGGATGATTTTCAATCTGCGGGCCCCAGACCAGCACCGGCGCGGTGTCAACCGACGCCACGATCTGCACGGCATGCGGGTTGCCCATGGAAACAACCGCCGCGAAGACGGTGCTGCGCTGACCATCCGCCGTTAATTCAAGCGGCCAAGTAGACCAGCCGTTGACGACTTTAGGCGTCAAGCCAGCAGCATCAAAAGGCACCTGGGGCAAGTCAAACACCGGCGCACCCATGTCGACGCTGACCCGGCCATCGGGCTGCAGCGTGAGCGTCAACACGCGGTTCATGGTTTGCACGCGCACCGTGTCGCGGTCGGTCAATTGGTGATCGCGCACGTAGCGCACAAAGCAGCGCGCGCCATTGCCGCAGTGCTCCACCTCTTGACCATCGGCGTTGTGAATCGCATAGGAAAAGTCGATGTCGACAGCACCGGCTGGCGCTGGCCGGACGCTTAATATTTGGTCAGCGCCAACGCCGAAGTGGCGGTCTGCCAGAAAACGGTATTGCGCTGTGCTCAAGCCGAGCGGCTGTCGGGTCTCGTCGAGCACCACGAAGTCATTGCCGGCGCCTTGCATTTTGGTGAATCGAATTCGCATGCAGGCATTATCCGTCGAGCCAAGCAAAGCCATTACCATGCTGACCTTGACTCCCTCATCAAAGAAAGACCGTCATGCTGCGCATCCCTGAATGGACTCCCGCCCTTAAACCGCAACCACAAGACCTCGTTGACGCCATCTTGAAGCGTCGCGGCGGCACGATGATCAATCTGGACAAAGCCTTGCTGTGGAGCGAGCCCCTGGCACGCGCCTGGAATGTCTACCTCGGAGCGGTTCGCTCCGGCCTGCCAACCAGTAGGAAACTGCGCGAACTCGGCATCTGCACGGTGGCGCTGCTGACTGGGGCTGTCTACGAATACAAACACCATGCGCCCGATTTTTTGACCGCAGGCGGTAAGCAAGCCGAACTCGACGCACTGAATGAGTTGGTCAAGCAAGACGCCCGCTTGAGCGCGACGCATCCAGCATTGGGGACAGTCGAGCAATTGGTGATTCAGTACGCCGCGCAGATGACGCTCGACGTGAAAGTCAGCGACGCGCTGTTTGCCCGCTTGCGCGAACACTTTGACAACACCGAGCTGGTCGAGTTGACCAGCGCGATCGCCACCTACAACATGGTCGCTAGGTTCTTGGTGGCCTTGGGCGTGACGCCGGAATAAATCTGCACACGCGTTGGAGCAGGCTCAGTCCGTCTTGATGTCGTTGTCTTTCACCACTTTGGCCCACACATCAACTTGGTTGTTGATGAAGGCGGCGGCGGCCTCAGACGTGCTGCCAACGATGTTGATGCCTTGTGCGCCAAGCTTTTTGGCAATCTCCGGATTCTTCAGCGCTTTAGCGACTTCTTCGTTCATGCGCTTGATGATCGCTGGCGGTGTTTTGGCAGGGGCCAAAATGGCCCACCAAGCCGGTGCATCAAAACCGGCAAAACCGCTTTCAGCCAAGGTCGGCACATTGGGCAATTCAGGTGAGCGCTTGCTGGTGGTGACCACCAGCGGGCGCATGCGGCCGCTGTCAATGTGTGGCTTGACCACAAACACCGAGCCAATCGCCAAAGGCACATGACCGGCCACGGCATCGGTCATCAACGGACCGCCGCCTTTGTAAGGCACGTGCTGCCAGTCGATGTTGCCGCTCTTGCTGAGCAAGGACATGGCCAAGTGGCCCAAACTGCCCGAACCGATGCTGCCATAGCTGACGTTTTTCTTCGCCTTGGCGGCGGCCACCACATCAGCGAAAGTCTTGTACTCGGACCCCGCGTGGGTTGCCAGCACCATGGCCGAGGTGCCAATCAACATCACCGGCGTCAGGTCTTTGCGGGTGTCAAAAGACATGCCCTGAATCAAGCTGGGGTTGACCGCGTGCGTGTCGAAGACCACCGCGAAGGTGTAGCCGTCAGCCGGTGCAGCCGCCACAGCGGCGGTGCCGATGGAGCCCGAGGCGCCGCCACGGTTCTCAACAATGACGGTTTGCCCCAGCTGCTGCGACAGCGGTTGCGACAAAATGCGCGCCACTTGGTCGACCGAGCCGCCGGGCGGAAACACCGCAACCAGCTTGATCGGTTGTTTACTGGGCCAGGCGCCAGGGGCTGCGGCCGTCTGGGCGACGGCGTTGACGCTGCCGAGGCAGAGCAGTGCAGTCAAGATCGGTGTGGCTTTGAGCCGCCATGTTGTTGTGGAGAGCGTCATCATCGATGTGTCCTGTGAGTTGAAGGGCAGAGTATGAGGAATGAGACGCCAACGCACCATAGAGGAAAGTACTTAGCATTTTTCACGGGCAAAATGAGTGCCATGGTCAGAGCCTCCCAACTCCTTTATCCGCAGCGTGACGCTGCGGCCATCCGTCCTGCGGCCACCGTGCTGTTGCTTCGCGACACGCCCGATGGCCTCGAAGTGTTGATGACGCGGCGCTCGTCTACGGCCAGCTTTGCCCCCGGTGCCTATGTCTTTCCGGGCGGCGGCATCGACACCGCCGATGCACTCGCGCATGGCCAGTCGACGCGGCGTCACACGCAAAGTGATTTGCACCTGACGCAAGCCATTGCCGCCATCCGCGAAAGCTTCGAAGAGCTCGGTGTCTTGCTGGCTCGTCATGCCGATGGACGCCACCCGGACACCGCCGACATTGCCACTTTGGATCGCAGTGCGCCGTTTGCAGAACAATGCGCCGCACGTCAGTTGCAACTGGCGGGCAGCGAGGTGTTTGTGTTGGCACACTGGGTCACCGACCGGGATTTGCCGCGCCGCTTTGACGTGCCTTTTCTAGTGGCGCGCATGCCGCACGGCCAAACGCCGTTGGCCGACGAAGCCGAGCAGTTTGAACCCAGCTGGGTGCGCCCCGCCGATGCGCTGACAAGGCATGCAGAGGGCAGCTTCTTCATGGTTTTCCCGACCCTGCGCACGCTGGAACGGCTACAGCATTTCACCGATGTGGAGGCCGTTCTGGAGGCTTGCGCCGTCACTGACGAACCCCTTTGGACCTCGTGCCCACGCGCCGGATTTCTGGCCGGCCAAGAGGCGCGCTACATGGAGCATGAATCGGCTTTTGGCGAACTGGCACTGACCAGCCCAGACGGCCAAATCGTCCACAGCCTCGATTGGCAAACCACGCAGCCGGTGCCGCTGCTGAAAAACTTGATGCGTTTGACCGCGCCCAACCCCGGTGTGATGACCGGCCCCGGCACTAACAGTTATCTGGTCGGCGACGTCAACTCGGGCTACATCGCCATTGATCCCGGCCCGGCTGACGCAGATCACTTGGTGCGTTTGCACGCCGCTGCCGGCGGTGACATCCGCATGATTGTCTGCACGCACTCGCACCCCGACCATTCGCCCGGCGCGCTGCCGCTGCAAACTTTGTGCGAAGCTGCAGGTCAACCCCAGCCGCCGATCCTCGGCTTGGCCTCCCTGCCCACGGCGCGCGCCGACAGCGCCTTCACGCCCGATCGAGCGCTGGCAAACCATGAGCTGCTCAAACTCGTATCGACGGGGCCAGAGGGCGACATAACGCACACCCTGAAGGTATTGCACACGCCCGGCCACGCCGCCAACCACCTGTGCCTGGTGCTAGTCGAAGACGGCTTGCTGTTCAGCGGCGACCACATCCTCAACGGCAGCACCACCATCGTCAACCCGCCCGATGGCAACATGAACGCTTACCTCGATTCGCTAGACCTGCTCAGCGCCGCCTGCGATGCGCACAACATCGAGTTCATCTTGCCAGCGCACGGCTATGTGTTGGGTGAGGCCAAAGACGCGATCGCCCAGCTCAAAGCACACCGGCTCAAGCGTGAAGCCAAAGTCCTCGCGGTGATGCAGGCGAATCCGAGCGGCACGCTCGACGACTGGGTGCCGTTGGCCTACGACGATGTGCACGAACGCGTTTGGCCGATCGCCAAACGCTCGCTGCTGGCGCATGTGGAGCGCATCCAAACGCTGCTGCCTGAAAAATTAGTGTGAAGCTCGCCGATAAGCCGGATTTTGTGCGCCGTGCCAACTTGCCGAAACAAGCTGACGCAGTGTGACCGTCATTAATCTGGGCCGGGAGTCACCCCACCGGCTCAATGCTACCTACCCGCCAGCTCTGCGGAACCACATCAACGCTGGCCTACTTGGTATTGCTGCGCGTAGAGATTGCCCGTTTCACCCGGCTTGATGGGTTGCCCCAACCAGCCGACTCGTCTCTGTTGCTCTGATCCTCACCTCACGGTGGAGAGGTATTACCTCCTACGCTGTCCTGTGCAGTCCGGACGTTCCTCCAGTGCTTGGTTTCCCAAATTGCACCAGCGACGGTCTGGCGTGCTTCACGCTGCGTATTATCAACGCAGACTGCGCAGCAAGCGCCGAGGCCAGCGTTTAAAATCCGCGCTTGATCCGAAAAACGGATCCACAGAAAGACATTCCCATGCTGCGATTAACAGAGCTCAAGCTCCCGCTGGACCACGCCGACGACGCGCTGCCAGCCCTCATCCTCAAGACGTTGGGCATCACGCCCGCTGAGCTGATCAGCCACCACATCCACAAACGCAGCTACGACGCGCGCAAGCGCAATTTGCTGCTGGTGTACATCGCCAACGTCGAGCTCAGCAGCCCCGCGCTGGAAGACAAGCTGCTGGCGCAGTTCGCCGAGCACCCGCACATCAGCCGCGCGCCCGACCTGAGCTATCACCCGCCCACACACGCTGAGCAAGCCACGCAGACACCGGCGATCCGTCCGGTCGTCATCGGTTTTGGACCCTGCGGGATTTTTGCTGCCCTGCTGCTGGCGCAAATGGGTTTCAAGCCAATCGTGCTGGAGCGCGGCAAAAAGGTTCGTGAACGCACCCAAGACACCTGGGGACTGTGGCGCAAAAATGTGCTGCACCCAGAGTCGAATGTGCAGTTTGGTGAAGGCGGCGCCGGTACTTTTTCAGACGGCAAGCTCTGGAGCCAGATCAAAGACCCGCGCCATCTGGGTCGCAAGGTCATGCTGGAGTTCGTCAAAGCAGGCGCACCAGAAGAAATATTGCTGGTCAGCAAACCGCACATCGGCACCTTCAAGCTGGTCAAAGTGGTCGAGCACATGCGTGAGCAAATCGAGGCCATGGGCGGCGAGATTCGCTTTCAGCAACGCGTCAGCGACGTCGAGATCGAAGACGGCCCGAACGGCAAACACATTCGCGGCCTGACGGTTGAAAACCTAGCTGACGGTAGCCGTTACGACTTGCGCGCCGACCACGTGGTGCTGGCGCCAGGCCACAGCGCCCGCGACACCTTTGCCATGCTGCACGAGCGCGGTGTTTTCATGGAAGCCAAACCGTTTTCGGTGGGCTTTCGCATCGAACATCCGCAGGGTCTGATTGACCGCGCACGCTTGGGCCAACACGCCGGGCATCCGCTGCTGGGCGCGGCGGACTACAAGCTGGTGCACCACGCCGCCAATGGCCGCTCGGTCTATAGTTTTTGCATGTGTCCAGGCGGTACGGTGGTAGCCGCGACGTCCGAAGTCGGCCGCGTGGTGACCAACGGCATGAGCCAGTATTCTCGCAACGAGCGCAACGCCAACGCGGGCATCGTGGTCGGTATTGCTCCGCCTGATTTCGTAGCGGGTGCAGTGCCCGGAGCAGCCGTGCATCCGCTGGCAGGCATCGCTTTTCAGCGGCAACTGGAGTCCACGGCGTACACCTTGGGCGGTAGCACCTACGAAGCACCGGGCCAGCTAGTCGGTGATTTTTTGGCGGCGCGGCCGTCAACGTCGCTAGGCAGCGTCGAGCCATCGTACAAGCCGGGCGTGCACCTGACCGACTTGGCCAGCGCCCTGCCCGACTACGCCATCACGGCGATGCGTGAAGCCTTGCCGGTCTTCGGCAAAAAGATCAAAGGTTTTGACATGCATGACGCGGTGCTGACGGGGGTTGAGACACGGACGTCGTCACCGCTGCGCATCACGCGGGGCGATGATTTTCAGAGCCTGAACGTCAAGGGCCTGTACCCGGCGGGTGAAGGCGCGAGTTATGCAGGTGGCATTTTGTCGGCGGGGGTGGATGGGATTGAAGTGGCTGAGGCTGTGGCTTTGAGTTTGGCTGGGAAGTTTTGACTTGCGTGGGGTTGAGCGGATCGGGCGGTGAGGCTGGCTGAGCCCGGCGTCCTCATACCCGAGTACGACAAATCGGCCGCCGGGCTCAGCCAGCCTCACCTTGTTTGGCTTTTCGCGCTGCGCTGCTGGGGACTTTTTTGTTGCGGCTCTGCATTTCAGCGCCAAGTTTCGCCCCAGCGACGGAAGACTCGTCGTTGCCAGCTCCCCGCTTTCCAAAACCTAACGAACCACCCCGACCTTGAGCATGGGTTGACTCTGGGGCGGCGGCCGATTTGTCGTACTCGGGTTTGAGGACGCCGCCCCAGAGTCAACCCATGCCGCTCAAAAACCAAACGCCACACAAACAAAAAAGGCCACCCTGAAGGCAGCCTTTTAAAAGAGCAAGGAGAAGATCAGACCTGACCAGCCTGCGCATTCTGCAGCGCCGCAATGCGCTCCTCAATCGGTGGGTGCGAACTGAACAAACGACCGACACCGCCAGCGATGCCCAAGGACTGCACAGCCTTCGGCAACTCACCCGGCACCATGCCGCCCAAACGGGCCAGCGCATTGATCATCGGTTGCTTGCGGCCCAGCAATTCAGCCGAACCCGCATCAGCGCGAAACTCACGGTGACGTGAGAACCAAGCCACCACTATGGCTGCCGCAAAACCGAGCACGATGTCCAACACGATAGTGCTGACGTAATAACCAATGCCCGGGCCGGAATTATTGTCGCTGCCCTTGCGCAAAAAGCTGTCAACCGCGTAGCCAATGACACGGCTCAGGAACACCACAAAGGTGTTCATCACGCCTTGAATAAGTGTCATCGTGACCATGTCGCCGTTCGCAATGTGGGCGATCTCATGGCCGATCACGGCTTCGATCTCTTCACGCGTCATGCCTTGCAGCAAACCGGTCGACACCGCGACCAAGGCGGAGTTTTTAAAAGCACCCGTGGCAAACGCATTCGGCTCACCGTCAAAAATACCGATTTCCGGCATGCGGATACCCGCGCGGTCTGACAAGCGGCGAACCGTCTCATAGATCCAAGCCTCGTCAGCGTTTTGTGGCTCAGTGATCAAGCGAACGCCGGCGCTCCATTTGGCGACTGGCTTGCTGATCAACAGCGAAATAATCGCACCGCCAAAACCGATGACCAAGGCAAAGCCGAGCAACATCTTGAGATCTAGCCCGTTCGGTGTCAGGTAGCGGTTGACGCCCAACAGGTTGGCCACAATGCCCAGCACCACCACCACCGCAAGGTTGGTCATGACAAACAAAAAGATGCGCTTCATATCAGTGTTCACTCCGAAAAGTGTCGTTAGCAATTAATAAATCAACCCACCAAATGGGGTCGTCCTAGGCCAAATCAAGTCGCCCTTCAGCGCTTCGCTGGCCGGAAAATATCTGAGTCATCATAAAAGGAAAAGTTCTCGTTGTCGGCCCACCAACCGGGCACACCCAGCACCTGCAAGGGCGCAAAGGGCTTGCCCGCCAACTTGGCAGCGCTGAGATCGCTGGCCACCCAGCGATCTAGGCTGCCCGGGCTTTCCAACGCGCCTGGTCCAGACATCTCTGAGATGTCTGGCATGCCCAGGTAAACGTGCGCGGTGATCGACTTGCGCGGATGGGCTAGTTTTTCCAGCAAGGCGTGGCCAAACAAAACCAGCCGGGCTTCGCGCCACAACGGCCGCAACTCAATGAAAAGACGTTGCCACTGTCGCGCCAGCAAGGCGTCCCAGAGCGGTTTCGGGGCCATCAGCAAAGCAGAGTTTTCGTCAAATACCGTCAGCGCGTCACGCACCGCACCGCGCGTGGGCAGCACGCCGCCAACGGCAATTTGTTCCGCTTGAAGGGCGTTCAGCCGGCGCTTGGTCTGTGGGAACTGCAACCAGCACAGACCGTTGAACAGGTCATGCAGGTTGTCCCGCGTTGGCACTTGGCGGGTCTCGAAAATGAAATGCTCATAGGCTTGACCGGCGGGCAACTCGGATTGAGCCACAAAACGGACGGGCGCTCGCAACAGAGTGTCTTCAAAAGAACCGCCATCATGAGTGTTCAACGCATTCAAAGCGTTCAATGCACCGACCACCGACTGGCCTGCGTTCAGTTGCGCCAGCAAGCCGGGCGCTTCAGCCCGCCAAGGGGCCAGCCACGGCTGCTGCCAATCCAGTCCAGCCACTGTGGCGGCCAGCGTGGCGACCGTGTTGCCACCCGCCGGCAGGCTCACACCAGTTGCCAGGCCAGACTTTCACCCGAGCGCAGCGGCTTTAACTCGGCTTCGCCAAAAGCAAAGCTGTCGGGCGGTGTCCAGCTTTGCTTCTTCAAGGTGATGTGGCCGGTGTTGCGCGGCAATTCATAAAAATCAGGGCCGTTGAAGCTGGCGAAAGCTTCCAGTTTGTTGATCGCGCCAGCGGCATCAAAAGCCTCGGCGTACAACTCCATGGCCGCATGCGCGGTGTAGCAACCGGCGCAGCCGCTGGCGTGCTCTTTCAGGTGCGCCGGGTGCGGCGCGCTGTCAGTGCCAAGGAAGAAACGCGGGTTGTCGCTGATCGCCGCTTGCACCAAAGCCAGCCGGTGTGTCTCGCGTTTCAGCACGGGCAGGCAATAGTAGTGCGGCCGAATGCCGCCGGTGAAGATGGCGTTGCGGTTGTACAGCAAGTGGTGCGCCGTGATGGTGGCCGCCGTGAAACGGTCGGCCTCAGCCACATACTGCGCGGCTTCCCGGGTGGTGATGTGCTCAAAGACAATTTTCAGTTCCGGGAAATCACGGCGCAGCGGAATCAATTGCTGGTCAATGAAGACGGCTTCGCGGTCAAACAGGTCAATATCGGGGCTGGTGACTTCACCGTGCACCAGCAGCAGCAGGCCTTCTTGCTGCATGGCTTCCAGCGTTTTGTAGGTCTTGCGCAGGTCGGTCACGCCGGCGTCGCTGTTGGTGGTGGCCCCTGCCGGATACAGCTTGAGCGCCACCACACCGGCCGCCTTGGCGCGTTTGATTTCGTCAGGCGGCAAGTTGTCGGTCAGGTAGAGCGTCATCAGCGGCTCGAACTCCACACCCGAAGGCACCGCCGCTTGAA
Organism: Polaromonas sp.; assembly: GCA_030654695.1. Classification (GTDB taxonomy): domain Bacteria; phylum Pseudomonadota; class Gammaproteobacteria; order Burkholderiales; family Burkholderiaceae_C; genus Polaromonas. Next base: position 51,669 of record JAURWY010000032.1, read on the forward strand.
TGCGGCTTTTGTAGGCCAGCGCTTGTGCTGCCGTGGTCACCGGCGGCCGCAGGTTCGGCATGATGATGGCGCGACCAAACTGGGCCGCCGTGTGCGGCACCACGGTGGCCAGCGCGTCGCCGTCGCGCACGTGCAAATGCCAGTCGTCCGGGCGGGTGATGGTGAGGATTGTGTTTGTAGCTGAGCTGGAGTCTGTTGTCATCCCGCCATTGTCCCAAAAGAACGCTCAGTGCTGCAGGATCTTGTTCAGAAATTCGCGCGTTCGCTCTTGGCGGTTTTCCGGGTGGTTGAAAAATTCGTCTTTGGTGCAGTCTTCCAGAATGCGACCACCAACGTCCATGAAAATCACGCGGCTGCCGACTTTGCGCGCAAAGCCCATCTCGTGCGTGACCACCATCATGGTCATGCCTTCTTCGGCCAAGCCCATCATGCAGTCCAGCACCTCGCCGACCATCTCCGGATCAAGCGCCGAAGTGGGTTCATCAAACAGCATGGCAATCGGGTCCATGCTGAGCGCGCGGGCAATCGCCACCCGCTGCTGTTGACCACCGGAGAGCTGGCCCGGAAACTTGTCTTTGTGCGCCATCAGACCGACGCGGTCGAGGTATTTCATGCCCTGAGCCAACGCATCGCTCTGACTCCGGCCCAGCACCTTGACCTGCGCCAGCGTCAGGTTTTCTGTCACGTTCAGGTGCGGAAACAGTTCAAAGTTCTGGAACACCATGCCGACCCGGCTGCGCAGTTTGGGCAAATCGGTCTTCGGGTCGTGCACCGCTTGGCCGTCCACATAAATCTCGCCTTTTTGGAAAGGCTCGAGTGCGTTGATGGTCTTGATCAGAGTCGACTTGCCCGAGCCCGACGGCCCGCAAACCACCACCACTTCACCTTTTTGGATGGTGGTGGTGCAGTTGTTGAGCACCTGCACGGCACCGTACCATTTGGAGACTTCCTTGAGTTCAATCATCTTGTTCTTTCAGAGCACTTGCTTTTACGCTGTCACTTGGGATCGTCTCAACGGACGATGGCAATCTTGTTTTGTAATTTTTTGACCAGATAAGACAGGCCAAAACAAATCACGAAATACACCACGGCGGCCAATATGTATGCCTCTTCAGGCCGACCGTAAATCTTGCCTGCGGTGGTCAGGCCTTTGAGCAAGTCGTAGGCGCCAATCGCATAGACCAGCGAGGTGTCCTGAAACAAAATGATGGTCTGCGTCAGCAGCACCGGCAGCATGTTGCGAAAGGCTTGCGGCAGCACAATCAAGCGCATGTTCTGCGCATAGGTCATGCCCAGCGCCTGCCCGGCATGCACTTGGCCACGCGCGATCGACTGAATACCGGCCCGCATGATTTCGCTGAAATACGCCGCCTCAAAAGCCACAAAAGTGATGATGGCCGAAATCTCGGCGCGGTTGTTGGCGCCGCCGGGAATCAGGTTGAAAAACCAACTCGGCATGAGCAGGTAAAACCACAAGATCACCATGACCAAGGGCACCGAACGCATGCCATTGACGTAGATCGTGGCTGGGACCGTCAGCAGCTTGGTGCCAGACAGCCGCATCAGTGCCAAGACGGTGCCCAGGATGATGCCGCCGATGGTCGAAATCACCGTCAGCTCAATGCTGAAAATGAAACCCTTGATGACGAACTTGGAGATGATCTCCCAGCTCAAAAAAGTGAGGTCGAGTCCAAACATCTCAGTGTCCTCCGCCGGTGCCACCTGCGACGATGTAGCCGGGGATTTGCACCCGTCGCTCGACAAAGGCCATGGCGCGGTTCACCGCAAAAGCAGAAATGGCGTACAGGAAAGTCACCGCCAGATAGACCTCAATCCCTCGTGAGGTTTCTTCTTGGGCCTGCATCGCGAACATGGTGAGTTCAGCAATCGACACCGCAAAAGCCACCGATGAATTCTTCAGCAGGTTCATCGACTCGCTGGTCAGCGGCGGCAAGATGATTCGAAATGCCATTGGCAAAATAACGTAGCGGTAGGTCTGCGCGGTGGTCAAACCCATCGCCATACCGGCGTAGCGTTGGCCACGCGGCAAAGCCTGAACGCCCGCCCTGACCTGCTCGGCAATCCGCGCCGAAGTGAAAAACCCGAGCGCAAACACCACCAGCCAAAAGCTCGGCACCTGCTGCATCACCGGAAAGATCTTCGGCACCACGAAGTACCACAGGAAAATCTGCACCAGCAAAGGGATGTTGCGAAACAACTCGACCCAGACATTCGCCAACCGCGACACCCACGGGCTGTTCGGCAAGGTGCGCAAGGTGCCGATGAATCCGCCGAACAGCATCGCCACGACCCATGAGCAAGCAGCCACAGCCAGCGTCCAGCCCCAGGCGTTGAACATCCACTGAAGGTAGGTACGGCCACTGCCGTCGTCATTCAAAAATACCTGCCAATCCCAGCTCATGGTCGCTCCAATCCCAAAAACACACTCACGCTATTCACAATCATCGCCACACTCAAAATTTGAAACCCATAAACAGCAAACCCCGCCGAAAAATTCAACGGGGTTTGCAGATGACTTCAACGCCTGAAATTACTTCTTGGCGTATTCTTCCATCGGCTTGTCATTTGGCGTGGCCCAAGCCTCTTTGGTGCTTTGGCTGGCGGCATAGCCCACAGAGGTGTTTTTCGGTGGGATCGGCTTGATGAACCACTTGTCCCAGAGCTTGGCGACGTCGCCAGACTTCAGCATCTCTTTGATGGTGTCGTCACCGATTTTCTTGAAGGCTGCATCGTCCTTGCGCACCATGATGGCGATCGGCTCAACGCTCAGCACTTCGCCAACGATTTTGAAATCAGCCGGGGCTTTGGACATGGCGATGTTGCCAGCCAAAATAGCGCCGTCCATGACGAAGGCTTCAGCCCGGCCCGACTCCAGCAACAAGAAGCTGTCTGAGTGGTCTTTGCCAAAAATTTCTTTGAAGTCGATGCCTGTGGCGCGCTGGTTTTTACGCAACGTTTGCACAGAAGTCGTACCGGTGGTGGTGGCCACGCTTTTGCCATTCAGCTGGGCGATCGAGGTGATGCCAGAGTTGCTCTTGACCGCAATGCGCACTTCTTCAACAAAGGTCGTTGGCAAGAAAGCCACATCTTTTTGACGTGTGGCGTTGTTGGTGGTCGAACCGCACTCGATGTCCACAGTGCCGTTTTGCACGAGCGGAATACGGTTTTGCGAGGTCACGGGCAGGTATTTGACTTCCAGCTTGCGGCCAGCGGCTTTTTCGACATTGGCCAGAATACGCTGGCAAATCTCAACGTGGAAACCGGCATATTGGCCAGCGCCCAGCGTGTACGACAGCGCGCCCGAAGAATCACGCACACCCATGGTGACAACACCAGAAGCTTTGACCTTGGCCATCGTGTCGTTCGACTGCGCGAACGCGCCACCCGTTGCCAGCAAGGCAATAGACAGAGCGACTAATTTGATCTTCATGAATAACTCCTGTGATTGAAAGACTGAACTCTGAGCAACTTGCATTCTAAAAGCGGTTTCGGACTTGGCAAAGCCGGTTTACCCGCATCTCCCGCACATTCTGAGTTTCCAACCCTTATTTTTAAGCAAGAAGCCGGCCAGCAGGCTTGGCGACGGCCTGTGACTGCAGCGCATCCCACAGCGCGCTGGCCTGACTGCGGGGCGTCTGCTTGGCATTCGGGCGCTGACGGTATATCCGCACATCCAACGCCATGTCGAGACCGGCGCCGGCACTGACCAAGGTCTTTGCCCGAACCTCTTTGAGCACCGCGCTGAGCGGTAAAAAAGCCATGCCGTGCCCTTCCAGCGCCATCGCTTTCAACCCCTCGGCGATGTCGGTTTCGTAGACCCGGTCCAAATGAATCGGGGTGGCAGACGCTTTCAGTCGCCAATCCACTGCGTGACCCAAATATGCCTCTGGGGCGTAAGCCAAATAAGGCAATGGCTGGCCGACCAAGCCGGGTAACGCAAAAAGCGGTGTGCCGTCAGCGGCCGGTTTGACGTAAGGCGCCAACACATCTTGCCCCAGCGTCAGCATGTCGTAGTGCTCGGCGTCGAGTTGCAAAGGCTGGGCGTCATGGTGATAAGCGATCATCAAATCGCAGCGACCTTCGACCAATCGCTGCACCGCGTCATGCACATTCAAGGCAGTCAAGCGACATTTCAAGGGGTCGATTTTGCCGCGCAGACGACTGACCCACGCCGGAAAAAAAGTGAACGCCAGCGTGTGCGGCACCGCAAACTCCACCACGTCTTGCCCGGCCGCCGTGTGCCCACGCAACATGGCTCGGGTCGATTGCAGGCCCTGCAACATCTCTATGGATTGGTCATACAGCGTTTCGCCGGCCGGTGTGAGCCGGGTCGGGTAAGAGCTGCGGTCAATCAAGTCGGTGCCGGCCCACGCCTCGAGCGCCTGAATGCGCCGGGAAAATGCCGACTGCGTGACATGGCGCAACTGAGCCGACCGGCTGAAGCTGCGAGTCTCGGCCAAGCTGACGAAATCTTCCAACCATTTGGTGTCCATGGCGCTGATTATTGCTGCGCTGGCGCTGCCACTTCGTCCGCATCATGCCCCTGCTGCTGCAAGGCCCACATCTGGGCGTAGCGACCTTGGCGGGCTAACAGTTCGGCGTGCTTGCCGCGCTCAATGATGCGGCCCGCATCCATCACCAAAATTTCGTGTGCGTCGACCACGGTCGACAGGCGGTGCGCAATCACCAGCGTGGTTTTGTTTTGCGCGGCGGTGCGCAACTCGGCCTGAATCGCCCGTTCATTGGCCGAGTCCAGAGCAGAGGTGGCTTCGTCAAAAATCACCACCGGCGGGTTTTTCAGCAAGGTGCGGGCGATCGCCACCCGCTGTTTTTCGCCGCCCGAGAGCTTCAGACCGCGTTCACCGACCATGGTCTGGTAACCCAGCGGCGTGGCGCTGATGAAGTCGTGGATACGCGCGGCGCGGGCGGCGGCTTCGACCTCGGCGCGGTCGGCGCCCGGCTTGCCGTAAGCAATGTTGTATTCCACCGTGTCGTTGAACAGCACGGTGTCTTGCGGCACGATACCAATGGCTTGGCGCACGCTGGCCTGCGTGACGTGTTTGATGTCTTGCCCAGCAATGGTGATGCGGCCGCCTTCTTCAGGGTTGCTGACGTCGTAAAAGCGATAGAGCAAGCGCGCCAGGGTAGATTTTCCGGCGCCGGAAGAACCCACCACAGCGACTGTTTTTCCAGACGGAATCTCAAAGCTCAGATGGTGCAAGATGGGCCGGCTCGGCTCGTAGGCAAAGCTGACATTGTCAAAACGAACACTGGCGTCCAACTGCGTTGCATTGCCGGGCGAAGCTTGCCCCGCGCAGACAGCGATCGGGTGAAAAACCAACGGCTGAGCGTCCGGTTCATCGGCGATCTCGCGCTCTTTTTCCATCAGCGTGAACATCTTGTCGAGGTCGGTCAGGCTTTGCTTGATCTCGCGGTAAATCACACCCAAAAACCCCAACGGAATGTACAACTGAATCATGAAGGCGTTGACCATCACCAAGTCACCCAAGGTCATGCGGCCCTCAACCACGCCCTGCGTAGCGCGCCACAACATCGCCACCAAACCGATGGCGATGATGAGTTGCTGGCCGGTGTTGAGCAGGCTCAAAGTGCGCTGGCTTTTGACCGCGGCGCGCCGGTAGCGCTCCAAGTTTTCGTCGTAGCGCTTGGCTTCAAACGCTTCGTTATTGAAGTATTTGACGGTTTCGTAATTCAGCAAGGAGTCAATGGCACGGCTGTGCGCCGACGAATCCAGCTCATTCATTTGTTTTCTGAATTGCGTGCGCCACTCGGTCACCGTCACCGTGAAGAGAATGTAAAAAACCAGCGCAATCACCGTGATACCTGCAAACCAAATGTCGAACTTGACGGCCAGCAAAGTCAGCACAAAAGTGACTTCAATCAACGTCGGGATGATGCTGTACAGCGAATACGAAATGAGCGAATGCACGCCACGGGTGCCGCGCTCGATGTCGCGCGTCATACCGCCAGTTTGTCGCTCCAAGTGAAAGCGCAGGCTCAGCGCATGCAGATGTTCAAAAACTTCCAGCGAGATGCGCCGCGCTGCGCCTTCGGTGGCCTTGGCAAACACCAGTTCGCGCAACTCGGTGAACAGCGACGTCGACAAGCGCAGCGCGCCGTAACCCAGCAACAAAGCGGCGGGCACCACCAGCACCGCCTGTACGTCGCCCGGCTTGAAGCTCATAGCGTCAACCAACTCTTTGAGCAGCAGCGGCACGCTGACATTGGCCATCTTGGCACCGACCATGAAACTCAGTGCGGCAATCACGCGCCACTTGTATTCCCACAAATACGGGAACAAACGTTTCAAGGTGTCGGTGTCAGAGCGCTCCGGCGCGGTGTCTTTGGCAGCGGCCGAGGCTGCAGGTGAGTGAAAACTATCGGAAGAAGCTCGAGAACGCATGAGGGACAATCGTGAAAATATCGGTAAACCCGTTAACTTTGCTTGAGATTGTGCCTATGACTGTTGATTCAACCCCAAGCGTCCCCCCAGTGACACTTCCGACCGACAAGGAACTGGTGCTCAAAGTCATCCCGATGCCCGCCGATTGCAATGTCAATGGTGATATTTTTGGCGGCTGGGTCATGGCCCACGTCGACTTGGCCGGTGCGGTCTTGCCAGCGCGCTACGTCAAAGGCCGCATGGCCACCGTGGCGGTGAACCAATTTGTCTTCAAGCAACCGGTGCGGGTTGGCGACATCCTGTCGTTTTTTGCCAGCGTCACGCGCATCGGCAACACCTCCATCACGGTACAGGTCGAGGTCTACGCCGAACACATGAGCGCCCAAGGCCGCTACATCAAGGTCACTGAAGCCAGCCTGACTTACGTGGCAATTGACGACAAAGGCAAGCCACGGCAGATCGACAAGCCCGCGCTCAACCCCTGATCGTCTGCCATCCTAGGTCAGCGCCACCGTCGAGCTGTGCGAGCTCAACCGTTTTCTAATTGTTAAATTGTTTGTATTTCGACTATCATTTGTAACGATTTTTCGTTTTAAACAGTTAATACGTGAACCCGCTCAGCGGGCCAAACGCACATGTTTGCAAATGGTTGGGAAACCCATGGAAACGCACCGACTCAGCTGACGGCTGAAGCCGCGGACTTGGCCGACGCACGCATGGTCAACTGCATGCGACTGGTGCTGGCAATGTCCGCGCTGCTGGCGTCGATCTCTAACCTGCGCACTTTCCCAAACAGCGGCGAATGGGCATGGCTGCTGTTCGCCGCTTACGTCGCCCACAGTGCGACGCTGTGCGTCTTCGCCCTGCTGCAAAGACCTGTGGCGCAAAGCAAATGGATGCATTGGCTCGACGTTGCTTGGTACACCGCCTTTGTGGCGCTGACGGGAGACAGCCGAAGCCTGCTTTTTTTATTCTTTTTCTTCGCCATTCTGGTGTCTTCTTTACGCTGGGGTTTTGAAGAAGGCGCCCGCGTGACGGCGGCGGCCACGGCCTTGTTCGTCGGCACGGTTTCTGTAGCAGACCCTCATCCCGACTGGCCAGTCATCTTGTTGCGCAGCAGTTTTTTGCTCGCGCTAGGCTACATCAGCGCGTACTGGGGCGAATCCAAAGTGGCGCTCAACCGCCGACTGGACCTGCTGCGCGATGTCAGCCAGCTGTCCAATCCGCGTTTTGGTGTCGACCACACCATGACCCGCGTGCTGGACACAACGCGTGCATTTTTCAACGCCAAAAGCTGCGTGCTGATCCTGCGCGACAAAGAAACGGGCAGCTGCCATATCCGCTCCATTCAAGCGAGTCGGCCAAAACAGTCTGTGCATGCTGAAACCATCAGCGCACAAACTGCTGAACCACTGCTGACCCTGCCACCCGAACAGTTGGTGCTCTACAGCCGGCCGCGCTGGCCCATTGGGAATCGTTGGAACATTCCCGCCAGCGACATCGGCGAGCGCTTGACCGACCTGCTCGAAGGCCATGCTTTCATCAGCGCGCCAGTCTCGTTGCGTCGCTCTGAAGGGCGCATCTATGTGGTGACCGACAAAAAAGGGAACAACAAAGCAAACGCCCTCTTCCTCAGCCACATCGTGGCGCAGGCATTTCCAGTGATTGAAAATATCGAGTTGGTCGACCGCATGGCGTCTGAAGCCGCCTCCCAAGAACGCCAAAAAATCGCACTGGACATACACGACCGCGCTGTACAACCCTACATCGGTCTGAGCTTGGGTCTCAGCGCGCTGCGCAACCACGCCGAACCCGGCAATCCACTGCTAGACGACATCGACAAACTGAACACAATGGCGCGGCAAACGATTGACGACTTGCGCCACTACGCAGGCACCTTTCGGCAAAACCAAGGACAGCGCAGCACGCCAGAACCCATTTACGCCGCCGCGCTGCAGCAACAGACCGATCAGGTGAAAGCGCTGTATGGCGTAGACATCGCCGTGGACGCCGCAGCCAACCTGCAGATCAACGACCGAATGGCTGCAGAGGTACTGCAAATCGTCCGTGAGGGCTTGAGCAATATTTGCCGACACACGCTGGCCCAGTTCGGTGCGCTCAGGCTGCAACGCAGCGCGGGCTGGTTGCACATCCAGATTGAAAATGACGGTGACAGTGCGCCGGTGCCGGCCTTCAGCCCGCGCTCGATCACTGAGCGCGTGGCCTCACTGGGCGGGCGGGTGCGCGTACAGTCGGATGCCGATGGTTACACCACAGTTCAAATTCAGATTCCCGTTTAGTTTCGTTTTTGAAAGGCCCGCATGAACCAGAACACGCAACCAAACACACCACCGATTCGCGTCATGATCGTTGATGACCATCCGACCATGCTCTGGGGTCTGGAAAAACTCATCAGCAGCGAGCGACCGCGGATGGAAGTCGTCAGCACCGCCAGCAACGCAGAAGAAGCCTTCACGCAATTGCGCAGCGTGGTGCCCGACGTCGTGCTGCTCGACCTCGACCTCGACGGCCAAAATGGCCTCGATTTGCTGCCCGCGTTGCTGGTCAATCCGACCACGCGTGTGCTGATATTGACAGGCGAGCGCCAGCAGTCGGTGCTCGACCAAGCAGTGCAAAAAGGGGCCCGCGGCATTTTGCAAAAAAACGCATCGGCGCAACAAGTGCTGAAGGCGATACAGAAAACCCACGAAGGTGAGTTGTGGCTGGACCGCAGCACTGTGGGGCGCGTTTTCAGCGAGTTCAGGGAGTCAACCGCCACAGAAAAATCAGACCCCGATGCAGAGATGCGAAGTAGCCTGACCGGACGGGAACGCAAGATCATCCACATGATCGTCGAGGGCCAAGGCGCCACCAACAATGAGTTGGCTGAACGGCTCTTTATCTCCCCGCACACACTGCGCAACCACCTGACTTCCATTTACAGCAAACTCAATTTAGGCAATCGGCTAGAACTCTACGTCTACGCGGTCAAGCACCAAATGGGATCTGAAAAAAATCTCAAAACCCCATCCGGATACTGAGCCGAACGGCGCAAGGCTCCATCGGGTGCACATGCCGGTCCGCTATGCCGCAGCCACAGCGTCAATTGCTTGTTCACCGCATAGCGGGCGCTCAGATTCAACAAGGATGTGGCGCATGAACGCACCGAGTTGAGACTGTCAAAGGCACGTAGGTCAAATACCTCAACCTCATAAAGCTGGTGGTTTTGCGTCCGACCTGTGCTGACCAAGAAGCTTGTCAGCGCAAGCCAGAAGACGCGTTGAAGAAGCATCCATAATCGCCATAGTCGTTATGGAGGACTGGATTATTCATGTCGATCAATGACTACCGGCTCAACCTCAAAATTTCACTGGCGATGCTCGTGAAAGCGCTGTCCAGATCTGCGGCGTTCTCAGCCCACACATACAGCCCAGCGGGTTGCGTGGGGTTATAGGCGTCAGAATCGCCGGTGTTACTGAGTCGCTTCAACAGGCTGCTGCCGACCTCGCTTGCAGCGTAAGAACAAAACGTGATTTCAAGCGTGTTGACGGCTGCACCCAACGCGATGGAATGAATTTTGACAACTTGGCTGCGGGCCGTGTTAGCGACGTTTTCCGTCATATTGCGGGCGGCTTTGTTGACGTTGCAGCGCGTGTTTGTATAGGGCGACCCAGTCAAGGTTCGCCGGTTGTTGTAACTCGCCAGACTGATATTGCCCGCGCCCGTCACCTCAAACCCAACATCCGGCAAGGTTGCAATGCTGCTGTAATCACCCAGCTGCGTGTCACGTCGGTCGTTTCGGAAAACCCGGGTCGCTCGGTTACCGCCTGGCGATGATGTCTCAGAATACAGATCACCCGTGACCGGCGTTCCACCATTGCTGAAAGTAGCTGGCACATCGTTGGGCGCACCATCGCTGAAAAAGACAATCATCCGCAGACTAGACCGATTGATCGGCGGAACACCATTGATGTCGTTCAGCGCTAAGCGCAAGCCTTCGGCTGATGCAGTGCTGCCAGACACATTCAAAGCATTGATGGCGTTGATAACCTGTGTTTTATTGAACCCCCGTGTGCCGTCCTTGACAATCGGAACGTTCACTACAGCCCCCGAAGCAAAGCTGACAACCCCAACGCGATCACCGTTGGAACCGGCATTGAACTTGTTGACAAAGTTAACCGCCGCCGCCTTCAGTGCGGGGAACGTGGTGGACGGCGAGGCGAGTGATCCAGAGGTGTCCAACACCAACACAATATCAAGATCACGGCGAATCGCCTGTCCCATGGCACTTATAGGGAATTCACTGAAACCGAGCAGCTTCATAAAGGTGACTGGCATGACAGCTGAACCGGTGACCGTGATGGTCCAATAGCCCGTCGCGTCATGCACGGCATCAATCATTTGATCCGTGAGTGGCACGCGCGCAGCACCTAAGAAAACAACTGGGAAATTAGCGGCGTAATAATCTTTGGCCGCTTTTCTGGCAGCAACGATGCGGGCATCGTCGTCCACGCCTTCTGCCAACGCGCGCGCGCCCGCAATGGCGGCAGCATCGACAGCACTCGCCAATTTGGCCTTGACCCCATAAGCCAGCCCCGAGTCGACGGCCAGACCGACCAGCGACATCAAAACCAAGATGCTGACCGCCACCAAAACCAACATTTGCCCGCGCTGGTTTTGAATAGATTCTGATCGCATCGTAGACTTTCTGCCGCGCTTTAAAACAGGGTCACCGAATAAAGCTGTGGTGCGGTGGTCAAAAATAAATTGGTCAGAGGCGCGTAGTCGTAGATGACTTCGACAACCTGGACCTCATAACCGATGCCAAGCGTGAAAGGCAAGGTCACCACACGCGTTGCCACAGCCGTCGGCATGGTGCATTTGCCGGCAACATCCCATTCAGGACAACTCCACAAGCGGCTCATCAAGGCCGCATTGCCACGCACTGCGCGGTACTGCTCGTCAACCATGGCAATGACGCTGCCAGAACCCGCGTCAACGCCTTTGACCCGGGATATATAAATCATGCCCTGCGTCGACATTTGAAGCGGCGCTGAGGTGTTGCTGAGCGCATCAATGATGAACTGCGGACTTTGTGGTGTGCGTGAGGCCAAGTTAGCACCCTCACGGCTCATGCTGATTAAGATGTTGTTGAACAAAATCGCGTGGCACAACTCAGCAGAACCAAAGCACAACAACAGCAAGACGGGCAATATGATCGCCAACTCGATCATGCTTTGACCGGATCCGTGCGAGCGCCTTTTTTGACGACCTGATGGGCGCATCAAAACGCCTCGTTCTTCATCGTGCTGCTGACTGAAAACGTGTATTTCCCATTCGGGAAAAACGACTGAATCAAGGGTGTGATCAAAGGCAATTCACAGTTCAAAGTGATGACAATGATTTGTCCGGCAGCGGCGCATGAATTGGCGGGAACTGGCGTGATGCTGCCGTCGTTGTTGACGGTTTTAAAAACCACCACCGCGCCGGCTTGGTTAAAAAATCCCATTGAGGCGGTTTTGATACGTGCGACGGCTGCATCACATCTGTCTTGCGCAGTGCCTTGTGGATCAAGGTCAAGATTTGATTGCCCGGTGGCAGCGTACCGAGCACCGTCCCTGACCGCGTGTTGCATCGTCAGGTTAACAAAAAAAAGGTAACTGAAATCAACAATTGCCATGATGAAAAACAAAAGAATGGTGATCGTCAGTGCAAATTCAACCGTAGCAACCCCTTTGCCACTGGCAGGCAGCTTGGCCGACATCCATCTACCGTGCACGACGATGCCTACTGAATTCGGCGCAATGACAGACCATGTTTGTCCATCAGGCGGTACATCGTCATGCGTGAAATACCCAATGCACGAGCCGCATGCGTGACGTTGCTATCAACACGCACCAAAGCCAGCGTGATGGCGTCGCGCTCGGCCAACGTACGCACGGCCTCAAGCTCCATACCGATCGGCCTCACAGGCAGCGTCAAACCCAAATCTTCAGGAGAAATGAGCCGCTGATCGGTCATCACGACCGCACGCTTGACACGGTTACTCAACTCACGCACGTTGCCTGGCCACGTGTGAAACATCATGGCCTCAACAGCGTGCTTGCTGAAGCCAAGTATTTGCACATGGTGCGAACTCTCAACACTTTCATTTAAAAAATGTTGCGCCAAACCCAGAACATCTGACTGGCGCTCGCGCAAAGACGGTACCGTGATGGGCAAAACACTCAAGCGATAAAAAAGATCTTCACGAAATCTGCCGGCTGCCACTGCGCTCACCAAATCGACATGCGAAGCAGCGATCACCCGGACGTTCACCGTCGAGCATTTATTCGACCCCACGCGCTGAATCGTGCGTTCTTGCAAAAATCTCAACAAGTTGGTTTGCAGCTCCAAAGGTAAATCTGCGATTTCGTCGAGAAAAAGAGTGCCACCACTGGCGGCCTCAATCAACCCGATCTTGGTGGTCGCCGCGCCCGTGAACGCACCCCGTTCATGGCCAAAGAGTTCAGACTGAATCAAGGCAGGCGCAATCGCCCCACAATTGACCGCCACAAACGGCCCATCGGCTCTGCTTGAGCACTGGTGAATAGCCCTTGCAGCCAACTCTTTCCCGCTGCCACTTTCGCCACCAATCAGCACAGGAGCCTGGGTCAATGCCACTTTTTTAATCTTGTTTTGCAACTGCAAAATCGCATCGCTGTGGCCAACCATGCCTAAACCATTTTCAAATGCTTCAGCCCCATCCACCCGCGCTCGTAGATTCGCCTGGCGCAACGCATTGAACAGCCTGAACTCCAGCGCGGCAAAGTCAGCCGCATCAGTGTGGTGGTCATAAAGACTGTTCAGGACAAACTCTCGGCCTGCGGGTGTGTCTAGGGCGGCCAAGGGCAACACGGCCACCCATTCCAGCCGCTGCACACCACGAGCCCAGCCTAGCGACAGCTGGAGAGAATCAAAGGACACTGACGATATGTCTTCAATCAACAGCAAGCCGACCTGGACTTTTTTAGCGCTCAAAAGTCGCCGCAGAGTCAGATCGTCGCAGACCCGTAGAACGAGCCAACCGTTAGCGCTCAAATAGTCAGTGATGCCCGTGGCCGTTGGCCCAAGGCTGAAACACAGCACCTCACCTTTGGGCATACAACGGTTAAAAGGAAAACGGGACTCGGATGTTCAGCGAAAGATCCGGCGTGTCTTGTGTCAGACCGGCACTCACCGATAAGTTGAAGGTGGTGTCTTTGCTGTGGCGGTACGAATAGCCCATCAACAAACTGGCCAACTGGGTGCGCACCGAACCCGGCACCGCAACACCGTTTTGCCGCGTACGGTCTACAGAATTGAGTTCAATACCAAGACTTAGCGAGGTCTTCTCGTTCAGCGCCAAGCCCAATCCAAAGTTCAATCCCAACACCCCCCCCGGCTCGACGGTCCCAATAGACTCAAACTCGCCACTGAGAACTTGTCGGTTCAAATTGGTTCGTTTGAAACTGTGCGTGTAGCTGACCCCGCCGAAGAAAACCGCTGGGTCGGTTGGGAACAACCATGTCAGCCCGGGCTGCACCGAATAAAAACCAGACCCTGTTGGCAGCTCAAGCGGCAGCCCAGTGCCATTGGTGGTTCCCACGCAGCGGGTCACGCAATCAGTGACCACTTCGAAAGGGTCTTTTCCCGTGCGCGATTTAAAACGCAAAGAGCCGATCAAGTAAGGCCAGCCCCCAGTGCCCTGATTCAACTGATAACGCGCTGCGATTTCGACATCACCAACGGCCTTACCGCTCGTGTTGAACACGCGGTCACTGTCACTGCCAGCACCAAATTCTCGGCTAACGGTGGCGTCGTACCGGTACACGTAAGGCAACTTGGCTTCCAATTCCAGACGGTTGCTCAGACCATAGCGCAGGCTCAAGGCACCCGTCAATGAATTGCGCTTGAGCTCGCGCACGTCGACCAAGCCAATGAGCAAAGAAGGGATGATCGTGTAGCCCACGAGAGCAACCCGGTTGCTGGACGAATAGCTGTATTGCATCGACGGTTCAAGAACAAACTTACCTCGTCCCGTCAAAATACCTGGCTGCTCTGACACAACTGCAACCACCGGCGGTGCGACTGGCTCAGGCTCAACGCCGACCCTCACAGAGCGTGTAGCGTCATCCGCAGTGCTGGCAGATGAGGCTTCATTTTTGGGAGCCAATCTCTCTTGAAGTGTCTTGATCTGAAGCGCTTGATCCGTCAATTGTTGTTGCAGCTTTTCAATCCTGACACCCAAACCGTCTGCATCCGAAGGCACGCCTTGCGCGTGAACAACAGAAGAAACGGCTAACAACGTTGAAACGCTTCCGAGCCATGCTAAGCGGTTCGTGCAAGCCCCTTGTCGTGCACTGAGTGTGTTGATTTTCACTGATATCTCCCTTGAATCAAACTTGAAGGCGCCTAGCATCCACGTTGCAACCTGTCTTCAGAAGAAGTTGTTTGCGGACTATTTTTGTCAGCAAAAGGCTCGCCGAGCCTACTCTTCAAATGACTGCACGCACGGCTCTCCAAGGTTGCGCTGTATCAGACATGAGACGCACGGTCATGTCCTATTTTTTTCAATACATGCCGTGTGATGCAACAGTCTTTATGTACTGCGCCAGCCGTTTTTCTGGCTCTGCCACGACGCTATCAATGTCACCGGCTTGAGACACCCGATGTTGATTTGTGTTGACTGACGAGTAGCTTTTTTTTCGTTACGCGTCATCTTTTTTTATTTTTCCTGATTGGGCTTGGGTGCATGGCGGATGAGGCGATGGACTGGCACCGATGTTGCTAAACGACCTGCGATTTGCGGAGACGCACATCAAATTTCTCGTTAGTTATTTAACTTCACCAACCTCAGGGGGTTCCATGAAAAAGACTCTTATCGTTTCTGCTATCAGCATGGCATTTGGACTCAGCAGTGCTGCATTTGCACAAGTCGCCAACGACCAGTTCACAGACAACGGCAGCACCAGCAGCAGCAGCTCTTCCACTGACCAGAGCAGCCACACACTGACCGACAACAGTGTCACAACGAAAACGGACAACAGCATTAATACAAAGACAATAGACAGTAACAACACGAAAACATCTACATCAACATCAACATCAACGTCAACATCTACAACTGACAACAGCGACATCAGCATGAACAAGGATTCAGGTGACGCCTTAGCCAAAGGATCGCGTTCGGCAGCCCTCAACAATGGCTCAACTGGAACATTCAGCGACGCGTTCAATCAAACGACCGCGACCGCCAGCAGCGTGCTCAACGGCACTGTGTCGGGCAACACCGTCACCAATATTGGCAATACAGCCTCTAACGCAGGCTCCACCAACGGCGGCAACGCCAAAGGTGGCCAAGGTGGTAAGGCCTATGGCGGAACGAGCACGGGCACGGGCACGGGTGCCGAGGGCGCTGGCGGTGTTGGCGCTGTTGGCTCCAGCGGCGGTAGCGCCTCTAATGGGGCTATTGCCAATGGCAGTGCCACCAATGGCAGCGCTTACGCAGCTAAGGGTGGAACCGGCACGGGTGGAGCAGCTGGTGGCGACAACCTTGGCAGCATGGCCACAGCCACCGGTGCGGCTGGCGGTAAAACCGGTAGCGCTGCAGCCACTTCATCGTCAGCAGGCGATGGCAGCAGTTCTGTCGCCACTGGCGGCACCAGCGGTGCAGGCGGCGCGGGTGGCGCAGGCACTGGTTCCACCAGCGAAGGCACCAGCACACGTACAGCAGGCACCGGGACTGGCGGTGCCGGGGGTGCAGCCAGTAACGGCAGTGCAACCAATGGCAGCGCCACGAACGGCAACAACACCGCAGGCAATGGCGGCGCTGGTGGTAGCGGCACCGGTGGCACCGGTGGCGCGGGCAACGGCGGAACCAATACCGCGGCTGGTGGCACCGGTGGTTTAGGCCAAGGCGGCACGGGCGGTGCTGGCGGAACCATCAACGTCAGCTCTGGCGCCTTCAGCATGGCCAACACGATGTCCAGCGTGGGGCAATCGGCTGCCGGCATCATGCTCGCCAACCAAAACAGCGGCATCTCCACACTGGTGCAGCAAAGCGTGAACGTTCAAGCCAATATGCGCGGTCTGTAAGTCACAGTCGGCACGGGCTGGGCCGCCAGTGCGGGGCCTGTGCCGACATTTTCAACACCAAGGAAAAACATGAAAACACACACCATGATCTGGCTTGTCTGCGCAACATGCTTCAGCAGCTTATCGGCCCAAGTCAATGCTCAACCAACCGAAGCGCGACAGATCGATTTCATGCAACCGGTCTCAAGCACCACACTGGCCAATTACCGCGGCGGTGCCAGCATCACCAACAGCGAGATGACCCTGTCTGGCCTGACCTCGGGCAATACCGCTGTGAATGTGGTCACCGGGACCAACACGATCGGCTTGGGCGCATTTTCAAACATGAGCGGACTGCCCTTGGTGGTTCAAAATTCAGGTGCCAATGTATTGATACAAAACGCCGTGATTTTGAACTTACAGATGAACTGAGTGGAGTGCAGCGGCATGTTTAATTTCAAGCTTATCGAGTTGGGTTCAGCAGCGATCGTGGCCACAGCTTGCTTCACTGCAACGACAGCCAAGGCACAACACAACCAAATTTCGTCCTTGGTAGGAGGCGATGTTATTTTGCCGGTGAGCAGTATCAGGGAGTCGCGCCTGAGCGGCACGCTCCTGCAGAAATATGACTTCAGTTGCGGCTCAGCGGCGGTCGCCACGCTGCTGACACACCACTATGGTTACCCCGTCACAGAAAGTGCAATTTTCGAGAGCATGTACAGCCAAGGCGATCAAAATAAAATCAAACGCGAAGGGTTTTCATTGCTCGACTTAAAGCGTGGTCTCGCAGCGCACGGTTTTGAAGCCGATGGTTTTGTGCAGCCATTGGAAAAACTGGCACAAGCGCGCCTTCCGGCCATCGTCCTCATCAACGAAAACGGTTATATGCATTTCGTGGTGCTCAAAGGGCTGAAGGATCAACGGGTTTTGATTGGGGATCCGGCCAACGGCACACGAGCCATATCCCGCAGCGCGTTCAACGCCATCTGGCCCAGCGGCCTGCTTTTGGTCGTTCACAACCGCGTCAAGTCAGCCCGCTTCAACTTGGCCTCTGACTGGCGCGCAGCTCCGCAAGCCTTGCTGGCAGATGGTGTCCATCGGGGCAGTCTCACCAACGTGACACTGCCCAAAAATGGCCCAGGAGATTTTTGATGTTCAAACATAGCCGAACCCGGTACCTGATCGGTTTGTATGCGCTGCTCATCGGCACCGCCAGCTTGGCGCAAGCTGAAGCATCCCTTGAAAAAGCTGAAGAGCACGCATGGTTAACCGTCAGCAACAAGAGCTTGGACAAGATGCGCGGCGGTTTTGACTTGGGCCTTGGCATGATGGTGTCCTTCGGCATCACCAGAACGACGTACATCAATCAGGAGCTCGTCACCACCCTCACCCTGCAATTAGGAGACCTCAGCAAACTGAACGCACAGCAGGCGCAACGCCTCAGTCAGCAAATAAACATGCAACCGCAAGTCATTCAAAACGGTGCGGGCAATGTGGTTGAGTCAGGTGTTACGAACCTACCGCAGGGAACTTACGTGCAAAACACCCTCAACAATCAAGTGCTGCGCAGTCAGACAGTGATAGACATCGCGACCAATGGACTTGGCATTTTGAAAAATAACAATTTTCAAAGCATGATGCAAGAAGCCATCACCAATGCACTGGGTCGGCGATAACCCTCAACATCATCCCTGAAGCTGAAACCGTTAATGGCCGGTGACCATCGGCAGCAAGGTGCGGACGATCTGAATCACCGCCGGCCCCATGATGACCATGATGATTGACGGGAAGATAAACAGCACCAGCGGTATCAGCATCAGGGTGGGCACCTTGGCGGCCCGCTCTTCAGCCCGAGTCTGCCGCTTGTGGCGCAGCTCATCTGAAAAAACCCGCAACGAATCCCCTATGCTGGTGCCGAATTTGTCGGCTTGTGTCAGCATCACGGCAAAGGTGTCGAGCTCCTCCACACCGGTGCGGCGGACCAAATTTTTGAGCGCTTTTTCACGCGTACCGCCAGCGCGAACTTCCAAAATAGTCAGATGCAACTCTTCGGCCAAGGCCATGCTTTTGATCTTGATTTCACCCGCCACCCGAGCCAGCCCGGCGTCCAGCCCCAAGCCAGCTTCAACACACACCAGCATCAAATCAACCGCATCCGGAAAGTTCTCAAAAATCTCGCGCTGCCGCACGCGAACCAACCACCCCAAAATAACGTTGGGCACATAGCAGCCCAGCAGCGCAGCCACGGCCACATGAAACAGCAGCGTCATACCCGTGGCTTGTAGCCAGACGCTGGACAGCACAAAAGCCGGCAAAGCCAAGACCACAGGCAGCACCGTCTTGGCCGCAAAATAAACCAATCTGGCATGTTCACTGCGGATGCCCGCATTGAAAAATCGGACACGCAGAGTCGACGAATCCCAGTCCCCTGGTGGCGACGACAAATTGGCCAATGGCCCGGCCAGCTTGACCATGGTTTGGTGCCACTGCGCATTCGAAAGGTCCGCATTCAGCGCCTGCAGCCGCTGTTCGGTTCGCGTTGGCTGCAGCCAAAGAATCAGACCGGCCAGCGACAGGGTGACCGCTAAAAACACAAGAATGGAAAGCAACATGATGGTCCTTTAAATGCGAATCCGGATGATTTTCTGCATCACCACGACACCCACCACCGTCATCGTGAGCAGGTACTGGAGCATCACCACGCCCATCGGATCAGTCCACAAAGGCGCCATGAAGTCCGGGTTGAAAGCGTTCATCAGGGCCGCCAGTGCGAACGGCATGAGCGTCAGAATCCAAGCCGACAATCGACCATCCGCCGACATCACTTTGACCTTGCTGCGCAGCTTCAGACGTTCACGTACCAAGCGGCTTAGATTACCCAGCACTTCCGTCAGGTTGCCGCCCGACTCACGCTGAATCAGCACCGCCACCACGAAGTAGCGCAAGTCGGTCAGCGGCACGCGCGCCGTCAGATTCGTCAGGGCTTGCTCGACGGCCACCCCAAAGTTGACTTCATCGTGCACGGTGCTGAACTCAGAGGCTACGGGATCAGACATTTCCTCCCCGACCATCTGCAAGGCCGATGCAAAGGAATGTCCTGCACGCAAGGCGCGCAGCATCAGGTCCAGCGCTTCTGGCAATTGAGCTTCAAAGCGTGCCAAGCGCCGCTGCCGCCGGAAGGACACATACAGCCATGGCAACAGCCCCACCGCCACACCAGCAGCCGCGGCCAGCGCCGTACTGAGCAGCAGCCAGCGGCCCAGCACGAGGCCCGCGATCAGCCCCAACAGCGCACTGGACTGCAACAGTTTGGAGACCGTCCAATTCAGCCCCGACTGCACAATAAAAGCATCCAGTAGAAGTGCCCGCGGCATGCGCAGCAACAACTGCTCCAGCCTCGGCACCTGGCTCAGCAGCCGTTCCTTCAGCAGCTGCGACTGCGCGCTGTCGTCGCCCGCAGCAGACAGTGCCTGCAAGCGTTTTTCAATCTTCCGCACCCCCGGCCCTTTGTATGACTGCCAGATCTGCCAGCCAGCAAGGATCAGCAGCAGCAATGACGCCAAGGCCAGCGCCAGAATGATCAGAAAAGAATAATTGCCCATCGCTTGGAACATGGCGGTACCTCTGCTGTTAGATGCTTATTGATATTGGCGGGTCGGGTCAAACATCTCGTCGGACAGCGTCACGCCAAAGGCATGCAGCCGGTCCATGAACTTGGGCCGCACGCCCGAGGCTTGAAAGTAACCTTCAACGTCACCCGAGGTGCCAACCCCAGTTTGCTTGAAGGCAAAAATCTCCTGCATGGAGATGACCTCGCCTTCCATGCCGGTGATCTCTTGGATGCTGGTGATCTTGCGTTTGCCGTCAATCAAGCGCAGGCTTTGCACCACCACCGTGATGGCCGAGGCAATCTGCTGGCGCGCCGCGCGGTTGGGCAAATTCAGGTTGGCCATGCCAATCATGTTTTCCAGCCTGGCCAAGGCATCGCGCGGCGTGTTGGCGTGAATGGTGGTGAGCGAGCCCTCGTGCCCAGTGTTCATGGCTTGCAGCATGTCAACCGCTTCGGCGCCGCGCACCTCGCCAATCACAATTCGATCTGGCCGCATGCGCAACGCATTGCGCACCAGTGCACGTTGCGACACTTCGCCTGTGCCTTCGGTGTTGGCCGGGCGGGTTTCCATGCGCACCACATGCGGCTGCTGCAATTGCAACTCGGCCGCGTCTTCAATGGTGACAACCCGTTCCGTGACCGGAATGTAGCCCGAGAGAATGTTCAGCAAGGTGGTCTTGCCAGAGCCCGTGCCGCCCGAGATGATCATGTTCACCTTGGCCTTGGCCAAGCCTTCGAGCATCAGCGCCATGTCGGGCGTCAGGCTTTTGAAGCCGCTATCGATCAGGTTGTGCATCTTCAGCGGCACGTGCGCAAAGCGGCGGATCGACATCATCGGCCCGTCCAGTGCCACCGGCGGAATCACCGCGTTGACACGCGAGCCGTCGGGCAACCGCGCATCGACCATCGGGCTCGACTCGTCAATCCGCCGGCCGACCAAGGAGACTATTTTGTCGATGATGCGCAGCAGGTGCTTTTCGTCGGTGAAGGTCACGTTGGTCAGTTCCAACCGCCCCTTGCGTTCAACGTAGATTTGCTGGTACGAATTGACCAGAATATCCGACACCGTCGGGTCCGCCATCAACAACTCCAGCGGGCCAAAACCCAGCATCTCGTGTTGGATGTCGCGTATCAGCGAACGCCGCTCTAGGTCGTTGATGGCGCTCTGGTCTTCGCTCAACAAACGTTCAACCATGCTGCTGATTTCTTGCCGCAAAACGTCTGGCGGCAAAGTCTCCAACACACTCAAGTCAAACTTATCCAGCAGCTTCAGGTGCATGCGCTCTTTGAGCAACTTGTACGCATCCGTGGCCACCGGGCTTGGCTGCGGCTGCGCCACCACCGACATCAACGGCATCACCGGAATCTGCGGGACCGACTCCACCGCCCTGAGTGTTTCGCGCAATGACATCGTTAACCTTTGGAGTTGAAGATGCGTCCCAAAAATCCACGCGCATCTTCGGTTGGGGGAATCAAGGTGGCAGCCAGCTCAGCCAGACTTTTGGAGACGGCGTTAGAGCGTGAGGACTCCAACAGCGCACGGCCTTGGTTGATGGCCGCATTCACCTCTTTGTAGGAATTCGGCACCGTGCGCAAGATGGCACCGGGCAAGGACTGCTCGATCTCACTGAAACCAATGTCCCCGCCTTTTTCAAAGCGGTTGACGATGATCTCGGACTTGGCTTCTGGGTAACCCAGCGAGCGAAACACCGTGAGCAATTTTTTAGCGTTCTGAATGGCTGGCACGCTGGCCTGCAGCACCGGATAAATGCGGTCGGCACGGTCCAGCGCCTTGAGCGCCAGTGTGTCCAGAATCCGCGGTAGGTCGAGCAGTACAAAGTCGTAATGCAGCAGCGCCAGTTTGATGATGGCGTCAATGTGTTCGGGCTTGATTGCCATCGCCTGCGTCAAGGCTTCTGGCGCCGCCAGAACGCTGTAATTGGGCGCCACTTTGACGGCTGTCGCTGCCAAAAATGACGCATCCAGCCGGTTGATGTCGCGCGCCACATCGGCGATGGTCAAGGTTGGAGGTCCTTCGCTGACAAACGACAAGGCATCCCCAAACTGCAGGTTCAAGTCGATCAGCAAAACCGAGCGCGACTCGGCCAAGTGGTAGCCCAGATTGGTGGCGATGAAGGTCGTGCCGCTACCGCCCTTGCAAGCCAAAAATGCCAGCAATTGGCCAGACTGCCGCTGAGAGCTGCCTTGCAACTTGGCCGCCACACGGTTCACTGCCGCCTCGAGTGCCTCCGGCGTGGCGGGTGACGGCAAGACCTCACGCACACCGACCCGCATCGAATGAATCAAGAACTCTGGCGTTTGCGTGGGGCACAGCAAAATGACAGCCGTCGACGGGTGATGCGTGGTGACATAGTCCACCAGCGCGAGGTCAGCCAGGTCGCAGCACAGGCCGTCGACCAGCATCAGGTCGGGCGCATCTTGCTCGGCCATGCTGCGCAGTTTGGTCTTGCCGCCGCTGGCCAGCACCACGCTGTGATGGTTCAACTCCAGCAAGCGCCCCATCTCTTGCAGGTGACTTTCGTCAGGGGAAATGATGGCGATTTTCATGGTCTTCCTTGGGGATGAGTTCTCTAGCAGCGGCTCAATAAGCCAGCCGAGGCGGGGTGTAGGTTCCATAAAAAGGCCCGATGCCGGAAGAGCCACTGCTGGTGTTGATGCCGACAAAGCTGCCCTCGATGTATTTCTTTTCGACGCCCCCATTCACCGTGATCTGAAAACTTGCGAACGCATAAATTTCTTGCCGTCCATTACCTAGATCGGTCATCACCGGAACAGTGATGATGCCGAGTGAAAACTCTTTGAACAGGTCTGACATATTGCCGTTCTCCAAATATATGGAGTCGTCAATTTGCAATGCCGTTGGATTTTTACTCGCAAATAAAAGTTCGATTTCTTTCTGTTTAGGATTAGTTTTTAAAAAAGCTGTCCATCGCAGCGTCTCGCAGACATCCTTGTCCGCACCCTCGTCCTCGTCCTTACCCTTACTTTTATTTGAATTTGAATTTGAATTTGATTGGAATATTCGAATCACCCAAGGTGTCCCTTTTGTTTGCGGCACATCGGCGTATTTGTTGTTGACCCCTTCGATCTTTAAAGTATTCGAGGTGGCGAGCTTTGGAGACGCTTTGGCCGAATCCCAATATTTATCGAGAATACATTTATCAATCGCGATGGGTGTGATCTGTCCAGCCGCTACCCCACTAGGCGAAGAAATGACGGCGACCGCCGTCACTTTCATGTTCACCAATTTGGTGCGGCCAAACATCCCCTCCGTCAGCATAGAAATAGCGACGCTTGGGATCTTATTCGTATCTAATTGAACGCGAACGGCTGGTTTATCGTAAGTTCCGATCGGGCCGAAGTTGCTTAATAGCGGACTTGTCAGCGTTCCACCTGAAGGGCGTTTGTTTAAAATGTCCCAGTAACCAGTTTCGACGCAACCTGTGCACGAGATAGGTTGGTTCTTGGCTTGGTTTTGGCTCAGCTGATCTTCTGCTTTCTTCGTGGCGAGGCGCCAGTTCAGAGCGGTCGCCATCGTGCTAGGGCAATCGTTGATATCTTTCACGTTTTCTCGCGTCAAGCAGTTGGCACCCGCCAGCGCCGCTGCGTCCGCGACATTTTGCAATTCGCTGCGAACGATGAAGATGCGACCAATGTCAACGGCCAGCACGGCAAAGCCGGTCAGCACCAGAACCAAGCCGCCAAAAATGACCAAGTAAGACCCTTGCTGGCGCTGACGAAAGGAGGTGTGTTTTTTATTCATGGCGCATCTGCGTGCAAGCGGTCAGTTCGAACGGTCTGCTCGCCGAAGTACCCGTGCCAAACCACCCGCTGCCAAGCAAAAAACCACTGAAAGAATATTTAATAGTCACAGCGATAAGATCGCCGAACTCAGGGGGTTTACTTCCCGAAGATGAGGGTGAAGGACAGGGTGCAGTGCCGCCGACAAAAACAGTGACAGTCGGGTTTTCCTTGCTGGTGCACTTGGTGCTGGTGGTGCCACGATTGACACCAATGAGTGCACTCCTCGCGTAGTTGCAGGCAGCGTCAATTGCTGCTGCATTGCTCCAAGGAGGCGGGGTGAACAAAACGCCACTGCGCGCACCTTCCCGGCTGGCGTTGGTGATGATAGCCTTGTTGTAAACCAGCATGCCAAAGTCCAACACCAAAAAAAGGATGAGAATGAAAAACGGCAAGACCAACGCGAACTCAACGGCCTGCGCACCTTTTTGCTTCATGGCGTTTACTTTCATAACTTGATCTCCTAGGACAGTCAGTCCCCAAAAGGCAGAGAGCCTTTTGGGGACTCAAAGTGCTGGCTTAGTTCAGCATGTAGTCGCATTAGCTGCAAAACAGTTACCCACGCGTGTGACTAAGGCATCAAATGCCCCTTTCAAACCGCCGTCTGCTGAACTACCTAAAGTTGCGGCAAGCCCGATAGACACCAAAGCGATGATCAGCGCGTACTCGACGACCTGTGCGCCGTCCTCTTCTTTAACGAACGAGCTGATGGACGTGTTGATTGATTTGATGAACTGATTCATGTGAAAACCTCTTTGTAAAAGTAAAAAATAAAAAGTGAATTGAAATTAACTGACTAGGCATGCAACAACACGCCAATCGACACAACTGTTCACATCGCTTGAGGCTGCGAGCCTCCCCAAGCGGGTGACTTCTCCTTATTTATTGCCACCCCCACTGCCACCAATGCCCATGACGCTGGTGACCGGTG
Source organism: Polaromonas sp. (assembly GCA_030654695.1). Taxonomy (GTDB): domain Bacteria; phylum Pseudomonadota; class Gammaproteobacteria; order Burkholderiales; family Burkholderiaceae_C; genus Polaromonas. Next base: position 76,572 of record JAURWY010000032.1, read on the forward strand.
TTGGCGTTTTGAAAGTGTTCTGGTAGTTCACCAACGCTTCTCGGGCTGAGGTGCCGTCCATGCCGAGTACCGCGTCTGGGTTGCTGCCCGCGTTGGGGTTGATCGTCATCTGTAGCCGCGACTGGCGCACGGCGTCACCAAAGCGTTTGTCGTACTCGGGTGTGGTGGACATGCAGCCTGCCAAAAGCGCCAGAAAAGACAAGCCAGCCAAGATGCGCACATAAAACGTATTTTTTTTCATGATCGATTCCTTATTTCGGCTGTTACTTCGACTCAGTCGGGGCGGGTGTCTGTGTCGCCGCTGCAGGTTTCGGCGCACCCTCGGCCGCGCCCATGAACAGCACTTCAGCACGGCTCGGCTCTGAGAGGTTGTCGGTCGGCAAGGCGATGGCGGGGACCATCGGCTTGACCAGCCGCGGGGTCACCACAAAGATCAGCTCGGTCTGGTCTTTCTGAAACTCGGTTGAGCGAAACAGCGCCCCCAACACCGGAATTTCACCCAAGCCTGGAAAGCGTGTGATGGTTTCGGTGATGTTGTTTTTGATCAAACCAGCAACAGCAAAGCTCTGACCGTCGTTGAGCTGCACGGTTGTTTCCACCGTGCGAGCAGAGATGGTCGGGAGCACAGAGGTAGCGCCGCCCGACGTGGTGAAGGCGGTGCCGGTTTGGGACAACTCCGACACTTCCGACAACAGCTTGAGGTTGACGCGGGTGCCATCGAGCACGGTGGGGGTGAACTTGAGGATCACGCCAAACTGCTTTTCTTCAAGCGTTGTGACGCCGGAGACACCACCTTGCGGAACCGGAATGTAGATACGACCGCCTGAATTGAACCCCGCCTGCTGACCACTGATGGCCATGATGTTGGGTTCCGCCAGCAAGCGAATCAGGCCATCTTGTTTTTGTGCATTGATGCCTAGAAAAGTCCCGCTACCAGCCCGCGCTGCAGCGCCAGCAGCCAACGTAGGCGCACTGATAACGCCACCAGCCCCACCCAGCGGGCCAGTGGTCGCGCCAGCAGCATTGCCCGCAAAGTCGAGCTGTCCCTTGAGCTTGCCGAGTACCGCAGGGGCACCACCAAACACGCCAGATAAAACACTGGCGCCGCCGCTAGACGACAACAAGCGGGCGTAGTCAATGCCAAAGCGGTCAAGCAAGGTTTTGCTGACTTCGGCAATCTTGACTTCCAGCATGACTTGCTGCGGCGTCATGATGCGCAGCAGATTCACGACCTTCTTGCCGTCACCATAAGACGTTGCCAGGCTCATCACTTGGTCTAACTTGACGGCGTCACTGACCTGCCCGCTCAGCACCAGTGCGTTTTCTGCACCGCGCACTTTGATGCCACTTTCTTCGGGCATCAGCTCACCGAGCTTGCTCTGCAAGGTGCCGGGGTCAATGGCGATGATGATGTCGCGGATGAAGCAACGGCCATCGGCACTTTGCAAAATCACGTTCATCGAGCCAGCTTTTTTGCCGAGAAAAAACAATTCGGTCGGGCTCAACAAAGTGATGTCGACACTGCCGACACCTTCCATGTCTGGGTTGCGCATGGGCAGTGCAGGACTACTGGGCTGCCCGGTGGCCGCGGTATTGACTGAGGGCGCCGCCGAGCGATTGGACGGTTGGCCACCGACCAACATACGGGCAATCGGCGTCGACAAGCGGATGATGCTGGACTTGCCCAAGGTGACATAGCTGGGCGGGTCCATTTCCGCGGAGGCGCAGGGCTGCAAGGCCTGCGCGGCGGCCGCCGCAGAGGCTCCCGGGCGGGCCACAGACTTGACTGGCGCAGCAGGTGCAGGCGGCGTCTGGACTTGGGCCAGCGATGACCCGACTGAGACGCATGCCGCGGCCCACAGGAGGCGCTTGAATGGATTGGAATGCTTGTTCACTTGTGATCCCTGGTTAAAAACACTTCAAGACCATGAAGCCGTTTTGAAAGACTTCGACACACGCCGTTGATGTCTTGGCACTGGCTACGCTCGCTACGGGGCGAGATTTGGTACTGACGGGTTTGATGAGCGGCGCACTGGGCTCGCTCAACAACTGGTGCTTGGTAATGCCCTGGGTCACCACGGTCTGCTTGTCGACCTGGTTTCGGAGCACCAGCGACAAGGTGCCGACACTGCGCGCTAAGTCGAGTTTTTCGGAGTCTTCTAAGCTCAGCTCCAGCGTGACGGCGCTGACCACGCGCGGCTTGGTGTCGTCGCGTCCGGCTTCTTGGGCGACCGCCAGCACCAGCACATGAGACAGCACGGTTTTGCTGATCTGCGCGTTGTCATCACCCTTGGCTTTGTCCTGCACAGCGTTGACCATGACGTCGACGTAATTGCCTGGCAACGCAAAACCGGCCACGCCCACCACGTCGTTGACGCGCACGGTCATCGCCCGTTTGCCTTGCGCAATGACAGCCGACAAACCCCCTTGCGAGCCCGGCGGTGCCAACTTGCGCTCCAAAATGGCTTCGCCACGCATCACCCCCGTCATGACCACGCGGTCTTGCACATCCTTGATGTCCTTGAACGCACCCGGCGGCAGCGACGTGCTGGGCCAGTCCACGCTGGTGAGCATTTGCGGATTGAGCTTGCCACCCAGTTCAATATCAACCGCCGCAACGATGACCTTGCTGGACGCCACGGTCTGCGTTGTCGCCACATTGGTGGCATAAACGGCGGCGGTCAGTCCGATCAGCACGGCGATAAATAACAAGCCAAAGGCCTTCAGATTTTTCATGGAGTGGTCCGATCAGTCATTAGGGGTGGGGTGTTGGAAATCGACTCAGACATAACCGAGCTGGTTGACAACGAGGAAGACGGTGGTGCCGAAGGCGATGCTCACGGCGTAGGGCAGTTTGCCAACCGACGCATGACCGAGCGGCATCATCTGCGGCCGCAGTCCGCCCATCGTTGAAAACAACATGGAGGTCAGCGACAGCTTGATGTTGCTGGCCATGCGCAGCAACGATTGGTGCCAGAGCGCATAAACCAAGGCAGCCAGCCCACCCGACGCAAAAACAAACAGCACCGCATACAAGGTGTGCGTCATGCCCAGAAAAGCGCCGACCATGGCCATCAGCTTGACGTCACCAGCGCCCATCATTCCCAGCATGTACAGCGGCAGCATCAAGCTCAAACCCAGCGCAAAGCCACCGAGCGACCAGCCAAAACCAAGCTGCGGCGAAAACGGCACGACAAGGCTGTAAATCAGCGCAAAGGCGCTGCCACCGAAGGTCAGCCAATTCGGAATTTTGTAGCTGCGGCAGTCGCTGATGGAGGCCGCCAGCAGCAACGCAAAAAGGATGCTGTAGCGTGGATTGATGAGCAGCATGGCCAGCAGCTCGAGCAAAGATGAAATGTCTTTCATGCTTTGGCTCCCCTCAACGCAAGCCGGCTGGCAAAGTCAGCAAAGAATGGCTGAGCAACGAACTCGTTAGAAATTGAAGCCGGCTGCCAATACAAGCAATGTGCACACCGTGGCGAGCAAGGCCGCCAGCAAGACAAACTCCATCCAAGAACCACCGGCCTCGTCCAGAAAAAACTGTGTCAATGCCAATGGCATCAGCTCGACTGGTGGCATGCTCTTCTCCAAATCTTGTCTTCATGGCGTGGCCTGGTAGTGGTTCGAGATATCAAGTTATTCGTTGCGTTGAATAAAATATATCTGCGGCCAGCAAGGCTCACATGGGCATCTACTCCTGATTAAAGGGTACTAATAAACCTCTTTTCACCAATGAAGAGCCAGCCAAACTCAGCACTTGAACGAGACTGCTGAACAGTGCGTTGTCATGGCTCAAAAGTCGACACTGCGCCAGCAGCGTCGAGCAGTGGTCTCGCGCTGTGGTGCAGTGAGTCGCTAGGAACTCAGTTCAAACTTTGGAGAAGTCTGGCTTGCGTTTTTCCATGAAGGCCGAGAAGGCTTCGCGGGCGGCGGGTGCTGACAGCATGCGACCGAAGCTGGCGCCCTCTTCTTCAATCCGCTCAGCCACCAAAGCGGCATTGCCTTTTTTCATCAGCCGCTTGGTCTCAATCAGCGACGTCAAGGGCTTAGCGGCGAGTTTTTGCGCTTGGCGCTGTGCCAACACGTTGGCTTCTGATGGTGGCACGATGCGGTTGATCAAGCCCAGCTCAAGTGCTGTCTCCGCCATGAAGGGCTCACCAAGGAGCAGCGCTTCAGCCGCACGTTGATGGCCCATCAGCTGCGGCACCAGCAAGCTGGAACCGGCTTCAGGGCAAATACCCAGATTGACGAAAGGCATCGAGAACGCAGCGTTGTCACCGGCGTAGATCAAGTCGCAGTGCATCAGCATCGTGGTGCCAATGCCGACCGCCGGGCCACAGACCGAAGCAATGATGGGTTTGGGAAAAGTGCTGATGGCGCGCATGAAATGAAACACCGGTGCATCTGCATGGTCGGGCGGCACGTCGAGGAAGTCACGGATGTCGTTACCAGCAGAGAAGATTGTTTCGTGGCCCTGAATCACCAGCACATGCACGGCGGCGTCCCGGCTGGCGTTGTCGAGCGCATCAGCCAGCGCGCTGTACATCACAGCGGTGAACGAGTTTTTCTTGTCGATGCGGTTGATGGTGATGGTGGTCACCGCAGCTTCGGTGTGGATCAGGATGTCTTGGTTGTCAGGTGTGGTCATGGTCTGGTTTTTTTGAGGTTGTGCTGTGGCATCTTAAACAAGGCGAAGGGCAAGGATAGCGGCAGTCGCCTGCCCGCTCAGGCCAGCGCTGCATCAGTGTCCATCAACGTTGCGCTGCCAGCGCGTGCAGTGCGCATGAGCGTCGCGGTTTCTGGCAACAGCTTGGCAAAGTAAAAACGTGCCGTTTGCAGCTTGGCGACATAGAACTTGTCGCGGTTGCCTGCCTCTATTTCACGCAGGGCGACGTGCGCCATGCGGGCCCAAAAATAGCTGAAGACCAGGTGACCGGCAACGCGCAAATAGTCAACAGCGGCAGCGCCTATTTCGTCCGGGTCTTGCACCGCACGCATACCGATTTCGGTGGTGAAGGCGGTCATCTGTTGAGCCAAATCGGCCAGCGGTTGGATGAACTCGGCCATCTCAGGATTTGCGCTTTCTTCAGTGACCAATGCGCGTATGAGTTGACCGAATTTTTTCAAGGTCTCGCCGTTGTTGCCCAGCACCTTGCGGCCCAGCAAGTCCAGCGACTGGATGGTGTTCGTGCCTTCGTAAATCAGGTTGATGCGGTTGTCGCGGGCGTACTGCTCCATGCCCCACTCCTTGATGAAACCGTGGCCACCGAAGACTTGCAGGCAGGCGTTCGTTGAAATGTGGCCGTTGTCGGTGAGGAAGGCTTTGACGATGGGCGTCAGCAGCGCCACCATCTCAGCCGATTCCTGGCGCACGCTGGCATCGGGGTGGTGTCGCTCTTTGTCGAGCAGCAGTGTGCAGTACAAGGCCAATGCACGGCCGCCTTCGGCATAGGCCTTGGCGGTGAGCAGCATCTTGCGCACGTCCGGGTGGACGATGATCGGATCAGCCGCTTTATAGGGTGCTTTGACGCCCGACAGCGAGCGCATCTGCAACCGGTCTTTGGCGTAGGCATGTGCGTTTTGAAACGCCACTTCAGTCAAGCCCAGCGACTGGTTGCCAACGCCCAAGCGCGCCGCGTTCATCATCACGAACATCGCTGCCAGACCCTTGTGCGGTGCACCCACCAGCGTGCCAACCGCGCCGTCGAGCACCATCTGGCACGTGGCATTGCCGTGAATGCCCATCTTGTGCTCCAGCCCACCGCAAAAAATGCCGTTGCGCGAACCGAGTGAGCCATCCGCGTTGATATTGAACTTGGGCACCACAAATAGGCTGATGCCTTTGCTGCCTGCGGGCGCATCGGGCAGACGCGCCAACACCAAGTGCACGATGTTGGCGGCCATGTCGTGCTCGCCTGCGCTGATGAAAATCTTGTTGCCGTTGAGCGCGTAGCTGCCGTCAGGCTGCGGCTCGGCTTTGGTGCGCAAAAGGCCGAGGTCGGTGCCGCAATGCGCTTCGGTTAAGCACATGGTGCCAGTCCATTCGCCACTGGTGAGCTTGGGCAGGTAGAGAGCCTTTTGCGCATCGGTGCCGTGCGCGTGCAGCGCTTCATACGCGCCATGCGACAAGCCCGGGTACATGGCCCAGGCTTGATTCGCTGAATTCAACATTTCGTACAAGCACTGGTTCAAGGCAAATGGCAAGCCCTGACCGCCGTACGCAGGGTCGCAAGACAAGGCCGCCCAACCGCCCGCCACATACTGTTGATAAGCCTGCTTGAAGCCCGTTGGCACGGTCACTTCATGCGTGCTGATGTCGAGCTGGCAGCCTTCGGTGTCGCCGCTGATGTTCAGGGGGAAGGTGACTTCGGCGGCAAATTTTCCGGCTTCTTCCAGCACGGCGTTCATGGTGTCTGCATCGACCTCGGCATGGGCTGGCATGGCCTTGAACTCAGCGCTCAGCTTGAGCACTTCATGCATCACAAACTGCATGTCACGCAAGGGTGGGGTGTACTGGGGCATGTTGAATCTTTGTGAAATTGGGGCGACCTGCGCCTCATAAAAGCGAACGACTTTTCTATTCTGCACTATCGATGACGCACAAAAAAGGCCCGCCGAAGCGAGCCTTTTTTTCAGCGGTGTTCAGCGCCAGCGTCTGCTCAGAGTTTGAACGGCACGATGGTCTGGCTTTGTTCACCCAGGCCCGTGATACCGAGCGTCACCACGTCGCCCTTTTTTAGAAACGTGGGTGGCTTCATGCCCATGCCAACGCCGGGAGGCGTGCCGGTGCAAATGACATCGCCGGGCTCGAGCGTCATGAACTGGCTGACGTAGCTGACGATTTTGGCCGCACTGAAGATCATGGTCTTGGTCGAACCGGTTTGCATGCGCTTGCCGTTGACGTCCAACCACATGTCGAGCTTTTGCGGATTCGGCACGTCGTCACGCGTGACCAGCCAAGGGCCGATCGGGCCAAAAGTGTCGCAGCATTTGCCCTTGTCCCATGTGCCGCCGCGCTCAATCTGGAACTCGCGTTCGCTGACATCGTTGATGGTGCAGTATCCGGCGACAAAATTCAGCGCGTCTTTTTGCGACACATAGCGTGCGCGCGTACCGATGACGATGCCGAGCTCGACTTCCCAGTCGGTCTTGACCGAGTTTTTTGGCAGCATGACCGGATCGTTAGGACCCTGAATACAGGAAGGCACCTTCATGAAAATAATCGGCTCTTTCGGAATTGGCATACCGGCTTCTGCAGCATGGTCGGCGTAGTTCAGACCAATGGCGACGAACTTGCCGACACCCGTGACCGGGCAGCCGATGCGCGGCTTGCCACGCACCAGCGGCAAGTTGGCGGTTTTCAGGCGGCGCAGTTTGGCCATTGCGGTATCACTGAGTTGCTCGGGGCCAATGTCTTTGATGACGCCGCTCAAGTCACGTAGCTTGCCATCGGCATCTATCAGGCCTGGCTTTTCTTTGCCAGTACTGCCATAACGAACGAGTTTCATGTCTCTTCCTTCTTCTTTCTGGTTAACGAAAAATAAACGACGAGCGGCTTGGATTAGTTCAACACCAGCGCCAAACTTGCTTCTAGGTGCTCAGACGGCAAGCGCTTAAAACCTGAGCGAGAAAAGCGCTGTAGCCGACCGATCATGAAGGCGGTAACGACGGAGGCGCGGACTTGTGCGTCGACCGTGGGTGCGGCAGCGCTATCCAACGCAGCTGCTTCGCGCAGGCTTTGTTTGATGGTGCTTTCCAGCTTGTCAAAGAACTGGTTCATGCGCTCTTGCAGGCGCTCGTTTTCAAACACCAGTGCGTCACCGGCCATGACGCGCGTCATGCCCGGATTTTTTTCAGCGAACTGCAAGACCATGGTCACCAGCTTGCGAACGCGCACAGCATGCACGGTTTCGCGTTCAACGATTTGATTCACCAGCGTGAAGACCGACTGCTCGATGAACTCGATGAGGCCTTCAAACATCTGCGCCTTGCTGGCGAAGTGCCGGTACAGCGCGGCCTCACTGACATCGAGCTTGGCCGCCAGCGCCGAGGTGGTGATGCGCTCAGCACCGGGCTGCTCCAGCATGCTGGCAAGCGCCTGCAAAATTTGCACGCGCCGCTCGCCTGGCTTGGGACGCTTGCGCGGCGGGGTCTCGTCAATGTCGGTCATGGGCTTCTTGAATTTAATGCGAGCGGATCATGGTGCCGTAGGCTTGGTCGGTCAGAATCTCGAGCAGCATGGCGTGCGGCACGCGGCCGTCAATGATGTGCACGGAATTAACGCCGCTCTTGGCCGCGTCTAATGCGCCCTCAATCTTTGGCAACATGCCGCCAGAAATCGTACCGTCGGCAAACAATTCATCAATCTCACGGGCCGACAAATCAGTCAAAAGCTTGCCGGACTTGTCCAGCACACCCGGTGTATTGGTCAGCAGCACCAGCTTTTCAGCCTGCAGCACAATCGCCAACTTGCCGGCCACAACGTCAGCGTTGATGTTGTAGCTCTCGTTGTTTTCACCAAAGCCGATGGGGCTGATGACCGGGATGAACTGGTCGTCTTGCAGCGCCTTGACCACGCTCGGGTCGATCGACAGGATGTCGCCGACAAAGCCAATGTCGTGCAATTTGTTGGGGTCGTCACGGTCACTCATGTTGAGCTTTTTCGCACGGATCATTCCGCCATCGCGTCCGGTCAAACCAACCGCCTTGCCGCCGGCTTGGTTGATCAGGCCGACGATGTCTTGCTGTACTTGGCCAGCCAGCACCCACTCGACAACCTCCATGGTTTCTTCGTCGGTAACGCGCATGCCCTGTATAAATTCGCCTTTTTTGCCCAAGCGGTTCAGCGCTGCTTCAATCTGCGGTCCGCCGCCATGCACCACCACCGGATTCATGCCGACCAGTTTGAGGAGCACCACATCTTCGGCAAAGTCAGCCTGCAATGCCGGGTCCGTCATGGCGTTGCCGCCGTATTTGATGACCAGCGTTTTGCCGTGAAATTGGCGAATGTAGGGCAGCGCCTGCGCCAGGATTTCGGCCTTGTCGCGCGGGCCAACGTGGGAGAGGTCGGGATCGGTCATGAGGTTCCGGTCAGTGGGTTGATTCATGCATTGAGAATGCTTAGAACATGAATTGTGCCGCAGAGCTGATGTTCCGTCGGCAAGACCTCACACCACCGCTGGCCCATAGCCCTGAACGCAAATGGTCAACACCGCTTTCATGGCCTCAACATCACCGTCTGCCGCCGCTTTTTTAAGCGTCTTGAGCTGCGGTGCTAACGCGTCCCAGCTCAAGCAATCTTCTTGAGCCTTCATGATCCGCGGGTGCGCTGTGGGTGTGGGGTTGTCGCCTATCAATAACTCTTCGTAGAGTTTTTCGCCTGGGCGCAAACCCGTCACCACAATCTCGACGTCGCCATCGGGTTGCGCCGCGTTGCGCACGCGCAGGCCGGAGAGCTCGACCATGCGCTGGGCGAGGTCAAGAATTTTCACCGGCTCTCCCATGTCCAGCACGAAGACATCGCCGCCTGTCGCCATGGAGCCAGCTTGCAACACCAGCTGCGCGGCTTCGGGAATGGTCATGAAGTAACGGGTGACGTCAGCGTGCGTCACGGTGAGCGGCCCACCCTGCGACAACTGCTGGCGAAATAATGGCACGACGCTGCCGCTGGAGTCCAGCACGTTGCCAAAACGCACCATGCAAAACGTCGTGCGTGCTTGGCCAGCTGCACCAGCTTCACTGGCATCTTGGGCCAAGCTTTGCAGCACCAGTTCAGCCATGCGCTTGGTCGCACCCATGACGTTGGTCGGCCGCACGGCTTTGTCGGTAGACACCAAGACAAAATGCGATGCCCCACAGGCACGTGCCGCCAGCGCCATGTTCAGCGTGCCAAAAACGTTGTTGAAAACGCCCTCTGCCGGATTGCTTTCAACCAGCGGTACATGCTTGTAGGCAGCGGCGTGGTACACCACGTTGGGCCGGTAAGCACCGCAAATATCTTGCAGGCGCTGCACATGCGCCACGCTGCCCAGCAGGGGGTGCAGCTCGACGTTTAAGTTGCCAGCCACGCAGAGCGCTTGCAACTCTTGGTGAATGCAGTACAGCCCATATTCGTTGTGGTCTAGCAGCAGCAGCTGTCGCGGCTTTTCGGCCAAGATCTGTCGGCACAACTCGCTGCCAATGCTACCGCCCGCCCCGCTCACAAGCACCACCTTGCCAGCCAAGTTCCGGGCCAACAGTTCAGTGTTTGGCGGTACGGCGTCACGCCCCAAGAGGTCTTCAATGTCCAGATCTTTGAAGTCTTGCACCGTCACGCGGCCGCTGGCCAAGTCACCCAAGGCCGGCAAGGTGCGAATGTGCACGGGCAGCGGACGTAAGGCTTCAATGATGTTTTTTCGCCGGCCGCGCGTCGCGCTGGGCAAGGCCAGCAATATATCGGTCACGGCCATTTTCAAGACCAGCGCTGCCGCATCAGTTTGTGCGTACACGCGCACGCCATTGATGCTACGCCCGACCTTGTGCGGGTCATCGTCGATGAACCCGAGTAGTTTGAATTGACCGGAGATCCCCATGGCCGCCGCTGTTTGCACCCCTGCCGTGCCAGCGCCATAAATCAGCAACCGGCCACGCGGCTGCAGTCGTTGCGCTTGGTCGGACAACCAAAAACGCGCTGCCGCCCGACTGGCCCCCACCAAGATGAGAAAGAGCAATGGCTGCAAGACACCCAAACTCCGCGGCACACCGGGCCACGCAGCCAGCAGCAACACCGCCAACAACAACCCACCATAAACGCCCACCGCCTTGGCCGTGGCTGTCAACGCGGCTTGGCCGGTGTAGCGAAAGATGGCGCGGTACAAACCAAAGCGAATGAACACCGGCAATGCCAAAACTGGGGCCAACCCGTACACCCACCACTGGGCACCTTGCGGCCAATTCAAAGCGTCAAGCCGCAGGGTATAGGCCAGCCAAGTAGCGACCAAGGACAGTACAACGTCCAGACCCATGACCGTCAAGCCCTTAACGGCGCGTGGCCAAGCCAAAATCGTTGCGTGCATTTTTTTCAAACTAAATTTTCGGTTGTTTATCTTGATCACCAAGACGATTTGAAATCAATGCGACACCCCATCCCGCTTCAAGACCTTGACGAATGTTAGCCACAAAATGCGCATGTCAAACCACAGTGACTGGCGCTGCAAGTAGGCCACATCGAGTTTGACCTTTTCGGGTATGGGCAGTTCATCCCGGCCATTGACTTGTGCCCAGCCAGTCAGACCGGGCACCAAGGTGTGCACCCCCTGCTCTGTGCGCAGAGCAATCAGGTCTTGCTGGTTAAACAGCGCCGGGCGCGGGCCCACAAAGCTCATGTCACCCGTCAAAATACTCCACAGCTGCGGTAACTCGTCCAAGCTGCTTTTGCGTAAAAAAGAGCCTATGGGCGTCAGGTGTGAACGGGCATCCGCTAGCAAATGCGTTGCCACAGCCGGCGTGCCGACACGCATGCTGCGAAACTTCGGCATTTTGAAGATCACGTTGTTTCGGCCAACCCGGTCAGACCAATACAGGGCTGGGCCGCGGGACGTCAAACGGACCAACACGGCGACCAGCAGAACAGGAACTGTTAACACCGCGACTGCAACCAGTGCCAGGAGCAAATCAAATAATCTTTTCATTCACCACCTGTTGATCCCTAGGTCCGGAATTTACCTTGCTGTTCCTCGCCTTGTCCTGCAGTGCCAGAAGTTCTGAAACCCAACCCGCGCATGAATAATAGTTGCGAAGTGACTGAGCAATAGGCTCGTAGTACGTGTCTAGAAAGTTGACTGGAATTTCAGGCTTATTTCTGTTGATCACAACAACCCGCGAAGGATCAAAAAGTGTGCTCTCTGAAATATATTGGTTGGTGGTCATGAGTTTTTTTTCAGCCAACAATGTTTCAATCGTCCGCATCGTTAAACCGCATTGGCCGGGATGTTCAACGTCCAATACAGCTTTGGAGCATTTAACAACCTGAGCCACCTCAGCGGCTGACATGGCTTGCGTAGCCAGCGTGCCCTTGGGCGCAAACCACAGCGTCCAGTCCGTCAGTCGACGCACAAAAAGCATCAAGGGACTTGGGAAGTAAGCAAAGACAAAGCTTTGAACCTGCTGTCCATAACGCTGCCTCAACCGGTGAATGACAAGATGACGATCAGAGTGAACGGTACCGATGAAGCACCAATCAAAAGTAACCGGCTCCGGCGTTTTTTTAACCGCTGAGATATGACGGCCAAATAAGGGCCTGAAAGTCCAACCAAAGGTTTTGGCATCCACAGGATCGAAAGTCGCAACCGAATCAAAAGCTTGCAAGATATTTGACACGCCCTTGACGTTTGCGACCCCATCCCAAAGATAAAGTCCGAAGCTGGCGCTCGTCAAAGTCTTTCGCATCTCTGACACAACCTGTCTTGAAAGGCCCTCACCTTTGACCACCAAAACATGGCTTATTGATGTCGGATTCAACTGACTCAATCGCTCAAGGTACGAGTGATCTGACCAGCGGACTGTGATGGAAGGGAACAAACGGATGGCTAGTTTGTACCAAGTCGAACTCTTCGCACGATCGTCCCACCAAGTCACCGCGTAACCCATTGAGCGCAGCGTCTCAGCGATTGAGAGATGGTAAGAAAACGTGTTCGGGGACACCAGTAGGACATGCCCACGATGCGCACTCTGCCCACCCGTGTCCTGATCATCCTGACTAGTAAGCATGATCAGAATGTCTGCGCTCAACCACTTTTGCCGGGATACCTACAGCCAGCGAACCCGGTGGGATGTCATTCAGTACCACCGCGTTAGCGCCGATACGTGAACTCGAACCCAAAGTTAACCCACCTAACACCTTGGCACCTGAGCCGATGATCACGCCATCTTCGACGATGGGTCGGGACGATTCTAGGTAAGAAAAATCAAGCTCTTTGGCCCCGAGCGTGACTCCTTGGAAAATTGTGACGTTTTCGCCAATGAACCAGGCACCAATCACCGTGCCCTGGGTATGCGGCAAAAATAAACCTCGGCCAATTGGGCAGCGAACCGCAATTTCGATCCCAAACAAGAAAAAGTTCAGCACCGACACCATCTTGGCCAAGGGTGCCAGTTTCCACCGATACAGACCATGTGCAAGCCGGCAAAGCAGGACTGGCATAAACCTCGGGGACAGTACGCCTAACCACAAGCGCAGTCCCGAAACACCGTCTGACGTCCCATGCAGTAAGACCCGGGAACGCCTCAGATCTGCCGCCAAATAGGCTAAAAGACGGAAGTCTTTGACTTGGGTCATCTTGACATCGAAGGTCATTGAGTCGCTGCCCGGCCCATCAGACCTCGTCCGGCGAGTTCATTGACCGAGCGCAAATAAGCAGCTTTGTCTTCGGGTGCTTGCTCAGCAGCCCAACCCAAAAATTTTCCTAAACCCTGCTGAAAATGAACCCCTGGCACAAAGCCCAATACCCGCTCAAGCTGGGCCACATCGGCAATGTTGTGGCGGATGTCGCCCATTCGAAATGCCCCGGTGACGCCAATGGTGCTCTCGCTTTCGAAAAAAGCTTTGATCTCTTGAGCCACCGTCAACACACTTGTCGCCACACCGGACCCGACGTTCAAAGCACCGACAAATTGCCCCTGATAGTTGATACCTCGCACTGTGGCTTCAACCACATCATCGATATACACAAAGTCTCTGGATTCCAGACCATCTTCATAAATTTCGATGGCTTGATTTTGACGAGCCAAATTGGAAAAAACGGCCAATATTCCCGTGTAGGGATTCTTAAGCGACTGACCTGGTCCGTAGACATTTTGATATCGCAAAGCAAACCCATTGATACCCCGCGTCTGTGCGAACAACAAAACCGCCTGCTCCTGAACTTGTTTGGTCAAGCCGTACATCGACATCGGACGAAAAGGTGCCAGCTCCGGAGTCGCCAATAAGCTCAGGGCCGACCCGCAATGCATACAAACGGGATCAAACTGGCCTTGCGACATGGACGTGCGACTACGCTGTTCAGGAAAGACCATGCCGTGTTCAGCACACTGGTAAGCACCCTCTCCATAAACCGCACGGCTCGAAGCAACCACAACGCGAGCCACAGATTTTCCGCAATCGTCGTTCTGGAGTAAATCGAGCATCGTGGCGGTGCCTTGCACATTGACGCTGAAATAACGCTCAATCTCGTACATGGATTGACCTGTGCCGGTCTCAGCAGCCAAATGCACAACGGTGTCGACACCAGTCAAAGCCCGCCGCATGGCATCGCGGTCGCGAACATCCGCTTTGGTCAATTCAACGTGAGCCGCGAGATCAACCGGTAAAGCTTCGGACGTGTGAATCTGCGGACTGAAACTGTCAAGCACCCGAACACGGGCGCCCTGGCCCAACAAAGCACGCGTCAGCCGTTGCCCGATAAATCCAGCCCCGCCTGTCACAAGAACCATAAGACTCATACACATCCTCAATGAATAATCAAAACGGCGCTAAGGATTCATACACATTGGCATGACGTGCAGCCGACTCATTCCAGTCAAAAGCTTGGGCCCGCTCAACACCCGCTTTAGAAAATTTCGCTCTCACGCTTTCTAAAAGCACCGTACTCATGGCGTCAGCAAGTTCTTCGACCGAATACGGATCCACCAAAATTCCGCTCGTCCCCACGACTTCCGGGAGGGACGAAGCATTGGCACAAATAACCGGGCAACCCATGGCCATCGCCTCTAGCGGCGGCAGACCGAAACCCTCGTAAATCGATGGATAAACCAAGGCCCTAGCCACACTATAGAGCCCCCCAAGGATTGCTTCGTCGACAAGTCCAATCGAAAAAATCGCTTTTTCCAACTTCAAATTTTTAATCTGCTCGAGCTCATCATCATTAAATGCTGCACCAGTACAAATAAGAGAGAAACCTTGACTGGAAAAATTTCCAGCGACGAATGCTTGTAAAAGTAAATCAAAATTTTTATACCCCGCTCGCCCGCCAACATAGAGAAAAAACTGACCTTCACCCAACCTCATTTTTATAAGATCGGAGCGTTCAAATAAAGACTCTTGCCCTAACGACATTAAAGGCGAAAAATTACAACCCAAATGAATAACATGGACCGGCTTTGATCCTATTAAATTCCCGTAATACTCGTAAAAATCTCGTCGCGTTGACTCAGAAATACACACTATTGCATCAGCATATTTGACTGATTTTTTTCTTTCATACAAGTTCAGAAGTCGTCCACGCCCGCGAGCCATATTCTTTTCGTAGATCAGATCATAAATAGTAGTGACATTTTTCACGCCATGACTTGAGGTTACACGGAAATGACTTGAATGGAATACTTTAGCCGAAGATTTCGGAGAGTAAACCCTCATCAATTTATTTCCGGTGCCATGAATTATTTCACCCGGAACAAATGTAGACAATCGAGATGTCAACTCCCGCCAGTACGTAGTGACACCGCCAAATTTCTGAATGTTAAAAATAATATCATCCAACTCCAAGTAAGGCATCAAATCATACCTTTCGAATCACTCCTAATGCACCTCGAACCACTACTGATATATACAAAAACTATAGTCATATGCACAACATACATGAAGGCAAGTAAATAGATCCAATGAAATCCAAATACATTCGATATTAACCATACACACAAATATGAAAAAAAGCAGATAGCATTCGTATAAGTCAATATCCTGAAATTTCTAGTGACTTGCCAGTACTTACTCAGTGAATGCTCGCATATATACACCAAAGAAAGAGGGATCAGAATTACATAAAAAATTACCACATCAACATAATTTAAATTAAAATATAATTGCAAATTAAAATACAAAGATAAAACGAGTAAAAAAATGATGGCGGCATGTATCGACACATACGAAATCGAAACACCTTTCAGAACTTCAAGCATAAAGCGACGGCCGTCAACATATTTTTTCTCAACACCCGGTATGTTTCCTTCTCGCTCAATGTATGGCGTCACTATAGATAAAAAAACCATTGTAACGGCCTTGCTAGCATAAGAATAGGTTGCATACAATCCCACGCCCCCGCCGACTAGAACCGATGCAATAAATGTATCTTTCAGAAGATACATGAAGGCACCCAGCTTTAATATAAATGATTCTTTTATGAATTCAGGGTACTGACCACTTCCCGCCTTTGAATAATTTACAATTTTTCCATACAGAATAAAAATTATATAAATAATAGATGCCACGCATCCAACGAGCAACGAATACAAAGGATCCAAATTTTTTGATCCAAAATATATCACGGCCAGCACACCCACCCAATTCACGATGTCTGCCAAGTATGTATTTTCAATTTTTTGCTCTGCTATGCTAATTTTTTTAAGGGCTTCATTTAACGCCTGCACCGCAAGAAGATAGCAAAATATTGATGTGGTAAACACATTTACCACATCAAATATATAGTAAATTACATTCAAGACAACTATGCCAATCACTCCAAAAATTAATGTAACTCTCACGATAAAATTTATTATCGCAAATTTTTCATTACCCCGGCCATTGACATAATGCGGCAAAAAGCCCCCCCACAACATCTGAGGTAATATACTAAAAAAACTCAAGGCCGTCATTAAGTATAGGAAGTTATCAGCCTCTCGCGCTACACCATATTTGATTAGCACCGTTATATAAAATAATGCATTTAAAAATATTGAGACGCCAGCATATACCTGTAGGCGACTTAATCTAATTCCAACCATTTTCATCATGGTCATAAAAATAGAATTTCAAACCGGTGAATTTTATCGATTCGGTCGCCCTGGATCAGGGTATGGGTCATGGTGCGAAACTCTGCCGCTTTATAAAAGTACAAGCCCCTGGTCCAAAGACTTACCTTGTGTGTCCTTGGCAGAGAGTTGCGGCACGATACTTGATGGCCATGTGATGCCAATGGCGCGATCATCCCAAGCAATACACTGCTCAAACTCCGGCGCGTAGTAGTCAGTGGTTTTATACACAAAGTCGGCACTGTCGCTCAGCACCAAGAACCCGTGCGCGAGGCCGGGTGGCACCCAGAGTTGTTTATGGTTGTCTTCGGTCAGCTCAACGCCGACCCAACGGCCAAAGGCTGGAGAGTCTGAACGGATGTCGACGGCGACGTCAAACACCGCGCCCCGCACCACGCGCACCAACTTGCCTTGCGGCCGGGTGGTCTGGTAGTGCATACCGCGCAGCACGCCCTTGGCGCTGCGGCTGTGGTTGTCTTGAACGAACTGGTGGTCAGTGCCGGTGGCTTCGTTGAAGGCTTTTTGGTTGAAGCTTTCAAAAAAGAAACCGCGCGCGTCGCCGAACACTTTGGGTTCGATGATGAGCACGCCAGGAATGGCTGTGAGGGTGGCTTTCATACGGCGCCTCCAATCACAGGCTTATCTTCTTTCAGCAAACGCAGCATGTACTGCCCGTAGCCGTTTTTAGACAGCGGTTGGGCCAGCTTTTCAAATTGCTCGGCGGTGATGAAGCCGTTGCGCCAAGAGATTTCTTCAAGGCAGGCTATCTTCAATCCTTGCCTGCGCTCCAGCGTGGCGATGAACTGTCCGGCATCGAGCAGGCTGTCGTGGGTGCCGGTGTCGAGCCACGCGTAGCCGCGCTGCATAATCTGCACGTTGAGCTGGCCCTGATCCAGATAGGCTTGGTTGACAGCCGTAATCTCCAGCTCGCCTCTGGCGCTCGGTTTGACGGCCTTGGCGATATCGACCACTTGGTTGTCGTAAAAATACAGACCGGTAACGGCGTAATTGCTTTGCGGTTTGAGCGGCTTTTCTTCGATGCTGCTGGCTTGGCCTTGGGCATTGAAGGCGACCACCCCGTAACGCTCGGGGTCTTGCACATGGTAGGCAAAGACGGTTGCGCCTGCGGTCTGCGCGTCGGCTCCAGAGAGCAGGGTAGTGAAGTCGTGGCCGTGAAATATGTTGTCACCCAAGACCAGCGCGCTGGGTGCGCCGTTCAGAAACTTTTCACCAATCAAGAAGGCTTGCGCCAAGCCGTCCGGGCTGGGCTGCACGGCGTACTGGAGGTTCATACCCCACTGGCTGCCGTCGCCCAGCAGCTGCTTAAAACGCGGCGTATCTTGCGGCGTACTGATGATGAGCACGTCCTGAATACCGCCCAGCATCAGGGTGCTGAGCGGGTAATAAATCATCGGCTTGTCGTAGACCGGCAGCAGCTGCTTGCTCATGGCCAGTGTGGCCGGGTGCAGTCGACTGCCGGAGCCGCCTGCGAGGATGATGCCTTTGCGTTGGGTCATGTGTTTTTCACGATCAGGATTTCGGCGAGCATGCTGTCAACGCCTTGCTGCCAGTCGGGCAAGCTGATGCCGAATGCGGCTTGCAGCTTGTGAGTGTCGAGTCGGGAATTATGCGGGCGCTGGGCTGCGGTGACAAAGGCGGTCGACGGCACGGGCACGATCTCTTGCACGGCCCATGGCATGTCGGGGCGCAGCGCTTTGGCTTGACTGATGACATGGCTGGCGTACGCGTGCCAGTGGGTCTCGCCACCAGCGACCAAGTGGTAAATACCGGCTAGAGCAGATTTATTGGCGTCTTGATTGGCTTTGAGACTGTCTTTGGCTGTGACCTTTTGAATCGCCGTAGCCGTCATACTGGCAATCAACTCGGCCCCAGTAGGCGCACCCCATTGGTCGTTAATCACCGTCAGGCGCTCTCGTTCTTGGGCCAGCTTGAGCATGGTCTTGGCAAAGTTGCTGCCGTGGGCCGCATACACCCAGCTGGTCCTGAAAATCAAATGCCGTGTGCAGGCGGCCTGAACACGCAACTCACCTTCAAGCTTGGTTTGACCGTAGACATTGAGCGGCGCAGTGGCATCTGTTTCTTGCCAAGGCTCGGTGCCGCTACCGTTGAAAACGTAGTCGGTGCTGTAGTGAATCAGCCAAGAACCCAAGGCTTCGGCCTCGCGGGCCAGCACTTCAGGGGCGTGCGCGTTGATCAGCCGGGCTTGCTCGGGTTCGCTTTCGGCTTTGTCAACAGCGGTGTAAGCCGCCGCGTTGACGATGACGTCAGGCCGCAACTGGCGAATGGTTGCCGCCAAGCATTCCGGTTGACCGAGATCGCCACACAAACCGTCGCTGCTTGGGTTGCGGTCAAGCGCCACCAGCTCACCCAAAGGCGCCAGCGTACGCTGCAGCGCTTGGCCGACTTGGCCGTTTTTGCCGAGGAGGAGGATCTTCAAGATTTCAAATACCCGCTAAACGTTGCAAGGTATCCGGGAACCTGGCAGCCAACATCAACAGTCGACGTGCAGCGCCTGTAGGCTCCGCCCGGCCTTGCTCCCAGTTTTCAAGCGTTCGCTTGGACACGCCCAATGCTTGGGCAAACTCAAATTGTGACATTCCTGATTGCGCCCTTGCGGCCATCAGCTCCCAGCGGGGGCCGCTGAGCAACTCTTCTTTTTCAACCGTGCCGTCGGCCCGTTCAATCCTGCGTTGCACGACGCCGTCCGGCTGGACGGCAAACACCGTCTTGCGCGCCCAGCGCCCTGCCTTCAAATCACGCACGGCACTTAACAACTCAGCGCCAATGTCTCGCTGCGCATCTCGCTCCAACAACTCTGTATCAGTCAATGCCATTTTCCAACTCCTCGCGTAAGGCCTTGAGCACATGACCCGGCAGTGAGTCTCGGGTGCTTTTGGCATAAATGACCAACATCAAAATCTGACCTCGGCGCGTGCGCGCGTAGTAACAAATACGAACCCCGCCTGACTTCCCAGAACCAGCACGCGCCCATCTCAGCTTGCGCACACCTCCAGAACCACGTACCAAATCGCCAGCCTCAGGCGCGTCGAAAAGGTGCTCTTGCAGCGCGGTGTACTCGTCATCGCTTAGATAATCTGGCAAATAAGCAGAGAACGCTGAGGTCTCAATGAACTCAAAACGGATTGTCATTGTACGCTAATAGCGTACAAAAGGACCTGTTCGCCATTTGCACCCCTAGGGTTCGATGAGTATGCCGAATGACTTGGCCGGTTTTGCCAAGGAGGAGGATTTTCATAACTGGCGAACTTGGGGTGCATCGTCAAGACGATCGGCTAAGTAATCATCGGGCAATACTGGCGTTTGCTTATAAAACTCACCCAACCACTCCTCCATTGGCAACTCTTTTAATGTGCCAAGGCGAGCGTTGGGCAGCTTTGAGTCTTTGTCAGTCATTGGCGTACTGCGTTTGCACCCACTGCCGATAGGCGCCACTTTGCACGTGTGCGACCCAGTCGGGGTTGTCCAGATACCAGGCGATGGTCTTTTGGATGCCGGTCTCGAAGGTTTCGGCAGGCTTCCAGCCGAGTTCGTGCTGCAGCTTGCTGGCGTCTATGGCGTAGCGGCGGTCGTGGCCCGGGCGGTCTTTGACGTAGGTGATTTGCGTGCTGTAGCTTTGGCCGTCGGCCTTGGGGCGCATCTTGTCTAACAGGCTGCAGACGGTGTTGACGATGTCGATGTTGGGCTTTTCGTTCCAGCCGCCGACGTTGTAGACCTCGCCCAAACGTCCGCGCGCCAGCACTTCACGGATGGCGCTGCAGTGGTCTTTGACGTACAGCCAGTCGCGCACCTGCATGCCGTCGCCGTAAACCGGCAGGGCCTTGCCCGCCAAGGCGTTGACGATCATCAGCGGGATGAGTTTTTCGGGGAAATGATACGGCCCGTAGTTGTTGGAGCAGTTGGTGGTGAGCACCGGCAGGCCGTAGGTGTGATGCCATGAGCGCACCAAGTGGTCGCTGGCGGCTTTGCTGGCGCTGTACGGGCTGTTGGGTTCGTAGCGATGTTCTTCGGTGAAGGCTGGCGCGTCTTTGCCCAAGGAACCATACACCTCGTCTGTTGACACATGCAGGAAGCGGAACGCCGCCTTGGCGTCTGCGGGCAACTCGCCCCAGTAAGCCCGCACAGATTCCAACAACCGAAAAGTGCCGACGATGTTGGTCTGAATAAAGTCTTCAGGCCCGTGGATGGAACGGTCGACATGCGACTCAGCTGCAAAGTTAAGCACCGCACGCGGCTGGTGCTGCGCCAACAAGCTGGCAACCAAGGCGCTGTCTGCAATGTCGCCCTGCACCAAGGTGTGGCGCGCGTCACCCTGCAAGCTGGCCAGGGTTTCTGGGTTGCCGGCGTAAGTGAGTTTGTCGAGGTTGATGACCGGCTCATCCGACTGGGCCAGCCAGTCCAGCACAAAGTTGCCGCCAATGAAGCCGGCGCCGCCGGTGATGAGGATGGTCATGTTTGATTCAATTCACAAAACAGGACCGCATCAGCCGCCCGGCCAACATCAAAGTTCGCCGTAGCTGTGCAGGCCCGACAGAAACATATTGACGCCCAAGAAGGCGAACGTCGTCACCGCTAAGCCGACCAGCGCCCACCAAGCAGCGACGGTACCACGCAAGCCCTTCATGAGGCGCATGTGCAACCAAGCCGCGTAGTTGAGCCAGACGATCAGGGCCCAAGTTTCTTTCGGGTCCCAGCTCCAGTAGCCACCCCAAGCTTCAGCCGCCCACAGGGCACCCAAGACGGTGGCGATAGTGAAGAAAGCAAAGCCAACGGCGATTGACTTGTACATCACGTCGTCGAGCACTTCAAAGCTCGGTAAACGCTCGGCCAAGCGCTGCCGACCCAGCAAAATACCGGCTGAGATCAAGCCAGACACCAACAGGTAACCGAGCCAGTAATTGCCACCACCGACATCCGCTGCCGACTTGCGAAAAACAATCGGCACAAAGCAGATCACCACGCCAAGCATCCACAGCGGCGTCAGTTTGTACCAGCGCTTTTCGGTCGCCTGTTGCTTGATCAGGTAGGCCAGCGAAACCATCGCCGCCAGGGCGAACATGCCGTAGCCGACAAAATTGGCAGGTACGTGGACCTTCATCCACCAGCTTTTAAGAGCCGGCACCAAGGGTTGAATCTCGTGGGCACCGCGCACGACGGTGTACCAGAGCAGAAAACCCACCGCCGCGCTGACCACTAGCATGACAAAAGCACCCAAAGCGCGGGTGTTGTATTGGGCTTCAAAGTACAGATAAAAAGCCGCGGTCATCCAGCAAAACAAGACGAACACTTCGTACAGATTGCTGACGGGAATGTGGCCGACGTCAGGCCCGATCAGGTAGCCCTCGTACCAGCGCACCATCGTGCCGATCAGGGCCATGGTGATGGCGACCCAGACAATTTTGGAACCCAAGGACTCCAACGCATCGCTGTTGCCGTCTTTGCCGCGACTGGCGACCATGCCGAACCAATAAAACAAGGTGCCCATGAAAAACAACACACTCATCCACAAAATTGCCGACTGACTGGAGAGGAAATACTTCAACCAAAAGACCTGCTCGGCACGCGCCAAATCACCTTGGTACGAGACGATGCCGAGCAAGGAGCCAATCGTCACCACCAGCATCAGCGCGCGCAAAGGCCGCCAGAACCAACCCATGGCAATCGCTGAGGGAATTGTGCCCAGCAAAATGCCTTGTTCGTAGACGTCCATGTGGGCTTGGTAGCGGAAAAACGCATAGAGTCCACCGCCGACCACCAATGCGGCGAACAGCCAGTCGAGCCAATTGCGGCGTGCGAAATAACCCTCATTCAAAATGAAATTGTCTTTGGCGCCGCTGCGCTTGAGCGTGGTGGTATTCATGAGGACACCTGTATGAGTCGGGTTTTCAACATTTCAAATTCCTTGTCGCCGTCCATGGTTTTTCGGTTCGCTGACAAGGCCATGGTCGCATGACTGGTGTTGGCTGCATCGTTGTCGTCGAGCGTGCTGGGGCGCGGCGAGAGCCAAACCCACAGTCTGCGCTCGCGCACATAGAGCATCGCAAAAATGCCCACAATCAGAAACGCGCAGCCCAGATAAACAATGTTTTTCCCAGGCGCGCGGGCTACTTGGAAAACACTGGCTTGGACTTGTGTGAAGTCCGTCAGGGCAAACGTCATGGGCGCCGGGTAGTGGTGCGCATCACTCAAGCTCAGCACGGCTTGCGCCATGAAGTTTTGTGTTTTTTCGTCGCGGGCCAAAGGCGGCAATCCGGCTTGCTCACGCGTCATGGCGACCAACTCAAACAGCACGCCGTTGAGGATCCGCACCAACACTTCCCCCGCCCGGCTGCGCTCGCCTTCCGGCACGTTGATTTCCATGAAATCCGAGATCGCTTGCAGACCCGCCACTGGCTTGCCAGTTTGAGCCGCGGCGGCAGCGGTGGGGCCGACCCGCGGGGCGATCGTTTCAGCGCCCGCGAACAATCCCAACGCGCGCGAGGCTGAGGCCGTGAGCTGAGCCGCCAAATCCGGACGGTCAGCGGCGATCGCTTGGCGCACATAGCGCCTGACCGCTTGGTCACGCTGGCGCCCATCGGCCAGCGCCGCACGGGTCGCCAAAAAGGTGTTCATGCTGCTTTCTGGGTCGGCAGGCACGCGCAGATATTGAAAAGGATCAATCGGCGTTTCACGCACACCGAGCAAAAACACCGCAGTGCTGTCGGGGTTGTCGTCCATACGCACCGGCAGCATGTAATTTTGGTATTCGCGCGCTTGACCGGCGCCGTCGCGCAGCTTGTAGCTGATGCTCGGCCCGACATTGCGCAATTCTTTGTTGGTGCGTGTTTTGTTGGCCGCGCCCAAGCGGCTGTCGATCGCTTGGCGCAGGTCGACTTTGCGCACATCCACGGCAGAACCCGGTGACCCGGCTTGAGACCCAGACGTACCAAAATTCTCAACATTGATGACGCGCAGCGCGGTGTATTCAAGTGTGAGTTTGTCAGCCCCGTTGCTGAGGTTGCTAGAGCTGCCAATCGTCCCCTGAATTTCAAATGGTTTGGTGGCCGCGTTCATCGGAACGGCCTTCAACGTGACGCTGGAGCCGCCGTCATCAAAGCTCGACTGGTAAATCTCGACACCCTTGTGACTGGCCGGGTGGTTCACCTCGACACGGGTCGGGATTTGCTCACCCGTTTCTTTGTCGTGAATCACGATGTCGCTGGCGAACAACTTGGGCATGCCGGTCGAGTAGTACTCGACGATGAACTTTTTCAGCTCAATCGAAAAAGGCAATTCTTGCAACAGCACGCCGCCGGGCTGGTTCAGCATCGCGACGCTTGACTGCGTCCCCTCGGCCACCAGCAAGTTGCCGCGAAAGGTCGGATTGGACACGCTCAAGCGGTGCTGTTGCGGAACGTCCGCGATCAGGCCGCCACCCGAAAAAACCACCTTGTCGTTGAACCACATCTGTGCTCGCACCATCAAGTCGCCGTCGAGCAGACCGCCGATGCAGACCAACACAATGGCGCTGTGCGCCGCGATATAGCCCAGCTTGTTGGCCGAGCCTTTTTTGGCCGCCACCATCCAGCCCGTGTCCCGTTGCTGGAGCTTGACCCGCCAGCCGCCCTGAACCAAGGTCTGGCCAATGCGCTGCGCAGCCACTTCCGGGGCTTCAGTCAGCGTGTTTTCAGCACGGTGCCCAAAAGCCTTCAGGCTCTGTTCGCGGAGATCTTCCTTGAACTGGTTCAACTCCGAAAAAATCTTCGGTGCGTTGCGGCTGATGCACAAGCTGGTGCTGATGACCAGAAAGGCCAGAATCAGCAAAAACCACCAGGCGCTGTAGACCGTATTCAGGCTGACCAGGCTGAAGACCTGCGCCCAGAAAGGTCCGAACTGGTTGACGTAATTGCTCAGCGGCTCCTGCTGCTTGAGCACGGTGCCAATGACCGAGGCGATGCAGATGACGGTGAGCAACGAAATCGAAAACCGCATTGACGACAGCAGCTCGACGGTGCTGCGCCATGTGCGGGAACCAGTGTCAAGCTCAATGCCTTGGGTGGAAACAGTCATGCCAATAGAAGTGTGAAACGATAAGAAGCAATGAACAAAGGACACATCGTATGAAAAACGAAGCACCTGTAAAAAAGGCGGGCCTTTCTGAGAAAGACCCGCCCCTTTGTGACTGTTTTTTCAGCTCAGGGTTCCACGGAAAATGTCACCCGCTGAAAATGAGATGCCTTAGCGCAGACCCGCGATGTAGTCTGCCAAAGCGCGGATTTCACGGTCGTTGAGCTTGGCCGCCACTTGGGTCATGGGCAGGCTGCTGGTGCGCACACCGTCACGGAAGGCGGTCAATTGAGCTGCCGTGTAGTCTGCGTGCTGGCCACCCAGACGCGGGTACTGAGACGGATTGCCGGCACCGGTTGGGTTGTGGCAACCCGCACAAGCGGCAATTTGGCGATCAGACACGCCGCCACGGTAAATACGCTCACCGAGCACGACAAGGTCTTTGTCTTTGGCGAAACCGGGTTTCATCTTCTTTTCTGTCAGCCAGAAAGAAATGTTGGTCATGTCGGCGTCGCTGAGCTGCGAGGCAAAGCCTTGCATGATGGCGTTTTTGCGGGCGCCACTTTTAAACTCACGCAGTTGCTTGACCAGATACTCCGGGTGTTGCTGGGACAGCTTAGGGTAGGCCGGCACGCCCGAATTGCCGTCTGCAGCATGACAGGCCACGCACATGGCGGTGAACTTGGCTTCACCGCTGACGAGGTCAGGTTTGGTGACTGTGGCAGGGGCAGAACCCTCAGCAGCGAAAGACGAAACAGCTGGCACGACCATGAGGGCGGCGAGGACATAAGTAGCGAAGAGCTTCATATCGGGGCGTTTTAATTAGGGGGCACAACAAAACTGATAGCTTCTGATTTTACAATGGCTTCGCCCCGCAGAACCGGGCCTTTGTTCCAAGCGACGCTGAATCTCTTGTCTTTCAGAGCCATCAACAGACTATTTCAGGCGAAATGACCGGGATATTTGGTGGTTCAGCCCTTCACCGAAATTTGCCTATGACCTCCCCCGCTGCTTCTTCCCCCTCCGCGGGTCTGCCCATCGATCTTGAAAAAATCGCCATGGGTTGGATGCACACGGCTAAATTTTTGACGACCGCGCCTGAGTTGCATCATCTGCCGGCGCTCGATTACCCCGAAATTGCTTTTGTCGGCCGATCCAACGCTGGTAAATCGACCTGCATCAACACCTTGACGCAGCAGCACCGGCTGGCGTTTGCCTCGAAAACGCCGGGCAGGACGCAGAGCATCAACTTGTTTTCGTTGGGCAAACAAGGCATCACCGATGCCGTGCTGGCCGACTTGCCAGGTTACGGCTATGCGGCCGTACCCAAAGCGGCCAAGTACCGCTGGCAACAAGTGATGGCCAACTATTTGCAAACCCGCCGTAACCTCACCGGCATTGTGTTGCTGTGCGATCCGCGGCTCGGCTTGACCGAACTCGATGAGGTCTTGCTAGACGTGGTACGACCCCGCGTGGCCGAAGGCTTGAAGTTTTTGGTGCTGTTGACCAAGTCAGACAAACTCAATAAAACCGAAGCCGCCAAGGTGCTGTCGATTGTGAAGTTGCAAGCTGGCGGCGGCGATGTGAAGCTCTTTTCAGCCCTCAAGCGCAAAGGCGTCGATGAAGTCGCCGTCCATTTGTGGAACTGGGCGCACCCCGAAGGCTTGCCAAGTGCCGTCGCTCAGCCTGAGCAGCCAGCTCAGTAAACCGATGGCGAGCCTTCGGGCCGGGTCTTGAAGCGCTTGTGGACCCAGTAATACTGCGCCGGCATGGTCCTGATGAAGCCCTCCAGATGATGGTTCACCAAGGCCGTGTCAGCCTCGATATTGCCGGTGGGATAGTTCTCCCAAGCCGGCATCACCTCGACGCCATAACCTGTGGGCGTGAGCCGCGGCACCACTGAAATCACCTTGGCACGGCCCAACCGGGCAAAACGTGGAATCGACGGCACGGTGGCGGTCGGCACGCCAAAAAAGGGCACGAACACCGTACCCTCAGAACTGAAGTCCATGTCCGGCAACAAATAAAGCACTTCGCCTGAGCGCAAAGCATTGATGTTGGACTTGACACCCTCGCTGCGTAAAAACAACCTGACCCGGCCAAAACGCAGGCGCCCGGCCTTGATCCACTGGTCCAGCAGCGGGTTGCTCTGCTCCGAGTAGATCGATGTGAAATCGCGGTCAATGTTCATATTGATCGCGGTGGCGCCAGCGTCCAAGCCATAAAAGTGTGGACTGAAAACAATCGTCGGCGCATGGCCGTCGAACTCCTGCAAAGCGCCGTGCAGATGCAGGCGCTTTGCCAACACGTCAGGGCGACCGTGCCAGAGCCAGCTGCGGTCCAACCAAGTCTGAGCAAAACAAACAAACGATTGCCGCGCCAAGGTGTCGCGCTCAGCGTCGCTGAGCTCAGGAAAACACAGGGCCAAATTCGTCAGCACCACACGCCGACGCGGCACCACCACCCAGTACAACAACCAGCCCAGCCCAGCACCCAAAGCGCGCAACACCGGCAACGGAAAGTGGGCGAGCAAGCGCATGAAAGCAATGCCAACGCGGGTGGCCAAAGAGCTGAAAAATAAACCGACCGTCATACTCACTTTTTATTCTTTTGTGGCGGCGCATTATCCTCGGCCGACGCGACAGAAGTGACCGCTGCAGGTGTCGCGATTTCGCGCCGCGGCGTTTTGTAGCGCGCATAGCCCCACAAATACTGACCGGGCTGGCTCAAGACCAGCGCCTCGATGGCCTGATTGACGAGGCTCACCGCCTGCGGCAAGTCAGGCGGTGGCGTGGTGTTAAGGCCGGCGACCGGCGGCAAAATCTCCAACGAATAACCTTGGCCGCGCGACAAGCGCAAGGTGCGCACCGGCAACATGACTGCGCCACTTTGCAGCGCCAGACGCGCCGCCAAGGTCATGGTGTAGGCCGGCTTGCCAAAAAAAGACGCCCACAGACCCAGCCCCTCAGGCGGCACCTGGTCGGTCAACAAGGCCACCGCGCCGTTGGCTTTGAGGGCTCGGTGCATTTGCCGAATACCGCTCAAATTAGCGGGCACCGCCAGCAGACCTGGCCGAAGGCGGCTGGACTGCATCAAACGCGCCAACCACGCTTGTCGTGCAGGCCGATACATGGCGGTCACCGGCCCATAGAGTTCGGCTAACGCTTGCGGCGCCAACTCAAAACTGCCGGCGTGCGGTGCAAAAAATAGCACGCCATGACCTGCCGCAAAAGCTGCTTCAGCATGGGCTTGACCGCTGACTTTTACAAGGTCCAAGCAAGATTGATCGTGCGGGCGCATCCACAGCTTGGGCAGTTCAGCGACAAAGCGGCCGGCTTCGGCGATGGCCGGTTTGGCCACCTCAAAAGGCAAGCCTGCCTGCGCCACGTTGGCCCTGAAAGTGGCGCGGTAACGCGGGCTCAAACACCACACGGCCCACCCCATGGCGGCGCCCAAGGCGTGCAATACCCGCAAAGGCCAATGGGAGAAGAAACGAAACAACAAAAACATCAGGCAGCTTTATCTTTATACTTATCAGGTCGCCGAGTTACAGAACAACTTGCAGGGCGACGTTAAACATCTCTGCTAAAGCGTTCGCCGAGGCATTCCAGCCGGCAACGCGCCGACTAATCTCATGGAGTGTACGCAATGGCGAACGATTTTCTTTTCACATCCGAATCCGTCTCTGAGGGCCACCCCGACAAGGTTGCCGACCAAATTTCAGACGCTATTCTCGACGCGATTTTCAAACAAGACCCGCTGTCCCGCGTCGCCGCAGAGACGCTGACCAACACCGGCCTCGTCGTGCTGGCCGGCGAGATCACCACCAACGCGCATGTCGACTACATCCAAGTGGCGCGCGACACCATCAAGCGCATTGGCTACGACAACACCGAGTACGGCATTGACTACAAAGGCTGCGCCGTGCTGGTCGCCTACGACAAGCAAAGCAACGACATCGCCCAAGGCGTTGACCACGCCAGCGACGACCACCTGAACACTGGCGCCGGCGACCAAGGCCTGATGTTTGGCTTCGCCTGCAGCGAGACCACCGAACTCATGCCCGCACCGATTTATTACGCGCACCGCTTGGTCGAGCGGCAGGCCCAGCTGCGCAAAGACGGCCGCCTGCCCTTCTTGCGGCCTGACGCCAAAAGCCAGGTCACCATGCGCTATGTCGACGGCAAGCCGCACAGCATTGACACCGTTGTCTTGTCCAGCCAGCACAGCCCCGAGATGAGCGACGGCAGCAAAATGAAGCCAGCCTTCATCGAAGCGGTAATCGAAGACATCATCAAGCAGGTGCTGCCCAAAGAATGGCTCAAGGACACCAAGTACTTGGTCAACCCGACCGGGCGTTTCGTCATTGGCGGCCCGCAAGGCGATTGCGGTCTGACAGGTCGAAAAATCATTGTCGACACCTACGGCGGCGCTTGCCCGCACGGCGGCGGCGCATTCTCCGGCAAAGACCCTACAAAGGTGGATCGCTCTGCGGCCTACGCGGCGCGTTACGTGGCCAAAAACATTGTTGCGGCCGGACTGGCCACCCGCTGCCAGATTCAGGTGGCTTACGCGATTGGTGTGGCGCGCCCGATGAACATCACGGTGAACACCGAAGGCACAGGCGTTATTTCGGATGAAAAAATTGCCGCCTTGGTCAATGAACACTTTGACCTTCGCCCGAAAGGCATCATCCAGATGCTCGATCTGCTGCGTCCGATCTATGAGAAAACCGCCGCTTACGGCCACTTCGGCCGTGATGAACCAGAGTTCACCTGGGAGCGGACGGACAAGGCCGCCTTGCTACGCAATGAAGCTGGCCTGAAAGGCTAAACGTCCCCGCTCATCAAAAAAAACCGCCCAGTGAACTGAGGCGGTTTTTTTGATGGCGCTGGAAAAGATCTTGCCCGCAGTATCACTCCAGTTCAATCCGCCTGTCAGCCACGACCCGGCGTAAGTTCTGGATGTCTCTCTCAACCCTGGCCTTGAACTCGGCTGGCGTACTGGCCTGCGGCTGACCGCCCCAATCGGTCAGTTTTTGTTTGACCTCGGGTGACTCAATCACGGCTTTGAGTTCGCGCTGCAGTCTGGCGATGATGGCCGGCGGCGTTCCAGGCGGCGCTGCAATGCCGAGCCAAGACTCAAACACCAGCGTCGGGTAGGTGTCTGCCACATTGGGCACGCCAAACATATTGCTCTGTCCTTTGGTCGAGGTGACGGCCAAGCCCCGCAATCGCTTGTCCTTGAGCAAGGGCGCGGTGCCGGTCATGGTGTCGATCATCACATCGACCCGTCCGGCCAACAGCTCGGTCAACGCGGCATTGCCGCCCTTGAAGGGCACGTGCACCGCACTGCCACCGCCTTCAGCCATGATCCATTCGCCCACCAAATGCATGGCCGTGCCGACGCCCACCGAGGTGTAGGTGTAACGCCCCGGCTCGGCTTTGGCGCGCTGCATGAAATCTGGAAACGAGCGAATCGGCGAATCTGGCTTGACCGACAGCGCCAGCGGATAGGTGGTGATGGTCGAGACCCAAGCGAAGTCGTTCACCGGGTCAAACGGCAGCGACTTCTTCATGGCCGCATTGCTAGCGTGGCCGCTGGGCAACAAGACCAGCGTGTAGCCATCGGGCGTCGCCTTCGCCGCCATGTCAGCCGCGATATTGCCACCTGCGCCCGGTTTGTTGTCCACCATCACTGTTTGGCCCAGACGATCACCCAGCGGTTTGGCGACCAGACGTGCCACCACATCACTGCCGCCGCCGGGTGCAAAACCCAGCAGCAGGCGGATGGGTTTGTTGGGGTAGCCGTCTTGCGCTGCCGCCGGTGTGGCGTAAGCCACTAAACCGGTGAACGCTGCAAACACCGCCAAAGCAAAGCCCGCATTAGCCCGCCGATCCGTCGCCGTCAGAAATTGTTTAAACATTTTGGAGCCTCCTAAATCGTTGCGACATTGTTGGTTCCGCGTCACTCGGATTCCATAGCGTTTAACCCTGAGTGGCCGCGCACAACATCAATCCAGCTTGATGCCGGCTTGGCGCACCACCTGCCCCCACTTGGCAGAGTCGGCCTTGATGAAAGCGGCAAACTCGGCTGGCGTGGTGGCCTTGAGTTCGCCACCGTATTGACGCCATTTTTCAGCCAGCACTGGGTTCTGGGTCGCCTTCTGCATGGCGGCGCTGAGTTTTTCCAAAATCGCTGCCGGTGTGCCCGCAGGGGCCAGCAAACCTTGCCACGCCAAGGGCGCGTAATCCTGCAAGCCCGCCTCCGCAAACGTGGGCACATCAGGAAAGGCGGGGTGACGGGATTTGCCCGTGATAGCCAACAGCTTGAGCTTGCCCGCGCGAATATTGCCCGCAGCTGCCGGCAAACCGTCGAACATGATGTTCATCTGCCCAGCCAGCAGGTCGCCGTAAGGGCTGCTGGTGTTGTACGGCACAAACTTAAGCTTGGTTCCAGAACCAGCACCAAACCACTCACCTGACAGGTGTGAATAGCTGCCAATGCCTTGTGTGGCCACGGTCACACTGTCCGGCTGTGCCTTGGCTTGAGCGATGAGCTCTTGCACCGTCTTGAATGAAGTTCCAGGGTGGGCAATCAGTCCTGTGTTGAGCACGCCCAGCAAGCTGATAGGTGCGAAATCCCGCTCCGCATTGAACGGTAGCTTGGTATACATGTGCGGCAACACCGCCATCGACGTGGTGGTTCCCACCAGCAGCGTGTAGCCGTCCGGAGCTGCCTTGGCCACGAGATCGGTACCGATGATGGAAGAAGCGCCGGGGCGGTTTTCCACGATCACCGTCTGACCCAGAATTTTGGTCAGTTCAGTGGCGATTTCTCGTGCATTGGCATCAGGACCGGAACCGGCTGGAAAAGGTGCCACCAGCCGGATCGGCTTGGTCGGGTAACTTTGCGCCTGAACGACTGTAGCGCCCGTCACAGCCAAAAGGGCGAGGCTGATCGCCGCCAAACAGGCGCGTCGGCTGAAGGGATTAAATTTGCTCATTTTTGTGTCTCCTGATGTGGATTAAATTCAGCTTGGCAATCGATCTGATTTGCCCGCACCGCATTCTTCGATAAATTAATCAAATTGTCAAATTATAAGAATTGAAGCATAATTTGTAAAAATAAATACGACATGGCTCGTTCAATTTTCATTTCACACCACCAGAGACATTCATGACCCAACCCACACCCAGCTTGCGCCAGCGCGACTCACTGGTCTTCAGCCACATGGGCTTTTATGTGCGCGATCTCGAGCGTATGGCGCGCTTTTACCAAGACGTGATGTGCTTCACCGAAACGGATCGGGGCGACTTGGGCAAGGTGCAACTGGTGTTTCTCAGTCGTGATCCGTCGGAGCACCATCAGATCGTGCTGGCAACAGGCCGGCCGGCAGACCTGAACTTCAACGTCATCAACCAAATCTCACTGCGGGTGCCGGATCTGGCCACGCTGCGACTGATGCGCGACCGCGTTGCCGCCGATGCAGACGTCACCGAGCTGCTCTGCGCCACCCATGGCAATGCCGTGTCGATTTATTTCCGCGACCCTGAAGGCAACCGACTCGAGGTCTTCATGGACTCGCCGTGGTATTGCGAACAACCCTTGCGTGAAGCCATCGACCT
Source organism: Polaromonas sp. (assembly GCA_030654695.1). Taxonomy (GTDB): domain Bacteria; phylum Pseudomonadota; class Gammaproteobacteria; order Burkholderiales; family Burkholderiaceae_C; genus Polaromonas. The sequence goes on from JAURWY010000032.1 coordinate 109,067, forward strand.
GGACCAGGCCGACGATGTCATTCTGGCGCGCGCCGAAGCCATTGCCCGCAGCCGGCCTAGGTTCCAGTTGCGTTCTGTCTGGCAGGCCGAGATGGCGCGCCGCATGGGCTACAGCGTGGAGGCCTGAGCCATGTTCGATGTCGCCATCATCGGCTACGGCCCAGCGGGGGTCACGCTGGCCAATCTGCTCGGCCAAGCCGGTCTGTCCACCCTCGTGCTGGAAAAAGAAGCCGCCATTTACCCACTGCCGCGCGCGATTCATTTTGACGGCGAAGTCATGCGGATTTTTCAATCGATCGGCTTGCGTCCGTCCATTGAGGCCATCTCCCGCGCCGGGCTCAAAGGCATGCAGTTCGTCAACGCCAACGGCGACACCTTGCTGACGCGCGGCGGCACGGCGCACCAAGGCCCGCACGGCTGCGCCAGCAACTATTACTTTCATCAGCCGCAGTTGGAGCAAGTGCTGCGCGACGGCGTGACGCGTTTTGGCAACGTCGACGTCCGCTTGCAACACGAAGTCACGTACATCACCTCACACGTTGACCACGTTAACTTGAGCGTGACCGACACGCGCACCGGGCAAGCCAAAGAAGTGCAAGCCCGCTACGTGGTCGGCTGCGACGGCGCCCGCTCGCTGGTCCGCAAAGTGATCGGCAGTCCCATGAAAGACCTAGGGTTGCACCAGCCTTGGCTGGTCTTTGACGTGCTGCTCAACAGCAACGCACCCGCCCTGCCCGATCACACGGTTCAGTACTGCGACCCGGCACGCCCCATGACTTGGTGCAACGTCACTGGCAATCGACGGCGTTGGGAAATCATGCTCATGCCGGGCGACGACCCGGCCGTGTTGGTTCAGCCGGAGACGCTGTGGACATTGGTCAGCCGCTGGATGAAGCCAGAACACGCCGACATTGAGCGCGCCGTGATTTACACCTTCCACTCGGTCATCGCCGAAGGCTGGCGCAAAGACCGCCTGTTGTTGGCTGGCGACTCTGCGCACCAGACACCACCATTTCTCGGTCAAGGCATGTGCGCGGCCATGCGCGACGCTGCCAACCTAGCGTGGAAACTGGAGGCGGTGCTGCGTGGCCGCGCCAGTGACGCGCTGCTCGACACCTACGAGTCCGAACGCTCACCGCACGTCCATGCCTTCATTGAACTGGCGGTCAAGTTGGGCGACATCATCCAGGCCACCGACCCCGACAAGGCGCGCGAACGAGACGCCCATTTCAAAGCCGGACAACCCGAGATTTTTGAGTTTCCGTCGCCCTGCTTGGGCGCTGGCGTCTTGCATGGCGACAAGGCCCCGGTGGGTCAACCGTTTCCGCAACCCGTGCTGGCTGACGGCCGCCTGCTCGACGAGCATCTGGGCAAGCACTTTGCGGTGATCGGTCGGGCTGACGTGCTGAGCGGCGTGAGCGATGAAACGCAGCAAATCTGGCGCGAAGCGGACGTGCTGCGCATGCCAACGCAAGACCCGGCCCTGCTCGGTTGGCTAGACGAGCACGGATTTGCTGCGATCATGCTCAGGCCCGACCGCTACATCATGGGCACGCCCCGCACGTCTGCAGAGTTGGACAGTGTCGCGGCCTGCTTGTACCCATGGACTCTCCAACCCCATTGACCTGAGCTTATGACCGAGAAATCCATGTCCAGCCTGTCACGCATGTTGAGCGTGCTGGACCTGTTCACCGACGAGCAACTGACGTGGACAGCCGAGGGCATTACCGACGCCCTCAAGGTCTCACTGCCCACCGGCTACCGCTACGTGAAGATGCTGGTCGACGCCGGCTTGCTGCAGCGCGTCGCCGATTCGCACTACACCTTGGGGCCGCGCATCATCGTGTTGGACCACTACATCCGCATGGCCGATCCGGTGCTGCAACACGGCGTGCCCTTCATGGCAGAACTGGTCGAAAAAACCGGGCTCGACTGCGTGATGTCGGGCTTGTTCGGGCATCAGGTGCTGGACACCCACCGCGAGTTTGGCAGCACCCCAGCCAAACTCAGTTACGGCCGAGGCCGGCCACGTCCGCTGTTTCTGGGTGCTGCGCCCAAGGCCATCTTGTCGTGCTTCACGCCGGCTCAGTTGCACAAAATTTTCGACGACCATCAAAGCGACATTGTCCAAGCCGGCCTGCCAACCGAGTGGAGCGAGTTCCGCAAGTATTACGCGGCCATCCGCAAGGCCGGTCACTATTTTTCGAACGGTGAACTGGAACCCAATCTCGCCGCCCTCGCCGCGCCGCTGCAACGCGCAGACGGCCGCATTCTAGGCGCCATTTCGCTGGTCACCAGCGTCTCGCGCATGGCCGTGATTGATCTGACTAAACTGACGCAATTGCTATCGCGCGCGGCGCAAGACATCACCTCACGCGTTCCCTGAATTTTCCTGACCCCATCTTTTCTTTTTTTATCTTCTTCAAAGGACTCTCACCGTGAAACTCATCAGCTTCCTGCATCAGGGCACCCCTTCCTACGGCATCGTCAACGGTGACGACGTTCTCGACCTGACGCCTATCCTCGGCGCGCAGGCGCCCGACTTGAAAGCCCTGATCGCGCTTGACCTGTTGGGCGCTGCTGCAGCTGCAGCCAAAACGCACAAGCCAACGCTGAAGTTCTCGCAACTCACACTGCTGCCAGTCATCCCCAACCCTAACAAAATCGTTTGCGTTGGTCTGAACTATGGTGAACATGTGCGCGAAACCGGCCGCGAAATCACCGAAAGTCCAGCGCTCTTTTTGCGCGTGAGCGAGTCGCAAGTCGCCCACGGGCAAGACATCGTTCGTCCGCCAGAATCACACCGGCTAGACTACGAAGGTGAGATCGCCATCGTCATTGGCAAAGGCGGCCGCCGCATCAGTGAGGCCGACGCCTGGAGCCACATCGCCGGCTACAGCTGCTACAACGACGGCAGCATCCGCGACTGGCAGGTCGCCACCTCGCAGTGGACGCCAGGCAAAAACTTCTTTCGCACAGGTGGTTTTGGACCCTGGATGGTGACGGCCGACGAGATCAAGCCGAACCAATTGATGACGCTGACAACCCGCCTCAATGGCCAAGTCATGCAGACCGCCACCACGGCCATGATGATCCACAGCATTCCGCGCCAGATCGCCTACATCTCGACCTTCATTCCACTTGAAGCGGGCGACGTCATCGTCACCGGCACGCCCGGCGGCGTTGGCAACAAACGCGTCCCGCAAGTCTTCATGAAGCCCGGCGACGTGGTGGAAATCGAGGTCGACGCCATCGGCATCCTACGCAACGGGATTCGCGACGAGGCCTAATGCAGCGTTGGCAGATGAGCTACGCCAAAACGCCCGGCCAAGTTCGCTAGGCGTTTATCAAGCGTCCATAACTCAGCGCCTGGCGTGATGAGTGTGGATGCGAGTAGCGCCATGTCCACCAACCCACAGCCAAGCCCATGCAGCTTCTCGTGCTCGATGAATTCCATGACCTCACCCAAGCTCGCTTGATTGCATGGCTGCAAAAGGCCCATGTTATTGAGTGTTTGGATGCGCGGCGCTGGGGGCGTTCCGCATGCAATTTCGAGCCTGACCATCGGGTGAGTCAACGCGCGGTCTAGCCCGAGTAGCGCCACCAACGCAGCGTTCCCATTTCGGAAGTGGTCTATCCACACCGAGGTGTCGATGAGCACAATCATGGCGAGACGGACTCGCGGCGGCGCGGGACATCTTTAATCTCGGGCACCGTAGCGCCTAACGCGGCAAGTCGCTTGGCCGCCTGGACTCGAACGAAGGTTTTGAAGGCTTCCCGGAAAATGTCCGCTTTGTCCATGTTGGTGTCGGCCACTTCCAAGGCTTTTTCGTAGAGGGCGTCGTCGATAGTGACAGTGGTTCGCATGGGAGGCGCTCCTTATTTGCATCAAAAATGATGCAATTCTGAATCAGACTATGCATCTAGTCAAGGATACTCGATCCAAAGCACAACGACAGCATCGACATCAATTTCAGGCTCAGCCCCGCGGTAGACCTTGAAACTTTCCAAAACGCCCTTATGATTAGCACTCGATGTAGTTGAGTGCTAACAAGCCTGAGAAGGCTTGCCCGACTTGCTGCGGCGCGTTCAACTCTCAAAGTTGGCGAGCACCCACTGCGCTAAGGTGCAATGGCTGTGCTTATTTGATGTCTTATAAACAGTGTTTCAAAACAAGGAGCTCCTATGAAACTTCGTCCATTGCACGATCGCGTGATTGTCAAACGCGTTGAAAACGAAACCAAAACTGCCTCAGGTATCGTCATTCCTGACAGCGCTGCTGAAAAGCCTGATCAAGGCGAAATCTTGGCTGTTGGCCCCGGCAAGAAAAACGACAAAGGCGAACTTCAGCCAGTCGGCGTCAAAGTCGGTGACCGCGTTTTGTTCGGCAAATACAGCGGCCAGACGGTCAAAGTTGACGGCGACGAGTTGCTGGTGATGAAAGAAGAAGACCTCTTCGCTGTTGTCGAAAAATAAATAAATAACTTGTGGGACGGACCTGCGGACGGCAAAGCCCCCGCAGCTCGGTCCCCAACTGATCAAGAAATCTTGATCGATCTTTTTAACTAGATTTTGGAGAATTAAACATGGCAGCAAAAGACGTCATTTTCGGCGGCGAAGCCCGCGCACGCATGGTCGAGGGTGTCAACATCCTGGCCAACGCCGTCAAAGTTACCCTCGGACCTAAAGGCCGTAACGTCGTGCTGGAGCGCTCTTTCGGCGCCCCTACCGTGACCAAAGACGGTGTTTCCGTCGCTAAAGAAATCGAACTCAAAGACAAGCTGCAAAACATGGGTGCGCAGATGGTCAAGGAAGTCGCTTCCAAGACCTCCGACATCGCTGGTGACGGCACCACGACGGCTACCGTTCTGGCTCAAGCCATCGTTCACGAAGGCATGAAGTACGTTGCTGCCGGCATGAACCCGATGGACCTGAAGCGCGGCATCGACAAGGCCGTCTCGGCCCTGGTTGCTGAGCTGAAGAAAGCATCCAAAGCCACCACCACATCGAAAGAAATCGCACAGGTCGGTTCGATCTCTGCCAACTCTGACGAAACCATCGGCAAGATCATTGCTGACGCCATGGACAAAGTCGGCAAAGAAGGCGTCATCACCGTTGAAGACGGCAAGTCCCTCGAGTCCGAGCTGGAAGTCGTTGAAGGCATGCAGTTTGACCGCGGCTACCTCAGCCCGTACTTCATCAACAACCCAGAAAAGCAAGCTGCTTTGCTGGACAACCCGTTTGTGCTGCTGTACGACAAGAAAATCAGCAACATCCGTGACCTGCTGCCTACCTTGGAACAAGTCGCTAAAGCTGGCCGTCCACTGCTGATCGTGGCTGAAGAAGTCGAAGGCGAAGCCTTGGCTACTTTGGTGGTCAACACCCTGCGCGGTATCTTGAAAGTTGTGGCTGTCAAGGCCCCAGGTTTTGGCGATCGCCGCAAAGCCATGCTCGAAGACATCGCCATCCTGACCGGCGGCAAAGTCATCGCTGAAGAAGTTGGCATGTCGCTCGAAAAAGTGACTCTGGCTGACCTCGGTTCTGCCAAGCGCATCGAAGTGGGCAAAGAAAACACCATCATCATCGACGGTGCTGGTGCTGCTGCTGACATCGAAGCCCGCGTCAAGCAAGTGCGCGTTCAGATCGAAGAAGCCACGTCTGACTACGACCGTGAAAAACTGCAAGAGCGCGTGGCCAAGCTGGCCGGCGGTGTTGCCGTGATCAAGGTTGGCGCTGCCACCGAAGTCGAAATGAAAGAGAAAAAAGCCCGCGTTGAAGACGCCCTGCACGCGACCCGCGCAGCTGTGGAAGAAGGCATTGTGGCTGGCGGCGGCGTTGCATTGCTGCGCGCCAAGCAAACGGCTGGCGTCATCAAAGGCGACAACGCTGACCAAGACGCCGGCATCAAGCTGGTGTTGAAAGCCATCGAAGCGCCTTTGCGCGAGATCGTTTACAACGCTGGTGGCGAAGCTTCTGTTGTTGTGGCTGCTGTGTTTGCCGGTAAAGGCAACTACGGCTTCAACGCAGCCAACGACACCTACGGTGACATGATCGAAATGGGTATTCTGGACCCAACGAAAGTGACCCGCACGGCTCTGCAAAACGCAGCCTCTGTGTCTTCGCTGATGCTGACAACCGAATGCATGGTCGCTGAGTCTGCCAAAGACGACGCACCCGCAGGCGGCATGGGCGGCGGCGACATGGGCGGCATGGGCGGTATGGGCGGCATGGGCATGTAATTGCCCGGCCCGGTTGCCCTTACCGGCAACTGACCACATAAAACCCCCGCAAGGCGCAAGCCCTGCGGGGGTTTTTCTTTGTGCATTTACTTCACGCAGTAATAGTAAATTTCTGTCGAATTCACATCTTCCGGATGACGAATTGGCGATGGATTTCTGAGGTCAGGCGCCAGAATGTGGTTGTCTGCCAAGGCCCACAACTGATGGTCGAGTGAGACACCGCCATTCCAGTCGCCCAATGCGGACAGAAACTCATATTCTTCAAACGACGGCAAGCGCGCCTGACTCATGACACAGGCGCTTTGCGCAACCACTGGTGATGGCGCAACGCCAATAGGAGAACCCGGCGCACCCACCAGCGTCAAAGACTTCGCCCCCATGCGGACCACCGAGGGAAACTGGGTACGCTGAAAAAACTCAAACATCTGCGCGCCGACGGACGCCATCACCGATTCTGGACGACCCTGCGCCAAAAAACTAAAGTTGCTGCCATTCGCCAACTCGACATGAATCGTCGCCATGATGTCGCCGCGGCAACCCGGACTGTAGGTGTACGTCCCCCAAGCGAAACCCGAGATCTTCGACAGTTGGCTGAGGCTCAATGAGCCTTGGCGTTTTTCTGTTCGCAAGTCACGCAACAAATCCAACAGAGGCGCTGGGTTGACGAACTGCAGTTTTTTCTCTTTCGGGTTGATCTTTCGGTAAAACCCATCAATAGCCGCCTTCAAGCTGGCTTCAAGCGTCACATCCATGCCCAAGCCTGACGTTGCCAAGCGGCGATTTTTGTCGATCAAACCGTCAATCACCAGCAGAATCCCGACCGCATCAGCCGACGCCAAGCCGGCATCGAACAAGTCTTTGAGCCGGTGCGCCATGTCCATTGACAACTCGTTGCGGCTCTTGCCATAGGCGTCTTGGAATTGGCACAAGTCTTGGCCGCGAATGAACGGAACCGTCGGCCACAACGCCAAAGGGCTGGCCGCTGAGGCCGCCCATGAAGAGCAACAAGCCAAGGCCAGCAAGAATTGGCGCGCAGCCGGCGCCAAAGAAAAATGTGTCATCTCGCCTGTGCCTCCGAAACCCTGCAACAAACGGCAAGATTCGCGGATTCTAGGGGGCTGACTCAAAGCATTGTTTGATTCAGATCAAACAGATCAGGCTCGCAGTTTTTGCAGCAACCCGGCTGTCGACGCATCCAGCCCGCTCACCTCACCACTGGCCAAGCGCGCCTCAACGTCTTTCGCCAGCATCTTGCCCAGCTCAACGCCCCATTGGTCAAAACTGTTGATGCCCCAAATCGCGCCACTGACAAAAACGCGGTGTTCTTGCAAGGCGATCAAGGCACCCAAGCTGGCCGGCGTGAGTTCGTCGAGCAGCAAAAACGTGCTCGGCCGATTGCCCGGAAAGTGGCGGTGGCCACCGGCGTCAACCTGACCGAGCATCAAGGCTTGCGCCTGCGCAAGCACATTGGCGAGTAACTTGTCGTGATGTCCCAGCAAGCTGTGCGTGGCTTTTTTGACCGCGACAAACTCCACTGGCACGACGTCTGTGCCTTGGTGCAGCATCTGAAAATAGGCGTGCTGACCGTTGGTGCCGGGCTCGCCCCACAGCACCGGCGCGGTATCAAAAGGCAAGGCCGCACCAGTGCGGTCAACGCGCTTGCCGTTGCTCTCCATCTCCAATTGCTGCAAGTACGCCGGCAAGCGCTGCAAAGCGCTGTGGTAGGGCGCCAAACTGCGGCTGCTGAATCCATGAAAGTTGCGGTACCAAACGTCGAGCAAGCCGAGCCGGATCGGCACATTGCGCGCAGCAGGCGCGGTGCGAAAGTGCTCGTCCATGGCGTGTGCGCCAGCCAAAAATTCCTTGAACCCAACTGCTCCAATGCTGATGGCCAAAGGCAAACCAATCGCCGACATCAGCGAGTAGCGCCCGCCGACCCAGTCCCAAAAACCAAAGGTGGAGCTGATGCCAAAGGCCTGCGCCGCCGCCACATTGGTCGTCAGCGCTGCAAAATGACGTGCGATTTTCGGTGCTGCGGCAGCGCCCAGTTGCGCTTCAAACCAACGCTTGGCCGACAGCGCGTTGGTCATGGTCTCGGTGGTGGTGAAGGTCTTAGACGCCACTAAAAAAAGTGTTTTTTCAGCGTCCAACTGACTCAAAATGCCAGCCAACTCATGGCCATCGACATTCGAGACAAAGTGAAAGCGCTTGCCCGGAATCGAGAATTCGGCCAATGCCAGCACCGCCATTTGTGGCCCCAAATCTGAGCCGCCAATGCCGATGTTGACGACGTCGGTGATGCGCTCGTCAGCCCGTACCTGCTCGGCGTACGCCAGCATGGCCGACAGCGTGCTGTGCACTTGCGCCAATGCCTCATGCCACGGTTGCGGCTGGTCGCCTGCCTGCTGCGCGGGTTGCCGCAGCAAAAAATGCATGACGGCGCGCTGCTCGGTGGTGTTGATTTTTTCACCCGCAAACATGGCGTCGCGCTGCGCCTCTAAGCCGCATTGTTGGGCCAAGGTTTGCAGCAAACTTTCCGTTTGTTCATCGATCAGGTTTTTAGACAGATCAGCAAAAACGTGCGGTGCTTGCTGGCTGAAGTTGGCAAACCGTTTTGCGCCTAGGGATGTATCTGCGGCGTCAGCGGCGAACGCCTGACGCACATCAAAGCCCTCACCCTCCGCTGCAAAGTGCGCCTGCAAGGCGGCCCAAGCGGCCGTGCGGTCGCAACGCGTGGCCGCCAATGGGGCCGTCATGCAGCCAGCATCAGTTGCTCAAGTTTGACGGCGTCGGCGGCAAAAGCGCGAATGCCTTCAGCGAGTTTTTCTGTGGCCATCGCGTCTTCGTTCAGGGCGAAGCGAAAACCCGCTTCGTCAAACTGCACGTTCGGCAAATCCAACGCCTTGGCGGCGTCAGCGTCCAGCGCACGCAGCAGCGGCGCGTCAGTCGCGGCCAACTGCGCCAATAACTCCGGGCTGATGGTCAGCAAGTCGCAGCCGGCCAGCGCCGTGATCTGCCCGACATTGCGAAAGCTCGCGCCCATGACTTCGGTGGCGATGCCAAACTTTTTATAGTGGTTGTAGATTTCGCGCACCGACTGCACGCCGGGGTCATGGGCGCCCGCCTTGTCGGCCTCGACCCACGTGGCGCCGGCTGATTTTTTGTACCAGTCATAAATGCGCCCGACAAAAGGCGAGATCAGCTGCACCTTGGCTTGGCCGCAAGCCACTGCTTGGCAAAAAGAAAACAGCAAAGTCAGGTTGGTGTGAATGCCAGCGCGCTCCAGCTCGGCGGCGGCCTGAATGCCTTCCCACGTGGCCGCCACTTTGATCAGCACGCGATCCGCCGAAATACCTTCGGCCTTGTAAAGGGCGATCAGCCGCTTGCCGCGCGCCACTGTGGCGGCAGTGTCAAAGCTCAGTCGTGCATCCACCTCGGTCGACACGCGGCCCGGGATGATAGCCAAAATCTCGCCGCCAAAACGCACCAGCAAACGGTCAATCACCTCGTCCAGCGGCTGACCCCGAAAGCGCTCAACGACGTCTTTGAGCAGCGGCTGGTATTCAGCTTTTTGCACAGCCTTCAGGATCAACGACGGATTGGTCGTCGCGTCCTGCGGCTTGAACTGGCTGAGCTGTTTGAAGTCGCCGGTGTCAGCCACCACGGTCGTGAATTGTTTGAGTGCGTCAAGTTGGTTCATTTCGTAATTATCGTATTGGAGAGCGACAAATCGGAGCTCAACCGGAGTGACCTTACTCAAACGAACGTCCCAACTTTGCGATTGCCCCCGCGCCTATGCGAGCGCCACTGTTCGGCATTGCAAGCTACGCGCGGCAATCCATCCCCGGTTCCCTCCCCTACACCCCCACCCTTGTCCTCCGACTCTGCAGCAGCGCGATGTTTTGCTCGCCGGTGACGGTACTGGCGTAGTGCGTGTTGATGACTTCTACGCTGGTCCGGGCATTGCGCGCCAACGTCAGCAAGTCAATCCCCTGACCGTAGAGCAACCGGAAGGTGATCGACGAGTGCCGCAGGCTGTACAGGCTGCGTGGCTGGCCGTGGGGGCCCATCTTCAGGCCTGTTTGCGCCAGGATCCAGTTGAAGTGAAAGTTCAACACCCAGTGCGCGTAGTTGCGGTCTTGCAGGGCGGGCAAGAACAAATAGTCGTCTGCTGCGCCGTGGCCGGTCGTGGCTTGGTGTTTGCAGATTTGCTGGTAGCAGCGCACGGCAGGCTGCAAAGTGACGATGGGCCGGCCGTGGCTCTTGGTCTCGGGCAGCGTCAAACGCAAATAGGTGTTGTTGGCCCGCACGATCTCGACGTGGCGGTGTTTCAGGGTTTTGAGGTCACTCGGGCGAATGAAGCTGTTGAGCATGAAGGCAATCGCCCGGGCTAGGTCGGGCGGCATGCGCTGCTCGGCGACGCGGATTTTGTAACTCGCTCGGATTTCGTCAGCGCTGGCCGGGTACTGCTGGCCGCTCAAGCGCCTTGCGGTGCGGATGATCTTCCAGTACTCGCTGGGCGTGAAGGCGCCGCGCGGCGTGGTGACGATCTTGATCTTCGGAAACTCTGGCAGCTTGTCCAACTCACCAATGGCGACGGCGTAAGAGAGCACCTTGCGCACCGCCACCATGTACTGGCTGATGGTGGTGGTGCTGAAGGTTTGGCTCAAAAACTGGGTGAACTCCATCAGCGCCAAGAAGTTGATGACGGACGGCGGTTTA